>JBNKGL010000004.1:0-242304 GCA_050289805.1 Cyclobacteriaceae bacterium
GACCCTTCACGTTTTCAATTTTGTCTTCCTGGAGTCCTTCCGGCACCTTTTTTATGACAAAATTATTCCTCCACTGTTCTCCCGGATCCGCTTTCATGAGTCTTAATTCCTTTCCAAGAAAAAGATCGTAACCTTCCTCATTCACAGCAACAGGATAGAGGTCTACCACGCCACGGTTGATCTCATCCGTCAAAGGGCGCAACGGGATGGTCCGCGAAATAAAGAATTCATCATTTGTTGTGATCTGGTATGCTGTATCGGCGAATGATGATCGTGATGCCTGCAGATCATTTACACTTTCACGATCGAGATATACCCTGGTAATGTTTCCTTCCAGGTTTGAGAACATCTTTTTGCCATGCAGCATCGTTGCCACACTGTCCAGCACTTTTCCCTGGTCGTCCACATAGGTGATCTCAACAACAATCTTCCCTTTTACAAAAGAATAGACATCATCATCACCCGTACGGTTACTGGAGAAATAACCGTCTTTGCCATTCCGGGTAATCAATCCAAAATCGTCCCAGGTGGAGTTTAAGGGCGCTCCTAAATTGCGAATGAAATATGTATCCCGTCCAACCTTCTCCGCTGCAAACATATCCAGTCCGCCCATTCCCGGATGCCCGTCAGAAGCAAAGAACAATTCCTCCCTGAACAAGACAGGAAACATCTCGTTTCCGGGACTATTGATCTCTGCACCAAGGTTTTCAGGCTCAGACCATCCGGAACCCTGGCGAACAGAACGATAAATATCTGTTCCGCCATAGCCCCCTTCGCGGTTCGAAACGAAATATAGAACATTTCCGTCCTCCGTGATTGCCGGGTGTGAAACTGAATAGGATGGATTATTCAACGAGAGGGGCTTAATATTCTCCCATCTCCCTTCCGGAGAAACATCTGCTTCATAAAGTGCCAGCTGTCGCTGATCCTTTTTATTTTTTGCCTTCTCGTTTCGTGTGAAAATAACCTTTGACTCATTGTTGAAAAACGATACAGGCCCATCATGAAACTTTGAATTGGTTTCAAATGTAGCCGCCTCATTATCCACAGAGGAAGCATAATATAAATCCAGGTAATGTTCATTATTCCAGTGATACTTTCTGGAGGATACATTTCCTTCGCCGCGTGATGAAGCAAACAGTAGGCCCTCTTTAAAATATACCGGGGAAAATTCTGCATTCTCTGTATTCACGCTTTCCATGGAATGAACTTCATAAACAGCACTATCCATGAAGAAAATATCCATTGCCCTGAAACTGGAGGAAATAAGTTCCTGATCTTCCTGCGGCAGGTTATTCCATTGATCCAGCAGTCGTTCTACTTCGTTTTCGTTTCCGGTGGCACGTTGCGATTGAATATAATTAAGTTTATCACGTACAGTCCATGATGTGACATTATCCTCTGCCCGTTCATATGCCCGGATCGCATCTTCATATTGCTGAAGCCTGTAATAACTATTGCCAAGGCCAATAAAAAGGTCGGGAGAATTCTCCTTGCTCAATGCCTTTTCATAATGTTTTACGGCCTTTGCATAACTGGAATACCGATATAACGAATCTGCCAGCAGTGCCTGCCTTGATCCCTGGGCCATGGTAGAAAAGGCCGGAACCACCAGGATAATATATAGTATCAATTTCCTCATCATGACTAGAAATATCTGGGGGTTATTGTAACTCCTTTATCGCGTATAAACCTGTAACTGATCAGGAATTCATGTGATCCGTTATGAAATGGACCCACATTATTTTTGTTTGGAAAATCATATGAATATCCAAGACGGATCTGGCGGTTAAAGTCAATTTCCATAATCGCGGCAAATGATTCATCCCAGCGATAGGAAGCGCCGACCCAAACCAGTTCCTTGATCAGCATGTTCGCATTCAGGTCGACCTGTATCGGTGCCCCTTCAACACTTTTTACCAGAAAATTAGGCTTCAGTTTCAGATCCGGTGACAGCGTGAAAACATATCCGCCATGGAGAAATAAATGCCGCTCCTGTTTTCCCTGAATTTCATCTACAGAAGTAGAAATTTTATTATTGATGATCTCAGGGATTGAAAACCCGATGAAACCCTTATTACCACGCAGGTATACACCCACTCCAACATTTGGCATCCAACCGCCAAATTGATCCGAAGCGAAAGCGGGATCCTGAACAACATTCATCTCAGGATAATAGACATTCAGTTCTGTCATATCCGCCCGGTAATGCGATACACCGGCACGAAGGCCAAATGATATCCTTGTGGTTTTATTGAGGGGAATATAATAGGAATATGACCCGTAAACCCCGTAATGGTTTGTTACGGTAATTTCATCATGGATCATCTGAAATCCGAAGGAAGCCCTGCTGTATTTTACCGGCCCGTGAACCGATATCGTTTGAGTCTGTGGCGCACCGTTCAATGTTGTCCATTGCATTCGGGCAATTGCCGTAGCCGTCAACGCATCCAGTGACCCTGCGTACGCCGGATTAATGGAAAGCGGATTGAACATGTACTGCGTGAACATGGCTTGTTGCTGAGCAAATGAAATTGTTCCCAAACCAATGCATATGAAAAAAAGAAGTATTCGTTTCATCAGTCGTAAAGATTATTGGTTTAAAACAACATAGCCCTGTATTGGAGTTGAGCCGTCTCCCAGGCTTATTACATAGAAATATGAACCTACAGGAACCCTGGTTCCATACGCCGAATGATCACTTTCACCACGCCATGGATTACTTTCATTTGAATATCCTTCGATAGTACGTACAGGATTACCCCAGCGATTATAGATCCTGATCACATTATTCTTATAGAAATCAATCCCTTCTATATGCCAGTAGTCATTGATAAAATCGGCATTCGGCGAGAATCCTTCAGAAATGATTAGTGCCGGCGGATTCTGTGGGGGAAGTTCCCGTACATTGATCTTCGCTGTATAAATTTCGCTGTCACCACCCCGGTCATCACGTACGATGAACAGGAAGGATGTATATGGCATTCCGGATTCATCTGTCACCGGCTCGAATGATACAAGGGAAAAATCTGTATAAAGTGTGCTGGTATTTGCAGCGATTCCATCATACGACAACTGGCCGTCCGCTGGTAGTTGCGAAATCATAAACCCGGCAAAGAGATCCCCTTCCGGATCTGAATATACCAGTTGATTGGATGCGAATGTATAGATGGTATTGGCATCCATTGTAATCTCAATATCCGCGCTTGCCGGAAGATCATTCACGTCATTAATGACGATGGTCATGGTATAATCAATGCTGGGTACACCCTGATCATCCACCACACGAAAATCAAATTCTGTAATCCCTGAAACCCCGGGATCCGGAACGAATGACAGTAACTCGGGCTCGTAATAAATCGTATTGAGCGTAATAGGATTTCCGTCATAAAACAATTCGCCAAGATCCGGATTTAAGGGTGTGACAATAATAAATCCATTAAAGCAATCGCCATCCACATCATTGTACAGGATGTCATCGGCCCTGAAGTTATAGGTAACATCTTCATCTGTAAAAACCGTATTATCGGCACTTGTAGGTGCATCATTAACCGGCGTTATGGTAATATTTATGGTTGCGGTCGCTGTGTTTACAGGAACCGACTTATCGCTGATTTCATACACGACCTGATCCAGTCCGAAATAATTTGCATTCGGAACATAGGTGATAATTCCGGTAAGCGGATCCAGGGATGTGGTACCATTCGATGCATCGGAAAGAATGGTCAGACTGGCGGGATCAAGATCTCCATCCGGATCTGTGTCATTGGTAAATGCAGAGATTTGAATGTTCGAATCTTCCTCCAACACTACGTTATCATTCACCGCGACGGGTGAAGATTGCCCAAAGCCCAGTTGACAGGATAAACCTGAAAAAAGGAACAGAACGCCAACAGTTATTCGTTTCGATATCATTACATATGTATTAAACAAGCAAACTGGGTATTAATAGCTTAAAAGTGGAGAAGGTAAACGCTGAAGACCATTTATCTTTAAAAATGCCGCTTTAACGGCATGAAAAGGCTCTCAACGACAAAATCTGCGGTTTTGCTTTTAAAAAATCGGGACAATAAAAAAAGCCCCACTTTCGAGGGGCTTCCAAATTTCCATGTACCTTTTTATCAGAAAGGATAAGAATTCTTCTCAATTATATAGTCTGCAACGCGACGGCGCGCCTCCTTCATGTTAAAAGGTTCCACCTTGGTGAATCTTTTAAGACCCATCAGCATCATTCGTTGTTCATCGCCTTCTGCAAACGCATAGATCGCTTGTCTTCCGGCAGCAGCGGCTTTTTCAATAGCAGTATACAGGAAGATCCGGGACATATCGAGCTGAATTTTTACCGCATCTTCTCCTTTCTGCTGAGCCAGTTTCTCTGTTCTGAGAAGAGCTGATTCTGCTACATATCCTTCAATCAGCATATCGGCCAGGTTCATGAGTATTTCCTGTTCATCACCCAGCTTTTGCATAAATTTCTGGACGGCAGCGCCTGCCACCATTAAACCAGCCTTTTTAAGATTTTTGAGCGCCTTTTTCTCTTTGGCAAATAATGAGTCGTCTTCGTCAGCACCAAAATCTGGAATTGACATGAGCTCCTGCTGAACGGCCATAGCCGGCGACATCAGGTCAAGCTGCCCTTTCATGGCCCTCTTCAACAGCATGTCGATGGAAAGCATCCTGTTAATTTCATTAGTCCCCTCAAATATCCGGTTGATGCGGGCATCCCGGTAAGCACGGTCCATCGGACCTTCCGCAGAATAACCCATACCACCATAAATTTGTACGCCTTCATCAACAACATAATCAAGGACTTCAGAACCATGCACTTTAAGGATGGCGCATTCGATGGCAAATTCTTCCACGGACTTCAGTTTTGCCTGGGCTTCATCCATTCCGGAGGCAATGAGTGAATCATATGCATCGTCAATATTCTGCCCGGCCCTGTAATGCGCTGATTCCGAAGCATATGTTCGGGTCGCCATTTCGGCAATTTTATGCTTGATAGCGCCAAACGAAGATATTGACTGGCCAAATTGTTTCCGCTCATTGGCGTAATTTACAGCTGTGCTGGTCACTTCCTTACAGGCACCTATTGCAGCTACACCCAGTTTGATCCTTCCGATGTTGAGAATATTTACCGCAATTTTGAATCCGTTTTCACGTTCCGACAAAAGATTCTCTACAGGAACTTTGCAGTCATTGAAGAAAATCTGTCGTGTTGATGAGCCTTTTATTCCCATCTTGTGCTCCTCTTCATTCATGGTGATACCACCAAAGGTCTTTTCAACAATAAATGCAGAAAGGTTCTTGTCATCTTCAATCTTGGCAAAAACTATAAAAAGGTCAGCAAAGCCACCATTGGTGATCCACATTTTTTGTCCGTTGATCAGGTAATGTTTCCCATCTTCGGTAAGTGTGGCTTTGGTCTTACCTGAGTTTGCATCAGACCCGGAATCAGGTTCTGTGAGGCAATATGCCGCTTTCCATTCTCCGGTTGCCAGTTTTGGAAGGTACTTGGTCTTTTGTTCCTCATTTCCATAATAGAGAATGGGAAGGGTTCCGATTCCGGTGTGTGCTGAAATCGCCACCGCAAATGAATGTCCGGCGCCAAATACTTCGGCCACCAGCATTGAGGTGTTGAAATTCATTCCGAAACCATCATATTTCTCCGGAACGGAAGTGCCCAGTAATCCAAGCTCCCCCGCCTTATCCAATAATGAAGGCATTAGCTCGGGATTCTTCATGCTGTCGATCTCATCCAGCTTGGGGTAAATTTCCTGCACCAGAAAATCACGGCAGGTCTGTTGAATCATTCTTTGTTCTTCAGACCATTCTTCAGGAATAAAAACTTCACTTGCATTCGTTTCGCGTATTAAAAATTCACCACCACGAATGGCTTTTTGTTTCTCTTGTTGTTCAACAGTAGTACTCATAATTCTAATTTTTTATGCCTTTGGCCATCAGTTTAAAAATTCATAAATACCGGCTACTCCCTGGCCACCTCCAACACAGGCGGTAACCATTCCATATTTTCCGTTTCTTCTTCTCATTTCATTCAGAAGTGTAATGGAGAGACGGGCTCCGGTACTGCCCAGCGGGTGACCTAATGCGATCGCCCCGCCATTCACATTCAGCTTGCTTGTATCCAGATCCAGGTCACGGATAACCGCCAATGACTGTGCTGCGAATGCCTCGTTCAATTCAATCAGATCTATATCCTTCAGCGACAGTCCCGCTCTTTTTAATGCTTTCGGAACTGCGTATGTCGGTCCCACCCCCATAATACGTGGCTCAACGCCCGCCACTGCATAGCTTACCATGCGGGCAACAGGCTCAAGGTTCAGCTGCTTGACGAGTTTTTCAGACATCACAAGAACAAATGCTGCCCCGTCATTTGTAGGTGATGAATTTCCTGCCGTTACCGATCCGCCCACTGAAAATACCGGCCTCAGTTTGGCAAGGGCTTCCATATTGGTATCGGGCCGAGGACCTTCATCCTTTTCAACTGTGAATTCACGGGTTTTCTTTTTATTATCCTCAACAAAGGTCTCTTTTACAGAGACAGGAATAATTTCATCATCAAACTTGCCTTCTTCCTGTGCTTTCACTGCTTTCATATGTGAATGGTAGGCAAATTCATCCTGGTCTTCGCGGGAAATTTTCCATTGCTGTGCGATCTGCTCAGCTGTTAATCCCATACTTGTATAATAGTCGGGATGTTCCGATGTGATCTTATAGTTCAATGCCGTCTTCCAGCCCATAACGGGAACAAGGGACATTGATTCAGTGCCTCCCGCAACAATACAGTCTGCCATTCCTGCCTGAACTTTGGCTGAAGCAAGATGAATTGCTTCAAGCCCTGATCCACAGTACCGGTTGATCACCATGCCGGGGGTATCCACACCCAATGCCATCAGCGAGATCATCCGGCCCATTTGCATTCCTTGTTCTGCTTCCTGAACCGCATTTCCGACAATTACATCATCCACCATTTCATTCGAAAGCCCATCCACAGATTCTACCAAATGCCTGATGACATCTACGGCGAGATCATCGGGACGTGTGAAACGGAATCCGCCTTTCTTGGCACGGCCGACAGCTGTTCTGTATCCTTTAACGATATATGCATCCATAATTTTCCTGATTAATTTCTTAAGGGCTTGCCCCCTTTAAGTATTGATTGAATCCGTTCAAGTGTTTTCTTCTCACCAGTGAGTGACAGGAATGCCTCCCGCTCGAGATCAAGCAGATATTGCTCCGAGACTTCCTGTGGGTAGGACAAATCTCCTCCACACATGACGTACGCGATCTTGTTCGCAATCTTCACATCATGGTCTGAGATATAATTACCCATTCGCATGCCATTGACGCCGGCCATAAAAAGTGCCATTCCGGTCTTTCCCTGGACACGGATATTGGTCGCCTGTATTGGCTTGGTGTATCCTGCTTCTGCCAGTTCAAGAACCGTTTCTTTTGCATCGGCGATCTGCCGGTCGATATTCATCGTTACTGCATCCTCCGGGCGGATGATATGCATATCCATTGCTTCGTATGCAGACGTGGCCACCTTGGCAGTTGCAATATTCATAAATGCATTCTGCAACGAATTCAGTACGACATCACCCTCTTCAATGGCATCTGATACACGCTTGGTGAGTTCTTTCGTTCCACCTCCGCCGGGTATCAGGCCTACACCTACTTCAACAAGGCCAATGTAAGTCTCCGCAGCGGCCTGAACACGATCTGCATGCATGGTCATTTCGCATCCTCCACCGAGTGTAAGTCCGTGTGGAGCAACGACAACCGGTATCGATGAATAACGCACGCGCATCATTGTATTCTGAAAATGACGTATCATGAAGTCAATCTCATCAAACTCCTGTTCGATGGCATACATAAATACCATCCCGAGGTTGGCGCCGGCAGAGAATTGAGCCCCCTGGTTTCCGATCACCAGTCCCCGGTAATCCTTTTCTGCCAGGTCGATCGCTTTATTAATCCCTTCGACCACTTCGCCGCCCATGGTATTCATCTTGGTATGAAACTCCACATTGAGTACACCATCTCCTAAATCGAATATCGTTGATCCCGCATTCGACCATACAACCTTACTCTTACGGTAATGATCAAGAATGATAAATTCATCCGCTCCGGGAACAGGCTGATACGATTTGCTGCCAATGTCATAATAATGACGAACGCCATCACGCGATTCATAAAATGATTCAATTCCGGCGTCCAGCATATCATACACCCACTGATTAGGCTTGTAGCCCATCTGCTCCATTTTCTCAACGGTCTTTTTCACATTGAGTGTATCCCATGTTTCAAAGGGTCCTAATTCCCATCCGAATCCGGCGCAGATTGCATCATCAATCTTGTATAATTCATCGGCGATTTCAGGGATGCGGTTAGAAACATATTGAAACTGTCCATAGAATGAATTTCTGTAAAACTCACCTGCTTTGTCTTTACCGGACAACAGCACTTTATATCGCTCCTTGAGGTTTTCAATTGGCCTGGTCATCTCCAGTGTAGGAAATGAAACCTTCTTTTTTGGCTCATATTCGAGCGTCTCGAGATTCAATGTGAGGATTTCGGTTTTGCCATCCTTTTTAGTCTTTTTATAAAACCCCTGTCCGGTTTTATCGCCCAACCACTTGTTTTCCTCAAGTTTTCCAACAACAGGAGGGAGCTTGAAGATGTCGCGCTCCTCATCATTTACCAATCCCTGGTAAAGTCCGTTCGCTACCTTGATAAGCGTATCCAGGCCAACAACATCAGATGTTCTGAAGGTAGCCGATTTGGGGCGGCCTATTACCGGACCGGTAAGTTTATCAACTTCATCTACCGTGAGATCAAGTTTTTGCATGGTGTCAATCACCTTGAGTATGGCATAAATACCAACGCGGTTCGCGATAAAAGCCGGTGTATCCTTGCAGAGTACCGTAGTTTTCCCCAGATACAGATCCCCGTATTGCATCAGAAAATCAGTTACTTCCTGATCCGTATCGGGTGTTGGAATAATTTCCAGCAGTTTGAGATACCTCGGGGGGTTGAAGAAATGAGTTCCGCAAAAGTGTTTTTTGAAATCCTCTGACCTTCCCTCCAGCATCAGATGGATTGGAATACCGGAGGTATTGCTGGTAATGAGGGTGCCCTTTGTGCGGTACTTTTCAACTTCGGTAAAAACTTTTTTCTTGATATCGAGATTTTCCACCACTACTTCAATGATCCAGTCGCTCTCGGCGATGTCCTTCATATTATCATCAAAGTTTCCCAATGATACCCGGGAGGCAAAATCCTTATTATACAATGGAGCCGGACTGGACGCAACCGCAGTGTCAAAGGATTGACGGACAATACGATTTCTAACACCCGGGTCATCCAGTGTAAGTCCTTGCTTTTTCTCTTGATCTGTAAGTTCACGTGGTACAATATCTAGCAATAGCACCCGAACACCGATGTTGGCGAAATGGCAGGCTATGCGGGACCCCATGATTCCAGAACCAAGTACGACGACTTTTCTAATTCTTCTGTTCATATGGTTTGATACTCATTAATCATAAATCGAATTATTTTCAATAATCTTATTCACGTCATTGATGACGTCAAAAAATACCTCAAGCTTCTCAGCAGAAATACGCTTTCGAACCTCTTCATTAAATCTTAAAACTGTATTTCTTGATACTTCCTTTTTCTGCTTTCCTTCGGGAGTGAGATAAATCCGCACCGATCGTTTGTCCTGCTCATCGGGCTTTCGATAAATCAACCCTTTCATTTCCATGTTTTTCAGGACTCGGGTAAGGCTGCGTGCTTCGAGACCCATCAGCGGAGCAATTTTAGTGGCAGGAGTACCTTCCCTGGAGCTGATATTCAGCAATACAAAACCAATAGAAGTTGTAATGTCCTGCTTGGATGCCTGCTGATTATACATTCTCGCGATGGCATGCCAGGTGGTTTTTATATTATGATCTATCGTTTCTTCGCGCGTCATTCAACATTATTTGGGCTTCAACAAATATAAATAATTTGTTATGCATGCATACTATAATTAAGATTTTTTTCTTTTGGCGTAACCTTTTTGTATACGATGGAGTATATACCTAAGAACCCAATGTATTTACAACATATGCATGATCGCGAATTGCTGAAAGGCACATTACAGACAATTATATTACAACTCTTGTCGAACAACGGCGAGATGTATGGTTATGAAATCACACAAAAAGTCAAGGATTTGTCCAGGGGAAGTATACTCGTTACAGAAGGGGCACTGTACCCCACATTGCACAAACTGGAGTCCGATGGTCTGTTAAAGACACGACGAGAAAAGAACGGCAAGCGTATCCGAAAATACTATTACCTCACCCCGGATGGAAAATCCATTGTTACAGAAAAGGTTGATGCCTTCAGGTCTTTTATACAAACGATGTATCACGTATTGGAGATTAAGCCGGTCTGATGTCGTTAAACAACAGCCATATTGAATTCATCAAAAATGAGATAGAGCGACGGAGTATCGTGGCCGACGATCTGGTTGATGAGCTCGTGGATCATTTCTGCGAATTGATCGAAGAGCGTATGGATAACGGTCAGCGTTTTTTTGAAGCCTTCCAGGCGACAATGGAATCCTTCGGAGCTTCCTCCGGAATCACAGAAATTCAACAGGAAACAATCAAAACTCAACAACAACAACTATCAGTCATGTTCAGGAACTATTTCAAAATCGCAATTCGAAACATTAAGAAGCAGAAATTCTATTCATTCATTAATGTATTCGGTCTGGCAACAGGTATTGCCGCCAGCTTATTGATCACATTATTCATTATCAATGAGCTTCAATATGATAATTTCCATACAAATCGAAATCGTATTTATCGCATAATCTCCGATATTCATTTCGGGGATAATGATTTTACATTCCCGGTAGCACCCGCTCCGCTTGCGGCAGCGCTTCGCCTGGAATTTCCGGAAGTTGAAAATACGGTCAGGATTCGCAAACAGGGAAGCTTTCTCGTGCGGCCTGTGGAATCAACAGAAAATATTAAGGTGGATGATCTTGGGTTTGTGGATTCTACCTTCTTCAGGATTTTCACCGTGCCATTCATAGCTGGAAGCGCGGAAGACGCGTTAAAAGGACCTAATAAAGTCGTAATTAGTGAATCAACCGCGAAAAACCTGTTTGGTTCGGAGGAAGCACTAGGTCGACAGGTGCTCCTGAACGGTGACCGACAGGCCGTGGTGAGCGGAGTATTCCAGGACTTCCCATCCAACAGTCATATTCAAATGGACATCCTCGTGTCCATGGAATCACTGGAGGAGAGTTTTAGTCAGATATGGCTCAGTAATAACTTTTTTACATATGTTTTACTCAGCAAAGATGGTTCCTCCAAGGGATTGGAATCGAAATTTCCCGACATGGTTGATAAATACGTCGGTCCACAGGTAAAGCAGTTTGTGGGTGTTGACTTTGAAGAGGCGAAGGAATCAGGAACAAGAATTGAATATACACTGCAGTCCCTTCCAGACGTGTATCTGCATTCGAATTATACCTTTGATATTGGGCCTACGAGCGATATTCAAAAAGTATACATATTCTCTGCCATTGCATTTCTCATCATTGTACTGGCGTGTATAAATTTTATGAATCTATCCACCGCCCGTTCAACGACCCGGGCCAAAGAAGTGGGAATCCGAAAGGTATTGGGGTCAATCCGTGGCCATCTGATGCGGCAGTTCCTTACAGAATCGGTATTGCTTACTGCGATTGCATTTATCATTGCCATTTTCTTTGCCCAGATCTTTCTTCCTGCGTTTAATCAGATCGCATCTAAAGACCTGAGCATTCCTTTTGATAACCCCTTATTCTATGTAATCAGTTTGACAGGCATCCTTTTGCTCGGAATCGCTGCTGGTTTATATCCTTCATTTTTTCTCAGTGCTTTTCGCCCAGTTCAGGTCCTAAAGGGTAAAATTCTGAACAGCCGATCAGGCGCACCAATCAGAAGTTCGCTGGTTGTACTTCAGTTTGTAATCACAATTGCGCTTCTGCTGGGTACCACGGCCGTGTATAAACAGCTGAATTATATCAGTGATAAAAAACTTGGCTTTAATAAGGAGCAGGTACTGATCGTTCGTGACGCATATATGCTTGGAAATGACCTTGAGGCGTATCGGAATAACGTTCTCGCATCTTCAGACATCAGTTATGGCGCGGTTTCAGGATTTCTTCCCGTTACAAGTTCAAATCGTTCCGATGCAACCTACTGGGAGGAGGGCAAAGCCATTGATGATGAAAGCATGGTGAATTCACAGGTATGGGTTGTTGATGACCAATATGTAAATACGATGGGAATGGAGATTATCGATGGCCGGAATTTTTCACCTGAATACCCAAGTGATTCTACTGCCGTAATTTTAAATGAAACGGCTGCGAAAGCATTTGGACTGGACGAACCGGTGGGTTCCAGGCTGCAGTCGTTCGCGTATAATCCCCGTACCAATGAATCGTATCCTGATTCATTCAATACCTATACGGTGGTGGGTGTATTGAGAGATTTTCATTTTAACGATATGCACAGGGCCATTTCACCTGTGATGTTGCAGCTTGGTAATAGCCGCAGCGTGATTTCATTCCGGTTTAACAGTACCAATACAGATGAGGTGATTGCATTTGCCGAAAAAGAATGGAAAGCACTGAATTCGGGTGTGCCCTTTAATTACGGCTTTCTGGATGATGAATTTTCATCGATGTATCAAAATGAACAGCGCCTGGGTGATATAATTACAATCTTTGCGGTGCTCGCGGTCTTGATTGGGTGCCTGGGTTTATTCGGACTGGCGACGTTTCTCACAGAACAACGCACCAAGGAAATTGGCATACGCAAGGTTCTCGGAGCTTCTAACCAGACCATTATCATGTTGCTGTCACGCGATTTCGGAAAACTTGTACTGATTTCCTTTATCGTCGCCGTTCCATTTGCGTGGTATATGATCAGTCGCTGGCTGATTTCTTTTGAATATAAAACCAGCATAGGATGGGAGATCTATGTAATTGTGGGGCTTATTGCTTTCGCGATTGCCGGAATCTCTATAGGATATCAGGCCATACGTGCAGCTTTCTCAAACCCTGCTGAAATTATCAGAAGCGAATAACTAGCGGGTATTGGCCAGCCTTGTCATCAATGGCTCAAGACGCTCGATAACCACATGATCCATAATGACTACTTTGTACCATTTTGGGTGATGATGGTTATCGGGAACCAGGCCAAATTCTTCCGCTATTTCATGTGAAATATAGGAGCTGTCAATGGTCACGATATTGGAATATTGGTTCCGGAAATATGGGATTGACAACTGGTCCAGGTGTTGACACAGCCAGCGTGCCCTGTTCAGCAGAACCAGGATTTTTTCCTTCCATCCATACGGTCCGTTCTTCATTAAAATCATCCAGATAGCTACGGCATTGGCGCCTGAACGGCTGCCCGACAGGGTATAATCCTCTCCTTCGACATAACTCGCTTCCCGGGTATTGGCATAATGCATATATCCTTTTCGAATTAAAAATATGCCGGTTCCATAAGGCGCCTGTACCATTTTATGAGCATCCAGGGTAACCGACGTTACGTCCGCATTTGAAAAATCAAGATTGTGATCGGGGTTTGCAAAAGGATAAAAAAAGCCACCATATGCGCCATCAACATGTAGACGGAATTCAATATCCCGCGACTTCAATGCACGGACATACTTATCAGGGTCATCCACAGAACCAAACATGGTCGTCATCATATTGGCCAATACAATAAAGTATTTCTTCCCATCCTTGCGGGCGCGATCAATAGTACGTTCCAGTTCTTCCTCAATGATTTGCCGGGATTCCTGATTGACCGGAACCTTATACTGATCCAGGACAAATACATTGGATGCCTTATCAACCGAATAGTGTGTATCTGCGGATGAAAGGATTGCAATTTCAGAAAGTTGAGCTTTGTGCTCTTCAATGAAGAAATTACGATATATCCAGATGGCCTGCATATTTGCCTCTGTACCGCCCGCGGCTACATATCCGTCAATTTCATCTCCGCGCAGAATGTCATGTGCGCAAAGTTCTATCACCTCCCTTTCAATTTTCTGGGTACCATGAAACGCACTCTCAGAACGGTCGAGTGTATGACACCCGATATGATTGGGGTTATGAACCAACGTGGCCAGGAAAGGGGCCTCCTTTAGAAACGGCTCATCATTGTTAAAAACTTTACTGTCCAGATGTGAGGCCGGAACGCCAAGAATATTCTCCGTATAATAATCGACATTTTCGTCCAGCGCTTCGAATATTCGTGCCTTAATTTGATCCTGCGATAATTTCTGCCAGTACTTCATGCTATTATCCTGATAAACTGCAAATATCAGGAAATAGAATTGATGCCGCTACGGATTTTCGGAATAACTATTGTCCGGGAGTGAGTTCACTCAAATAAGATTTAGCACCTTCAATATGAAATCTAAGTTCATCACACTTCACAAGTGCCATGTCTATTTGTTTGTTTTTTTCATCCAGCTCAGTTCTTGTAAGGATCCCTTTATCGTGCAATGACAACAGATGTCTCTGTTTTTCTTGAATTCGATCAAGCATCTTTTCGAGCCTGGAGGTACTTTCGCGAATAGTCTTCTCCAGCTCAATCTTGTGTTGAAAGGAATCTGAAAAAACAAACGCTTCCGACTTCATTCGGTCATTTTGCATGGCCGAATCTTCATTGGTACCCAGCGAATCTTCTGAATGAGGACGATCGGAAAAAAAGAAATCATCCTTGGCGCGGCCCTGAGACTGCAACTTACTTACAGCAAAGCATCCGCATAAGAAATAGGCATATAATATTAGTTTCCTCGTCATGTTCAAATGTTGTTAAGAAGGCTGTCAATGACCGCTTCCGTTTTAACTGTTTTCAACTGGAGTTCTCTTGCCGGTTTGAATTGCATCATTGAATGCTCATTCCACTGCACGGATGGCTTGCTTTCAGAACAGGCAAAAACAGCAAAAAATAAGACAAAAAGTATTGTCGCTGTTGTATATCGCATAGTCACAATGTAAAAAATGATCGTACTGTATATACCATTAATCCAAAGCGGGTTACCACCGTTTTAGCGCGAAAGACCTGTTGTTTCTATTTCGCGTAAGGTTATGATGATTTTATGTAAGAGATAGTCCCTCTAACCGGCATATTTGGCCTGATTAGCCAGATTAACCTGGGTCCTGAATGTAATTTATTACCCGTTCCGGGTCTGCCGGGCTGGTGGCCGTTATGAGAAGATAATCGCTTTCCTGGTTTGGATAGCCATATTTCAGGTGCGAATCCCAGATATGCTGAACATACCATTCCGGCTCCTGGCCCCAGCGAAGGTCATTATTTTTCCGCTTCAGGAATGTTTGTTCATCAAGGATCAGCAAAATACGCCGGTCAAACATACTGTTCAATGCCTCATTGGCAAAGATAAGTATGCCTTCGACGATGATATTTTCGAATTGGTCTGAATATTTCTTAATCGCATCAATGATGCCGGCGTAATCAACAGCTTCTGGAATTTCCCAGTCGATATGATCACGAATTGTTGGTAAACCGGGAGCATTAAATTCATCCTGGTGGATAACTACCGATTTGTCGAGCAATTCCCCTAGTGCATTGGCAAGCGACGTTTTACCTGACCTGCTTGTACCGCCAATACCGATGATCATCATTCCTCATACATGCTTTCTACCAGCTCGTTGTACCTGGAAAGGATCTTCTTGCGTTTCATTTTCATGGTGGGTGTAAGCATCCCATTCTCAACATCCCAGGCTTCCGGCACAATACGAATCTTTTTTATTTTCTCATATTGAGAAAGCTGATCATTGTAGGCCTTAAGTTCGCGCAGCATAATCTCTTCCTGCTCATTTGGATTATTTTCGGAATATTTTCTCAGAAAGTCTTCCTGTGGAACAATCAATGCAGAAGGGAATTTGCGCCCTTCTCCCAAAACAAGAATTTGCTCAATACCAATATATGATTTCAGGAGGTTTTCTATTTTTTGCGGTGCGATATATTTGCCTCCGGATGTTTTGAATATCTCTTTCTTACGGTCGGTGATCCGCAATAGTCTGCCTTGATAAAACTCACCCACGTCACCTGTTCTTAACCATTCACCATCAAGAACACGTGCAGTTTCTTCGGGATTCTTATAGTAGCCCATCATAACATTATCGCCACGCACGAGGATCTCACCATCTTCATCAAACTTAACCTCCACACCCTCAATCACCTTCCCTACACAGCCAGGTACCACAGATCCCTTTTCCGGGAATGAAATTGAAACCCCGGGTGAGGCTTCCGTAAGTCCGTATGCCTCCATCACATAAATTTTCGCCGCCCAAAAAATCCTTACCAGCCTGGGTTGCAGAGCCGCGGCCCCCGCGACAATATATTTAATGTTCCCGCCTAAAGCCTTTCGCCATTTAGAATAAATCAGCTTATCGGCAAGCTTTAACTGAAGCGTATACCCGAAAGATTGTTTTTCAAAAGGTTCATATTTTTCAGCAAGGTTCACTGCCCAGAAGAACAACTTCTTCTTAATACCAGTAAGTGCATTTCCTGCCGCAATAAGTTTTTCATATACCTTTTCCAGCATTCGGGGAACGGTATTAAAATACTGAGGTTTTACATCACGAATGTAATCGCCAAGATTATCAAGATCATTTACGAAATAAATCTCTGTTCCGTACCGCATATAATGATAGGTACTCGTTCGTTCAAATATGTGACAGAGGGGTAGAAAGCTTACGAGCTTTTCACCGGGTTGTGGTAAAATATAGGAATTCTTGAGTGAATCACAGTTTGCAAGGATATTACGATGTGAAAGCATAACGCCTTTTGGATTCCCTGTTGTTCCGCTGGTATAAATGATTGTCGCCATTTCTCCCGGCAATGTCTGTTTACGGCGCTTGTTAATAACCGATTCATAATCTTCGTAATCGTATAACAGCGACTTCCAGGACAAATCCCCGGAAACACTGTCTGAAAAGCTAACAACCCTGGGCGGATATGCCATTTCGGAAATGGCTTCCTGAACCCGTGCCAGGATATCCGGGTCCCCACAAAACACAAGTTTAGATTCAGAGTGATCCAGAATATACCTGTAATCCTCCACCGAGGCATTAGGATACAGGGGAACATTAATGCCACCAATCTGTGAAATTGCATTGTCGGCAATTACCCATTCAGAACAATTATAGCTGGCAATTGCAACACGGTCCTGCTTCTGTATTCCATAATTGATTAAACCGGCACTTAATGAATTTGCCAAATTAATGAGCTCTGTGGTGCTGTAGTGGACCCATCCATTCCCTTTGTAATCTGATAATGCTTTTTCAAGAGGTGCATGCTCCTGTTGATAATAGAGAACATCAAAAAGGCGGCTAATTTCCATATTTCCTTAAATCAGAGGGAACCGTTTGAATCAAAATCACCTCGAAGAGAACGATATCTCTTTCTGGCTTCTACAACATAAATACTCCCGGGGTAAGTTCGTAAAAACTCGCCATATATTTCCATGGCTTTTTCCGTGTCTTTCAAGTTTCGCTCATAAATCTCACCCAAGGTGAAGAAGGCATCATCACCCCATAAATCCTTGGGATAACCAGCATAAATTTCTTCAAGTAGTTCAACCGCCCTGGAAAAATCACCATTGCGTCTCATCAGTTTTGCTTCCAGCCAGAGGATTTCATCATTGATCGGATGGCGGGGATAATTGACCTTCATGCTATCGAGAAGTTCAATGGCAAGTGAATCCTTATTCTGAAACAATAGTAGTTCTACCCGGGCATAATCCTTCATAGCTACCTGGGTGGAGTCGAAATATGAATTATCACTGATCAATATGCTCAGTGCCATAGCATCGTTGGCAATGGTTCTGGAAGTGGCCTGTTTCAAAATATCAAGGTGGGCCTGCGCGAGCTCAAAGTCTCCCTGGAAATACGATAGTTTTGCATTCCTCAGCTTTGCCTCGTAACCCAGCAAATCTTCTTTTCGTGCTTTCTCTACCTGCGAATACAGTAATGAAGATTCCCATGGCTGCCCATCAAGGATATAAATATTTCCCAGGTCAAGCTTAGATCGCGCAATGAGTTCATCACCTGCTTGCGGCGAAGATATTACGGTATTCAGGATCAGAATGGCGCTGTCTTTTTCATCCATGTAAAATGCGTGAAGTAAGGCCTTGTTACGCATTGCTTCATAAGCACTCCTGTTATTGCCGAGCTCAGAAATAAAAATATCATAGTCTCTGATGAGATTTGAAATTTCACGCTTATCAACAGGATATGTATTCCTTGCTCGCTGTTCATATGATCTGATCAAATACATCCTGGCGAGAATGTAATTGTAGGTATCCGGGTATTCCTTGATAAGATAGCTGAAGATTTTTATTGCATTATCATAATCATCGTTATCAAGGGCGATGGTTCCAATATTGAGCGTTCGGGATCCATTCGTTTGCAAACGCTTATCGATTGCCCTCGCCTGAATAAAAGCCCCGTAAAAATTATGCTGCTGAAGATGCACCCAAATAAGAAGTTCATTGTAAATATTCTCCTCAGGATTCTTCTGAATTTTATCATAAAGCAAATACTCAAGACTTTCCAGCTCTTCGGGTTCGGTCAGCAGATTTTGCAGCGTGTTTTGTACATATTTTAAATTTCCGGGATTCTGACTAACATAATTCAGATATTCCTGGACCATGAGATCTTTTTCATTGATTATCCTGTAGATATTTGCCATCTCAAGGGAATAATCATATGGATTACCGGAAGCTCTGCGCGCCGTTTGAAATGTTTCAATGGCTTCCTGCATGAATTGCTTGTTGATGAGATAATCAGATACAATGCGAACAAGGTGCGGACGTGTTTTTACCTGATCCTTGATCTCCTGAAATTTTTTCCGCGCTTTATCTTCATCTCCCCGCTCAGCATATAAATAACCAAGATCCAGGTGATAGTAAATATTCTCGGGGTTCCGTTTCAGAAGTTTATCAAGGTAATCCTCCGCAGCATCATAACTTCCGGTCTCCAGCAGTAAAAAGAAATAATTGCTGTGGATAAGCGGAATGTTTTGCTGGTTATTCACCAACTTCTCATAAATAGCCCGGGCTTTATCAAAATCTCCCTGGCCATAATATTCATTGGCCAACTGAATTGATTTTGTATCCTGTCCCAAAAGGCCGGATGACATAAAAATGAATATGATCAGTAGATACTTGTTCACATTGTTAACACTTCAATATTAAATATAAGTATATATAAATTAATTGTTATTTATTGTTAGGACTGTGTATATGTTAATAACTAAAACCGGAATGATTTGGTTGTGTCTATCGTGTATAAGCGTTGTTTTATCGACAATAGTTATAAACACTATTAATTTATATAAGTAATTGAAAAACAATAAGTTGTTATATTTATTAACATTGATATTTTTTTATGTGGATAACTTTTTTCAGTAATTATTTTCATTTTGGTGTGAATAGTGAGGCTGATAACTTTTGGTTTGGGCAGGTAATCAACAGTGCAAAATAAAAATGTTACCCTAATGATTTCACAACGTTGATAACGTCTTTTTTATTCACATTTATTAACAATTTATTCACCGCCTATTTTAAAGGTTTCTTCTCTCACAAAATTGGCGCGGAGGTTTAAGATTTTTTCTCCTCCTGCAGAAATAAAATGGTGAATAGGTTCCGGAGGTAGATTTTCACGAAAATTCCCAGGATCCCATTTGCCATTATTATTTATATCAACAATAGCTCGTATAGAATATTCTCCCGGAGGTATATTATTGACGTTGATCTGCGTTCTGGCGGGATCCCTGATTTCCCGAAAAACCTGGTTGTTGCTATTGAGTACTTGTAGAATGATGTGTGGATGGGCACTCTGGATATTAAGTATCAAAGTAGCAACATCCTGTTCACGTAAAAAGGAGAGCTGATAACTGTTACGCCTGGATGTGTCTGACTGAATACTTATAAAACTGGATTTGCCGATATGGAGATAGGGTAAAACGGTTGATTTACGGGATGATGGTTCTGAATCAGGGTCTTTTTCAGGGGTCTTGAATAGTGATTGATCAAGGGTATATTCAAAGGATAGCCGGGTGTTGTTTGAATTCCATTGAAAATGACTTGAATCGAAGTTAATGATGTTAAGTGAATCTATGAAAATGTAAATACTGTCCAGACGATAGAGAGATGAAGGCTTAGTGAAATTAATTTCTGCAGTAACTTTTGGTCTGGCGACGATGACTGGCTGGATTACTGTTTGGATGTTATAATCATTTTTACGGGTTGATGATATGTTGAAAGATGTATAAAGGGTATCGAGTAGTTGATAACCAAGGCTGTCGATAACAGTAAGATATGTTTGAATGCTATCACCTGGGTTATATCCGGAAGGTGGAAAAAACTGAATAACGGAACGATCTGCCGGATCTATCTGTGTAACTAAAGAATCGTCGGCGACTACCGTATAATCAAGGATTGATTTATTATACTTGGCTAAGTACAAAGTGGCTGATTGCCGGTTGCTAAGTAAGCGGAGTTCAGCAATATCAAGGTTGACCAGGGGAATTGAATAGTGTTCAGTTACTGTATCCACGCTGATCATGGATGGTATGAAGCCGTAAGCTTCTTTCGATGATTCCGCTTTTAAGTTTTGATTAATATCATTGAAGGCATACAGTCTGTAGTCTCCCTGTTTCAGGTTTTGCAAATAGAATTTGCCGCTGTCAGTCGTTTCTGTAAAATAATAAGGAAAATCTGTAAACAGATCTGTGGTATCCGAAGAGCGATAGAGAACGACTGTGGCTTTATCAGGGATGGAGCCGGAAAGTAAATTATATACATTGCCAGAAAGGGATAGACTGTCGAGGTCAGGTCCGGTGCTGAAGGCTATCTGTAACCGCTCTGCAGGATTGCCTTCCGTGAGGTCTTGAATACTTTCACGAAAACTAATGGTATAGGTAGTATTTGCGTCGAGTAGAGAATCAAAGGTTAGTGTTACCTCGTTTCGGCGTACTTTGATTTCATATGCAACGTCTGTACGTGGGGTAATCAGTATTTGTGTTCGGGCATTTTTTACCTGAACATCTTCGTCAAAAATTAATTTTATTTCCTTTGAAGTATAATTTCTTGTCCCGTTTTCAGGCAATGCGGAGATGATGGATGGAGGTGTCTCATCTTTAGGTCCACCGGTGGGCTGTGATTGCCTGGCGCACTGGTAGAACAGGATGCTGATAAAAAATGTAAATACTAATGTTCTAATCATTGCTGCTGAAGTACGTAAATCAGACTGGAGTATTCAGTGGTTTTGAGTGCACTACGGTTCGATTGAATTCCGGTTGTTATAGCCTTCAAATACCGAACCAAACCAGTTTGCTGGTATTGTTCACTTAGTAAGGATACATAAAATGAATCAAATTTCATGGGAATGATTTTATCTACCCTGAGGTGGGTGAGTTTTGCGATTCGTGTTATGCTTTTCTGCGAGAAATGATTTAAATGTCTCGGTACGTCATAGCCGGCCCAATACTCCTGGTAGTGCCGCGCATCATAACTCTTATAATTAGGTACTGCAATAATAATGGTACCATTTTCGGCAAGAAGAGACTTTATGGTCTTTACTTGTTGTACCGGATCAGATAAATGCTCAAGAACATGCCAGAGCGTGATGAGATTGTATTGATAAGAGCTAATGTCTTCAATGGATTGATAAATGGTTGCACCAGTTAATGTTTGAGCTTGAATACGTGCATTTTCATTTATTTCAACACCTGTGATCGTATATCCTGAATTGGCTGCATGCTGTAGAAAATAACCGGTACCGCAGCCAATATCCAATAAGGATTTACCTTTGGCATAAGTGTTCAACAGGTTGATCTTATGTTTCACCTGAATGTCTTTAACCAAATTATAAAGGCTGGTAATTAGATTTCTCTTCTTTGAATGATGGGAAATATAGTCAGATGATTCATAATATTTACTGACGTCAGTAGGTTGTGGAGAGGTGAGAAGCAGTTCACATTCGGGACAAATAAGAAGGTTGAATTCCTCTTGGGAGAGAAAATAATCCTGAACAGTGAGATACTGTTGAAGATATTCAGACTGACAGACAGGGCAGGAGTCAATAGATATTTTCATCGACCAATATGAACCATAATAATGGAAATGTCTGCAGGGGATACACCTGAGATTCGTGATGCCTGACCAATTGTTTCGGGTCTGATCTTTTTTAGTTTTTCTCTGCCTTCTGAAGAAAGGGATGTGATGACATCGTAGTCGAAATTGTCACGAATACGCAGTTCGTCCAGTGAAAGCATTTTGTCAGCCAGGCTTTCTTCCTTTCGGATGTAGCTGTCATATTTAGTTTGTATTTCAATTTGATCCAGTACATCCTCAGAGAATTCTGAAAAGGCGTCCCCAAGTTCATCAGACATTTGACGTAACTGGGAGAAAGAAAGTTCCGGGCGTTTTAGTAATTGTACCACTGGCATTTTCTGAGTAATGGGGGCACTGTTAAAGTTGATAAGCTTCTCGTTAATGGATGGGTCTACCCGTAGTATATCAAGCTGATCACGTGCGTTAGCAATAGATTCTTTGCGATTCAGCATGCGCTGGTAACGATGTTCATCTGCAAGACCAATTTCATGGCCAAGATGTGTAAGACGAAGATCGGCATTGTCCTGCCGGAGCAATATTCGAAATTCGGCACGAGAGGTAAACATCCGGTACGGCTCATTAGTTCCCTTATTTATTAGATCATCAATAAGCACACCAATATATGCTTCAGACCGTTTAAGTGTGAAAGGGGTTAACGCATTAATTTTTCTGTGCGCGTTTATTCCTGCCATTAAGCCCTGGCACGCAGCTTCCTCATAACCCGTTGTTCCATTAATCTGTCCCGCGAAATAGAGATTCTCAATCAGTTTTGTTTCGAGGGAAAGTTGTAATTGCGTGGGAGGGAAGTAATCATATTCTATGGCATAACCTGGCCTGAACATTTTTGCATGTTCAAATCCGGGAATTTTTTGCAGTGCTTTATACTGCACATCTTCTGGCAGGGATGTGGAGAATCCATTAACATAAATCTCAACTGTATTCCATCCTTCCGGTTCAACGAAAATCTGATGCCTGTCACGCTCGGCGAAACGATTTATCTTATCTTCAATCGAAGGGCAGTATCTTGGGCCAACGCCTTGTATACGTCCGTTGAACATGGGAGATTTATCGAACCCTGTTTCAAGTATTTCATGAACCTCTGGGTTGGTATAGGTGATATAGCAGGAACGCTGTTCACGCAGCGGTGTTGTATCAGAAAAGGAAAACTTGCCAGGGATAGTGTCTCCCTGCTGTTCTTCCATTTTGGTATAGTCCAGAGATCGGCCATCCACCCTTGGGGGAGTGCCCGTCTTCATTCGGCCGGCCTCAAAACCGAGTGAAACGAGTTGTTCGGTAATACCCCTGGAAGCACGTTCAGCACTTCTGCCTCCGCCGAATTGCTTTTCACCTATATGAATAATTCCATTAAGAAACGTTCCATTGGTCAATACAACAGCCTTTGCCGGGATTTCATGTCCCATCGCCGTGATAACGCCTGTTACTTTACCATTTTGAGTCTTAATGCCTGTAGCCATTTCCTGCCAAAAATCAACGCCGGGTGTTCTTTCAAGGGCAAGTCTCCATTCTTCTGCGAAACGCATACGGTCATTCTGACTTCTTGGACTCCACATGGCAGGACCTTTTGAGCGGTTCAACATGCGGAATTGGATCATCGATTTATCGGAAATAATCCCTGACATTCCACCCAATGCATCAATTTCCCGTACAATTTGTCCCTTGGCAACGCCTCCCATCGCAGGGTTACACGACATTTGAGCTATTGTATTCATGTTCATAGTGATCAATAGGACGGATGATCCCATTTGGGCAGCAGCATGCGCTGCCTCACACCCGGCATGTCCGCCACCAACGACCACTACATCATATTCTTTGAACATAACTTAATTTAAAATACGTGTTCCACGTGGAACACTAATTCCGAATCCTTCATAAAAGTTCCACGTGGAACTATTTCATCGCAAAGATAGGCAAGCGTCCTCTTTTTTGCGCATGTTTGATTTATCTGTTTCCGTCTTGTCTGAATAACCGCATAAGTGCAGTACGCCATGAATCATGACACGGTTCAGCTCCTGCTGGAATTCTACACCCTGTTCTGTTGCATTATCTTCGACTCTGTCGATGCTGATGAATATGTCTGCAAGGAGCGGATCGGACGCGTCTTCCCTCAGGTCGAAGGTTATAATATCGGTGAGGGTGTCGTGTTGGAGGTATTCAACATTTATAGAATGCAGGAAATTGTCACTACAGAAAATATAGTTGATGTTTTCAATGTGGTGTCCTTCCAGTTCAGCAACCCGGGTGATCCAATTGCTTTGTTCTATTGGCTCGGGCAGTTGAAAGTTAATATCCTCGTTGAAATAGGAAATCAAGAGATTAGCTCATATAAAAATCCAACTCTACTATTTTCCCATTATCCTTGAATGAAACCTGGTCGCACAGATTTTTCATCAGGAATATTCCCCTGCCTCCGGGTTTGGTAAGGTTCTCAGGAGATGTAGGGTCGGGGAGGATGCTGAAATCAAAACCTGTGCCCTGGTCCTGAACGGTAAATTTTATACGCCGATCAAGAATTTGAAGCGTAAGCGCCACATTTTTAGAGGTGTCGTTCCTGTTTCCGTGCACGATGGCATTGTTTACAGCTTCGGTGACTGCAATCATAATATTGCCATAAATATCATCTTCGAGCTGAAACTCTTCTTTCGCATTATCAATAAAACTTTCGATCATGCGAATATTTTCGGGCAAAGAAGGAATTTCAATTTTTATAGCCTTCATGTATTTCGTTAATTACCGGAATCACCCAGTCTTTTAAAATATTCGTTAACTTCTTTCTTATAGTAGGGATAAAGTTTCGGCGGTAAAGTTCGCAATAATTCTATTTCCTGTTCCCTTAACTTGAAATAATCCTCAAATGCTTTAGGACGGATGTTTTCATAGTCCTTAGCTGTTTCGCCTTTTCGTTGTTCGTCTTTATCCTGTTCACGCAGTGCGTCTTCAGATTCCAGCATACGGGTTAATATGTCCCGCTGCCGCTCAATCATTTCCTGGGTTAGTTGCTTATTAACAAGATCCGTTTCCGTTTCTTCCATCTCTTCCGGCAGACCTTCGCCAGGCTTCTTACCATTCTCATTGCCAGAATCCATCATGAATTGTCGCTGCATTTCCTGGAATGCCTCCCTGATTCGTTCCTGTTCAGCTGCGAGGCGTGCGAGTTCTTCAGACAGCTCACGGCCGGTCTTACCACTATTCTTAAGGTCTTCAATGCGCTGATTGAGCTGTTGCTGCAATTCGGATAAAGAAGGCATCGGCTGTTTTTGCCCTGGCTTACCTCCTTTACCAGGATTGGACATTGCATTCTGCATTTGTTCCATCACATCGTCCAGCAGGAGTGCAAGATTATTCATCGCGGTCATGGCAAACTGCTGTTCGGATGTTGCGTTCGGCTTCTTTCGTTCTTTAATTCCTTCCAGGCTTTTGTCCAGATGGTAATTCATATTCTCCACTTCCCGGGTTACAAATGCCTGTAACTGGAAGACGCGTTGTGCCAAAGCCAATAGACTGTCTTCCACTACCTGGGCGTCGTCCCGAATCTTCAGCTGCTCCTGGCCGAGTGTAACGAACCGCGGATCACTCTGCTGAATTTCCTTGAACTCATCAATCAGTTCTTCCTGTTCAAATGACAACGTCAGGAGATTATGCATAATATCACGCAGGTCATCCATATTTTCCATCATCACTTCCATCTCCATAGATGATTGCATCTGTTCCATTTTTTGCATCATCTGCTTCATCTTCTCAACGGCATTCTGCTGTGACTGCTTCGATTTCCCCTGGTCATTCTTCTCAAGAGATTCTTTACTATTCTCCTGCGATTTGGAAATTTCCTGTTGCTCCTCTTCAGTATCCGGTAATGATTCCGGACGATTCAAATCCTGATTTAATTCTTCAATTTCTTTTATATCTTCTTTTAATTCTTCAAATTCCTTTTGTAATTCTTCTTGTTCTTTAACTAATTCTTGGTTTTCTCCTGATTCTTGATTTTCAGTATTTTCACCGTTTTCCTCGCCATTTTCCTGATTTTCCTCCGATGATTCTTCTTTATTATCATCCGTATTATTCTTATCCCCTTCCTGATCTTTCTGCTGACTATCCACCTTTTTATTCAGCTCCTCTTCAGTCTTTTTCAATAATTCTTCCTGATCTCTCAGTTGTTCCTTAAGCTTCTGCAATCCTTCCTCAGTCTTTTGCTCAAGCTTGAGTCTTTTAAAAAGCTCCAGTGTGCGCTCAAGCTCTTTTGAGAGATTACTTTCCTTCCGGTTCAGATCTTCAAGGTTTTGTCTGAATTCATCAATATTGCGCTGTTCCTCAAGGAGCCGCTGCAGCTCTTCGTATAGCTTTTTAGTTTCATCATCCAATAATTCATCCATCAGCTTTTGCAACTGCTCTGCCTTTTCACGGATCTTATCATTCTGATCTTTATTGAACCGGTCACGCTGCGAGAGTGATTCCTTATTCTGTTCCTGTAAATCCTGAATTGCCTGTTCCAACTCCCGTCTTTTTTCGAGCAATTCCTTCATGAACATTTCATCCTGGAAGTTGAGCTCCCGTTTTCCACGCAATCTTTCCTCGGCTTCCTTTACTTTTTTCTCAAGATCTTCCGCCTTTTCAATAGTCTTATCAAGTGTGTTTGAAGTCTTTTCGGCGATTCTTTCCAGCTCTTCATCAATTTCTTCTGCACCAGGAATCCTCCAGACGTATACGGGTGACTTTCGTGACTTCATTCCATTTACACCATCATTATCCCAAACCCGCACGAAGAATTCCAACTCAGTGCCTGGAATACGATCCAGTGAATCAAGGTCCCACTGGTAGTAGAATCGCTGATTTGGCTCCGCCGAAACTGGAATTGATTCCTTCGTAAATTCTTCTATCTTTTTATCCGACCGGTTTCGGTGAAAGAATACCAACTGCCGTATGCCGTGGTCGTCGGACAAGTCACCCCGTAACGCAACAAAATCATACCGAAGTGTATCCTTGTATACTTCAACATCAATTTCCGGAAATTCATCCGGTAAAACTTCTGCTTCAAATACAATTGGATCCCGATTTGTGCCATAGGCATTGGAAAGAAATATTTTATATGCCTGCGATTCGCGAAGGTCCCTTGAAAAACTGAATACATCAGAATTGTTTTCAAGCGCGGTGGCTGGTATCATCTCATCACCAAAGAAAATCGACAGGCTGTCCGTCGTTTGCGTGTTGAACATCCAGGTTACCTTCGTTCCTTCCGGTACGCGCAAATTTCCTGCGTTTGCCCTGCGTTCATTTTTTCTGTTCAAATAGGCAGGGTACGTTAGTGAAACATCAAAACCTAATAAATCAGGCCGATCCACCACATCAATTTCATTTGCAGCAGATGTAAATCCGGCTGCTTCAATGGCGAATTGGCGGTCTGACTGAATTTTCCGGTACGTATATCGGTAAGTACCTGCCGCATCCGGAAAGAGCTTTATTCTCCGGTCTTTATCAATAAGATAGGCGTGCTCTGGAATGTTATCACCATCCAGGCGGAAAGCAAGTTCAAAATCTTCGTTCCTGAATGCACGCAAACGTTCGTTTTCTACATTGAATGTAAACGGAGCCTCGGGTACAAATTCAGTGGTAAATCTGAGAATGCGGGTTGAACTGTCGGGAATGAGTGAAGGACTGATGATCGCGACGGCAAGGAGGACGACTGTTGGAACTATAGCGTATTTTACAAAGGGCTTATTTTGTGAAAAATCGACTGCTTCCGAAAATTCCAGATGATTTACGCCCTCAAGCTTTTGCCTGATTCCCGCCTCAGCCAACTCTCTTGAGCCATTAGCCTCCTGCTGCAACTGCAAAAGGTTTAACAACTTATCACCAACCCCGGGAAAGTATTTTCCAATACTCTGGGCCGCTTCAGTCTCGCTCATGCCTGTTTTTATACCTGATAATACCAGCACTGGAGTTCCAAGATATTTTATGCAAACGAAAATGAAGGTTCCTACAAGGGTGAAGAGCAAAATACCCCGGACTGCAGAGCTAAAATGGAAAAGTGCTTCCAGCAAAATAACGAGTATGAATATACTTAGCAGTATACCCGCACCCAGCAGAATCCCCTGCAATAACAACCGATAATAATACCGGCGTTTATATCGCTGGATTTTCTGATTAATATGTCTGTCAACTCCTTCCATCAGGCGTACTTCTATTACGTAAAATCAGAATTCTTTGTTCCCCTCATCATTTATAACCGGCAGTATACCATATTCTTCCTTAAAATAATCAATTACATGGATTTTAAGTAATTTCTCCTGTTCCAACAGGTCGAAGTGAGGAAGCGGTTTAACAAGTTTCCAATGAGGCCAGCCTTCTTCATCGAGTCCTTCCAACTCATAAAAACCGGATGCGCTTAATACACGGCAAATTGCAATGTGCATCAGGTCCTGCTTTTCTTCTTTGCTGAAGTGGTGTTTTCCCTTACCCAGTTCCTGAACCCCGATGAGAAATAAAACTCCATTAAGATCTCCCGGTCGCTTACCTATTAAATGAGATAACTCGTCCAATAACTGTTGCCAGCTTTTTTCCAGGCTCAGGTCTTTTTTAATCATGATTTGTTTTCCAACTCATTCCAGAAATCTACTGCTCTTCTCAGATGAGGAATAACAATCGTACCCCCTACAATGTTGGCAACGGCAAATGCCTCGAACATCTCCTCCTTGGTAAAGCCCAGCTCATGGCATTTCAGAAGATGATATTTTACACAGTCATCACAACGCAAAACCATCGAGGCAACAAGTCCAAGCAATTCCTTGGTTTGACTGCTTAATGCCCCGTCTGCATAGGTGTTGGTATCAAGGTTAAATAACCGTTTTAATACCTTATTGTCGGCGGATAAAATTTCATCATTCATCCGTTGCCGGTATCCGTTGAATTCTTCTACTTGATTACTCATAGAGCCTTTTTAACAAATATATCAAATAAGCAACGAATGCTGCCTGATATTCTTTCAGTCATTTTTCCGCCAAAATGTGTAGCCTGCCGGCGTTTGCTCATGACCGGAGAGACTGGGATTTGTTTACACTGCCAGACAAGCCTCAAGCGTCCTTCAGATATTGTTTCTAAAGCCTTTAGCGAAAAATTCCTGTTCCCGCTGGCCTGCCACTATATTCACTGGCGTTTTATCCAGCATGGAAGAGTACAGCGTATTGTTCATTCCATAAAATATGAGGGAAGAAGGGACCTGTGTGAAAAGATAGGGAAGGATATAGGATTTCAGGTATCGGGCCACTTCTCGGGTATACTGGTTCCGGTACCTCAACACCCGGTAAGGCATTTGAGCAGGGGGTTTAACCAGGCTGAAGAATTGGCCAGGGGAATTTCCCTGACATCCGGGCTTTCGGTTGACACGGGTTTGCTTAAAAGAGGCGGCACATGGCAATCCCAGACCGGCAGGTCACGAATCAAACGTCTGTACGCCCTTGAAAACAGCATATATCGCACTAATAAGCCAATTTCCGGCTCCACAATACTCGTAGATGATGTGGTCACTACAGGGGCGACCCTTCAAACCTGTGCTCAGAGGCTATTGGAAGGCGGAGCAAGCAGCGTTGGCATTATTTGCCTGGCGACAGTATAAAAAAAATCCCCCACCTGGTACAGGTGAAGGATTTTTTCAGGTATAAATATTATGATTAATAATTCGAGCCAGCGCGAATCATTGCACAACGGAAGCCGATAGTAGCTGTCGCTGAGTCCTGATCCAAATATCTTCTGGTTCCGGGAGATAACCAATATGCCACATCTTTCCAGCTACCGCCTTTATATACACGGGCTTTATCGGTAATCAGTGAAGTAAATCCTTCAGGATTCGTTTCCTCATCACTGTTATAATAAACCTCTCCGGTAACAGGGTTAATCGTTTCATCCATGTAACCATCCCGACGAATAGGGTTCAGATCGTCAAAATCCTGGAATGACATAGGGCGATAAACGTCCAGTACCCATTCACTAACGTTTCCAGCCATGTTGTAAAGACCGAAATCATTCGGAGGGAATTCATAGATGTAGGATGTGATCAATGCTCCATCGTTCAGCTTTCCTGCGATACCGGCATAGTCACCGCGACCACGCTTGAAGTTCGCAAGGAAATATCCCATTTCCTTACCATAAGGATTACGCAATGCGTGACCATCCCATGGATAAATTCGCTGATGCGTCTGGTTTTCATCCAGCCACTGGGTTCCAATAAGCGCTGTTGCCGCATATTCCCACTCTGCCTCTGAAGGAAGGCGGTAGTTAGGCAGTACAACACCTGATTCCAATGGAATACGTCCGTCTGTTTCAGCATATTCCTCACCGGCATCTTCAGCCAGCTTCATATTAACAGCTCTTGTACGCCATTCTGAATAATTATTCGCCTGAACCCAGCTCACACCTACGACAGGGAAATAACGGAAACCAGGATAACGGAGATAATGATCCGTATACGGGTCGTTATACGCTAATCGTTCTTCCCATACAGTTGTATCAGGAAGCGCTGCGAGATAAACTTCACGCGATGAATCTGAAACATTCAAATAGTGGAGATATTCCAACCAGTGAATATTCGCAATTTCTGTTTCGTCCATGTAAAAAGAAGCAACGGAAACAGTTCTTTCGATGTTGTCTCGTCTGTTCATCACATCTTCTTCGTAGGATCCTACAACAGCCCGTCCACCTTCGATAAATACGAGGTTGGGCCCTTCGGGCTGACCACTATATGGATTTACCATAAATCCATTGTTGTCTTCATCATTGTAAGCAAGTCCTGTCGCTGTACTCACCGCACCTGGGTGAACGCTAGTCGGTCGACTTTTCCCTCCCACAAAACAAGAAGAGAGGATGACGGAACTACCTACAACTAAAAAAGCACCTTTTAAAAAGCTGGCAGTAAATTTCATACCTGTTTTGTTTATTTAAAAAAATTTAATTCTCGTTAAAAAAGCTTTACCGTCAGGTATTTTTGATCTAACGGAAAGCCAAAATAGTATTTCTATTTCAGAATTGTCATACCACGTAACAAAATATGTGTTTTTGAACGGTTTTTGACATTAATGCACCCTGATGACTTAATTTTCAGGCCTTTGGGGCAATGTTATAACTTAAAAAATTAAAAAATATTATATCGTTCGTGTAAACTTCACCGGAGTGATGTCCTATATTAACCATTAAGGGGTTTAATAAACCGCATATGCAATCTCAGAACGATCATTACAGGATTTCTTTTAATCTTGTAGTAACCTATATTCGGTTTGTCGACAAGAGGTAACTCCTATGCAGGTATTAACACATATAAAAAGAGAAAAGTTGTACTGGCTGTCGCAGGCATTCGGCTGGGGAGGCTTTTTCATCATACAAACTGCGGTCGCAGCATATTTTGTTTCCTTTAGCTGGCCGGTAATTGCCGGTTATATTAATGTGACCCTGGTAGGCTTTATTCTAACGCATATCTTCAGGGGTTATATAAAGCGCAAGCAATGGCTCAACCTATCCCTCACCAACCTTGCCATTCGGATTTTGCTGGCTTCAATCCTGATTGCAATGCTGTGGGCGGTTATCGTTCTGCCGATCAATTCCTATTATTTTCCCGCTGAGGAAGACAAACCGCTCACCCTTGCCATAGTGCTGGTCATAACCATGAACCTATCCATAGTTGTTCTGTCATGGTCCATGATCTATTTTATCTTCCAGCTCTTCGTAAACTATAAGCAGAGCGAAGTGGAGAAGTGGCAACTGGAAGCCGCAGTGAAGGATGCCGAACTTATCGCGTTGAAATCTCAGGTAAATCCGCACTTTATTTTCAACAGCCTGAATAATATAAGGTCCCTGGTCATTGAAAACCCTGAAAAAGCCCGGGATATGATTACGCACCTTTCGGGACTGTTGCGCTATAGCATTCAATTTAACAATAAGGAGCGCGTAAGCCTTGAGGATGAGCTTGAGATAGTTCAAAATTACCTCAACCTGGAATCAATCCAGTATGAGGACCGGCTGCATTACAAACTGGAGATTAAACCTGAGACGCTGGAAATGATGATTCCGCCCATGGCGATTCAATTGCTTGTAGAGAATGCCATCAAACATGGAATTTCAAATTTGCCGGAGGGAGGCCTTATTAATATTAAATCAAGCCTTAACCAGGATCACCTGATCGTAGAGGTCATCAATACAGGTCAGCTTAAGGAAGGAATCCAGGGCACCGGAATAGGATTAAGGAATGCTTCCGACAGGTTGAAATTACTTTTTGGTAAATTGTCTGACCTAACAATTAAAAACATGGACGATAAGTTTGTGTCGGCCTCTTTCTCCATACCATTAAATAAATAAACACATGAAAGCCCTAGTAGTTGATGATTCAAGATTAGCCCGGAATGAACTGAAACGACTTTTGAAAGATTTCGACAATGTTCAGGTCGTTGGTGAAGCGGCAAATGCCATAGAGGCAATGGAGAAGATTGAGACGGATAAGCCGGATTTGATTTTCCTCGACATCCAAATGCCCGGCAAAAATGGATTTGAATTACTGGAAGAGCTGGATGCCACACCGGATGTCATCTTTACCACTGCCTACGATGAGTATGCGATCAAGGCATTTGAATTCAACGCACTTGATTATCTTTTAAAACCGGTTCAAAAAGACCGGTTGGCGGGAGCAATCAATAAGGTTGTTGAGCGTAAGGATAAACAGGAATCCTTTGAAGGTGAGCGAATGGGAATTGATGACCAGGTGTTTGTGAAGGACGGTGACCGCTGCTGGTTTGTACAGTTGGCCAATGTTCGTTTGTTTGAGGTCGATGGCAATTATACCAAAATATACTTCGAGGATCAGCGACCCATGATCCCGCGGACCCTGAATTACCTTGAAACCCGCCTGGATCCAAAAACATTCTTTCGTGCAAACCGTCAACAGATCATTAATCTCAAATGGGTAGACCGCATAGAACCATGGTTCAGCGGAAGTATCAAGATTTATATGAAAGGCGGGCATGAAGTGGATGTTAGCCGGCGACAAACCCAGCGATTCAAGGAATTAATGAGCTTCTGACGTCTCATAATTAGACGTTTTTTCCCAATTTGGGAATCATCTGCTGCAAGAATCTACCTAATCATACAATAAAGGCGGTTTTTACCGATTGGCATGGAATTGTCAATATACCGTGCAAACACTTTTTGTATGATTACGATTGACGACTTTCAAACTTTACCATTCGAGCGACAATGCGATTATGTGTCGATATTTGGTGACTACCTGGCACACAGGTCGGATGGCGGACTAAAATTTTATTTGTATCACATGGAGGGATTTTATGTGGAAGTAACCTATTCTCCACCCCATAAAAGAGTGATCGGTATTTTTGCTTTCTATGAGATTATGGAATTGACACCGTATCTCGATGAAATCGATGTGAACATGTCATTTCTCAGCAATTGATTCTACACCCTTCATATCAGTAAGGATCTGAATCGCTTCTTCCACATGTTCTACTTCATCCACCATCAGAATTAAACGACCACGGGTGTCCTTGATCCTGCATTTTTTTGGATGCTGCTGAATATAGGAAAGAACAGATCCGAATATATCCGACTTAAAATAAGCTTCATTGTCCGAGGACAGAAAATACCCCTTTAATTTTTGGCTCTTCAGCGTCAATTTTTCAAATCCCAGGTCTTCAGCCAGCCATCGTAATCGTACAGTTTCCGCCAGATCCTTCACTGAATCAGGGATAGGACCAAACCGGTCTTTCATAGAAATCAGGAATGAACCAAGCTCTGACTCATCTTTCAGGTTATCCAGCGTTGAATACAGACTGAGACGTTCGGAAATATTATCGACATAATTATCCGGAATGATCAATTCCATGTCGGTTTCTATCGTACAATCGGGCACGAGATGTTTGGCTGATTCGCTAAGCTCTTTGGCAAAGAGATCCTTAAATTCAGTCTCCTTTAATTCCTGAACGGCTTCGTCAAGGATCTTATGATACATCTCAAATCCAATGTCTGTAATGAATCCGCTCTGTTCCGCCCCCAGTAAATTCCCTGCTCCGCGAATATCAAGGTCGCGCATCGCTACCTTGAAGCCGTCGCCCAGCTCTGAAAATTCCTCGAGTGTAGCCAGCCTTTTGCGTGAATCGGAAGAAAGGCCGATTGAAGGCGGCGTGAGCAGGTAGCAGAACGCTTTCTTATTACTACGTCCAACACGGCCGCGCATCTGATGCAAATCTGAGAGACCAAACATATGAGCCTGGTTAATTATGATGGTGTTTGCATTCGGGATATCCAGTCCGGATTCAATGATATTCGTTGAAACCAGGACGTCGTATTCACCTTCTATGAACCGGACCATCGTTTTTTCGAGCCTGCTTCCATCCATCTGGCCATGGGCAACGCCGATCCTGGCATCAGGCACCAGTCGCAGGATAATATTGGCCACCTCTTCGATGTCATTTACCCGATTGTGCACAAAGAACACCTGTCCGCCTCTTCGTAATTCAAAGCTTATGGCATCCCGTACAATTTCCTCATTGAATGTGTGCACCTCAGTAGTAACCGGTTGACGGTTCGGTGGCGGTGTTGAAATTACCGAAAGATCCCGTGCGCCCATCAGTGAAAAATGGAGTGTTCGGGGGATTGGTGTTGCGGTGAGTGTAAGGGCATCTACATTCACGCGCATTTCCTTTAATTTGTCTTTCACCTTCACGCCGAATTTCTGCTCCTCATCAATGACCATCAACCCCAGGTCTTTAAACTTTACATCCTTGCTAACTATCCGATGAGTACCGATTAAAATATTGGTTTCCCCTGAGGCAACCCTTTTGAGTGTTTCCCGTATTTCGGCAGTACTCCGAAACCGGTTGATATATTCTATGGTAATCGGGAAATTATGGAGACGTTCCCTGAAAGTTCTGTAATGCTGCATTGCAAGAATCGTGGTTGGAACAAGCACGGCAACCTGTTTCCCGTCGGTCACTGCCTTAAAGGCAGCCCGAATCGCGACTTCTGTTTTTCCAAAACCAACATCCCCGCAAACCAGCCTGTCCATGGGGTGTTGCTGTTCCATATCGTCCTTCACGTCGGCAGTGGCTTTTGCCTGATCCGGCGTGTCCTCATAAATAAAGGAAGACTCCAGTTCCGCCTGTAGAAAACTATCCGGGGTGAAAGCAAATCCGGGAGCGTTCTTTCTGCGGGCATACAGCGCAATCAAATCCTTTGCGATATCAGCGACTTTCTTGCGGACTTTTTTCTTTTTATTTTCCCATTCAGGGGATCCCAGTTTGCTAATGGCCGGCGGTATACCTTCCTTTCCGCTGTACTTGGATATTTTATGCAATGAATGAATACTTACGTACAGCAGATCATCATCACGGTACACCAGTCGAATGGCCTCCTGCTCCCTGCCATTTACCTCCTGCTTCTCCAGGCCTGCAAACTTTCCGATTCCGTAGTCGATGTGAGTAACGAAATCGCCGGGTTGAAGGGTTTTCAGCTCGCGAAGTGTAAGGGCCTTCGATTTTGAATACTTTTTCTTGACCTTGTACCGGTGGAACCGTTCGAAAAGCTGGTGATCGGTATAGCAGGCGATTCTTACATTATGATCGACAAACCCCTGGCGTAGCCCGAGCGGTAACTCATGGAATTCAATTCCCGGACTCACCTCGTCAAATATTCGGCGGAGCCTGTCCCGTTGCTTGTCACTTTCGGCGCAAATGATCGTGGTGATTCCGTGGGTCTGGTTTTCTTCCAGGTTTTCAGCAAGAAGCTCAAAATTTTGCTGAAACGAAGGCTGTGGTTCGCTGCTCCATTCGAAGACCTTCGAATTTTTAAAATACACCCGTTGCCCGAATTCAATCTTCACCAGCCCTTCAAGTTGTTTCAAAAGACTTTCAGGGGTCTCAAAAAGATCTGACGGCTGAAGAACGATAGGATCGGCAGCACCTTTTTCTATGATTTTCTCGAAATCTGAAGTAGCCTTTTCAAAATAAGCCCGGAGGACATCAAGAGTCTGCTCCATATCCTTCACCCAGAATTTGGTATTATTCGGAAGAAAATCAATAAAACCCTGGCGCAGTTCCTGGACCAGGCGGGTCTGGATATTGGGTATCAGGTTAATCTCCTTAACAGAGTCAACGGATAACTGCGATTCAGGATCGAAAGTACGTATGCTTTCGATTTCATTTCCAAAAAGTTCAAGCCGGAAAGGCAGGTCATGAGCATAACTGAAAATATCAATAATTCCACCCCGTACGGCAAACTGACCTGCTTCATAAACGAAATCTGTTTTCTCAAAGTCATAGGATAACAGGAGGTCGCTTAAAAACGGGATATCCACATTCTCGCCTACGCGGGCACTGAACGTATGCTGCAGCAGTGATTTCTTATTGATAACCTTTTCGGTCAGGGCCTCGGGATAAGTGACAATCAATTCGCCGGTTGATGCTTTATGATTGATCCGGTTCAGAATCTCCGCACGCATAAGGACATTGGCGTTTTCAGTTTCCTCAAACTCATACGGGCGTTTATAACTTGTGGGAAAAAAAAGGATTTCTTTACCGGGGAGAAGACTCTGCAGATCATTGTGAAAATATGCCGCTTCTTCCTTGTCATGAAGAACAATGAGGTGATTCTGATAATTTAACTGATACAATGAGGAAAGAAGAACGCTGTCAAGACTTCCCGCAAACCCCTTCAATAAGACACAGTGGTCCTCATTCACCTTGATTTCCGAGGCTATTGACTGCACGAGGCTGTCAGTCTTGTAGAATTTTAACAGATCGACTGATTTCACAAAGCTGCAAAGTTAGTTAAATCACTTTCAAATGGTATGACTTGTGAACAAGGATTCTGCAGCTTGGTTGATTATTCCTGTGAAATAATTCCTTTTTTCCGGGGTAGTTTCAGATGGAATGCCATAAAATCAACAATGATTTTCTGTTTTTTGAAGTCATTCGCATCCATCTGTGCTCGTTTACACACACAACAGTGATGACCTCCATGCATTTCCATTTGAAACATGCCGAATTTCTATTCGATTGTTGCTAATTTAAGGCGTCGGAAAAACGAATAGTAAAAACAATCATGAGTGACTCAGGTAAGCGAAAAAAGATACTAAATACACTGGATTATTATTTTGAAGGAATATTCAACAATGAAGTTGAAAATATTCCTCTTTCAAAAAATGTAACATTAAAAGGGCCACTTGTGCCCGGCACACTTGAAGGCAGGGACGTTGTATACGATTTCCTGGGGGATGTAGCGGCATCCTTTTCAAATGCGCAGTATCATGCCGTGAAAGACATAATTGACGGTAAAAATGTATTCTCCCATATACAGGTAAGGTTATCAGGGGGTCAGATTCTTGATATGGGACATCTCTTTGTAATTAAGGGCGGAAAGATCCATAGTATTCAAACTCTTTTCGATCCAAGAGTCATGCTTGAATGAAAAACACTTCATTAGTATTCCTTTGTCTGTTGATACTTGCCGGTTGTAATCAAAAACCGGTTGAATCCGGGAAATCTTCTTTTCTGGATGTAAAGATTGAACGTTTTCCAGTCAACACCAGTATTCGTGCACTTGAAGTTGTTGATGATCTTGAGGTATGGTATGCAGGCGCGAATGGCAAATATGGCTTTACGGAAGATGGCGGAAAAACCTGGACCCACGATAGTATTCAAAATGAAGGTATCTATCCGGAGTTCAGGGCAATTGCCTCAACGGATGAGTCCATTTTCCTTTTGAGTGTCGCTTCACCAGCGCTCCTGTACCGATCCGATGATCACGGAAATACCTGGGAGCTCGTTTATACCGAATCAGGGGATGGGGTTTTTTATGATGCCATGGTCTTTATGGATGGAGGCAACGGTGTGGCAATGGGGGATCCGGTAGACGGTTGTATTTCCGTAATCCTTACCGAAGATGGTGGCCATACCTGGTCAAAGCTCCCATGTGATAATCTGCCTCCGGCCGGAACAGGTGAGGGAGCATTTGCGGCAAGCAATACCAATATTGCTACCGTTGGTACAAATATCTGGATTGGCACCGGCGGCGGAACCGCCCGCATATACCACAGTCCGGATATGGGTAAAACCTGGGATATATATGATACACCCATTATCCAGGGTGGAACGATGACCGGAATATTTTCTGTAGATTTCTATGATGAAAAAAACGGAATCATTTTCGGCGGTGATTGGGAAAGCAAAACCAACTCATCTTCGAATAAGGCGATTACTTCCGATGGTGGAAAAACATGGAATCTTATTTCCGACAGCATTGGTCCTGGCTATCGCTCCTGTATTCGCTATGTACCCGGATCAGAAGGATCAGGTTTAATAGCGGTTGGCATTCCCGGAATTACCTATTCAGCAGACGGAGGCGCGCACTGGCAGCTGATATCAGATGAGGATTTCTATACCCTGCGCTTCGCACCTTCAGGAAAGTCGGCCTGGCTGGCGGGCAATGGAAAAGTCGCCCGTATGATCATCAATTAAAAAGCCCGTTCCAACGGGCTTTTATTTTAACAGCGGAAAGTGCTTATGCCGGCTTTTCAAATGCCAAAATGGGATATTCACCTTTCATACCATACTTTTCAGGATTGGCTTCTTCATTTTTGTAAAGCCAGTCAAGAATTTTTTTACCGAAGAGTGAGTCATGAATATAAATCTTCATCCAGTCGACACTTACGGTTCGCCAAACCCCAACTTTGAACGGTATACCAAGGTGTTTTTTCAACTCGTCATACGGGTGCACGTAATAATAAAGTCCACTGCCCGACCCTTTAACAGCAGGACTTAATTTATTGAGCTTGTTGGAAAGATAATTCCAGCCACGTTTGGGCAACAACCAGAAATTCATCCATGGGGAATACTTATACCACTCGTATACAACCGCACCTTTACCATTCGGAGAAAGAACCCGATATAATTCCCGAATTGCATTCATCTGCTCATCCTTCGGAATATGGTAAATTGTATTGATCGATACAAAGCTATCGATACATCCTTCCTTAATCGGGAGGTTTGTCATATCACACAGCAGAAAAATTCCCCTATCCCCAATTTTTTTACGGGCCTCAGATAATGCCTGAAAAGAAAGATCTACACAGACTCTGTATTTATAATCTTCTGAATATTGAAGGTAGTCATCAAACTGTATAGGCCCTGAAGCCGCATCTAACAGATAAGTGCCTTTCGGATGAATATATCTTCCGAGCCTGTTATGGCAATTACTGATATATTCCTTTGAAACATCTCGAAGGTCCTCAAAGATTACTGCATCCTCGTAATGGCCCTCCTCATTTTTTGACCATCCCTTTCCATCGTAGAAATCTTTTACCAACTGTTTCTTGTCGTGCAGGGACTGCGTCTCAATACCTTCTTTCCTGGTAGTGAGCGCCATTTCCTTCATGAGTACGGAAATTCCATTGATAACCGGGTAAATAAAGGATCCGTCTACAGTGATAAAGCCTTCGGTTAATTCCAGTGTTGCCGGAGAGCCATCACGGTTCCAGCATTGGCCAGCTTTAATCTTTTCATTGATTTGTTGAATTTCTTCCGCAGATAATTCACGGAGGTCCTGTTGAGTTACAGGACAGTGAAGTATTTCAATCCAGTCTTTTTTCATTCGGGGTGTTTTCGTTTCGTATTGGGGCTGGGCCGACATAAATTTTATTCAAGCTAGTTAATGATTTTACCTTATCAAAATATCCTATTCATGATATTTTTGCGTTATATATTACCTCTTGAGCATTATTTGTAACCGGCATAAAGCATTAACTTTCAAAATATTATAAACAAAAGTCAATCTTCCACAGAATCAGACCCGAAGCCGGTGCAATAAAGCTGAATGGCGCGGCATTTTTGTTGTCAAGGGAGTGAACAAACTCATCCATCGAAATCATCTCCCTGCCCAGCTGCACAAGCTGACCCATCATAAGGCGAACCTGGTGTCGCAAAAACCCCGCGGATTTCACATGAAAGAGGAAACTGTTCCCGGGGAAAAAGCTTCCGCTGAAAAGGTCATTTTCTCGAATTTCCGCATCGGTTATTTCACGGTCAAAATTGGTATCTGGAGAAGGTTTTGTTGTATAGTTTATGAAATGATGTTTGCCTTTTAACCTGCGCGCGCCTTCATTCATTAGCTCAAGGTTCAGTTTTCCCGGGAAATATGCCATGAAAGGCGCACAAAAAGGGTGTCCTTTTTCTCCATCGTGAAATAAATAAACATATTCCTTCAACTTAGGACTCTGAATAATATTAAACGAGCTGTCAACCGACTGCATACCCAATGCCCGAATATCATTCGGAAGATTTTTATTGAAAGCTCTGATGAATTTTTCCTCATCAATGGGCTCGTGAAGAAAAAGCTGAAAGCCGGAATGTACTGCCGATACCAGTGCATCGGTACGGCTGGTACCTAATGTCTTGAATTTTTCATGACCCAGGACATAGGCGATGGTGCGGTCAATCATGTGATGCACGGTTTTAACGTCAGGCTGTTTTGCCCAGCCGTGAAACCTGAAACCCAGGTACTGAATCTCAACAAGATAATTGAAAGGGAATGTCATTGATCGGCAGTCCGTCCTGTAAAAACATTTACTCCCGGGTTTATCGGGTTTCCTGATGCTCTGCGGAATGAAACGATTTGTCCTGTATGATAAATTGCATCGGAAAGCGGACCATTGATTATGTTCCAGAACGGGAGGGAGCTTTCTCGATCTCCCATTTTAAAAACAACGGGCAGCGAATTGTAATCTTTTGTCTCCTTCATTTTATCCGAACACAACTTCAATAATTCCAGTGTGGAAGACCGCAACGCTTCATAATTCAGGCCGAAAGGCTTCTCAGGTCTGATATTGGGTTCGCCGGTCAACGTGTTGTGAATTACAATTACAAGACTGTGAATGTGTTCCATCGTTTCAAGGGTGGAACGGGATCCTTCCGAAGGGATATAATTCAGGTCAGCATCACGAAGGTCTGCGGTAGCCCAGTAATAGCGGTAACCAAGACCATCGGTCATTCTGGCCAGGACAGTACCCACATCATATTGCTCAGGGGCTGCTGGAATTGCGTCGTATGGAATTTTCTGAGTCATTCCTTTATATCCGGGGATCAACAATATCAGTAGAATGCTGACAAGTTTCATAATGTTCTTTTTTGTAAATTAACAAAATTCTGCTTCCGGCAGGTCGAATTAACACGAATCAATGAAACCACTACAAAAATTGAAAGCCCTGGTAACCTTTGGTGTAGCCATTGGCATTTTTGGTCTTTGCCTTTCCTGCGGACAAAGCAAAGTTAAGGAAGAAGGAATCCTTATATCCAACGTGAATGTAATCGATATTCGATCCGGTGAAATATTAGCCGGCAGGTACGTTGTTATAAAGGGAACAGAGATCAGTCAGATTACAGATTCAAAGCCGGATGTTGATCTTACCGCTGTCATCGATGGTACCAACAAATACTTAATACCGGGTCTTGCAGAAATGCACGCTCATATCCCTTCTCCAGACTGGGGGCGAAAGGATATGGAAGAAACATTGTTTCTCTACCTTTCGAATGGCATTACAACCATACGTGGAATGCTGGGTCATCCGGAACATCTTGTTTTGCGGGAACGTGCAGCGAGTAACGAAGTATTAAGTCCGCGAATTTATACCGCTAGTCCGTCAATGAACGGGAATACGGTTCCAACACCCATGGAGGCCGAAAAAAAGGTTCGTGAATATCAGAATGCCGGTTACGATTTTCTCAAGATTCATCCCGGTATCAAGCGTGAAGTGTTTGATAAAATGATCGAAACAGCCAATGAGGTTGGAATCCCATTTGCCGGTCATGTTCCGGTGGATGTTGGCATCAGGCATGCCCTCGAAAGTAATTATATGAGTGTAGATCACATCGACGGATTTATAGAAGGACTGGTTCCGCAGAACGCAGATGTAGACCCAAATGCCAATGGCTTTTTCGGTTATAATTTTACGGATCTGGCGGATACCGGAATAATTCCGGAACTGGTATCGCTCAGTGCGGAACATAATGTCTGGGTGGTTCCTACACAAAGTTTATTTGACCGATGGTTTTCACCTACCCCGGCCAATGAATACTTGGAAGAAGAAGAAATGAAATATATGCCGGCGTCAATTCTGGCAGCATGGGGAGAAAGCAAGGAAAACCTGATCAATGATCCGGAGTATGATGCCGACAAGTGGGAACGGTTCAATGCGATTCGACGACAGCTATTGCTTGCACTTCAGCAAAATGGCCATGGGTTGTTGCTGGGATCCGATGCTCCACAGGTGTTTAATGTACCCGGATTTTCCATTCATCATGAATTGCAGGGAATGATTTCAGCGGGTATCACGCCGTTACAGGCGCTACAGTCGGGCACCCTGAATCCTGCTGTTTATTTCGGAATGGAAGGGAAGTTTGGAGAAATTACAGAAGGTGCAAGTGCGGATGTGGTATTGCTGGATAACAACCCGCTAGAAAATTTAGCGAACCTCAAAAATCCCGCTTATGTAATAGTAAGGGGAATTTCACTTTCCAGAGAACAAATTAAGGATCGGTTGAATGAGATTGCTGAAAGTGCAAAAAATGAATAATGGTAGAATTAAGGGGTTAGCAAGAAATGCCGGGATTCCAGGTAGTTTATTGCTGGTCCTGTTTTTTTTCTTTCAGGGAGAGTATCCTGATCCCAGCAATGGGTTTGAGGATTATTCAGAAATTATTCCCGGGACAGAACTTCAGATCGAAATGAAAGCATTGCCCGGTGGAAAATACCCGGCCGGAAGTCCACCCGATGAACCAGGAAGAAATCCCGATGAAGGTCCTGTACATGAAGTAATGGTCGATGATTTCTGGATCAGTACTATGGAAATAACATGGGACCAATTTGAAATATTTTTATATCGTAACCGCGACGATGAGCCCCATCCACAACCCGGTGATATCAAACTTGATGTCGACGGAGTTTCAGGGGCGACTATGCCGTATGTAAATTTTAACAAGCCCGGACACCCTGTGGTGAACGTAACGCAGTATGCAGCCAGCGTTTTTTGTGAATGGCTCACTGCTCGAACAGGACGTTTCTATCGCTTGCCTACTGAAGCTGAGTGGGAATATGCAAGCCGGGCCGGAACCACATCTCCATATTCCTTTGACGATCCTGACGAGATAGGAGTCTATGCATGGTATGGAGAAAACAGCAATGGCACATTCAACAGGGGCGGAATGAAAGAGCCCAACCCCTGGGGCTTGTACGATATGCATGGAAACGTAGCCGAATGGGTACTCGACTCATATGATCCCGAATATTATAAAACCTTGGAAGCCGGCGCGGAAAATCCGCTCAACAATCAGGAAGAATTATATCCCCATGTAGTGCGCGGGGGTTCATGGATGGATGATCCTGAGGTATTGCGATCGGCAGCCCGTATATATTCAGACCCTTCCTGGAAAAAAAGGGACCCTCAATTTCCTAAAAGTTTATGGTGGCATACCGATGCCCTGCACGTTGGGTTTCGAATTGTGCGACCAAAAGAAACGCCACCTGAAACAGAATGGGAGCGTTTCAGAATTTCCCCAATCAATGACTATTAAAGAAGAAGTTATGAAATCAGAAAAAAACCGACATCAGTCCAGAAGAGAATTTTGTATTGACACCGTGCGTATCGCCGGGGCCGGAGTGCTGGCCTCCGCTCTTCCGCTATCGGCAAGTGCATTCGTGGCAGCCAAGGACGAAATAAAAGTGGCCCTGGTAGGCTGCGGAGGGCGTGGTACCGGAGCTGCTGCTCAGGCAATGGAGGCTGACGAAGGGGTACGGATCGTGGCGATGGCTGATATTTTCCCGGACCGCCTCGAATCGAGCCGCACAGGTCTTACAGCTAAATATGGTAAATCGGGAAAAATGATGGTGAAGGATGATACCGCATTCGTTGGGTTCGATGCGTATAAGAAGGCAATCGATATGGCAGATGTTGTGATCCTTGCAACACCTCCTGGATTCCGCCCGCTGCACTTTGAATATGCCGTGAACCAGGGAAAGCATGTGTTCATGGAAAAACCGCTGGCTACGGATGTTGCGGGGATAAAAACAGTGATGGAGGCGGCAAAAGTGGCGAGAAGCAAAAAACTGAATGTGGTGGTTGGATTGCAGCGTCATTATCAACGCAGCTATCGCGAAGTGTTAAAACGGCTTCATGAGAATGCTGCCGGAGAAATCGTATCCGGGCAGGTTTACTGGAATAGTTCCGGAGTATGGGTAAACCCAAGAAAACCCGAGTATACAGAAGTTGAATATCAGCTTCGAAACTGGTACTATTTTAACTGGATTTGCGGAGACCATATTCTGGAGCAGCACATTCACAATATCGACGTGGCGAATTGGTTTATCGGGGCACACCCGGTTTCAGCTCAGGGCATGGGGGGCAGGGAAGTCCGCACAGGAAAAGAGTACGGACAAATATTTGATCACCATTTTGTAGAGTTCGTCTATCCCGAAGGTCAGGTAATTTCGAGCCAGTGTCGTCACCAGCCCGGTTGTATGAATCGTGTGGAGGAGGTATTTCAAACCACGAAGGGTTCAGTGTTGGTAAATAGTGAAAATATTGGGTTGATCCGGTCACGTTCGGGTTCAACAATTTATGAACATGAAGGGAGAGAAGATATAAATCCCTATCAGGAAGAGCATAATGAATTATTCGCTTCCATCAGGGCAGGTGCTTATGACCACGATGACACGACACATGGAATCGACAGCACCATGTCTGCCATTCTGGGAAGAATGGCAACCTATTCCGGGCAGCAGATTTCATGGGACGAGGCACTGGCCACAAACCTGAAGCTTGTACCGGATATTCAGAGTTTCAATGATGCCGCACCTGTTATGCCGGATGCAGACGGCTTTTATCCCGTTCCGGTACCTGGAGTTAGTAAGTATAAAATGTGATTATGAACAGACGAAATTTTAACAAGGCAGCCGCCCTTGCAGTACCCGGCGCTGCCTTTAGCGCGAATGTTTTTTCTAATGAAAAAAAAAGCACCATGGCCAGTGATCCTTTTAACCTCAATTACGCACCGCATTTTGGCATGTTTGAGGCACATGCCGGGAAGGATATTATTGATCAGCTGACCTTTATGCATGATCAGGGGTTCAGGGCTATCGAAGATAACTGGATGAAATCCCGCCCTGTAGAAGAGCAGAAGAAAATTGCGGATACATTAGAGCGGCTCGATATGAGAATGGGTGTGTTTGTAGCCCATGAAATTGGCTGGAGTAAGCCTAATCTTACCAATGGTGATCCCGAACTTCGCGACAAGTTTCTCTCCGATATCCGGGACTCCCTTGAAGTTGCCAAACGTGTCAATGCAAAATGGATGACCGTTGTCCCCGGATATGTGGATCTTTCCCTTGAAATGGCATATCAAACCGCCAATGTTGTTGATACATTACGTATGGCATCCGAGATCCTGGAACCCCATGGTGTTGTGATGGTGCTGGAATCCCTGAACTGGTGGGCTAATCATGCCGGACAATTTCTGACAAAAATTCCGCAGGCTTATCAAATTTGCCGGGCAGTGAACAGTCCGTCATGCAAAATTTTGTTTGACATTTACCATCAGCAAATTACGGAAGGGAACATCATTCCCAATATTGACAAGGCCTGGAGTGAGATTGGGTACTTTCAGGTGGGCGATAACCCAGGCAGAAATGAGCCGGGTACCGGGGAGATCAATTATTTAAATGTGTTCAGGCATATTCATTCCAAAGGGTTTTCGGGAATCGTGGGGATGGAGCATGGCAATTCAATGAAAGGGGAAGAAGGCGAAGTCGCTGTAATTGAAGCATATCGAAAATCTGATAACTTCCGGTGACAGGTCTGAACATTCTCTTTTGCAAAATGGTTTACTAGGCAATAGAAGGAAACGATATGCAAAAGTGGAATGATATTTTAGAAATAGCCCGATCCGGAAATCCGGAACCGGAACGCCGTGTTGAAAAAACAGATGCCGAATGGAAAGCTCAGCTAAGTGAGGAGGAATATCATGTGACCCGCCAAAAAGGCACGGAACGTGCGTTCAGTTCAGAAATGTGCAGTCTGTTTGAGCCCGGGCGGTATGCCTGTATTTGTTGTGAAACGCCATTATTCGACGCATCCGAAAAGTTCGAATCGGGTTCAGGCTGGCCATCCTTTACACAGCCGCTGAAGGAAAATGTAATAGCATATCATGTTGACAGATCCTTTGGTATGACACGTGTTGAAACGCTATGCAATGTTTGCGATGCACACCTGGGTCATGTCTTTCCTGATGGGCCCAAGCCGAGTGGCTTGCGGTATTGTATCAATGCGGTGGCCCTTAAAAAAATGGATGATTAAAACATCAATGCCTTATAAAATAAAAGCCGGTTCCATCAAACCGGCTTTTATCATTTTTGATAGGATTAGTAATAATTTATTTCTCTCCCGGAAGGCTCATGGTATCAGGTCCTTCCTGTACCCAGTAAAAATCCGGGGCCTTCTTTTCCCTTGGGTAAATTTCATCAAGGGTATTTCCATCATACAATCGACCGTTCTTCATAACATGCGAAATTGTATTGGTATTCCGGATATTCTCCAACGGATTTTTATCCATAATCACCAGGTCGGCCAGTTTTCCTGCTTCTATTGATCCCAGGTCTTTGCTCAGGCCGATGGCTTTTGCTCCCAGTATTGTCGCAACCTTCAATGCATCCATTTCAGGCATGCCGCCACTTTGAATAGCCCAAAGTTCCCAATGATAACCAAGGCCCTGAAGCTGCCCGTGCGATCCCACACCGGCCAGCCCGCCTTCTTTTACCAGATCGGCAACAAATTTTGCGTGCCGCGAGAAGATATGTTCCTCCGGAATGAACCAGGCACTTCTTCGGCGTGCTTTCTGGTCGATTTCAGCTTTTGGTGAAAAGAAGTTGAGCTTTTCATCACTCACTACATTTTCCGTAGAATAGAAATACTCTTCTGCCCACGGACCTCCATAGGAAACCAGCAACGTAGGTGTGTATGCCATCTGTGCCTTGGCCACCAGCTGGGTCACGTCATTATAAATTGGATAAATGGGAAAGGCATGTTCATGTCCCGGATACCCGTCGATGAGCTGAGTAAGATCCAGTTTCATATCAAGCGCCCCTTCCGTTGTAGGCATCAGCTCCTGCTCTCGTGCTGCCTGGATTATCCATTGGCGGTGCTGACGATTACCGGTAATGTACATCTTAATGGTTTTCGTATTGAAGTATTCAGAATATTGCTTCAGGACGTTTCTTGCATGCTCCAGGCTTTTGATATTGTAGGACCAGAATCCTACTCCGGGACCTGTTGAGTAAATCCTGGGCCCCAGAATCTCTCCGGTCTCCACCAGGTCTGAATAGGTGAGCACATCGGTTGTGGAGGTTTGAGGGTCACGTGTTGTGGTAACACCGTAGGCCAGGTTGGCGGCATACATCCATACCTGATTTTTCTGGAGGCCCCAGTTTGGCCACATATGTGCATGGGTATCTACAAAACCCGGGACAATCGTTTTGCCACTCATATCCATGGTTTTTGTACCCCTTGGTACATCCAGCGAACCAGAAGATCCTACGGCCATAATCCGGGAATTTTCTATCAGAATATCACCGTTTTCAATTACCTCGTCTCCGTTCATGGTAATTACGCGTGCACCCTGGAGTAATATCCTGCCTTCAGGTACATCCTTTTCTCCCTCCACTTTCACACGAATTTCAGAAGGCTTGTAGCCATCGTCCTCCTGTTCATCGGAGTCTTCTTTTTTATCTTCTTCTTCTTTCTTCTCAGCCTCCTCTTTTTTCTTTTTCTCCAACTCTTTCTCAATTCTCTCAGACTCGGCAAGGTCATAGGAAAAATAGGCATTTCCCAGGGTGAAGTTTACCAAGTTTCCATCCCTGTTCCAATGGGCAAACTCTCCGCCAAGGGTTGTTAGCTTCCAGGCCGGAAATGCCGCATTATCCGGATTTGAAACTGAAATGGTGACGGTCTCTGCTCCAACCGGAGGCACAGTAACGACATAGATATCATTGTTGATCTTGGCAAGTGCCCGGTCACCTACAGGAGCCATGGTAATATATTCAGCACTGCTGGGCTTTTGTGCAGGTTCTGTCTGAGTTTCTTCCAACGAATGTTCGAGGCTGAGCGACGGATAGGTCATGATCCCGGTGATCTTAATGTGTTCCTTCTCATCGGTACCATCCCAGCGCATGGACATCAGTCCCTTGCCGCTGTGGAACATATAAATCCGGTCATTGGATTCAATGAAATGCATATTTTCCCTGCCGTCGGCCGATTTGATCGTGTTGATTTCCCCGCCATCGGCACTGATCCAGCCAATAAACGCTTGTGAACCAAAACCGGAAGGCCGGATAGAATTTTTATAACCTTGCGCAGCGGCATAAACAAATACAATGCGGTTTGTCTTTGGGTCCCACGCAAGATCCCAGTATGTCGCTCCGCGACGGGTTAGTTTTACAGGCTTTCCACCGGTAGCCTTAACCTTATAGATGTTTCCTTCTGCTCCTTCCCAGGTGGTGAATACGATACTTTCACCATCTGCCGACCAAACGGGTTTTGCTTCGGTAAAATCATTATTCGTCAGTCTCTTTGGTTTTCCATCCGGAAAATCCATGACATACAGCCTGTTGAATGCCGCGAAAGCAATTTTCTTCCCATCAGGAGACCGTTGTGCATCCCGTATTTGAGTTGCTACCATATCCTTTTCATCACTGATGGGATAATCGAACTGAACCATTGGGCCGAAATCCAACTCGGCATCAATTTCAAACGGGATTTCAGCAGCATCGCCGCCGCTTATCGGTATTCTCCATAATTTTCCTCCATAGGAAGCAATAACAGACTGGCTGTCTGGTGTGAATGACATCGCCGGATATACGCCCAACCGTGCCCTTGACTCCTGATCATCACGGCGTACCGGATATGCCAGCCAGGACTCTTCACCGGTTTCCAGGTTACGCTTCATAAGTCCTGTTTCCGTATTGTAACGTGTTCCATAAACGAGCCACTTGCCGTCAGGCGAAAGCGTCGGTGAAAATGCAGAACCGTACTGGTTTGTTTGGGTGGCCATTTCTCCCGTCTCCCTGTCATAGGTGGCAATTTGATATTGGGGCATTTGTGCATTGTAATTCCAGGCGCCATTTCTTCGTGAGAACCAGATATATCGCTCACTTGCACCAAAAGCAGGTTCTATTGCCTGGAGACCATCCGGCTCTTTGATCAATTGAATTCCGCTCCCGCCGTCCTTATGATACATATGGAGCTTTAGCACGCGTCCACCTTTTGCAGCAACAATATATTTTCCGTCCGGGGTCCATTCTGCCGCCTGGTAATACTTGTCAGCATCCTTCGTAATCTGATGGGGACTGGCTTCCTTGTCGGTGAGGTCAAGCGTCCAGATATTTTCCGATCCGCTTTTATCTGAAGTAAAAAGGATTGAATTGCCGTCCGGACTGAACCTTGGGTTGGTATCAAATGCCATTCCAGAAGTAACCTGGGTGGCTTTACCTCCTGAAACAGGTAATAAATAGATATCACCCATCATGTCAAAAGCAATCTGCTTGCCATCGGGGCTAACATCCAGTGAGATCCAGGTTCCTTCGGTAGTTTGTAATCGAATTTTTCTTCCAGGCTCCAGCGGAAGTTCTTTTGTTGCCTTTTTTTCAGCGGTTGTATCGCTTTCCGATTTTTCCTGTCCGTATACCAGAAAACCCAGTACACTGAAAAGAACTATAAACAGTTTTTTCATATTTGATAAATTGAATCAGCATACAATTTATCTCAAAATCATGAAGACTTCCCAGTAAGTTTACACAAAAGGAGAAAATTGAAATCAGGGCCTTAAATTATGATGATGTTCAGGGCGTAAGTCTTCCAAGAGACTGATTGATCATAGTAACAAAATGATCACCGTAGTTCGGGCCTACCCAATTCATAGTTCTCACCTCCATATATTCCGAATGATCATAATGTTCATCCTCGGTAATATATCCGATATAGTCGCCGTTGAAACTGGTGATCAATACAGGTTTTGAATCAGGATTGATATGGTTGTAAAGCTCACCAGAAAAATCGCATGGAGTACTCACCATATTTAATCCGCCCAGATTTACCGCTGTTATAGACCCTTGCAGCGGTTGTAAAACGGAACTGAAAAGCCAGTTCCGTATGGCGATATTTTTTCCGATCCGAGCCTGAGACGGGCCGAATGGGATTTCGAAATACAGCAGGGAAAAACTGTTCTTTACATGGGAAAGAGTTGGCGCAGTTGATATTTTGTCAGAGAGGATTTGAGCCAGCCTGTCGATTCGTTCATAACCTTCCCCTTCCACGTTGGTAATGCGGTGACTGCCCACCATGCCGGCCATGAACATGGCAAATGAATATCCCCGATTTTCCAATTTCTCGATTGTGGCACCCGGATAATCATTGGACAGTGCAAGGCTTTTCCTGGTGAGTAATGTAGGGTGACCCGAAAAGGTGAAAAGCACGAGGGAGTCACCTGAATTTCGATGAATCTTTAATCCACGGATAAGGCCATCTACCGGGGCTCCGCGAACGAGCCGGTTCTGTACATATTGTTCGGCATTGGCTTCAAAATAGTCCAGCGACGATTCAATCCCCTGTTTCTTAAGTTCATTTACAAGACGGGTGATGTCATTAGTAACTTTATTTATCCATTCAGGATGATATTCACCGGCGATCAACTCTCCACCCAGCCCTTCTGCCCAACCCCCAAGACCATTATGGGTATGTGATGCGGAAAAATAAAAGAGGGCTTCATTGTCTGCCTCTGAAACAGACTGCTTAATTTTTGATTTTAGTGCTTCGGGGAAAATCAATAGGTCGGCTGTAATCAAATAAAGTCGGTGGCCTCCTTTTTCCAGCATCATTACCCGGCAGAACAGGCTGTCATGCACAGTTGAGAACGCATCTCTCCTTGCATATCCGGCCATCGGCATGGAGTATTCCGGTGTGATGTTCACCCGGCCAAAGGACACTTGAAAAGGAAGGGTATCAGATTCTGAAATCACGTCGGCCTGGGCAATCGAATCCTGGACCTGTTGGATTAGTCCCGTTTCCTTAAGCGGAGTCCTGTCTACAGGCTTCAGTAAGGCGATCCCCAAAAGGAAGATGGATGCAGAAATAATGGCGACAATCCTGATTATTTTCATTGATGAGCTATGCGTATGGATAATAAGCGATGGTTGAAAGTTACGACATGTTTGAGGAACGACAGGAATTTCTTCCCGGAACTTTCGGAATGAGAAGTCTTGTGCATAACTTAATTGAAAAAATCAGAAACCAGGTGAAGCTAAGATTGTCAGCCCTTGAAAGAAGAAATTTAAGGAAAGTTATTCCCTTTGGTTTGGCAACCGCTTTATTTGCTTTTTTATTTTCCATAATTGAGAAAGGCCTGATGGGAAATAGTACGATTTACCCGGCTACCGGTAATCAATATGATTTTGTTACCGCAGTCTTAGGTGCTGTGAATGGTGGATTTTTGATGGGTGTGGCACTTGCGGTATCGGAAGTGCTTTTTCTGGATAAACTATTTGAACGCACCTCATTTTTCATGAAAGTTGTTGCAAAGGGAGCGGTGTACATCCTCCTCATCTGCATCATGTTATTTCTGATAGCGTTGTTCATAAACTCACGCCAAATGGGGCAGTCTATTTTCAGCGAGACAGTTATTTCAAGCGTGTTTGATTTTCTAATGAGCTTCGCATTTGTAAGTATCGTATTATATGCAGGCGCCTGTATAACCATTATTTTATTTATTTCTGAAATCAGTGATAACCTCGGGCAAAATGTGCTGCTTAATTACATGACCGGAAAATATCACCGGCCAAAACAGGAAGAACGGATATTCATGTTCCTTGATATGCGATCTTCCACCAGTATAGCGGAAAGCCTGGGGCACATACGGTATTTCGATTTTCTAAACGAGTATTACGGTGATCTTACAGAGCATATTTTGAAGTCCGGAGGGGAGATTTATCAGTATGTGGGCGACGAGGTGATCGTTTCATGGTCCTGCAGCAATGAATTGGAAAGTTTGAAGAGTATCCAGTGCTTTTTTGACATCCGCGATGGAATGAAAGAGAAGGAATCCCGGTATGAGCAAAAGTTTGGAGCCATTCCTGGATTTAGGGCAGGGATTCATTCAGGCCAGGTGACTACGGGTGAAATCGGGCTCATCAAGAAAGAAATTGTGTTTACCGGGGATGTTTTAAATACTACTTCCCGTATTCAGGCATGTTGTAAAGAATATGAAGTTGACTTACTGGTCTCGGGACAGATTGTTGAAGGAATGAAGGGTAATGCTGCCTTTGAGTTTGAAGAAATTGGAAACATCAGGCTCAGGGGTAAATCAGATGGCGTCGAGCTTTTTATTGCGAGGCGCACGGATCCTTAACTTTCCAACATCACATTGTAATTTTTTGTATCTTAATTTCTGATAACAACACTTCAAAAGCTCAATTACTATGAAAACTTCATCTCAAATCACATTGATTCTCTTTTCACTTTGTCTTCTGTCTTCGTTACAGTTGAAGGCTCAAACAGCTGCGGATATTAGTGCTGTGGAGCTAACATGTATGAATTATATTGAAGGCTTTTATGAGGGGGATGCAGAAAAGCTGAAACTGGCACTGGACCCTAATCTTAATAAGTTTGGTTTCTGGAAGGATAAAGAAAGCGGAAAATATGGCGACGCGATCCATATGAGTTTCGACCAGGCCCTTGCATTCGCGAAAAATGTACAGGAAAAGAAACAATATCCGCCCGCAGATGCACCGAAAAAGGTAACTATTCTTGACGTGAAGGAAGTAATTGCCGCAGCAAAAATAACTGCCTGGTGGGGAGAGGACTATGTACTGTTGTCAAGAAAGAATGGAAGCTGGATTATAGAGCAGGTATTATGGGAAGGACCTTTAACACAATCTAATTAATTCTATACCATGAAAAATTTTAGTATCGAAATTAAATGGGGCATTATTTTCACCATTGTCATGATGCTATGGACATTGCTCGAAAGATTGCTTGGCTGGCATGACGTTCACATCGACAAACATGCTTATTATACCATGTTTTTTATAATTCCCGCATTTGTTATGTACTACTTCGCACTCGTAGAAAAGAGGGAAACTTTTTATGCGGGGCAAATGAACTGGACCCAGGGATTTAAGTCGGGGATTATAATCGGTGTTGTCGTTGCCTTGCTGTCACCCCTGAGCCAGTATATCACACAGACATTCATTTCACCACATTACTTTGACAATGTAATTGAATACAGTGTGCAAACCGGAGCTTATGAGACCGTAGAAATGGCAGAGGAATATTTTAACCTGACAAATTATATTGTTCAAAGCATGATTTTCGCGGTTGTTTCAGGAGCATTCACCGCCGCAATTGTAGCCATCTTTACCAAGAAGAAATATGCCAGCTAAACGATGGTTATTTTATGTCCTTGGGGGACTTGTAATTGGCATTTTCTATTCCTGGTTCAATGATTATAATAATCCTACGGTCGTTGGAATCAGGGTGCGTACGGTTCTGATGACGGCCAGCAGCATCCTTGCGTTTTTACTCTGTTATTTCGAACGTGGGAAAGCCATGATCATTGCATTGCAGATTGCAGCAGGAGTTGCCATGGCCGTTGTTTTCAGGATCATCTGGGACGTCACCGTCGTGGATGACACCATGCATAACCTGGCGCCATTTGAGATAGGTATCGCATTTGGACTGGCGTTCATTACTTCACTGATTGGCGGACTTATCGGCTCTGTTGTTCGCCCGAAAAAGACAGAAAGTTAGCCCAGGATCTGTCCCAGCCCCTGTGGTTGATATAGTAGCCATCCGGTTAGGCTATACCGGCTGATTTGAGTTAAGGAAACTTCATGTTCAACACAGTCGCTTCTGAACATTACGCATCGGTTGGCCAGAGGCTGCACTTTCTGATGAACTTCGTTATCACGATAGATTATCAGTTCTCCGCCATCACCTTCATTCCACAATTCATTGAGGTAAATGATCACAGAGATCATTCGGTTATTTCTTTCCCTGAACTGGTCGATATGTCGCCGGTAAAATGTTCCTGCGGGATAATGCGCCAGGTGAAATTCATAGCCCGAAAGGCTCAGGTAACAATAGCGGTTTAGTTTTTGACGTAATTCTTCGATCAGCAGGAATACCTGTTGCAAGTCTATATCACGTTTATCGGAAAGCCAGTAAACATAATCGCCTCGTATGGAGGTTGCGATTTGCCTGTTCCCGGAGGCGCCGATACCTGCTTTTGAAAAGTCATCCTGTTCCAGGTGTTCCAGGAAAAATTTTCTGAGGGTCTGATATATTTCTTTTGGAAGAAATTCGTCTATCACCACATAATCATCGACCGACATTTGATCAATCCAATCAAGCCAGGTTTCATCGCTATACACGCTCATTGAATAAAAAATTTTGCGAATATACGGTGTAATCTGCAGGTATCAACCGGGCCTGAAATAAAACATGGGAAGAGTTGACAGGAAATGACCTAAGAATTAAATGGGGAGCATCATCATTGCCATCTGGTTAAAGTGTGACGAATAATTTGTAGATTAATAAAAAGAAAATGCCATGAGTCACGCCAGCACTGCATCACCTCCAAATGAAACCCTAACTCAAAAAGGCCTCAATTTCAAAGAGGAAGTAAAACGGATATTTAATCTGCAGAAAAATAATCAGCAGCGCATCGCGAATACAACCGCGGCCGATCGACGCATGAAGCTTACGAAATTGCATGATTCGGTGATGGCTCACAGGGAAGATATCCGGGATGCACTGTACAAAGACTACAGGAAGCACCCAAGTGAAGTTGACCTTACAGAAATATATCCGGTTACCTCCAATATAAAATTTGCAAGGTCACGTCTGAAGAATTGGATGAAGCCGAAAAAAGTGGCTACCCCGTTGGCACAGACAGGCACAAGCTCCTACATTCATTATGAGCCCAAGGGAGTGGTACTGATAATTTCTCCCTGGAATTTCCCTGTAAACTTAACTTTTGGCCCCATGATCTCCGCTATTGCCGCAGGTAATTGCATAATGATCAAACCTTCTGAGCATACGCCAAATGCTTCGGCGATAATGAAAAAGATCATTTCAGAAGTGTTCGATGAGTCTGAGGTGGCGCTTATTGAAGGAGACGTGGAGGTTGCCAGTGAATTGTTAAAACTTCCATTTAACCATATCTTTTTTACCGGAGCGCCGGAGATCGGAAAAATTGTGATGAAGGCTGCTGCTGACAACCTTGCTTCTGTAACGCTTGAACTCGGTGGGAAATCACCAACGATTATAGACAAGTCGGCAAATCTGAAAACAGCTGCTATGCGGGTCACTTTTGGAAAATGGATGAATAACGGACAGGTATGCATTGCGCCTGATCATGTTTACGTTCACGAATCACTTGCAGGAGAATTTGTGGATCTGGTAAAACAGTATACCAGGGAGTATTACGGGGAGGATGCCTCGGTCTCACCATCCTACAACCGTATTGTGAATCATAATCATCACCGGAGGGTTGAGGGTTACCTGAAGGATGCTATTTCCAGGGGAGCGACGATTGAGTACGGGGGTAAAACGGATGCGGATCAGGATTACTTCGAACCTACCATCGTTACCAATGTACCGGCTGATTCCGAGCTTTCTGAGAAGGAAATCTTTGGGCCGGTTTTGCCCGTCTATACCTACAGGGACCTGGAGGAAGTGATTAGTCAAATCAATCAAAAAGAGAAACCCCTGGCCTTGTTCATTTACAGCCGTAATAAAAAAAATGTGCAAAAAATTATTAATGAGACACGTGCGGGCGGCACCTGTGTAAACCATAGCGGCATTCATTTCTTTAATAATAATCTCCCTTTTGGAGGATCAAATAATAGTGGAATAGGAAAAGGTAATGGGTTCTTTGGCTTCGAGGAATTTTCGAATCAAAGGGCCGTACTGAATCAATGGGCTCCCGTGAGCGGATTGGATTTTATGGGACCTCCTTTCAATGAATTTAAGCAGAAATTAATCGATCTTACAATTAAATGGTTCTGACGGGTTCTTCATGGGATTAAACCAGGAATAAGAAAATAAACAGCAATATCAGAAGAATAGCTGCTATGGCCATGGACCAATTTCTTCTGTAACGTGAGGGAAATTCGTATCCACAGATGGGGCAAACTACTTCGGATGAGCTGATTTGCATCGCACATGCGGGGCATTCCCGGGTCTTTTCAGGCATACTAAGGGGTAAATTTTCTTGCTTAAAATAACGTAAATCAAAAAGAAAGTACGATACATAATCCTTAATTTTAATTATGAGGAAGATCATTTACTATGTGGCAGCTTCAGCGGATCATTACATTGCCGACGAAAATGATGGCATTGAATGGCTGGAAGATAAAAAGTGGTATCTCGAGGGAGAGGATTTTGGATACAGCGATATGTACGCTCAGATCGATACCACATTTATGGGCTACAGAACCTATGCGAAACTCATGGAAATGAAGGTGCCCTTTCCTTACTCCGACAAAAAGAATTTTGTCTTTACCAGCCACCCAGATCCCATGCCGTGTGAAGAGGTATGTTTTGTCCATACCGATGCAGTTTCATTTGCAAGAAACTGTAAAGACGCACCTGGAAAGGATATCTGGCTCATTGGTGGAGGGGTATTGGCAGGGACGTTCCTGAAGGCGGGCCTGATTGATGAACTGATCCTTACAAAACTGCCCCTGCGACTTTTCAAAGGAATTCCGCTGTTCGGTGAACATGTACTTCCCGGTGATGCGCGGTTGATTTCAGAAGTAAAGTTCTCCAATGGTTTTATCCAGGAGACATGGTCGCTTCAGCCATAACATTTTTACGGATTTCTTCAAGCTGCAAAAAATGCCGCTCATTGTGGGCATTTATAAATCGAAGTGCATCCCCCACATAAAATTTGAGAATAGGTCCAAGGGCGGTTACCACTTTAAAAGACCTGGGATCTTTACCTTGCATTTGCACAAGGATTTTTTCGATTCTGTTGAAGTTATCTTTCAACCGGCCGATAGAGTTTTTATCAGGAGCGGTTGTCTTCGAAGGGTCAAAAACCTTCATGGTCTTCATTTTGAATTTTATAGTCCCGTCTTTCTGAATGCCCAGACCATTAATAAAATAATTTGCCAGGAAGGTTGGCTTATAGGGATGTTTTCCTTCCCGGAGTAAATGTATTTTTGCTTCAATCTGATCCAGGTATAGTTCGGTAGCCAGATTCATATGGGCAACACATTCCAACATGCTCCATCCCCCTGAGGCGGGTTTCGCATTCAGTATTTCATCGTCCAGCGTTGAAAAGGCAATTAATTTTTCACGCTGTGCCTCAATCTGGTTTCGCAAAGAATCGATCATTTTTTTATTTCAAAGATAGAGACACGTCTTTGCAATCTCCTTGATCCAGATCAAGAAATCAGCGCCGGTTCCGTAGCCTGCTCAGGGTTTCCGGTGTCATTCCCAGGTAAGAAGCAAGATGTTTGAGTGGTACATACTGGAATATGTGCGGACTGTCTTTTTCAAGGCGGGCCAGTTTTTCCTCTGCTGTATATGACCGTACCTCAAGCTGTCGTTTTGCCATTCTTATCAGCATCTCGCTTGTGAAGATTCTACCCCAGCGCTCGGCACTGTGTGAATCATTGTAAAGTCTGTTCATATCCTGATACGAAATTCGCAGTAACCTGCATTCGGTAAGTGCCTGGATTCCGAACCATGAAACAGATCGATCAAGAAATGAATCGAATACACCCGAAAAATCACCGTGATAGGTAAACCCTACACTTACATCATTTCCTTCATGAACGGTATAACCGCGGAGTACACCGTCATGAACGTAATAAAAATAGTTTTCCACCTGACCAATCTGTGTAATATGATCTCCTTTTTGAACCGTATATGGCTTCCAGTCACGGACAAAACGTTCCCGGTCACCGTTGGGAATTGCATAAAATGTATCGGCCTGAGACAGGAGGCCTTCGTGGATATCGATGTCAGGCACGGGGAAGTCTTTTATGAAAGATAAATAATTATTTGCCAAATTTAACCCATGAATATGGCCGAGGTTTTATGTGAAATCCTGAAATGGACAGCTATCATGCTTGTACTATCATTATTCCTGGGATTATACAGGCCGTGGTGGGTTTTGTGGTGGTTGAGTGTTCAGAACAGGCTCAAGGTAATTGTATTTTACGGAGGTGGGGCCTTTGTTATTTGGTTGGTCCGGATATTTATTTGCTAGGGCTTCTCACATATTGCCACCATCCTGTTTTCATGCCGGTCCGTGAAGCAAAATAAGTAAATTTTTCCTCCATCACTGATCCTGGATTTTCTTCGAATCTCTGCTACTTCTTCCGGAAAATTTCTGGCCGTAATATTGGCTTTATCGGAACCGATCTGCGATTTGAGTTTTTTAGGCTGATAAGGAATTATATTCTTTATTCTGAAAGCACGTCCCTGAAATTGTGGAAGGTAATTATCGGAGAAATAGAGGTGTGTATTCCGGGCAATCTTGGTGAGACCATAGCGGCTTGCAATGAGCTTAAAGGCCCCGCTTTTTCTAAGTGCAGCGCTGGACTCGTAGATAAATGCTCCGGAATCCGCATAGTTTATTTCTGCTTCCTCCTCCTCACCCTGTTGAAATGAAAATTTCTGCGTGTCCTTCTTAGAATATAAATCTACCGCAGTGAAAACAGGATTTTCAACCGGTTCATAATGCGTCTGCATAAGAAGCTCCTTAACTTCCCCATCCACGGCAACAATAAATATATTGGCAATCCTGTTTTGAAGCTCCCTTCTGGTCTCATCAATATCAAGCATTGGCGACAACTTCAGAAGGCATGTGCCATGCAATTCAAAGATCATTTCGCAAATTTCACGTGCATCAGGTGAGCAATCTTCAAGGCGGACAACGCGCTGCCTGCTTTCGTCCCGGCGGGATGGGTCCAAAAAAAATGCAACTGTACCGTCAGGTTTATATCCCTGAAGGAAACGGTGCGCATCATTATTTTCTATGTGAATACTTTGCTTAAGGCATTCAAAATTGTGTTTTGCAAGTTGACACAATTCCTGTTTTTCCTCGACATATATGCTCCTATTGAAATGTTGGGAAATGTAGTATGTATCGATTCCCGTACCTCCTGTGAGATCTACAAATTCTCCCCCCTCCATAAGGGTCGACTTGAATCGGGCGGTTAGTTCGGAAGAGGCCTGTTCAAGGTTTTCCGCCGGAGGAAACACGATACAATCATGGGAAAACCACTCAGGAAGTTTACCCTGCGCCTTTTGTCGCGAGCGTATCTGAGCGGCAATAATGGAAACAGGAACTCCTTCCACCTGCCTGTATTTTAAAGAGAGGCGGAACGGATCTTCCTTTTCATTTTCATGAATGAATGCCTGAATTTCCGGGGATAAAAGGGCGTCAAGCCATTCTCCCGCATACATCAGTATACGAGATTGTTGGCCGTCAGAAATTCTGCAATCTGAACCGCATTTGTTGCTGCTCCCTTGCGAAGATTATCAGCCACAATCCACATGTTCAGCGTATTCGGATGAAACTCGTCTCTTCTCAGTCGTCCAACAAAAACCTCATCCTTACCGTGTGCCGTAAGTGGCATGGGATAAACATTATTCTTCACATCATCTTCCAAAACAACACCGGGCATAGTACGCAGAAGCTCACGAACTTCTTCCATATCAAAGTCCTCATGAAATTCTGCATTCACGGATTCGGAATGACCCCCCATGACCGGCAGCCTAACCGCTGTCGCTGTAATTGCAATATCCTGTGTTCCGAGGATTTTCCTGGTTTCGTTGATCATTTTCATCTCCTCCTTCGTATACGCGTTATCCAGGAAGACATCTATATGAGGCAAAACATTCATATCGATCTGATGCGGGTAAACCTTTTCACCGGGGGTGTTGGAACGCTCATTCATCAGTTGGTCAACCGCAGCTTTTCCTGTTCCGGTTACAGATTGATACGTTGAAACAACGACACGTTTTAATTTATAGCGTTCATGCAGGGGTGCCAGTGCGAGTACCATCTGAATGGTGGAGCAATTGGGATTGGCAATGATCCTGTCATCAATGCGCAATTCATCACCATTGATTTCAGGAACGATCAGCTTGTGATCCGGGCTCATGCGCCACGCGGATGAGTTGTCAACCACAATGGTCCCTGCTTCGGCAAATTTGGGTGCCCATTCAAGGGATGTGCCTCCACCGGCAGAAAAAATTGCAATATCCGGCGATTGTGAAACCGCATCCGCCATTCCAATAACCGTATAATCCGTGCCTTTATAAGATATTTTCTTGCCTACGGAGCGTTCTGACGCTACAGGTAATAATTCATCCAGAGGGAAATTTCTTTCTTCAAGTACTTTCAGGACTTCCTGACCCACAAGTCCGGTTGCCCCCACAATAGCTAATTTCATAATCGGGCATTTTTTGTCCGGTCAAAAGTACAAATTCCTGAAAATATTACGGTTATACATATGAAAAAGCTGGTGTTCTGTTTTGGGATAGTTTGTGTTACTTGCCAACTAATACAGGCACAATCGGTACGAATTTCGGAGATCATGAGTGACCCGCAGCCATCCAGGGGACTACCGGGGGCTGAGTATCTTGAAATTTTCATCATCGATAGTCTGATTAAAACAAAAGACTGGACGATAGAGGATGCTTCAGGCAGGGTGGGATATTTGGATCACCGAACATTGCGTTCGGGTGAGTGGGCTGTTCTCTGTGAAGCTAAAGACCAGGGATTGTTTCATAATTCAATTGGCGTTTATCCCTGGCCAGTATTAAATAATTCTACCGACAGGTTGATTTTGAGGGATTCATCAGGACGTATCGTTGACAGCGTTACCTATTTTCAAAAATGGCATTCTGAACGGTACCGGGATGGGGGGACTTCACTTGAACTGCTAAATCCTTTTTACCGGTGTGATCCAGAGGGTAACTGGCAAAGCAGCCGGAATGAACAGGGGGGAACCCCTGGCGTGATCAACAGTTCTTTCAAAGAATTCTTACCGTCGGAAGGACCTGTTCTTAGCCATGTCTACGCCGATTCCGAAATTCATATCTGGATTAACAAGGCATTCGATCTAAAATCCGTTGCAGCGGAAAACATAAAAGTTGTTCCCGGAATCAGAATTATTGATCGTCGCCGGGAAGGGAACCATTTTGTCCTTGTTCCGGAAAGACCGTTAATTCCACGCGTCAAGTATCAGGTTGAATGGAGTGACCTCTACGGTTGTGACGGAAGTCTTTCGGAACAGTTGCAATCTGGATTCACAGTCTCCGAACCTCCCTTGCCCGGCGATATCTCTGTCAATGAGATATTGTTCAATCCATCGGCCGGAAACAGTGATTATTTAGAGGTTGTGAACAGTTCAGACAAGCAGCTGACTTTACATGGGCTTATCATGGAAAGGATGACTGAATCCGGGAAAGAAATCCGAACAGTCCTTGATTCTCTGATTGCGTTTTATCCGGAAGAAATTCTGGTGATTACTGAAAACAGGTCTTCGATGCTGATTCGTTATCCGGAAACGCCGGTTGAAAATATCCTTGAAGTGCCGGGGTTAATTAATTTTCCGGATTCGGAAGGGCTTGTCAAAATTAAAAATCAATCCGGACAGTTAATGGAGGAAATATATTATCATCAGGGATTTCATCATCTGTCATTAACAGACCTGGAAGATATTTCGCTGGAAAGGGTGACGTTATCAAAGCCTGCATTAACATCTGATAACTGGCTTTCGGCTTCTGAATCATCAGGATTTGGAACTCCAGGAATGAAAAACTCGCAGCGAGATGCGGAGGGTATAATGTTGGTTGATCTTGAAAATTCCGTCATATCTGATGATAATGTTGTGATCGAATATGAAGGAATACCGGCAGGTTCAACCATGAATGTGAAGGTTTTTGATTTAAACGGGCGGGAGACCGGCAATGTTGTGACCGGATTTCTGGGGGGAACTTCCGGGAAGCTGCATTTTTTATGCAGCGCTGTTGGCATTGCCCGGAGGGGGGCATTTTTGGTCTGGGTGGAAGTGCTTACGGGTCATGGATCTTCATTCAGATTTGTGAGAAGGCTGTTTCATTTCCCATAAATTTTGAGATTGATTTAAATTTCCGTGGTCATCTTTTTGGAAAAATGGTTATATTCAGATAACCACTATTTCAAATAACATGAACTGTATTGTAGATAACTCTATTACCTACCTTCTTAAGCAGGGGAAGAAGGCCAAGGCGATTCGAAATTATATCCAGGAAAGATACCATATTTCTATTGATCAGGAATCCATTCGCCAGCGGATCAAATATTTAAAGGAAGCACCTTCATCCCGGGTCCAGGCCTAGCAAATACCTGTTAAAAGAAATATTTAAGAAGCACAATTTCCGGTAAAAATCCGGAGCGGATAACTTATGTTTTTATTGAACCCATCCGGATAAAATTTAACTGGCAGGATTTCCGTTATGAAGTAAGAGCGGATTAATTTATTTAGGTTATTCTTTTTTACTTTCCGCCACATAAATTATTTTTAGGCGCATTTAACGGGAGGATGTCCTCCATTAATATTTGAAATATGGCTCAAGAAGAGAAAACAAGGTATTCAGATGAGGAGTTGAAAGAATTTGAAGAGTTAATTCTTGAAAAGTTGGATAAGGCAAGGGCTGAATTCAAAATATTGAAGGATACGCTGAATAAAAGCAACGATGAGGGTACGGATAGCACATCAGGCAATACAAAAGTATTGGAAGATGGTGCTGATACTGCCGAAAAGGAAAATTTAAGTCAGCTGGCGGCACGTCAGCAGAAATTCATCAATAACCTTGAGAATGCGCTGATTCGCATTAAAAATGGCACCTACGGCATTTGCTCTGTTACGGGCAAGTTGATTTCCAAGGAGAGATTACGTGCAGTACCTCATACAACACAATCGATCGAAGCGAAACTTAGCCAGCAGAATTAATTGGATTTTCTCCAAAACCATATCGAGGCGTTGATATTTTGTTCTCCGTCACCGATACGGGTATCTGAAATTCATACCTGCCTTACGGAAATGTTTGAAGCGGATGTTCCTGAAAAGGATATTACGGCGGCAATAGAGCGAATTACAGCCAAATATTCCGCGGATGATTATTCTTTTGAGTTAAACCGTGCCGGAGGGGGATATCAATTTTTAACAAAACCTGCATACCAAGCAAGTATTGGCATATTGCTCAAGCAACAGTCCAAGCGCAGGCTTTCTAATTCTGCGCTGGAGACCCTATCGATTATCGCTTACAAACAACCAGTAACCAAGAGTGAAGTAGAAAATATTCGAGGTGTAAACTGTGATTACGCAGTTCAGAAGCTTTTAGAAAAAGGACTGGTTGAAATTAAAGGGAAGTCAGAGGGAATAGGACGTCCCTTGCTTTATGGGACTAGTCCGAATTTCATGGAATATTTCGGAATCAATGATCTGTCGGAGTTGCCTACCCCGAAAGACTTTGCCGCTCCCGACGAAAATGTCATAGGCGAAGAACGCGAAAATTAATACGGTGGCTGGAAAGAAAAAACCAAAACCGCAGTCGGCCCCCCGGGCGGCAGCAGAAATTCGTCTCAACAGATATATTGCCAACGCAGGAGTCTGTTCACGGCGGGATGCGGATAAATTGATAGAGGCCGGAGAGATTACTGTGAATGGCAAAGTCACCACCGAGCTGGGCACGAAAGTCACACGTGCGGATGATGTTCGCTATAAGGGGAAGCGCCTCAGTCCGGAAAAGATGGTTTACATCCTCTTGAATAAGCCAAAGAATTTTATCACTACCACCGACGATCCGGAAAACCGGCGCACAGTGATGGAACTTGTAAAAAATGCTGCGGAGGAACGTATTTACCCGGTGGGTCGTCTGGACAGGCATACTACCGGCCTGTTGCTGTTTACCAATGACGGCGAGTTGGCCAAGAAATTATCACACCCGTCGGGCAACGTAAAGAAAATTTATAGTGTAGAGGTAAATAAGCCGTTGAGCAAGAATGAAATTCTGCAGATTGAGCAGGGCCTTGAACTTGAAGATGGTATAGCGACGGTGGATCAGCTTGCAGTTTTGAATAATGAACGAACAGCTTTCGGGATTGAAATACACATCGGGAGGAATCGAATTATCCGCAGGATTTTTGAACATCTGGGATATGAGGTGACCAAGCTTGATCGTGTTGTATATGCCGGCCTGGATAAATATAATCTTCCCAGGGGAAAATGGCGGCCGCTTACGGAAAGAGAGATATCAAAACTGAAAAGGATCTGATTATCTGGAAGAGTTCTAAATAAAACAGAAATTTAGTATGCTTGCATACTATTTTTTCATTATCCTCTATTTTAGAGCGTGAAGACTAGTTGGGGGAGCATAAAATAAAAAAACCTCCCTGATTTACGGAGGTTTTTTAAGTGGTGCTGAGTGGGCTCGAACCACCGACTCACGGATTTTCAGTCCGATGCTCTACCAACTGAGCTACAGCACCAACCAAAGAGGATGCAAAACTATATAATTTTACATCTGGTGCAAAACAAATATTAAAAATATTCAAAGCTGAACAACTATGGCATATCTTCAACAAATCGCCTTTGTCCTTGTACTAGCTGTTGCGGTCTACCTGTTGGCTGGTCGGATTCGTGAGATCCGCAGGGCAATCCTGCTCGGTCGCGAGGCTGATGTGAGTGGTGAATCTTCCCAGCGTTTGAAAACGATGATGCTGGTGGCTTTCGGCCAGCAGAAGATGTTCAAACGAATAATTCCTGCTTTCCTGCATTTGCTGATTTACATTGGGTTTATTGTGATAAACCTGGAAGTACTGGAGTTTGTGATCGATGGTATTTTTGGCACGCACAGGATATTTGCCCCCTTCCTCGGTGGATTCTACAATGTTCTGATGAATATATTTGAAGTGCTGGCGGTGGGCGTAATTATTTCCTGCGTTGTTTTTCTGTGGAGGCGTGATGTGTTAAAGCTTAAGAGATTTCATTCAAAAGAAATGACGAGCTGGCCGAGACTTGATGCCAACCTGATCCTCGTAATTGAAATTATCCTCATGCTCGCTATCCTTACAATGAATGTGTCGGATCAAATTCTCCAGGGACGCGATCCCGAGCACTATGCATCGACAGGCCCGTTATTTTTCTCCGGGTTACTGATGCCGGTGTTTGAGGGCATGTCAACTTCTGCGCTCATTTTCGTTGAACGTTTTGCCTGGTGGTTCCATATCGTAGGTATTCTGGCATTTGCCATATACGTAACATACTCCAAGCATCTTCATATTTTTATGGCGTTCCCGAATACATATTATAGTCAGCTCACCCCCAAAGGCGAGATGAAGAATATGGATACGGTAACAAACGAAGTAAAAATGATGCTTGGATTACCTGTGGAAGGAGATGCTGCGCCTGCAAATCCTGATGAAATTGGCCGCTTTGGTGCTAAGGATGTGAATGACCTCACATGGAGAAGTATCATGGGATCCTTTGCCTGTACAGAATGCGGCAGATGTACTTCTGAATGCCCGGCGAATCAGACCGGCAAATTGCTGTCGCCGCGAAAGATTATGATGGACACACGCGACAGGGCAACAGAAATTGTTAGGAACCAGGATAAGGGTGCAGAAGACGGAAAATCTCTTTTGGGGGATTATATCTCCAGGGAAGAGATTAATGCCTGTACGACATGTAATGCCTGTGTGGAGGCGTGTCCGGTGAATATTAATCCGCTGGAAATAATTCTTGACCTTCGCAGGTTTGTAGCGATGGAAGAATCAGGATCACCGGCATCATGGAATGCCATGTTTCAGAATATTGAAACAAATTTTGCGCCCTGGAAATTTCCCACTACCGATCGATTCAAGTGGGCGGACGATATAAAATTGAAAGATTGAACGCTATGAGTGAAGAACAAACAAATAAATTATCGGTGCCTACCATGGCCGAAATGACAGCCAGGGGTGAATCTCCCGAAATATTGTTCTGGGTAGGGTGTGCCGGATCATTTGATGATCGCTATAGAAATGTGACCCGCGCATTCGTGAAGATTTTGTCGAAGGTTGGAATCAGTTATGCCGTGCTGGGTCCTGAGGAAACATGTACCGGCGACCCTGCACGAAGGGCAGGAAATGAGTTCCTGTTCCAGATGCAGGCGATGTCCAATATTCAGGTCCTTGACGGATATAATATTAAAAAGATTGTCACTGCATGTCCTCACTGTTTTAATACGATTAAAAATGAATATCCCGCTCTCGGAGGAAATTATGAAGTGATTCATCATAGTTCATTTCTGCAGCAGCTGATAGATGAAGGTAAAATTCACCTGAAAGGCGGCGGAGAATTTCGTGGCAGGAAGATCACCTATCATGATTCATGCTACCTGGGTCGCGCCAATAATATTTATGAGGCGCCCCGAAAAGTTCTGGAAGCCCTTGATGCTGAACTTGTAGAGATGAAACGGTGCAAAACCAAAGGTTTCTGTTGTGGTGCAGGAGGCGCACAAATGTTCAAGGATGCTGAAAAGGGCAACAAGGAAGTGAATATTGAACGTACGGAGGAGGCCCTTGAAACAGGAGCCTCAACCATTGCAGTTGCATGCCCGTTTTGTATGACGATGATGAGCGACGGTGTAAAAAATAAGGAAAAGGAAGGTCAGGTTTCGGTTAAGGACCTGGCAGAGCTTATAGCTGAATCTGAAGGATTGTAAATGAAAAGGGAATGGCGGTTAGCCATTCCCTTTCACTATCAACCATCCTCAATTAACAACGCGTATTGTCACGCGTATCGTTTCATTTGTTGCAGGAATAATTTCCTCGGGATTCGTAATCTCCCGAACCGCTGTATTCGGATCCGCATTTCCTGTATCTCCACCAGCCTGACGTATCGCCTGATCCTCACCTGCTCCCGGGTATTGATCTTCTTCTGTTCCTGCGTCATACAGTTTTACCAGCGATGTAATATCTCCTGAAGCCGGGGTGTTTCCACTGAACAGATCAATTCCTTCTTCATCAAAAGTGTACATCCAGTCATTTGATTGTACAAACATCGTGGCCCACGACAGACGATCACCTGGTTCTGCATCAAATGTGAACTGATAACTTCCGCCGGGTCCTATTGGAGCACTGCCAAATGAACCGGAGGAAACAACACCAGCCACAGAAGACAAGGAGGTTGCCAGCGTTGATGGATCGCCGTCCTCGGCAATTGTTTCCAGACCATTACCATAATCACTCTGGCCGTCTTCAAATAATGGCAGAGTCCCTGCAGTGTGTACAGCCCAAACACCCGGCGACAGGGGAACAATCAGGCCGGTGTTAGCATCAATATAGTTTTCAAAGTTGGAGGTAATCCCGTCTTCAGCAATTTCCTCAATGCCATTATCCCGCTCGGCTACTCCGGGAGTAAACAATATTTCATCCCCAATGTGAACTACAAAACCACCAGGAGATAACGGGGATGGAACATTGGATGTCGCGGAAAGATTTTCAATTGTAACGGTAAACAGGGTGCCTGTATTTGATATGGTAACTCTAATTAATTCATCCACCGATGGATAGGTAAAACTTTCAGTGCCGTTATCAGTCGTAATTTCAACATCAATGTCGCTGCCTGTGCCTCCCAGCAAAGTCACCAGGCCATTTTCATCGGTGCCGGATCCTTCCGGTTCGTTTCCAGGCCCGGGCTGATCCATACTTCCAGGAATTCGGTTAACTTCAGTCCCGGCATCCCAAAGATAAATCTCATCAGTAATGTCACCGGTAATCGGATCTCCATTACTGTCAAAGAGCGGAATGCCATTCTCATCAGGAGCAAAGAAGAAGTCATTTGAAGCGACGAGCATTGTTAAAAATGATAAGCGCGGTACTTCACCCGGAACGTAATTTGAGCCGGCATTAAAGGAGAAGGAATAGGTATCCCCGCTTCCCGGCAACACCGGTCCGGGATTTGCTGCTCCATCCGGCGTGTTGAATATTCCGGATTGGTACAGGGGCATAGCCGGATTAATATTTTCTACGGTAACCTCAAAAGTTACCGGCATCGCACCTGGTGTACCATCATCGTCATCGTTGCATGATGCCAATGTGAACATCATGGCAATGCCGATCATTATTGGAAAGTTGATTCGATTTTTCATGATTTTCTGTGTTTGTTTTTTCAAATGAATCCATTAACTATCACGGAGTTCTCACGAAAGGATCAACTTCTGTTCAGGAATGTCGCGCCGGCGACGATTGTATAAAACCACCGGGTCATTTATCCCGTTATAAATATAAATCCTATCTACAATGAAAAACACATTTCAGTTTCTCGGCAGACTCGAATCAAACAATAACCGGGAATGGTTTGAGAAAAACAGGGCCAGCTATGACGCTTCGAATGATGAAGTAAAACAGTTGGCTTCTACACTTGAAACACTCATTCGACAATTTGATGTACTGGATTCATCAGGAACCAAAATTTACAGAATCTATCGGGATGTACGGTTTTCAAAAGACAAGACTCCATATAAGACAACGAGGAGTATGTCGTTCAAACGAGAAGGAGAAGATCGACGAGGCGGTTACTATTTGCAGATTCAGCCGGGCGGATCATTTCTGGCTACCGGTTTCTGGGGTCCCGAACCGGCAGATCTTCTGCATATTCGGAAGCAAATCTCACAGGATCCTGAACCTCTGAACAACGTATTAAGGGGAAAAGATTTTAAGTCTTACTTTGGAGAATTATATGGGGATCAGCTGAAGACCGCACCGAAAGGCTTTGAAAAGGATGATCCGGCCATCGAACTTTTACGGTATAAACAATTTATACTTACACATCCGTTTACCGATGAGGAGGTGCTTTCTGAAGATTTTCCGGAACAGGTTGCTCAGGGTTACAAGAAGGCCATGCCATTCCTTAGTTGTATGACGGAAATGTTAATCACAGATTTAAATGGTGTCCCGCTTACGCATTCATAAATCCAGAAATACTCCTACGGTATAGGTGGGATTTGCAAAAATCAGTTCACCATACAGCGCCGTCCCTATCCCGGCACTGATCCCAGCCTTACTCGAAAATTTATAACCAATTTCCGGAGACAGCGCGATGTAGGTGATATTATTACCATACAGGCTTGTTCCACTCGAATTGAAATTTGAATCACCGTTTTTAAGGGAATGAATTCCCTGAAGACGAAGAATTCCAATGAAATTTTTATAAATAATACCTGCTTCAATACCGTACCTTAATTCATCGGAAAAACCCCTGGTCCTATTATTAAAACCGGCCGTCAGTGTGGCATATGTATTCAACTTACCTATCGGAAAGGAGCGGCTGGCATCAAGAGTGATCATTTGGTTAAATTCACCGTCACCCGTTTGTAAACTTCCGTCAGATCCGCCTGAAGATTCTCCGGAGGGTATACCAAGCGTAAGAGAGATGCTCACTTTCACAGATCCTTCCTGAAAAAGACCATATTTTAATTGCAGATCTGTGTCCCCGATGCTGTTGATAGCTTCGCCCGGTATTAGGATATCACCTGTTGTTCCGGATACCTGTTCGTTCAGCGTTGCCCTGCTGAAAAATGGAAAATAAACAATACCTGTAAGCCGGTTAGTGATCCCGTATTCAGCATAAACACTGGTAATAAAATTTCCACGGGTAAGATTCGGATCGATTGAACCATCAATTGTAAAGTGCTGGTCTGCAATGATCCAGTATTCGCTGAATTTAATGTAAAGTTTACCTTTTGGCTTTGGCCAACCACCTCCTGCCATCAGCGAAACGGAATAAAAACAACAAATGAAAAGTAAAACGAACTTATTCATAATCAGGGCATTAATTCACCATTACCAATGGGCACTACGAAGGGCTTGCAAAAGAAAAGGACGTATTTGAATTCAAATAAATCCACATCTCCCGGGACGGAATAGCTTTGAGCCCCGGTAAATTTTGTTACTCTGGAAATTTCAACCGCATTTGCGGTACTGTTCGTATTATTTGACAGGTACACATACAAACCGGGCAGAGCCGATGTTGTAACGAAATCATCTCCGATTTCCAGGATGAGACCATCTTCTGTGGTTTTTAATACTGCGCTTCCCGAAAGCGGGTAGGAACTTACGGTATGAAGGCTTGCCGTACGTTCTTCCAGCGTTGCGGCAGTGCTGTCACCTGCAGCCACTAAAAAACTATAACTGGCCTCCATTCCATTTACTGTAATCACAGTCTCCCCTTTCATCAGGGCGGTGGCGTTTCCTTCATTATCAATCATAATTACTCCCGGCTCTTCCGATGACCATTCCAGGGGGATCATTTGCTCCATGCCGGTATTATTCCTGAACACTGCATTAAACTGATAGGTCGTTCCTACTTCAATGGATGTTACTTCATTCAAGATCGTAATTTCCGGCTGTACAAAATCATCGATCACATCAGTTCCTATGCATCCGGTCGACAGAAGAATCATTAAAAATGGAATGATGTTACGCATAGTGGGTATGTGTTGGCAATTGAAATGAAAAAGTCGTCCCGCGGTCGAGGCGGCTTTTGAGTTCAATAGTAGAATTATGAATCTCAAGGATTTTCTTTACGATGGCCAGCCCCAGACCGGTATTATTCTGATCCAGGCTGATACGTTTGTCACCAATGTGATAGCGGTCGAAAATATATGGTATCTGATCTTCCGGAATACCCTGGCCTGTATCAGATACTTTGATTACAACATTATCATCTTCGTTATCCACTTCTACCCGAATGACCCCGCCTTCCGGTGTAAACTTCAGGGCATTGTCGATGAGATTTTGAAGTACCCGTTCGATCATACCCACGTCGCCGTAAACAAGCGACTGACGGCTGGTAGTTTCAGCCTTGAGCTGAATACTCTTTTCATGGGCCAGTAATTCAAATTTTTTGCAGATATCCTGAATAAGTTCTTCAATAAAAAAAGGTTCCCTGTTCGGCTTAACCTGCCTGGCTTCCAACTTCGATAGTTCGAATAATTCATTTACCAGCTTTCGAAGCTTTTCTGTGCTTGCCAGAATGATTTTTAGATATTTTTCGCGCTCATCCTCATTCAACGATTTTTGTTTGATCATGAGGGTCTCCACATATCCATGGATAACAGCAAGGGGGGTTCTGAGATCATGGGAAACATTACCCACCAATTCACGTCGGAGTGTTTCCATGGATTTAAGGTTCTCAATATTTCCAACAATGCTGTCGGCCATTTCATTAAACGCGATAGCAAGTTCCTGAACGGCTCCGGCGCCATTCGTTTCGATGCGTGCGCTCATTTCCCCCTCCTGGAATTTTTTGACGGTACGGATCAGACGATCCAGGCGACGGGTAATCAACCGGATAACCAATGCACCCAGTATTAATGCGGCAAGAAGGGTGATCAGCATCGCCCGGCCTCCCAATTTGAAAATATAGCTGCTTCGAACCATAGCGGCGGCAGACTCAAATTCTTCACTGGCAAGAACAACATAAACGTAACCCTGAACTTTATTTTCATCCATTATGGGTGCCGCAGAAAATACCTTGGATTCTCCCGGGTTCCTTGGATCATCGCCGGTGATGTATTTTTTCCCACTTGTACTGATAAATTCCTGAACGGGTTCCAGGCCTACTTTTTCAAGCTTTACCCGTTTGTAGGGGGCAACATAATTCAGGATATTCCCTTCAGGATCAAGAATGTAAACCTCAATACTCGGATTGATCGCCATCATATGGTGCATGATTTCATCGGTGGCACTTTCCGAAAGTTCACCATCGATAAACGGTTTCACTTCCTTTATAATATTTACGGCAATGGAGGCATTCAGTACCTGGTTTCTTTCCTGAAAATATTTCTCAGCCAGGTTTGCAGTAATCACAATATAAATCAGACCTACAACCAGTGTGAGGCTCAGCATCACCAGGAAGATCTTCCAGAAGAAAACGGGAGGATTAAGTATTTTTTTCATGACTATAATTCATCATTAAAACGATATCCAACACCCCAGGAAGTGAGGATGTATTTGGGGTTGGACAGGTCGGGTTCAATTTTAGCCCGAAGCCGGTTGATGTGTGAATTGACGGTATGCTCATATCCTTCAAATTCATAACCCCATATCAGGCGTAATAACCGATCCCTTGAATAGCTGGCCCCGGGATGCTCTGCCAGGAGTGAAAGCAGGTCAAATTCTTTTGGAGTAAGATCAACACGGGTACCATTCAAGGTTACCTTTCGTTTTTCCTGGTCAATTTCGAGGGCCTCATGCTGCAATACACGCAATGGCCTGTCATCTGCCTTGTTTAACTCCATTCTCCTGAAAATTGCCTTTACACGGGCAAGGAATTCCCGGATGCTGAATGGCTTGGTCAGGTAGTCATCAGCGCCCGTTTCGAGACCAATAATTTTATCAACTTCTTCTGATCTGGCCGTTAGCATGAGGATTGGAGTCTTTATTTCCCTCGCGCGCAAATCCCGGCAAATTTCAATTCCGTCTTTTTCCGGTAACATGACATCCAGGACAAGAAGGTCGAAAGGATTGTTGAGCGCAAGTTCATAGCCAGCCCTGCCATTGGTAGACATTTCCAGTGTACAGCCCATATCGCGCAGGTGCATTTCAAGCAAATCCTTGATATGCAGATCGTCCTCTATGAGTAAAACATTTTTCATAAATCAAAAGTCGGTTGGATCTATCACGGAACTATCACAAAACAGAAACATATTAAATCTAAGAAATAGATGTGAGGGGAAAAGTCGGTGCGGCGACGTAATCATGATTAACTCTGCCGGAACCAACTACTTTTTTGTGGGGTTAATTATATAAATTTGTGTAATGTGGATATCATTTGACGAATTACCGGAATCTGCAAGGATCTGGATCTACCAGGCGGACCGAACCATAGATGAGTTAACCGGGAAAAATATTCTGGATTCACTTCAGGATTTTATTCAAAATTGGGCGGCTCATGGCAGCCCGCTTAAGGGCTCTGCGCGGATTTATCACGGCCGGTTTGTTGTTTTAGGCCTGGATGAAAGCTTTAATGCCGTTTCCGGTTGCTCTACGGACGCATCGGTTCATGCGATTAAAGCAATCGGAGCCAAGCATGAAATCGATTTTTTTGATCGTACTCAGCTGGCATTCCTGATGGATGGCGAGATCAAAGTATTGCCATTGGCGAATGTTCGGAACAAGGAGATTCCTGAGGAAATTTCTCCGGAGACGATCACATTCAATAATTTAATAAGTGTAAAAGGAGATTTGGATTCTACCTGGAAACAGCCGGTACGTGATACCTGGCTGGCCAGATATGTTTCCTGACAATAGCGCCTGAAATGTTTCGTTATGTAAATATTACTTAATTCTGCTAAATTTTCTTACCGAGATCTTTATCTTTAATTTATGACAATTGTCCGCTTCATCCTGATTTTAACCGCCGGCCTTTTTGTAACTGCCTGCGGAATTGAAAAGAAGGCTTCCAAATCATTTAATCTTGGACAGTATCAGAGTTCCATTGATTTGTACGGACAAATTCTGGAAAAGGAACCCCAGAACGGAGCCGCTAATTTTTATGTAGCAGAGTCCTACAGACTTTCTAACAGAATCGCCGATGCCAAACCTTATTATCAAAAGGCATTGGAGCAGGGTGTAAAAAATGACTCCATACGTATGAATTATGCATTTTCCCTGAAGGCCAACCAGGAATACGAAAAGGCCCGGGAGGAAATGAATACATATATCGCCGGCGCGGAAAACGAACATTATAAAGCCCGGGCCGAAGAAGAGCTATCACACCTGCAGAATATAGATGTTATCAGATCGAAAGAGAGTTATTACCGTGTGAAGGCACTGGATGAGATTAATTCACCGGCTGCTGAATATTCACCGGTGTACAATAACGGAGAGCTGTATTTTACTTCCAATCGTCTCGATAACAAAATTTATAAAGCAACCGGAACACCTTTCACCAGTATCTATAAAGTGAAAACCCAGGGCGCGATCGTGGACATGAATACGCTTGAAGAGCTCGGTGGGGAAATAAATTCAGACGATATAAATGAAGGGTCGGTAACGTTCAGCCCGGATGGAAAAACGATGGTATATGCCAAAGGAAACTCCGGAAAAAAGAAGGGCACCTCCGATGTAAACCTGTATATCACCCGAAACCGCAATGGTGAATGGACGGAGCCCCGAATGTTAAATATTAATAATGACGGATACTGGGATTCTTCACCTGCATTCTCCCAGGACGGACGAACACTTTATTTTGCCTCCAACAGGCCAGGTGGTTATGGCGGAACAGATCTTTATTCGGCGAAAATGAATTCACGCGGCCGCTTCTACAACGTGAAAAATATGGGTGCAGATATCAATACAACGGGGAATGAAATGTTTCCTTATGTATCTGAAGATGGAGCCCTTTATTTTTCAAGTGACGGCCATCCTGGATTTGGAGCGCTGGACTTGTTCGTAGCCCGAAGGCAGAATGGGAAAACAACCGTTGAAAACCTTGGTGAGCCGATGAATTCTGCAGCTGATGACTTTGGATTTTTCCTATTTCGTGCTGACAGGGGGTTTTTTACATCGAACCGGGAAGGCGGTGCAGGAGATGATGATATCTACACATTTGTCAACAGGGATCCGGATCTGAAAATCCTCAATTATTTTCTTCGTGGTGTGACCATGACACCGGGTGAGAATGATGAACTAAAGGTCCTTACGCGAGTACAGGTACGTTTACTGGATGCGAATGGCGAGCAGCTGGATGAGGACATTACCCAGGATGATGGCCGGTTTGAATTCAGAATATATGAAAACGAAAATTATAATTTGGTAGCCGAGCGGCAGGGAGGTGATGAACAATATCTAATCACACGTTCACCCTATTCTACATTCGGTAAATCGGTGAATAAGGATACACTCTCCCAGCTTGTTACCAATATTTATTACGACACTACCATTGTGCTCGAGCGAATTGAGAAAGACAAGATCTTTGTTCTTGAGAATATCTATTATGACCTTGATAAATCGGAAATCCGTGAAGATGCGGCCCGTGAGCTCGACAAACTGGTGACCATACTAACCGATAACCCGGAGTTGAAAATCGAATTAAGTTCCCATACGGATGACCGGAATTCTGATGAATACAACATGGCGCTGTCTGAACGCCGGGCACAGTCGGCAGTTAGCTACCTCGTTTCTCAGGGAATAGACCCAACCCGCCTGGTAGCGAAGGGATATGGTGAATCAAAGTTACTTATTCCAAATGCCCAGACAGAGGAAGAGCACCAGGTAAACCGGCGGACAGAGTTTAAAATTCTGGAGATCGGCAAGATCAAACCACCTCCAACTTCCGAGTTTGATGAAGACAGATTCTTTGATGATGAGGGGGACGACAGCGGTAATTAAATCAAATTCCGTTTTAATCGTTTATTATTTTTAATTTTGTGCGTATGAATGACCGTTACGCACAACGTGGGGTTTCAGCATCCAAGGAAGATGTACACAATGCCATAAAGAATATTGAAAAGGGCCTCTTTCCAAAGGCATTTTGTAAAATCGTTCCTGATTACCTGGCAAATGATGAAGCGTATTGCAATATCATGCATGCTGATGGCGCCGGAACCAAATCTTCACTGGCCTATATGTACTGGAAGGAAACCGGCAATCTTGATGTTTGGAAAGGTATTGCCCAGGATGCCGTGATCATGAATATCGATGATTTACTCTGTGTCGGCGCGGTGGATGATATTCTTCTTTCATCAACTATTGGGCGCAATAAACATTTGATTCCTGGTGAAGTGATAGCCGCCATTATCAATGGTACTGAGGAAGTGCTGGAGATGTTAAGAAATTCCGGGGTTAATGTACGCAGTACCGGTGGGGAAACGGCAGACGTGGGGGATTTGGTACGCACTATCATTGTTGACAGTACCGTGACCGCCCGAATGCGCCGATCTGACGTTATCGACAATGCCAATATCAAACCTGGAAATGTTATCGTAGGGCTATCGTCTTTCGGGCAGGCAACTTACGAAGATACATATAACGGCGGCATGGGGAGCAACGGCCTTACTTCTGCAAGGCATGATGTTTTTTCATCAGTGTATGCTGAAAAATATCCTGAATCATTTGATCCGTCGGTACCTTCTGACTTATGCTACAGTGGTAAATACCTGTTTACGGATACCGTTCCAGGGGTGCCTGTCGATATGGGAAGACTAGTCCTGTCACCGACCCGAACGTATGCGCCATTTGTGGTGGCAGCATTGAAAAACTTTCGAAATCATATTGATGGTATGGTGCACTGCAGCGGTGGAGCCCAAACGAAAGTTCTTCATTTTATCGATGATCTGCATGTTATTAAAGATGATCTTTTTGAGATACCGCCGCTATTCCGTATAATACAGGAGCAAAGCGGAACGGGCTGGAAAGAAATGTACCAGGTATTTAATATGGGACATCGCCTGGAATTGTATGTTGACCCTTCCGTTGGGCAGGAACTCATTGATCTATCAGCCACCTTTAATATCGATGCTAAAATTGTCGGACATGTATCGGCATGCTCACAGCGTAAAGTAACGATCAAAAGTGAAAAAGGTGAATTTGAATATATTCAATAAATTAACGCCCCGGATCAGTTGTAATAAAGATCATGCTTACGTATTTGTATCATCAACGGCACTTTCGGCAGCAAGTTTAATTCGTCAACCAATCTACGCAACCTTCCCATGACCAATCTGAAATTAAAAAAGATCGTTACTGCAGGCTTGTTGTTGATCGTAATTCTGGCAAGTTCAGTATTGAAGGCTCAGTCGAAATTACTGATCACCGATGTGAAGATCGCCCGTGGTGATGGAAAATTTGAAAATTATTCCGATAAGGTTGCCAATATGGCATCTGATATTCCTGTAAGTATTCTTTTATATCGTGAGAATGATGTGAGTTATTATGCCTGTTTTCTATATACGCAACGAGGCAAAAAACTCAAACTCCGCGTACAGGATTATGTCGTATACGGTGATTCAAGAGTAAGCACAAAAAAGCAGGTGATACGCCAGCGCATGGGTGACCTTCTTGAAACAGAAAGAATGATGGGGGTTACCGAAGAACAGGTGATCTATAATAAAAGTCTTGGAAACAAGCTGAGGATAATATATCGGTTTGAGCTTATATATTAGCCCGCTGGAAGCAGGTTGCGAATTTGTCTTTCATGATGCACGAAGTGTGATTGAAAGAAACTCATAGTTTGTACGATATTGATGGGGCCGATGCGCGGATGCTTCATAACACTACGTTGAAGGTGTTGCTCCTCAAGATTGTTCATCAGAGTCCGGAGCTCCGACCGCAAATCCCGGAATTCTTCCTTGAGCAATTCATAATCAGGCACATCAGGAATATCCGCTACGACAGATGGAGCTTTGAATTTTAATGGAGACCAAAGTGCCAGGGAAAGCAACCACGACTTATAAGAATTGCTGATGGTTGTATCGGGCAATGAATCGATCACCGTCATTTTTTTTGTCAGGTAGCCAATGCTTGCCTGCTCAGAAAGTTTAATATGATATAGAATTTGAATTGGGCTCCATTTGTTCGACGAAGGCTTGCGGGTTCTGTGATCTGATTCGGCCTGATCCATGATCGCCAGAAGGCGGTCAAGTGAATCGTTCAGTTGATTCAATTTCTTATGTAAAACAGGTAACATAACTGGTTAAAGATACCAAATTTGCGGAGATGAATAATTGTATTCTGCGTTTCAGTAATGAAGAATAAAAAGATTGCCCTTGTACTTTCAAGTGGAGGTGCAAGAGGTGTGGCGCATATAGGAGTAATAGAAGGCTTGCTTGAGCGGGGTTGTGAAATAACATCCATTGCCGGGAGCTCAATGGGTGCGGTTATTGGTGCCGTTTATGCCGCGGGTAAATTGCCCGAATTCAAGGAATGGATTACCAGCCTGGATCGCATGGATGTCTTCAGGCTAATGGACTTTACAATCAGCGGTCAGGGGTTTGTTCGAGGGGAAAAAGTATACAATGAAATGGCCGCTTTTATGGGTGAACTTAATATTGAAGACCTCCCCATCCCCTTCGCGGCGGTGGCGACAGATATTACCAACCGGCGTGAAGTTGTCTTTAAAAAAGGAAATCTCTACCAGGCATTGCGTGCCTCCGCAGCAATTCCTTCTGTGGTGAAGCCTGTCTGGCTCAATGGCAATCAACATGTCGACGGAGGCGTAATGAACCCCATACCTATTCAACATGTAGCCCGATTTCAGGGAGATGTATTGGTTGTTTCCGATGTGAATGCAGATCTGCCTGTTTCGCCCATCATGAAGCGCGCAGAAACAAATGACGGCAGCCGTTGGCCATCGTTTCTTGACAACCTGAAATTTACAAAGGAAGCGGAATCGAAGGATAAGGGTTTATCCTACTTCGACCTCGTTGCAAGGTCAGTCGATCTGATGCAGGATAGGATTTCTGATTTTATAATTCAGACCATGAAACCTGATTTAGTCATCAGGATTTCACGCTATAATTGTTCAACATTTGAGTTTCACAAATCAGAATCCCTAATTGATTGTGGGCGGAATCAACTTTTAACTACCTTGGATCATGACATATCAGGAGCTGAATAGTGAATTGGGGAATATGGATTTGTACCTGCTGGATCAGGTTCTGAAAGGCAGATTCGAGGGACGGCAGAAACTCCTGGATGCCGGCTGCGGAGAGGGAAGAAATAGCCGTTACTTTATTCAGAACGGCTTTGAAGTTTGCGGGACGGATATCAATCCAATGGCAGTTAAATTATGTTCGATGTCTTTCCGGGATTATCCGTTGGCCAGCTTCAGGGAAGGAAGTGTTCTGTCGTTGCCCTATGCCGACAATTCGTTTGATGGGTGTATTTGCTCCGCCGTTTTACACTTTGCGGAAAATCGTGATATGTTTATGCAGATGTGGGATGAACTGTATCGCGTATTGAAAAAAGATGGAGTACTGTTCATCCGGATGTCCACAACAATTGGAATCGGTGAAGTGAAGGATCCGATGTTTCGCTATTCTCTTACTGAAGCAGATATTGACATGATAACGGAACAATATGAATGGGTTGAACCTTTCAAGACAGTCCTGGTCGAAGGGCGGTCTATGTGTGTGATGATGCTCCGGCGATTGGCTTAAAGCAATTCTATCGTATAACTTCCTGAATCAACAGTGACCGGAACGGTTCCCAGGAATTCACCGTCTGCTTCTATGCAGATATTCTCCTCCGAGGATACCTGGATTTTCCTCGCGTTATAATAATTTACTCCCGGATGCAGGATGCGTTTTCCGCGTTTTATAAGCGGGAGGTATCGCAGGTAGTCAATAATATTTACATCACCGATAATTACTACCTGGAATGAGTCATCCCATGGGTTTGCCTCCGGGGCAATGCACATACCGCTGCCAAAATACTTTCCATTAGCAATTATTAAAGCGCGAACTTTTTGCCGTAAAACTTTGCCATCCAATTCAATCGAAGCCTGTTTATTCCGGTATTTCAGGAAAGTTTGCAGAATCGCTTTCATAAAAGTGAGATTCGGCCCCATCCATTTCGAATTTTCATTTACGATTTTTACAACATCCGCCCCCATGCCTAAATCAGCAATATTCACAAAGAATCGTTCCAGCGTTGTGCCATGTTCGTTATACCTGATCTTGCCCAGATTAACAGGAGCAGGATTCCCTCCGAGCCTGGGTAAAATTTCGTAAGTATTCGCAGGAGCCGGCATTGTTTTACTCCAGTCATTGGCAGTGCCTCCGGGGTAATAAAGCAGTGGTGTTGCGGGCTGGCTGGATTCGAGAATACCATTAATTACCTCATTGAGTGTGCCATCGCCCCCAACCGCAATCACATGCGTTGCACCGCTTTCTATTACGTCTTTGGCAAGTTCGGTCGCATGTCCCTGGTGGCGGGTATCATAAATTCGGATACGGTATTTGCCTGAATTTTCCTTTGCCCATGAATTCAGCAATTGTTTTCTTTGGTGCTTACCATTTCGTATTACCGCGATATTTGACGATTCTAAAGGTTGCATTTAAAATTATGGATGACCATTTTGTTAGAATATAAATTGTTGCCCTTATGCGTTCATCTCATTCAACAATATAAGCCATTGTAGTATATGTTGTACGGAACATTTTATTCTTGAAATCGGGTAAGTTAATATTTCTTGCGTCTCTCCTTCTGATGTCGGCATGTTCAACTGTTCATTTTGATGGCATGAACCATCAGCGGGATTTCGTAGTTCATCTGCCATCTGGCTATAAGAAGAGTCAGGAAAAATTACCCGTACTCATTGTTCTTCATGGGAACCCTTCGAATGGCCGGCAAATGAAGTTATGGACAGGTATGAATAAAACGGCAGATGAACATGGGTTTATTGTTGTATATCCAAATGCCTTGCAGAAAAAATGGCCAATAATTCCACAGGAAAATTCCGTTGAGATCAATGATTTTCAAAGGTTGATCAATAAAATAAAAAAGGACTATCGGGCTGATGCCGATCGTTTTTATCTGGCAGGAATTTCCGGGGGAGGTATTTTTAGCTTTCAGATAATGAAAGAACTTCCTCATCTGTTTACGGGGGTTATCGTTGTTTCTGGAAATCTTCCACGCCCCTATGAACATGAATTCTTTGAACCGGCATCGTTCATGTTTGTGCATGGTACCGGTGATTACCTGTACCCCGGCCGTGAAGAATTACTTTCGGCGGAAGAGACATTATCCAAATGGATTTCAGTGAATAACTGCAATAATTCGCCGGATGAAACTGAACTGCCGGAAAGCAATAAAAAAGACCATTCATCTGTAACGGTTTTTCAGTATGGTTGCAGCCCGGGCTATGAAATTGCTTTTTACCGCATCAAGGGTGGAGGGCATCAATGGCCGAATGCGAATTTTGACGCAAACCTCTTCCATGGCAAACCTCTGGGGCCGATGAATAAAGACCTCAATACAAATGAAGCTATATGGAAATTTATGCAGCGGACTTCTGCTGAAAGCAGATAAATACATTCACCAATAGGCAGTTCATACAGCTAAATAATTGGTGTTTGCTCATTAAGAATTAGTATTTTACGTTCATCCATGGTTCGTTTAGAAAATGTTTCAAAATACTATGATGACTATTTAGCAGTTGAAAATATTTCACTCGATATTCATCAGGGCGAGACCCTTGCTTTAATTGGCACAAGCGGGAGCGGTAAAACAACGATTCTGAAGTGTATCAACGGGTTGGTAGAGCGGTCATCAGGTAATATTTCTGTCTTTGAAAAATCAATCGACCACTGGAATCTTGTAGAGCTGCGACGGAAAATGGGTTACGTGATCCAGGACGTTGGTCTGTTTCCCCATTATACAATTGAGAAGAATATCAGGCTAATCCCGGAGCTTCTCGGCTGGCCGGAATCCCAAATCCGTGAGCGGGTTAATATTCTGCTCCAGCGCATCCATATTCCGGAATCAATGAAAAAAAGATACCCGTCTGCGCTCAGTGGAGGGCAGCAACAACGTGCCGGACTGGCCAGGGCTCTGGCTACTGATCCTCCCATCATTCTTATGGATGAGCCTTTTGGAGCGCTGGATCCAATAATCAGGGCAGAAATGCAGCGTGAATTTAGTGCGATGGAAGGCCTTGAGGGCAAGGCAATTGTATTAGTCACCCATGACATGAATGAAGCTGCAATCCTTGCCGACAGGATTTGCCTGCTGGATAAAGGCAATATACAGCAAACAGGAACACTTCGTGATTTACTATTCAGTCCGGCAAATGCATTTGTGAAGCAGTTTCTCGACCCCCAGCGTGATTCCCTGGAAATGAGGGCGATCAAAATTGCCGATCTTGACCCGTATCTTCCACAAGGATTGCGCGAAAAAATTGTAAACAGCCGTATTTCAATCGCGGAATCAAGTCATGATATTAATGCTGAACTCCGTAAACACTATTTTTTAAACCGCGATGACATTCTTGAATCCTATAAAACAAAGGGGTTGTGAAAGAATTCATACAATTCATATCTACCCATCTTGACGAACTGCGTGAACAGGTTTTGGAACACCTGTGGCTTACCCTCCTATCTGTCACGCTGGCTGTTATAGCCGGCCTGTTCCTCGGGATAGTGATGTCACGTAAAAAGAAACTTTCCGGCCCTGTTATGGCGGTTGTTAATGGCGTCCAGACCATCCCGAGTATTGCATTGCTGGGAGTGCTGCTGCCCTTGTTTGGAATCGGCGTAATTCCAGCCATTATTGCGCTTTTTCTCTATGCGCTGCTACCCATAGTGCGTAATACCTTCACAGGAATTCAGGGAATCGATCCCGCAGTAATTGAATCTGCCAGGGGAATGGGATTATCAGAAAATCAAATGTTATTCAGGGTGGAATTACCGTTGGCAATGCCGGTGATATTTGCAGGAATACGAACCGCATTCGTGATCAACGTGGGGATTGCTACACTCTGTGCCCTGATCGCTGCAGGTGGTTTGGGAGAGTTTATTTTTCGCGGGCTGGGTACCAATAATCCCACCATGATCCTGGCTGGTGCAATCCCGGCATCGCTGATGGCGCTATCTTTTGATGCCGTACTCGGGTATGCACAACGGCATATTTATTCGCTCTACAAACCGATGTTGCTGATATACGCGTTATCCATGCTCATACTGGCAGGCTGGTATTTCAACTGGTTTCAGCCCGATGATCTCCGGATTCGAGGTGGATTTCCTTCAGAGTTCATTGAACGTGGAGATGGATACATAGGCCTTGCAAATACGTATGACCTTTCACTGGATGTAAATGAACTGTCGATCGGCCTGATGTATGAAGCACTTAAAAATGGTGACGTGGATGTAATTAGCGGGTTTTCAACCGATGGGCGAATTATTGCCTATGACCTGATAATACTTGAAGATGATCTTAATTATTTTCCTCCTTATCATGCGGCCCCATTGATCAGAAATGAATCAATCAGGAAATATCCCGGACTTAAAGAAGCGCTTGATAAGCTGGAAGACCTTATTTCCGATTCTGAAATGGCAGCAATGAATTATCAAATCGATGAAATGAAAAGACCAATTTCAGATGTCGCTGAGGAGTTCCTGGAAGACAAAGGGTTTCGTACAGAAATTGTGCATGAAGGCCGGGGGATGATACAGATTGGTTCGAAGGACTTCACTGAAAGCTACCTGCTCGCACACATTTTTAAATTCATGATTGAAAATTATACTTCCTTCAGTGCTGAACTAAGGCTTGGTTTTGGAAGTACAAAGCTGTTGTTTGATGCAACCAATCTGGGCGATATCGACCTTTATCCTGAATATACAGGTACAGGTCTGCTCGTAATCCTTCCCAAGGGTGTATCAGTATCTGCTGACCTGCGATATGAGAAAGATGCGGTTTACAATTTTGTGTCCAGGGAATTCAGTGAACGCTATAATCTAACCTGGGGAAGGCCACTGGGCTTCAACAATACCTTTGCCCTGATGATGAGGCAAGATATGGCAGAAAGGCTGGGGATTTCCGCAATTTCTGATCTCTCTGAAATCAGGTAATTATTCGCAATAGGTTTTTAAAGTTTCTTCCATACCTTCTGCCCCGAGTTCAATGGCCGTATGAATGTCGAGACAGCCGGCATCTTTTTTTCCCTGCTTAATACGGGCTAGTCCTCGCTGAACATAGGTTTCAGGATCATTTGGGTACAACTCAATACTTGCGGTATAATCTTCTTCCGCATCCTTGTAGTTTTCCAGTTCTGCCAGAGATAAACCCCGATTATCATAAAACACAGGATTTTCAGGGTCCAGTTCGATTGCTTTGGTATAATCTGCAATTGCCTTATCATGGTCTTTCATCTGGTAATAAGCCACACCTCTCAGGTTGTAGGTTTCTGCATCTTCACCGAACAGGTCTATGGATTTGGTGAAATCTTCAATGGCACCGGCATAATCCTCCTGGGAGGCACGCGCGAGCGCACGGTTTTCAAATTTCACCGGATCTTTATCATCAAGCTCGATGGACTTATTATAATCTTTCATTGCTTCCCTGATATTTCCGATATTATAATAGGCAACACCACGATAGCTGTAAACATCTGCATCCTCAGGATCCAGTTTTATCGACATTGAATAATCATCGATGGCGGCGATGAACTCCTCAAGTTCTGCTCTGATAACAGCACGGTTGAAATACTTATCGGCATCCTTTGGGTCCAATTCTATAGCCCTTGAAAAATCAAAATTGGCTGAACCGAGGTCTCCGAGATTGTAATTGGCAAATCCCCTGCCACTGTAGGCTTCGGGATTTTCGGGGTCCAGTTCTATTGCCTTGTTATAATCTTCCAGTGCCCCATAGTCATCACCTAAGTTGAATTTGGCATCGGCACGGTTTACCCAGGCCTCAGCAAATGTGCTGTCGATTTCAATGGCCGAATTATAATCACCTACGGCTCCATAAAAATTTGCAAGTGCATTCTTTGCTTCACCGCGGCCTGAATAAGCCTCTTTGCTGGTCGGATTAGTTTCAAGATAGGACGTGAAAATGGCAATTGCATCTTCAAATCGTTCTTCTTCCAGCGCCTGTTTCCCTTTTTGAAGCGGGCTGGTTTGTGCATATAGCACGGCTGAAGAGGCGAGGCTTAAAAAAATGACCCGGAATAAGGTCAACGCAATTTTATTCGGTATTTTCATGGTTCTAAATATAGTGTTTTTGTCCCATTCAATTGTCGGTACTACAGCTGGTAAAAGTTGTATAACCTTTCAAAACTTGTTAACGTAAGAAAAAGAATATGAATTATAAGCAAATTCTACCCCTATTGCTGTGTTCAATTGGCCTTTCCAACATGGCCTGTGCGCAGAATGAAGGCAAAGTTATGGACTGGGAAGCTTATGACCCACCTTCAACGCTGGTTGTTCCTGGGCACGAAGTTAAAGCTGCAAAATTTCCATTTATTGATGTTCATAATCATCAGTTTAATATGCCTAATCAGGATCTGAATGACCTGGTACGTGAAATGGATGCTCTTAACATGGCTGTGATGGTCAATTTGAGCGGACGTGGCCGGGGTTCAGAGGAACACTTGCGCGGCAGTCTTGAAAATGTTGAAAAGACAGCAGCCAGCCGGTTTATCGTTTTTACAAATATTGATCTGAATGGGATTGACGATCCTGACTGGACAGAACGGACGGTAAGACAAATTCAGAACGATGTGGCGATGGGTGCAAATGGCCTGAAGATCTATAAAAGCCAGGGGATGACGAATAACGATAGCAAAGGAAACAGGATCAGAATCAATGATCCGAGAATCGACCCGGTTTGGGCGAAATGCGGAGAACTGGGTATTCCTGTCCTCATTCATGCTGCAGACCCCAAGTCGTTCTGGGATCCCCATGATGAGAACAATGAACGCTGGCTCGAGCTCAAATTGCGTCCCAACAGGAAAAGAAGTGATACAGATCCGGCGCCCTGGGAAACCATCATTGCCGAGCAGCATGATATTTTCCGCAAGCATCCGGAGACAAAGTTTATCAATGCACACCTGGGCTGGTATGGGAATAATTTAGCGAAGCTTGCAGAATTGATGGAGAAATACCCAAACATGTATTCTGAAATTGGAGCGGTGATTGCAGAACTGGGCAGACAGCCACGAATGGCGAAAGAATTTTTAACAAAATACCAGGATCGGGTGATGTTTGGCAAGGACGCATGGAATCCGGAAGAATATTATACCTATTTCCGTGTGCTGGAAACGGCGGATGAATATTTCCCCTATTACAAACGCTATCATGCATTTTGGAAAATGTATGGTCTTGACTTAAGTGATGAGGTCCTGAGAAAGATTTACTATAAGAATGCTCTCCAGGTAATTCCTAATATAGATGCTTCCCTGTTTCCCAATGAATGATCTGGCATGATAAATGAAGACCGTATTCTATGAAGAATTTTTTGTTGGTAATTGGGATGGTCGTGGCGATATCGTCGTGCAAAGGTCCGGAAGAAGCACCTGAGTTTAAATATATAGAGAATGTTCGTGTAACGAATGTCACGGACAAGGAAGCATTCCTCAATGCCGATGCGGTTTTCTATAATCCGAACGACATGGCGATGACCCTGCGCGGAGTTGATGTGGATGTCTATATTGAGGGGCGTGATATTGGAAGGATCGAGCAATCCGATAAAATTAAAATTCCGGCTTCATCCGATTTTAAAATTCCGCTGGATGCCACATTTAATATCGGGGATGTTGGGGTACTCAATACCTTGCTGGGAATGCTTGGAGGGAAAAAGCTTAAGGTGCGTTATATGGGCTACATAAAAGTGACAATGAACGGATTGCCCGTTCGAGTGCCTGTAGATTATGAGGGAGATGTGAGGCTTCGCTGATCAAAGAATAATTGTACAGACAACACGCCTGTTCATTGCCCGGCCTTCATTGGTTGTATTTGCCGATATCGGCCTTCGCTCATCAAAAAAGACAATTCTGAGCTTATCTTCGGGAACACCCAGCGTCCGGAGTGCATTCGCCACACTGCTGGACCTGTTGCGGGAAAGAACCCTGTTGTAATCCACCGAACCAAAGGAATCAGTATGACCGGCAATTTCAATAACTGCCTCGGGATGATTCTGCCATGCTCTATAAATATTCCTTACATGAATTACAGCTTCGGCATTAAGGTCATGCTTGTCAAAATCAAAATTGATCATTTGAGTTTTAAGAATTTCCGGCTCGTCGACCGGCTCAATTTCACTCTTTGCAACCGGTAGAATTTCAACATCTTTTGGAATGGTCAGGTCAAACCCTTCGAAATACTTATCCAGTCTAACAATCTGGTTTCCATTGCTGCTGAAAGAACTTCCTTCCAGAAATACACCGCTGTCAAGGATCCCATCGGCTACATCGGCTATAGCCATTTTAATGTGATACTTTTCATTTGGAATAACGGCATGATTTACTTCCAGAACGGTTGTAAAGCCATCATACTGGATGTTGTATGGAGGCAGTTGCTCTTCTTCCAAATAATGCTCATTTCTTACCACTTTCCTGTTACGAACATCCCATACGAAGGGATCAGTAGTATTGAAATACGTATTATCAATGTAGTATTTGTGATTTCTCGAATTATTCACCGTATTCACGGTAATAGGTGTTTTACCATCGGGAAGTTTGGCGAGATTTACCTTTTTGCCATCCGGCCCAACCAGGAAAAAGCCAAAAACATCATTAAATTTTGAACCTACATATTCAAGATATTCCTCTGATGAGAATACAAAACGGAATGACAGATTTTCTGAGGCGGTAACGAAATCAAATTCCAGTACAGCAGCGTCATGGGTTTTCCCGCGGGCAATATTATTTAAATCTTCATCACCCGGGTAATTACTGGCCCAACCGGTTCTGGGGGACTGATTGGGGCCCATTGTATAGAGGGCATTGCCGGAAGTCAATACGATTCCCGTATCGATCCCGATCGGTTTTTGAGGATCCATATATAGTCCAATTGCGTGCCTTGGGCCCGTATATTGAACATTTCCAACTAAAACTCCATTCCCCACCAGAATCTGTTTGACGAGGTATTCAGCGCTTCTGGTGGTATCGATCGTGGTTTGTCCATAGGCCTGAAGGGAGGCAACAAACAGGATCAGTAATGCTGAATACGACTTAATCACCTTGTGCATGAAACCGTTCTTTTGGATGTATCTGCAGATCCACACACCTGTTTAGTATAATGAAATTACGTCAATTTATATTAATTTTCAAGGATTTAATTGACAATTATGGATTGATCTCTTTTTTTAAACGGAGGATTCTCCGGTAAGATTCATTGATTCGATCTTCACTTATAGACCCGTTCTCCACCAGGTTACGGATAATATCATGGACTGCATCGACTGTCCGCTCTTCACTATCCTGGATATTATTTGAAAATATCAGGACATCCAGACCAGCCTGTATACCCAGTAAAACAGCTTTTTCAAGGCCATAATGAAGCGTTATGGCTTTCATCTGCATGTCATCGGAATAAATCACCCCATCATATCCTATCTGATTTCTGAGGATATCAGTCAAAATGGGTTTTGAAAGGGTGCCGGGAAGACCGGCAGGATCCAGTTCCTTATTGATAATATGAGAAGACATCACACCATCGATCAGCCCTTGCTGGTTCAGAATCTTGTAAGGAAGAAGTTCATCTTCCGTCCAGGTGTTGGTTACATCTGCCATCCCGTTATGTGTATCCTCTTTTGAGCTTCCATGCCCGGGGAAATGCTTCAGGGCGGTGGCAATATGATTTTTACGATGAGCCTTGATTACTTCTGCCGCATAATTTGCGACCGTTTCGCCATCATCTGAATAGGCCCTGTCGACACCGGCGATGATCGGATTTGTAGGATTTATAGCCAGGTCAACGACAGGTGCAAAGTTTACATTAATTCCCATGGCAGAGAGTGTGCCCGCCGTAAGCTCAGCATAGAATCGGGTGCTGTCCAATGGCTGGGTGCCAAGGTATTCTGCAGTCACACTTTTCGGAAAGCCATATTTGGTTTTCATACGGTTCACACGTCCACCCTCCTGGTCAATAGCAATTAGCAGGGGGATGGGTGCATTGGATTGCATTTTCCATATCATTTCCTTCATTGTGAACAGGCTGTTTTTAGGAGCTATATTTTTCTCGAAGAAAATAACTCCACCTACTTTACCTGCCCTGATTTCTTCCATTACGGGATCATTTGTGGTAATGCTGGTTCCCGGGTATCCGATCATAAGCATTTGACCGATCTTAATATCCAGACTGTCACGGTCCTGTGCGGAAAGCGAGCCAAGGAGGAAAGGGGTGAGCAAAATCAGGGTCAGTTTTTTCATTATTTCAGTATTTGTCATGTATCTCTGTCAAAATCCGTTCCATTTCTCTTTTTACCGGTGTTGAGTACCCAGGGTAGTTATTATGCATCATACTGAATATCAGTATTTTACCTTTCCTGGTAATCAGGAACCCACTCAGCGTGTTGTTATTACTCAATGTTCCGGTCTTTCCAAATATAAATGGGATGTCAGACCTGTAATAGGTTTTAAGCGTACCATTCCCGCCGCCAGAGGCGACCATTGGAAAAAGCCTTTCTGTACCATATTTAGTATATAACTGGTTCCAGAGCCAAACAATGGAACGGGGTGTGAACAGGTTGAATCTTGATAGTCCTGATCCGTCAACCCATTGCGGTTTATCGGGAATGCCGGTAAAATATAGCTCGACAGCTTTGTCAATACCATTGGAAGCATCCAGCGTATCGGTTAAAATCAGCCCATTCATCATCATTAGCTGTTCGGCGATGAAATTGTCACTGTTCTGCATCATAACCGTCAGTGCGCTGTCGGTTGGTATACTGTAAATAGTTTTGAGATCATTTGCTGAAGGTCGTTCCATTTGAAGAGGTACGACCTTACGATTGAGGGTATCGGTGAGAAGCCGGGCAACAAGTTCAGATGAATATTTAAATGGAATGGAAAATTCCTCATTTGATCTTTCCTTTCCGGGGAAAAATGTTGTCCTGTTTGATTCATAGTCCCGAACCATTTCAGGAAGTTCGAGTGTATCTCCAAGCCATATATATCGTTTGAAGAATTCCTGCGGGGAATCCAGTAGTCCGGTAATACTGTCCAGGGTAAAAGAAAATCTGTTTCCATAAATCGGAAGAGGCGTACGCTCAACCGAATAGGTATAGTTGTAATCATCCCATGACCATCCTGGTCCAAACCTTTCAGTACGTTTATTTTCTTCGGCATAGACCAGGACTTCAGGTCTGGATGACAAAAATTCCAAAACGTGACTGGCCGGCAAATCTTCATAAAGAAGTGAAGGGTCTCCTGTTGCCCAGAAGAATAATGAATCCTGTCTTATCGTATACTGAATTCCCGGCAACGAATCCCCGAGCGTATTCAGGCTTGTATAAAAAGTAAATATTTTGGTGTTTGAGGCCGGAATAAAATATCGGTCTCCATTGTATGACATGATCATTTTTGCCGATTCAGGATCATATAAGGCAAACCCGGTATGATCCTGGAATTTGGTCTCGAGCCCTTTAAGTTCTTTCTCTATAGGGCCTTTTCGGATGGATGAGCATGAGAACTGAAGCAGAATTACTGCAATAAAGAGAATAGGTCTCGTCATGGTGGTGGGAAAATACGAAACGGTGGTTATTTAATAAAGTATTTTTCTTCAAGAACTTTTTTGTGATGCATTTCATGGCCGGCAATGATCTCACCAATCGTGCGTACCGACATGGAAACACCGCTTGCTTCTCCTTTACGATTCAGCGCATCATTATCGAAACTTTTAAAAAGGGCGATAGTACTATCCCTTACACTTTTCATCTCTGCGACGAGCATTTCGATTGTTCTGGAATCATTCCTATAAAATTGCGCATAATTGTTTTCGTCAAATCCCGGCAATGGGGTATGATCTTTTCGTGCAAAGCGCAGGGCGCGGTAGCTAAAGATTCGCTCAGAATCCAGCAGGTGCATGATGACCTCTTTGGCCGACCATTTCTCAGGGGCGTAGCGATAATCGGCTTCCTCCGGAGTCCACGAGCCAACCAGCTCCCTCATGAGCCTGCCATTTTCTTCCAGCATTAGAGGCAGGTTGATATCGGAGACCAGATCCACATAACGTGAATAAAAATGAGGCAGGACGGGGTGTGATTTTTTCATTCTGTAAAAATACGAAAAATGGCGCCGATTCGGGCGCCATTTCTTTTACGCAGATTTCCATTTGATGGAACATCCAATGGCTTTTGTTTTCACTTCTTTCGGTTCCTTTCCTTCCAGCAACGCATTTACAGCATCCTGAACATACTTTTTGTCCGCATCGGCAGCACTGCGCGTATTGTTGTCGATGGCGCCGATATAGGAGACACGAAATGAACCCCCTTCATTTTTCAAAACAAAAACATGCGGCGTGTTTGTCGCGCCAAAGGCCCGGGTAACATCCTGTTCTATGTCCTGTACATATGGGTGCTGGTAATTATGTTTCTGTGCGTAGGCTACCATGGCTTCAAATGAGTCCCCCGGTTGTTTTACAGGATCGTTCGGATTCACCGCAAGAACCGGAAATCCCCTGGATGCATACATCGCATGCAATTCCTTAATCCGTTCCCGGTATGCTTGTGAATACGGGCATGTATTACAGTCAAATATCAGGATAAGACCTTTTTCATCCGAATAATCGGATAGAGAGATCATTTTGCCATTTGTGCTCTTCAGCGTGAAAGGATCTACGATGTCGCCGACCTTGTAGCTGTCTGAAGTATTGGCCGCTGTGAGTAGTGCAGCCAACGCAAGCATTAGTAAAGTTGTTCTAAGCATGGTATTGGTGTTTTACAGTAAAAAATCGTTTAGTATGGTATTCAGTTCTTCTCCGGATAATTCTCCCTCGACAAATTTTCTTTCACCTGTCGATTGATTTATAAACAGAGTGGCAGGGATTGCCCCCGACCAGGATGGATCAACCCGATCAATCCAGGAGTTATAGTCAATTTCATCCAGGAGCAGGACTTCGCCCTTCAGGCTTTTTTTTCCTATAAACTCATTCACCTTTTCAATTTTTTCGGCAAAATCAAGGTTGACAAGGACCAGGTCCATTTTCCCGTTATGTTGCTGAAATGCTTTTTCGAAATATGGTAATTCCTTTATGCAGGGAGCGCACCAGGTAGCCCAGAAGTTTATAACAGTAACCTCCTTTTTGGAATCCGCTATCCGGTTTTCAAATTCATCAAATTTGATAATCCGGGCTTCATGCTGAGCGTACAGATTAAATCCTCCCCCGGCTAATGACAGAATAAAGGATGCAATTAATATTTTCATAGTATACATAACGTGTTATGCGGAAAGAGGTTATATGCTCAAAATCCGAAATTGTATTTTTCCAAGAAATGAAATTTTGTCAGGGTTTTTCTAACGAAATAATTTGTGTCAGGTAACTTCTTGATAATATTACGGTAATCTTCGAATAATCGCTTTACAGGAATTTTTCGCTTACCTGAATTAACCTATTTCTGCATGAAATGAGGGCTTATTATTACTAAACTTATTATAACTCGGGGTTGATTTTTCTAATGACATTATACAAAAAGAAGATTGCAAAAAGTCAATAAAAACTTTTCCACAATTTGGAGAAGTTATCCACACAACTTTTAATATAGCATTTAAATAATTGATTAATAGCGAGTTATGAAATTTATTTGAATTAGAGGTTTTGTGGACAACTTTACGTTCCTGAAGCGAAGGATTTAAAATCACACAGAATGGCGCAAAAAATTATGAAAAAATATGTTATTCCCGTTGATGTCGGATGAGTTTTTTTCTATAGGTATTAAAAATTCTGGATTTTGATAAAAATCCGATATATTCTCCGTCATCTATTACCGGAAGATTCCATGCTCCGCTTCTTTCGAACTTCGCCATGACGGATTGCATATTTTCATGAGAGGAGATTTCTTCAGGGGGACTGTGCATCAGGGACTTAACTTTTGTTGTTCCGTGCTTTTCCTCATCAAACATGATACTTCTGATGTCGTCAAGTGTTACAACGCCTACCAATTTATTGTTTTCATTGATTACCGGAAATATATTTCTTCTGGAGATACGCACCAGGTCCACCAGTTCCCCCAGGGTAGCCTCGGGATGAATTTTGAGCAGGTCAGTTTCAACTATTTTATGCAGGTCGATCTGACTGAGAACGAGTCTGTCTTTATCAAACTGAATGAGGTCGCCACTTTCAATAAGGTGTTTCGTATACAGTGAATGTTTTTCAAAGAAGGAGGAGGTGCTGTAGGCAATGGCGGAAACCAGCATAAGCGGCACAAAAAGTTCATATCCGCTGGTGATTTCTGCAATAAGAAATATGGCCGTTAACGGCGCATAAAGAACGCCACTCATGATCCCGCACATACCAACCAGGGTAAAGTTGCTGGTACTTACATTTCCTGCAGTACTTACTGTATTGATCAGGGAAGCAAACAGGTGTCCTGTGACTCCTCCAACAAAAAGAGAAGGGGCAAAAATTCCTCCACTACCTCCCGACCCGATCGTTAGTGCAGAAGCTACAGGCTTAACCAGGATGATCATGAATATAAAAATCAGCAGAAAGCCCTTATTATTGAAATTGTCGAAAAACAGTGATCCGTTCAGGATTTCACCCTCGCGCCCGGCAAGAAGTAATTTAATGGTATTATATCCTTCACCATACATCGGTGGCAGAACAAAGATTACAATTCCCAACAGAATACCACCGGTAATTGCCCTTCCGAAATCATTGGTAATGCGATAAACCAGGCCCTCAATCCGATAGGTGGTGCGCGTAAAATATACCGATACCAAGCCGCATACGATCCCCAAAAGAATATAATATGGAGCGTCGGCAGCAACAAAACTGTCGACAACCTTGAACGAGAACAGGACATCATCGCCCAGGAGGATAAGTGAAATCAGGGAACCACAGACGGATGCGATTAGTACGGGTATAAACATGGCCACTGTAACATCCGTCAGGATAACTTCCAGCGCGAAGATTACCCCTGCGATAGGTGAGTTGAATATGGCGGAAATCGCACCTGCAGCCCCACATCCGATGAGCAGACTTCGCTTTTTATTATTGAGGTGCATCCATCTTCCGATATTTGAACCAATGGCACTACCTGTTACTACAATTGGGGCCTCCAGTCCCACAGATCCGCCAAATCCTACGGTAATTGCACTGGTGATCATCCGCGAATACATTTTTGAGCGCTTTATGATCCCGGAATTTTTTGAAATGTCATAAAGGATTTGCGTGATTCCGTGACCAATTCGTTCACGAAGGAAGTATTTGGAAATTATAACGGTCAGCAGGATCCCGATCAGCGGGAATCCTATATACATAAAGTTTGGAAGACGGGTGCTGAAATCACTGGTTAAAAGAGATTCGATCTTGTGAACACTGGTCTTCAAAATTACTGCAGCCAAGCCGGAAATAGCTCCAATCACTCCACCGAGGATCAGAACAAAGTTCTTGTTACTGATGTGGCGTACGCGCCATACCAGAAATTTTAACAATAACTGATCTACTTTCACTGCTTTTATTTTGTGCCACAAATGTAATGAATAGCAACCCTTAAGGGGGTTAATTAATTAAAAACTCTTGATTTAATTAGCATTGACTGAACTTTTCAATAATTTCAGGCAGATAGCCTGAACCTTTCAATATTCTGATGGATGACGTTTAATGAAAATATAAAGGGAATAAAAGAGACCTGTCTGTATATTCATGATCTTCCTGCCGCGAAGGAATTTTATCATGACCTCCTGGGCTTCCCTGTGATCCACTTTGAAAAGGGGAAGCATATTTTTTTTCGAACCGGCGCGAGTGTACTGCTTTGCTTCAATCCGGATGACAGTCGGACAAAATCATCTCCGCCGCCGCACTTTGCAGAAGGAAATCAGCATCTGGCATTTGAAGTAAATGCAGGGGATTATGAGAAAGTTAAACAATCGATCCTGCAAAAAGGTATCAGGATCATCGATACGCTGGTATGGGGCTCCGGTCAGGAATCTTTTTATTTCAATGACCCGGAAGGAAATGTTCTGGAAATTGTACCCGAAGGGGTGTGGGGTTAACGCTCAAAAGCGAATTTAATGGATGCTCTTTTTGTGGCAGTAACTTTGCCGGTTTCTGTCAAATCATTTACGGGAGTATAAATATTCTGGTACCAGAACTCAAAGTCCTTCACCAGGATGCAATCACTGTAAAGGGCCTCATCGGTCTTGATTTTGATCTTTATGTCATCATTCAGCCAGTTTGAAATGGCATCCTGCAGATCTTCAGAAAGATCACTGAGACGTATAAATTTAATTCCACGATAAACTCTTTCTACTTCCATAGTATTACAGATTTATGTGATTTCGGGGTACAAATATAATCAAATTTATGGTCAGTGCATGATGGGAATGTGAACATTGTGTTCATAATAAGTTACCGTACAATTTGATACAGAAAATCAGAACCTATCTTTTGAACTTCAGCAGGAAGGTATCCGGATTTTTGGCGTAGACAATTTGTTCAAAACGCTCAGGATATTGCTTAATGGCGGGCAGCAGATACCGTATGGTATTCCCATACACCTGGTCTAGCACTACATAATCCACCTGCTGTTTTTCAAGGTCCTCAATAAGTTTTTCAGGATCATTTTCGAAGGCATAACGCATGGTGAATGTCCCAGAATAGAGGTAGAAGAGGGCAGGCTTTCCACAGCTTACCACCACCTCCGGCTTTTCATTTTCACGAAGCCATTCAGCCATGGCATAATAATTTTGCCATGCCGGATGGAGGGGCAACTTAGCCTGGTCGTGAAGCTCACCAAGCGGGGCAATCATAAAAATAACCACAACCAACAGCCATGCAGGATGGAAAGATTTATTTGCCTGCCGGAAGAACACAAAAAGAATTTTGTATAGTCCATAAAAGAGGCCGGTAAGAAGGAGTGGGATAACAGGAATCATGAAGCGAACGCCCACCCAAACATCCGGCCACAGCATTAGAATGCCGAATGTAGCCAGCATATAGCCAAGAATCAGCCACCTGAATTTGGGAAACTGAGTGATCCCGAATATTGTCATGCCAACCACAACCAACCCAAGTATCCATGCGCCGGTATCTGCGCTTCCTGTATAATCCGGTCGGTTGGCGGGGAAAATACTATAGGGGATTTCCATTGAAATGTACCGGGTCACATTTTCAAAAAACCGGTTCATATAATCCCCGAGGTCTGCCATTCCAAGTTCCGGCCGGTAAGGATTAATAAGCTGAAGCTGACGGGTATAGGACCCACCCCCAAGATGCTGGCTGCGCAGAAACCAGGGGAGTGCTCCGGCAATGAAAACAATTGCAACCGAGGCCGCACGGCGCCAGTTCTTTGAGATCAGGTAATTAAAAATTATGCCTGCAATGAGTGCAATACCCAGGCTCCTGATATAATAGGCAACAATCGCACTTATGATTGCCAGCCAGAAATTCTTATCCCTTAATGAATCCCCTTCCCCGGTTCTGGTCACATAGAGTAACGACACGATCGAGAAAAACATGAATGGAATTTCCGACATCAGCAGGGAACTGTATTGCAGAATGTGAAAGTTGCCGATCATTGCCATGGAGACAACGAAGGCAAGTGGTTTTGAATCTGTTATCCGGCAAACGAGTGAAAATAGGACAAGGATTGACCCAAGCAGGAAAAGTCCGTTGAGCAGTTTTAATGTTACAATATTGGATGAAAAAAGCATTACCACACTCAATAATGCGGGGTAACCGGGCGGGTAGTGATTGTTGGGGGTTTTGTTTATCTTACTGATATTCACATAGCCTTCCCCCTGGGATAGTGCCTTGCCCAGCATGTAGTAGCTGGCATTGTCACCAAGCTGGGCAATCTTTGGATCGAAGGTATAGTAGTAGCTGCCCAGAAAGAACAGGATGAGTAAAAATGGAAGAAAAAATTTGTGAGAGGTTATCTGCATATTATTTTCCAAAAAGGTAAAGATATGAATTCCTGTGAATTGACGAGTGCAACGCAATAGAACAAAATCCTATGAAAATCAATACCCTCCTGATGCTGGTAATCGGTATTTCCTCCTGTACTACCAGTACTGAAAATTACAGGCCATTATCCGATGAATTCAAGGAATACTGGTTCGACGGAAATGCTGAAATAATTTCCTTTGACCTGCAGCAGGCACGTTATGGTGAAATTCACCAGGGCCATGCCGTCATGATTTTTGTGAGTGAACCCTTTTCAGAAGAGAAACAGGTAAAACTTGATAATCCCGGCGAAAATGCCATCAATGTTTTGAAACTGAATTTTATCCGAAAATTTACTACCGGCATATATCCCTACTCCACCATGCTATCGACCTTTTCTCCCCTCACCCGGTATGGCGAAAGCAATATTCTTAAGATGACATTTTCTTCGCAGGAATGGTGCGGACAAGTATTTACACAGTTAAACAACCGTTCCAACGGTTTCACGGTGGAAAGCTATTCCTACTTTGAAAAGGAAGGCGATCAGGGGTTTTCGATACCTGTGACTTTAACTGAAGATGAGCTTTGGTCACGGATACGGCTTAATCCGGGAGAATTGCCAACAGGAGAAATCAACATACTTCCGGGTTTGATGGCATCCAGGCTCAGGCATTTTCCGTTGAATGTCGATAAGGCAACGGCAACATTTTCATCGGATGAATCCATCACCCTGTATCACGTGGTGTTCAAGAATGGCCGGGAACTTAAAATTTACTATGAATCGGAATTCCCCTATGAAATTATTGGTTGGGAAGAATCCGAGGACGGTCTTAGCACGATTGCAAGGAAGCGAAAGACTCTGAAAATTCCTTACTGGCAATTAAACAAAAACAAGGATCAAATTTGGCGCGATTCATTAGATTTGAATTAATATGAAATCACATAAACACCTCTTCCATATTCCTGAGCAAATAACTTACCTGAATTGCGCATATATGGCACCGTTGCTGAAGTCCGTTGAGGAGGAAGGCATCAAAGCGGTAATGAAGCGCCGCAATCCACTGGCTTATTCGCAGGAGGACTTTTTTACGGATACAGAATCCATCCGGGCGGAATTTCAACGTTTGACAAAAGCACCGGCAGATCGGGTTGTCCTCGTCCCGTCGGTTTCCTATGGAATGGCAAATGTGGCCAGAAATCTCCGGTGTACGCGCGGTCAAAACATAATTCTGGCGGCGGAGCAGTTTCCAAGTAACTATTATCCATGGGAGCGCCTTGCGAAGGATCACGGACTGCAATTAAAACAGATTTCTCCGGACCCTGATGCGGAAAATCGTGAAGAGAACTGGAATGAGCGAATCCTCGAGTCGATTGATGAAAATACGTGCTGTGTTGCTGTCTCCCATACACACTGGGCCGATGGCACGCTGTTCAGACTGGATAAAATTCGTGAACGTACCCGGGATGTCGATTCAATACTGGTCGTAGATGGCACACAGTCGGTGGGGGCTCTGCCAATAGATGTGAGTGCCATACAGCCTGACGCGTTAATATGTGCAGGCTATAAATGGCTGATGGGGCCTTATGCCCTCGGACTTGCTTATTACGGTCCATATTTTGATGATGGTATTCCAATTGAGGAAAACTGGATCAACAGGAAAAACAGTGAGGATTTTAAAGGTCTGGTAAATTATCAGAGCGACTATCAGTCCGGCGCGCTACGCTTCGAAGTTGGTGAACACAGTAATTTTAACCTTGTACCGATGCTGCTGGCGGCACTTCGGCAGGTGAACGAGTTCACACCGGAATATATTCAGGATTATACAGGCGAACTGATTGGCGACAGTATTGATCAGCTTCGCGAGGCTGGTTATAAGATTGCCAATTCAGGAAACAGGGGAAATCATCTTTTTGGAATACGTATGCCACACCTGGCGCAGTACGACCGTCTAAGAGATTCACTTGCCAATGAGAAGGTAATAGTTTCCTGGCGTGGAGATTCACTGCGGATCGCTCCCAATGTTTATAATACGTCAGCCGATATGGAGAAATTGACTTCCATTTTATTGGATGCTGTAAAAATTGATGCTCTATGAAACAGGCACTGTTCATTGTTCTATGCTTCATAATATTTTCGGGCTCAGGTTTCGCACAGGACAAATTCATTTGGGTCTTTCTGAATACCAATCCGGATAAGGAAGAATTGCCAAAGCAAGAGGTGGAAGACCTTCAAAGAAGACACCTGGAAAATATTGGAAAACTTGCAAATGAAGGCAAGTTACTGGTTGCCGGGCCTTTTAACTCGGGAGGAGGGATCTTTATTCTCAATACGAAAGACAGGGAAGAAGCGAAAAGCTGGATTCTTACGGATCCTGCCATCCGCGCTAACCGGTATAGACTTGAAATGTTTGAATGGACTCCGCGTACTGGCTCCGCCTGTCTGGCATCATTGGATGCTGAAATGCAGGAACGTACCTTTGTTCGTTATGTGCCCCATATCACAAAATTCAACGTTCAAAAATCCCCGGAGCTTTATCTTGAACATGACAACTATCTTAAAAATCATGTTATTTCAAAAAATGTGATCACCGAAGGAATTTTTGATAATAATGATGGTGGAATTCTGATTTTTAAGGATGATCCTGATAAGGAATTAATCATGTCTGATCCCACTGTGATCAATGGAATTTTTCTGCCTGAATTCAAGACCATATGGGTGGCAAACGGATCTTTTTGCGAAAATAAATAAGCATGAAAAAAAAGTGGTGGTTGTTTCTCCCGCTGATTCTGGTAGTTGCCTACGTTGCAGGACCACAGGTTGAAAGTCCTGAATTAGGAACCGGGCTGCCAGAAGTCCCATCTGATTTGGAAGAACTGGAACTTATGATCCTTCAGCAGGAGGATACCTTAAAGGGGATGAAGGCCGATAATCAGGCTAGAATTATCTGGGCTGATGATTCCGTCCGTCGTAAAACACCCTATTCCATTGTTTATCTGCATGGTTGGTCTGCGAGTTATATGGAGGGTGATCCGATACACCGTGAGATTGCCCAACGCTACGGATTTAATCTTTATTTACCCCGACTATACGGTCATGGGATTGACGTTGAAAAGAACTTTGAGGATCTGACGGCCGATAAATTGCTTGCCTCCGCACGGGAAGCCCTTGCTGTTGGCCTGCAGCTGGGTGACAGCCTGATCATTATGGGAACGTCAACAGGCGGGACGCTTGCATTATATCTTGCGAATTCAGCCCCCGAAATAGCGGGCCACATTCTTTATTCACCAAATATCAGGATCTATGATAAATCTGCCGCAATCCTTGATGACCCATGGGGAATACAGATAGCCACATTAATAACCGGAAGTAAATTTCACTCCTGGGAAGCCGAAGGACCGAGAAAACAATACTGGACTACACGGTACTGTCTTAAGGCTCTTGGCGAGCTGGAGGTTTTGGTGGAAGATACCATGACGAAAGCTACGTTTGAGTCAGTAAAAGACCCTGTTTTTGTTGGCTGTTTTTATAAAAATGATTCCATTCAGGACCATACCGTTTCTGTGGAGGCGATAGAGGATATGTACGCGAATCTTGGCGCTGTAAAAAAAGAATTCGTTAAGTTTCCTGATGTGGGTCACCACGTGATGGCTTCCTCGCTTACTTCAGATGATCTCGATGCTGTAAGGAATGAAACCATTTTATTCCTGGAATCTCAAATGAATCTGAAACCCGTTAATCATCATGAAGTGGCATCAGCCAGGTAGCATGCCTGAATGGCTCCCATTTTATATGTGCGAGGTCCGTTTCCGGATTGTACAGCATGGAATAAGGTCTTCCGTTCAAACTCGCCTTACCCACAGCATAAATTTCGGGATCTGAAATTCCTTTGGAGGCGAGATCATTTTTCAAATATTGAACAAATTGCCATGCCATATCCGGGTGGGATGCAACTTTTATTGCCTGTTTCTGGGTGAGATAATCTGTGGGTGGTACCACCCATTCCGCTGAATCTGTTTTTATCCTGAAATGCACGAAACCAGTCTTGGAACGCAGCATCATATGCCAGGAAAGACGATGGCCCTCTTCCGTCCAGTTCACATTTCCCGGATAAAACCAATGCCGAAGAGGAAGAAACAATTGGATAAGGAAATAGATCACAAGGAAAGCCATGACGGCTTTACGGGAGTAAGATTGTTTTACAGGCTGAATATCAGGCTGTTTTGATTTGAAGAATATCTTTCGAACAGCTGCCGGCGGGAAAAAAAAGATCCCAAACGCAATGCCCAGATAAGGAAAAATTCCAACCTGGAAAATTACCGAATTAAAAAGATGAAAAAAGATCGATACGATAAACGCCGCCTTTCTTGTTTTTCTCCATAACAGCGCGGGGGCGATGAGGAGATCAAACAAAATACCTCCAAAAGAAACCAGGTAGATTACCCAATCTTTCTGAAGCCAGGGACCTACCAGAAAATAATCCTTCTTTGACTCAAAAAAAATGCGAACCGGGGTACCCTGTAGCCAGTCGGGGTACATTTTTGCCACGGATGCGAAGAGGTAGACCATCGTTATCTGAACGATGAAGATCAGTGTATGCCACTGAAGGCAGCTGTCAGACTTATAATCCGGATTTCGCCGTGCATCCAGTGATAAATTCCGCGCAGCAGGCACCAGGCACATTATCCAGGACAAAAGCATTAACAGATAGTAATGATTATTGTAATTGGTTTTTTGCATCAGGTATACGCATGTCCACATCAGAGCAAAAACCGGCATTGCGTAGCGGTATTTGTAGCCAAGCATGACAAGAAAACCTGCAGCACCCATAATGATAAAATAGACATACATGCCATTTCCCGGAAGTGGTTCAAGAAATGAAAACTGAATGAAAGGGAAAGTGATTTCAGGTTCGATGAACGCACGGCGTACCCACCCGGTAAGAATGGCTCCCCAGGATTCCGCCATGATGAGGGCCCCAAAAATGACCCTGAACACAGCCAGTGCGGCATTGTCTACGGATTTGAACAGATAGTTTTGAAGAGCCACCGAATTCATCTGTGCCAAAATTTATATATATCTCACAACCAAAATTCTGAATGATTCGTTATTTTTAGAAATAGCAACATCAAAATTCGGTCATATGAAAACAGTCAATACTTGCTTTACTCTCAGTTACACCCCCGAACAATATGAACATGCCAGAAACTATGTGGATGATATGAAACGTCATCCGAGGCGTGTTTACTGGCAATCGAATCAGGGCAAAAGTGATGAGGAATTGATCCTGTCACACATTGCTCATCGAATTTTATCCGGTTTCTACAATCAATATGATCCCATAACGACAAGGCGGCATGTGATCAGTATGAACAGCGCAGAAAGAAATTAGAACATAACGCCCAGTTCAATTCCGAATAGGTCATTATTATAGTTCATTTGGTCAAGATCACTGATGGTTTTTGAAGCTGCATTCACCAGGCCACGGCTATAGGTGAGGCCGCCGTATATTCTTGTTGTTGCACCAAGGTGCCAGTCAAGTCCTGCCGAGAAATAAAGTGACACATCTATAAAGCGGAATTGATCAATGAGCCTGATACTCTTATTGCCATCCTTGAGTTTTTCAGAGACCTTAAAATCAAATGTTGGTCCGAATTGAAAGAAAATCCTTTTATCGAGCATTACCTCCTGCGTGTAGAGCTTCATGGTAGCCGGAATCGACAGGTATTGTAAATTATATGATTGGGTGATCCGTTCAGTGCCTGAATAACTGATTCCTGCACGTCTTGAAGAAAGCCAAAGTCCCGTACTGAAAAAATAGTTGTCATTATTTCCTATGGATAAATCAACTACCGGCCCAAAGGTCAGTCGTAAACCATTTCCATTATTTTCCACATTCACATCTTCTGCTTCTACATCCACCCGATTGCTCGACCAGTATGGGGATACTTTAAAGCCCATCTGAATTTGCGAAAATCCCGCGGAGGCACACAAAAGCATTGTAATAAGGAATATATATTTTTTTCTCATGGCTATCTCAATTATGTTATTTTTGTGACGTTTAACAAAGTAACTTAATAGTTCCCGATGAAAAAACCCCTTGATCATTTAATAACCTGCCTCCTTTTACTGTTGTTGATTTTTACAGGTTGTGATAAAGAACAGGAATCTGAATGTGTTTCACAGCCGGATATAGATGCCGTTGGAGTGAGCCTTGAAATTCTTGAATTGCAGGATGAAATTGTCAATATTTCTACCAGGGAAGAAATGATCCGGTTTCTCAATGATAACCCGGTCATTGCAGAAATATTTTTGAAACGAAGTGAATTCCCCAATGACAGCATAATGATCGATGTAATGCTGGAACGCTTCACCAACCCCTATATTGATACGCTGGCAATGGAAGTGGATCGGGTTTTTGGTGACTTGACGGATCTGAAAACACAATTGAATGATGCCTATGGCCATGTAAAATATTATTATCCCGATTTCGAGCTTCCAGTAATAAAAACAACAATCAGCGGAATTGAATATGACCTGTTTATGTCGGATTCCCTGGTGGTCATCGGCCTTGATTATTTTCTTGGAGAAGGGGCCCGATTCAGGCCGATAGGAATGTTTCAGTATATGCTGGCAAGGTATACTCCTGAGAAGATCACCCCTTCATTAATGCTTCTCTACGGAATTTCGCCCCGTTGGAACAAGACGGATTTGGATAACAAAACCATGCTTGCAGATATGATCACCTATGGGAAAGCCTATTATTTCGCCAAGCACATGATGCCATGCACGCCAGACAGCGTTATCATTTCCTATTCGGCTGAAAATATGACGGGTGTACGGCAGAATGCCGGAACGATTTGGGCCCATTTTCTAGAGAATGAATTGTTATTCGAGACGAGTCATATGGTGAAGAAAAAATATCTTGATGAGCGTCCCAATACCTATGAGATCGGGGATAAGGCTCCTGGCCGTATTGCGACATGGGTTGGATGGGAAATTGTAAAAGCCTATATGAAGGAAAATCCCGGGGTTTCACTCCAGGAAATGATGGCTGAATCCAATGCTCAAAAAATTCTTGACGGGAGTCACTATTCTCCCAGTAATCAATAACTAAATTATTATGAGAAAAAAACTTGTTGCCGGAAACTGGAAAATGAATAACGACCTTGATGAGGGGCTGAAGCTAACCTCTGAAATTATTCATATGGTAGAAGATGAGGTACGTGGTAATGTGGGTGTGATAATCGCGCCTCCGTTTATCCATCTCCCCAGGGTGAGCCAGTTAATCCGGTCTGAAGCCAGGATTTCCCTTGGCGCGCAGAATTGTTCAGAACATGAAAAAGGTGCATATACCGGGGAGGTTTCTGCCGGGATGCTGGCGTCTGTGGGCGTGAATTTTGTGATTATCGGCCATAGTGAGCGACGTGAATATTTTGGGGAGACCAATGAGCAGCTCGCAAGAAAAACGGATATTGTCCTCAGTCATGGTTTACTGCCAATTTTCTGTTGCGGTGAATCACTCGATATTCGGGAAAATGGCAATTATGTTAATCATGTTTGCAACCAGCTTAAAGAGAGTTTGTTTCATTTATCCGAGGAGGAATTCCGAAAGGTAGTGATTGCTTATGAGCCAATCTGGGCAATCGGAACTGGTAAAACCGCATCCACAGAGCAGGCGCAGGAGATGCATCATGAGCTCAGAAATTTCATTGCCGGAACATACGGGAACGAACTTGCAGATGACATTACCATTCTGTACGGCGGAAGCTGTAAGCCATCAAATGCACCGGAGCTTTTCGCATGTAACGATGTCGATGGAGGCCTCATTGGTGGAGCTTCTCTGTCTTCCAGGGATTTTGTAGATATTATAAAGTCATTCTGAGGTGGCACTCATCGACTTTATGGCTGTAACCTTCCGGTGCCCGGAGGATTTCAGGGATATTCTTATTGCAGAGCTGGCGGAAATCGGTTATGATTCGATGATGGAAACCCAGGAAGGCCTTGAGGCATATATTCCTGAAACAGATTTCAATGAGGAAGTACTCGATGAAATGCTGGCACGTTATTCATTTGCTCCAGTGACCTATTCGACATCTAAAGTGGTGACCCGTAACTGGAATGAGGAATGGGAGAAGAATTACGATCCCATCGAGGTTGAAGGCGAATGTCGTGTACGTGCGGTTTTTCATCCTGCCGATCCCGCATTCAAATATGAGATAATCATAAATCCCAGGATGTCATTTGGAACAGGCCACCATTCAACCACATGGCTCATGTTGAAGCATCAGCTCGAAACCGATCATAAGGACAAGCGCGTGCTCGATGCGGGATGTGGTACGGCGATTCTTGCGATCCTTGCCGAAAAACTGGGAGCGCGTGAAGTTCTGGCGTATGATAATAACAGCTGGACAATAGAAAATGCCCCGGAGAATCTAGCCCTGAATGATTGCCGGGTTACATCGATCCAGGAGGGTACCATTTCGTCCATTGATATTGAAGGGGAATATGATATCATACTGGCAAATATCAACAAGAATGTTCTGCTGGAAGAAATGGATCTTTATAACAGTTACCTTGCGCCCGGAGGCGTATTAATGTTAAGTGGTTTCTACGATTACGATGAACAGGATATTATTAACCGAGTGGTTCCCCTGGGCTTCGAATTGGTAAAAACAGGGCGCAGAAACCACTGGTCGGCGCTGTTATTTAATAAAAAATAGCACCGAGGTTAGTTTTAGGCAATTTTTCACCCTGTTTTTGTGTTAGTATCTATGTCACTAACATGGTATATTAACAAGATTTTTAGGAACTTAAATTTATGGTAAGGGCCAGGTTACGATATATCGTATTCATTTTTTTCCTGCTCACCGGATTTTCCGGTTTTTCGCAGATATCCAGACTCCCCGAAAATGTGGCGGTCTTTGGTGATTCATTGCGTTCAATTCTGTCTGCAACGAATAACGAAAGAGCCATCGTTGTGGGAGAAGAGATTTCTTCTGCCTGGCTGTCGCTATCGGGGCAGCAGCAGGAGGCAGCAGCTTCCCAGATCAGGGTAATGTTGAATAAAAAATTTCCCGTACGGCCTTATCTTGTTACTTACAGCGAAGCCCTCGCAGCCGCTGTGAATGTGGAGCATCTTGATGCACAGAAGCTTACCGCCTATCTTGAAACTGCAGGCCAGGTTATTGAAAGGGAGGAGCGGTCTGCGGTAATGACCTTTTTATCAACCAGCTCGCTCATGTTTCGGGAGCATAAACTGTTTTCCGAAAATTCAAATACCCTCTACGCGCTGGACGCTTCCTATAATTTTGAATATATAACCATACCGGAATATACAGAACAGGAAATCACCGATACGGAGGATCCTGAAGAAGAAGAGGATGAATATTTCGATGATTGGGATGACGAGCCCAGTGATGATGATTGGGATACTAACTGGGAAGATGAAGACTGGGAAGACGATAACTGGGATGATTACGAGGAAGAAAATGAGAACAGCATGGCGCAGGCCATTGCAACCGCCGAACCACTTCCCTTGATTGAAGGAGCGGTGATCAGGTTCGAGAAAGTCACGTTTAATTTCGCAACACCCTACGATTCGGTTTTTATTGAAAATACCAGTGGTGCGTTGAAGATCACACGCAACATTTTTGTAGGAGCCGAAGGAAGGATGACATGGGAGTCTGCCGGATTACCCGGATCTGATGTTTATGCCGAATTTTCGGAATATAGTTTCGATATCCGCAAACCGGAAGTGGAAGCCCAAAATTCTACGATGCATTATGCCGGTAAGGTCACTGAAGGAGTGCCGGGTATTGTGAACTTCAAAAGTATAAGGCATGATTCTGCGCATGACGCATCGTATCCCAGGTTTATATCATATCAGAGTGATGTACCCGTATCTGGCTTTGGGCCGGATATCTCCTATGTCGGGGGATTCTCGATGAAGGGGGATAAAATCATCAGTGCCTCTGTACTGGGCGACCTTTCCACGATCAATGTAGCGGTGAATGATATGCCGAAATTCAAGGCGCGGGCGAAATTCTTCGAATTTGGTGATTCAATAGTATCTACGCAACGTGCCAAGGTAATTGTATACCAGAATGAAGACAGTATTTACCATCCGGCTGTACGGATGGATTATAATATGAATTCACGGGACCTTGTTCTTCAGAAGGATAAGGGTGGATACAGGAATACCCCCTATTCGGCATCCTATTTCAATGTTGATTTTACTGCAGATCTGATCCGATGGAATCTTGACAATGACAGTCTTGACATATCAATCCTTGAAGCGAAGCGAATGGTATCGGCAAATTTTGAATCTGTTGACCATTATAATTATGAGGACTATGTAGCCCTGGGTGATAAGTTGTATGATTTTAATCCATTGGGAATAGTCGCAGCATACGCTGCTAAAGAAGGCACGAATGAGTTCTACGTATCAGAACTGGCACGCCGGTACAAGAAGCAGGACCATATAATCAAAGGAGCAATGTTATCGCTTGCCCAGAAAGGGTTAATCGATTTCGATGCTCAATCCGGACGAATTAAATTGAAGGAAAAGGGCGAACACCTGTACCAGTCGAAATTTGGGATGAAAGATTTCGACAATTTCATTTTTGCCTCAACGGTAATGGATAAACCCAATGCTACCCTGAACTTTCCCAATGGATATATGACAGTACGGGGCGTAGAAAAATTTCAGGTGAGTGATTCCCTTAATGTGATGATCGAGCCTGACAGTAGTACAATTACACTCCTGGAGAACCGTGATTTCAAATTCGATGGTAAGATTACTGCGGGAAATTATGAATATTACGGCCGCGATTTCACATTCAGATATGACAGCTTCCTGATCAACCTGAAGGAAATCGACAGTATTCAGTTTTATATTAAAGATGTGAATTCAAGAGGAGGAAAGGGACGCAGAAAGATCAATAACTCCCTTGTCTCTGATGTGGATGGTGCCACGAAAGGAACGCTGTTTATTAACCGACCGAATAATAAATCGGGAAAGGTAAGCTATAACGAATATCCGAAATTCGACACGGGCAAAGGATCCATTGTATTCTTTGACAATAAAGATGTATTTGGAGGGGTCTATGAACGGTCGATAAATTTTGTTGTTCCACCTTTTGCCGTTGATAGTCTGAATGGATCCGATCCGACTTCGATTTCATTTGATGGTCAGTTCGTTAGTGGAATTTTTCCCACCTTTGATGCAACACTCGAGGTGATGGATGATTATTCCATGGGTTTTGAACATACAACCACACCGGAGGGACTAAGTCTCTACGGTAGCAATTCAACGTATTATAATGATCTGAAACTCGATAAGAATGGACTTCGGGGGAACGGACGTATTGATCATTTATCCTTAACCCTCGAATCTGAGGACTTTATCTTTTATCCTGATTCAGTAGTGTCGCAGGCAAAAACACTTGTAATGCGTGAGGAAACGGTGAATGGTTTTACCTTTCCAAGGGCTGAAATCAGTGATTTTGATATGAAGTGGACTCCATCGGAGGATAGCCTTGTGATAGAGAACCGTGAAGAGCAGTTTAGATTCTATGATACCTTTGCTTCTCTGGATGGCCGCGCCTCGATCAATAGCAATGGAGTATTCGCCAGCGGAACAGTTGTGGCAAGGGAGTCTGTCTTTGAATCGGATGAAATCAGTTTTGAGCATGACCAGTTTGATGCACGTCATGCTGTATTCAATAAACTTAGCGACAATCCTGAAAAACCATTGATCCGTGGAACGGATGTGAAATTGAATTTCAACCTTGTCGACAGTACCACCACCATCAGCCCTGAGGTTGAAGGGGATGCAGCAATTGAATTTCCCTATGCCCAGTTCAATACGTCCATCAGTGAGGCGAAATGGGACTTGCAGCAGGATAAAATTTACATGTCGAAACCTGAAAATGTAGCGCTTGAAAGCTCATATTTTTATACGACACGTGAAGATCTGGATTCCCTGAGCTTCTATGCAACTCACGCGGAATATGATCTGAATACGCTGGAATTAAAGGTTAGTGGTATCCCTTCAATTACGGTTGCGGATGCATTAATTACACCGGAAAACGGCGAGGTATTGATCCTGGAAAATTCTAAGATCGGTACACTGATGAATACCACTATTGTCCTTGATACCCTGAATGGTTATCATACACTTACCGATGGCGTGATCGATATTATTTCCCGAAATGAATTTTCCGGCTATGCGACCTATCATTTTGTGAACATGCTTGGCGATAGTGTTCCGGTAAGGTTTGATAATTTCCGACTGGAGGAAGTAACCATAGGAAAAGGAAGAAGGGCCGTAACAGAGCGTCATACCACTGCTGACGGGTTTGTACGGGAAGATCAGGACGCGATGGTAGCACCAGGAATGTTCTATAAAGGCGGTATGACACTCTATGCCAATAAGCCTGCTCTTGAACTGGAAGGATATATCAAGCTGGACATGAATGAACCGGGTTATGATACATGGATTAAGCATTCAAGTTCGGGTGATGATGAGAAAGTTGTGATTAACTTTGATGATAACGTTGTAACCGAAGACGGCAGAAATGTGGTTTCGGGTTTGCATATATCAGCCGGCGACCAAAGCCTTTATAATACCTTTATTACACAGCGCTATTCACCCGATGATGAGGATTTCTTCCTTGCGGGCGGCGTCCTGTTTTATGATGAGGCAAGCGAGGATTTTGTTGTGGAAGATACAGCCAAAGCCTCGGGCAATTCATTAGCCGGAAGGATATTCCGCTATAACAAGTTTAATGGTAATATCCGTTTTGAAGGACCTGCGAAATTTCTTCCGACTGTAACGGATGCCTCATTTAAATCTGCCGTTATTGGATCCGGGAATATCAATGATAATTCCTATGTGATGAATGCGATGCTGGCGGTGAATTTTTCCACCCTGCCGCAACAGGCACTTGAAGCAATGGCTGCCGATGTACTGGATGTGATCATCAATCTTGGCGCACCGGAGTCGCTCGGGGATCCTACCAATTTATTGTATAAACTAGCCGATGTCGCCGGTGAACGGGCGGCAAGGGAATATGAGGAAGCCTCAGCGGGTGAATATGTTTCCCTTGGAGGTTTTGCAAATGAAACCAGCGTTTCTCTGATGTTCCCGAACCTGGATATCAAATGGAGCAATGATTTTAACGGGTTCTACAACGAAGGTAAAATTGGTCTTTCCAATATCCTGAGAACTGATATCAATGGCGCCTTCGATGGGTTCCTTGAAATGAAACGAAATGAGGACGGATTGCCGGTCTTTAATTTATTCCTGAAGGCAAGCGGTGCTTCATGGTATTATTTTGGTTACGAGGACAACAGGTTACTGGTCTATTCATCAAACGAACTATTCAACCAGATCATCGCCGAGAAAAGCAATGGTGCCAAAGCGAAAATCGGAGAACTTGTTTTTGCTCCCGGAGACCGCGCTGAAACGCTGGCATTTATCAATCGCTTCAGGTTGCAGTATTATGGCATCGATGAAGAATATTTCCTTGAATCGGAAGTGGATACGGTGGTTGATGAAAACGAAGATGGGTTCGGAGGAAAAGAAGAGGAGGACGACGGCTTTGGCGATGAGGATGACGGATTTTAGACCGTTTGTATAATCATATTTTCACCACTCCATTCAAATGGTTATCTTTGTGCCTTAAGAAATCAATTCAAAATTTGATATGATTGTTGCTGGGTTTGTGTTGGCGTTTTTACTGGGATCCATCCCTACAGCGGTTTGGCTGGGGAAAGCTTTGTACGGAATTGATGTGAGGGAACATGGTTCCGGTAATCCCGGTGCTACCAATACTTTCCGTGTATTGGGCAAGCGTGCAGGAATTATTGTAATGCTTGTTGACATTGTCAAGGGGCTTCTTGCTACATCCATTGCGATTCCGCTCATGCATATGGGCTTCATTTCTGAGAATAACCTTATCATCTTCAAAATTCTTTTTGGTATCGTTGCCGTTTCAGGACATATCTTTTCTGTGTTTCTAAATTTCAGGGGAGGTAAAGGTGTGGCCACGTTGTTGGGTATGATGATCGCCATAGACTATGAGGTAGCATTGATCTGTATCGCCATTTTTATTGTTACATTGCTGCTGACAAAATACGTCTCACTGGCATCCATTATTAGTGCCCTGGCTTTTCCAACCATCCTATGGGTTGTTCCTCATTTTAAAACTTCTGAGCCATTGCTCGTAATCTTTGGATTCTTTCTCTTCATCGTGATCGTCTGGACACATCATAAAAATATTCGCCGGATAATTGACGGGGAAGAACGTAAAACATACCTGCTTAAATCCAGAAAGGATTAATCCCGTAATTAGGGGGAAAAATCAAAAAGCTCGTTTTCTGCAAGTTACAGGCAATTTTCTTCAGCCTCTTTTTTGCCAGACTATTTTTATACACATTTGTTCTGCCTGCCAGACACACTTCGGTGCCGTTTAAAATTTACACCGCTCGTTCATCCTTTTTTTATAACTGCAAGGACATTTAAACCGTTCATGGGGGTGGATTTTTAATTACTCAACATCAACCCTTTATGTATGAAAATGCCTTTTAAACTCCTGACTGTAATGGGCCTTATTTGGGGGATAGCCATCCCCCCGTCGGAGGCTCAGAATGTAACACTGCCCCAGGCAAGCCCCAAAGCTACTGTATCCCAGACCGTAGGGATATCACAAGTTACGGTAACCTACTCCAGACCCAATGTGGTAACTCCACAGGGACAGGACAGAACAGGCCAGATTTGGGGATCGCTTGTGCCTTTCGGATTGAATGACCTGGGATTCGGTTCCTCAAAAGCCGCGCCCTGGCGTGCTGGAGCCAACGAGAATACGCTCATCGAATTTTCAGAAAATGCTACCGTGGAAGGTAAGCCCATTGAAGCAGGAAGATACGGCCTGCATATGGTATTGACTGAACAGGGAAACGTTACTGTGATCCTCAGCAATGACTCCAAGTCCTGGGGAAGCTTCTTTTATGATCCTGCCAATGATGCGCTGCGAATCGATGTGCAGTGGGAAGATCATGCACATACACCTGTCCTGACCTACAGCTTCCCTGAAGTGGATTTGAACAGTACGACCCTTGCCCTCGATTGGGAAAATAAGCGTATCCCCCTTCACATAAGTTTTGATACGCCCGAATTAACCTATATAAGTTTGTCGAACGAATTGAAATCCGTGCCGGGATTTGATTATCAGAGTTGGATTGCCGCATCATCATATCTTTCTGCACAAGGCATTCATTCGGAAACAGCCCTGGAATGGGCGGATAATGCTATTAATGCACCCTTTGTTGGGCAAAAGAATTTTAATTCAATGAGCAATAAAGCGCAGATCCTGAATCGCATTGGTAAAACAGATGAGGCTGCGGCATTAATGGATGAAGCCCTGAAGGACCCATCTGCCGGCATCCAGAATTACTATAACTATGGACGAACACTTATAGCACAAGGTGACACAGAAAAAGCCATGGAGGTATTTGATGCTGCAAGCAAAAAGTGGCCTGATCACTGGCTCGCACCACATGGATTAGCACGAGGTCTTTCAGCCACAGGCTCCTATAAGAAGGCATTGAAATATGAGAGGGAAGCCTTTGCTAAAGCGCCGGATGCCAGCAAGCCCTTCCTGGAAGGATATCTAAAGTCACTTGAAGAAGGAAAGGATTTTAATTAATCACTTCAAGGTCGAAAGGCCGCCCCAAAAGGGCGGCTTTTTTTATAAAATTACCTATTCTGTTTGTAGGTATGCCGACGGCATCTCCTACCGGCAGGCAGGCCTTCGATTAAATACGGGTGGATGCTTAATTTTTCAGCAGGGTCAGGATAGATTCTACAAACTCCCGGCTATTGCTGAGTCTTGGAACCTTATTTTGGCCTCCGAGCTTATCCCGGCTTTTCATCCAATTATAGAATGTGCCCTCCGGGACATGATGGACAATAGGTTCAATGAGTGCCATATCCTTATACCGTTTCGCATCATAATCCGAATTAATTTCCCTGAGTCGCTGATCCAGCAGCTGGTTGAATAATTCCGGTTTTTCAGGCGATTTTCTGAATTCAATGATCCATTCATGCCGACCCTTGTCCTTTCCTTCAAAGAATACCGGCGCTGCTGTGAAATTATCTATAATTGAATTTGTTCGTTCACAGGCATATGTGATTGCATTTTCGGCATTCTCAATGATCACTTCCTCTCCGAATGCATTGATGAAATGTTTGGTACGACCAGAAATTTTAAACCTGTAAGGATTTGTGGATGTGAAAATAACCGTATCCCCGATATTGTACCTCCATAATCCGCCATTGGTAGATATGATCATGGCATAATTTCTTCCTACTTCAACTTCATCCAGCATGATTGTCGCAGGATTTTCATTATTCACCTCTTCAAAGGGGATGAATTCATAATAAATTCCATAATCCAGCATTAGTAAGAACTCGTTCTTATCCGGCTGATCCTGTATTCCGAAAAAGCCTTCAGATGCATTATATGTTTCAACATATCGCATACTACTGTCCGGAATTAAATTGGCAAAAAGGGACCTGTAGGGAGTGAACGCAACCGCGCCATGAAAAAATACTTCGAGATTGGGCCAAACCTGCAATAAATGATCGGCATTCTTAATTTCAAGAATGCGCTGAATGAGGAGTATAGTCCACGTTGGAACGCCGGAGAGACTAGTCACATTCTGGTCCATGGTTATATGGGCCATCTTTTCGATCTTTTCTTCCCATTTATCCATCAACGCCACGTCGAGGCTGGGGGTTCTGATAATCTGTGCCCACAGGGGCAAATTTTTCATGATGACCGCCGACACATCCCCGTAATGAGAATTGGCACTGGGATCATATTCATTAATCTGGTGGGATCCTCCGATTGCAAGACCTTTTCCGCTGAACATTCGGGATTCAGGGTAATTATTGATATAAATTGAAATCAGATCTTTTCCGCCCTTAAAGTGGCAATCTTCCAGTGCATCTGTGCTTACAGGGATAAATTTGCTGCGGGCATTCGTGGTTCCTGATGACTTGGCAAACCAGGTAATATCGCCGGGCCATAAAATCCGTTGTTCCCCACGCATTATGCGCTCAATGTAGGGGAATATATCCTCATAATGATGAACAGGAACCCGCTGCCTGTATTCCTCCCGGGATTCTATGGATTTGAAATCATATTTTTGTCCGAATTCTGTTTGAGCTCCCCGGGATATCAATTTTTGGAATAATTCCTCCTGAACATCATGGGGATATTTCATGAAAAGCTCAATGTCATGAATACGTTTTTTCATGACCCAGGTCAATATGGAATTAATGAGACCCACCAGGCTTAAATTTTCCTTTTTAGTTCGAAATGCTGACCGAGGTATACTCGTCTCACCTGTTCATCCGCGGCGAGGTCCTCGGCTGAACCCGCCTTTAATAATTTTCCTTCAAACATAAGATAAGCACGGTCTGTAATAGAGAGTGTTTCATTTACATTATGATCTGTAATGAGGATACCGATATTTTTGTTTTTCAATTGGGCAACAATTGTCTGGATCTCCTCCACCGCAATAGGGTCAACCCCTGCAAATGGTTCATCCAGTAACACAAATTTTGGATCTACCGCAAGCGCCCGAGCAATTTCGGTTCGCCGGCGTTCACCACCCGAAAGCACCATCCCCAGGTTTTTACGCACATGAGTCAGGCTGAATTCTTCCAGAAGCTCATCTGTTTTTTCCCGCTGTACTTTTTTGGGCAGATTCCTCATTTCGAGGACGGACAGGATATTTTCTTCTACAGTTAATTTTCGGAATACCGAGGCCTCCTGTGCCAGGTATCCAATGCCTCTTTTTGCCCTTTTATACATGGCCAGATCGGTGATATTTTCATCATTCAGATAGATCTCCCCCTCGTTGGGTTTTATCAAACCTACGATCATGTAAAAAGTAGTTGTTTTTCCGGCGCCATTCGGGCCCAGAAGTCCGACAATTTCACCCTGCTCCACTTCAACCGATATATGGTTTACAACAGTTCTTTTCTTATACTTTTTTACAAGATTGTTTGCGTGAAGCTTCATGATTCAAATATACTTATTCCCACCTAATATCCTTTACGTAGAGCTGGAGTGACACCTGCCCCATGTATTTGTTCTCTCCCAGTGCAAATGCCATACCGAAACCTTCAGGATTTTGGATCAGCATGTCGGCAAATTCTCCCAGGCCAAATCCAATAACTTCAAAAGATGATTTTCCGCCCTTTTGGCTAACTCTGAATTTCAAATGATTCGAATCAGGGTTGCTTCGCGCGGAGAATGCCCTGATGTTATGCGCTCTTAAATTATCAGCCATAAAAACAGGCTCGGGATTGCCGGGCCCAAATGGTGCCATTTGTCTCATTATCCTGAAAAATTTGGGGGTAATGTCATCCAGGAAAATTTCGGTATCTATGCAGATAGATGGTGTCAGGAGATCTTCGGTGATCTCGCGGGAGACGACTTCTTCAAATCGTTCGCGAAAAGCTTCAAGATTTTCATTTCTAAGCGTCATTCCTGCCGCATGCTTGTGACCGCCGAATTGCTCAAGAAGATCTGAACATTCGGTAAGTGCTGAATAGAGGTCAAATCCTTCTACAGAGCGTGCGGAACCTGTTAATTTACCTTCGCCTGTCTCAGTAAGGATAATGGTTGGGCGATAAAATGATTCTATGCAGCGGGAGGCTACGATTCCGATTACTCCCTTATGCCAGTCAGGCTGGTATAAAACGGTGGTACTTGCTTCAGTCCATCCGTTTTCAAGGATCATCCTATGAGCCTGACTGGTGATTTCCCTGTCAATATCTTTTCGCTGCTGATTGTGTCCGTCTAGCTGATCAGCAAAAATTTTTGCAGGGGCATCATCATCAGCCAGCATCAGCCTGACGGCATATTTTGCGTCTTCCAGTCTTCCTGCAGCATTAATGCGCGGCGCCAGTCCGAATACAACGCGTGAAATTGTTACATCATCCCGCCTGATTCCTGCAATATCCATAAGTGCGGCCAATCCATGCCGGGGTTGGTTGGCCAGCTTCTGCAATCCATAGGAAGCCAGCACCCTGTTTTCACCCGTGATGGGAACAATATCAGCCGCAATCGAAACACAGACCAGATCGAGCAGTGAAAGCGGTTCAAAATCAATGTCGGGATGTGATTCAAGAAATGCCTGGATAAACTTAAAACCTACGCCGCAACCGGATAATTCTTTGTACGGGTAGTCGCAGTCGGATCGTTTTGGATCCAGAACAGCCACCGCAGGCGGCAAAGTGCTTCCAGGTTCATGATGGTCACAAATGATGAAGTCGATTCCTTTCTTTTGTGCCAGTGAAACAAGGTCATTCGACTTAATTCCACAATCAAGGGTTATGATCAGTGAAAATTCGTTTTCTTCAGCGTAATTAACGCCTGCCAGCGAAACACCGTAACCTTCGAGATACCGGTTGGGAATGTAAAATTCACACTTGTTGTAAAATGAAGAAAGAAAATGATAGAACATGGCCACCGATGTAGTGCCGTCTACATCGTAATCACCGTAAATCAATATCTTCTCACCCTGGCTGATGGCAGTCACAAGCCGTTCTACTGCGGCGCCCATATCTGCCATAAGAAAAGGATCATGAAGCATGTCCAGCGATGGGCGAAAATACATGCGCGCTTCCTCAAACGTATGTATTCCCCTGTTAATCAGAATATTAGCAAGCGGTGCGCTGATCTTCAGGCCATCCATGAGCTGGTTTGCCCTGTCTGATTCAATTGATTCAGGTAGAATCCACCGCTTTTTTTGCATAGTTGTCCTGGCGAAACGGGTTAAAAAGAAGGCAGCACACGGGTACTGCCTTCAGCTAAGTTATAATTGTATACGGACAATCGCTCTATTCAGAGACGACTCCCTCAAGGACGTCTTTGATCGGTACGCGAACACCATCTTTGTAAGGAACAATCCAGGCATCTTTTACGCCCATTTCCCTCAGATATTTTTTAAAAGTGTCAGCTTCCCAGTAATCAGTGAACTGTCCGATTGTGATTTTTTGAGTACCATCGACGATCTCACCGGCAAAATTCGGGTGATTATCGAAATATTTACTCAAGTCCTTATTACGAAAGGCACCAATCTGGACTTTGAATACGACACCAGGAATTGCGCCTTCTCCGGCAGCAACCTGTGGCATATTGCTTTCCATTTCGCTGATGGTACTTCGTGCGTCTGATAATTCAGCACGCAATTGCACAAGATTGCCTTCCATCTCATCGATTTTTGCATCCTTTGCATTCAGCTGTGATTTCAGCGCATCCTGTTCGTTTTTCAATGTGCTTACCTGAGACTGTAGGGCGGCCTCGCTCTCTACAAGTGACTTCAGCATTTCAGGATCTTTCGCCATCTCCTTGGCACGTTTCTTCCATTCTTTTTTTTCCTCCTTGGTAAGTTGGGAAAAAGATGCGGAACTGATCAGGACCAACAGGACAATGGTAACGAGCGAAAAAAAGTTTTTCATGATTCTAGATAGTTAAAAAATGATTCTCGTTGAAATATAGGCAATATAATTAAATATTTTATTATTTGCTCTTCAGGCTGCCCACCATATCTTGCGGACGTACCCATTTATCAAAATCTTCACCGGTAAGATAACCAAGGTTTATCGCTTCTTCCCGGAGCGTAGTACCGTTCTCATGGGCTGTTTTTGCGATTTTAGCCGCTTTTTCATATCCGATGTGGGTATTCAGCGCAGTGACCAGCATTAGGCTGTTATTTACATGCTGCTGGATATTTTTAAGATTGGGCTCAATACCTATCGCGCAATGGTCATTAAAAGATACGCATGCATCACCAATCAGTCGAGCAGATTGCAGAAAATTAGCCGCCATAACAGGCTTGAATACATTCAATTCATAGTGCCCCTGAGTTCCTCCAACCGTGATGGCAACATCATTTCCAATTACCTGCGCGCACACCATGGTAAGTGCCTCGCACTGAGTAGGATTAACTTTGCCAGGCATAATGGACGATCCCGGTTCATTTGCCGGAATATTGATTTCTCCAATTCCGGACCGGGGACCGGACGCCAGCATCCGGATGTCATTCGCGATCTTATTTAATGAGACCGCCAACTGTTTTAAGGCTCCGTGACTTTCGACAATTGCGTCGTGCGCAGCAAGGGCCTCGAATTTATTGTCGGCACTTCGGAAAGGCAATTCAGTAAATTCGGCAATTTTCGTGGCGACCAGTTTGGCGTATCCTTCGGGGGTATTGATCCCTGTTCCAACAGCTGTTCCTCCCAATGCGATTTCCGAGAGATGTTCAAGCGTATTGCGTAACGCCTTCAGCCCATGGTTCAGTTGTGCTACGTAACCCGAAAATTCCTGTCCAAGCGTGAGAGGAGTGGCATCCATAAGATGTGTACGCCCAATTTTTACAATATCCATGAATGACGCGGATTTTTCGGCGAGCGTATCGCGTAACTTTTCCACACCTGGAATGGTTGTCTCCACAAGCAGCTTGTAACATGCAATATGCATGGCAGTTGGATACGTATCATTGGAAGATTGCGACTTGTTCACATCATCATTCGGGTGGATCAATTTTTGACCTTCACCCAATGTGTTTCCGGCAAGAACATGAGCCCTGTTTGAAACCACTTCATTCACATTCATGTTCGATTGCGTTCCTGAACCGGTCTGCCATATGACGAGTGGAAACTGGTTATCAAGTTTACCCGCCAGGATTTCGTCACAGACTTCAGAAATTAGCGCCATTTTTTCTGCAGAAAGAACGCCAAGATCGTGATTGGCATGTGCGGCGGCTTTTTTCAAATAGGCAAAACCATGTATAATCTCATGGGGCATACTGGCGGCCGGGCCAATTCTGAAATTGTTTCTTGAACGCTCTGTTTGTGCTCCCCAATATTTATCGGCAGGTACTTTTACCTCACCCATTGTATCTTTCTCGATCCGGTATTCCATAGGTAATCTTTATTTATGCTCAAATTTAGCCAATAATTTTCGGTTGACGGGTTTCTCCGATCCAATTTAACACATCCTTTTTCGGCGTTTACCGGTATCACTCCGGCACTCGCCGATAAACCCTAACCTTACAAGTCCGGATACGCTAATATTGGTGTATATAACAATCAAAAAAATGGAAGAACAGCAACACACCCCCGACAGACGCGTATATCTTGGCGTCGCCCTCTTATTACTTGGAGGAGTATGGTTACTTGATAATCTTAATATAATACCGTATCAGTTTGAATATTATATTTTCAGCTGGAGAACGTTACTTATCGCGCTGGGAGCTTTTTTTATAGTCGCAAGACAAAAAATTGGCGTAGGCGTGGTACTGATTGCCATTGGCTCATTCTTTTGGCTTGATCGACTGGATTTCTTCTACTTTCTGAACTTCAACGTCTGGAGCGTATTCTGGCCATTGATCATCATCGCCATAGGAATATCCCTGATTACCCGAAGAAATAACCCTGCACCTATTTCCGCTGATGCCTCAGGTGATCCTGCCAGTGATGTAATTGATGATTTTGCCGTTTTTGGTGGCAGGGAACGAACTATAAATTCCCAGAATTTCAGAGGCGGAAAGATTACGGCCATGTTTGGCGGGTCTGAAATTGACCTTCGAGGAGCAAGTCTTGCGCCGGGTACACATGTACTGGATATATTTGTAATGTTTGGAGGAACTCATATCCTTGTTCCGCCGGATTGGAATGTAAGGGTTGAAGTCTTTTCTTTACTGGGAGGATTCGGAGATAAGCGTTATTCCAACCTGACGGTAATACCTGATGCTGAAAAGACGTTGGTTATAAAAGGATTCGTGATGTTTGGAGGAGGCGAAGTGTCTTTAAACAAATAACTTATCCGGCCGGGTGAGATTACCCGGCCTATTTTCTATGAAACACCCACTTACCGGCAAAGCACTCCTGATCTATTTCCTTGTATGGTTGCTCATTATTGTAATCCATGCGGGAATACTTTATGGTTTACTTTCATTTCCCCCGGTATTATGTTTTGTTGATTCTGCATCATTCTATTTAATCCTTGCAGGATTTGGAATGAGCTATTATTTCGCGGTCCGCTTTTTTTCCTCCAGGAACAGGATCACCTTTCAGGAAGTGGCAACACACCTTGCGGGAGTGCTCATCGTAGTAACGCTGGTGGCATTTCTGCATGACCGGATCATGCGCTCCTGGGTGGAAAATGAAGAATACCTGGGATACCTGCAGTTTAGCCTGGGCTGGCGCATCGCCTCCGGTGTGATGCTCCTGTTGATCCTGGTGCTGATATATTATCTGTATAATCACAATCAGTATATGACTATTCAGCAAAACAGGGAAAAGGATTTACAAAACATGCTGAAGGAATCTGAAATGGAGATGTTAAAGTTCCAGATCAATCCACACTTTATTTTCAACAGCCTCAATTCCATAAGTGCGCTAACAATGACTGAACCAGAGCTGGCGCAGGAAATGGTGATCAAACTCTCGGGTTTTTTTCGAAATGCGCTGGGGAAAGATCGAAAGGATGTTAACACAGTTGCAGAAGAGATGCAGCAAATGGCTCTCTACCTGGATATTGAGCAGGTTAGGTTTGGGGACCGGCTGAAAATAATTCAGGACATCCCTGAAAATTGCCTGAAGCATAAATTGCCCGCATTGATACTGCAGCCGCTTTATGAAAATGCAATAAAACATGGTGTTTACGAACAGCTCGACAACGTTGAGATAAAAACAGAAATTAAATGCAGGGAGGGACTCCTGGAAATAAGTATTTCCAATACATTCGATCCGATGCAGAAAGCCTCAGTGAAGGGCACGGGTATTGGATTAAAAAATGTGAGGAGTCGCCTTGAATTAATGTATGGGATTACAGACCTTGTTACCATTGAAAGAACGCGCGATATGTATCGCGTAAAAATTATAGTACCACAGCTTCATGATCAGGATTCTGGTAATAGATGATGAACCCCTCGCCCGCTCCATCATTCTGAATTTCCTGAAAGGTAATCCGGAAGTTGTAGTGGTGGGCGAGTGTGTAAACGGATTTGAAGGGTTGAAAGCAATCCAGGAACTTCAGCCGGATATTGTTTTCCTCGATGTTCAGATGCCCAAACTGTCGGGATTTGAACTCCTTGAGCTTCTTGAAGATGTACCGGTCATTGTATTTTCCACCGCATTTGATGAATATGCGATCAAGGCATTTGAATTGAGCGCAGCAGATTACCTGTTGAAGCCATTCACGAAAAGCAGGTTTAATGAAGCATTGAACCGGGCCATAGAAAAGCTTCATGCCGGAGGCAGGGACAGGAAAGTCCTTGATTCTGTTCGGGAGTCATCAAGACCTATCGATCGGATAGCGGTTAGAAACGGAACACGAATTACCATTATTCGCGCCGGACAAATCGATTTCATCGAAGCGCAGGATGATTATGTTGCGGTTCATACCGAAGGGAAAAAATTTCTGAAGCAACTCACCATGAAATACCTCGAGGAATCACTGCCCTCGCAGGATTTCGTTCGCGTACACCGGTCCTATCTGGTGGCTGTGAGTCAGATCGAACGGATCGAGGCATATTCAAAGGACAGCTACCTTGCTATTCTGAAAGATGGCGAGAAAATTCCGGTAAGCCGAAAGGGCTACCAGCTTCTAAGGGAGCAACTCGGTTTCTAGTCCTCAACGATTCTTCCTACTTTTGCGGAATGCAAAAAATTGTAGTACTGGACGGACATACGTTGAATCCGGATGACTTGTCCTGGTCTCCTCTTCAGGAATTGGGTGATGTGACGATTTATCCCAGAACAAATCCGGAAGATGTGATCAGCAGGTCGAAGGATGCAGACGCGTTGATTATCAATAAAATAAAGATGACCAGGGAGGTAATCGGACAATTACCGAAATTATCCTATATCGGCCTGATGGCCACCGGCTTTGATAATGTGGATATTGATGCAGCCCGTGAAGCCGGAATTTGCGTGACAAATGTGCCGGGTTACAGCACTCCATCTGTGGCACAGCATACATTTGCCCTTATTTTGCAATTATCCAATCGGGTGGCGTTACACAATCAGAGTGTCCATGAAATGGAATGGGTACGAAGTGCAGATTTCAGTTATTATAAACATCCCATCCCGGAAATGTATGGTAAAACAATCGGGCTGGTTGGTTATGGTGCAATTTCAAGTTCAGTTGAGAAGATCGCACATGCATTCGGGATGAACATCCTGATAGCATCTGAACATGCAGATAAAGCTGAATTTGGGCAAATTGTCGGCCTTGAGGAACTGTTTGAAAACAGTGACATCATATCGCTTCATACGGCATTAACTGAAAAATCTGCCGGTATGGTCAATGCCAAATTGATTAGCCTGATGAAACCAACTGCGTGGATCATAAACACTGCCAGGGGGGGATTGATAAATGAAAAAGACCTGTCCGATGCACTTCATGATGGCCGGATCGCTGCGGCTGCAGTTGATGTTCTTTCCAAAGAACCGCCTCCGGCAGATAACCCGTTGCTTACTGCACCCCGATGCATTATAACCCCTCATATTTCGTGGGCCTCGGTAGAATCCCGGCAAAGGTTAATGCAGGCCCTGGTAGAGAATTTACTTGCATATCAATCCGGCGAAAAGCGTAACGTTATTAACTGATCCGGCTCCAGTTCACCACAGTTTTTTGCAGAGCCTCGATCTGTGACCTGATATTTCTGTGATCATCAAGAGTGAGATCCGGATCGCGAAGCAGGATATCCTGCGCGGCAGTGCGAGCGACCTGGAGGATCTTGCCGTCTTTCGCAAGATCTGCGATGAGCAGATCAAGTATACCGCTTTGTTGTGTTCCGGTTATATCCCCGGGACCACGAAGTTGCAAGTCGGTATCGGCGATCTCAAAACCGTTGTTGGTTCGTACCATGGTATCGATCCTGGTACGGCCATCCTTACTTAGTTTATAACTTGTAATTAAGATACAATACGACTGATCTGCGCCGCGGCCTACCCGTCCGCGAAGCTGGTGAAGTTGTGCCAGGCCGAAACGTTCGGCATTTTCTATGATCATGACAGATGCATTCGGTACATTAACCCCCACCTCAATTACCGTAGTGGCAACCATGATTTTGGTCTCACCCTTCACAAAGCGCTTCATTTCGTAATCCTTGTCATCCGCTTTCATTTTTCCGTGGACAATGCTTACCGGAACCCCGGGAAAGGATCTGCAGACACTTTCATAACCGTCCATGAGATGTTTCAGGTCCAGCTTCTCAGATTCCTCGATTAATGGGTAAACGATGTAAACCTGCCGGCCTTCATCAATCTGATCCTTCATGAACTGATTTACGCGCAGCCGGTTTGCATCATACCTGTGAACTGTTTTGATCGGCTTTCTGCCTGCCGGCAATTCATCAATCACTGAAACATCAAGATCTCCATACAGCGTCATGGCAAGTGTTCTCGGAATGGGTGTGGCAGTCATTACCAGAACATGGGGATAGACATCTTTATTTTTTTGCCAGAGCTTGGATCGCTGGGCAACCCCGAACCGATGTTGCTCATCCACAACAGCTAATCCAAGCTGTTTGAACTGAACCACATCCTCAATGAGGGCATGTGTACCTACCAGAATTGAAAGCTCCCCTGAAAGCAGCATTTCATGAATTATTTTTCGTTCGCTTTTCCTGGTAGAGCCAGTGAGCAATCTGATTTGCAGCCCCATATTTTCCGCATATTCCTTCAGCCCTTCATAATGCTGATTGGCAAGGATTTCAGTAGGTGCCATCATCACCGATTGTGCCCCTGATCCTGCGGCGATCAGCATACAAATAAAAGCGACAATGGTCTTGCCGCTACCCACGTCACCCTGCAAAAGCCTGTTCATCTGGTGGCCGGACCTCATATCGGTATAAATTTCGCGGATAACGCGTTTCTGTGCATCTGTGAGATCAAATGGCAGGTACTCATTATAAAACCGGGTAAGCAGCGAGGTGTCTGACAGCTCCATACCCCGGAATTTATCGGTTCGGGCGAGTTTCAGTTTCAGGAGGCGAAGCTGGATAAAAAATAATTCTTCGAACTTCATCCGGAATACAGCCTTTGATAAAATCGTATTGTTCTCCGGGAGGTGAATATTTTGAATGGCAAGACGCTTGTCGATGAGTGAATATTCCCGGAGAATGTAGGGAGGCAGTGTTTCCCGGATGTGGGGTATTGATTTTTCCAGGAGGTTCCGGATGAGCTGTCCGAGACCCTTACTGTCAAGATATTTCCGGCGGAGCTTTTCAGTTGTCGAATACACCGGCTGAAGATATCCGCCCTCCAGTGTGAACTGGCTTCCAACCTCCAGCTCGGGGTGGGGGATATTGAGCTTCCCATTAAAAAGGCTGGGCTTTCCGTACAAGACATATTCCACCCCGTTCACCAGTTTCTTTGCAACCCAGGGAACCCCCTGAAACCATACGCACTCAATTTCACCGGTGTCATCGTGGAAGTGGGCCACCAGTCGCTTTCGCCGCTGTGCGCCGATCACTTCGGTGGTTCGTAACCTCACGCGAAGCTGGGCATATGGCATGCTCCCGTTGAGGTCCCTGATCTTGTGGAATGTCGTACGGTCTTCATAACGAAACGGATAATGCTGAAGCAGATCGCCATAGGTGAATATGCCCAATTCCTTATTCAGCATGGCGGCCTTCTGCGGCCCCACACCTTTCAAGAATTCGATTTTTGTATCAAAGAATCCGGGCATGCGCTAAAATAAAGAGAAATGACGGTAGATGTCGAATGTCTGACATATCTGTTCAGGGTAAGCCCTTGAGATTTATTATTTTTAAGGTATGGAGTATGGTGATAAATATATATGTATAACCGGTGGCAGTGCCGGAATCGGGAAATCTCTGTTACAGGAACTTGTAAATCGCGGTGCGGGTCACTTCGCCATTATTGCCCGACGTGAAGAGCCCTTGAACGCGTTGAGGGCTGAATTTCCCGATGTTTCATTCCTTCTGATCACTGCAGATTTGGGCAACCCCGCCGAGGTAAGCCGTGCGGCAGAAGATATTCGCCGGGAATGGGGTAAACTGGATATCCTGATCAATAATGCGGGTGTTGTGAGCGCGGCCTTGCTGGATGAAATGAATGATGAGGATATCGTCGGGCAGATCGGGATAAACCTCACGGGATTGATCTTGATGACAAAAAAATGCCTCCCGATGCTGAAAGAAAGTGAGGAGGGTGCCATAGTGAATGTAAGCTCGGGCCTGGGATTTATTGCCAGGCCTTTCTATAATGTGTATGCGGTTACCAAGGCGGGAGTCCGGCATTTTTCAGAAGCGATGCGCCGCGAGCTCAAAGACTATCCGATCCATGTAATGACAATCTATCCCACCGCCACCGATACGCCGATGATGAAGAATGCCACGGTTTCCAATATGGATAATCCGGATGATGTGGCAAGGGTAAGTATTGACGGACTAACATCCGGAGAAATTGATGTGATTTTCGGAGGCGAGAAGAGATTGGAGGATATCCGGAAGAACTTTCTGGAACCTGAAGAAATGGACAGGGTGATCGAAACGCAGTTTGATGCGCTTAGGGAGCGTACCAAAGATCATCGGGCAATGTAATTAGAAATGAGATCAATCCTTCCACTCAAGTGAATTCATCATATGAATGATGTCCACTTTTACATATTCGATTGCAGGACGGAGTGAATCGTTCTGAACCTGGGTGTTGAAATACAGCGCCCCGCGGAGAAAATTTTTGGAAGAGTCTGTGGTAAACCACTGGAACTGGCTGGGCACCTCACCTTCAAGTTCGGCGTATACCACTGTTTTTCCGGAAGGCGTTTTCACGATGCTCTCATCGATCGCAGAGGCTTTGATCTGGTGTTTGGCAGTAAGGAAATAGGCATCATCAAGGTATTCCTTCAATGAATCCTGATTATTGATCTTTTTATAGGTGATGTGGATATTCGCTTTGTATTCCGGGTAATTGATTTCAATCCAGCTTTTGTCGGAAATCCAACTTGTATCTGCAAGGACCCTTGCATGTTTTGAATATTCAAAGGAGTACGGCAGCGAATCGGCTAAACTTGTGTAGGCATGTTCGGGTAAGTCGAAGCGATTATAACCTTTGGGCTTTGGAGAATAGTCGCTTTGACAAGCCATGAATAAAACAGCCAGGATCACGGCTGGTAAAAAATTAATTTTCATGAGTCTTCTTTTCTTCCTGTAATAATACGCGAACTTTTTTAATCCGTCGCTGATCGACCGCGACAACTGTAAAAACATATTTATCAACATACATCCGTTCACCGGCAGAAGGCAATTTTCCATTGATCTCAAGAAGCAGGCCTCCCAGGGATTCACTTTCGCCCTTTACCTTTTCGAAGGTGCTGGGGTTTTCTTCGACCACCTTGCAAAAATCATTTAACGTGGTTTTGCCCTCAAACAAAAATGTACGCTCATCAATCTGCGAATAGATTACATCCTCATCATCGAATTCATCATTTATTTCACCTACGATCTCCTCAATAATATCTTCAAGGGTAATCAGGCCTGAAGTTCCCCCATATTCATCCACCACTATTGCCATATGAACGCGCCGTTCCTGGAAATCTTTCAGCAGGGCATCTATTTTTTTTGTTTCCGGAACAAAATATCCCGGTCTCAAAAACTGCTGCCATTCAAAATTTTCATCACGGTCAACGTAGGACAAAAGGTCCTTGATATACAGGATCCCTTTAATGTTATCGATGGTTTCATTGAAAACAGGAATACGTGAAAATCCGGATTTATTGATCTTGTCCATGAGCTCATGAAAATCCATCTCATCATCAAATGCGGTAATATCCATACGTGACCGCATCACCTGTTTTACGCTCAGCGTTCCAAAGTTTACAATACCTTTCAGGATGTCCTTTTCCTCTTCTGTGGTTTCCTCATTCGTGGTTGTTATTTCCAGCGCATGATGCAGCTCTTCCACCGAAATATCATAACCTTTTCGCCTGAAGCGTTTGTCGATAATATTACTCATCGACATCAGTAAAAACGAGAGAGGTTTGAAGATCGTTTCTGCCACTTTAATAAGTGGTGCTGTGAGCCTGGCAAACTGAAGGTTATTAGGTGTTGCGTATACCTTGGGCAAAACCTCACCGAAAAACACTATAATAAATGTAACGACAAAGGTTAGCAGGGCCACTACCTTCCCTTCTGTTGTCTTGGAGCCGGTAATTTCCCAGGTCATGAATGTGGAAAGTGTGACTATTGCAACATTTACAAAGTTGTTGACAATAAGAATAGTGGCCAGCAGCAATTTCGGTCGCTGAATTAATGAAAGGAGTTTAAGGTCGGCAGTTGTCCCGCGTTCCTTACAATTCGCGATATCCTTGCTGGTGAGTGAGAAAAAAGCCACTTCAGATCCGCTGATCAGTGCGGATGTAATTAACAATACCACAAGGGCTAAACTGCTTGTAATAAAAAACCAGGCTTGAGGGGTGAGCAGGGCTGCTAATAGATACTGACTAGGAGGTTCGTCTAAACTTTCCAATACATCTTATTTAATTCAACATATCAGAATGGAAGATCATCATCCATATCACTGCCGCCACTGTCTACGCCTGCGTTTTGAGGCGTTTTCGCTGTCTCCGTTCTTGACGATGGTTCAGAATATGGCTGATTTTCACTCTCGCCGGATCGCCCGCCGAGCATGGTCATATTATCAGCCACTACTTCAGTAGTATAGCGGGTAATCCCTTCTTTTTCCCATGAACGGGTACGGAGCTTACCTTCGATATACACCATATCTCCTTTATGGAGGTATCGTTCTGCAACTTCAGCGAGTCCGCGCCAAACCACAATATTGTGCCATTCAGTTTGTTCCCGACGCTCGCCGGTATTCCTGTCCTTGTAGGTTTCGGAAGTCGCTATCGGGAAATTAGCCACGGCTGCGCCACTTTCCAGATGCCTTACTTCAGGGTCTTTTCCCAATCTTCCAACTAAAATCACTTTATTAACTCCTGACATACGACTTCAAATTTTGTGTAAAACTACGTAACAATTATAAATCTAACTAAAAAAAGTGTTCATTCAAATAACGTGTAATCAAAACGGGTTTGGGCAGGGAATGAGCCTGTGAGGTGTTTTCCAGGTGTATTATATTTCCCTGAAAACTCGTTAATTCTACAGATTTCACTGGTTTTAATCGATAAAACCTAACATGTAATTTTTGGTGGCTCAATTGATGTTCATATACAGGCGAAACTTCTTCCAGTATTGCGGGGCTGTTGAGCAGTGCCTGGGCTTCTGATAAGAGTTCTTCTTCATCCAGGAATTCCTCCTTTTCAATAAGCGGAAAATCGTAAAGTCCCTGCCATATATCACCCGAAGGTCTGGATCGCATATACACCTTATCATCCTCGAGGAGGACCAGGTAGTGGAAATATCGTTTCCGTGCCTTTTTTGCCGGTGATTTGTAGGGGAACTGCTGTTGTGTTCCTGTTTTCCTGGAAAGACAATGGGTTTGCAGCGGGCAAATTAGACAATTCGGAGACTGAGGTGTGCATTGCAGGGCTCCGAATTCCATGATGGCCTGGTTGAATTTTCCGGGAGTATCTTCCGGGATAATTTGTTGCGCTATATCACGGAAGTATTTTTGATGGACCCGGATATCCTTATCGATCATATACAAACGTGCGAGTACGCGAAAGACATTGCCATCAACGACAGCCACCGGTTCATTGTAGCAAAATGAGGCAATAGCTGCTGCGGTATAGGGCCCGATGCCGGGGAGATCGAGTAACTTTTTATAGGTTTTTGGAAAAATTCCGTTGTGTTTTTCACAAATTATTTTTGCGCAACGATGTAAGTTTCTTGCCCTGGAGTAATAACCTAGACCCTCCCAGGCCTTTAAAACCTCCCTTTCCGAAGCATTGGCCAGTGCATAAATTTCAGGAAACAATTCAATAAACTTATGGTAATATGGCATACCCTGATTTACCCGGGTTTGTTGCAATATGATTTCTGAGAGCCAAATTTTGTACGGATCTGCGGTTTTTCGCCAGGGCAAATCGCGTTTAAATTTTTCATACCACTGTAGAATTCCGGCGGTTATTTCTGAAGGTTCAACCAAAGGTTTAATAGATGTAATAATTGAGGTGAGTTTGCAATTTAAATAGTTTTTAAATAACAAAACCCCGTCTAAATTTGTTGAGCAAAGTTTTTTTTGTGCATTCAATTAATGATTTAAACTTAGAGAAAAGTGACGAAAGCAGAAGTAATTTCAGAGATTTCAGAGCAGACAGGTATTCCGAAAGAAGATGTTTCGGTAACGGTGGAAGCATTCTTTACGATTGTTAAAGATTCGATGGCAGATGGTAATAACATCTATGTGAGGGGGTTTGGAAGTTTCGTCAACAAGAAACGCAAAAAGAAAATTGCCCGTAACATTTCTAAAAATACGGCCATAGTAATAGATGAGCACTTTGTGCCCAGCTTCAAGCCTTCAAAGATGTTCATTGAAAAGATTAAGGAGAGCAATAAGGTAGCAGAGGCCAACAATTAATTCCACATTTTTCTTTTTATGGTTTTGATAGACGACCTTTGCGCCAAAGTAAAGGTCGTATGCTTAAAACCCGTATTATTTTATTTTTTACAGCCATTGCCCTTGTGGCGGTAATCTATTTATTACCCAAGGTGGTTGTGGATAATGAGCAGGAGGAGGTTTCCGGTGAAGTGCCGGAATCAGGAATGAGCGATGCCCAGCGTGAGGCGATCGAAAATGCCCATTCAGTTGAAGTAAATGAGGATATCCGCAACCGGATTAACCGGTTTCGCGATAGTGTTGCGCTTGCTGGAAATTCAGAAAAAAGTATTATCTTTGCAGACTCTTTGGCCGGACTGTATCAGGAAATAAACAGACCTGACAGCGCGGCGATGTTCATTGAGGTAATTGCGAAGGCTGAACCGGGGATGCAAAATGATTTGCGTGCCGGAGACGCTTTTTATGAGGCTTATGGTTTTGCCACCGATGCACAGTACCGATCGGAGCTTGCCACCAGTGCGCGTAGTTTTTACGAAAAAGTATTGGAGCAGGACCCGTCGAATTTGCTCGTAAAGAATCGTGTGGCAATGACGTGGCTGGCATCATCAACCCCGATGCAGGGGATTCTGATGCTGCGCGAAATAGTTCAGGAAGACCCGACCAACGAGCAGGCTATGTTTAACCTGGGGGTACTTTCGATGCAGTCAGGACAATATGACCGGGCTGTGGAACGATTTGAGCAATTGCTGGTCACCTATCCGGATAATATGGAAGCTCAGTTTTTTCTTGGTGTGAGCTATCTTGAGACTGGAAAACGTAACAAGGCCCGTAAGCAATTTGAATTAGTAAAGGAGAGGGGAACGGATGAGGAAACCCGAGCGGCGGCCGAATCTTACCTCGAAAGTATAAAGTAAAAGTTTTAACCGCTCCCGAGGGAGCACAAAGATTTGTATTATGCCTTGCGGTAAAAAAAGAAAAAGACACAAGATTGCGACTCACAAGCGAAAGAAGAGACTAAGAAAGAACAGACATAAGAAGAAATAATATGGCGTGTTTAGCATATTAAACATGCCGTTAATGTCATTTTTTCAAGTTTCACTCTTAAATACATACAGCTTTGAGTAACGAATTAATAATCAATTCGACTCAAACAGGATGTCGCATTGCTTTATTGAAAGACAAGGTTCTGACGGAATTTCATCACGAAGAAGATGATAATAAATTCAACGTCGGAGATATCTACCTTGGTACGGTAAAAAAAGTAGTTCAGGGGTTGAATGCGGCCTTTATTGATATCGGGTATGAGAAGGATGCGTTTCTTCACTACCTTGATCTGGGGCCCAGGTTCACATCATTGCAGGATTTTTCCAAAAGGGTTGCGACCAGTAAAAAAGGTCAGGAATTCAAACTGGAAAAATACAACATGAAGCCTGAGATCGATAAACACGGTAAAATTACCGATCTGTTGTCGAGAAATCAGAAAGTGCTGGTGCAGGTGGTGAAAGAACCCATTTCAACCAAAGGGCCCAGGTTATCCTGTGAGCTTTCCCTGGCAGGCAGGTACATGGTGCTTGTTCCGTTTTCAAATACCGTTAACATTTCTAAAAAGATCACCAGTGCAGCAGAGCGCAAACGCCTCTCCCGACTCGTATCGTCAATTAAGCCTGAGAATTTTGGTGTTATTGTCCGAACAGTTGCCGAGAACAAGGATGTGCGTGAGCTGGATTCGGATCTTAGAAATTTACTGGATAACTGGTCTTCGGGTATGGAAAAACTCAAGACCGCCAAGCCAAGAGAAAAAGTAATTGGTGAAATGGGTAAGGCTTCTGCCTTGCTCCGCGACGTACTGAATGAGTCATTCGACAGTGTTTATATCGACGATAAGGATATCTACGATGAGGTAAAGACCTTTATCAGAAAAATTGCCCCCGATAAGGAAAAGATTGCCAAGCTTTACAATGGTAAGGCCAAGATCTTCGAACATTTCGGAATCGAAAAGCAGATTAAATCTGCGTTCGGCCAATCTGTTAGTCTGAAAGGCGGGGGATACCTGATCATTGAACACACCGAAGCGCTGCACGTCATTGATGTGAACAGCGGAAATAAATCAAACCGGGAGGATGGCCAGGAGGCTACAGCACTTTCGGTAAACATGGAGGCTGCAAAAGAGATTTGCCGGCAGTTGCGACTTCGCGATATGGGTGGGATTATCGTGGTTGACTTCATTGATATGAAGAAAGCCGAGAATAAGAAACTCATCTACAAGGTCATGAAGCAGGAAATGGATACGGACCGGTCGAAACATACGGTTCTTCCCCTTTCACGTTTTGGCCTGATGCAGATTACCCGGCAGAGAGTTCGTCCCGAAATGAATATTACAACCAAGGAGGTATGTCCTACCTGTCATGGTTCCGGTAAGATAAGCCCGTCTATTCTCACTTCAGATACAATAGAACAGACGATAGAATACCTGCTTACCAAGCAAAATGAAAAAGATCTTTCGGTAGTGGTGCACCCTTATGTGTATGCCTACTTTACCCGCGGCACATTGTCGAGGAGACTGAAATGGTACCTTCGCTATTTCAAATGGGTAAAGCTTGTACAGGATTCATCAATCGCCATCACCGATTACAAGTTTATCAACAAGATGGGTGAAGAAATCCAGGTTGATCTCAATTAATAAAAAGGCTGTCCCACAAGGGCAGCCTTTTTATGTAAACACCTGATAGCCACCCCTGTGCAAGTTGAGTTATGATTAGCGATGATTTTTAAATAAAATATGCGACCCCCGTTTTACAGGGGTCGTTTTGTTTTACTATTGGTTTCTCACCGATACGACCACCCGCTCCGCAGGGGTCGTTGCTCTGTACCGTGAATGCTCGCATATTCGACGATCCACTCCACCTTCGCCACGGCTTCGGCGGATAAATCCGTGGGGGTATTTGGGCCGTAGCCTGAATGATCACATGTGCCATTTCAATTCAAGCTATATAATTTTGCCGCGAATTATGTCCTTTCAATGACCCATGCGTAAGCGTGGGTCACATAGGTGAGCAACGGAATAATGGTTTGTCGACCCCTGCGGAGCGGGCGGTCGCATATGCGCAACGGTTAAGCATTGTTTATTTCCTGTAGTAATTTAATCAACGGCTGCAGCTGGATTTCCGGTGTGTACCGCTGCTGCGCCAATGTTATGCCCCGTTGTTTTACAGCCTCAAGTTCACCTGGGTGATCCATATAATGCCTGAGTTCCTGAAGGGCCGCCCCGGGATTTTCCGGATCCTGGTAAAATCCGATTTTTTCAGATTCAATAAGGTCTCTCAGCCATCCACTGAAATTCAGTATAACAAGTTTGCCCATCGCAATGGCATCAAAAAATTTATTCGGACTGCCTGTAGCAAGAACAGGTGCATTATAAAATGAAATATATACTGCATCCGCCGCCGTAAGCAGACTTGTAACCTCAGCCTGCCCTCCTTTTTCCATGAAAGTGATCCGGCGATCTGAAGAAGCATATTCCTTAATGTTTTCCAGACGGGCGCCCTCTCCCATGACAATGACCTCAACCGGCCAGGTTTCAGGAATAGCCCCAACAAAATCTGCCAGGTATTCGAGGTGATTGGCCATTCCAATTGTTCCGGCATAAACAATGAGAAATGTCCCGTTTTTGATGCCCAGTTCTTTTCTTACCAACTCTTTATTTTTTTCTGGTTTCAAAAAACTGAAGTTGGTAATCGTAAGCACATCCCCGGAGGGTACCCTGGATTTCAAATATTGGGATATTGGTGGGCTTAAACCTATCAGTGCACGGGCATTTTTGTAACTGCGTCGTTCAAGAATACGCGCAAGTACTTTCAGGAAGGGATTCTTCAGAACTTCAAGCTGTATGGGTGCATCTGGCCACAGATCACCAACTTCGAATAGATAGGGGGTGCTGTGCCTGAACTTTTCATAAAGCGCAATTACCCCGGTTGTAAGGGGTGTTGTAATTACATAGTTCAGATCGGCTTTTTCAAGCGTGCTTATTTTCCGGACACAAAGAATAACATATCTGAAAAATGCATGGAGGCGACTATAGAATTTCAGGTGATTGGTGTAATAAACAGGTATGTAGTGCACTTCGATGCCTTCAATGTTTTCTACATGCGCTTTGTCTTCATTGGTCGCCGTTATTACACTTACATGATAACCCCTGCGCATCAGTTCTTTGGCGATATAGAAGGATCTTAGCCCCCCGCCTCTTTCAGGAGTTCTGAAATACTGATGGATAATACGGATGTGCATGGCTATTTTCTGTTCCGCTCATAGTATCGGCAGAAACTTTGAATTTTACATTCATCGCATTTCGGCGACCTTGCCAGGCAGACATATCGTCCATGCAAAATCAGCCAGTGATGTGCGCGGGCGATGTATTCATCCGGGATATAACGTACAAGCTGCTTTTCAACCTCCAAAGGAGTTTTGCTGTTCTGATTTACCAGTCCAAGCCTTTTCGAAACGCGGAATACATGGGTGTCAACCGCCATTGCCGGCTGATTGTATATGACAGAGGCAACTACATTTGCCGTTTTACGTCCGACGCCCGGAAGTTTCTGTAACTCCCTGATATCGCCGGGGACCACACCACTAAAATCGTCGGTAAGCATTTTTGCCATACCAATCAGGTGCTTGGTTTTATTGTTAGGGTAACTTACAGATTTAATATAGGGGAAAACTTCATCGAAATGACTCACCGCCAATACTTCCGCGGTAGGAAATCTTTCGAAAAAGGCCGGAGTGACCTTGTTAATGCGTTTATCTGTACACTGGGCACTGAGAATAACAGCCACTAAAAGTTCATAGGGATTGCTGTATTGCAATTCCGTTTCGGCATCGGGCTGATGGGTTGTAAAATAATCTATGAAACGTTTAAACCGTTCTTTTCGCTGCATTCCTTATTTACTGGAAGGCAAAGTTAACGATTTTGAGTAATTCATGATTCTCTCTACAACTTTATCAGAGGGTGCTTGTTCGGCGGCATCAAGGTGCGCCTTCATAGTAATCAGCTCGTTGTACATAGTTTCGAGCTCGGTGTCACAAAGAAGCGCCTGGGATAATTCACGGGCTTCCTCCTCGTTCATTTCATCATATACAAATCGGATTACATCATCTTGGGTAAATGTTTTGATCATAGGCAATATTATGTTTGTTCATTTTTTTACGCAGATTAATGAGCGCATAACGCATCCTGCCCAGTGCCGTATTAATACTAACGTTCGTATTATCAGCGATTTCCTGAAAACTCATGTCCATATAATGACGCATGATCAGTACTTCTTTCTGAGCGGGCGGCAATTCCTGGATCATTTCTCTAAGCCGCGCATGGGTATCCTTTTGTATCTGTGCAGATTCGAAGGAATCCTCGGCGAATTCAAGCGTATTGAACACTTTACTGCCATCTTCAAGAATCACCGTAGGATATCTTTTCTCCTTACGGAAATAATCAATGGCCAGATTGTGCGCTATACGTGTAATCCAGGGCAAAAACTTGCCCTCCTCGTTATAACGTCCACTTTTTATTGTTTTCACTGCCTTAATGAATGCCTCCTGCAGGAGATCTTCAGCAATGTATTTATCTTTTACAATGAGAAAAACGGTAGTGTAAACTCTCGCTTTGTGACGATGCAGCAATCTTGCGAATGCCTCTTCGTTACCTTCTTTGTACAGCTTAATTAATTCACTGTCACTTTTCTTGATCTTCTCCATTAAGTTCACATGTTAGGTTAACGTAGAGGTCTATATCATATTGTTGCAATGGGGATTTTTGTGGAAAATATTTTTTGACGTAAAACCAAATGTAAAGATTTATAAAATAAACTTGCAAATATTTTTCTTAAAAAAATGAATGAAAAAGCATTTGAGAAGGGGAATTCAAAAAAAACAATGATTTTTTTACACCAATTGTATGATGCGATCTCAAATCTTTTATTACATTAATCCCCATCAAATTATTAATACTATTATCCGGAATGAATATCAATTTTTGTTTTAAATGAATCGAGTAATTAAGAGTCTGGAAAACCTTTCCCCGGAACTAAGGAAAATTTTTAAAAAGCAGTATCCGGATGGCTTTGAAGACAGTATTATGAGGATTACCAACCAGAAGAATGAACCTATATTCGTGGTGCCTCTCAATACAGATGATACCAATTATCTGATCAAGATTGCTATGGTTAGAAACAGCGATGGTGAATACGATCTTGATGTTGAAAATGATGAGGTCGACAACGATGATGATACTGGTTTCGGCGTCGACGACGATGATGCTGACTTCGATGATTAAGAGTCCCCTGAAAAAAAAGGATGTTGAGGGGCAGGTCTGAATTCTTTGAATTCTGTTGTATCTTTGCGCCCTTATGAGGCAGGAGAATACCCAGGTATTGGAACAAAACCTTGATGAACTTGATCCCAGGAAGTTCATTATCATTAAACGTGCAAGGGTTAATAACCTAAAAAATCTAAGTGTTGCTATTCCCCGGAACAAACTCGTCGTCGTAACAGGCTTGTCGGGTTCGGGGAAATCCTCCCTCGCGTTTGATACCCTCTTTGCCGAAGGACAGCGCATGTATGTGGAAAGCCTCAGTTCCTATGCGCGTCAGTTTCTTGGGCGTATGGAAAAGCCTGAAGTCGATTACATCAGAGGGGTCTCACCTGCTATCGCCATTGAACAAAAGGTGAATACACGGAATCCGAGATCCACTGTAGGCACCACTACCGAAATTTATGATTACCTGAAACTGTTGTTCGCGCGGATTGGTATTACCTATTCGCCCGTTTCAGGAAATGTGGTTAGCAGGAACACAGTTTCGGATGTCGTGGATGTGGTCAATAAAATGGGTGAAGGAACACGTATAATGATATCCTGCCCGTTAAAAAAATTCAAGCAGCGTTCCCTCAAAAAGGAAATGGAGCTTCTCATGCAAAAGGGTTTCGTACGCGTGCTGGTAGACGATGAGCCCATGTTCATTGAGGATTTACTTGAAGACGGACTATCAGGTGAACATGAATTCCAAATTTTGATTGACCGGGTTTCCGTGGATCCGGAGGATGAAGATGTTCAATACCGTCTGGCAGATTCCATACAAACAGCATTTTTTGAGGGACTGGGAGAGTGTTTAATTCATGTAGATGGCGGGAAGACACATTATTTTTCAGATCGCTTTGAACTGGATGGAATCACCTTTGAAGAACCCACAGTAAACTTTTTCAGTTTTAATAACCCGTACGGCGCCTGTCGAACCTGTGAAGGTTTTGGTAAAATTCTTGGAATAGATGAGGACCTGGTTATTCCGGATAAAAGTCTTTCCGTATACGAAGGAGCCATTGCGCCATGGCGAAGCGAAACCATGAAAAAATGGCTTGAACCATTGCTTCGCGATGGTATCAGGTTTGATTTTCCAATTCACCGTGCCGTGAAGGATCTTAGCCCTGAAGAATTACAACTCCTATGGACCGGAAATGAATATTTCAAGGGCCTGAATAAATTTTTCAAGCACCTGGAGTCAAAATCCCATAAAATTCAATACCGAGTGATGCTTTCCAGGTACCGGGGAAGAACCACCTGTCCTGATTGCAGGGGAACGCGAATCAGGAAGGATGCATCCTATGTGAAGATCGCCGGGAAGAGTATTGCGGATCTCGTCCTTCTTCCGGTGACATCACTGATATCATTTTTCAGTTCACTCGAATTACCCGACTATCAATTTAAGGTAGCCGAACGTCTTTTACGTGAGATCAATTATCGGTTGGAATACCTGGAAAAAGTTGGCCTGGGCTACATAACCCTCAACCGCATGACCGCGACACTGTCCGGCGGCGAGTTTCAGCGAATTAAACTGGCCACGTCCCTCGGAAGTGCACTGGTTGGATCGATGTATATTTTGGACGAACCCAGTATCGGCCTGCATCCGAGAGACACAACGAAACTGGTGGAGGTGTTGAAATCCCTTCGTGACCTGGGAAATACAGTGATCGTGGTGGAACATGAGGAGGAGGTTATGAGACAGGCCGATCAACTGATCGATATCGGGCCGGATGCAGGTATTCACGGTGGCGAACTGGTATTCCAGGGTACTATTGCAGACCTGGAAAATGCACATTCACATACAGCCGACTTCCTCCTCGGCCGAGAGGAAGTACCTGTGCCCGCCAAACGACGGAAATGGAAAGATGCCATTGCGATTTTCGGTGCGCGTGAGAATAATCTTAAGGAAATTGATGTAAAATTCCCCCTTGGTGTGCTCACAGTTGTTACCGGGGTTAGCGGAAGCGGGAAATCAACACTGGTAAAAAAGATCCTTTATCCCGCCATCGGGAAATATCTTGGGACAGTTGCGGAAGCGACCGGCAAGTTCTCCGGAATGGACGGAGATTATAAAAAAGTGACCCAGGTTGAATTTGTTGATCAGAATCCGATCGGTAAATCGTCCAGGTCAAACCCTGTTACATACGTGAAGGCATATGACGGAATTCGGCAGTTATATGCAGAGCAGCCGCTCTCGAAGCAACGAGGCTACAAGCCTGCGCATTTCTCCTTTAATGTCGACGGAGGCCGGTGCGAAACCTGCCAGGGAGAAGGAGTTGTGAAGATTGAAATGCAATTCATGGCAGATGTATATCTCACGTGTGAGAGCTGTAAAGGTAAAAGATTCAAAAATGAGGTTCTCGAAGTGGAGTATAACGGAAAGAACATATCGGATGTACTTGATCTCACCGTAGAGGAAAGCCTCGAGTTTTTTAAAGATAAAGCACCAATTTACAATCGGTTACAGCCACTGTATGAGGTTGGTCTCGGGTATATTGGCCTGGGTCAGTCGTCCAACTCCCTGAGTGGAGGGGAAGCCCAGCGCGTGAAGCTTGCCTATTATCTCGGTAAGAATACCAGGGACAATAAAGACCATATCCTTTTTATTTTTGACGAGCCCACCACCGGACTTCACTTTCATGATATTACAAAACTTCTGCATGCCATTAATGCACTCATCGATCAGGGCAACAGCGTTCTGATTATCGAACATAATATGGAAGTGATCAAATGTGCCGACTGGGTTATAGACCTCGGCCCCGAAGGTGGTGATGCGGGTGGTTTTGTTCAGTTTACGGGAACCCCTGAAGACATGGCCGATATAAAGAATAGCTACACTGCGTCTTATCTCAGGGAAAAGCTCAAATAACGAACAGATCGTTATCCTGCCGTCTTCAGATCTGAATTACAATAACATTTAGCCAGCTTTGCAGCCGTCCTGAGAGGTTACCAATGCTTTTTCAGGCATATTAACCTAGACCTAAAACTTACAGATGATACGTCTTCTGCTTGTATTTTTATGTGCGATGGTGTCTGTCACCGCTTTTTCCCAGGAAGGGGATTATTTTTTATCTCACTTTGTCCCGCCTTCCATCAGCAGTGATCATCAGATTTTCGACCTGGAACAGGATGACCAGGGCATACTTTATATGGCTCATAAATCTGGAATTATTGCTTTCGATGGTAAATCATGGCAGGAAATTCCCGATAGCACCTCCCTGTTCGCTATTGAAAAAATAAATGGGAGGATGATTACCGGCGGCCCCACCGGATTCCGTGAACTTTTAAGAAATGAGGATTTCGAATGGGAATACATTCCACTGAATGCCCCGGGGCTGGTAAAGGATATCATACGCATGATCCAGTGGGATGGGATACTTTATGGAATGTCGCCTACCAATATCTATTCTTATAATGCAGAAACGTCTGATGCTCGAGCCTATTCCTCTACGGAAAGTGAAGAATTTATAAACCTTTATACTTTCAAAGGCAAAGTTTATGTGTTGGACGCGTCAGGTACTTCATACGTTATCTCAGGAGAACATCTTAAAAAATCAAAGGAGGAGATCGCCTCTAAGGCACTTAGTTTTGTTGAGAAAATGCCCGGAAAGGATATCTACCTAACGGCAACGAAGGATAACGAATTATATCTGTACAATAACGAATTTAAAAAAATCCTGAATGATGTAATTGATGGCAGGGACCTTGATTACCTCAGGGACAGTGAAATTCTTTCAGGATTATGGATCAGTGATACGCTGGCGGTGGTGTCAACCCTGAAGGGAGGCGTGGTATTTCTGAACCCGCTCCAGGAGGGTCGTGAGCGACGAAATGTCGTGAAAATTGTTAATTATCAGAATGACCTTCCTGATAACGAGGTTTTTACCATGAACCTCGATGATAATGGTGGAGTATGGGTGGGTCACGAAAAGGGATTTACCAGGATAGCGCCAAAATACCCGTTCCGAAGGTATGATCGATTTCCCGGCCTTGAAGGTAAAATCCTGAATGCATACAAACACAATGGAACATTATATGTGGGAACAAGTCAGGGGTTGTTTTACCTTAATGAAACACCTGTCTATGAAAAGGTCCGTCATCGCTATAAGGAATGGGTAACCGTTAACTCTAATGAACGAAAAGGGTTTTTCAACCGTCTTTTCGGAAAGAACGATGTAACCGCACGCAAAGAACAGCGGGAAGTGGTGGAAACGAAAAAGGAATTCCATTCCATTCAATATCAGTATATCCGTGTAAATGATATTCAATCCAAGGTATTTCACCTTGCTTCGGTGAACGGGAAGCTAATTGCCGCCGGTCTGGATGGTATATTTGAAGTGGAAAGAAAGGATTCACGCCGAATGACAAGCATTCCGGTAAAGTATTTCCATTATTCAGAGGTGGGTAAACGTATTCTTGCGGCTACGTATGAAGGGAATATCATTGAAATCTCCCTCAATTCAGGTAACGGGAGCCCAAGGGAGATCCTGGGTCAAATCACCGAGCCGATCAACTATATTTTTGAAAATACAGGCGGAAACTTATTCCTGGTGGGAATGCATGCGGTGTTCATGTATGACGGTAAAGGTAATTTAACGGAGATACCTTTTGAAAATCCGTTTTATGAAGAAACCTATGGGTTGGCGAGTCATGACTCTGTTTTCCTGATCAATAAATCCGGCGTGTATAACCTCAAACCCGGGGAGGGCGTCACAACGAGGGTTAACACTATCAGGAGTCCACAGCAGCTGTTGCAGGGAGTGAATGACCAGGTGTGGTTGCTGGGACCGGCGGGTTGGCATGCCCCCGGAAAAGGTGTACATACCGAATCTTTCCGCCATCTTACTGTTTTAAACAGGATCAGGTTTATATCTGAGAGCCGTATGAATGAAGGGTTATGGGTAATAACCGAAAATGGTGTAAGTGAAAATGCCCTTTATCACCTGCTTCCACAGGAAACGTACGACTGGTATCAGCCAAATAAGTTGTTCCTGGAGGAAGTTTCCATCGGCGACCGAAAAAAGGTTTCACCAACGGGCAGAATAAGCTTTGAACAGGAAAACAGTAATGTTTCATTTGTTTTCAGGCAACCCGAATTCAGCGGTGTCATGGATACCGAATACAAGTATGAACTCATGGGTGAGCAGGAAGACATGTCAGAATGGTCTGCGGCAAATCAGGTCGTCCGCTTTACATATCTCCCTGCTGGTGATTACACATTGCGCATCCGGTCGCGCAATGCATTGGGGCAGGTGAGTGAACTGTCAGAAATTAATTTCAGGGTATTGGCGCCATACTGGAAACGGACATGGTTTTATGCGCTGGAATTTGCGATTATCGCCTTAATGTTGCTTATTTCCATAAGAATGAAGGCTATGGGTTACAAGTACCGACTTGTAAGCCGGTTGCTTGCACTGCTAACGCTGATCACCATCATTGAATTGATACAAGCACTGGCAGAAAGTAAGTTTGAAACGGAAACATCACCCGTATTCGGGTTTGTCATCCAGGTCCTGATGGCAATCATGATTCTTCCGGTTGAAGAAATTCTTAGGAAATATATATTCAAGGAAAAACATGTCAAGGTATTCGATATTTTCAGTCTGCGCGATAAAAATAAGGAAGTCCCTCTTTCTGAGCAGCCTGTTGTTGCCGGCTCTGCTGATGAGCTGCAATCCGGACAATAAACCAGTTCAGGAAAAAACAGAAGTAAACCCAGCTGCTCAGGGTTTCAATGCATCCGCTTCGGATGAAAAAGCCATGGCCATTGCCGATAGTGTCATGGAAGCCATGGGTGGCCGCAAAGCCTGGGATGATATGCGTTTTGTTTCATGGAATTTTTTCGGCGCACGGGACCTGGTCTGGGATAAACAGACCGGACGTGTACGAATTGATTTTCCGGCAAGGAACGAAGTATACCTGATAAATGTGAACGATGATACCGGCCAGGTTTTCGTTGGTGATTCCCTTGTTTCCCCTTCAGACAGCCTGAAAGTAAAAGTAGAAGACGGGAAAGGTATCTGGATCAATGACTCCTATTGGCTCTTCATGCCTTTCAAACTTAAGGATAGCGGTGTTACCCTCAAATATGTTAGAATGGATACCATTCCTGGCGGCAAGCCTGCCTATGTACTTCAGCTGACTTTTGCAGATGTGGGCGTAACACCTGAGAACAAGTATGAGGTTTATGTAGATACGTCAGACTATCTGGTAAAGCAGTGGGCATACTTCCGTGAAGCCAGCCAGGACTCAGCATCTGCTATCTGGCCCTGGGATAACTATGCCCGTTACGCTGGCCTGATGCTGTCTGCAGATCGCTCTGATGACCGTGGCCCTAAAAATGTGAAGGTCTATGAAGAATTGCCGGATGCGGTATTCACTGATCCTTTTTACAACATGTCTGAAATGAGTATTCAGCAGTAATTGTCCAATGGGACATTCTCATCATGTGCATACGGAGCAGGTATCCCATGGCAAGGCCTTTGCAATTGGGATCACACTTAATATCGCTTTTGTTATAATTGAAGCTGTCTATGGCTGGCTGGCAAATTCGTCAGCTCTGCTGGCAGATGCAGGTCATAATATCGGTGATGTATTCAGCCTCGTTTTTGCCTGGGGTGCCGCATGGCTGGCCACGCGGAAGCCTGATAAAAAATATACCTATGGGTTCAGGAAAACTACCATTCTGGTATCCATTCTGAATGCAGTACTGTTATTTCTTGCCGCCGGGATCATTCTTTACCATGCCATAAATCAGCTCAGGGAGAATTCCTTTGTGAACAGTGATACCATCATCTGGGTGGCCCTGGTGGGTATTGTTATCAATACTGTAACGGCATTGCTCTTTATGAAGGGTCAGAAAGAAGATCTGAATATCAAGGGTGCTTTTTTACATATGGCTGCTGATGCCGCTGTTTCACTCGGAGTGGTTGTGGCAGGATTGCTGATTCGCTGGACTGGCCTCTACTGGATTGATCCGGTGGTTTCATTTATAATCGTGATCGTCATCGTCTGGAGTACATGGAAGCTTTTTACCGAATCCATTGGCCTTGCCCTTGATGCTGTTCCCCGAAATATAGATCAGGAAAAAGTAAAAAATTACCTCTCTACGATTGAAGGGGTAAAGGAAGTGCATGATTTGCACATTTGGGCACTTGGAACCACAAAAACAGCCCTTACGGCACACCTCGTAATGCCAGATGGAGGCTCGGATGAGTTGCTCGCAGCGATACGGGAACACCTGGCAAACGAACATAAGATTGATCATGTGACAATTCAGGTTGAACGATCATTTCAGCATGACGCCTTCAGGCCGCATTGTACCTGATTCATATTTGAAGGTTAATCCCTGTAGCAGTTTATAGCAGAGCTTGCACAAATATTCTACCTTTACACAAGAGAACGAAATCAAAATTTTATGGAGATCATAACTTATATAAAGGAAAATGAAGATCGGTTTATTGAAGAATTGCTGGAACTGCTTCGCATTCCTTCGGTGAGTGCCGATAAAAAATTCAGCGATGATGTTTTCAGGATGGCTGAAATTCTCAAACAGAAGCTTGAATCTGCAGGGGTGGACAAGGCCGAGATATGCGAAACAGATGGATATCCTATTGTGTATGCCGAAAAAATGGTAAGCAGTGATGCGCCCACTGTTTTAGTATACGGCCATTATGATGTTCAGCCTGCGGATCCGTATGAGTTATGGGATTCCCCTCCTTTTGAACCGGTTATTAAGAATGGCAAGATCTATGCCCGGGGGGCATGCGATGATAAAGGGCAGATGTTTATGCACGTCAAGGCGTTTGAAACCCTTACCAAGGCCGGCAAGCTCAATTGCAATGTAAAGTTCATGATTGAGGGAGAAGAGGAAGTAGGTTCCGGTAACCTTGAAATTTTTGTGAAAAACAATCATGAGAAGCTGAAGGCAGATGTGATCCTTATTTCTGATACAGCGATGATTTCACTCGATTCTCCATCCATTACTGTTGGCTTGCGTGGATTAAGCTATATGGAAGTGGAGGTTACCGGTCCGAATCGTGATCTGCATAGTGGCGTATATGGAGGCGCCGTAGCCAACCCAATAAATGTGCTGTGTTCCATGATCGAATCGCTTCATGATGACAACGGCCGGGTTACGATTCCAGGATTTTATGACAAGGTTGTAGAACTTTCCACTGAAGAACGGGAAGCTCTTAATCGGGCCCCTTTCAATTTGGACGCCTATAAAAAAGACCTGGATATTAATGAGGTACAGGGAGAAAAAGGATATACAACACTGGAAAGAACAGGGATACGTCCAACACTGGACGTCAACGGTATTTGGGGTGGATATATCGGTGAAGGAGCAAAAACAGTTCTGCCCTCTAAGGCCCATGCAAAAATATCCATGAGGCTGGTTCCGGATCAGTCCTCAAAAGAAATATCCGAATTATTTGAAAATCATTTTAAATCTATTGCGCCAGCCTCGGTGAAGGTAAAGGTAACACCGCATCATGGGGGAGAACCTGCGGTAACACCTACAGATTCAGAAGCCTATGCTGCCGCCTCGGCTGCTTTTGTTGATTCATTTGGCAAGGAGCCCATTCCTACACGGGATGGCGGGAGTATTCCGATTGTTTCCTTATTCAAGAAGGAGCTTGGACTGGATACGGTTCTGATGGGCTTCGGATTCGATTCGGATGCAATACATTCACCCAATGAACATTACGGGGTTAAGAATTACCTGAAAGGCATTGAGACGATTTGCCAGTTTTATAAACACTTTGCAAAATAAGGAATCCGGGAACTCGTTTCCGGTCTTTTTGATTATTAACGAGGAATCTAACTACCAGAATGAAGCATATTTTTAATTCGGTCAGGATCGTGTTGTTTTCCGTCCTGTCATTTTTTATTCATCAAAACGTATTTAGTCAGGTACTCGAGCCCTCGAAGTGGGAATTTGATGTAAGCGCTGCGTCTGTAAAAGTAGGTGATGAGATTGAGCTGATTTTTAAGGCGACCATAGACCCCGTATGGTATCTGTATTCCAGTGATTTCGACCCGGATTGCGGGCCGATGGTCACCACCTTCACTTTTGAACCGGATTCCGGCTATGAATTGATAGGCGATGTGAGGGCTATTAATCCAACAGAAAAATACGACGACATTTTTGAATGTAATGTTCGAATTTTCAAGAATAAAGGTGAATTCAGGCAATCGGTTAAGATTCTTTCCGCGGATGTGGATATCAACGGCAATGTTGAATTTCAGGTATGTTCAGATCAAACAGGTCAGTGTATCCCCTTTGATTACGAGTTTAATTTTGCCGACTTAAGGGTAACCGGCGCGGAAGATCAGAAGGAGGACAAAGACAAGACTTTTGAAAAATCGGACAAGGCAATTGATGTAATTGAGGATACCCCGCCAGTGACTGAACCCGAAACCCCGACCAAGGATTCAGTCCTTACCCGGGCATATAATGACGTAAACGGTCCGGTACTTGATGAAAGCATTTTTGAAGATGATGGCACCGTTAAGACCAAACAAACATTGTGGGCGTTCATGCTTGTTGCGTTTCTTGCCGGACTTACAGCACTTTTAACCCCATGTGTTTTCCCAATGATCCCGATGACAGTGACTTATTTTACAAAGAAAGCGGGTTTTGGCAAGGCATTGATTTACGGGTTATCCATCATAGTTATTTATACGGTGATTGGTGCGGCAATAGCCCCGGTAATGGGTCCTGAAACTGCCAACAGTCTATCCACAGACTGGTTGCCCAACATCATTTTCTTTGCAGTATTTGTCTTTTTTGCCCTGGCGTTTTTCGGTCTGTTTGAATTGAATTTGCCAAGTTCTTTTGTGAATAAGATGGATAAAAAGGCTGACAAGGGAGGATTACTGGGTGTGTTTTTTATGGCATTTACCCTTGTTCTTGTTTCTTTTTCATGTACCGGTCCCATTGTAGGTAGTATACTCGTAGCTTCGGCAGGAGGGGAATTTCTGAAGCCTATCATGGGTATGCTGGCGTTTTCACTGGCTTTCGCCATCCCTTTTACCCTCTTTGCGATTTTCCCGGGCTGGCTCAACAGTCTTCCAAAATCCGGAGGCTGGCTTAATTCTGTAAAGGTCGTACTTGGGTTTATTGAACTGGCGCTTGCATTTAAATTTTTAAGTATTGCAGATCAGGCGTATCACTGGGGCATACTGGACCGTGATATTTATATCACCATCTGGATTGTGATTTTTACCTTAATGGGATTTTATCTGCTTGGAAAGATCAGGTTGCCGCACGACAGTAAGCTTGATCATGTAAGTGTTCCGCGACTGATCCTTGCCATCATTACTTTTACGTTTGTTATTTATCTTATACCCGGGTTATGGGGTGCGCCCCTGAAATCTCTGGCAGGATATCTTCCTCCTATGTATACTCATGATTTCGATCTGATTTCACTTAACCGACCGGATAATAATCCGGACTATGAGGGGACATGTGATGAGCCGGTGTACGGTGATTTTCTACATCTGCCTCATGGATTGGAAGGGTATTTCGACTATGAACAGGCCCTTGCCTGTGCACGTTCGCAGGGAAAGCCCTTGTTTATTGATTTCACCGGACATGGCTGTACCAATTGCAGGGAAATGGAAGCTGTAGTATGGTCAGACCCCGAAGTGCTGCGCAGACTCCGTGATGATTTTGTGGTTGTTGCGCTTTATGTGGATGATAAGACTGAATTGCCTGAGGATGAATGGTATGCATCGGAATATGATGATAAAATAAAGAAGACAATCGGAAAACAAAATGCAGACCTGCAGATCTCCAGGTTAAATAATAATGCGCAGCCATTTTATGTACTGCTTGGGGCTGATGAAAAAGTGCTCGTGCCGCCATTGGGATACGAGAAGGATGTTAAAAGCTTTGTAAGATTTCTTGATGAAGGTAAAGCCAGGTATGCCGAACGTTATATTCGTTAATACTTTTTAAGGTCTTCCATTGGATCCGGGTGAAGGTATTTGAATCCAAATTTCTCTTTAAACCTTGTGTTATCCACCACTTTAAATGGTTCAGTGTCTTTTGTGAAAGCAGGCGGCTTAATCCCGATTCTCTCCGCTGCAGCTGTATAAAACTCTTTTCGTAACGGATGCTCGTCTGAACAAATATTGTATATCCCTGAATGCGGCATTTTTTCTATGATGCATTCCAAAGCCCGAACACAGTCCTCCTGATGAATAAGATTTACCGGATTGTCAGCGCCCCTCACGACAGATCTGTTTTTCAGGAACATTCCGGGTTCCCTGCCAGGACCGTAAAGTCCTGAAAACCTCAATATCGTAGTTGTAACACCTGTGAGGTTTCTGAAATGGTCTTCAAGGGAAAGTAATACAATACCGCTGTGTGGAGATGAAATATATTCGGCGTCCGCTTCCTTCACAAGTTTATTGGCTTCGGGATAAACCGACGTGGCACTGGCGAGGATCAATCCGTTGGATCCTGATTTACGGATCAGTTGTGTAATCTGATTACGGTTAGGCCAAATTACCCCGGGTGTCATCAATAAAATGGTGATATCAGTGTCGGGCAGTACAGGCAGTTCCTTTGCGTTGGGGTTACCCACTTGCAGTATAAGAGGCGTTATCCCCAGTTCCCGAAGTTCAGACATTCTGCCTGAACTTGTGGTTGTACCATACACTTCATTGCCTTTCTTTACCAGGGACTTACCAAGGGCAGTTCCCAGCCAGCCGCATCCAAGGATACCTATAATTTTTTTTTCTGATGTTGAATGCGAATCTGACATTTTAATGCGTTATAGATGTAATAATGGGTGAATTTTAGCTTATTTCTTACTTATTACGTATAATTTGCAGAAGATTATGCTTATTTAGAAATTCTTGTAAGGTGAAAAATTTTTTTAACTGATCTAACCATGTCAAAACGTTTACTATCCCTGTTGGTATTAGGGGTATTTTCAGTAGGAATCTATTTTCTGATCCCTTTTATCCAGGGAGAAGCAACGGAAAATCCGGTTCAAAATCCTGAGGTCCTGTCGATCGCTGAGGCCATTGATACAGTTGTTGCCGAACCCCCCACATTATATGGGATCAGCATTGAGTCCATGACCGTCATCGAGGATAAAGTAAAACGAAATCAGAATATTTCTGAGATCCTTTCAGCATACAATGTTTCATCACAGACCATTTTTGATCTGGCGAACAAGTCTAAAGAGGTATTTGATGTTCGTAAAATAGCAGCGAACAAAAAGTATACACTTATTTGTGAGCAGGATTCACTTAAGACAGCAAGGGCGCTTGTATATGAACACAATCCAATTGAATACGTGATCTTTAATCTTAAAGACAGTGTTTTTGTGGAAAAGAAGGCTCGGGATGTGGAAATGGTGGAAAAAACTGCGGCAGGCGTGATTGAATCCAATCTGTCTGTAACCATGCAGGAGTTGGGGCTTTCGGCGGCACTTACAGACCAGTTTGTAGACGTGTTTGGCTGGCAGCTTGATTTCTTTGGACTTCAGAAAGGCGACAGGTTCAAGGTTATTTATGAAGATAAAATGGTTGAAGGGACTTCCGTTGGTATCGGAAATATCAAGGCAATATATTTCCAGCATTACGGGAATGATTACTACGCCTTCAACTTTGACCAGGGTTCCGGGATCGATTATTTTGATGAAGAAGGAAACAGCCTGCGCAAAGCATTACTAAAATATCCGTTGGAATTTACACGGATCAGTTCAAGATATTCAGGCAGCCGGTATCATCCTGTTCAAAAAAGATATAAGGCACATCGGGGAACCGACTTTGCCGCCCCAAGAGGAACACCAATCAGATCGGTTGGAGATGGGATTATCGTGGAAGCCCAGTTTAAGAAATATAATGGCAACTATGTAAAGGTGAAACATAACAGCACCTATACCACACAGTATTTGCATATGTCTAAAATTGCATCCGGAATTAAACCGGGCACCAAGGTGAAGCAGGGTCAGACTATAGGATATGTGGGAAGTACGGGTCTTGCAACGGGTAATCATTTATGTTATCGATTCTGGAAGAATGGTGTACAGGTGGATGCCCTCAAGGTTGATCTGCCTCCTTCAGAACCTATTGTGGATGCAAATAAGGTTTCATTTTTTCATCAGCGCGATCAGCTGATGGAGCAGCTTGATGCGATCTCAATGCCGGAAGAAAAAGTTGAAGTACTGGCCAGTATGAAATAGCAACAAGAACATAAAATTAAGGAATAGCAAGGCAATAATTGTCTTGCTATTTTTGTTTACACACTAGGTGACCATGAGAATTTTGCCAGGAGTTTTTTTGTCAATTTTTCTTCTCTGCGCTTTTTCATTGAAAGGGCAGAAGGTTACATTGGTCATGAGCGGCGGGGGAGCCAAAGGCCTGGCTCATGTGGGAGTCATCAAAGCGCTGGAAGAAGAAAATATTCCGATTGATTTCGTTGTTGGCACATCCATGGGCGGAGTTATCGCGGGTTGTTATGCCGCCGGCTATTCAGCGGCAGAGATTGAAGAGATCATGACCTCCGAAGATTTTATCCGATGGGTAAATGGCGAGCTTGAGCCCGGCTATAATTATTATTATAACAGATACGACAAACATCCGTCTGTACTGGAAGTAGATTTTAGCCTTGACAGCACCTTTCATGCCTCTTTCCAGTCCAGTCTTGCAAGTGATCTGTCACTCAATTTCGCGCTTGCAGAGAAATTAGCGCAGCCCTCCATGATTTCGGATTATAACTTTGACAGCCTTTTTGTGCCGGCGAGAATTGTAGCATCTGAAATTTTTACTCAAAGTGAGGTGATTTTGCGTACTGGTTCGCTGGCTTCCGCTGTCAGGACATCTCTTTCAGTTCCGTTCTTTTATAAACCCATTCGGATTAATCGTAAATATCTTTTTGACGGAGGAATCTATAATAACTTTCCTGTCGATGTCGCTCAGAAGGAATTTGAAGGGGATGTAATCATTGGCGTTAATGTTTCTTCCAAAGTATACAAGGATTACCCCTATGCAACAGATGATGAGCTGATCAATAAGTCTTTGTTGTTTATGCTGCTGGATAAATCTGACCCATCCAGTATCCCGGAAAACAGCATTTACATAGAGCCCGACCTGACCGGATATACCTCCTTTGATTTTAAAATGGTACGGAGCCTTATAGACAGTGGATATGTCTCCACCAAACGAAAGCTTGAGGAAATAAAATCAAAAATTCCATCAAGGGAGACGCTTGAAGAAAGAAATGAAAAACGTAATGAATTCTGGTCAGGGGAAGTTCCATTTAATTTTTCAGGGGTTGACTTCAACGGGTTTAACCGGAAGCAGCGAAATTATTTAAGCAAACTTTATGAAACAGATAAAAAGGAGGAGCACACTTTCGAAAGCATCAAAAAGGGATATTTCAGGATGGTTTCAGAGCCCTATTTTCAAAATATATATCCTGATATACATTATAATAAGGAGGACAGTGCTTTTCGCCTCGTACTTAACGACCGTCCCCGAAGTAACCTGAAGGTTCAGCTGGGAGGTGTCATCGCTTCCAGAAATATATCACAGGTATATCTTGGTCTGAAGCATTATTATTTTGATGATTACCTGCTCAGGACATCGCTTCATTTTTACGCCGGAAATTTTTACAAGTCCGGTCAACTGAAAACGAGGCTTTTACTTTCCGGTCTCTATCCATTTTACATCGAGCCCGAACTCACATTCAACGCATGGGACTTTCTGGATGATGATGACCTTTTTATTCAGGATCGTAAGCCTACTATACTTGACAGGATTGACCGAAAATATGCCTTGAATGTGGGGTTTCCGGTAAGTTCTAAATTCAAGGGGGTAATCCAGGTAGGGCATTTCAATAATGAAGATCGCTTTGCGGCCACAAATGAATTCACTTCGGGTGACACCCTCGATTTCATGCAGGTTAAAGGGTTGCGCGCCGGTATTTATTTCAACCGTGATGAACTGAACCGCAAACAGTATGCAAATGAAGGCATTGCGATGCATTTCTCACTTGATTATTTTTCGGCCAGTGAGAATTACATTCCCGGAAGTATTTCTGAAACGCCACCAACACGTGCGGATCATCGTTTTATACGCCTGAAAGCCAGGATAGAACAGTATTTCCGTAAGAAAAATTACAGCACAGGCTATCTCTTTGAAGCAGTCCTTTCCAATCAACCGGTTTTTGCAACCAATCGTGCTTCAGTGTTGTATGCCCCTGCATTCGAGCCTATCATGGACAGCAGAACCCTGCTGCTTCAAAACCTGGTTGGATACAATTATATGGCCGCCGGATGGAGGAATGTTTTTATCGTTTCCGATATGCTGGAGTTTCGCCTCGAAGGTTATATGTTTAAAGGACTTGATGGCTTCAGGCCAAATGATGAGCAATTAGCCCCTTCCGCAAAATTTAACCGTGCAATAAAATTCGCAGCGACGGGTGGTATTGTTTTACACAGTCCGCTCGGCCCTGTTAGCCTCAGCGCAAATTACTATGATGATGAGGAAAATCAATTTGGGGTATTATTGCATGTTGGATATCTCCTCTTCAATAAAAAGTCCTGGGAGTAAAATGCCCTGATACGTATTCATAACTCATTCTGAACAAGTCAAATGGTAATTCTGATTGTTATCAAACTAAAATTTAATTATGTTTACCTTAGGTAAATATTCCATACTTCAAAGAGTGCTTACATGAAACGATTTTTACTACTATTTTTACTCATGCTGGGTTTCGGCGTTCAGGCGCAGACAGTTCAATGGGCAACGCGCGTCATTGAGTTTTCATCGGAACTGACACCAGTCCAGTATTCGGCCGCGCAAATCCTTGGTAAACCTGATGTTCTTCCTGCCGGAGGGGAAAGTCCGAACGCATGGACACCCGAACGTGCGAATAAAAAGGAGTTTATCAAGATTGGCTTTGAAAATCCGATCAGGATACGACAGATCGCTGTTGCCGAATCCTTTAATCCCAGTGCCCTTTATAAGGTATATGCATACGATGCAGGTGGTACAGAATACCTGGTGAATACCTTCAGCCCTCGATCAGTACCACTGAACGGGCGTATGCTTAATATCATTATTGAAGAAACCACTTTTGAAGTATCTGCTATAAAGCTGGAATTTGACGGTGCTGCGGTGCCTGAATATTACAGTATCGATGCTGTGGCAATCTCCGATTCAGATATTCCGATTTCTGCAGAGATACAGGTTACCGAAGGCTTGAATCCGGAATTATATAAGGAGCGGCTCAGCGAAAACGTGAATAGTAAGTATAAAGAATATAAGCCATTGTTGTCCCCAGACGGGCAAACACTCTATTTCTCCAGGAAAAATCACCCTGGAAATATTGGAGGTGAAAAGGATGAGGAGGATATCTGGTATTCTGAACTTGGCTCGGATGGAGAATGGCAATTAGCTAAAAATATAGGCCCCGAACTCAATAATGAGGATCCCAATTTTGTAAGTTCAGTTACACCGGATGGAAAATCGGTGATCCTGGTTCTCGGTAACCGTTATGAATCCAATGGCAGAATGTCATCGGGTGTATCAGTAAGTAATAATAACACCGGAAGCTGGTCTGTACCAGTCGCTCTTGAAATTGAGAATGAATATAATTATTCCGACAGGGCTAATTTTTACCTTGCGAATAACCGAAAGGTGCTGTTGATGTCTGTTCAAAGAGATGATAGCCAGGGTGGTCGTGACCTGTATGTTTCTTTTCTTAAAGATGATGATACCTGGAGCGAGCCGCTTAACCTGTCCGAAACTGTGAATACGGCGGGTGAGGAAACATCACCGTTCCTTGCACCGGACGACAAGACCCTTTATTTCTCATCGAACGGATACGCCGGATTTGGCGGTAGTGACATCTATGTAACACGACGCCTGGATGATTCATGGACCAACTGGTCTGAACCTGAAAATCTCGGGCCCACGATCAACTCGCAGTATGAAGACCTATTCTTTAATATTCCGGGAAATAGTGATTTCGCCTATTATTCCCAGGGAGTGAGTGAAGATGATCTGGATATTTTCAGGGTGGCAATGCCCCTCTTCAAACGTCCTGATCCTGTTATTCTTGTTCAGGGTAATATTCGTGACCAGAAAACAAATAATCCTGTCGGTGCGGAAATCAAATATGAGCGTTTGTCAGACGGACAGGAAATTGGCGTGACACTTTCAAATCCTGAAACGGGAGCATATGAAATTATGTTGCCTGCAGGGGAATTATATGGTATCCGTGCTGATGCTGAAGGTTATGTCGCGGTTAACGAAAATCTCGATCTTCGTAATTTCAATGTAGACTCAGACCGTACAACGGAGCGTAAGGATCTATATCTGGTGCCAATTGAGCGAGAGGCCACTATTGTCCTGAACAATGTTTTCTTTGACTTTGATAAGTCTGTACTCAAGCCTGAATCGTTCCCTGAACTTAATCGCGTGGTTGAGCTCATGAATGACCGTCCTGCACTGAAAATTGAGGTTGCTGGTCATACTGATGCCACCGGCACCGAAGCGTATAACCTCGGCCTGTCGAAACGTCGTGCCGAAGCTGTTTATAATTATCTGGCAGAAAAGGGAATAGGCAAAGACCGGCTTGATGTGAAGTACTATGGCGAATCACAGCCCGTACAAACGAACGAAACCTTCGCAGGCAGACGTGCGAACAGAAGAGTTGAATTTAAAATCACGAATGATTAGAAATGTTAATTGGAATTCGGCCTGTGTTAATTACACAATAATTGTAATCTTCATGCTCCTTGGTATCCACGGAGCATGGAGCCAGGTTATTTCCGTTGACAGTGTCTACGCTACCTTCAAAGGGAATATTATTTCTTCCTCCACAAAGGAGCCGGTAGAAGCCTTTGTTCAATATGAGAGTATTCCCTATGGGAGCTTGGTAGGTGTGATGACAGGTTCTGTAATTTCATTTCCCATGAATCCCAGAACTGATTATATGCTCACCGTAACAGCTGATGGCTTTAACAGGTATGTTTCGACTCTGAAAAATTCCGAAATCCGAAATAAGGTTCTTACCCGTACCATCGAACTGGTACCCAATATGATCAGCGATGTGATTCGACTGGACAAGGTTATTTTTGAACAGGGGAAATCGGATCTCACGTCAGAATCTTTCGAAGAATTGGATAAACTTGCTGAAATGCTCAATAGCAACCCTTCAATGGAAATTCAGCTGGAAGGTCATACGGATTTCAGGGGAGATGAACGAAAGAATTTGAAATTATCCGAGCGACGCGTAAAAGCGGTGAAAGACTACCTGGTTAAAAAAGGGATTGCCCAAAGGAGAATAAAGACAAAAGCATTTGGTGGTACACAGCCACTTACAAGGGCCGATGATGCTGAGTCCAGAAGGAAAAACCGAAGGGTGGAGGTACGTATCCTTTCTAATTGAGAGTCGCCAGAACCGCTCCTTTATTCAGGGTCTGGGTAAGTTTCATTAAATATGCCATTTTGGTTTGCTGATCCATATCCGATGCAACAATTGCCTTGGATATCAATATTCCAAAATCCTTCAGCCGATCGCCCTGGTAGAAAATACTTGCCTTTTCAATCTGATCAACCGCTTCAATAAAATTACCCGAATTATAGGCTGTAACAGATGCATTGAAATATTGAAGACCTACAAGCTGAGCATGATTAACAGCGTGGTGAATCGGACTGAAAATATGATCCTTTAATTCTTCGTCGGTAAGCTTAGAAAGCCGGGTGTCAATTTCTTCAGAAGAATAAATGAAGCCATTAAGAGGATCAGTAGATTCCAGCAGAAATTTTCCCTCCTCCGAATTTATCGCAATGTAGATATGATGCTCAGTTTCAACAATATTATACGCCAACCCCAATTCATTCAGCATCCAGCTGTACAGGATTGTTCCGGAGAGACAGTCATAGTCTCCGGTTGCCAGCAGGTTGCCAAAATTTGAAGTAGGCTTGTAGCGTTGCAAATATTTTTTGTGCGTGCGGTAAAAAAGCGTTTTCAGAAGATAGTGGGTATTTCCATGATTCTCGTACCGCTCTTTCAGGTCAAGGACAAAATTCTCAAGGTCTGTTTTGTACTCAGAAATATCCGACATTGAAAGGGAGGTATTGGCCGCTGCATTCAAAGTAAACAGGTCAACGGTCATTCCGGAATAGGCATCCCAAAGCAACTGTCGTTCAGTTTCACTCGACATACTATTGTTTTTTGGCAACTGACCCTGGGCAAGGACCCCCTGAATACCAATGGAGATTATCACAAAAAAGGTTAAAAAATTATTCATCCCGACAGCTAATCTTGATTACGTAACATTAAGTTAACATTAAATTCATAAAAACGTTCAATTAGTTAACATTAAATTAACATACGTACCTTTTATATTGGAAATCAAGTATTTATGATTTCTATATTTCATGATTTTCAGGGTGTTTGTGAGTACTTGTATGTCCGGGGGATATGAAGTTGCTGATTACAATAATTCTCGATGCTAACTACAATCTTGAAAGGATCTCTGCGTTAGATAAGGGAAATGAAATTGCGGAGATATTTTTTAATTGGCCTGTTGTCTATTGGGTTTTTTAAATGTACGGAAGAGGACATCAATCATTCAATACCATCGTCATTGCAGGGAGAATGGCAAATCAGCTGGTCCTACGACAAAGAAGTGCTTACGGGAAGAATCAATTTTGCTGGTGAACGGGCAACTATAGCAGCGTTTGGTTCATCAGCCTCTGGCCTCCTGTCTGATTTCGATGAAGCAACCTATGCGGTCACGCTTTCAGATGAGAAATTAATACTCAAAAATGAAGTTAGCGGTATTGAGCTGATCTATAATATTCAACAGAAGGAAACCGATCGGTGGGAAATGTTATATCTCAACGATATCTCGGTCGTTTTAGCCAGAAAATAATTCTAAAATCTTACAAATCAGTCTTTTTGTAGGTTGATTTCACCACCTTTGCAGAGGTCAATATTCAACTTTTTATGAAACGATTCATCATTATTTTTGGAATTATACTTGCAATTCTGTTTACAGCAATTCTTGTATTGCCGGCCGTTTTCAAGGACGAAATAAAAGCAATGATTGACAAGACTCTTGCTGAATCGGTCAACGCAGATATTGTTTGGGAAGCAGATGATTTTTCACTGTCCCTCCTTTCGAATTTCCCGAATGTCTCAGCTCAATTATCAGATATTGGCATAGTTAACCGGGCACCTTTTGAGGGTGAAATTCTTTTTCTGGCAGATGAGATCGAAGTGGAAATTGATATTTTCAGCTTGTTTGGAGACCAGGTTAGGGTGGTCGGTATAGGCATTAATAAGCCCATAATCAATATTATCGTTGATTCCGAAGGCCGTGCAAATTATGACATCGCTATTTCAGACAGTAGTTCTGTTGCGGATGAGGGTGCCGACAGTACCTCTTACAATCTGGGAATCGATCATTGGTACATTTCAGGAGGTTCGTTGCGCTATCAGGATGCGACCCTTCCCATGACGTTAAGCATGAAAAATATTGATCATGAAGGCAGCGGGGATTTTACCCAGGCATCATTTGATATGAGCACCAAAACGAAAGCGGATTCCCTGCTGATTGAATATGATGGTGTTCAATATATACGGGATAAAGTCCTTGATGCTGATATCGTCATGAACATCAGTGATAATTATTCCACATATTCATTCAGGGAAAACATAATTTCATTGAACGATTTTAAAGTTGGTGTTGACGGTATCTTTAAGATGCTTGATGATGGATATGATATGGATCTGACTGTATCCGCCAGGGATAATTCTTTTAAAAGTCTGTTATCCCTTGTGCCGGGGATCTACACGGATAGTTTTGACCGAATTCAGGCAAATGGAACACTTGATTTTACCGCTGCGGCAAAGGGCATTTATGATGACGAAAGGATTCCTGCTTTTAATGTGAGGCTTTATACCGGCAATTCAATGTTCCAGTATCCGGATTTGCCGAAGGCAATAGAAAATATAACCATTGATGCTGTTATCTCTAATTCGGATGGAATTCTGGAGAATACATCAATAGATGTTGCCAAATTTCATTTGGATTTTGGTAATAACCCTGTGGATGCCGCTGTCAAGATCAATAATCTGAAGGATTATGAAATGGATGGTCACTTGACAGCCTCCCTCGATTTTGGAGAACTTACGACTATTTTTCCGGTTGAAGGAAATGAAATTCGGGGTACCGGTATGGCCGATTTAAGTTTCAACGGAATTTATGATTCAGCGCGTCAGGTCATGCCTTCGATTAACGGAAGCATTGGAATTGAAAATGGGTTTATGAAGTCAGATGAGCTTCCATATGCCCTGGAAAAGGTTCGGCTGAGTAGCGTGATTGAGAATAAAACAGGTGCAATGAAGGATTTCAGAGCGAGCATCAATCCTTTTTCGATGCAGCTTGACGGAGCTCCTTTCAGAGCAGACGGAGAGATTGCTAACCTTGAAAATTATACATGGAATCTCAATGCTCAGGGATCTGTTGACCTGAAAAAACTGGCCTCAGTCCTTAAACTTACCGCGTATGAACTGGAAGGTCAGCTAATGGCAGATGTTCACACGAAGGGCAATTTGGATGCCCTGGAAAAGGAAAGATATTCAGAGTTACCCACAAGCGGTGATGTTACAATTCGAGGGTTTTTATTCAACAGTGAAGATCTGCCGGCACCATTTCAAATTACCGAGGCTGCAATTACGTTTGATCCTGCCCGAATGAACCTTGTTCGTTTTGATTCGAAATTGGGTGAAAGCGACTTCAAAATTACCGGTCACGTAAGTAACTATATTGGTTATGCCCTTGGTGAGGGACGAACACTTCGGGGCGATCTGAATGTGACTTCAGACAGAATTAATCTGAATGAATTCATGTCGGAAACCGACCCATCACAGCCAACATCCGTAGATTCTGCTTTATCCGTGATACTCGTTCCGGCAGACATTGATTTTAATGTGAATGCACGTGCCAGGGAGGTATTGCTTACCAACATGGTCATGTCAAATGCCCGGGGAATCCTGGTAATAAAGGATGAGACGGTTCGTTTGAACGACTTCCAATTTGATATGCTCGGAGGATCGTTTTCAACATCCGGCATGTATTCAACCATAAATCCGGATAAACCTGTTTACAATTTATCAATGGACATTGAGAATGTGAAAATTGCTGAAGCGTTTTCTACCTTCGAAATTGTCAGCACCTTTGTCCCCATAGCAAATCAATTGATAGGAACCGTATCGACAGATGTAACACTTAGTGGTGAGCTTTTACAGGATATGACACCGAATCTTTCAACGGTTAATGCAGATGCCATGCTGGAAGTATTACGTGCTACCCTTGAAGATTCTGATCTATTGAGGGGAATCTCTTCCGTAACAAGTCTCGAGGCAATGGACAAGGTTGTGATAAAGGATCTGATCATGAATGTTTCCATTGAAGATGGTAAACTGGTTGTTGACCCATATGATATTAAATTGGGAGAATACGATGCGAAAATTCAGGGAACAACAGCTCTGGACGGTTCAATAGCCTACCAGGTTTCCATGCTGGTGCCGGCGGGTGAGCTCGGCTCCAAGCTTAATACATTTCTTGCTGAAAATAGCAAGGCTCCGGCTGAAGGCGACCTGATACCAGTTACAGTCGGGATTGGAGGAACCTACAAAAAACCGGAGACGATGCTGCTGATGGATGATCAAAAGGCGTTGATCGAGGCCGCTCTGAAGCAAAAAGCTACAGAAGAAGCAGGTGAAAAAGCAGAAGAGCTGCTCAAAAATGTTAAAGACGAAAAAACGCGAGAAATAATAGGTAACATCCTTGGAAAGCCAACTGTGGCAGATAGCACAAAGGCGGATTCTCTTGCTGCCCCAGCAGACAAGAATGTTCAGGATGAGGCGGTTGATAAGATAAAGGACTTTTTCAAAAAGAAGAAAAAGGATAATGGAGGTGAGAATTAATGAAGAGAGTAGTTATTACCGGTATGGGTGCCCTTACGCCGCTGGGAGCCACCGTAGATTCGTTTTGGGAGAACCTCAGGGAAGGCAATAGCGGTATTGGTTCCATAACCCGCTTTGATGCAACTCATTTTCCATGTCGTATAGCCGGTGAGATCACAGATTGGAAACCGGAAGATTCATTTACCTCCCGTGAAATAAACCGAAAAGATCGGTTATCCCTCTATGCGCTTAAAACAGTTCAGGAAGCACTTGATCAAAGCGACTTATTAAATTCTGTCATTGATAAAGACCGTGTTGGGGTTATCTGGGCTTCTGGCAATGCTGGTATTGAAACTATTGAGGACGGACTGCTGGAGTATGCAAAAAATCCGGAAATGGTTCGCTTCTCACCCTTTTATGTACCAAAATCATTGCTGGATACTCCTTCCGGGGAAATTGCCCTGGAGTATAAGTTTACCGGCATAAATTATTCTGTAGTTTCAGCCTGTGCATCTTCGAACAGCGCAATCATGGATGCATTGAATTACATCCGATGGAATAAGGCCGATGCTATTATTGTCGGTGGATCGGAAGCGCCCATAACGCGGGCTTTAATCGGAGGTTTTGGCGCCATGAAGGCCTTATCACGCAATAATGAAGATCCACGAGGAGCCTCCCGTCCTTTCGACAGGGATCGTGACGGCTTTGTTATGAGCGAAGGCGCTGGTGCGCTTGTCCTGGAAAGCCTTGAACATGCGCAACAACGGGGCGCCAATATTCTTGCTGAAGTGAAAGGTGCAGCCATGAGCAATGATGCTTATCATCCTACCTCCACACATCCTGAGGGAGAAGGAGCGGCCAGGGCGATGAGATTGGCCTTGCAGGATGCCTCTCTGGAACCCTCAGATATTGGATATATTAATTTGCACGCGACTGGTACGCGCGTTGGCGATCTGAGTGAAATAAGAGCCATTCTGGATGTATACGGTGCTTCCACACCCTTCCTCTCGGCAACAAAGTCAAGTACAGGGCACCTACTTGGGGCGGCCGGAGCTATAGAAGCCGTTGCCTCTGTTATGGCGCTCAATACCGGTGCAATTCCACCCACTATAAATATTAAAAACCTCGATGAGGCTTTTCCGGCAGATGTAAACCTTGTAATGAATAAATACGTGGATGCACCTGTTGAAAATGTTATGAGCAATACCTTTGGGTTCGGCGGACATAACGCCATCATAATCATAGGTGCCTGCACATAAGTTAATTTTGCCCTACTGACTGTTATGCGTGAATATTTTTCTATTTTTCGGAATGATCTTAAAATATCCCGCGCGATCAACCGCAGTAATATTTGTGCTGATTTTCTCGGTCATTCAGGCAAAGAGCCAGGATTATATAGAACTTGGGCAATTGGGCTATCGCTATTCATTTCCCACATCTGAAAATGATGGAGAGACTTCCAGGTCAGTCGCCGGCGCAAGATTCAATGTTCTTTTTCCGATTAAGATTAGTGAGAAGACCTATTTTCTGCCTGGATTCAGGTTTTGGCAATATAAAGTAAATCCCGGGGAAAATTTCAAATGGTTTCTTTTCCAGGTAGGTATTCAAACTCAACTCTCTGAAAAATGGAATATCCAGGTGTTGCCACTGTTGCGTTCCGGAATTTATCAGGATGCGAAATTCGGTGACGGATTTCAGTTTGGGATGTTGGCTTCAGCCAATAAAAAGATTAATGATAAGCTGATGCTCGGGTATGGATTATATACAAATCATGAATTGTTTGGCCAGTTTCTCCAGCCATTCCTGGCAATCGATTGGCAAATTTCAGATAAATGGCGTCTGTTTGGCAACTTTCCTATGTACAATACCCTTTCCTATTCCATCAATGATCGCTGGAATACGGGATTAAACTATATAGGCCTTTTAACATCATTTATGGGTAATGGTACCTATACGGAACGAAGCAGTATGGATTTTGCCTGGTTTGCCGAATATTATATTACGCCCCAAATCGTAGCCCATGCGAGAATTGGATACCCCGTTGATCGCACTTTTGAAGAATACAATGAAGGGGATAAAGTGAATTTCACCTTGAGCCTGTTTCGTTTTGGAGATGATCGCGAGCTTATTCAGGAATTTGACAAATCTCAGTTTCTGGCATCCTTCTACCTGTTTTTTCGTGTCAGGAAATAATGGACTACGGAATGGCTGGTTCAGAATTTGAAAGGTGACTTCGCTTATAATATTGCATCAGGATAAATGAAACCAATAATCCTGAAATGGTTCCCTCAAGAAATATTACCGATCCCGCAATGTACGGATTCAGATATCGGCCGAAATATTCATATTCCCTCAGAGATGTCATAAATGCCGGGTCAATCACATCCAGATACAACATAACAAAACCTGAAAATATCAGTAACGCTACGCCTGAAGTAAGTAATCCGGTACCAAGACCTCCCAGGTAGGTTCCTTCATTTTCGTTTTTAATGTACGATTTAACGGATAAGTATACACCGGAGAAGAGGAATATGATGTTCAGGGCACGAAGTTCGTAATGATTGATCAGCCCCATGAATTTCATGATGAAAAAGAAGCCGATTAAAGCCGATGCAGTGAGAAATCCATATTTTATACCGCTTTTTTCTATCATATTTTCCATAATTGTCCTTTATAATACTAATGAACAGGATGGCAAATTGTTCAAATTCATTACAAGTACATTGGAAATAATGGTGTCCTAATGTATATTTAGGTAGAGGTGTATATTAACACATTAATAATATGATGAATCCGGAAGTATATGAAAAAACGCGGCAGCTCATTAAAGCGCTGAATTTTTTCATGATACATATCTTAATTTATCTGTCCGCCAACATTGCACTGGCACTTTATACTTTCGGTGATATCAGGTCGCGATGGGGATGGCTTTTCCTTATCGTATGCTGGGCATTGGCATTAATTTACCATGGTTTACGGGTATACGGGATTGATCCGTTCAGTAAAGACAGAAATCCGCAATTCCTGTCGGCAATGTTCAAAATGATTGGAACCTAAGCCTTTTCCAGCTGATTCATAAGGTCATTTATGAGATCATCTCCGTAATTATCTTCAACCTTTCTCTGCTGGTTTATACTCACTCTCAGTGCCTGAAGTCCTTTGGCTCCCTGTAGCTCTTCAATTTCGAATTGTTCAACTTCATCAAGAAGAAAATCCTGTGTCTTGAGATATTCAATATACCGTAGGTATTCAGCGGCATCTGATTCCCTTGAGTACACGATACTGATTTTGCCAGGCTGAGTTAGTCGTTCGCCGGTTCCTTTAATATGCGCCTTGTCGATGCGCTTCTTTACGATTTCATACCGAATATTGTAGGCCCCGTCAACGTCAAATCTTTTTTCATCCTGTCTGAATCGAATGGCAAGCGGTTCACTATGAACCAGAATGAGCTGTGCGATTTCAAGTGGATGACTTAACTCCTCCTGAAGATCATCGATGTTTCTTGCAATATCACACATGGTGATCAGTTGCCAGAGGCGAAAATTCCTTAAATAAAGAGTGTCAAACGTTCCATTCTCCAGTAAGGATTGGCCCAGATACAGGTTGTATTCAACGCCGTCTGTTTTGTATTTTTCAAAATAATGCGGAACGATATCCTGTGCCAGAACTTCCGCCTGGTCGATCAATTTTGAAATGTTCTGATTCACCTGTGTCAGGCTCGTTTCAAAATCACGGCGTTTATGATAAATTACTCCAAGATCAGGATCAAGGGATTTAAAGTAGGTATCCGTTAAGGCTTTTATTTCCTCATTATGATCCTGAAAAAGACGTATTGCCGGATTTACCTCCTCTTTCAGGAATGAAATTACACCGGATTCGGATCCTGAAGCCAGTCCAGGCTCAATCAGCGCCATTTCGTTATTGATTCGAAAGATCAATTCATTCAATATCGGCATATTGCGGTATTCCAGGATTTCTTCCACAATCTTTTTAGCCATGGACAGGTTTTCAAGCAAGTCTTCCCGTATCGCCTGATTTCTAAGCACAGATGAATTGCGAATATCTGACATTCCAAACAAGGGATATACGTTTTCAAAAACGATCTCCGGGAGCGTTGATTTTTTGCCTTGTTGCCTCTGACTCACCATTTCATAGCCTGCCTGCAGGAATTTCCACTCAACGGATGGATGAATAGCTGTGCATTCTTTCTGGATTGCCGCCCGTACTTCATTTTGAAGGTCTCCCAGAACCCTCGTTATCGCTGCACTGAACATAGGAAGAACATTCTTCAGCTTACCTGCATTGATAAAATTCAGATTTCCCGGGTTCGGGGTAACGAGCTCCAGCATTCCGATAACCTCATTATTATTCATCAACGGGGCAATGATGATATTTCTGATGTCCTGTTCCAGTAGCGTCTTCTCGATTTTCGTTTTACGGTCATATTTGGAAAGGTCTTCGATGATGACCGGTTTCTTTTCAACATATGCCTTGTCATAGATCGAATCGGAGAAATATGAACACGACAGGCTCTCATGTTTGTCATGAAGCATAAAACTGTTCCAGTCTGATATTCCGGCGCTGGATATAATATTATTGTGCGGGTCAAAAAACACGATGCCCAATTTCAGATCAGGCAGCGCGAACAGCGTCTGTATTTTCTCCTGAATTGTAAGAAAGTTCACACCACAGGTGACCGCATCACGTCTAAGCAGATAATACTTAATTGAGGAAAGCATTTCCTGGTCAGTAACATCTACAAGCTTGTGAAGGGCAAAACCACGAAAAACAAAATTCTGCGGACGGATATATTTTTGCCAAAGGTCCACATCGTATAGATTTTCAAGCAGCATAGCGATGGTTTTGCTATCAATGCTCTCGGGCTTTTCCAGGGCTACAACTTCAACAAACCGCGTATCTACTTCAAGTTTATAAATGCGTTCCAGGCCGGTTCGCTTATCCGGCACACCCAGTATAATCGGTACATTAAATTCAATGTTTGTTCCGAAATAAGTATTGAGGATGAAGAGATATGCCATCATAATCGTGCCTTTGGCGGCATCACCGGTGTCGGAATACAAACGGATATCTTCCCTTGGATTATCAAAGGGAAGTATTTCAGCATACCCGGGTGTTGCCAGGAAGCCGCTGAAATTAAAGGGGACATGCGCTCCCATCAACATGGTGTCAGAGAGTGCCGGGGGAAAAACTACACTCATCAGCAGGCCAATGAGATCTTTATTCTTTTTAATGACAGAAAGATCATTTATCGGGGCATGTAATTCCTGAGCCTTTTCTATTTGATCAAGAATCTCCTGTGATGCATAGTGTATTGAGCTATCATCATTCTTAAGATTATCTTTCCAGTATTTTATCAATCCGGATAAGTCCAGTTCAGTTCTGAATGGGCAACCCGGATAATTTTTGGTGTTTTCCATGGTGCAAGGGTTGATAAATTGTCCAACGTAAATCTGAACCTTTAGGTTCTGCCGCAGTGATATTGTATTTAATAAATTTTGGGCTCATTATGTAGTTGAAAGAGGCGGGGATGACTTCGTGGTTATCATGATTATTGATTAATTTACAAGAGATGAAAGTCTTTCGGTTTTTTATTATTCTCATATTTCTCACAGCCTGCAAAGCCACAGTGCCGGATGCCATCTATAATTCGGAAGATATTTTCAGACATGGTGTGGCAAGTGGAGATCCTCTCAATGACCGGGTAATAATCTGGACGCGTGTAACTCCACCAGTTTCTGATTCTGTGATTTCTGTGGACTGGGAAATTGCACGGGACGTTGATTTTCGACTGCCGGTTCAGAATGGCAAGTTCAGAACATCTGCCCGGCGTGATTTTACAGTGAAAATTGATGTGGATGATCTGCGACAGAATTCTCAATATTTCTACAGGTTCAGAGCCTACGGAGTACATTCTCCGGTTGGAAAAACCAGAACGGCTCCTTCCGGAAATGCGGATAGTCTGCGTTTTGCGGTCGTCAGTTGCAGCAATTATGAATGGGGTTATTTCAATGCATATGGTCACATTTCACGGCAACCAGATCTGGCTGCTGTCATTCACCTGGGAGATTATATTTATGAATATGGTCCCGGTGTATATGGCGATACGACCATTGGAAGGATTCACAAACCAGCTGCCGAGATCATAACGCTTGAAGATTACAGGACCCGTTATGCACAATACAGAACTGATCCTGATCTCCAGGAGGCACATAGAAATCATCCGTTCATTGCAATTTGGGATGATCATGAAATTGCCAATAATGCCTTCAGGGATGGGGCGCAAAATCATCAGCCCGATGAAGGTGATTATCAACAGCGGAGCAGGACAGCAAAACAGGTTTATTATGAATGGATGCCTGTTCGTGAAGGAGGTCCATTGTACAGACGATTTGATTTCGGAAGCCTGGCCACACTGATGATGCTGGATGAACGGCTGGAAGGCCGAACAGCCCCGGTAGATTCTCCGGAGGATTCAATATTTAAGAGCGGAGAACGCTCCATGCTGGGGGAAGAACAATTTCAATGGTTTACGCGGCAACTGGTGAGATCATCTTCTACGTGGAAAATTATCGGTAACCAGGTCATCTTTTCAAGACTAAATACAGGCAGGGAACGTATGAACTTAAATATGGATGCATGGGACGGATATCCGTATGAGCAAAGGCGACTTTCTGATATGCTCCGCATAAATCAATTTGAAAATGTGCTTTTTGTAACCGGAGATACACATTCTTCCTGGGCGTTTGAAACGACACTGGATCCATTTGGAGACTACCACAGCGACACAGGCCGGGGGGCTATCGCGATTGAATTTGGCACCACAAGTATTAATAGTGCGAACAGCAATGAAAGCAATGCGGATTCACTTGTAATTATTCATGAAAAGAAGCTGGTTACCCCGGAGCTGAACCCACACCTTAAATATGTGAATTTGCGCGATCACGGGTATCTTTTATTAACACTTACCCCCGCATGGGCAAGGGCAGATTTCTATTTCGTAGAAACCGTTCGCGAACGAAGCCTGGAAGCTGAAATCGGTAAGCAGTTATGGGTTCCGGCTGGCCGTTATCACCTTTCCGAGTCACTTCCGAAATAATAGATTTTCGTAAATCTATACGGAGGTTACAATTTTTACGTTCATAATATCAATGGTCAGGTATTAATTTTTTAGAATAAATTGATGATGCGAAATTTTTTTATACTTCTGTGCTTGTTGGCATTACCCGTCTTTTCATTTTCCCAGGTAACCGGAAAGTATTTTCCGGACATGGAGGCGGAAACCATAAAAGATGAATCTGTCAGCCTTCCGAATGATACAAAAGGTAAATATACGCTGCTTGGATTGGCGTATTCCAAAAAGTCTGAAGATGATCTGAATACCTGGTTTGAACCTGTTTATCATAAATTTATCGCTGAAAATAATGGTTTGTTTTCTTCGTTCGGCTATGATGTAAATGTCTTTTTCGTGCCCATGTTTACGGGCGTAAAAGCTGCAGCTGCCGGCACGGCAAAGAAAAAAGCGGCTGAAAATATTGATGCAAGGCTTTTACCCTACATATTATTCTATAAAGGTGAACTGAAAACATATAAGGAAGCCCTCGCTTTCGATAAAAAGGATGTGCCCTATTTCTTCGTGCTTGATGATGAAGGAAAGATAATTTATGCCACATCCGGGTCATTTTCCGGTAAAAAAATGGATGAAATCGAGTCGCTGCTGGAATAATTATGTCCGCGGTCCAGAATGGAATTGTAACGTTCATTATTTCCGTTCATCGACGATATCTGCAGATGCTCTAATGAGCCGATAACCTTTTCTCTATTCAGCGCATACATGATTGAACCAACCAATTATGCTATGCGCTCAATTTTTACATGGCTTTTTATTAACCTATTATTTTTATCCAGCGTAACCGCACAGAACAAAGATTGCGGTTCAAGCTGTTTTTCGAGTGAAATTCAATCAGTCGAAACACTCGCTTCCGGATGTTTACGATACACAGTATTGGTAAATGCGGAGGGAGATTGTACACATGCGCTGTCCCATTTTTCTATGGATGTGCCGTGCGGCAGCATTTCCAATGTTTCCAATTCAAGAAACTGGAAGATAGCCTATGGCCTGGATCCTACTACCGGCACAAACGGATTCAAAATTGATGACATCAATGGTTTTGGGGAAAGTGCCGACCAGTTCACCGTGACATTCGATATCTGCCCCCAGGCTGAATGTACTGCTGATGCACTTGCGTGCTGGGCTCCCGAAGTTGCCTACAAGGCAGGAACATGTGTGTACAGGGAATCAATTGATGTTGTATGTGCTAAACTTGATGCGTCCCTGAAAATTACAGATGCTACCTGTTCATCAAATCCTGATGGTATCATTGAAGTTATTATTGCCGACGGAACAGAACCATTTAATTTTGAATGGTCAAATGGTTTTGAAGGTAATACGGCATCGGGACTTCCGGCCGGGGAATATTCAGTAACGGTTACAGATGGAAATGGAGAAACTCTTGAGTTATCAGGAGTGGTTTCCGCACCTGAACCGATAGTGATCTCAGGAGAAGTTTCAGATGCGTCATGTTCCGGAAAGGAAGATGGTTCCGTTGTACTTTCTGTCTCAGGAGGAGCTGCGCCCTATACCTATCAATGGAATAATCAATCGACCGAAAAAGACCTGGCAGACGTAATGGCCGGCTATTATACCGTTCTTGTAACAGATGCGAATGGATGTACCAACTATGCCAACTTTCAGGTACGAAATACATCCGTTATTCAACTTTCCGGGCAGGTGACAAGAACGTCATGTTCTCAGGCGGATGGTGCCATTGATCTGCAAATCACCGGAGGATCGGGTGATTATGAAATTTTGTGGTCCAATGATGAAATTACAGAGGACATTTCCGGGCTTTCTGCCGGGATATATAATGTTGTTGTAAAGGATGCTTCTGGTTGTTCGGTAAGCGGGGCATTCTATGTGCAGGAAAATAATACTCTCCGACTATCAGCAACAGCAACAACAACCGGTTGTGTGGAAGATAATTCCGGTACCATTGACCTGATGATCGCGGGAGCAACAGGAGAAGTCCTTATCAACTGGTCGAACGGTGCCACCACAGAAGATCTTGAAGGACTGGCTGCAGGTATGTATTCTGCAACCGTTACGGATGACAGTGGTTGCGAGGCCAGCATATCGGTTTACGTAACCTCTGAATCATTTGAAGTGAGTTCTGAAGTGGTATCTACTACCTGTTATGGAGGGAATGATGGATCCATCACACTTTCACCGGGCACCGGAGTGACTTATGAATGGCAGGATGGGTTTGTCGGCGCTCAAAGAGAGGCACTCGAATCTGGCGTTTACCGGATCAAAGCCACTAACGAAGCGGGCTGCGTTCGGGAACTTCTGTATGTAGTTACTGATCCTGCGCCAATCTCGATATCTTCTCAGATTTCTAATGAAGGGTGTATTTCTGATGGTTTCAGTGTTACGATTGATGTGACAGGTGGTTCCGGTTCTTATGAGATAGACTGGGAGAATGGATCCACAGGCTCATTGGTTTCAAACCTTACGGAAGGAGTTTATACTGTAACAATCACTGATAGTAATGGATGTTCTATCACTGAAAGTGTTATCGTAAGCTATAGCGAAGCGGGTTGTGCAGATCCGACTGATCCTACCGATCCCACAGATCCCACAGATCCTACCGATCCGACTGATCCAACAGATCCAACAGATCCTACCGATCCGACTGATCCGACTGATCCGACTGATCCCGGAAATGACGCAGACGGTCCGTTTGACACCGATTGTGAAGACTCGTTTGATGTGACAGTTGATCAGCTTAGCGAGGATGGCAATTGTATTACGTATCGATTGATTGTTTCGTATAACGGAAATAAAACGCATGGACTATCGCATATGGCGGTTGAAGTTCCATGTGGTGACATAACGGAAATTTCAAATTCAGGTAACTGGAAAATAGTTGAAGGTACTGACCCGAAAACCGGCATTAATGGGTTTAAAATTGATGATATTAATGGATTTGGGGAAGGTCATTCATATGAGGAATTTGTTATAGAATATACGGTTTGTGGCATATCGGAAGAGTGCAGTAGCTTGCTCACACAGGCTCCTCCACAGGTGGCATTCAAATATGGTACCTGTATCGATTTCGAGGAGGCAGATATGCAGGTAAGCCAAAGTGTAATTGCTTATCCGAATCCGACAACCGATTATCTTAAAATCCAGTATACTTCCATGATTACGCAGGAAGTGCGCGTAGAGATTCTTGATCCTTCCGGTAACCTGGCAGCGGTGCTGTATAATGATGTCGTGCAATCAGGCTTTACAAATACATGGACCTGGTTCCCTGACAAAAATGTTTCCGGAATATATACCTACCGCATCGTGGGTGAGCACACAGTGAAGAATGGAAAGATTATGTTAATGAAGTAAATGCGGTTTAAGGAGAAATCCCCGGTCGTTGAGACCGGGGGTTTTATTTTTTATTTTGGGAGTAAGCCGGCAAAGACCCGTTTAACCTTATCTACTTTTGGTTTGACTACAAATGAACAATAGGGCTGGTCCGGATTATTTTTGTAATAATCAATATGATATGCTTCCGCGGGATAGAAGACAGTCAACATCTCTACCTGTGTCACAATGGGGTTTCCATATACGTCTTTTTCTTCCAGCGCCCTGATTATCCTCTGTGCACTTGCGAATTGATCCTCGTTGTCGGCAAGGATAATCGAACGGTATTGTGAACCTACATCCGCCCCTTGCCTGTTCGGTGTTGTCGGGTCATGAATGGAGAAGAAAACCTCCAGTAATTGCTCGAAACTGATGATGGCTGGATCAAAGGTAATCTGAACCACTTCTGCATGGCCTGTTAATCCACTGCATACTTCCCTGTAAGTTGGATTTTTAATTTTCCCGCCGGCGTAACCTGGCTTAATGTCTGAAACACCCTGCAGCAATTGAAGCGCTGCTTCAATACACCAGAAACATCCTCCACCCAGTGTTGTTTTCTGAAAATCCAATTCGTTCATAATGTTAGAACCGGCAAAACTATGAGAAAGTTATGATATGGAAGAATAATTAGGAACAACTACATTGAATGTCGTTCCCTTCCCCTTCTCCGATTCAACCTTAATTTCGCCATCCATTTTATAAAGGGTTTCCTTCACGATATAAAGGCCAAGTCCGGAACCGGAAGATGTTTCATGTGCCCTGTAAAACATTTCAAAAATTCTGTCGAGATGTTCCTTGTCTATTCCGGGTCCTCTGTCGGAAATATTGAAAACCGCTTCCTTCTTTTTTATTTTCCATGATACGACAACATGAGGGTCTTTCTTTTCCTCTTTTCCGTATCGGAGCGCATTGCTGATCAGGTTTCTTAAAATGATCCGCATTCGGGTAGGATCACTGATAAATGGGTATTTTTCGCTACTTTCCAATTGGATATCAAGGACGCCTGACGTATTCATGTACTTAAGGTCCTCCAAAATACTATTGATCATTTCTGTAATGTCAATAATCTCATGTTTGTTTTCGACCCTTGTATTTCTGGAGTAATCTATGATATCGCGGATGAACTGGTCAAGACGGTTGATTGAACGTTCCATCATGCTGTAATATTGCTTGCGAAGCTCGCTGTCATTTTCATCCCGAACCAGTGCGATCAACCCCTGTATGGAGGCCAGGGGAGCTTTAAGGTCATGGGAGGCGCTGTATACGAAACTGTCTAATTCCTGGTTCACTTTCTGCAAGGCAATGTTTTTATCCTTCAGTGCCTGTTCATATTTAATGGTCTCCGTTATCTCGCGCGAGAAAATTGCCGCGCCCTTCACCTGTCGGTTTTCACGGATTGGGAAGATGTTGATTTCGTAAAACCTTTTCTCACCCTGCACATCATAAGTCTCCCTGATTTTTTGAGCTTCGCCATTAAATACCTTGTCATACCTGGCCTTCCAGGCCTCCTTCAGTTTTTCATCCGGGATTTGATCAATAATATTTTTCCCCTTTTTCAATTTTTTATTGAAGGCATAATTCCATGCGTTGGCGAATTCAGTATTTAATTCCCGAAGAATATAATTGGTATCGACTAGCCAGATTTCATTATCGCTGTTATCGATGATAGATCTCAGCTCATTTTCCTTCTGTATAATTGCCTTGGTTCTGTCCCAAACCATTTTTTCGAGGGCTTCATTTTTAAGCGAATATTCGGCCTGTTTTTCCCGCTCCGCCTTGATAGAGCTCTGATAACTGCGATAAACGCGCATGCCCAAAGCGACTGACAAAACTGTAAGGTTAAAAAGGATGCCAAAATGCATTGAATATTGTACAAGGAAGCTAAATGGAATTATCCTGAAGAGGTTCAGAATAAAAACTAAAATGAAAAATCCGAATCCAAGAAAGGCAATAAGAAAATACCTGGCCTGGAGAACATGTTGAAGTACTGCCCTGAAACTAACCCACAATATGAATAGAAGTACCAGGATCCCAATGGGCAGCATGAGTTCGAAACCCTCGGTTGGCACAATAAGCAATGTGAGAGCCAGAATACCGCCAATGCCCCAAACAATCCCCAGGATGCTCTTGTGGATCTTGAAAGACCACTTTTCGGTTTGAAGAAAGCGGTCCATAAAAATCAATGCAATCATATTTGAAATGGCGGGAAGTATATATTCCAGATAGCCTCCGGCAGCCTTTACCAATGGATTCAGATACATATGGGTAAAGCCGTCTGAAGTCCCTGTAAATAGTATGCTTATAAAGATATAGGCTCCATAGATCAGGAACACATACATGCGGGTGAGAACGAAGAGGAAAATGGAATAAACCATGATCAGCATCATCACCCCGTAGAATAAACCCAGGAAAATATATTCCCGCCGGGTTTTGGAGTGATATAATTCGTCACTGTACACCGAGGCGCTGGTGGTAATGAAATTATCTGAATGGATTTTCACATAAATCACCTCCGTTTCAAGAGGTCCTGTTTTTATGTCAAAAGCATTGTGATTCCCAGGGACGTCTTTTTTGTCCTGGGAAACGGATGCGCCACTCAGACTTTCCTGTTCGCCTTCTTCATATAGTGAAATAGTAAATAAAGAAGGGTCTTTGAATATAAGTACACTCTGCTGTTGCTCCTGGTACGGATTTGTCAATTTAAACTTCAACCACAGGTTTCCCTGAAGATCATTCAGGCGAAGTCCTTCCCTGGGAGCCGGTTGAAATAAGTTATTCTTTTTTATCCTGGTAATGTCCTCTTCACCGGTCGAGTCGATCAGAAATTCAATATCCCCTGAAATATCCACCTGGGTGTCCCTGTTCAGTATTACCTGGCCGAATGCCGGGCTGACAAGAAAAAATAAAAGGACTATAATATTAGATTTCATGCTTTATTCATCCCCGAATGATATTCCCATTCCACGTGCGGTTTTTACAAGATAGGACTGTTTGCCGACAAAATTATATTCCCGGGTAGCCTCTCTGAGCGGGACTTCAGTAACCAGATTGTTTTGGTAGGAAACCATATATCCGAATTTTTTCTCCAGGACCAGTTCAAAAGCCCGTACGCCAAAGCAGGTAGCCAGAATCCGGTCGAATGCAACCGGTGTTCCACCACGCTGGATGTGTCCCAATACCGTCTCCCTGATATCCGCTTCGCATCCGGCACGCTTAAGTTCGTCACTGAGACGGTACGCAACCCCACCAAGCCTTTTGTGTGCATATCCTATTTCACCTGATTCCTGCGAGAAAGCCTCGCCCTCTTCCGGTTTGGCTCCCTCGGCGATTACAATATTGGCAAATCCTTTCCCATGTTTATACCGTTTATTGATACGCCTGACAATATTCTCTATTTTGTACGGAATTTCAGGGATCAGACATACTTCTGCTCCACCCGCAATGGCTGTATGCAATGCTATCCAACCTGCATCCCTACCCATAACCTCCATAATCATAACCCGATGATGACTTTCAGCAGTGGTAACCAATCTGTCAAAGCTTTCCGTTGCAACCTGTACCGCTGTGCTGAAGCCAAATGTTAAATCTGTAGAACATAGATCATTATCAATGGTTTTTGGCACCCCGATAATATTTAATCCTTTCTCATACAGCCGTTGCGATATTTTCTGTGACCCGTCACCGCCAATATTGATTACAGCTTCAATTCCGAGGTCATGGATTCTCTGGATGAGATCATCGGAACGATCTGTAATAGTCACGCTGCCATCGGCATTTATAACGGGGTATTCGAATGGATGCCCCTTATTCGTCGTTTTAAGAATAGTGCCCCCTTTAACATGAATTCCGGATGTATTCTTCTTTGTTAGTTTCATCAGGTTGGGTGGATCCTGAAAAACACCGTTAAATGCCTCGATGCTCCCAATAATTTCAAAATCCTTTTCCCTTCTTGATCTCTTGAAAACCCCCCGGATTACAGCATTTAGTCCCGGACAATCACCGCCACCAGTGAGTATTAGTATCTTTTGTTTTTTGTTCATCCTTTTGACAAGTTCCCCTGCAATTTCGGTTTAATTTATTAAGTTTAGGTCATGTTTCCCAGAGGTTTACTCCGATACTTTTTCCTTGTAATAGCCATATGCGTTTTTGTCAATGACGCAATGTATGCGCAGGATATCAGGGAGTTGCCCGATTTAAATCAATTTGCCACAGATATTACAGGAACACTTTCAGGCGAGGAACTCAGAAGCCTGAGTAATAAACTTGAATCTTTTGAGCAGCAAAAAGGGAGTCAGATTGTTTTTGTAATGATTCCGTCAACCGGACTTGAGCCTATTGAGGATTACAGCATCCGGCTAGCCGAAAAAATTAAGGCCGGCAGGGAAGGTATCGATGATGGCGTTATACTGTTGGTGGCGAAAGAGGATAGAAAATTACGCATTGAAGTGGGTTACGGACTGGAGGGAGCACTGCCGGATATCACGGCAAATAGGATTATCAATGAAATTATTGTTCCCAGATTCAGGAACGGGGATTATTATGGCGGAATAAGTGCCGGGCTCGATGCGATTATACATGTTGTGGATGGTGAACCGTTACCCGAACCGTCGGCAAATCGGGAGCCAGGTGGTGGACGAAGCGTAAATGGTCTCCTTACTGTTTTTATCGTTATTTTTCTGATTATGGGCCCTGTCCTTCGCAAAATAGCTGGTAAATCTAATGGAGCTCTGATCGGTACCGGCATCTCATTTCTGGCGGGTTGGATTTTCATTAGCCTGGCGGTAGGCGTCGTTGCCGCAATCGCATTTATATTCTTCTACCTTATATCCATGTTTGGTGGAGGTGGAGGTCGAGGCGGCGGTGGATTCTATGGCGGCGGATTTCGAGGCGGCGGCAGCAGCTTCGGAGGTGGTGGTGGATTCGGCGGCGGCGGCTTCAGTGGCGGCGGTGGAAGTTTTGGCGGCGGCGGGGCTTCCGGAGGCTGGTAAATGGAATAGTTATGAAAGCAAAAAATTTCACTCAAGAGGACAAAGACCGCATTAGAGAGGCAGTAGCCAATGCCGAGGGTAAAACCTCCGGTGAAATAGTGACTTATTTTGTCGAAAAATCCGACGAATATGAGGAGGTACGCTTGCGCTCAACACTCATGTTCACGGCAGCACCGCTTTTCCTGCTGGCTATCATGTCCTATGCCTGGTTGCTTCCATTCCAGGTAACACCGCTGGAAGTTGCTATTATTGCGGTAGCGATGGGAGTGCTGGGTTACATCCTTCCCGGAATTTCATCAGGATATAAACGGCTCCTTCTGAGTAATGGAAGGTTGCAAAATGCAGTTGAACGTCGCGCGATGGCGGCATTTCTTACCGAAGAAGTATTCTCCACAGAAAACAGGACAGGCATCCTGATTTTTATATCTCATTTTGAACACCTTGTCGAAGTAATCGGTGATACCGGAATTAACGAAAAGGTAGACCAGTCAGAATGGGAGCATGTGGTTGGCCTCATCATTGACGGGATTAAAACAAAGGATCCTGTAGGAGGAATTATCCGCGGAGTAACACGATGTGGCGAACTGCTTGAAACATTCGGTGTGGACAAACCACCGGAAAATCCCAATGAACTTTCTGACGATATCAGGATCAACTGAATATCTTCTTGCATGTACCGGTCATAAACATTCAATCCGATATTTGTATGTTTGCACATGAATCAGGCAGAAACAGCTCGATATTTTTTTGAAGTGGCATATCTGGGGACACGATATCACGGTTGGCAGAAGCAAAATAATGCTGTTACGGTTCAGGAGGAGATAGAGAACGCCTTTCAAAAATTATGGCCCGGAATCGATTCAATTGTGGGCAGTGGAAGAACCGATACAGGCGTACACTGTAAGCAGCAATTTTTTCACCTTGATATGCCTGTAATGAGGGACAGGGAAAAACTTGTTTACAGGCTTAACCGCATGCTACCCAATGATATTGCAATAAAAGGAATTCAAAAAGTGATTCCCGAAGCGCATGCCAGGTTCAGTGCGACAAACCGATCCTATTTATACCGTATAAGCCGGATCAAAAATGTTTTTGCGAATGGACTCGCTTATCGATATGACCGACCGCTGGATCTGGGGATCATGAATCGGGGTTCAGCATTATTAAAAACCTTTGAAGACTTTCAGGCGTTTAGTAAGGTCAATACCGATGTGAATCATTTTCTTTGTAGCGTAACCGATGCCGGCTGGACAGAGATAGATGGTGAATATCATTTTAATATTTCTGCCAACAGATTCCTCCGGGGTATGGTTAGAGCGATTGTGGGTACACTTATGCTTCTTGGAGACAAAAAAATTGATATGCCTGAATTTAAAAGGATCATAGAAAGTCGTGATCGCAAACAGGCAGGAGCCGCCGCCCCACCAGAAGGACTTTACCTGACAGGAGTTGAATATCCACCGGAAATTTACTTGAACTGATTTTGAAAAAAGAAGCGATCAATAGCGGAGATATCGTAGACCTGAGCGTCCTGAAAAGACTGATGCGCTTTGTAAAGCCTTATCAGGGACGATTCTATTTCCTTATATTTCTAACGATAGCACTCGGCTTACTTGCTCCGCTGAGGCCCTGGCTGATACAGCTCACACTGGATAATTATGTTGCATTTGGCAATTACCAGGGAATGGTGAACATGATTTTGATCATGGCGGGACTGCTGATCCTGCAGGCGGTAGTTCAATATTTACATACCTACCTGTCCGGTTGGATCGGCCAATATGTGATACGCGATATCCGGGTACAGCTCTATAATCATTTGGTCAGACTTCGTCTGAAATTTTTCGATAAAACCCCGATAGGAAGGCTCGTTACACGTACGATTTCCGATGTAGAAACCCTTGCAGACGTCTTCAGCCAGGGCCTTGCAGCGATGGTGGGGGATCTGCTCCAGCTGATCTTTATTCTGATCATGATGTTTGCTACCGACTGGAAACTGGCACTTATAAGCCTTTCCACCTTGCCAATTCTTATCCTGAGCACCTATGTTTTCAAGGAAAAGATAAAAGTTGCCTTTAATGATGTGCGAAATGCGGTTTCAAATCTGAATTCATTTGTTCAGGAGCATATTTCGGGAATGAGTGTGGTGCAGATCTTCGGAAGTCAACAAAGAGAGTATAAGAAATTCGAAAGTATTAACGAAGATCACAAAAGAGCTAACCTGAGGTCGGTACTCTATTATTCAGTTTATTTTCCTGTGGCGGAAATTATCAGTGCCGCAGGTATTGGATTATTGATCTGGTATGGGGCGAAGGGTGCGATGAACCAGGTGGAAACGGGAATTACCCTCGGTAGTCTGATTGCCTTTATCATGTATATACAAATGTTCTTCAGGCCTATCAGGATGATTGCCGACCGGTTCAATACCCTTCAGCTGGGTATTGTAAGTACCTCCCGGATCATTAATCTACTCGACAGCGACGAAAATATTCCGGATGAAGGTGAATACATTCCTGAGAGGGTAAGAGGCGACGTTCGTTTTGATAACGTCTGGTTTGCCTATAATGAAGGGGACTATGTGTTAAAGGATATTTCTTTTGAAGTAAAATCTGGTGAGACCCTGGCCCTCGTTGGTGCTACCGGTGCCGGTAAGTCTTCCATTATTAATTTGCTTACACGTTTCTATGATATTCATCGCGGCGGGATCTTTCTGGACGATATCAATATCAAGGATTACGACCTTCAGGCTTTGCGTGAACGTATAGGAGTGGTACTTCAGGATGTCTTCCTCTACTCGAATACTATATTTTATAACATAACACTCGGCAATCCCAATATTACCCGTGAACAGGTCTATGAGGCTGCTGATAAAGTGGGGGCCAGAAAATTCATTGAACGTCTCCCTGGAGGATTCGATTATAATGTCATGGAGCGCGGTGCCACACTTTCTGTAGGGCAGCGCCAACTGATCTCTTTTGTCAGGGCAATGGTCTACAACCCCAGTGTTATAATTCTGGATGAAGCGACCTCATCGGTTGATACCGAAACAGAAGAACTTATTCAAAATGCCATTGATTCCATGATGAAAGGCCGTACCTCCATCGTTATCGCTCACAGGCTATCAACCATTAAAAAGGCCGATAAAATCCTTGTGCTGGAAAAAGGCGAGATTAAAGAACGCGGTTCACACGATTACCTTCTTTCACAGAACGGTATATATACTCAACTGCATAAAATGCAATACAAAGAAATCGTATAGGTTTCCGGGTGCGTTTTTCCGTAGTTTATTTTGTACAAAATGCCTTTTAGCCATGTCAGGACGTATATTTTTTATCCTGCTCGGGGCGTTAATTTTTTTTGGTAATCCTGTTAATGCCCAGGTAAAGCGAACAAAAACGTTCGATCAGAGCCGTTATAAGAAGCAAAAAGCGCCGAAATCCAGTCCGACGCTTCAATGCCCCCTTTTTGAAAAGGGGAAATACCCCTATCAGAGCATGGGAGTGAAATTAGGTGATCCGTTTGCGGTTACGTATAAAATTTACCCCTATCGAAATTTTGCCCTGGCAATCGACGCCGGAAGTCCGTCCAGCGGACTTTATGACAGCTATAATAAAGGAAACTTTGTAGAATATTTACAATACGATACCCTTGGAGAAGGGGAAGCCATTGCGTATATCGATCATGTGGTTAAATCTGACTGGATGATTGAAGCCAAAATAGTCTATCACCTGAGTCTGGCCAAGGCGGTTAAAGGTTTATCTTTCTATGGCGGAGGTGGCTGGCAATACAGGACTACAGAAATTCAGTATGATTATATGTTGTTTTTTGGTTTAAATGATGATGAAACAGGTAATTTTGTTGTCAATCGGACTTACAGCGGACCTGTTGGAGCCATCGGAATGGAATATTCCTATTTCAAAATTCCCATGGCGGCTTTTGTAGAAGTGGAAGTCTTTCGTGATCTGAAACAGGATCCGGGATGGACGCGACTGCAGGGAGGTGTCGGGCTCCGTTACGTGTTTTAAATTTTTTACTGACTTATGACAAAGAAAATATTACTTGCAGGCCTTCTGATGATCACGGGCCTGTTGTTTTTTACTACCACGGTACAGGCACAAAATTATAATCAGGGAATTGGGATCCGCATCGGGGATCCGCTTGGAATTACTTACAAGGCGTATCTCCAACGGCGATCTGCCATTGAACTCATTCTGGGTTCAGTTTCCAGGAATAATCATTCAAGCTACTACCGGGATTCGTTTAAAAAGTTAAACAAGTATGATGATTTCCTCTATAATTCCCATAATGTGAATTTTACAATGGTACTGATGGGGCGCTATCTCAAGCATGAGTCGTTTCCCGCTCATGTTGAAGGTCGTCTTGACTGGTTCTATGGAGGTGGTGTCCAGCTACGGATTGCCAAATTGGAATATCAATACTTCGATACACAAAACCGGATATTTACCGACGACCACACAAATGTCGACTTCGGGCCGGAGGGAATTATTGGAATGGAGTATGAATTCGCCGATATCCCGATGGTAGCATTTGGTGAGGTTAGTTTGTTGATGGAACTTGTGGACCGTCCATTTCATTTCGCTGTATTTGGTGCATTCGGACTTCGATATGCGTTTTAATCAGATTTTGGTTTGAAAAAATTCATTTTTCCCGGATTTCTGCTCATTATAATTCTGTCAGTGGTATTCATTTGGCTTGGCGGAAATTCTTCTGTTGAGTATGAACTTGTAGACCTGGAGCCGACTGTCCTGTATGGGTATGATTACCGGGGTCGTCCCACACAGCCGGAGCTTGAAAAACTATTTTTTAAGGTTAGGGATGCCTCTACATTTATGCCGGGAGAATATCTTACCATCATTTCTTACGGAGTTGAATCGACCGTGGATACACTGCATCAATTCATTGGCACCCAGCATGAGGTTCTGAATAATACAGACTCGGCTGTACAGAAAGTAGTCGATGGCGGCAGGTTTGTGAGGGTAGCGCTGAACATGCATTCATTGGTGCGGCCTTCACCGGGAAATGTTCGCGATGGGGCTGTTGAATTTGCCAGCTCTGAAGGATTGGAAATCTCAGAATGGAACCTTGAAGTTTTTACTGCGGATGATGTCCTTACGGTGTATTTTCCAGTGTTGGAGTAATCAATTCTCCAACGGCTGTTCTGCGGTCATCTGTTTATCGTAAAGCTCTTTGTAAACTCCGTTGGTGGAAAGAAGGCTTTCGTTTGTTCCCTCCTCTACAATTTTGCCGTCATCCAGAACAATAATCTTATCAGCCAGTTTGGCAGATGAAACGCGGTGTGAAATGATGATGGTGGTGCGTCCCTGCATAATGCGTTTCATGCTGTTCAGAATCATATTTTCTGTTTTGGTGTCAACAGCCGACAGGGCATCATCCATGACAAGGATTTTAGGATTTCGCACAAGGGCACGGGCAATTGAAACACGTTGTTTTTGTCCGCCGCTTAATGTAATACCACGTTCGCCCAACCGTGTTGCAAATCCATTCGGGAAATCAATAATATTATTGTAGACATCTGCCTGTCGTGCCGCTTCATGGATATCCTCTTCACTTGCTTCTTCAGCTCCAAATGCGATGTTATTAAAAATGGAATCTGAAAAAAGGAACACATCCTGGGGTATGTATCCTATCTGGCTGCGAAGACACGTCACATTGTAGTCACGGATATCCATACCATCGATACAGATTTCACCTTCCGTCACATCATACATTCGCGTGATCAGGTTTGCGATGGTACTTTTTCCTGCCCCGGTGGTTCCGATGATGGCCATTGATTCACCTGGTTCAACAGTAAAGGAAACGTCGTTCAATGCGCGTATTCCGGAATCAGGATAAACAAGGGAGACATGGTCGAATACGATTTCACCCTTGAGTTCGGTTACTATCTCTTTGTCGCTCACAATGTCGTTTTCAACATTCAGGAATTCATTTATCCGTTTTTGGGACGCCGCTGCCCGTTGAATGATCGAAGAAATCCATCCCAGCGAAGTAACCGGCCAGGTCAGGAGGTTTACATAAATGATAAATTCGGCAATATTTCCAAAAGACAGGGTACCTTCAATCACTTTTGCACTCCCGGCATATACCGTTAGGATTGTGCTCAGCCCGATCAGGCCCAGGATAAGCGGGAAAAACAATGACTGTACACGTGTTAATTCAAGAGACCGGTCTTTGTATTCGTTGCTTAACTCTTCAAATTGTTCCCCGCTGTCTTTTTCACGGGTGAAGGATTTTAAAACCCGGATGCCGGAGAATGCCTCCTGTACATAGGTCGACAGGCCCGACTGGCTTACCTGGATTTCTTCAGAACGCTTGTTGATAATGTTATTCACATAATATATGCTTACAGACAGGATTGGAAGGGGAATGAGGGAATAAAGCGTAAGGGTTACATCGATCGAAAGCATATATGGAATCAGCAGGGCAACCAGGGTGATCATATTAAGCCCATACATGATCGAGGGACCCAGGTACATTCGGACTTTGCTGACATCTTCTGAAATACGGTTCATCAGGTCGCCTGTATTATTTCTGCGATAAAAACTCAGGGGCAGGGACTGATAGTGATTGAAGATCTCATTTTTCAGGTCATATTCAACCAATCTCGACATAACGATGATGGTCTGCCGTACCATGAAGAGAAAAACACCACGCAGCAATGCCATCAAAAGTATGATCAGGGCATATATAACGAGGTTTATGGCAAACTGGTCATAGAGTGTTTCCTGTATTGAAATACCATCAAAAAGGCCATATACGCTGATATTATCGGTAACAACGTCAATAGCATATCTCACCATTACCCCGGGAACAATCTGAAAAATATTCGAAATAATCGTAAAAATCAGCCCGAATATCAGGTGGTATTTATACTTGAGCAGGTATTTATTGAGATAGCTAAGTTCTTTCATTGGTAAGAGCCGTAACAAAGGAAACGACAATTAAGTCATTTGGTTTTTTGCAAACGGTTTCTATGAGTTAAAATCATAAAAAATCCTATTTTTGCGGCGTCATCAAAAGGGGACTTCCTCCATTTGTGCAGACAAATCTACTACAAACAAATTACAATTTGGAAAGATGGAGATCAACGTATTAGAATCGGTGGAAAATAAGGGTTTGTTCGAGGAACTCTCTGCGATGGGTCATGAGCAGGTAGTTTACTGCAGTGATAAGGCGACTGGTCTGAAGGCCATTATAGGTATTCATAATACAATCCTCGGACCGGCACTGGGCGGAACACGGATGTGGAACTATGCTACTGAACAGGAGGCCCTGACAGATGTGCTGAGACTTTCGCGGGGAATGACATATAAAGCCGCAATTACAGGACTGAACCTGGGTGGTGGAAAGGCTGTGATCATTGGCGATGCCAGGACGATGAAAACGGAACCATTTTTAAGGAGGTTCGGTAAGTTCGTCAACAGCCTTAACGGCAAGTATTGGACGGCGGAAGATGTGAATATGAAGACCCGTGATATGGAATACATCCATATGGAAACCAATTTTGTCACCGGTATATCCGAGTCCCGCGGTGGAGGAGGAGATCCGTCGCCTGTTACCGCATATGGAACGTATCTCGGAATGAAGGCTGCGGTAAAGAAGGTTTATGGGAATGATTCACTGGAAGGCAGGAAAATCGCTGTTCAGGGTGTTGGTCAGGTTGGAATGTACCTCGTGGATTACCTCACAAAGGAAAATGCGAATGTATTCATTACGGATATTGATCCTGCGAAAGTTGCAATGGTCGCTAAAGACAGGGGTGTGCAGGTAGTCGGACAGGATGAGATCTATGGACTGGACGTCGATATTTATGCTCCTTGTGCATTGGGTGCTACCATCAATGATAATACGCTGAGTCAGCTAAAATGCAAGGTTATCGCGGGGGCTGCGAATAATCAGCTTGAAGATGAAGTGGTTCACGGTAAAAAACTTGCAGAAATGGGGATTACATATGCTCCTGATTTTCTGATCAACGCCGGAGGACTGATTAATGTATATGAAGAATACCTGGGAAATTACAACAGGGATCGTGCATATGCGACAGCCGAAAAAATTTATGATACATGTCTGCATATTTTGAATACTGCGGAAGCTGAAGGTATTACTACGCAGCTGGCAGCAACAAAAATGGCAGAAAAACGCATAGAAGATATGGGCAAGGTTAAGCTGCCCCGTTAGATTATTATTTCGTACAGTAAAGAATTGTACTCAAAAGTTCTTTTATTTATTACTATATGCTGAATCGCAGGACCCTCAGAATTAAAGCAATGCAAACATTATATGCATTGCGTCAGAGCCGGCAGGCCAATTACGGCATTGCCCTGGAACAGATTCGGGAATCATTTTTGCCCGATCTGAATTCAATGGAGGTGCAGGATCCCGTGAAATTGCGTGAGCTGGGAGAAGAAGCCCTGGATCGATTCCGTAATCATTATCTTGAACCCGGATACATATCCTCCGGTTCATCAGATGAAAGGGTGGATGAAGTTGTAAACCAATCTATCAGTGAGTATCACCAGGCCAACCAAAAGGATGAAATACATTTCAGAAAGGCCATGGTACAGGAAGTGGATCGAATTTATGACCGCTACCTGTCGATGTTGCAGCTTTTGATCCTTTTCCGTGAACTTGCTGAAAATGATACCAAACGGAATCATAAAAATTTCATTAACAATCCGTTCATCCAGGTTTTGGCCACAAATGAGGAACTTCAGGTCCTGTTTTTACGTAAACACATTAACTGGGACAAGGATTCTTCTACGGTTCGACAGTGGTTTAAAGATTTTATTCGTGCTAATGACAGGTACCAGGCGTATCTGGCACTTGACAAAGTTGATGAGGAAAAAGAGGCTGAATTTATCAATCATCTGATAAAAACGGTCATTTTCAAGAATGAGACAATCGATAAATTTCTGGAAGAACGTGATCTTAACTGGGCAGAAGATAAGGCCATTGTAAAAAGTCTGACGTCAAAAACAGCGAAGAGTTACTTTGAAGAAGGGAAATTTGCACTACAGGAGATATCCTACAACTGGGAGGAGGATAAAGAGTTTTTCATAGATCTGTACAACTCCACATGTGAGGTTGAAAAGAAATATGAAGGCTTGATTGGTGAAAAAACACAGAACTGGGACATCGAGAGAATTGCCCTTACAGACCGGATTGTCATTGAAATGGCCATTGCTGAGATGATCAATTTTAGCAGTATACCTGTAAAAGTGACGATTAATGAATATATTGAGGTGGTAAAAAAGTACAGTACACCGAAGAGCAAGCAGTTTATTAACGGAATTCTCGACGTTTTATCGAATGAATTGGTGTCTACAGGGGTTATAAAGAAGAGCGGTCGGGGATTAATAGATAATAAGTAAAAATTTAAGTTATAAATCATGAACAGAAATAGCGGAAATGCCATATTGGCCTTTTTACTCGGAGCTGCTGCAGGATCAGTTGCAGGAATTCTTTTTGCTCCGGACAAGGGGTCCAATACACGGGATAAGTTATCGTACAGGCTTCACAAATACAGAAGAAGTCTTGAGGACCTGCTGGACGACTTGGTTTCTGAAAGAAACGGAGCTTTCAGTGAGGCAAAATCTCATGGAGAGAAAGTAGTAAATGATGCACGTGAGAAAGCAGAAAAACTGCTGGAGGATGTGGATGAATTGCTAAGTCACATCAATAAGAAAACCGACAATTGACGGAACGAAAAAAATCCCATATTGTTATTACATGTATAATTAACCTTAATGCTTTAAAATGAAGAAATTTGCAACATTTTTTTTGATGACCGGAATGGCAGCATTGCTGTCGTTCTCATGTGGAAACCGTGACGCTGAAAAGAGAATTGCTGAATTGGAGAGTCGTCTTGCAGAACTTGAAAATGGCGGAACTCAGGTTACGCCTGCGGTGCAGGCCACAGCGCCTGATCAGAAACCGGAAGGACCCCTTCCAACCTTTAATTTTCAGGAAATTGAACATGATTTTGGTACTATCACCGAGGGTGATGTAGTTGAGCACATTTTCAGATTCACCAACAACGGTGAGGCTCCACTGGTAATTGAAAATGCTATCGGATCATGTGGATGTACTGTCCCTACCTATACCCGCGAACCAATTCCGGTTGGAGGCGAAGGTGAGATCTTTGTGAAGTTTGACTCTAAAGGAAAGCCAAACCTGCAAAATAAGACAGTTACCATCACTGCCAATACGTGGCCTAAAAAGACGATGCTTCGTATAAAGGCGATGGTGAATCCGGCCACTGCATCGATCCAGTAAGCCTGACATCATAAATATCGATTATATCCCAACCTCTCACGGGGTTGGGATATTTTATTTCATTTTACGTATTTTGCTCAATACTCTTTAACCATAATACTATGATATCAATAATATTTGCCCAGGCATCAGGAGAAAGTGGGGGGATGTTTCAATTCGTATTTCTCGCCGGTATATTCCTCGTGTTTTATTTCTTTATGATCAGGCCGCAGCAGAAAAGGCAGAAAGAGCAAAAGAAATTTATTTCTGAAGTGCAGAAAGGAGATCGTGTCGTGACCATCGGTGGCGTACATGGAAAAGTCTTATCCATCGATGATGATACGGTTGTCCTTGAAATTGATAAAGGGATTATGACAGTCAACAAAAGTGCATTGTCATTGGAATCAAGTAAACCTAAAGAATCAAAAACTAAGTAATTGGCAGAAATAGGTGATATTATCCGTGATTTTAAAGATGGGCGTACCAACCGCATCCGGGTAATATTGCTTTGTTTTTTGGCGGCCACAACATTCTGGTTCCTGAATGCGCTGAACAAGGATCATACTGCGACAATTCGGTACCCGGTTGAGTTCCTGTATGATCATACCACCTATGTTCCGGTCGAGGATTTACCAGAAAATGTGCTCATCAACGTGAATAGTATTGGCTGGAACTTATTAAAGAATAACCTGGGCATAAAAGTGACACCACTGCAAATTCCAGTGGAAAACCCTTCCGATACACGTAAAATTGCAGCCAATACGTTACCCGGACTCATTTCCGATCAGCTCAATGATTTTCAGCTGAATTATGTGCTCACAGATACACTTCATCTCCATATAGACCGTAAACTTCGGAATACAGTCTATATTAAGCTTGATACTTCCAAAATAGCCCTTGCTCCAAATACAGAAATTAGGCCGGATATAAAGATCATCCCTGACTCTGTTGTACTTGAAGGACCTTCATCTGTTATAAAAGCATTGGATGGAACAATTTTTATCAATCTTGATAATGACCAGGTAGCTTCTGATTTTGATGAGATCGTGGGAATTGAATTGCCACCCGGGGTTACGGCTCTGAATACAAGTTCAGTAAGAATATCCTTTGAGATCAAGGAATACGTAGAAAGATCGCTGCGGGTACCAATTAAACGACAGAATTTTCCGGATGACAGTACCTGGATTGCCGAGCCTACCGAGGTTCTTGTCCGATATCGCGTTGATGCGCAGGATGATGATGAGGTGAATCCTTCTGCATTTCTCATTGTTGCGGATTTTGAGAAGATGGACACGTCAGATTCACTTGTAAGTCCGCGTATTGTCGCCTATCCTGAACGTCTGTCGGGTGTAAGAATGGATAGCCTGAGGGTACGAATTCAAAAGAAAAAGTGAAACAGATTGGAATCACAGGGGGTATAGGATCGGGAAAAACCCTGGTCACGCGAATATTTAAGTGCCTTGGAATTCCTGTTTATGATGCCGACAGCCGTGCAAAATGGCTTACCAATAATGACCCATCTATCATTGAAGGGGTAAAATCCTTGCTCGGGAAACAGTCATATGTGAATGGCGAACTGGACCGTAGCCGTGTGGCCTCCATGGTTTTCTCGAATCCGGATCTTCTCGAAAAGCTCAATGGAATTATTCACCCGGCAGTAGGCCGTGATTACAAAAAATGGGCCTTTGAACAGCATGCTCCCTATGTGATTAAGGAGGCCGCCCTTCTTTTTGAAAGCGGAAGTTATCTCCAGCTCGACGCGGTTATCCATGTATCGGCCCCTGTAGATTTGCGTATCAAACGAACTCTGGCCAGGGACAGGCAGCGAAGTCGCGAGGAAGTTGAAGCAATCATAGCACGGCAGATGAGTGATGCCAATCGAAATTCAAAATCTGATTATGAAATTGTGAATGATGGCAATACACTTGTGATTCCACAGGTACTGAAGTTGCATAATGACTTCCTTCAGGATGCCTGAGGTGCGTCATCAGACTTTTTCTTAAAGAACACCCGTGCAATCCATTTGGGCAGAGCCAGTGCCCCCACGATGAGGTAGGGGTAGAAGGTGATAATTCTCCATAGTAATGCCGCCCCAAGGGTAAACTCGAAAAGGTATTCATTGAAAAACTTCATGAAGAAATGCTCGGCTGTACCGGTACTTCCCGGTGTGGGTGATATGAGCATCACTATCCATAAAATAAGATGCTTGCCGAAAATGATCATATGGTCAAAAACAGAAAGGCCTTTGGTATAGGCGGCTACCAGGAAATTGAGGATGGAATAACGTGCCACCCAGGCGATGATTGTTGCGAGGGAGATTTGGATCCAGTACTTGATCGTATTACCCTTAATGAGTGAGGACGCCCACATCACTTCATTCCCATGCTGATATGCCGCATATCGCCAGCGTCTGAGCCATTTTATCGATGTAAGCTTGATCAGTACCCATTTGAACAGTCGGGGTCTCCAGAAAAGCGCCAGACTCATAATGATGGTGTAAAGCGCGATAAGCGAATAGCTCGTGACGAAAATATACCGGGATCCAGTTGTGGAGGCGGGGAAAATATCTTCGCCGAGAAATAACAGGGCCAGGGGAGCAGCGATCACGAAAAACAGATTATCCAGGATGGCTGTAAGCATTACATACGCCAGGGATTTGCCCAGCGAAATCCTCTCTTTCACAAGGATGAAAACAGCAACGGCAGTTCCGCCTACCACTGAGGGAGTAACCGCCGATGCGAATTCCCAAAGAATGATCACGTAAATACTGCTGGTCCACGAGAGCTCCTGATTGGTGAGTGTTCGGATACGGTAAATGTACGCGGCCTCTTTAATGAGCAGTACCAGGAATGCGAGAATAACAGGTAATAATCGCGCATCGAATATTAATCGAAGCCGTTCCGGAGTGAATTGATCATCACTTAATACCTTGTAAATAACAAAACCTATACTAATTGCTGCCGGAAGCCAGACCTTATTTGGGTTTAGGGTCTTTAATATTTTTCGGGTATCAAGATTCATTTAGCCTACCTCTATCTCCTCCAGTTTCTCAATCCAGAAATTATTGAATCCTTCTCCCAGGTGCAGGGTGACAATTCGAAGTTGAAGGAGTTCGAGAATTGCCAGAAAATTAAAGATGACGGCAATTTTGTTTGGAAATTTTGTAATGACCTGTTCAAAGGAAATACGGTTCGTACTTTTGAGCTCATACAGAATAAAGTCTTTCTGAGCTTCAATGGTATACGGATATTGAATTACCTCATGCACAGGCCGGTTCTGTGCTTCAGTATATCGCTCAATAACCTTCTGATATACGCGCATCAGCTTATACAAATCAATATCCTGAATTTCAGCTTCCACATTCACCTGCTCGGATAACGATCGAATCTCTTTCAACAGATTTCCTCGCTTTTCCTTATTGATTTCAGCCTCTTCCATTTCCTGGAGCTGCGCCAGAACGGATTTGTACTTCTTATATTCCAGCAGATGCCGAACGAGCTCTTCACGGGGGTCTATCTCATTCCCTGCATCATCAAGCTGAGGCCTGGGTAGTAACATTCTTGACTTGATCTTCATTAATGTTGCCGCAACCAGTATGAACTCACTGGCAACTTCTATATTCATCGATTCAAGGTGATGAAGGTAATCCAGGAAATCATTTGTAATCTTCGCTATCGGAATATCATGGATATCAAGTTCATCCCTTTCGATAAAAAAAAGCAACAGGTCAAACGGACCTTCGAAAAGTGGAAGTTTGATTTCAAAGCTCAAGACATGGATAATTTCAAGGTGATGTGTTTTTCGCCGAATATCAAAGATATTATTTTAACCTCGTTTCAGCGTAATTCCTAGTATTAAAAAATGTAATTTTGTGCATTACATCACTTTACATACTTTTTGGAATACGGAAACAGAACACTTACCTTAAGTTTTTGTTCATTGATTATCACATGACGAGCACATACAAATGTTGATTGAACCCGGAAAATTACTTGCGGAAATCAATTCTCCCGCAGACCTAAAGAAACTCTCCCCTGAACAACTTGTAACCCTCAGTACGGAACTACGTGATTTTATCATCGATAATGTCTCTGTCTACGGAGGACATTTTGGTGCAAGTTTGGGAGTTGTTGAACTTACCGTTGCTCTGCATTACGTATTCAACACACCCTATGACCAATTGGTATGGGATGTGGGTCACCAGGCCTATGGTCACAAAATACTAACCGGCCGAAGGGATGTTTTTCATACCAACCGGCTATACAAAGGGATATCCGGGTTTCCGAAAAGAAAGGAAAGCGAGTACGATACGTTCGGTGTGGGTCATTCCTCAACTTCAATATCTGCTGCATTGGGGATGGCAGAAGCTTCCCATTTTCTCGGAAAAGAAGATAAACAGCATATTGCCGTAATCGGGGACGGCGCAATGACGGGAGGCCTTGCATTCGAGGCAATGAATCATGCCGGCGTGAGCAATACAAACCTGCTCATCATTCTGAATGACAACTGTATGTCGATAGACCCGAATGTGGGTGCGCTGAAGGATTATCTTACAGATATTACAACTTCACATACCTACAACAAGGTTCGTGATGAGATCTGGAATGTACTGGGAAAATTCAGCAAGTTCGGCCCGAATCCCAGGGAGATTGTTGGAAAGATCGAAAACAGTATCAAGTCTCTCCTGCTTAGCCAGAGTAATTTATTTGAATCCCTGAATTTGCGCTATTTCGGACCAGTGGATGGCCATGACGTAAATCATATGGTGCATGTACTGAAAGACCTGAGGGATATCAAAGGGCCTAAAATTCTTCATATAGTTACCACAAAGGGCAAGGGGTACGCACCTGCTGAGAATGGAAATAAAACTACCTGGCACGCACCGGGGAAGTTTGATAAGGTGACGGGCGAGATTCGCAAAAAAGTTCATGATACTCCCCAGCCTCCAAAATACCAGGAAGTCTTCGGTCATACGATCGTGGAACTGGCAGAAAAGAATGATAAAATCATGGGTATTACGCCGGCGATGCCTTCGGGATCATCCATGAATATCATGATGAAAGCCATGCCAGAACGCGCATTTGATGTGGGTATTGCCGAACAGCATGCGGTAACATTCAGTGCCGGACTTGCCACTCAGGGTTTAATTCCATTTTGTAATATTTACAGCACGTTTATGCAACGCTCCTACGATCAGGTGATTCATGACGTCTGTATTCAGGATCTTCCGGTTAATTTCTGCCTGGACAGGGCAGGATTTGCCGGTGCCGATGGTCCTACGCATCATGGAGCTTATGATATCGCATTCATGAGATGCATACCCAATATGATCGTTTCTTCCCCTATGAATGAGGAGGAATTAAGAAATTTGATGTACACAGCGCAACTGCCGCGCGAGGGAAAAGCTTTTACCATTCGATATCCCAGGGGTCAGGGCGTCATGCCGGAATGGAAAACGCCAATGGAGGCAATTGAAATCGGAACCGGCCGAACTATTTGTGAAGGAAGTGATGTAGCCATTTTAACAATCGGGCATATCGGGAACTATGCAGTTGAAGCATGTGAATACCTGGGTGATGAAGGGCTTACTCCTGCTCATTTTGACATGCGTTTTGTAAAGCCAATCGATGAGAAACTGCTGCACAAAATTTTCAAGAAATTCAGAAAGATAGTAACCGTCGAAGATGGCTGTGTGATGGGCGGTTTTGGCAGTGCCGTAGCCGAATTTATGGTAGATCACGGATACCAGGCAAGGATAGAGCGTCTGGGAATTCCAGACAGGATCGTCGAACATGGCGAACAGCTGGAATTACATGCAGAATGTAATTTTGATCCGGAAGGCATCATGAATGCCGTACGGCGTCTTGCTGAAAGCAACGTCACTGTCTGAAATGTCAAGACTCAGGTACCGATCCTACGGTAGTGGACCTGCGCTGATTTTACTCCACGGGTTTTGTGAAGGAGGTTATATCTGGGACCAGATGGTTCCATTGCTTTCTAATGAATTTACCGTCTATTGTCCGGATCTTCCGGGACATGGTGAATCCCCGCTTTCAGAGGAGATTAATTCTATCAGCGACATCGGCGCCATTATCAATGAATGGGTTTTGGAAGAAAACCTATACAAGCCAGCGATCATCGGACATTCCATGGGTGGTTATGTGCTTCTGGCTGCCATTGACCAACAACCTGCACTATACTCCAAGGCGGGCCTGTTCCATAGCACACCGCTGGCCGACAGCACGGAAAAGCAGAAAAACCGGAATAAATCAATCGCATTTATTTTAGAACATGGAACCGCTCCATTTTTCGATATTTTCATTCCTTCACTCTATTTCAGGGAGGGGCCTTGGCATGAATCACTGGCGGGAAGAATTCGGAAAACAAAAAAGGAAACGCTGCTGCGTTATACCGCCTGGATGCGCGACAGAGCGGATCTGCAAAATGTTCTCGGGAAATTGGATGATGAATTCCTGATCCTCGCCGGTCAGAAGGATGAATTTATACCTGTAGGATCTTTGAAGGAACTTCAAAACCATCATGAATTTAAATTTCAGGTTCTCAATGACGTTGGTCACCTGGGAATGATGGAAGACCCAAAGGCCTGTGCAGCCATAATTCGGGATTATCTCAATTATGGTGACTAGCGATTGCCTGTTTGACTGCTTAATTTATCAAGGACCACTTCACCGTTTTGCATGACAAATAGGGGGTTTCTGGTGGTTGAAATTGACTCAATCGGGTTGCCCCTTACGGCAATAAGGTCTGCTCTCATTCCGTCGGCAATGAGGCCCCTGTCTGAATAATGAAACATCTGTGCATTGTTGAAGGTTGCCGATCGCAACGCATCCACTGGTTTCATCCCGTATTCAACCATTAATTCAAGCTCCCAGGCATTATCTCCATGGCTGAACACGCCAACATCACCGCCGAAAACTATCTGAACTCCACTTTTCAAGGCTTTTTGAAAGGATTCTTTTTTCTGAATTAAACGGGCCGGGACAGGATCGACTCCCTTTCGGTATCCATTATACGATGAGATAGCCTCTACTGCGGCGAGGGTCGGACAAAAGCCAATATTTTTTTCGCGCATCAGGTTGAACAATTCCTCCGTTCCACCATCTCCGTGTTCAATCGTTTCAACACCAGCCATTATTGCCCTTCGCATTCCTTCTTCAGTCCCGGCATGGGCTACCACATAGCTTCCTCCACTTCTGGCGGTTTCTACCATCGTATGAAGTTCTTCCTCACTGAAGGTAGGCATGGAAGTTCCTTCAGGCCCCCAGCGATAATCGGCATACACCTTTATGAAGTCGGCCCCTTTACCAAGTTGTTCCCGGACAGTTTGGCGTACACCGTCGATTCCATCGGCTTCCTGTGCACCCAGTGGTACGGTAACACCATCATGAAATCCCTTTGGTCCGTAACTACCTGTGGAAACAATAGCGGGTCCGGCTACAATCATTTCAGGCCCCTTAATTATGTTCTGCTCAAGAGCTTTTCGAACGGATACATCGGTATATCCTGCCCCTTCGCTTCCAAGATCACGAAGTGTGGTTATGCCATGTTCAAGGGATGCTTGCAGATGATTTGCAGCACGTATCGCCCGAAGTGCGGGCGCCTCTTTTAAAACCTGGTCATTCCAGGGAGTTTCATTGTAGGGATGTAACAGCACATGGGCATGCCCTTCAATCAGTCCGGGCATAAGTGTCATCCCCGGAAGGTTTAACGGTGTTGCATTCCCGAATTTACCGGGAACCGTATTTCCCGCATAGACGATCATGCCATTGCTCACCACAACTTTCCAGTCATTGTGCATTTCCTTACCATCAAAAACACGGTCGGGATTGAGGACAACCAACGTGTTCTGCTGTGCCATTAGGGTTATTGCAGAGAGGAGGATGAACAGGATGGAAAGTAAACGCATATTCATTCCGGAAGATAATCAAACATCTTTAGTTCCCCATGAGCTCTTTCCGAAGATTGGCGATGTACATGGTTAAGGACTGCTGCCAGTCAGGAGCGGCATCATAAGTTTTTCCAAGGAAAACATTTCCGCTGTAAATATGCTTGATGTAAAATTTATAAACCGGAAGGTCCTTGTCGAAGGACAGCGTATATGGCTGATTATCCCTGAAAGATATTGATTCGTAGGATTCCTGATTCGGATCTGTATCATAATCCAGAATCTCGCGTACAGATTCACCGGTGGTATGGACAAAGTACAGGATGAACTGAAACCCATCAGACCGCAATTGCCGTTCATCCCGTGACGGGTCTACGATCTCATATTTAAAAGGATAATAAGCCATTGTCTGCCTGATCATGGCGGTATCCGCGAAAGGAAGAACCGCAAGTTTGTCTGACTGCAGGTTCAGGTCATAAAACTCAGATCTCCGCCCGTTGATAGGCGTAATGAGCTTGCCAGGTAATGCATTATTAAGAATCAAAAGATTCCTTAGTTCCTGTCCGGAATTCGTGGCTGCCCGGTATAGCTGGTTAAGTGCCTGGCTCAGATCGGGGGCACTGGTTTCCCAAACAGGGGTTTTTGGGTCAATCATGGAATTTTTATCAAACGCTGCAACCCTGATTACAAAATTTGATGGGTTCTGTTTAATGAACACCAAATGGGTTATGTTCCTGTCGTCGAATGCCTGGAGTAAGGCTTTTTCTGTTTCAGGCCCGCTTTGAATATCACCCATATGGTAGGCCGCGACAACATCGATCCCGGAGCGTTTCATAAATGGTTGTGCTTCCTCGGCTATCGGCATCCATTCACCGCGTAGACGCTGGTCCTGAGGGTCTGGCAGAGGATCAACGATCATAAGGGATTTTCCGCTTCTCAGCTCTTTCGGAAGTTCAGCTGCCACACTCAGGCTGTCGGCAGAATTGTTCTGGGCCTTTAAATGCCCGGTCCCGACAGAAAAAGTTACGATCAGTAATAATATGGCAACGCTGATTTTCATTATGTGGCAAAAAGCTGATTCATATCCTTAAACGCCTTAAACTCGAGTGCATTGCCGCTCGGATCAAGAAAAAACATGGTAGCCTGTTCGCCGGGGAGTCCCTTGAAACGGATATGCGGTTCAATAATGAAGGAAATGCCAGCTTCTTTCAATCGCTTTGCCATGGCTTCCCAATCACTCATTTCAAGAACAACACCGAAATGCCGTACAGGAACCTGATCTCCATCCACATTATTGGTGGTGGATCTTTTTGCTTCTTCCGGTGAAAGGTGCGCCACCACCTGGTGTCCGTACATGTTAAAGTCAATCCAGTGATCGGATGTCCTTCCGGTCGAACAACCCAGAATGTTGGTGTAAAAATCAAAGGTTTCCTCTAAATCCGTTACAGGAAATGCCAGGTGAAATGGTTGTATCATAAATTAATCAATTCCAAGAAAAACTTCATTGTCGACTTTAATGGGAAAGGTTTCGAGGTCAGCAGTCCTCTGTTCACATTCCCTGCCTGTTTTTAAGTTATAGCGATAAGAATGAAGCGGGCAGATGATTTCACCGTTCGGACTTACAGTGCCTCTGAACAAAGGTTCATGTTGATGGGGGCAAAGTGGTTCAAACGCAAATAATTCATTTTTTCTTCGAACCACGGTCACCTTACGGTCCCCGATCTTCAGTTGGTACGGATCGTTTTCCGGTAATGCCTTACAGGTGTCTTCCCAGCTTTTAAAGATTCTTACCCATCTCATTGTCGGCGAACTTTTTCTTCACCTCTTCGAGCCTTGCGGGCCTTGTCATTATCATGGCGTACGCTTCCCGAATCGACTTGGAGTTTGTAACATCATTATAGATGTCCATCCACTCATGGAAACAAAGATAAACAGGATTGTAGGAATTTACAGGTTTGGTAATCCCGTATTTTGCCTGCTCGCCTTCAGGGTGGAAAGTGCCGAACATCCGATCCCAGATTACAAAAGTGGATCCGTAGTTTTTGTCGAGATATGATTCATTGGTGGCATGATGTACGCGATGATGTGAAGGGGTTACAAAAATGTATTCAAACCATCGTGGCATTTTTCTGATGTATTCGGTATGGATCCAGAACTGGTAAAGAACTTCTACCTGGTGACAGATAAAAAACACCACGGGATGAAACCCCGCCAAAGCAACCGGAATAAAGAAAACGATCTTGAGATGCTGGGTCCATCCGAGCCTGAAACTCACAGACCAGTTATATTTTTCGGAGTTATGATGCGTCACATGCGTTGCCCACCAAAACCTGTTTTCATGGGCAATTCGATGCGCCCAGTAACGCCAGAAGTCAATCCAGACCAAACAAAGGATATAGGCCCACCATTCGTTTGGGATTGACCATGGGACAAGGTTGTAGAAAAACAGAATGATTCCGAAAGTGGCCACTTTCAGCATGGCGCTCAATCCAACATTTACCAGCCCGATAGTGGTGGCTGCCAGGGTATCCTTTCGGTTATACAAGTCCCTGTTTTGGCGATAACTTATGATCCATTCCGCGGCTACCAGAATAAACATCACCGGGGCCGCATAAAGTATGATATTCGGCAGGTTCATGTCGAAGACCTGCTCGATAGTCAGTTGTTCCTTCTCGGTGAAAAAATCCATAAGTTTCGAATATAAGAAGATAAACTTACCGATTAATAACCAAAGTAAAATTAATTGATCTTGTGCAACTCAATTGTGGCCAGGGGCAGGTCTACCTCTACCCGTGTACAAATCCCGTTTTCATAGAAATAATGATTTTTGCGATCATCGGGCTTGGTCAATACAAAAGTTTGCGGTGCAGATTTCTGGATGGAACAGAATTCCCCAAAACGTTCGGAAAATATCTTGCCATCGGTGGGTGGGCGAAAATACATGGTCGAAATACTTTCTGAAATGACCATTTTTTCTTTTCGGCCTTCGTCATCAACCTGAATATGATAAATGTCTTCGAGATACTTGATTGAAGAGTGTGATTTACGTTTATCATTCACGGTATTTTCGGAAGAAGCGCTCAGAAGAAAGCCATCACGATAAACTGAATAATATTCTGTATACATATCAAAGCTCAGCAGAAAACTGAACTTAGTCCGGCTTTTTAAATCAAATGTGGTTAAAGAACCGCTTTCGCTTTGTTCTGCAATAAGATATCCGATAGAATCACCCTTCCAGTCGATGCGGTATACATGCCGCTGACTGTACAGCGAACTGCTCACCAGGATGAGCATAAAATATGGGATATATTTATATAGCATTAGCTTAGCAACGATGCATCAACGATAATATTGAACAACACGTTCATTAAAATAGACTAATTTAATGGACATACCGAACATCTTTCTTTATTGATCCGATTTTTCCGATGAAAGTAATCACCCAATTCCAGGAACCTTTTCTTCAACCAGTGAATGAGCCCTTACTGGAGGATCGGGGAATATCATTGTGGATTAGGCGTGAGGACCTTATTCACCAGGAAATTTCGGGGAATAAGTGGTGGAAACTCTCTTTAAACCTTCAGCATATCATCGGCCTTGACCCTGTACCAACGCTTCTTACATTTGGAGGGGCCTATTCGAATCACCTGTATGCAACTGCTGCGGCATGTTCCGAACTGGGTATAGAATGTATCGGCATTGTACGGGGAGAAATACAGCAACCGCTGAATCCAACCCTGGCATTTGCAACTGAGAAAGGTATGAAGCTTGTGCCTGTAACCCGTTCGGCATACCGGGACAAAGAATTGCTCATTCAACAGTTTGAGAAGGATTTTTCCGGGTTATACGTCTTGCCGGAAGGCGGTACCAATGAATTGGCGGTGAGGTCATGCATCCAGATGGTGAACGGCCGGATGCAGAAGATGGATATCATTTGCGTTCCGGTTGGAACAGGAGGAACTATGGCGGGTATTGTAGCAGGAATGGAAAGCAATGGGTCGGTACTTGGGTTTTCGGCGTTGAAAGGAAATTTTCTGACGGAAGAGGTAGATCAATGGCTGCAAAAAGTATTTCCCGATGAGTCATTTACAAACTGGACAATAACATCTGATTACCATCACGGGGGTTATGGAAAAATAACGGATGAGCTGATTGGTTTCATTGAACAGTTTTACATTCGGCACGGAATTTTACTGGATCCTGTTTATACCGGCAAAATGATGTTTGGAATATATGATATGATACGCCGTGATATGATTCCTGCAGGATCCTCCATTTGTGCCATCCATACCGGCGGTCTGCAGGGTTGGAATGGTGTCAGGGAACGGTACGGAATTGACCCTATTTCCTTTTGATAGATTCCAACCAGCTGCCAATCGTCCTTCTCCCGGTTGGTTTTTGCGCCAGCAGACTCGTTTCTGCAGCGCTTTTGACCGACTCAATTGTATAAAATCCATTTGGAAAATGGCTGTGAAACTGCGCCAGCAGAGGCTCAATATATTCCCGGTTAATAACGGTGAAAATTACCTGTTGCTTTCCATCATAGCTAATGCCATCGATCATTACATAACGCCATTTTTTACCATCGAGATAGGATCGGAGCGGCGTTGGGTCTTCATTGGTGATCAGCCGAACGACCACCTTACCGTAGGCAAGCTTTTCTTCGATATACATACCCATGAAAATGCCGGCGGCAAATCCTGCCGGATATGCAATGTAGGAATAGATGTTGTCGATATGCTGAAAGATCTGACCGATCGCCAGCAGCCAGATAAGCGATTCAAAAAAGCCCAGGAAAGTTGAAATCCACCGGCGCCCGCTCATAACGAAAATTATGCGGATCGTATTGATGGAAACATCACAGATCCTGGCAAAAAAGATCAGCAAGGGCAATATGATTATTCGGAATGTTTCACCGGAAACACCAAACGTATGAGTAAAAAATTCTTCCATCTCGGTTATCCAAAAAGCAATGAAAATACCTCATTAAGGTTCGCGAAGGTATGCACCTTTATATTAAATCTTGACAGGTCGGTCCCTTTTAACCCAAATTTTGAAACAATAATTTGTTCAAACCCGAGCTTTTCCGCTTCAGCGATTCGTTGTTCCATTCGCTGCACGGCCCGAAGTTCGCCGCCCAGGCCAACCTCAGCTGTAAAAACGATACGGTCGCTCACTGGAATATCCTCCAGTGAGGATACCATCGACACACATGCCGACAGGTCCATTGCAGGGTCCTCGACACGAAGCCCGCCGGCTACGTTCAGGAATACATCACTGCTGCCAAACCTGAAACCGCATCGTTTTTCAAGTACGGCAAGCAGCATGTTTAGTCGCCGGTTATCAAAGCCGGTCGGGGTCCTTTGAGGTGTACCGTACGTTGCAGTGCTTACCAACGCCTGGAGTTCCACCAACAGTGGTCTGTTTCCTTCCATTGTCGCCCCGATTGCGACGCCGCTCAGATCCCCTTCCCGCTGGGTAATAAGAATTTCAGATGGATTTCTTACTTCATGAAGCCCGTCGCTTCTCATTTCATATATTCCCAATTCTGATGTTGACCCGAAGCGGTTCTTTGTTGTCCGAAGCATACGATATGACAGATGTTGATCGCCCTCAAATTGCAGTACAGTGTCTACCATGTGTTCAAGAACTTTCGGACCGGCAATACTTCCGTCCTTGGTGATATGACCGACCAGGAAGACAGGCAGATGGCGGGATTTAGCCACTTTGATGAGTTCTGCGGTACACTGACGAACCTGAGATACACTTCCGGCGGCTGATTCAAGGGCCGGGCTGTTGAGCGTCTGGATGGAATCGATGATCAGCAGTTCCGGTGAGGATTCATGGATGTGATCCGCAATATGCTCAACATTTGTCTCAGATAAAATATAGCACTCCGGATTGAGTTTTGCCATCATCCTGTCGGCACGCATTTTTATTTGATGGGCACTTTCTTCACCAGAAACGTATAAAACCTTACATGGCATCTGAAGGGCGATCTGCAACAGCAGGGTGGATTTGCCAATGCCCGGTTCCCCGGCAATGAGGGTAATACCTCCGGCCACAAGGCCTCCGCCAAGCACACGGTCAAGCTCAAAATTAGTACTACTTATACGAGGTTTGTCCTCGCTGGTAATTTCAGATAAAGCCTGAACCTGTTCCCTGTCCTTACTAACTGACTTCCAGCTTGTTTGAGAGCCTTTGGCACGTGTAAATTTTTCTTCCGTAAATGTATTCCAGTTACTACAGGAAGGACATTTGCCAAGCCATTTGGCGGATTCATATCCACAATTTGTGCAAAAATATATTGTTTTTTCTTTCGCCAAGATGTTTCTTATAAGAATGAACTGTCACCGAAAAGTCGATAATTATTAAAAAGTTAATAAACCTTACACCAACATTTCAACCAACAAAATTTTATGTTACGATTTTTCTTCGCGCTCTTTTTGGGTGCAATTGCCACCCTGTCCTGGGCGCAAAAAAAGCCAGTCAAATTTGGTGAAATTGACATTGAAAACCTAAAGATGGAAGTTTATCCCGCCGACAGCAGTGCGGGCGCGGTCATATTATATGACTACGGGATGACCAATTTTGATCATAATTTTGAAGTTTCGTTTTCGCGTCATGTTAAAATAAAGATCCTGAACAAGAGCGAGTTCGACAGGGCTGACATTAAGATACCACACTATGCCAGTGATATGGTCACAAGGCTCAAGGCATCAACCTATAATCTCGAGAATGGTAAGATCGTGGAAAGTGAGGTTGATAAAAAGGACATGTTTGATGAGAAAGCAAGCAAGTACATGGAGAATAAATCCTTTTCATTTCCCAATGTCAAGGAAGGATCCATCATCGAATATACCTTTGAAGTTAATTATGGATCTTTCCGGAAGATCATGCCATGGTATTTTCAGCATGACATACCGGTAATGTACAGTGAATATCGCGTTGAATTGCCGGAGCCGTTTGAGTACAAGCGAATAATGACCGGCTATATTTCTCTGGATGAAGTGGCAACCGAGCCACGCAATTCGACATTTCAGGGGTTCCCTATCCGAATTCTTGCGCAACGGTATGTAGCAACGAATATTCCTGCATTTCGTGAAGAAGCCGGAGTAGCTTCACCCGATGATTACATGTCGAAAATCTCTTTCGAGCTGGATATGATCAGAGTCCCGGGTGAACCAGTTTCATATTATATGCCTAAAAGCTATAATCACCTGAGCAGACACCTGGCAACCACCGATATGTTCGAAAAGGAAATGACAAAGGGTAAGATCGTCGAAGATCAGGTAAATGAACTTGTATCAGAATTATCCACAGACGAAGAAAAGGCAAAGGCTATTTTTGCGTGGGTTCAGGAAAATTTTATCATTGATACCGAATTCTACGAAGACAATTACAAGAAGATATTTGAAGAACGTAAGGGTTTTGCCGAAGATATCAATTTCATACTGCTGATGATGATGACTGAGGCAGGGCTAAATGCCGAACCCGTTCTAATCAGCACGCGGTCGCATGGGAAGGTGCACCCATTTTATCCTTCACAATACAATTTTAATTATATGCTTTGCCTGGTAACTTCAGGTGAAACTTCCTGGCTGCTGGATGCCAGTGATAAGCTGCTCCCGTTTAATACTATCGGGAAAAAATGCCTGAACGGTAAGGGACTCGTAATTTCAGAAAATGAGCCCCGATGGGTCGAGCTCAACCCTTCCTTTCAAAATCTAAAATATATTTCCTCACAGATGGAGCTGGATTCGGAAGGAAATCTCAAAGGTCAGATGAAAATGTCCCGTAAAGGATATGAAGCGATTGGATTTCGCCGTGACAACTTGAAAAGCCAGGAGGATTATGTCAAGAATTTTTCACAGTCACTAACAAACTGGACTATCAACAGTCATGAACTTGAAGGAATGGAGGAAAAGGAAGATTATGTAAATGAGGAGATCGAAATTGAGGTCCCGGGTTATGCCCAGTCGATGGGAGATGTGATATATGTTAATCCTATGATATTCGGTGGTATGAAGGAAAATCCGTATAAATCAGAAAAACGCGAATATCCGGTAGATTATCCTGCTCCTATTAAGGAATTGACCAGTTTTTCCATTACAATTCCGGAAGGTTATGTGCTGGATGATGTGCCTCAGCCTGTAGCTATGGCATTGCCTGAAAATGCAGGAAAATTTATCTACAGTGTTTCAGCAACCGGGAGGGTTATGACAATCACCTCTCAATTTATGATCAATAAAACTGAGTTTTTGCCGGACGAATATCCGATATTACGACAGTTTTATGCCCAGGTGGTTGCGAAACAATCTGAACAGGTTGTACTGAAAAAGGAGTTATGAGATTATTGGTTTTAATTCTGCTTATTACAACATCAATCACTTCCCTGGCCGGAGGTGATAAAAGATTCCCGGTTTCAGAAATACCTGATGATTTGATAAAGAATGCTCACGCTGTAATTAGATACAGTGATGAGGAATATGAAATCCTGGATGTCGATAAGGCGGTTTATCGTGTAAAACAAGCCGTTACCATTTTCTCTGAAAAAGGGAAATCACTGGCACTGGTTTATGAGATGTACGATGAGCTCTCCAAAGTCAATTCCATCGAGGCATGGGTTTATGACAAAGATGGAAACGAAATCGTCAAACTCAGGAAAGGTGATATCAATGATCAGAGTTATGTTTCCGGATTCTCACTTTACGAAGACAATCGGGTGAAATGGGCCGATATGTCACAGAAACAATTTCCATATACGGTATACAGCGAAATTGAAGTGACGTATGATTTTCTGTTTTCAATTCGTCCGTTCATTCCTGTACCGGATGAAAATATTTCGGTAATGGAAGCCTCCTATACTTTGATTTCGGATGACGAATTATATCCACGCTTCAAGGCTGTGAATTTCCCGAATGACCCCGTGGAATCAGTCAATAGCGATGGGAAAAAAGTCACCAAATGGAAAATCACGGATTTGACGGCCGTTGAAACCGAACCTTACGGTCGTTCATTTACAGACAAAACACCACAGGTTCTTATATCACCATCAAAATTCAGTTTCGAGGGTTACGAAGGGGATATGTCGACCTGGGATTCCTTTGGAGAGTGGATTCTTTCATTGAACAAGGATCGAAATACGCTTTCGGAAGCGACAAAAATGAAACTTCAGGAAATGACGAAGGGGATGTCTGACCTGGAAAAGGTTATGGCTATCTACGATTACATGCAAAATAAGACCCGGTATGTTTCTATTCAGCTTGGTATTGGGGGGTATCAGCCATTTGAGTCCGGACTAGTAGATGATGTTGGTTACGGGGATTGTAAGGCCCTTTCCTTCTATACAAAATCGATGCTGGAGGCAGTGGGTATTCCTTCGAATTATGTGCTTGTCTATGCAGGAGATAAACCCTTACCCCTGTATAAGGATTTCCCGGCTGCGAGGTTCAACCATGCTATTCTGGCGGTACCGATGGCGGCAGATACTGTCTGGCTCGAGTGTACCAGTCAGACCAAGCCAAATGGATTCCTTGGAAGCTTTACCGATAACAGGGATGTATTGATGATCACTGAAAATGGTGCCAGGATTGTCAGGACCCCGGAGTACGGACCTTCAGATAATGTGCAATCGAGGTATGCGACTATCAGGATCAGGGATGATGGTAATGCGGAAGCATCGGTGCAAACCAGGTTCAAAGGCATTCAGTATGAATATGGCGGCCTGTCCCAGGTTATTCATTTGGGGGAGGAAGATCAGAAGAAGTGGATTTACAATACATCCCGAATCCCGCACTATGAGTTGAGATCGTTTCAGATGACCAACCACGAGGACCTGGTCCCTTATGCCGATGTTGAAATGACGATGGACTTGCCTAAATTTTCATCAATTGGAGGGAAAAGGATGTTTTTTGAGCCAAATCTGATGAATCAGTGGGATAATCCCTTGCCGAAAACAGCCGATCGTACGGAACCGGTAAAATTCAGACGCGGTCTGGAGGAATCAGATTCACTTGTATTTGAATTTCCATCCCACCTCCGTCCTGAATATCTTCCCGATCCGGTTATTATCGAAAGTGAATTTGGAAAATATGAAACTCATTATGAATTCATACAAGGCCGGTTAATATATGTTCGTAACTTTATATTATACAGCGGAGAATATTCGGCCAATAAATATCAGGATATCTTCCAGTTCTTTAATGAAGTGGTGAGAAATGATAAAAAGAAAGTTGTTCTCCTTAATGGAACATAACAACCATGCGAATTCTATTTTTCCTCCTGTTACTTCCGGCTATTACCCAAGCCCAACAAATCATTAAATGGGGAAAATATCAGGATTTTGAAATTGAATTAAAGGAAGTTTCATATGAACCGGAGGCAAGCGCGGTAATTCTTGCTCAGGTAGGCAGAATTTATTTTGACAGGCATTTTAACATTAATGTGCATACCCGGATCAAAATCCTGAAGGAGGACGGGAAGGACTATGCGAATCAGTCTGTAAGGTTTTACAATCAGGATCTCGACAAGATGTATGATGTGCGCGCACAATTGCGTACTCCGGAGGGTGAAAAAATATCCCTCGACAAATCGCAGATGATCATTGCAAAGGTTGACAAATTCTATTCTGAAATCAGGTTTGTCTTTCCTAAGGTGGTACCGGGCACAATCATCGAATATGAGTACACCTACCAATATGATGATTTCTATTATGTGCCCACCTGGTATTTTCAAAAACAGATACCTGTGCTGTTCAGTATGCTCGATGCGAGATTACCGGCAGGGATCGTATACAGGGTGAGCATGCAGGGGGATCGGCTTCGCAAAAAATATGCAGAACGTGATTTAGGGACATGGTCGCTTGTTGACCTTCCATCGATAAAGGACGATCAGTATATCTATAATATTGATAAGTATGCCGAATCGGTCAGCTTCTACCTGGACAGCTATGAATACATAAATATCCAGCATACCTACAGCAGCACCCGTTCTGTTGAATTCAATACGAAATCTGATATTTATCGCAAGTATTATTTACATGACTATTACCGGGCCTGGCTGAATGACCGTTATATCAATAGAATGGATGGTATTGATGAACTGGCCGGGAAAACTGACCAGGAAACGGTTCAGAATATTTATCAGTTTGTTCAGAAAAACATTGCATGGACGGGTGAGCATAGCTTCATAGTGAAAGATAACAATATGGAAGTTATTGAGGACCGTAAAGGTGACAGCGGTGAAATTAACCTCATCATGCGGGCGATTCTTCATAAGTACAATATTCCTTCAGACATTGTCCTGGTATCGACCCGTTCCAATGGATTTCCCGAAGAATCCACGCCAGCCCTCAATCAGTTTAACCACCTCATTCTGAATGTAAAAATAAGTGACGGGCTCCTGATCGACGCTACTGAACCGTTTTATGATTTTGCGACCCTCCCGCCAAAAGATCAGAATTATAAAGGGCTCATTTTCGAGAAGGATAACCCAAGGTGGATTTCCATTTCCCCCAATCTGTCGAAACTTACCGTCAATTATCAATTAGATCATTTGAATGAGCTCCTTGATATGCGTTTTACTGCAACGGCACATGATGCGGCAATGCTTCGTAAAGAATGGTTTAATAAAAATTCACTTGAACTACTCAAACCTAATTCACCGGACTTTGAGCTGGATTCATTACGGACGGAGTTTTCAAACAACTACCGCATGCCGGTTAAAATTGGAGCAAGGTTTAAATGTGATTTCAATGATGATGCGGAGACCCTTTACATTCCTGCGCAATTATTCAGTTTTTATGATGAGATGCCTTTCAGAGAAGAGAAGCGGCTGTATCCTGTTGAACTGAACTATCCAGTTTACCGGCAAATGATCGGATTAATAAAAATACCGGAAGGATATGTCGCCGATTACATTCCCCGTAAGGAAACGATTGAGCTTCCCAATGGCCTTGGGCATTACAGGTTTGATGCGGCATCGAGCGGTAATGTTATCCAGGTGAATGCAACCATGGAGATTCCCGCCCTTATCATTTTACCCGAATACTATACCGAATTCCGAAATATGATTCAGCAGGTGATTGCCAAGCAATCTGAGATGATCGTATTGCGTCGCCAGGCAGAATGATACTTTCTTTGTTCCTTGAAAACCAGCACCAAATTCACGTTGTTTGTGTTATAAATAACAGGTGATGAGTAAAAAAGTATTGTTAATGATCCTTGATGGCTGGGGCCTGGGTACAGACCCAAGTGTTTCCGCCATTGCAGCCGCAAATACTCCGTTTGTGGATTCACTATATACTAATTATCCACACAGCCGGCTTGAAGCTTCAGGACTTGCTGTAGGACTTCCTGAGGGCCAAATGGGAAATTCTGAAGTGGGTCATATGAATATTGGCGCAGGCCGCATCGTTTATCAGGACCTGGTTAAAATTAATCTTGCATTTAAGGAGGGTACCGTAAAACAAAATAAGGTATTAATGGATGCCCTTTCGGAGGCTTCGAAGCCTGGCAAAAAATTGCACCTCATAGGATTGGTATCGGATGGTGGGGTTCATTCCCATATTGAACATTTGAAAGGATTATGTTCTGTAGCCGCTGACGAAGGACTGGACAATGTCTTTGTACATGCCTTTACCGACGGAAGGGATACTGACCCTAAATCCGGAAAGGGATTTCTGTCGGACCTTCAGAATCATATGGCCAGTACCACCGGGACTATTGCTTCGGTTGTGGGCCGTTATTATGCCATGGACAGAGATAAGCGCTGGGAACGCGTGAAGCTTGCATATGATCTCATGGTAAAGGGAATTGGAAAACATGCGCATAATGTTATTGATGCAGTACAGGAATCCTACGATGAAGGGACTACAGATGAATTTATTATGCCCATTGTGCACGTAGATAATGACGATAACCCCGTAGCGACAATTCAGGATGGGGATGTTGTGATTTGTTTTAATTTCCGAACCGACAGGGGTCGGCAGATTACAATGGCGCTGACCCAGCAGGATTTTCCTGAACAGGATATGAAAAAGCTGGATCTTTACTATGTTACCATGGCCAGGTATGACGATACTTTTAAAGGCGTACACGTCATTTTTGAAAAGGATAACCTGACAGATACACTGGGTGCGATCCTTGAGAAAAATCACCGCCGGCAAATTAGAATCGCCGAGACTGAGAAATACCCGCACGTAACTTTTTTCTTCAGCGGAGGGCGCGAAGAACCTTTTGAAGGTGAAAAACGTCTGCTTTGTCCTTCACCCAAAGTGGCAACCTATGATCTTCAACCGGAAATGAGTGCGAAAGATATCAGGGATAAGATAATTCCTGAACTTGAAAGTGAAGAACCTGATTTTATCTGCTTGAATTTTGCCAACCCGGATATGGTTGGACATACCGGTGATTTTAATGCGGCAGTTAAGGCCTGTGAAACAGTTGATTCATGCGCCAAGGAAGTAATAACCGCGGCCCTTGCACATGACTATGCGACAATCGTAATTGCCGATCACGGAAATTCAGACATTATGATAAACCCGGATGGCACTCCAAACACAGCGCATACAACAAACCTGGTTCCCTGCATCCTTGTCGACAAGAATTACCATGGCAAGTTAAAGGATGGCAAGCTGGGAGATCTGGCACCTACAATTCTGTCGATGATGGGCATTGAGATTCCATCTGATATGACAGGCAATGTTCTGCTTGCATGAGGGCTGTTCTTATCTTTCTGGGCGTGATTATTATTTTGGGTTGTGAAAATCTGAACCCTGATACACCTGTAATATTTTATAATGTGGATAGCCTGGTTAATGCCCAGGTGAATTACCTCGTTGAGCAAAAACCGGAAGTGGTGAAAACCGGAGAGGTTAAAGATGATCAGGGAGAGTCTGTCATTATTCCGGATAGTCTTCAATGGACACGTGAACTTGCAATATTTAAACGCGCAGACATCAATAAACCTCGTTTGCGGGAGCAATATTCAATCGAAGAAGGCAGTGATGGCGAAACGGAATGGATTACGTACCGCGCAGAAGGAGAAAAGAATCTTCCTGTACGGTATCTCACAATTCGTTATAGCGAGGAACCGGTAAAAATCAATGAGCTTGAAGCCCTAATCAGGGACACAAATCCTCTTTACAATAGTGAACGACTGGTCCGAATGAATTTTATACAGAAGAACAATTCCTCCGTGCTGACTTCATATTTTATACAGGGGGGCCAGAAAATGAAGTTGCGTGATACTGTTGTTTTTGACCTCAATGCAAAGGTGCGATACCGTTAATTGTTGAAGTGGTACAGGAATACCAGGGAAGCTACGTATGCGGGCTTCGGGTTGTCCTTGATTTCCAGCGTAATTTTCAGCTGAGCTTTTGTTACCCCGCGCAAGTCGGCAATGGATTCAAGTTCTGCGCGTAAACGAACCTCACTGTCCACTACAACCGGCTGATTAAATCTGAGCTTCTCAATTCCGTAATTGATCATCATTTTCAGATTCCTGATCTCTGCAATCTGCTGCCAAAGGTAGGGAGCTACCGACATGGTGAGATATCCATGCGCGATAGTTTTTCCGAACGGACCGTTCTTTGCTTTCTCAGGATCAATGTGAATCCACTGATGATCCAGTGTTGCGTCGGCAAATTGATTAATTTGTTCCTGTGTAATTTTAAGCCAGGGAGATATTCCTATGAGGTTTCCTTCAAATGCGCTGAATTCCTCAAAGGAACCGATAATAACTTTTTCCATAGTATATGCTAAAGCCTTGAATTTAGGCTGATTGGAAACAAAACGCAAACAGGCAGCCCGCCAACATTAATAAACGTCAAGAATTTTATAGGTTGTATTTCTGAATGTGAACTCGTCGCCTTTCTCCAAACCTTTCATTGCTGAATATACAGGTGTATGCGTACTCAGTCCGAATATTTCACGGCCGTCTGCCTTATATCGCTCTATGCTTGCAGAAACATAGAAAGTTTGTTTATCTGTTTCCACCACCGATCCCAGGGTGATCTCGGTATGTAGGGGCTCTTCCACGACCATCCGATTCAGTAATTCCATCTCATTGCGTGCAAATTCGAACTGTTCGCTCAAGTACACAATTCTTTCATTACTGGCATCGTCAAGTGACTGTTGGTCCATATCCAGTTGGTCCTCATGAAGTCCCATTTCGCTCTTTTTAATTTCATCGATCCCGTATTTCAGGTCGTCAAGTACTTTTTGATGTGTTATTCGAGCTTGTTTCAGCGCTTCCTGCTTGAATTTAAGTTTATTCATGGTTCGGCATTTTCATTAATATTTTCCTCGGGATTCTTAATTCCGATAATCTCAATTAATTCTTCTCTATAAATTACTTCTTTTTTAATTAATTGAGAAGCCAGCAAATCAAGGCTGTTCCTGTGTTCTTCAAGAATTCTGAGACACTCGGCATATGCTTCATCAATAATCATCTGAACTTCTTCATCAATTTTTTCAGCTGTCTTTTCACTGTAGGGCTTTTGTATAGAATTTTCGGAACGCCCCGAGGAGTCATAATAGCTAAGGTTACGAACGGATACCCCCAACCCATAGTTCAGTACCATGTTATAGGCGAGTTTCGTTACCTTCTCAAGGTCATCCAGTGCGTTCGTCGAAACTTCCTGGTAAACAATATCTTCAGCTGCCCTGCCTCCAAGTGCTGTGCAGATATGATCAAAAAATTCACTCCGTGTTATGACCTGGTGCTCTTCAGGCAAATACCATGCTGCGCCCAATGACCGGCCACGGGGAATTATGGATACCTTCAATACGGGATGGGCATGGGGAAGAAACCAACTCACCAGCACATGTCCCGATTCATGGTACGCGATGCGACGCTTTTCGTCAGGACTGATAATCTTACTACGCTTTTCGAGTCCTCCCACTACCCTGTCAATGGCGTCCATAAAATCCTGTTTATTTACTTCATCCTTTTCCCTTCGGGCAGCGATCAAGGCTGCTTCATTACAGATGTTGGCAATATCAGCTCCGGAGAATCCGGGCGTCTGGGATGCGAGGCTGTCGGTATCCACGTCTGCTGCTTTCTTTATGGGTTTTATATGTACATCAAAAATGGCCCTTCTTTCAGGGAGTGTCGGAAGTTCAAGATGAATATGTCGGTCAAATCTTCCGGGTCTAAGCAATGCAGGGTCCAGAATATCTCCCCGGTTGGTTGCTGCCAGTACAATTACTCCGGCATCAGTATCGAAACCATCCAGTTCTGCCAGCAACTGGTTTAATGTGCTTTCCCGTTCGTCATTTGCCTGAAACGCGCTGACTTTCCCCCTTGCACGGCCAATCGTATCTATTTCATCGATGAAAATAATACTGGGGGCTCTTGATTTGGCTTTTTCAAAAAGATCGCGCATTCGGGCAGCCCCTACACCTACAAACATTTCGATAAATTCTGAACCGGAAAGAGAAAAGAAGGGAACCCCGGCTTCACCGGCAACTGCTTTTGCCAACAGTGTCTTTCCTGTTCCGGGCGGTCCGATAAGGAGAATGCCCTTCGGAATTTTTGCGCCAAGGCGTGTATAACGTTCCGGATCCTTGAGGAATTTAACAAGTTCAAATATTTCTTCTTTCGCCTCTTCGAGTCCCGCAACATCGGTGAATGTTATCTTGCTTTTTTCGCCCTTCTCAATCAGCCGGGCCCTGGATTTGCCAAAATTGAAGGTTTCACCCAAACCTTTTGTACGTGAAGATCCACGCCACATCCAGTACCAGAAGGCGAATATTAAGATTAAAGGAAAAATCCATGCAATAATTCCAGTCCACCAATTCTGCCGCTCGGAGTAGGTAATGCTGATCCTTTCCGGAGGCGGCACCCCTTCCTGCGCTTCTTTCATGTTTTCATGAAATACCTCTACTGATCCAATGTTAAAATAATAATGGGGACCTGTTTTTGCATTGCTTCCAAACCAGCTGGAAGGTATATCCTTATAACGTGATTTCTTCAGGCTGTCCTTTTTAATATATATCTCTGCGCGCTGATTGTTGATAATATCTATCCTTGCGACATCCCCTTTTATGAGCATTTCATCCCTGAATTGATTCCATGTAATTTCCGGAATAGAGGAAGTTCCTGTAAACCAGATGAATCCAAGAAATGCTGCCAGTAACAAATATAACCAGATGGAAACACGGGTGTGTTTCGGGGGCGTTTTGATATCCTGCTTTTTGCCTGGCATGGGTCAATAATTTTGTCCCTCACTATAGTTAAGGTTAAATATTTCCGTACCCTGATCCTATGACGTTAGTCATTCCTTTTACTGTTTTTAGGCGGGGATAGAATAGAAATTTCTATCAAAGAAAGTTATTTAAAGCATTGATAATGAGGTTAATGAAAATTTCATCGGGAGTGTATACTGATGTTTATTTCAGAAATGGCACGCTACTTGTATTCCTTAGGCATAACCAGTTATTAAACGATCATGAAAAAGTCAATTTACATCACTGCATTTTTTGTGCTGGCAACTGCAGCAGCTGCATGGGCACAACACATAAGTTTTATTGCATCTTTCGGCGCGGCACGTACGTGGAATATCCCGACTCCGGTTGCACAGGTGGTGTATCATGATTATTACCAGTATGACTGGGTTCATGCATCTCAGACAGTCCATCACGGCCGCCTTGAATATAATGTCATATTACAGCGTGGCAATACCTTTCTGGAATTGAATATTGGTCAGTATGGACATGTGCATCATGTACGTTCATTTGATTATTATCCGTTGGCCGGACACATCTGCGGTGCTTCATGCGGTTATCATGAGTATTACTATAATTCGTTTCATGTAGCATGTAACAGTCATTATCACTACGGTCATAACCACGTGATCTATCGCCCTCGTCCGGTAAATTATGTATGGGGACATTATCATCAGTACCCGTCATATAATAAGGTCGTGTATAATAATACAACTGTCGTTCATCATGGCAACAAAGGACACGGATACAAGAAGAAATCGTCACATCATTCTTCAAATAAGTCGGCTTATCAGAACAGGGATGTACGGTACGTTCAGAAATATCCAGACAGACGACGAGGTAATTATGATGAGATTGAACGCGAACGACGCGAGAAAAATAAAAGTGTCCGGACCTACTCAAGCCGGGGCAGTTCTCCAGCCAAGAAGAGTTCGGGCCGATATAGTCGGAGGGATTGATTGAGGGGCAGTAATAGTAAAAGGCACACGAGCAATCGTGTGCCTTTTTTATTTTAACTTACGCGAAATCCTGTTCAAAACGACATGATGCGAAGGTTTCTGATATCATCTAAAATCCATCTGAAGAGAATACTCAGTTATTCCGGATTCCTCGGTCACACCACCTACAAACCATTCGTAATTGTCTGCCATCCCCGAACAGGCAGCACACTGTTGCACACCTACCTCAACGATCACTGGCAAATTCATTCATATGGGGAGCTTCTTTCCATGGAGATGGATTCTTTGTTAAATGGTAAAAGCGCTGGCGGGTTTTATGCCCGTAAAATGAAACGGAAATTTCCCGGCATGATCAAGGCAGTCGGATTTAAGTTTTTTTATCAGTACGGGGAATTAAAAAATGGTATTGAAATCCTTGATCTGATTCGGCATGATACAACGGTATCAATTATACATCTGACCAGGCGGAATAAGCTTCGTACGGTATTAAGTTATCAACTGGCGCAGGAAACTGATTCCTGGACAAAAGGCAGAAACGATTCTGCTTTAATAAAGGTTGAAACAGACAGACTGATCCATGATCTCGAAAGATTGGAGTCGTGGGAAATGGCTTTTGACGATTATTTTTCCGGTCATCAGGTATTGAAGGTTAGCTATGAAGATCTGGTTTCAGACCCCCCAAGAATTTTAAAAGATGTACAGGAGTTTCTGGGAGTGCAGCCGCGAAAATTGCGGACTGTTTTGGCCAGACAGCACCAAGGTCCCCTTCAAGGTTATATTTTGAATCCCGAAGAGGTTCGCGCCGCTCTGTCGGGCACACCATGGTGCGATATGCTCGAAGAATAAGATCACCTTTAAAATAAATATTGGAGAATGGGGGATACCTTTATACCTTTAAAGCTATTAAGAATCTGACCAGAATCTTTGTAACCTGGTAATTGTAAATTTTCTGAACTCCTATGTTGGCAAACAATAAAGTAACTGACCGTCAGCTGCTTGGTATCCAGGTAGTCTTCTCGCTTATTTTTTGCTGCCTTCCATTATTCATTACTTTTCCATATAAAATAAATCTTTATCTGGCCTGGGAAGGAGCTTACAGGATTTCGGAAGGACAGGTACCATTCCGGGACTTTGGTATGCCGCTGGGCTATGGATTCTGGATTATCCCGGCCTTATTTTTCAAGATATTTGGTCCGTTTATGTCGTCTTTGATCAAGGCACAGGTATTGATCAATCTTATTTCTATTCTGGCATTGAACCAGCTCTGGAAAAGTACTGGTGTGAGTCACGCGGTAAGAACCATAGGAACAGTCATTTTCTGCCTTACTTACGTTTTTATTCATTTCTGGCCATGGTACAATCATACGGTATATGTATATGAATGGATTTCACTTGCACTTTTGGTGGCTTCCTTTCGATCTGTTGGGTGGAAAAAAGTTATATGGGCAGGCCTTGCCGGAATGTTTGGATTTCTTTCCGTTTTCACAAAACAGGACATTGGTGTGTTGGGCGTATTTCTGGCCATCGCTATTATCATTTCCGATTTTTATTTCAGCCGTGATTTTAAAAGCGGGGTGATTTATGTTGTTTCAATGGTGATTTTTGGAATGTTGATCATTTGGCCGCTCACCAATTATGAATTTGGCTATTGGTATAATTACGGGCAGGAACCTCATTCAACACGAATTTCCGCGATGGATTATTTCGATGAAATATTCAGTGAAGCAAACCTCATTTACAGGTTATATTTCATCGCCATGATCGGAGCAATGTTCTTCCTTCTGAGCAGGAAGCTGTCGAAGGAGAAATCACGTGATTATACAATTTTATTTATTTTAACCATCGGGTCACTTACACAATCAATCCTGGCAGGTGTTACATCCTATGTCCCGCTGAATTCACATTTTTACTTTCATACATTCTTCATTGTTTTTCTGCTCCAGATGATTCAGGACTTTTATGCGGATCTTTCGAAGAAGTACTACCTGGGGGCATTAGTCATACTGGTCGCATTTGTCTGGTCCCAGGATGCCTGGAAATACTCCAAGAGAATTTTTCAACGGGCATTTCCCGCTACCGAACAGGCAGCCGACGTGGTGAATAAACATACCTATATTGTTAGGTCAGATACGTTTAAGACTGACAGATCTGACTGGGTAAATCCACAATATGCTTCATTAAAACAGGTGACCATGCCAAAGGAAACCGTTGAAGGTATCGACTGGATAATGCAAAATTACGGAGGAGATCCATCACTGCGACTTCTGAATATGAGTGAACTTCCCCAGTTGTACTATGAACTTGACATAACACCGGATTCAGGATCGGATTTTCCGATGTGGTTCCATCGGAATGTTTCGTTTTTTGACCGTGAGACCGACAAATTCTGTGCTTCTCTTGAAAACGGAGATTATGACCTGGTGCTTTTTGAAACCATTCCAAATCTCAATGGATTTTATCCTCCGGCGGTTCAGGAATGTTTGCAATCGAATTATAATCTTGTCCATACATTTAAAGCGCCCAGAATTCCTGAATTTTCGACCATTGAGGTTTATGAATGGAAGAAAGATTGAAACATCGATTTATGCGGCTTCAGGTGCTTCATCCGGTGCATGATCGAATTTTTTTAGCCGGTACATGAAGACATAGTTTGCCAGATAAATAAATATCAGCGGAAATCCATCCATCGACATTTGGGAATATAATGAAACCGTCAGGGCAAAAAACGATGCAATAAAGGCGAGATAATATCCCTTCAGTATCGGATCCCGAATCGTATAATAATTTCGTATTCCTGTTCCGAGCACAACAATGAATAAAATCATTTCAAGGGCAAGACCTGCCCATCCTGTTTCCAGCAATGTTTGTAAGTATCCGCTGTCTGGAGGAAACCCTGCCAACGGGTGACTGGGGTAGTACTCTTCACCTCCATCACCTGTAGTAAGCAATCCGCCACCGAAAGGATGGCTTAAAATGTAGGGACGGATGCGCGCCCTGTTCATATCCCGCACATTCATCGAAGCATCCTGGGACGGATTAAATGCAGACCTTAGCCTGGTAAGCGTTGGATTATAGATGGGGGCAAAGTACAATGAGACAAAGACAATAAAGGCGATCACTGCAAAAACGAGTGTTTTAACTTTATTGATATTCAGTAAAACATAGATCGCTACTCCGATGGGAACAATGGCGTATGCCGTTCGTGTACCTGAATAGAGCATTGCCAGCCAAAAAAGTATGCCCGATATGACTAAAATAATACGCTTATACCATGTGAACTTGATCAACGAAAGCGTGAAAGCCATCATCCCGGCAAATGACATGAATAATCCAAATGTAGCCACATCCGAAAGGAATGACCATTTTCTCCATTTCCCCCCGATGAAAAGGAGGTTAATGCGCTCGGTGGTTTTGGATGCCCAATCGAGGTCAAAACTGGGAAGCCCAACGAATTCCTGGTAAAAGCAATAGAATGTTGCAAGCACTCCTATGGTGAGCCACACCTTTAAAAAAGTGAAGATTTCACGACGGGTCTCGAAAATACTTTCCGCGATAATATAGATGCATACAGTACGAAAAGAGAGGCGGGCACCGAAGAACCACGCGGTCAAATTGCCGTTGAAATTGAAAGCCTGAAGTAAGTCATATCCAAAAATCACGAGTACCAAAATCGTCACGGGCTCTTTCAAAAATGACCATTCATGTGTTTTAAAAGCCTTGCGAATTAAAACACCAAACAGCAGGACATATATATAGAGATCGATGATCGTACCCGTCTTTAGATTGAGATAAAAGATTCGCTCAATAACCGGCACGAACGAAGTTAGAATGAAGAGTATGTAGAAACCTGCGCGTAAGGAAAGCAGACTGATGGTTAAAACAGGTAAGGCAATGATCCCCATCAGTGCGATGAGAGATACTTCCTTTCCCTGTCCGGATATAAAATAGGCCAGGGAGATGCCAATCACCAGGAGCAGAACAAATCCAAACCAGTTATTGAATTTTTCCTTGACGACCTTATCATGGAGCCAGCTGTTGATGGTTGTCCGTTCCTGGTTTTGATTCATCATCCTCAGTTTATAATTGAACCAGTTTAGGGAATTCTGTTACCTCAAGGTCAATGGAATTCTGATTATACAATTCACCCGATACCCAGTCCGGCTCGTCGGATTTTTCCAGATCATAAACAGACATCCCTCCGGAATTGTCTCCTGTAATTGTTTGCTTTCTGCTGTTTCCAATAACACTGGCCAGCCAGTATGCCTGAATATCGCTTTCGCCTTCCTTTGAAAAAGTCATGACATGCATATCGCCGTCAATATTATAATTCTTCAGAAAATATCCATTTAGTTTCGATCGCATTCCACGAACGACATACCAGGCAAGATCTTTTTGACCATTTTTCCGTATCAGACCGGAGGTACTGAACTGGACCTTATAGTACCCCGCCCCAATGGCCTTAGGGTCTTTTAGAGTAAATAAATAGAGCCTGTCAAAACCAGATCCATACATGGATAATGACAATCGCGCCAATTGCCGTGCCTGGGCCTTCGGACTTATACCCATATCGGTCACTGAATCCCCCGGAGCAGTAGGCGTTCCCATTCTTCCTTCTTCGGCGGTCATTTTATCATAGCCGCTTTCAGTCATCCAGAGTTCTACCCCTGGAAATTCTTCTCGCATTTCTTTAACGAAGCTCACTGATTTTTCATAAATATCGGTGTCTTCAAATTGGGGCCTTCCCTTGGTGTCATTCAGTTTCCGGTATATGCGACCGTATTCAGGGTATTTGTGTACGTTGATTACAAAATTTGTTAGCGGGTTTACGGGATATCCATATTTTTCCGCATCTTTTCTCATGTCGATAAGTTCATCACGAACATCAAGAAAATAATCAGGCTTAATATCAATAAGTCCGGGAAAAACTATTTTCATAGAGGGATCTGCATTACGTATTCCATGACCGGGCCCCATTAATCCCATATGTCCGTCTATCGCAGCGGATAGAAATGCCGCCATATCCTTTGGAGTCGCCTCTTCCTTATCTGTAAACCAGTCCCTGTCCATTTCATTTCCCGGTTCAATACCTTCAATCAGGTTAAGGCCGGCCAATCTGGCATTGCTATCGATAACCTTGATCAAATCCTTGTCTAACGTTCCGCCATCTTCTTTAAAACGATTCTTTCCATACCTGGCAGCAAACTGAAATAAAAAAGAACTGAATGCTTTATAGTCCATGGGATTTTCCCGGTCGCCGCCGTTATCCCATGGAATCTGCGCCTGCGGGATTAATGTGTCCTGTTCAATATCGGTATACAGAAGATTTCCATTTAAAACGGGGATGCTGCTCATCCCATTTTTCTTCATTTCAAACAGGAAATTATCAAAATCAAATCCATTGGCGCCCCGGGCAGGATTGAAACCCATTTTATCATTCGGATATTCATCATGGGGAATGGAAAGATCTACAATATAAAATCGCCCGTAACTGCCTTTTAAAACCTCCTCCCCGGTAAAGGTCATTGCATTCATCGCAAATATCCTGTGGTTTAAAGCGACAGGATATTGATCCTCAAGCCACGGCATACGATCTTCCCTCACCGAATTTATACTCAGAAATTCGTCAAATGGATTAACGCACTCAATAAACTCACGCGGACCCGAGGTGTCTTTGGTGAAATAAAATCCAATGGCTGCTATTAATATGACAGGTATAATTAAAAACCTCATGAATCGCATATAATACTGTTAATTTTAACCTGATTAAAACTAGATCTCCCTCAGAGTATCAATGAATTAGCCGGTCTACGTAGATCAATTAAATTTATGACCAAATTGTAACCATAAAGATTACTAAAAATCATCGAAACATGCGCATTTAGAATATTATCTCTCCGGGAAGGATTTTCATATGTTAACATGAATCGCATGAAACCATCGGAAACAAATGATTTATGTAAATTTCAACCACAGAAAACAGAAAATCAATAAATGGAAGTCATTGCCATTTCGCTAAGTGTATTAATGATCCTTTTTGTGGTGGTCAAAATTATCAGAAACCCACACTGGAGTATAAGGTTTTTTGACTTCCCGCAGGTTCAAATTCTGATATTATCCATTCTCCTGATCCTTGTCGATATTTATTTCTTTTCTTTTGATCAGTGGTACCACTGGGCGGTGACCGGAGCGATGCTGTCGGCAATTGTTTATGAAGCGATAATTATTATTCCTTTCACGCCATTGTATCCAAAACAGGTGCCGTTTTTTCCAGCATCTGATGCTACAAGCGGACTTTCAATACTGGTGTCCAATGTTTACATGAATAATCGCGATTATGATCGCTTCATTCGGTTGGTTAATAAGTGGGACCCGGACATTTTCATTACACTCGAAACCGATCAGTCATGGGAGAACGCCCTTTCCGGGTTGGAGGCAACGTATCAGTATAGTTGTAAGATACCACTTTCAAATATGTACGGGATGCATATGTTTTCAAAGTTCAAACTCGATCAATTACGAGCCAGATATCTTGTGGAGGATGATGTTCCCTCAATAATTACAGAAATTCAACTCAACGGAAAGGATAGGATTACACTTTTTGCGGTGCACCCCAAGCCGCCCAGCCCTACTGAAAATGAAGAAAGTACCGAGCGGGATGGGGAGCTGTTTATGCTGGCTGGAGAAATTAAAAATCTTGAAGGCCCCGTAATTGTTGCCGGTGATCTCAATGATGTTGCCTGGTCAAAATCCACACGGAGGTTTCAGCGGCTTAGCGGACTTCTTGATCCGCGGATTGGCCGGGGGTTCTTCAATACTTTCCATGCAAAGCTGCCTCTTTTACGCTGGCCGCTTGATCATGTTTTTCATTCAGAGCATTTTTCAGTTCGGCAAATCAAACGTCTATCCAGCATCGGTTCCGATCACTTCCCACTCTTCATTTCACTCGCGCTCAATGCACCTGTTGATCCGGATTGGCTTCCGCCGGAAGCGGATGAGGAGGATAAGGAAATTGCAAGGGAGAAAATTAATTTGGCATTAAATAAAAATAACGACTAACTAGAACCCGAAGACCGATGGGATCCAGGTACTTAGTGATGGAATGAATGTTGTAAGCAGCAGAACAGCGATCATCGCCAGGAACATGGGAACGAGTGGTCGTATTACCTGACGGATCTTCACACCGGCAACACTGCATCCTACAAAAAGAACTGATCCTACAGGGGGTGTACAGAGTCCAATGCACAGATTCATAACCATGATAATCCCGAAATGGACAGGGCTCATGCCCAACTCTGTGACGACAGGCAGAAAGATGGGAGTAAAGATGAGTACTGATGGAGTGATATCCATGAAAATTCCAACAACGAGCAATATTGCATTGATTATTAAAAGTATTATGATCGGGTTATCACTGATACCCATCATAAATGCTGTAAGATCCTGAGGGATATTTTCGTAAGACATAACCCAGGACATACCCATGGATGTGCCAATCAGCAGCATTACAATGGAGGTGGTTTTAACTGTTTCCAGCAATATCGAAGGAATATCCCTGGAAGTGATCTCCTTATATATAAATGCCAGAATGAACGTGTAAAGTACCGCGATAGCGGAAGCCTCGGTGGCCGTAAAAATACCAGCTACAATTCCACCAATGACGATGATGAGAAGAATCAGACTCGGAAGGGCGCGAAGCATGATGTGGAACCCCTTTGATATTGTGATAGGTTCAGCCTTTACCTTGGTCTTTCGCGATAGAATACCTGCAACCACCATCAAAGCTGCGCCTATGAGTAGCCCCGGAATATATCCTGCCAGAAATAAGGCGGCGATCGATGCGCCGCCGCTTGCAAGTGAATAGATGATGAGAATATTACTCGGAGGAATGATCAGTCCGGTTGTTGCACTGGTGAGATTTACGGCCGCACTGAAGGATTTATCATAACCTTCTTCCTCCATTCGCGGTACCATAAATCCGCCAATGGCTGAAGCGGCAGCGACTGCAGATCCAGATATTGCGCCAAATAACATGCATGCAAGTATATTCACATAAGCTAATCCCCCCGGCAACCGGCCGACAAGCACTTTCGCGAAATCTATCAACCGGGATGCTATTCCGCCACGGTTCATCAGCTGACCGGAAAGAATAAAAAACGGAATTGCCAGCAATGCAAAGCTGTCCAGGCCTGTCGCAATTCGCTGCGCCAGCGTTGTGACTGCCGGTAATGATGGCATACTCACCAAAAGTGTAAAAAGTGAGGATAATCCGATGCTGTAAGCTACCGGAACACCAACTGCCAGGAGCACGAAAAAACTTAGGAGCAGAATAAGTACTTCATTAATACCCATCGGCAGAATATTTTAACCTGAAAATGTTCGACATACTGTAATATGCGATGAGAACCCCGCTCAATGGAAGTACTGTATACACATACCCTACAGGAATATTCAGATTTGCAGAGTATTGTTCCAGGTATAGAGTAAGATATACAAGCCGGCCACCACCAATGATAAGCACGCTAAGAGCGAACAGGATGATCAGTGAATTGATCAAATACTCAAGAATTACCTTTCTTCGATCATTTACCATGTCCTGTAAAATGTCGATGGCGAGATGAAGCCCTTTTCCGGAGGCGAACGCGGCACCAAGTAACCCAACCCATATCATTAAAAATCCCGCCAATTCATCTGTGAATCCGCTGGGGTCATTCAGTACATAGCGTGAGAATACCTGCCAAAGGACATTCAGCACCATAATACCCATCAGAAATATAAGGATGTGCGCCAGGATTGAATCGACCTTTTCCCTCATAGACCTGTCGCTTTAATATCAGTGATCATTTTATAAAGCGCAGGCTGGTCACGATAGGATTCATGGATCGACATCACCTCCTTACTGAATTTTTCTTTATTCGGATAAATGATCTCCACACCCGCTTCCTGAACTTTCTGAAGTGATTCTTTTACCGACTCAGCCCATACCTCCCGCTGATAGGCGACTGATTCCTTAGCCGATTCCGTAACCCAATCCTTTTCCTGATCACTCAGGCGGTTCCACCATTCTGTGCTGATCAAAAGGACATCCGGAACCATGGTATGCTCGTCGAGAGAATAATACTTACAGACTTCATAATGCCGGGCGGAATAAAAACTTGGAGGATTGTTTTCTGCCCCGTCTACCACTCCCTGCTGCAACGCTGTATACAATTCTCCAAAAGAAATGGGTGTGGGAGACCCTCCCAGGGCAGTTACCATATTGACTGCTGTATTGCTTTTCATGACCCGTAATTTCAGGCCGTCAAGATCTGCCGGACTGTTTACAGGTACATCCTTTGTGTAAAAGCTTCGGCTGCCGGCATCATAAAAACAGAGGCCGCGCAGTCTGTAACGTTCGCCCTGTGCAAGCAAATCATCTCCGATGGAACCTTCCAGGACCTGGAACAAATGATCTCCATCCCTGAAGAGGTAAGGAAGGCCCAATACTTTATAACTGGGCACAAAATTTTCCATTACAGCGGCAGATACTTTCGTAATGGCTACACTGCCAATCTGTAGCAGTTCAAGACATTCCCGCTCATTGCCCAACTGACCGTTGGGATAAATCCGTACAGTTAATTTTCCGTCGGATTTTTCTTCGACGCGTCGGGCAAAATCAACAATTCCTTTGTGTACGGGGTGCGTAACATCAAGACCATGCGCCAGCTTTAGCTCCTTTATGCTGTCTTCTTTTCCGCAACTGAATAAAAAGAGAATCGCTCCCATGAGCACCATTAACCTAACCATGACGTACCTCCCTGATTATCTGCAAAACTTCCATGATTTTATTTGTCAGTAGACCTGAGGGGCCATTTACCAACTCCGAAGAAAAAAGCGCTGAGCCCATTCCTACACAAAATGCACCGGCATCGAACCATTCCCTGAGGTTTTCCCTCTCGGGCTTGACACCGCCTGTGGGCATTACCAGGCTCCATGGCATTGGCCCCAGTAATGACCTGATGAATCCAGGACCCAGAACATTCGCGGGAAATAATTTAACAAGCTCAGAACCTGCGCGCTGGGCATTTCCAATTTCGGTGACTGAACCACAGCCGGGAATATAGGGGATGTCCTGTTCCTGGCATATGTCCATAACTTCGGAATAAAATAATGGGGCCACTATGAAACCGGCTCCCATGTCAATAAAGGATTTAGCGGATTCTTTATCCATGACAGAACCCGCTCCCAAAATCATATCCGGCATCAACTCTTTACAATAGTTTTGAAGTGAATTGAAAACTTCCATGGCATTTTCGCCCCTGTTCGTAAATTCAAATACCCGGATCCCTGCATCATAACTGGCCTGTACAACCTTTTTTGAAATCTCCGGATCAGGATGATAAAATACAGGTACCATCCCGGACTTTTGCATGAGTTTAATGCTGTTCTTCAATCGGTTAACGGTTTAATTTTCCTCGCAGCGAGGTATTGATGATTGATTTAATGTCTTCGAGATTCCCTACCAGGTGATCTCCCGGAATTGTATGTTTGTAGGCTCCTGCAGCCGTCGCAAATTCAATATTTTCCTGGAGCGGCAACTCATTAATTTTGCCGTAAATCAACCCGGCCATGAATGCATCTCCTCCCCCGATCCTGTCAATTATCGGGCTTACCCGATAGGCAGAGGAGACGAAAGGCTGCCCATCGTAAAGGATACCTTTTAATTTATTATCGCTGGCACTGATAACTTCACGGGATAGCATGGCAAGAGTCTTTATTGACGGAAATTTCTCCTGGGTACTTCGGAAGAAATCCAGGATTTCCTTTTCATCAAGATGCGCGGCCTCATCGGGAAACTCATCGTCGGTCATTCGGCCTATAGTTATTGGATCCCCGACCAATACAGTAGTCTTTTTAAGGAATCCCGGGATCAGGTCTATTGGCGAAACGCCATAGTCCCAAAGCGATTTTCTGAAATGAAGGTCACAAGAAATCGGGATTTCCCGTTTTGATGCCTCATTAATACAGGCACGGCATAAATCGGCAGCATTTTTTGATAGCGCCGGCGTAATACCCGACCAATGAAACCATGTCACTCCTTCAAATAATGAACCCCAGTTGATGTCGTCTGTTGTTAACGTGTTAAAGGAGGCATGCTTCCTGTCATAGAGGATGTTTCCTGCCCGTACGGATGCGCCATGTTCGAGATAATATAATCCCATGCGCTCACCGCCGTGCGAAATATAGGAAGTATCCACATGATAGGAATGGATCTTTTGAATGGCCGTATTGCCGATCGCGTTATTGGGAACTCTTGAAAGCAGCCGGCCCTGAACATTCAATTGACTTAACCCGATTAATACGTTAGCCTCGGAGCCGCCGTAGGATATACCAAAAGCCGAAGCCTGTTCAAACTTTTCGTTGTTCAGCGTGCCGAATCGTAATATTATTTCACCCAGACTTAATACCATTCTTCAATTTACCCTAATTCGTTAAAAGAAAAATATTGAACCGCATTGTTATAACAGATATTTTGGATCATCCCACCCACCAGATCAGGATCATTGGGTAATTGCCCCATTTCGATTTCATTGCCCAGCAGGTTGCAAAGGATCCTTCGAAAATACTCATGACGGGGAAAAGAAAGAAAACTTCTGGAGTCGGTCAACATACCAATGAACCTGCCCAAAAGCCCAATGGTGGATAGTGCATCCAGTTGTTTTTCAATTCCGTCTTTTTGATCCAGAAACCACCACGCGGCACCATACTGGATTTTTCCGGGGATCGTCCCGTCATTAAAATTACCGGCCATTGCAGCCATTAATTCATTGTCTGAGGGGTTGAGATTATAAATGATTGTGCGTGTCAACTCATTTGTATTATCGAGGGCATTGAGGAATTCCGAAAGAGTTTTTGCCTGCGGAAAATCACCAATGGAATCAAATCCGGTGTCAGGCCCAAGATTCCGCATCATCCGGCTGCTGTTATTCCGAATGGCTCCCAGGTGGAATTGCTGTGTCCATCCCATGCGGTTATATATCCGGCATAACTCAACCAGAACAGCCATGGTGAATTTATTCCTGTCTTCTTTAGAGATTTGTATTCCATTCCTGGCGTTATCAAATATGGAACGGATTTCAGCAGCTGTGAAATTCATGGTATACAGTTGCTCAAGTCCATGGTCTGCTAAACGGCAACCAGCTTCATGAAAATAAATGATCCTGTTTTCGAGTGCGGACAGGAGATTATCAAACGACCTGATCTCTAAACCACATATTTTTTCCAGTGAATCAATGTAGCTATTGAAAAATTCCGGATCATCGATTTTAAATATTTTATCCGGCCGGAATGATGGAAGCATCTTCAGATCCGGATCGTTCATATTTTTATGATGGCGCAGATCATCGGCAGGATCATCGGTTGTACAAACGAGCTTTACCTTCATCATTTTCAAAAGCCCACGGCAACCATAGCCGGGCTTCGATAGGAAATCGCCTGCCGTTTTATAAACTGTGGTAGCCGTATTTCTATTGAGCAGGTCGGTAATTTCAAAATATCTTCGTAATTCCAGATGGGTCCAGTGGTAAAGCGGATTTCGTAATGTGAAAGGGACGGTTTCGGCCCATTTCATAAACTTCTCTTCGGCGGATGCATTTCCTGTGATGTATTTTTCATCAATGCCATTCGCACGCATTGCACGCCATTTGTAATGGTCCCCTTCCAGCCAGGCGTCTGTTAAATTTTCAAACCGCCTGTTTTCTGAAATGTCTTTCGGGGATAAGTGGTTATGATAATCAATGATGGGCATCCCTTCCGCATAATCGTGATACAGTTTTTCAGCAGTTGGTGAATTAAGAAGAAAATTATGGCTCAAAAATTCTCTCATAGTCCTAATGATTTACTTATTCCCATTGCCAGTCCACGTAATTCTGCCAGTCCCCGCAATCGGCCAATTGCCGAATAGCCGGGGTTCGTTTGTTTTTTCAGGTCATCAAGCATCTGATGGCCATGGTCGGGACGCATAGGCATGCGATGATCCCTCCGGCCCTCTTGCCGGCGTTTTGCCTGCTCCAGCAACAGATATTTCATTACACTGTACATGTCTACATCCCCGTCGAGATGATCTGCTTCAAAGAAATTTCCTTTTGCATCACGGCGGGTACTGCGCAAATGGATAAAGTTAATCCGGTCGCCGAGACGCTGTACCATACCGGGCAGATCATTGTCGGCACGAACCCCGAAGGAGCCCGTGCAAAAGCAGAGCCCGTTTGCATGGCTGTCTACAGCTTCAAGCAATATTTTGGCATCACTTTCAGTACTCACCACACGCGGCAGGCCAAGAATCGGATAAGGAGGATCATCGGGATGAATAGCCATCCGAACCCCGGCCTCCTCGGCTGCCGGTATAATATTTCGTAAGAAGTAGATCAGGTGTTCGCGTAATTCCTGTTCACCTATATTATCATAGGCCCTGAGAACATCATTAAAGGTATCCAGTGAATATCCTTCTTCTGCCCCTGGAAGACCTGCAATAATATTGTTGATCAGCTCGCCTCTGCCTTGATCTGTCAGTGAATCCAGATAGTTTCGGGCAGCCGATTTCTCTTCGTCAGAATAGGCAGATTCTGCTCCTTCACGTGACAGAATATATAATTCAAAGGCCGCAAAGGCTGTTTTGTCAAAATAAAGTGCACGTGATCCGTCTGGCATTTCATAAGCCAGGTCTGTTCGTGTCCAGTCCAGTACTGGCATGAAATTATAACATACCGTGTCCACCCCTGCCTTGCCGAGATTTTGGATGCTTTTACAGTAATTTTCGATATAGAGTCTGAAATTCCCGGTCTGTTTTTTTATATCCTCATGTACGGGAATACTCTCGACGACTGACCACTGCAATCCCACCGATTCAATCACTTCCCTGCGCTTCATAATTTCCGAAAGTTCCCAGATCTCACCATTGGGAATGTGATGTAGCGCGGTGACGACGCCCGTTGCGCCGGCCTGTTTGATATCAGCAAGGCTTACGGGATCATTTGGTCCGTACCAACGCCAGGTTTGTTCGAGGCTCATGTGAATAGGGGTTTGAGGTGCCGGTTCAGAATATTATCACAAACATTAGTTCCAATAGATATTTCATGGTCTGCAACAAGCTCCTGGAATTGATCGTAATTTTCGCCTGCGATCTTGTAGGCAGTATGCATTAGCTGACGAACATGGGGGTTATACGAGTTATTCGATTTGTCATGCCTGATGATGGCGCCCATTTCATCGGGCTGCAGTTTTGAGAATTCTTCCGGCGTTAATAATTCATTCCGGTCGATATTTAATACCGTTGAATAGTTGGATGTTAATTCTTCAAACCGATCGAACGCTTCCGAATAGATGGCGGCAATAAACCTGGTGGCATCGTCTCCGCCTTCTGCCAGGCCAATTGCTTCCTCGAGCCACGTGGTTCCTGCCGTCTTTAAATGTATACCCATATCCGCCTCCTTTATCAATCTGTTCATTATCGGGTAAAGCGAAAATTTGTCGCTGCCGGTATGAATACTCAATTTAAGATTTTCAGGCAACATAAAATCGTTGATTGCAGACTTTACCGCTGAAAGGTACTGACGAAATAAGGATTCGAATTCTGAAAGGTTGCCCTCATAATCAATCCCTTTATTAAACCTGCCGGGAAATCGCGGTGCAATGGTCTGAAGATGCACACCATTGATACGCATCATTTTTAAAATGAAATATAACTCGGTCGGACTCTGAGGATGGGGGACCTCATCCATTGAAATTTCTGCAATGAAATTATCCCCGCCTTTTTTGGAAGCGATAAGAGAATAAATACGCCCTGCTTCTAAAGCAGCTTTCCAGTACTTATCGCCGAGTTCACGGGTATGAGACTCATCAATCACGAAAGAACGGTCACTTGATGGGCTCGCCGGATATGCTGTGAAGGTTTCAAGAAATTTCTCCATTTCCCCGCTTGAAAGCGGTTTGCCTATTTGTTCCGCCACATCGATCGTGAAAAAATCTGCATGCTCAATGTAATCATTCACTGTTTTTAAAGTGATATGGTCGGCATCTACATGAAAATTAATAGTCCGGTTGAGTTTGCTCACAGCCTTCAAAGCTTCCTCCATTACGGATGCCGGTTTCGTTCCTACAGTAAGGTGTTCACGGTGTGATTTATTCCAGACAGGTGTTACCGGTATGCCTTGTTCCTCAAGTAAAATAAAGGCTTTCAGCTGGTAGCTTCCCTGCATACCAAAACGATCACCTATGCCGAATGAGTATTTAGAGAGCTTCATAAATCAATTTTTTATACTCCGCTGAACGCATTGAATCCCCCGTCAACAGGAAGGATTACGCCGGTCACAAATTTCGCACTGTCACTGCAAATCCAGAGCATAGCCCCATCAAGATCGGACGGGTCACCGAAACGCCCCTGGGGGGTATGGTCGAGTATTGTCTGACCCCTGGGTGTGAGTTGCTCATTATCATCCAGCAATAATGCCCGGTTCTGATTCGTCAGGAAAAATCCCGGGGCAAGTGCATTGACGCGAATATTGCTCTTGGCAAAATAAACGGCCAGCCATTCTGTAAAATTCGATACAGCCGCTTTTGCACCACTGTACGCAGGGATTTTGGTAAGGGGGCGATAAGCATTCATCGAAGAAATGTTGAGGATCACGCTTCCTTCCACATTCACCATATCTTCTGCAAATACCTGCGTTGGCAAAAGGGTCCCGATAAAATTCAGGTTAAAAACAAACTGAATGCTGTCAGGGTCAAGATCGAAAAATGAAGTGAGGGATTTTTGTGTTTCATCGTGCATCACCATCCCGGTGGTACCCTTAGGATGATTGCCGCCAGCACCATTGATCAGGATCTGGCAGGGGCCAAAGTGATCATGCAGTTCCTTTCTTGCATTTTCAAGACTGCTCTTGGATAATACATCCGCCTGAACGGCGATGGCAGATCCTCCCAGCCCGTTAATTTCGTCGGCCACAATTTTGGCGGCTTCGAGGGAAATATCAAGGATGGCTACATTGGCGCCCTGGCTTGCGAATGTGCGAGCCATGTGTCCGCAGATTACTCCGCCGCCGCCTGTAATGACCACATTCCGTCCGATATAATCCGAGTAAGCAGGCACCATAAATATTGGGCTAAAAAAATCGTCCCCCACAAAATATAAGCTAAACCCTTATGAATAGAAATATAATGTCTTTTGGGGGACGAAATATTATTAAGTGTGTAAGGTAGACACAGAAATAAAATAATGCAATGAGAATACTAACTATTTCAACTTATAGAGCTCAGGGCCACCACGTAAGCCCGGCTTTTTCTCCCCGGTATTTACAAGCAGATTCTTTTGGATCATTTTTTTTCTGAAGTTTCTTCGATCCAGTGAAACGCCCAAAATGGATTCATATAGATTCTGGAGCTCCCTGAGGGTAAATTTTTCAGGCAGAAGTTCATCGAAAAGAAGTTTTTCTTCAAGATTTCGCTGAAGCAGTTCATGCGCGTCCCGTACCAGCTCGTCATGATCAAAGGCCAGGTGCGGAATTTCTGAAAATGGGAACCACTTGAAATCAGAGATATAGCTCTTCGGAATGACCGGATGATTTTCAGGCTTGATGAGTGCATAGTAGCACAATGTGACAACCCGTCGGACAGGGTGGCGACCCGGGTCTCCATAGCACTTTACCTGTTCTTTATGTATGCCATGGATGCCGGTGAGGTGGAAAAGAACTGCATTCATGGCTTCGTTCAGTGATTGCCCTTCTTCAACAGCCCCGCCGGGAAGGAGCCACATGTCTTTATAGGGTTCTATGGCCCTTTTAACCAGCAGGAGTTGTAATTCCCCATCCTGAAATCCGAATATGGCGCAATCAACGGTGATTGGGCAGGAATAGGAATCCTGATCAATACTGCTGATCGTTTTACGAAATTGGGGAAATGCCGTCACCACGATTGAATTCTGATTTTCCGTTAATGATTCAAGTTTAATAAAAAACTCAGTGATTTATCAATGATTCAATTTTAAACTAAATCGGAATAATCATCCCGAATGTGGCATGGAATTTTTATATTCCAATTGTTCTTTGCGGACTTGCAAAAACTCAGAAGTGTGTATAAATTACACAGTATTAACCTTTAAGATCACTATGGCAAGGATTGGAACAGGCCTGATGGCTTTTATGCTGATAACCGTGAGCATTTTGACGGTTCAGGCACAATCGGATTGGAAAAATCTGATTACGGGGAACAAACTTTCGAACTGGGAGCTTGTGAATGGAAAGGCGCCATTTCGGGTGGAAGATGGGGTGCTCATTGGAACAGCGGTTACAGATTCACCCAATTCATTTTTGGCAACACGGGAGAACTACACCGATTTCATTCTCGAATTTGAGGTGTATTGTGATACACAGCTGAACAGCGGTATACTGGTACGCTCCAACAGTTATGAGGATTATATGGATGGCAGGGCACATGGTTACCAGGTGGAGATTGACCCGAGTGACAGGGCATTCAGCGGAGGTATATATGATGAGTCCCGCCGCGGATGGATGTACCCCCTCTCGAGGAATACCAAGGCCATGTCCGCATTCAAGATGGCATCCTGGAATACGTTTCATATTGAATTTATCGGGAACACGCTTAATACATGGATCAATGGAGTTCAGTGTGCACGACTGGTGGATGATCTCACCCCGGAAGGATTTATTGCATTGCAAATTCACTCAATAGGGAATGACAAATCACTTGAAGGTGCTGAAGTAAAATGGAAGAATATACGGATAGCCACGGAGAATCTCGACAAGCATCGGTGGCAAACAGATCCTACGGTTGAGGAGCTGAGCTTTCTTGACAACAGGTTGAGTGCCTATGAGCAGGATCATGGCTGGCGTCTCCTCTGGGACGGGAAAACAACCAACGGCTGGAAGGGTGCAAAGATTGATGGCTTTCCTGCCTCCGGCTGGGAAATTAATAATGGAGAGCTTACAGTGCTCGCCACCGACGGCGGAGAATCAACCGGACCGGGAGATATTATCACCACAGAATCCTTTTCAGATTTTGAGCTGATCGTTGATTTCAAGATAACCGAAGGTGCAAACAGCGGAATCAAATATTTTGTGGACCCTGAACTCAACAAGGCAGAAGGATCTGCCATAGGTTGTGAATTTCAGATACTGGATGACCAGCGGCATCCTGATGCTAAAATGGGCGTGGAAGGGAACAGGACCATCGGTTCACTCTACGATCTCATATCAGCCGAAAACCTGTCGGTTCCCGGCCGGCCGAAACAGTTTAAAGGAATCGGTCGCTGGAATCGTGCGCGGATTGTTTCGAGAAATGGTCATGTTGAGCACTGGCTGAATAATGAGAAGGTGGTCGAATATGACCGCTTTTCCCAGATGTTCAAAGCCCTTGTAGCTTATAGCAAATATCAGAAATGGGAGAATTTCGGCCGGATTCCGGAGGGTCCGATCCTGCTGCAGGATCATGGAAACACGGTACATTTCAAAAACATCAAGATCCGGGAATTTTAAATTAAAACTATGGATAACAGGAGAAATTTCATTCTTAAATCTGCGCTGGGTGCAGGCGGACTGGCCCTGGGTCTTTCAGCAAAAAGTTATGGGCGCATCATGGGAGCCAATGACCGTATTCATATTGCGTTTATCGGATTAGGGCGGAGAGTCGGAGCCTATTATGATATCCTGCAGAAGGATTACAATGTGGAACTATCCTATCTCTGTGATGTGAAAGAAAGTCAGCGCACAAGGGTGGCAGCAGATCTGAAGGATAAGATTTCCTACAAGCCAAAACATACGGATGATGTTCGGGAAATAATTGCCGACAAGAAGGTTGACGCCATTTTGAATGCGACGCCAGATCATTGGCACGCGCCTGGTGCATGGATGGCGATGGAAGCCGGCAAGCATGTATACGTGGAGAAACCCTGCGGTCATAATCCGAGGGAGGGCGAATTACTGGTTCATTTTCAGCAGAAATACGATCGGGTCGTGCAAATGGGAAATCAGCAACGATCTGCACCACGCAGCATCGAAGTGATCAATGAAATTCACAGGGGTGCCATTGGCAGGGCATATAAAGCCGTTGCATTCTACAGCAATAACCGCGGGGAAGTCCCGGTGCCATCACCTGCCGCGCCACCGGCGGATCTGAACTGGGAGCTCTTCCAGGGACCCGCGCCGCGGGAATCCTATCGGCATGATACATGGAATTACAACTGGCATTGGTATGGCTGGAAATGGGGCACAGCCGAAACCGGTAATAATGCGACCCATGAACTTGATATTGCCCGATGGGCATTGCGTGTTGATTTTCCCGAGTATGTTCATGTGGATGCTGCAAAACAGCATTTTAAGGATGATGGCTGGGAAATGTATGATACCATGTATGCCACATTTGATTTTGGAAATGACCGCGTAATCAACTGGGATGGAAAAAGCAGAAATGCATTCCAAACCTATGGTTCAGACCGCGGAACCATAATCTATGGTACGGAAGGTTCAGTATTCGTAAACCGAAATGGGTACCGTATGTTCGACCGAAGCGGAAAACAGGTGTCGGAAGGACTTGGTAACGGTGATGAAGGGGGCACAGCGTTAGGTGGTGGTGGGTCCATGTCGACACTTCACCTGAATAACTTTTTCGAAGCGATCCGTGGCAAGGAAGAACTGAATTCACCCATCGAGGAGGGCGCCAAAAGCACATTGCTTTGCCACCTGGCCAATATTTCATATCGCAAAGACAAGGCATTAAAGGTGAACCCGGAAAACGGTCACATTGAGGATGCCGATGCCATGAAGCTATGGGGACGTGAATACGAACCCGGTTGGGAACCAAATATTTAATCCCGGTATCTCACTACTGATCCTGAACCATGAATTTGGTCATCGTGCGGGTATGATACGTTTCCCCGGGGTTCAAAACAACGGAAGGAAATTCAGGCTGATTCGGAGAATCCGGGAAATGCTGTGTTTCGAGGCAAAAACCAGAACGATAACCATAGTTTATTCCATATTTTCCAGTAATACTTCCGTCCAGGAAATTTCCGGTATAAAACTGAATTCCAGGTTCGGTCGTATAAAGATCCATTCGTCTGCCTGAGGTCGGCTCAATCACTGACGCCGCAAAATTCAATGATTCTTCGCCTTCATACAGCACCCAGCAATGGTCATACCCACCTCCATTAGCGAGTTGTTCATTCGAGTTCTCAATTTCTGCTCCAATGAGTTTGTATTCGGTAAAATCAAAAGGAGTTCCATCAACTGATTCCACACCGGTAGGAATCAATGAAGAACTAACCGGAAGATATTCCGGGGCATTCAGCTTCAGTTCATGATCAAGAATGGCGCCTTCTTTACCTGTCAGGTTATAGTAGGCGTGGTTGGTAAGATTTACAATAGTCGTCTTATCTGTCGTGGCCGTATAATCGAAGATGAGTTCATTGTTGTTGTTAAGGGTATAGACGACAGTAACCTCCAGGTTTCCCGGATATCCTTCTTCCATGTCTTCACTGGTGTACGTCATTTCAAGGCTTACAGCATCTTCTGTCTGAACGGGTGTGGCTTTCCAAACCACCTTGTCAAACCCTTTCACTCCTCCATGCAGGTGATTGGTGCCATCGTTCGCTGCCAGGGTATATTCAACACCGTCGAGTGTAAATTTTGCATCCGCGATCCGGTTTCCGTACCGGCCGATGATCGCCCCGAAATAGGGGGATTGTGCAAGGTAGCCTTCGATATTATCGTAGCCCAGCACCACGTCTGCCATTTCACCATTCTTGTCGGGAAGCATTAATGTACGAATGATCCCACCGTAGGTGATCACACTCATTTCAATACCGGAACTGTTTTTAAGGGTGTATTCCTCAATTTCCTGTCCATCCGGCAGGTTCCCGAAGGAGCGTGATTCGATGGTTGGATTATTTTGGTCCGGAGTAGAGGCTTCCTCATTCGCTGTATTTTTTGTTCCACAGGCTGAGAATAGAAGAATGGCAAAAATGATGTAATACTTCATCGGTTATATGTTGTTTTCAAATAAGTGATAATAAACTTCATTCCAGCGCAGCGATTCCCTGAACATGCGCATTTTGGTTTCCTTGTCAATAACTACGAGCTCAATACCGGCCATTTCAGCCAGGTCTTCTATATAATCCATTGTGATGGCCTTGCTGAAAACAGTATGATGGGCTCCGCCTGCCAGTATCCATGCCTGTGCAGCGATATCCAAATTTGGCTGGGGGTCCCATAGAACCCGGGCAACGGGAAGCTTTGGAAGTGAATGCTCCGGTTTCACCACATCCACCTCATTCACAAGTAACCTGAATCTGGTTCCCATATCAATGAGTGATACATTGATAGCCGGTCCGGAATCTACATCAAAAACCAGTCTTGCGGGATCTTCTTTTCCTCCGATACTTAGGGGATGCACTTCGCAGGATGGTTTTCCGGAAGCGATGGACGGACAAATTTCGAGCATATGTGAGCCCAGGACACGGGAGCGTCCGGATCCGAAATCATAGGTATAATCTTCCATGAAGGAAGAACCGCCAGTAAGTCCCTGGTCCATGACCTTAATTGCGTATACCAGTGCTGATGTTTTCCAGTCACCTTCCGCACCAAAACCGTACCCGTCCTGCATTAGCCGCTGGGTAGCGATCCCGGGAAGTTGCCGCAACCCGTGAAGATTTTCAAAGGTATCGGTGAAAGCGTGAAAACCGCCTTCAGTCATAAATGCCCGAAGGCCAAGTTCAATCCGGGCAGCCTCCTTTAAGTGGTCACTATTCCGTACATCATTCGGCATGACATAACTTTCGGCATACTCTTCCAGTAGTTGAACAATATCACTGTCTGAAATATTATTTACGTACCGCACCAGATCGCCAACACCATAGCCATTTACCGATACGCCGAGTTTTATCTGAGCTTCTACCTTATCCCCTTCTGTCACGGCCACCTCGCGCATATTATCCCCGATGCGGGCGACTTTGGCATGTTGCAAGGCATTCCAGCCAGCAGCTGTACGCGACCATTGCGCCAGTTTATCGGTAACCGATTTTTCTTTCCAGTGACCTACGATCACTTTTCGTCGTAACCTGAGCCGCGTAGCAATATGTCCGAATTCACGGTCTCCATGAGCCGACTGGTTCTCATTCATGAAATCCATGTCAATTTCCGACCAGGGAATGCCGGCATTGTATTGGGTGTGGAGATGAACAAAGGGTTTGTTCAAAATTTTGAGACCCTGGATCCACATCTTTGCCGGGGAGAAGGTATGCATCCAAAGGATCAGCCCGATGCACTTGGATGAATTATTTGCCTCCCTGATTATAGTGGTGATCTCATCCGGCGATTTTACGACAGTCTTGTACCTGATCCGTACCGGTATATCCTGATGTGCATCAAAATAATTCGCTACCTCCTCGGAGTGTACTGCAACATTGCGCAGGACCTGGTCGCCATAGAGGTGCTGACTTCCTGTGATGAACCAGATTTCATAATTTTCTAATGCATTCATATGTTCAATTTTGCCCGTAGTAGGCATTCTTTCCATGTTTTCTTTCATAATGCTTCCGGATCAACGCCTCCTTTAAACGAGGTGCTTCCGGATTGATATTCAGAGTGAGGTATGCCATCCTGCACAATTCTTCCAGCAGTTTTGAATTGAATACTGCCTGGGATGCGCTGCTTCCCCAGGTAAATGGGGCATGATTACCCACAAGGACCATCTCCACTTCCCGGTGATCAAGTCCGTTTTTCCGAAAATGATCTGTGATCTGCTGCCCTGTATTGTGCTCATAATCCCCTTCAATAAGGGCATCAGACATCGGAGGCGCACAAGGAATATCGCTAACCAGGTAATCGGCATGCGTTGTGCCAAAAATCGGGACATCCCTCTGGGCCTGTGCCCAGGATACCGCATAGGTGGAATGTGTATGGCAGATTCCGCCAATATCTTCCCATTCACGATATAAGTAGGAATGAGTTTTTGTGTCGGAAGAGGGTCGCAGTTTCCCCTCGACAATATTATTTTCGAGGTCTACAATAACGATATCTTCTGCTTTGAGGGAGGTGTAAGGAACGCCGCTTGGTTTTATGGCAAAGACACCCAGATCCCGGTCCATGGCACTAACATTTCCGAAGGTGTAAATGACCAGGTCCAGTTTGGGAAGCTGCATATTGGCTTCAAAGCATTCTTCCTTCAGTGCTTTATATTTCGACATTGGTTCGGGTTTCTGTTTCTACAAATGCTCCCAGTTTGTTATAAGTTTGATACAGTTCATTATAAATTTGAACATTTTCCGGCTTTGGGAAATAAGTTGTATCAAACCCGTTACTCATACTTTTTGTGGCATCATGTACTGAAGGGTAAAGTCCTGCTGCGGTAGCCGCATACATCGCTGCTCCAAGCGCGGGGGCCTGTTCAGAGGTTGCGATTTTGATGGGCATATCAAGTACATCGGCGAGTGTTTGCATGATGAAGGAGGATTTTTTCGCAACACCACCGATTCCGACCACTTCCTTGATTTCAACCCCTTGCTCCCGGAACCGTTCGACGATTTTTCTTGACCCGAAGCATATGGCTTCCACCAGGGAGCGGAAAATTTCAGGAGCCCCTGTACCCAGGTTGAGGTTTACTATGGCAGCCTTCAGTTCCTGGTTTGCATCAGGTGTCCTTCGGCCATTGATCCAGTCAAGGGCCACAGGCGCCGACCGGTCCAATGGAGTTTTTTCAGCTTCCGCTGTAAGTTTTTCAATAAGGGATTCCTTTAAGGATTCCTTTTCGGCTTCTGAAAGACCCGGAAAGTGATTAACAGGCCATGTGAGAACATCCCTGAACCATGCCAGGTAATCGCCAAATGCAGATTGGCCTGCCTCAAGGCCGATCATTCCCGGAATTACTGATCCATTCACCTGGCCGCAGATTCCCTCGACTGTATTGGTTCCGATGGCGTCCTCCGGAGCGACGATGATATCACAGGTGGAGGTCCCCATTACGCGAACAAGTGTAAATTCCTCTACTTCCGCACCTACTGCGCCTGCGTGGGCATCAAAGGTTCCCACAGCACAAATGGTATTTTCTGTAAGGCCCGTTTTTTCGGCCCATTCCCGCGATAAATTTCCGGCTACCTGGTCGGAAGTGTATGTATCGCTATACAAATTCTTTTTAAGGGTAACGAGTGCGGGGTCCAGTCGCATGAGGAAATCGTCTTCGGGCAACCCGCCCCATGATTCATGCCACATGGCCTTATGACCGGCTGCACAGCGGCTGCGTCTGAAAGAAGCCAGATCTTTTTGGCCTGTCAGTATCCAGGTCATCAGATCACAATGTTCCATCCATGAATGTGCCGAGTCTTTTATTGTTGCATTTGTCCTGTAAATGTGGAGAATTTTTGCCCAGAACCATTCCGAGGAATAAATACCGCCTTCATACTTCGTATAATCAATTCCTCCCCAGGTTTTGGCTATGTGATTGATCTCCTCCGCTTCCTTAATCGATGTATGATCTTTCCATAATACCATCATGGCATCGGGATCTTCCTCAAATTGCGGCAGGAGGCACAGTGCTGTGCCATTTTTATCCACCGGAACCGGAGATGAACCGGTAGTATCAATACATATGGCACGAATCAACGATGGATCAATACCCGAATTAGCCCTTACTTCAGATATGACCGCCTCCATACCCTCTGTATGGTCGAGGATATGCTGACGGAATCGGGATGAGGAGGCATCACAATACTTACCCTGCTTCCACCGCCGGTAATGGTGGACACTGGTTTCCAGGGTTTGGCCGTTTTTGGCGTCTACGAGTACCGCACGAACAGAATCGGTTCCAAAATCCAGACCGATCACATAGTTACGTTCCATTGATGGCATTTAACAAATTAATTCAACCGCCCATAATTTAAACAATTTGTAACGAATCATTTTTGCCGGTTGTAAAATTCAGGCAAACTATATTCAATGGAACAGGAACAAAAAAAAGGCCGGAGCAATTTGCCCGGCCCGGTTTGGATTAGGTATGTAAAAACTAATTGAAGAACTTCTGGATCAAATTAAGACTCTGGTTGCCAGTTTGTTCTTTGCCATTCAGGATATTTCTGAAGATCGCTGAATCCTCATTACTCATCCCTGTCTTGAAATCAATTTTATTTTCAGAGAATTTTTTAGAGCCCATCTGCCAGGATGGGAATAGTCTTTTTTCCGTCTGACCCATCTGCACCATCACCACATTTTTATGGCGCGGATCCTTTTTAATTTTATCATATAGTCCGATAATATTCTTATAATCGCCTTCAAGGTACTGAATGAACTTCGTTTCTGAATATAGCAGAACTCCCGTAGCATCAGTGTGGTTATTGTTTCGTTCACAGGCTTCCAGGATCTTGTCGATCTCTTCCTGGGTGCAGGTTGAATTTCGCTGACTTACATAAACGAGATAGGATAGCATAGAAATGAATTTTAAAAAATAAATGTTTAAACAAATGATTCTGTTGTCAATACAGGGAAGTTCACATAAGTAACCCTTCGATTTCCATGTAGTAGCGATTGCTAAAAAAGCGGAATTAAAAAAAGACCGTTTCAAAAATTGAAACGGCCTCAGCTCAAGTATTAATGTGATTCTATTATACGGTTTGCTCGGCATGCTTGCCTTCCAGTATTTCTTCTACCAGTTTTTTATTGAAGGCATCCAGATCGGCCGGACTTCGTGATGTTACAAGTCCCTGGTCGACAACTACTTCTTTATCCATCCAGTTCGCACCGGCATTCCTGATGTCGGTTCGGATTGAATGAAATGATGTCACGTTCCTGCCTCGCAAGACATCCGCTTCAGCCAATAACCATGGACCATGGCAGATTGCTGCGACTGGTTTATGTTGTTCAAAGAAAGTATGTACAAATTCAACCGCATTTTCGTCCCTCCTGAGAAGGTCAGGATTAATAACACCACCAGGCAGGACGAGAGCGTCATATTCATCGGCCTTCACATTGGCTACGGTTTCATTCACATCATAATCTTTTCCCCAGTTTCCATCGCTCCATGATTTGATTTTTCCGGATTTTAGGGAAACAATATCGACGTTCGCTCCATGAGTTTCCAGTACTTGCATTGGCACTACCAGTTCACTTTCTTCAAAGCCATTGGTGGCTAATATTGCTACTTTTTTATTTTCTAATCTTTTCATTATTCGACATTTTAATTCAACATCAATTCACATTTAATAGATGCATAAATCCTGCCATCCCTATTAGCTGCGTGCGCGGTGTTTTAACAGGGATTTAGTATCAGGGTGTGGAAAAAACTGCACACTTACCTGACTCATTTTTTCCACGCATGATTCACGCGATCATCTATAATTTTCCGTACATTATTATTCCATTCGCCCGGCTATAAATTTGTGATCTTTGATTTTCCTTTAAAAGGATGTTCGATTTAACAGTTTGCATTAATTTCGACACATGCGTCAACAGAAAGTCAAGGCAATTACCTGCAAGCATCACCTGGCGATCATCGCAATTCTTTTTACAGTTTTATCAATTTTCGTTTACAATAGCCTTGGAGTGAAAATTGTAAATGATTCACACCGCTATCTTGAGTATGCAAGTAATCTTCGCAACGGCTTTTATTTTGAAACACATAATTTCTGGTATATCGGATATGTGGGATTCATTTATGTGATAAGACTTCTGGCGCAATCCGATAATGAGATTTACCTGGTCATGGCTCAGTATGCATACAGTCTGATTGGTTTACTTTTTCTGTACCTGTCTGTCTTCAGACTTTATAATGATAAAAATGCTGCGCTTGCCGGAAGTTGTTTGTATCTGTTGTTCGTTGAGATCAGCTTTTGGAATTCATATATCCTCTGTGAGTCCTTTTATTTGAATACGATTATTATCACTTTTTACCTGCTTGTTTCATGGTTTCGGGACAAAAGAATTTCTTATTTATGGATACTGCTGACAGCCATATTCATCCTTCTTTCTTTTTTGATCAAGCCTACAGGTATTGCTATTTTGATTGCTTTTTTTGTCACTGTTTATATGTTGATTCAGAGGTCGGACCGACTTAATGTCTACTATATAAAGGGTGTAATGTTCGCTGGCATAGTCCTGGCTATTTTATTGCTGAACAAGATGCTGGAGACCTACCTGATAATGGAAAACTATCAGATGGGTGAGATTATTTACGGAATTACAACGGTAAGCTCTTATGAATCATATCAGACTCTTGTTGTTGATCCGCCATCACATCTTAAGATCCTTTCAGATGAATACGCTCCGCTCAGCAGATTGATTTATTTCATCTTCTTTAATTTTGGCTATTGGCTGAAATTAACTTTAGCTAAAATCTTTTATTTTTTACTGCATGTAAGACCATTCTGGTCAGGGGTGCATAATGTTTTTAATAGTATGATTTTGATCCCCCTGTATATCCTGACGATCAGACAGATTTTTAAATCTGAATACCTGGTTAAAGTGTTTGTGATGGTATACCTGAGTTGTCATATTGTTATTGTTGGTTTAACAAGTGTCGACTGGGATGGCAGATTTCTAATTCCCATCATGCCGGTTCTTTTTATCCTTTCGGCAAAGCAGATCTCAGATTTTTTCTCAGTGGTAATCGCAAGAAAGAGATGGAACCGGTTGAATTAGGGATGTTTGTGCCGTTTAATGTTTTTTTTGATCACTCAATAATTTACTGGAAACGCCTTCATTGGTAATTTTCACAGGCATTATTTTTCCATGATCGTCGAATTCCATGCGGTCGATACACGTCACCCGGAAATTCCTGTCGGTTTCTCCCAGGGGCCGCCTGTGGTAAACGATATAGTAACTGTCGTCCTCCTCAATATGCAGAACAGAATGGTGTCCGGCTCCGGTCGCAATTTCAGGATTCTGCTGCAGGATAATTCCTTCACGCTGAAAAGGTCCGAAGGGTGAGTCTGATATTGCATAGGCCACCCGGTAATCCGGACCGGTCCAGCCTCCTTCCGACCACATAAAATAATACGTATCATCTTTTTTGAACATGAAAGGTCCTTCGACATAATTGTCGGGCGTGACCTCTTTGTAGATTGTGCCGTCATCAAAAGGGACAAGCCCTGTAAAGTCACTGTTTAGTTTCACCACATTACAATGTCCCCAGCCACCGTAATACATCAGGTATGTGCTGTCATTCTCACGGAAAATAAACTGATCGATGGGCTGGGCACCATTTTCAATGGTGCCGATCAGGGGTTTTCCAATGAGGTCCTGATAAGGTCCTTCAGGGCTGTCCGCTACGGCCACACCTATGCCTCCGGTTTCTCCCGGATGGACGTCATTGGCACCGAAGAACAAGTAATATTTATCATTCTTGCGGATCACCCCGGGAGCCCACATGGCACTGTCGGCCCAGGATACGCGGGCAGTATCCAGGATTCTTTCATGTTTTGTCCAGTTCACAAGGTCGGGTGAGGAAAAACAATCAAAATATACCTGCCGGGAATATTCGTCTGAATATGTTGGATAGATCCAGAAGGTATCGTCATACCTGATTACCTCCGGATCCGCGTACTGACCGGGGAAGACGGGATTTCCGGATTTCGGGGTTGTATCGATTGTTGCTTCATTCTTTTCTCCTGAACCCTGGCATGCTGCGATAGGGATGATGAGAAAAAGGAGTACATCTGAAATTTTCATAGCTCCCAAGTTAATCATTGGGGATGAATAAAGGGAGGGTTTAATTCAACCTCCGTTCAAAACTCCATAAGGAGTAGTTCAAAATAGTTTGCTGTTCAGGGGTATGATTAATTCATGTTGTCTTAAGATTTTAGATTCTAAAAAAGAGGTAGAAAATATTCCAACATTCGTTCTTCAAGAATTGGATGACATATTTGAGATAATTCCCTTACTGACTGATAGTCAATAATTTTTATTCCTTAAATAGGATGGATTTTCAAGATTTCGATTATATTGAGTAAGTAATATTTTAATATTTTTATTTTAAACCACTAACCCTACATGAACACAAAATCTACGTCCGCATCTGCGGGAATCGTAAGGAATATTCCTGGTCGATTCTCCTTTCTTTCTTCTTTCAAATGCTTATTTGTCGCATTAATCTTTATGGTTGGCTGTTCAGACGAAATCAATGAGGATCCGAATGTAACGCAAAAGAATCTGGGAGGTACTTTATCATTAAATCCATTTCAAACAGATCCGATTGTTATCCAGGCAACCAGTTCGTCAAAAGATGGTGGCGAATTAATGAAGCCTGCGGAAGAACGTGGCAGATTTGATATAACCTTAAAGTATATCACCCCTGTTACGGAACGTCAGCAGGAGGTTTTTGAGGCTGCGAAGGCGCGTTGGGAGCGCATCATTATTGGTGATGTACCCTCTATCACACCGACAACCCCGATCCCATCTGCATTTTTTGGTTTTCCTCCGGTAGTGGAGGCCGGTGAAACGCTGGATGACATCATCATTGAGGTTGCCATTGCATCGATCGATGGTCCCGGTGGTATTCTCGGTCAGGCCGGTCCTCGGTTTGCCCGCTCTGAAGATTATCTGACATTATCGGGCGTTATGTTCTTTGATGTTGCCGACCTTGCCTTTTTGGATCAGTTGGATCTTTTTGAGGAAGTGATTGTTCATGAAATGGGTCACGTACTCGGAGTTGGCTCACTGTGGAGATTTTTTAGGACATTGCGTGAAGGACCTGTAAGTAACCCATATTTTACCGGCAAGTATGCCAACGTACAATGGGGAGCAGAAGGAGGAACCGGCGAGCTGCCAATTGAAAACATGGGCGGTGCAGGCACACGGCTTTCTCACTGGCGTGAATCGGCCTTGAGGAATGAATTGATGACCGGATTTTTAAATCTGGGTGAGAATCCTCTAAGCCGGATAACAGCAGCGTCTATGCGTGACCTGGGATACACGACAGCAGTTGTTGGGGAACAATACGAACTTGCAAAAGGCACTCCCGGCGTGGATCTGGATGAATTGGACGAAAGTGCACTCATGGGTATTTATATTGCTGATCAGGAGACTATCCTTGAGCCCGTTGGTTTGGTGCAAACCAATTAAAGAAAATAATAATGGTGAAATAAACCATAGTGGATTAATGATCCAACAAATTGAAAAAGCAGCTTATCAGGCTGCTTTTTTTGTTTGTATCCGCAGAGGATGCCCCCGATGAAATGTTCCTTCAGGCATAAAATTTTATATGCCAAAAGGGCTTTATTCTATTTTCTCATACGCTCCCTCGGCACTCAGGTGAAATCTCAAACTTTTCACTGATCCTTCCCTATTGCGGGTGAAGATGTATGGAGATCGCCAGTTCTGTGTAATGCAGGTGGAATCATTTATTGCAAACAATTGAGCCTTGAAAGGGGCATTTTTCCCTGGTCTCACCCATGCGGTGTCCTGCTCGTATAAAATCTGGATTGTATCAAGTGGAAAATCAACACTTACATAAATGCCGTCCAGGTCATTTGGCATTGCCAGGCTGTCGGAAAAATCAATTTTGCTATTCAGACTCCCACCACCATGCTCCTGATTGCATATTTCGCAATGTGAGTCTGGCATATTATTCAACACCAGGTGCTTTACAGGATAGGACGATTTTAAAGCTGCAAAAATAGCAGCCAGATCTTCATCGGATAAATTCTTAAAGGAAATCCAGGGCATCCTGTAGTTGAGCTGACCACTTCGGCCAATGCCATTGCGAAGCGCAGAAATAAAAGACTCCTCGGTCCATGCCCCGATTCCTGTTTCGTCTGAACTGATATTCGGGCTGACAATGTTTTTGTCCGGACCTTCCCTGCCAATCACAAACCCACCGCTCAGATCAGTTTTATGGCATCCCGAACAATGTGCCAGGTTCAGCAGATAGATACCCCGCTCAATCTGATTACTCATATCCACAGTATTTTGGGATCTTACCCTTGGGTAAGCCCGCCCTTCAAATCTCCGTTCAAGCTGGTCACCAATTTTTCTGGACGGGATTTTATTTTTTACCGGCGGAACAGATCTTAGGTAAACAATGATCGAGGCAAGGTCTTCGTCAGCAAGAAATCTGAAATCAGTCCATGGCATGCCTCCTCTTCCCGGGGTCACCAGGGAACGGCCGTCGTGTCCCACTCCCTCCTGCATGGCACGCACAAGCATATCATCGGGCCAAAGGCCAATTCCGGTCTCTTCATCGGGTGTGAGGTTGGGCGCATAGAGATGCGTACTGTCGGTTGCATATCTAACGGCCCCACCGAACTTTTTGGCTAAATTCGGCGGTCCGCCGGGTTTTGTCTTGTCGGTCTCCGTATGACATGTCATGCAATAAAGACCTTCCGTCAGGTATTTTCCCCGTGCAAGGCGTTCGGGTGTGGATTCAAATACAACATCAGTTAACTCCCGGCTGTATTTTGCCTTAAGTATTGTTCCGGATTTTACGGCTTCGTCAGAATCGGCGCTGTCTGCAGAAACGCCTGTGCAAAACTGAAGGCACAGGATGGCAAGCGCACACAGGTAAAACACAGGTCTTGACCTGGTGCTGGTGGGAAAATAAGGCATCGTTCATGGTTGGTTAAGGTATTTCAATGTAGTTATATTTCAATCCATATACAA
>JBNKGL010000005.1:0-209252 GCA_050289805.1 Cyclobacteriaceae bacterium
CAGCTGAATGATCAATGGATAGGAATTACTTGGGTTATAGTTATCCGGTGTATACAGAACATATCTGTCTTCTTCTGATCCGCAATTTGAACAGGTCATGTTAACAAACCTGTGTTTTTGACTGAATAAATCAGGAGAAAGCGCACAAAGTGCAATGAGCAAAACAATTTTGGCGGCGAGTTTCAACATCACATTTTTTAGACACTAATAAAGATACAAAAACTTGGCTCAAAATATTTTATGAACCGACTAAATCTTTATATTTCAACGGTATAGGCCTGTATAATGGCAAAATTTATCTTTAAAAAAAAGCTCCCAACCGGGAGCTTTTTTTCTATTCGATTTTAATGGCATCCACCTGTTTGGCTTTGACCATCCGGTTCAATTCCGGGATATCCGTTTCCTTGATCTTTTCAAACTTGTCAAGCTGTTCATCGATCATGGCAGTGACTTCTTTTTTGAAGGCTACCGCCTGATCGGTTGGCCGGGAATCACCCAATCCCTCGAGCGAATTCAAATGGGCAAGTTTATTATTTAAACGAATCGGGTAATTGAGGGGGTCCTGTCGGCTCCTGTTTTTGGTCTGATAAAGGCTCTCTTCAATCCCTTTCATTTCTTTTAAAATATCATCTGCCTTTTTACGTATGTCGGCGAACTCTTCACCTTCCATCCTGCTTTTGACGTCATTGATCTGGGCACGCACCTTCCGGATCTCCCCAATTGTGTTGTTGGTTTCCGATATCTTTTCAACTACTTCATTCAGGAAGGTGAACTGTAACTGCAGATCTGCCATGGTTGCGCCGGAGCGGGGATCCTTTACAACGGTGAAGGTCTGGTCCTGTACATTTCCATTATGACTCATGCGAACCGTATAGTCGCCCGGAAGTGCCTTCGGGCCGCTCAATGAAGACCACCAGAGGATCATTCCTTCGAAATCATCTCCTCCCGGATACCGCATGTCCCAACTCATACTATTTAATCCAGGTGTGGCTGCGAGCTTGTTCTCCTTTGCCTTTTTATCGGGATGCGTGCTGTAGGCAGCAATCAGCTTACCGCTCTTCTCAAGGAATTCAATACGCACAGTATCCGTCTGTGCAGTATCCTTAAGGTAGTAGTGGACCAGCACTCCCCCGGGATGATTCGCGCCCCTTGTTCTGGTTGCCCTGCCGCCGCGACCATCCATCCGATAGGCATCCATCGGTTTGAAAAGGATGGATTCAGCATTCGCTGACTGATCGTTCAGCTGGTGCAATACCGTAAGGTCATCAATCATCCAGAAACTTCTTCCCTGGGTAGAAGCGATAAGATTGTTGTTTTTAACGGCAAGATCTGTGATCGGTACCAGCGGAAGATTCAGCTGAAACGATTCCCAGGATGCCCCGTCATCAAATGAGACATACATTCCATACTCAGTTCCGGCATAAAGAAGCCCCGGTCGCGCCGGATCTGCCCGTACGACGCGTGTAAAATGCTCTGATGGAATACCATTGGTAATTCGCGTCCAGGACGCTCCGTAGTCGGTTGTTTTATACAAATATGGCGTATAATCGCCCAGTTTATAGCGGGTTCCTGCCACGTAGGCGCCGCCTTTTACCGTAGGGTGCGGATCGATGCTGTTGATCATCATCCATTCAGGCATTCCTGCCGGGGTCACATCTTTCCAATCCGAGCCCCCGTTCGTGGTTATGTGGATCTTTCCGTCATCGGAACCCGTCCAGATCACACCTTCTTCCAAGGGTGATTCAGCCGCCGCGAATATGGTCGCATAATATTCCACACTGGTATTATCCTTTGTAATTGGACCTCCTGAAGAACCAAGTTTTGATGTGTCGCCGACAGTGAGGTCCGGACTGATCGTTTCCCAGCTCTGGCCTTCATTATAGGTCACATGCAGGTAATTGGAAGCCGCGTACAGCTTATCGGGATTGTGAGGTGAGAAGAAGATCGGGAAGTTCCACTGAAAGCGATATTTAAGGTCTTTTGCGCCATGCCCCATAGGGTTGTCTGGCCAAACATTAATCGCCCGAACCTCTCCCGTGGCATGATTGACACGCGTTAGAAATCCACCATAACTGCCGCCATAGACAATATCATTATTTTCCGGATCAACTGCGATATGTGCGCTTTCGCCACCTGCGGTAGATTCCCAGTCCTGCTCTCCAATTGCGAAGCCATCGGTCCGATGGGCGATTCGTACGGTTGAATTATCCTGCTGGGCACCATAAATCCGGTATGGGAAATGATTATCGGTAGTTACCCGATAGAACTGGGCAGTGGGCTGCGTATTGTAATCGGTCCAGTTTTCGCCGCCATCAAAGGATATCTGGGCCCCGCCGTCGTCCCCGATGATCATCCTTAACGGATCGTTCGGATCAATCCAAAGGTCATGATGATCGCCATGGGGCGCATTGAAAGATTCAAAAGTCCGACCGCCATCTTTGGAACGATGATAATTTACGTTCAGCACATATACCATGTCTTCATCCTCGGTATCGGCATATATGCGGGTGTAATACCAGGCCCGCTGACGAAGACTTCTGTCTGAATTGGTTTTACGCCATGTTTTTCCGGCATCATCGGATCTGAATACCCCTCCGTCGAGATTTTCAATGATGGCCCAGACGCGGTTTGAGTTTACCGGCGATACGGTTATTCCTGAGATTCCCCAGATGCCGTCCGGTAGGCCGCTATTTCCTTTCAATTCCGTCCACGTTTCCCCTGCATCGGTACTCTTCCAGATAGAGGATCCTTCTCCGCCGCTTTCCAGGCTGTAGGGAGTCCTTCGAATCCGCCAGCTCGACGCGTAGAGGATCCGTGGATTGTTCGGATCCATCACAAGGTCTACAATACCCGCATCCTGATTTACAAATAGCGTTTTATTCCAGGTTTTACCTCCATCAGTGGTTTTATAAACCCCGCGTTCCTCAGACGATTTATACAGGTCGCCCAGGACTGCAGCGTAGGCGATATCCGGGTTTTTCGGATGTATTCTGATTCTGGGGATGTGCCGGGATTTTTCAAAACCTAAAAATGTCCAGGTTTTTCCGGCATCCACTGATTTCCATAGTCCCGTTCCCGACGAAACATTGCCACGAACGGTTTTTTCACCACCACCAACATAGATCACATTGGGATCCCATTCACTTACGGCAACAGCACCGATGGAACCGCCAAAGAAGCCATCTGAAATATTTTCCCAGGTATTGCCTGCATCGGTAGTTTTCCATACCCCGCCTCCGGTCGAGCCGAAGTAGAATAAATTAGGTTTATCGGCTACACCGGTTACTGCAGCACTTCTTCCGCCCCTGAAAGGGCCAACCAGCCTCCATTTCATTCCATGATAAAGACTCGTATCATATTGTAATGTGGTGGCTTTTTCCTGTCTTTTCCTTTGTGCATCAACGGTATTGATTTCGGTGCAACAAACGATGATGCTCAACAGAAGTAATATTATTCTCATTTGGGTATATGTTTTTGTTGTGTTTCAGAGGGAATTTAACGAAAATTACTCTGCCGGTCGATTGATTTATATCAACGGCATTAAAATTTTATATTCGTAAAACAGATTACTATCTTGCAGGTCGGAAAGACCAACTAGTTTTCACCTAACTCAAGCAATGGCCAGATTCATCCGGACATATTTTTTTCTGTTAATTTTTTTGTGTGGATCGGGCATAGTGTTCTCACAGGATTATCTCGTCATTGACAGTCTCAAAGAGGAACTCGTATTTGCGACGGACGATAAAAGAAATGAAGTTTTGTTTTCCCTGGCCTGGGAATACAGGAAGTCCCAGCCAGACTCGTCCCTGTTTTATCTCCGTGAAATTTTGAATGCCCTGGATCCCGATGCAAATTCTTCGGGATACTCAAAGGTGCTGAATTTCATGGGTGTAGCCTACCATTATAAGGGGGATGACCTGAAAGCATATGACTATTACCTGCAGGCATATGATTCAGCAATTACCCAGGGTGATTCGATGCAGGTTGCACACGCTTTGAATAACATGGGAAGATTTTACTCCCTTCAGGGTGACCATGCCAGGTCATATGATAATTATATGAGGGCCATTGAGATCTTTGAGGCATTGGAGGATAAGGATGCCATGTCGTATGGGTATAAAAGTCTTGCTGAATTATACCTGACTCAGAATAATTATGAAAAGGCAATTCAAATGTCGAAAAAGGCTCTTGAATTGCGTGAATCCGTGAATAATACACATGGTCAGATTTCGGTGCTGAACGAGATGGCTGAAATTTATCTCGAGAAGGGCGATTTTGATAATGTGGTCCATTACTACGAAGAAGCAATGCTCCGGGCTTCCGCAATTCAGGATCTGGCAATGATGTCCAACATTTACCTGGGCATTTCCGATGCATACTGTGTTCAGGACAGATATGATCTTGCACTTGACGAGGCAATGAAAGCGCAGGAAATCGAGCGACAGATTAATAATCAGGATCTGGAAAATCGTACTAACCTTCTTTTTGGAAAACTCCTTTTTCGTCTGAACAGGTTTGACGAAGCCGAAGCATACCTGGATGAATTGATGAAGGAACTTGAAAACTCAAATGACCTCTCTCTTGAAAGGGAAGCTGCCTACTATCAGGCTCTTCTTTACAAAGCTACCGGTCGATATGAATTGGCATTTGAAAAGTTCCAGCGACACCATACTCTGGATAAGACTTTGGAAAGTGCAGAAAATGCCAGGATGATCGAGCGGCTTGAGGCCCGGATTGAAATTGAATCAAAGGATAGGGAAAATCAGTTGTTGGTTGCGGAAAATGCGATGAAAGAAGCAACAGAAGACCGCCTGCGCATGCAAAATGTACTGTTGCTGGTGGGGATTCTGGCCGCTGCTATCATTGTTATGATTCTGTACTTCATGAATAAAAAGCGGCTGGAAGCAAACCGAAAGTTAATTCAGAAGAATAATTTCATTGCCTCACAACGGGGAGAAATTAAAAACCAGAATGAACAAATTGCCCGGCAGAATGAGAAATTAAAATTGCGAAATGAGCGCCTTAAATCATTGAATAATGAGAAGGATACGTTAATGAACATTCTGGCGCATGATCTCAAGGCTCCGTTTAATCGCATCAAAGGACTAACACAGCTTTTGGAATTAACTGAGTTGTCGGAAGAACAGAAGAAATATACGCAGATGCTCGATAATTCAACCCTCAACGGACTGAACCTGATTCGTGATCTGCTGGAAGTGAGTGCTTTCAGCGACGAGGAGCGTAAGCCAACCATGGCCGAATTATCCCTGGTGAAGCAATTGCATGAGAAAAAGGAGAATTTCCGAACAGAAGCTGAATCCAAACACATCAGATTGAAGATCTTGCTTGATGACGATGTCTATATACCGGCAGATCCGTCATACCTCTCGAGAATCCTCGATAACTTAATCTCAAATGCCATCAAATTTTCAAACCCTGGTAAAGAAGTGATCCTTAGCGGTGGCAGAAAAGATGGTGTGCCCTATGTATCCGTAAAGGATTTTGGTCCGGGGTTTAGTAAAAAGGACCGCGAGAACCTTTACCATAAATTTGCCCGCCTAAGCGCTCAGCCTACTGCAGGGGAATCATCCAATGGATTGGGCCTTGCAATTGTTAAAATTCTCGTGGATAGCCTTGAGGGTGAAATTGAGTTGATTTCAAATCCCGGCGAAGGCAGTGAATTTATCATTCGTTTTCCAGCCTATAAAAAGCAGGAAGAGATTCTGAAGAATAAATAATTTTTTAACTTCTTTTTGCACCCAATCGTCAATTTAATAGTTTTTTCCGCTGCTTTCCAACGGTATTCGGAAACCATGCAACCCCACCTATTTTTTGTTGTCTTTAGCCTGAAAACTTAAAATTCCAAACAGGACAACTATGAAAAAACGTGCAACTATGCTTTTTGTCATGATCATGGGCGTTGGTCTGATCTATGCGCAAAAATTTGAAGAAACCTTCACCGGAATAAATGAAATCCAGTTAACCACGGGAAGTGCCGACTGTCATGTAGTTAAATCAACAGGAAATTCGGTTACCATTACATTAGAACACAATCTTGGTTCAGATTATGAACCTATTGTTGAAAACCGAAACGGCAAGCTTGTGATTCGGGATAATGATAAAAGACCCAGGGGTGAAATGAACTGGACCTTAACCATCCCCGATAACATTGAAATGAAATATACGGCAGGGTCAGGGGATATTCTGATTGAAAACCTGAAGATCGATTTGACTTCAATCAGCGGTTCAGGTGATATTGAACTAAAAAATGTATCAGGAAGTCTGACTTCCACTACTGGGTCCGGAGATATTGAACTGGATAATTTCAACGGTGAGTTTAAGGCTAACACCGGAAGTGGCGACGTTCAGGGAGAAGATGTTAAAGGGACCATCAAAGTAAACTGCGGTTCCGGAACTATTGCCTTTACAAATATTGAGGCTGAGATGATGGGCAATGTTGGAAGTGGTAATATCCGCATCACAGATTTTACCCTGGCGGGAAGAAGTTCATTCAATTCAGGTTCAGGAGATGTAAGTGTTAAACTGGGAGCAACGCCCACACATGAATTGGCGCTAAACAGTGGATCCGGTGATTCGATGCTCGATAGAAATGGACATTCCCTGAACGCAGATATCGTCATGAGTGCAAGCAAAAAGAATGGTAAGATCGTTGCGCCATTCAAATTTGATCGCGAAGAGGAGGAAACCCAGGGAAATCAGACGATTATGAAAAAATATGCTTCTGTGGGAAGTGGAAACAAAGTGAAAATATCTCTTGGAACCGGGTCAGGTACGGCTCAGATCAAATAGGATATCATAAACAGAAACGAACTGAGAAGGGCGGATTGTTATACATTCCGCCTTTTTTTATTGTTCCAGTGCAGGAAGTTTTAGACGATATACTTCGCGGTATGGATAGCGATTGGTGGTTTGCTCTTCTTTCAGCCATACCGAATAAACTACCAGGTCACTGTTTTCATCCTTTAAATAAAAGTATTCACCAATACCCTTATACCAGCCTCCACAGGCCGAGATAGCGTCTGATGGGATCTCAATTTCTGCATAGGCTTCATTGTTAAAGACTGAACAGGAATGAATGGTATCCAGCGGGATGTTCGTATTGAGCGCAAAAAGCGACACTTCGTAAAGAGGATTATCGGCATCAGGGGGACTGATCTTCCTGCACGTTAATCCTACAGGTAAGCGATCTTCCATTACAGGTATATCAACCGAATCAATGGCGATGCCAGTTGAGTCGTAAACTATTGCCCTCTCCATTGGAGGGGGAGGTGTTTCAGTCTCCGTTTCCTTTTCAGCAGTTGTGCAGGCTGCCCAAACCATCAGGATCGATACGGTATACAATATTTTCCTTACCATACTTCAAATTATCATGAAAGCATCAAACGGCAATTGATTTCTGGAATTTTCTTGATCTCCGCGATCAGATCATTATTCGGATCAACGGTAAATCTTCGCGAAACCAGCCCTACCTGGATTTCTTCGCTTTCATCAAGAATATTTAACTGTAACGAACACTGTCCTTTATGATCATGGCAAATCCGTTCTATCTGATCGATAACCTGAAGACTTAGATCCTGAAGGTGCAGGTTTATTTCAATCCCCTTTGTCTTTTTCTCCCGGAGGTCATTCAACAATTCTATGGTCCGAATTTTAAACTCAAGACGGTTATTGCCCCATCTCTGTGCCATTACAGACCCCTGAACGAATAAAAACCATCCCTTCATCATGTATTCCTTGAATTTCAGATAATCATCTCCAAACAGGAAAAAAGTGAAAGTACCATTATAATCCTCCAGTGATAAGGTACCGAAAGGCTTCCCTCCCTTGGTCGTTCGGTGGGCAAAATCAGATACAATTCCGGCAAGCCTGACTTCCTTATTTTGCAATGATTCAAGATCGTTCAGGTCTGATAGCTGAGCATTGCAAAAATTTGAGATTTCAAATGAGAACTTGTCCAGGGGATGTCCTGATATATACAGACCTACAACTTCCTTTTCAATATTCAGTTTTTCAATTTCACCAAACGGTTCTATTGGCGTGATCTTTGGTTTTGGGGTAGCCACTCCGGTATCGCCTCCAAAAAGGGATGCCTGGGCGCTTTCCGCTTCCAACTGCATTTTATTTGCATATTTAATTACCTTTTCGATCAGTGTCTGATCACCCTCCGGCGCCTGCAGGTATTGTCTCCGATGAAACTCCTCAAAGCAGTCGAATGCCCCCGACATTGCAAGACATTCAAATGTTTTCTTGTTCACACTTCGTACATTGATGCGCTCGGCAAAATCAAATATATCCTTGAAATGCCCATTCTCTTCACGCTCCTCGATGATAGATTCAACGGCTGCTTCACCACTTCCCTTTATGGCCCCTAGTCCGAAGCGGATTTCACCCTCTTTGTTAACGGCGAAATTCACCATGGATTCATTGATATGGGGTCCGAGAACCTTAATGCCAAGGCTGCGGCATTCTTCCATGAAAAAGGTAATCTTTTCTATGTTGCTTTGGTTATGGGTAAGGACGGCAGCCATGTATTCTGCCGGATAATGGGCTTTCAGATAAGCGGTCTGATAGGCCACCAGTGAGTAACAGGTTGAGTGTGATTTGTTAAATGCATAGGCTGCAAATGCTTCCCAGTCTTTCCAGACTTTTTCAAGAATTTCAGGATCATGACCCCGTTCCTTACCACCTTCAATGAATTTTGGCTTGAGCTTTTCCAGCAGGGCAAAGATCTTTTTTCCCATTGCTTTCCGCAGAACGTCCGCATCACCTTTGGAAAATCCTGCAAGCTTCTGAGATAATAACATCACCTGCTCCTGGTAAACCGTAATACCATAAGTTTCCGCGAGAAACTCTTCCATATCCGGAATGTCATAGCTGATTTCCTCCTCACCGTGTTTACGGGAAATGAAATTTGGAATGTATTCCATTGGACCCGGACGGTACAGGGCGTTCATAGCGATGAGGTCCTCAAACTTATCAGGTTTTAATCCCCGTAGGTGCTTTTGCATTCCGGGTGATTCAAATTGGAAGGTTCCGTTTGTTTCCCCCCGCTGATAAAGTTCATAGGTCAACTTGTCATCCAGTGGAATCTGATCGATATCGATATCAATTCCATGCCGTTGCCGGATATTGACAATGGCCGTTTTAATGATGGTTAATGTCTTCAGTCCCAGGAAATCCATCTTCAGCATCCCGGCACTCTCGACCACACTATTATCGAATTGCGTGATCAGCATATCGGAATCCTTCGAGGTGGAAACCGGAATGAATTTCGTCAGATCATCCGGAGTGATGATTACCCCGCATGCATGGGTTCCTGTATTTCGGACGGATCCTTCCAGTACCTTGGCCTGCTGCAATACGCGGGATTTTAGATCCTTGCCCTTCCGGATCGCTTCCAGTTCCGGGACTTCTTTAAATGCTTTGTCCAGCGTCGTTCCGGGCCGTTCAGGGATGAGTTTGGCAAGATCGTTTGCCTCGGGCAGGGACAACTCCATCACCCGGGCGGCATCGCGGATGGATGACTTCGCAGCCATAGTGCCGTAGGTAATAATTTGCGCCACCTGGTTTTTTCCGTACTTATCAATTACATACTGGATCACCTTGTCACGCCCTTCATCATCAAAGTCGATATCTATATCAGGCAGTGATACACGGTCGGGATTTAGAAATCGCTCAAACAGAAGATCATAGGCAATTGGATCAACATTCGTAATGCCGATGCAATACGCGACAGCGGATCCCGCGGCGGATCCCCGTCCCGGCCCCACAGATACCCCCATTTCCCGTGCTTTTCGCGTGAAATCCTGAACGATAAGAAAATAGCCGGGATAGCCAGTATTTTTAATGGTTTCCAGCTCAAAGTCCAGACGCTCCCTGATTTCATCCGTAACGCTCTGATATCTTTTGGCGGCGCCTTCATATGTGAGATGTCTTAAATAGGCATTTTCTCCACGTTTTCCACCATCCTCGTCGTCAAGGGGGTCACGGAATTCCTCCGGAATGCTAAAAGCGGGAAGTAAAACCTCCCGGTCCAGTTTATAGATTTCTATCTTTTCCAACAGGCTGGAAATATTTTCAATGGCCTCGGGCAGGTCACTGAACAATGTTTTCATTTCCTCCTGTGATTTGAAGTAATATTCATTATTGCTGAAACCATACCGGAATCCTCTTCCACGCCCGATGGGCGTAGACTTCAGCTCACCTTCCTTCACACAAAGAAGTACGTCGTGGGCCTCAGCCTCTTCCCTGTCAAGGTAGTAGGCTTCATTTGCCGCGATAACCTTTACATTATACTTATTCGCGAAGTCGAGCAGGACTTCATTAACCCTGTTTTCCTCCTCCAGCTGATGCCTGTTCAATTCAATGTAAAAGTCATCCCTGAAAATATCCAGGTACCACTGAAAGGCCTCTTCCGCCTGATGTTCTCCAACATTCAGGATGAGGTAGGGAATTTCACTATTCAGCCCGCCTGTAAGGGCTATGAGATCGGAAGAATATTCGCGGATGAGATCTTTGTCGATCCTCGGGTAGATACCATAAAGGCCTTCGGTATACGCCAGTGAGCTAAGCTTGGCGAGGTTATGATATCCGTTTTTGTTTTTTGCGATCAGGACCTGATTGTATCGCTTGTCGGGATTATCCTTGGTAAACTTTGTTTTTAATCGCTCTTCCGCCACATAGAATTCACACCCAACGACAGGCTTGATGTCATTGTTGAGCGCTTCACGAACAAACTTGAATGCCCCGAACATATTGCCAAGATCTGTCATCCCAATAGCGGGCATGTTCAACTCCTTAGCTTTATGCACAAGCGCCTTTACATTTGGAGTTGCATTCAGCACTGAAAATTGTGTATGTACGTGGAGGTGGGCGAATGGTGCGGTGATATCTTTGGCAGCCTCCTCATCTCCTCCAATATTTTGACGACTTACCTTTTTTTGCCTGGCAAAGTTGGCGTCATCTAGTTTGGGTGCTTCATAAGCAACGTCTTCAACCGGGATACCCGGCGCGGGATCAACCACACGGACGCGTATGAGTTCGAAGAAACACTTCGCGGTTGCATCCACATCGTAGGCCGCATCGTGAGCATCACCAAAACCTTCACCAAATAGTTTTTCATGAAGTTCAATAAGTTTGGGTTCCTTCATGCGACCCCCAATTCCCCCGGGAAGTTGGCAATATTCAACTGAAACACGTGAAGTATCAATCGATGGGCTGTCCATCAGACCATTGCCATCCTCTAAGCGATTTGTCCTCACGAGTTCAGCGCCTACAATGTGCTGATCAAATTCAATATTATGGCCAACAACGTAGTCGGCCTTCTTATAGTCTTTCCAAAATTCCGCCAGCACTTCATCGAGCGGAAGGCCTTCTTCCAGGGCCCTTTTGGTTGAAATCCCATGAATTTTTTCGGAATTGTAGGGAATTGTGAATCCGTCTGGGCGGACGATCAGATTATTGTTCGACAGTAATTTACCGGAAGCATCATGAAGCTGCCATGCGATCTGAACCAGCCTTGGCCAGTTGTCAAGATCGGTAATTGGTGCGTTATAATTATGAGGTAAACCGGTAGTTTCCGTGTCAAATACTAAATACATGCCCGCGTCTTCGTAGTGATTGATGTGTGTCCGAACCCATTCGAACCTGACTTCTAATATCGGAAATCGGGCGGACTTGCTCCGGCATTTGAGGTAAAAATTCCGGGTAAAAATTTAGAATATTCTAAATGGCGTAAAAGGATCATTATACCCGGAAATGGGTATGGCATTGACCATAATTTTTTTAATATTTACCGCACTAACCGTTCAACTTAGGTTGAAATAATCATTTTGCTTAAAAAGCGGGCCTGAGCCCGCTTTTTTATTTTATCCGATCGGCCGATCATGTTTTGGATACAGACTTTTTAGTCTCTGTGCCCTGTAAATAGAGAAACGTTTTTCCGGGTCTTTGATAACGATCTCCCATATTTTTTTCGGATCATCACCATAGGTTACTTCAAATACACGTCCCCATTGATGACCTCCGAATGTATTCATCGGGTTTCCATCTTCATCAATGAAACGTCCTCCGTCTGTGATGAGCACATTACCGGTTTCCATCATATAGTCGGCATCGCAAATGAATACTGAACTGAAATGCTCCTGTTCCGGTCCATAGGTCCAAACCTGTTCAACAGTGCCATTTTCTTCATCAATTTTATATTCAACAGCCCTGCTGTACATTTCGTCGGGGGTAAGTCCGGGCTGACCTGCAACATTCCTTCCTGCGCCATTATCGAAAAGTAACAGGGTTCCCCGGGGTGTCAGCTCCAGGCCATGCTGATGACACGGCCAAGTCAGATCCCCCACTGGTTTCAATAATTTATCGGCCCAGGGCTCATCCCATCCATACGAATCACCCAGCAGCCAGATCAGTTCGCCTGTTTTCATGTCAACTTTATAAATAACACATTGCTGATAAGATGAAACGATTGCTGCATCGCTGGATTCATCGTAGTAAATAGCATTGGAATGGGTAATATCGATTGGCAACGACAGGGAATCGTATTTATTCTCATATACTTTTTCATAAAAATCCGTGCCCAGCGAACCGGTACCCAGGCGTTCCGGATCTAATATATTGGCAACTGACCATTTGCGGACCGTACTTCCGTCCGGTGCAAATTCAATTAGTACATCGCTAGCTGCATTTACCTTGCCCCGTTTCGTACTCGGAGGGTATTCGATGGGAAAATCTTCGAATTCAATTACTTCCAGTCCGATTCCAAGGAAATTTCCGGAAGGCAGCTGCACCACATCATGATGGAAACTATCCGTATCCACTGCACGACTATTTTCAGAAACCGGTTTTACCATCGCACCCGTTGTATGCCATTCGTTTACCGTATTGCCAAGCATATCTATTTCAAACAACCGTCCGTCAATTTCACCATAATAGAATAAGTTGCCACTTTGCATTCTGCGTCCTTCACTAATGCCATAATCTGTCTGATAATACCAGACAACCTCACCGTCACTGTCAAGGGCCACCAGCAATCCCCAATCAGAATCATCATCAAACGGTCCTGTCCAGCGGAATAGATTCATCAGTGTTACCCCGGGCTCGAGGGATTCCTTTTCACTCATCGTGAGTGTTATCGGCGGAAAATCCTCCGGCAGGGGAGGTGTTTTAATGGAAAGCGTATCAACTGTGATCTCCTCACCCTGATCTTCATGGATCGATAAAATGACGTTATACTCTTTGTCGGGGCGCATGCCTAATACAGGAATTGTAAACGAAGTCTTAGGCGTATCATCGGGAGTAATCGATTGCTGGTTCTCTCCGTCATCGAGGGTAATGGTTGCCACGACGGGTTTATCGGAATTGAAACTCAGGATCCCTGCCAGTGGAACACGTTCATTTGGGTTATTGACCAGGGTAAGGTCTGTAATTTCAGGTGGGCTGCTGCATCCGTAGGCAAATAGAAGCAAACCTGCAATCAGAAAATTCAGATTGCGGGTAAAGTAATTCTTTTGATTCATCTGTTGAGTTGGGTTAGGTAAATTGGGTTTATGACTCCCGTGCTTCCGGGATATAATTTTTCAAAGTACAAAAATTATCTGATAATCAGTATCTAAGCTAATCGATACATAAGGGCGAAATCAAAAAGATTAGTCTTCGATCTCAATAAGTTTTGCGGCTGAAACAATGCCAACAGGATGATTGCTCGCGTTTGCCAGTGCAATGGCCTTTTTGTAGCTCTTTTTGGCATTGGTAGTATCTCCAATAGCACGGTAACAATCCCCGAGACTGTCGAATGCATTCGCTGATTTCGGATAGTTTGCTGTATTTTGTAAAAATGCATTTAATGCAGCATCCGCCATGTTTTCCTGAAGAAATACATAACCCAGCCGGTTTACAGTTGCTTCATCACTTACCGTATAACCATATTTTTTTGAGAGTTTGGAATAGTGTGAATGTACGTTGCTGAGCAGTCCCTCCGGGCCGATGGTTGAAATAACCGCAATGAACTCGTTATAACTTCCCGGAAGTGGGGGCTGATAGTCGCTGTAAATGAATTCCAGACCCTGGTAAGTACTTCTGTGCGGGATGGTCCCGTGGTTTTCAGTGGGCATCGGCACAAACTTATGATCGAACCCGGGGATTGGATGTTCTTCGAATAATGCGGCAAGTTTCATTGCGCCACCGAGCATGTTTCCACCTTCATCACCCATGGTCATAAAAAATGACATATTCAGCGTGTCACGTTCGTCAAGAAATTTCTCTGCAGGTTCGAGGAAGGACTGGTTGTCGTACCAAAGGCTCGGACTAATGGCGATAAAGGCATTGAACAGATCAGGATAATTAATGAGTGCGTGAACAGCGGTTAATCCGCCCAACGAATGCCCTACCATGATCTTGTATGGGGCTGTCCGATAGTTTGAATCAATATAGGGGATCAGTTCATCCTTTATGAAGGCGATGAAATTGTCAACTCCTCCGGCACCAGGCGAGGCAGTGCTGTCGGGATTTGACAGGGGTGGGGTCATATCCCTGGTGCGGTTGGTGTTGGTAATTCCGACAACCACCATATTGGGAATGATTTCATTTGAGGCCATAAATTCTATTAAGCCTGTTGTGTGGTGAAAATGGCCATTACCATCCAGTAGATACATCACGGGGTAGAGGTCGGGGCTTGATTCATAACCCGTGGGTGTACTTATCCATATGACACGGTCCTCGTTGAGGATGTCGGAATGGATGGTGAATTTCTTTCCGATGATGATATCATCTGTATCCTGGGCCTGAATTCCGGAAAAAATTAATGTAAGGAGTAGAAGAAAGGTGGAAGTTTTCATGAATATCGACTTTTGAAAAGGAATTTAAGAAAAATTCCTTTGCGAAGGACAAGTGGGACAATAAATCACTTCTTAGTCAGTCCACCCCAAACCCCCTGTATTGGGGAAAATAGCTTATCAACCGGACAGATGAAAATATCTATTTTCGGGGGGCAAGTTCCACATACACAACTTTCTTTGTTTCGAAGAAGTCTTCGCTGAAATAATCAGAAAGGTCATAAATCTCAAAATTTCTTCTGATCTCGCTCATTTCATCCGACAGGTTACCGCCTTTCAGGTACAGCACGCCGTTGGACAGTCCATTGTGTTGTTGAGGGGATATCTTGTTGGTTATCCATTGAAGAAAGGGCTTCATGCGCGTTACTGCCCTGCTGATCACAAAGTCATATTTTCCTTTCACCTGTTCAGCGCGAACGGCATCTGCCCGAACATTTTTCAGCCCAAGTGAATCTGCTACTGCCTGCACCACCTTGATTTTCTTCTGAATAGAATCTACCAGGTGAAATTCACATTCCGGGAACAGGATCGCAAGCGGGATCCCTGGAAAACCTCCGCCAGTACCTACGTCCAGAAGTTTTGTGCCTGATTCGAAAGAAATGATTTTTGCGATTCCCAGTGAATGTAATACGTGGTGCTCATAAAAGTGATCCATATCCTTTCTTGATATCACATTGATCTGGCTGTTCCATTCTTTATACAGGTCTCCAAGTTGTTCAAACTGTTCCTTTTGCCGTGGCGATAAGGTTGGAAAATAGCGGCTAATGATATCCGGGCTGTCCATATCAGGAATTATTCAATTGCTTTAATTCATCCGTGTAACTGCCCGATAAAATAGGGAAACGACACCAGGTTCGGGGGTCGATATTGAAATCGTCGAGGTGGAATGACGGGGCGATGCGCTCCCGCTTCCACTGGTTACGGCTCCAGAGCCGGTAGAATTTAGTGATGTGTGCCTTGAGTAAATCTTCCGGCTCCAGGTTCTGTTCCTTCAGAATATCAAATACCTGAATGGGTGACATATGATCCCGAATCGCCAGTTTTTCTATTTCAACCAAAATGAAGTATGGCATGAGATCGTCCTCATCCGTCTGTGTCTGCTGCAGCGGTCTGAGTTCCGCGCTTGGCTGAAGCTGGTTTACGTGGGAAAGTGCTGGATAATCCAATTCCTCTTCGGCCCAGCGAAGCCAATTGATCACGAAATACTTGTCCACCGCTGCGATAGGAGCGATACTTCCACTCGTATCACCATCCATAGTCGCGTAACCAACGTCGCCTTCACTCCTGTTGGAAGTAGTAAGCAGCAGGGCATTGTTAATGTTGGCCAGCATCCAGATGATCGGTGACCTGGCGCGCGCCTGGATATTCTGTAATGTGATGTCATCCTGCTCCCATGAAAGTTTTCTTCCGATGGACATTTCTATTTTTTCGGTATAGGTACCCACCTCATCGTCGATTTGCCAGGAATGAAAGGTAGCCCCGAGTTCTTCTGCCAACAATCGCGCTGAGTTGAATGTATCCTCGGATGAATTTACTGTACCCTGATATGCGGTTGTAAGAATATACTTCATTATATCCATTTCGGTGGATCCGGCCGGCAGGCGAAGTCCGGAACGTTCCAGGAAGGCAGCAAGACCAAGCTCTTCAATTCCGCGGCGTACCATTTCCCTTACCAGAACGGCGATGGTTGAGCTATCGGCACCTCCGCTAAGTGAAAGCACAAAACCCTGGCTATGGCTTTTGCGCATGTAATCAAAAAGGGCAAGTGCCTCCGCCTGTGCAAATTCGAGCTCTTTTCTTCTGTCATATTCAACAGGTTCAGGACAGGATCCATCCGGATTGCTTACCTCCAGTGTCGCTGTTAAAATCTGTACTGGCTGGAACGACAGCCACTTATTCCTTGCTGCGAGCTTTCCGTGATGGGCAATGAGTATTTCGCCGTCATAGATCATTCGTCCTGCTTCATTCCCCAGGAGGTTTGCATACACATAGGTGCATTTAAAATCCTTGCTACTGGAAATGATAAGATCTTCCCGCAGAAATGTTTTATGAAACGCGAAGTGGCTTGCACTGGGATTCAGGATAAGGTTAACCCCTTTTTCGACAAGACGACAGGCAGGCCGGTTGATTCGCCAGGCATCCTCGCAAATTTCAAATCCAATGTGAACTTCATGTACGTTAAAAGTCACATCACCAAGTGGTACATGATGGCCGCAGATATTCATGGTGGCTTCTACGCCTGTTGGCCAGGGGGAGAACCATCGGGGTTCATAGTGAACCCCGTCATTAGCGAGGAATTGTTTGGCATAAACTCCCAAGGGCCGACCGTTCTGAATCAGACAAGTGGTATTATAGTGCCGTGTGTCGTAGGCAAGGGGGAACCCGATGGCGACCGTAATGTCATGGCAATGTGGAATAATTGCTTCAAGCTCGCTGAAGGCGCGATCGTAAATCCATTCCCCCAGGAAGAGGTCTTCACACCCATATCCCGTGATACAAAGTTCGGGAAGGCACAGGATGTCAACCTTTTCATTCCTTGCCATATTAATGGCCTCAAGAATATTTTTTCGGTTATTCTCCCAGTCTATGGGAATTTGATTTAATGTGGCACCGGCGAGTTTAAGTTTGGGCACAGGCGTTAAATTAATTTCAGTGTTTCACAGGTCTTAAGGGCTGCATCCTGTTCTGCCTTCTTTTTGCTGAAGCCAAAACCGGTTCCATATTCCTCCTCATCAATGTAAACACGTGCTGTAAATTCACGATGATTTCCATGATGTTTCACTTCAACAATCCGGAATTCCAGGAGTTTATTTTCCTTTTGCGACCACTCAATTAACGTACTTTTGAAGTTAGGGTTCATCTTCACCACTTCTTCAATATCAAAGTACGGAAGAATAAGTTTATTGAGGATGAATTTCTGACTTTTTCGATATCCCTGGTCCAGGTAAACAGCCCCGATAAGTGCTTCAAGGGCATCGCCGTAGAGTGATTTATGTGAAAAACGTCCGTGACGCCTGTTGTCGAAATTGATTACCTCATCTATACCTACTTTTCGCCCGAGGTTGTTCAGGGATTCCCGGTTCACCAGTCTGGATCTGATCTCGGTTAAAAACCCCTCATCTTTGAATGGATATTTCTTGAACAGATAATCGGCAATCACTGTGCCTAAAACTGCATCTCCGAGGTATTCCAGCCGTTCATTTGATTCCCGGATTCCTTTTTTATTTTCCTGGGCGATGGAGCTATGGCGCACAGCCAGATGGTACAGATCAAGCTGTAATGGAGTTATCCCGGTAATGTTTCGAACAGCGCGTAAAAGCCGTTTGTCCTCAGATGATCGTATGACAAAAAGATTGTGCAGCTTTCGCACCCAGCGCAGCACTATTCAGCAAATTTCTTGAAAATAATGGAGGTATTATGCCCTCCAAAACCAAAGGTATTGCTCAGGGCAATATTTACTTCACGTTTTTGTGCCTTGTTGAATGTGAAATTCAGATCATTATCCAGCCCTTCGTCATCCGTAAAGTGATTGATGGTGGGCGGAACGATACCATCTGTGATTGACAGGATGGAAGCAACGGCTTCAATAGCTCCTGCTGCTCCGAGCAGGTGCCCTGTCATTGACTTGGTGGAGCTGATATTCAGGTTGTAAGCATGTTCCCCGAATACTTTTTTAATGGCGACTGATTCACTAATGTCACCAAGCGGGGTGGAAGTGCCGTGTACATTGATATAATCAACTTCGGTTGGGTCGATACTAGCATCGCGCAACGCGTTGATCATGACATTAGTTGCCCCCAGGCCTTCGGGGTGAGGTGCTGTAATGTGATATGCATCTGCAGACATCCCGCCACCGATTAATTCGGCATAGATCCTTGCGCCACGAGCCTTCGCATGCTCATACTCCTCGAGAATGAGGGCTGCAGCTCCTTCACCCAGCACAAAACCGTCACGGTCCTTATCAAAGGGCCTTGAGGCAGTGGAAGGTGAATCATTACGCTCGGAAAGAGCCTTCATGGCATTAAAACCACCGATACCGGCTTCGGTAACAGCGGCTTCACTACCCCCGGTTATGGCCACATCCATATGGCCCAACCGAATATAATTCAACGCATCAATAATGGCGTTGGTTGCCGACGCACATGCAGATACCGTAACAAAATTTGGCCCGTGAAAGCCGTATTTGATGGATATGTACCCTGCACTTATGTCGGCGATCATTTTCGGAATGAAGAAAGGGTTAAACCTTGGCGTAAAATCATTCAAGGTATAACTCTTTACTTCATCCTGAAATGTTTTCAATCCCCCAATACCTGATCCCCATATAACACCTGCTTTATTCAGGTCGATCTTCTCAGTATCAATACCTGAATCTTTCATGGCTTCCTCAGCCACAACCAGTGCATATTGGGTAAAAGGGTCCATTTTTCTGGCTTCCTTGCGATCAAAATAATTCAGTTCATCATAGTCCTTGATCTCACACGCGAACTGTGTTCTGAATTTTGAAGCGTCGAAACGGGTGATGGGCGCGGCTCCGCTTACACCATTGATTAATCCCTCCCAATATTCAGGGGCGGTATTTCCAACGGGCGTCAACGCACCTATTCCTGTTACTACTACTCTCCTCAGTGCCATAAAAAAAAGTTAGATGGGGTGGTGTGCTATTTCTGAAAGGAATTATCCTTTAACGTTTTCTTCCAGGTAAGAGATGGCCTGTCCTACAGTGCCGATGTTTTCTGCCTGATCATCCGGAATTGATATGTTGAATTCCTTTTCGAATTCCATGATCAATTCAACCGTGTCCAGCGAATCTGCTCCCAGGTCATTTGTAAAACTTGCCTCCGGAGTAACTTCAGATTCCTCAACTCCCAGCTTATCAATGATGATTGACTTTACTTTTTGCGCTATTTCAGACATACTTGTAAAAATTTAATTGTTAAAATATCTGCAAAGAAATGCATATTATGGTTTAATGTCAAACAATTTTTTTAAACTTATTGACCCACGAAATAGGCACAAAATTGGGGGTTTTGCTACGATTTTGTGACTAATTTTGCGATATGAAGAAGAATAAACTGGTAATTGAATATGAATATGCCTTCCATCTGCTCGGAATTACTTCTTCTGTAAAGTTCTATAAACTCGCCTGGTCGATCAATCAAACACTGGGTATTAACCTGATCAAAGCACCTGAATATAAGCTTGATTTACTTCAGGAGCCGCTTTTATTTGAAGTTTACACATTTGGTGAGCCCGATATCCAATTCCGCCTGTTCAGAAACCGATCCGTCAGCCAGGAGTCCCAATTCCTCATACCTGAGTATCCTCATTTTGATTATATTATTAAATTGCCGTCGGATTCGCAATCGTTTGCATTAAAAGAAATGGTCAAAGTGCTCCGTGATGTTGATTTGATTGAATATATTGGCGCACTCGATGTAAAAACCCTCAAATCAAGGGATAATTTCCTCGAATAGATTAACCACAAATTATGGAATTTAACAGAACAAAAATAGTTGCCACTGTCGGACCTGCATCCAATAGTAAGGAGATGCTTCAGGCCCTTATGAAAGCAGGAGTAAATGTTTTCAGGCTTAATTTTTCACATGGCACACACGATCAGCACCGCGAGGTAATCCGACTTGTTCGGGAATTAAATACTGAACTTGACCTGCATGTAAGCCTTTTACAGGACTTGCAAGGTCCCAAAATACGTGTTGGAGAAGTTGAGAAGGGAGCAAAGCTTGCAGAAGGAGCTACATTTACCATCACCACTGAAGAAATGGTAGGCAATTCCAAAAAGGCCAGCACAGTCTACAAGGGGATGGCAAATGACGTAAAGATAGGAGACCAGATTCTTATTGATGACGGTAAAATTGAACTGGAAGTTACCGCGAAGGATGGAAATGATGTGGTGACCAAGGTGATTCATGGAGGTAAGCTTAAATCACGCAAAGGGATCAACCTTCCTAACACACATGTTTCCGCTCCCTCCCTTACAGAAAAGGATCTTGAAGATCTTCAATTCGGACTGGAGCAGGATGTTGACTGGATCGCGCTTTCATTTGTCCGTTCATCCGAAGATATTCATGATCTCAGGAACCGGATCAAGGCAGCCGGCAAGGATTGTCGTATTGTAGCGAAAATTGAAAAGCCCGAAGCACTGAAAAATATCGATGAGATCATCGATTCAACTGATGCCATTATGGTGGCACGGGGTGACCTGGGTGTGGAGATCCCGATGGAAGAAGTTCCGATGGCGCAGAAAATGATGGTTCAGAAATGTAACCTGGCGGCAAAACCGGTAATCATTGCGACCCAGATGATGGAGAGTATGATCGATAATCCACGTCCTACACGTGCAGAGACCAATGATGTTGCCAACGCGGTAATGGATGGTGCTGACGCCCTCATGCTTTCTGCCGAAACCGCGGCAGGTAATTATCCGGTAGCGGTTATTAAAAGTATGATCAATACGATCATCAGTGTGGAGAATAATGCCAATGTTTATTTCAAACATTATAAACTTGACGAGGAAGATCCGCTGTTTTATAATGACAGTATTATTAAATCTGCATGTCAACTGGCTGAAATCTCGAATGCCAGGGCCATCATTGGAATGACCGCCTCTGGATATACGGCATTTAAGCTTGCTTCCCATCGTCCGAAAGCGAATATTTTTATTTTCACCCACAATAAACCGTTGCTAAATACCATGAACCTTATCTGGGGTGTTCGCGGGTTATATTACGATTCGGAGGAGTCAACGGATCAGACGTTTCAGGACATTGAAGAAATTCTGATGCAAAGAGGGCATATAAAAAAAGGAGACGTATTTATTACGACTGCAAGTATGCCGCTGCATGAACGCGGCAGGACCAATGCCATGAAGCTGAATGTAGCCGATTAATCCCAGTTTTGTGGGGTGACGAGTAAGATCTCCTCCTCACGGTCAACAGCAACCTCACCGGGCGGTGACCCTTTTCGTTTACGGATGAATTTCTTTGGGGTGGCAATGACCGGGCATAAAGAATCATTACGACGTTTTGAATGAAAGGCTGCCAGCGAGGCGGCCTTTTCCTTTACACCAGCCGGGAAGCCCATACCAGAATTGAACTTGACGATCACATGTGCTCCCGCCACATCTTTGGCGTGAAGCCACAGATCATCTTTGTGACATTGCTGAAGCATCAGGTCATTGGCTTTACCACTCTTTCCGAGCCAGATCTGAAATCCCATAAAATTAAAAACATGATATGGCCGCTGACCCTGGTCTCTGTCTTTTACAGGGGAGTCACTCCGTATGATCTTTTTAAGGTCCCGAACAGATTCTGCCTCTTCAATCTGATGCAGTAATTCCTTTAACGTTTGCATCTGTTCCCTCTTTAGCCGGATGTTCTTTTCGAGGCGGTCAATTTCAAGATGCTGGTTCTTTGCCTTCCTGTAATAGTTTTCGGCATTCTTCTGTGGGGAAAGCTCAGGCTTCAGCTTTATCTCAACAGGTTTATTTCCGTTGTAAAAATCAGGCAGCAGCACTTTCTTTTCACCCTGTTGAATCTGATGCATATTCGCCATAATCAGGTCGGCAAGATGGCGGTAATTGGTTTCATCACGAATTTCAATCAGCTTGATTTCATTCTTTTCCAGGTATCTTAATGATCGTTCGAGGTCTTTTCGCACCGCATCCCCTGCACGTCTTTTTTCCTGCAATAAATTCCCCTCCCGCATATAGGTAAGGTAAAATTCATTCAAGCCTTCAATCGGGTCTGTAAACGTACTCCTGATGCTGCCCAGTTCCACGAGTGAGAAAAGGATTTGATCCTGCCATTCCACAATATGAAATGAAGGACTTCCCAGCGATGATACAAGTTCCATGACCGCGCCGTACTGTTTTTCTATTGGCAATTTCCTGTACCCCTCCTTAAAAAGATATTCCCGACCGGGTTTTCCAAGGGTGGGAAGGAATTTGGCAGGGTTTCCATCGACCGCCTCAAAGGCGTTGTAGGACAGGTCCAGACTTCTGTTGAGGTCCGGCAAATTGATTTCCAGGTCATTTTTTAGCGATGTTCTGAAAATCTTTGCTGCCCTGATTCCATCAAATAGAATGATATTGGATCGGTTGCCAAAGAGTTTGAACGTGAGACTCCATGGTTCATCGAGCTCAAGGGTTATCGCACGTTCGTTTTCATGACAATACGTACGGCGAACCTTTTTATGGAGGATTTCCGAAAAAAGATCTATCGTATTACGCCTGGCACGTGAATTTTGCGATGGGAAATAAAGACAGGAAAAGGCGGGCTGGAGGTGGGCACGAATTATAAACTCTTCCCGGCTATCGGCGAAAATCAACATTAATTCATCCTTTTCCTGCGAATAACAGGAAACCAGTTGTTTGCCTCCCAGCTTCAAATCCAGCTCCGGCGCAAGTACCTTCAGGAAGAAATAATTATTATGCACGGTTAACTTCGATGCTTAATCCGTCATAGGCCAGTTCCACATTATTGGGTAATTCTGCCGAAATTTCATGGTGGGTGCCCAACCGATGGGAAATGTGAGTAAAATATGTTTTATCTGCATTGATTTCCCGGGCTATGTCAAGCGCTTCATCCAGGGTAAAATGGGAAATATGCGACTCCTTTTGCAGGGCATTCAAGACCAGCACTTTCGAATTCCGTATCTTTTCGAACTCTGTCTCCGGAATGGCATTGGCATCTGTAATATAGGTGAAATCGCCAATTCGGAAACCGAAAACAGGAAGCTTGTAATGGAGCACCTTCACCGGCAGGAATTCAACCCCTTCCACCGTGAATCGTTCATTTTTTATTTCGATGGTTTTTATCCTGGGAACACCGGGATATTTCTTTTCAGCAAAGGCATAACTGAACTCCTTCTTCAACTGTTCAATTACCCGGTCAGTTCCGTATACCGGCATTTCCCCCCCTTGTCTGAAATTGAATGCCCGTACATCATCCATGCCCGCAGTATGATCCTTATGTTCATGGGTGAATACCACGGCATCCAGGTGTTCAATGCGTTCCCGCAGCATTTGCTGCCGAAAATCCGGGCCGGTATCAATGACAATACTTTTATTTTCTGATTGGATGTGAATGGATGTTCTCAGGCGTTTATCCCTGAAATCGAGCGATGAACATACCTCGCAATTACAGGTGATCACAGGAACACCCTGTGAGGTTCCGGTGCCCAGAAAGGTTACTTTCACAACTCAAGCTCTGTTTGTGCCAATTCCTGGTATAACTTCCGGTTTTTTTCTGAGAGCTTTTCCGAATTCAGATCAACTGATTTTATGATATCCAGTAAACAATTGATTTTACCATCAGTGGCATAAAATTTATTTACCACAATCACCTTTGTGTCCCGAAGAATACACCATCCGGAGCGGAAATTTCCTTTTTCATAGCGAAGAATATAATCCGTCTCACCAATAAGCTCTTCCAGTTTTCGCAGAAAATGATTGGAATATTTAATATTCATGCCTCCGTAAGCGTTTTAATAGCGATTAACAGTTCATCGTAATTGATCGGCTTCAGTAGGAATTTGTTCATTCCTGCAGAAGCAAAATCTTCTTCTGAATAATTCATATAGTTTCCGGAAATACCTATGATTGGCAGGTTGGCGAGATCTGTGTTATCCGAACTGCGGATTTTACGCGCCAGGTCCATTCCATTGATATCGGGCAGGATTATATCCAGAATTAAAATGTCAAATTTCTGATTTTCAAGTAACTCTATGACTTTTCCGCCATTTTTTACTCCTTGAAATTCGTACCCCTGTGTTTCCAGAATTTTTTTTGTTAAAGACTGAAGGACAGGGCTGTCGTCGGCAAGTAAAATTTTCTTCCCCATAGTGCATCACTGATAATACCAACCATTCGACATATAGCTGAATGAGGCCAGAAGCGTATAGGCCAAATCCAGTTTGCTCCTAAAGTTAGCACAATTTTCCGACATGAGTTCATCCTCCAGAACACCACTCAGCCGTGCGAGTTGTTCGCCACCCAGGGTAGCCGCATTTCCCTTCAGCGCATGCATTATGAATCTGATCTGGTCATATTCGTCCCGCATCCCAAGGGATCTGCATTCATTAAGTTGCAGAGTCGTATTCTTAATGAATCTTTTGAGACCGTTCACCACCATATCCGCCGAACCCATATCCGACAAGGATTCCAGGATTTCGGTATTCAGAATCTTCAGATCAGGCAGCCCCATCGAGCGTGCGTATCCGGCGATGGGAATAATCACTTCCAGTTCGTCTGTAAGTTGTTTTGGTGTCAATGCAGGATCGAGTTCACGGCTATAATATGTGTCGGGAAATGGAGTTTCATCATCGATGAACAAAACCACAGGTACAAAGCCAGGTAACTGAAGATCCCTTGGAATCCCTGCATCCGAAAGGACGATGTCTGCATTTTTAAACTCTTCCTGGCTGAAAGGCTCCATCGCTGCGTCTTCCAGTGACTCTTTGCAGAATGCCAGGAGTTCATCGTCGTTAAAATAATGCAAGATTCTTTTATCTGAAAATAACCCCATATGTTCTAAGATAGTAAGTTTAACGGAAATTGCAGGTAAGGATAAAAAAAGACTACTTTGTGAAATGGAGGGCATTCTCGTAGTGATTGGCGGTCCTACCGCGATAGGTAAAACAGCTCTTTCCATTGAGTTGGCAGAGCAGCTGAATACCGAGATCATATCTGCCGATTCCCGGCAATGCTACCGGGAAATGACGATTGGAACGGCAAAGCCTTCATCCGATGAACTTGCCCGGGTGCCACATCATTTCATCAACAGCCACCAAATATCCGAACTGTTTACAGCAGGAGATTTCAGTCGTGAGGCCCGTGAGTTACTTGACCAACTTTTTCAGCATCACAAGGTCGTTATTGCTGTGGGAGGTTCGGGACTTTACCTGAAGGCTTTCCTGGAAGGAATCCCGGATATACCCACATTGGATCCATCTATTCGGGAAAGACTTAATAAACGATTTGCCTCCGAAGGACTTGAACCGTTGAAGAAAGAGCTTGAAGGCCTGGATCCTGAATTCTTACGCAAGGCGGATACCCGAAATCCGCAGCGGGTTATCCGTGCACTGGAAGTTAGCCTGGGAACCGGCAGGCCATTCAGTTCTTTTAAGACCAATGCGGCCGATTCCCTTCCTTGCAGAATCATTTCAATAGGACTGGATGCAGAGCGAGAATGGTTATATGAGCGTATCGATCGCCGGGTATTGCAAATGGCAGACGACGGCCTTTTTAAAGAAGCAGAATCACTCTATTCCTACCGGGATCATTATGCACTTAAAACAGTGGGTTATCAGGAAGTTTTTGACTTCATGGAAGGGAAATATTCACGGGAGGAAGCCATTCAGGCTATTCAGCAAAACACACGCCGATATGCCAAACGCCAGTTGACGTGGTTTCGAAAATATGGCAATATGACCTGGTTTGACCCTGAAAACAGGGAAGCGATCATCGAATATGTAACACGAATGACAGGTTTATTCTAATTTTGATGAAATTTTTTCCGTAAAACTGACGTTCTTTATCCGGGCAAAACGAACCTTTTTATGTCTGTAGCAAAATATTTATTCGTTTCATTTTTTGTGATCGCCTCGAGCCTGGCATCAGTTGCCCAGGAGCAGGTCCACTGGCTTACGTTCGAGGAGGCCGTGGAATTGTCAAAAACTGAAAAGAAGAAAATTTTCATTGATGTATATACCGATTGGTGTGGCTGGTGCAAGGTCATGGATAAGAATACATTTAATGACCCTGAAATAGCGTCTTACCTCAATGAGAATTTCTATCCTGTAAAATTTAATGCGGAACAGAAAGAGGATGTTTCCTTCCGGGGAGCTACCTACAGTTTTGTGAGTGCGGGAAATCGTGGATATCATGAACTTGCAGCTGGATTATTGAATAATAAGCTGAGTTTCCCCACCGTGGTATTCCTGGATGAGGATTTTCGGATCATCAGCCCTGTACCCGGTTATCATAAACCGGATTTTTTTCAAAAAGTGGTGACCTATTTTGGTGATAACCATTACCAGGATACCTCCTGGAAGGAATATGAAAAATCGTATGTGAAGTAGTCACTTCATTTTTGGAAATGACAGGTTCTTTTTAATGGCGAAAATCCGGATCGCTACAATAATCAAAATTGTGATGATGAAATTCAGATTCGTCGGACTTCCGGTTTGTTCCAGAAGGTAAAACGAGAGTGCGCCGGCAAGACATGCGGTGGCATAAATTTCCTTTCTGAATATTAGTGGAATTTCGGTACAGAGCGTGTCCCTGATAACACCTCCAACAGTCGCCGAAACCATTCCCATCAAAATGGCGATGGAAGGATGATAGCCCAGCAGCAGGACTTTTTGCATCCCTGTGATGGTAAACAGGGCAATCCCAATCGTATCGAAAATGAAGATGGTACGATGCATTCGTATCAGGTACTTCTTAAATATCAGGGTAAAAGGCAGTGCCAGAAAAATAACCAGGGGATAATTAAGATCTTCAACCCACACAACAGGGTACGCGCCTAGAATCACATCCCGCGTGGTCCCGCCGCCGATGGCAGTGACAAAGCCTATCACCGACGCCCCGAAAAGATCCATATCCTTTTTTGCAGCCAGGCGGATTCCACTGATTGCAAAAACAAACGTACCTACCATTTCCAGGATATAGAGGAAATTCATGTTGCGAGTTTAGCATCAAATCCTTAGAATAAAAATATTTCAATTCAATTCTTCAGGGAAATATAGTGCTTACGGAGCATCAGACCGCCATAATATTTTTTTCCGCGACGGTGATTACGTAACTTTGCATTTCCTTGAAAATCAAGGTAAGAAGTATATATCATTTAAAAATATCATTATGTCTGAAGCAAAGAAAGGCGACAGAGTAAAAGTACATTATACCGGTAAACTGACCGATGGATCAGTTTTCGATTCATCCAGGGACCGCGAACCACTCGAATTCGAACTGGGTGCAGGTATGATGATTGCAGGATTTGATGCTGCGGTAACCGGAATGAAGGTAGGTGAAAGCAAAACAGCCGAAATTCCCAGTGCCGAAGCATACGGCGAACACAACGAGGAAATGGTAATCTCAGTTCCTAAAACACAGCTTCCTGAGGGACTTGATCCTGAGATCGGACAGCAGCTTGGAATGCAACAGCCCAACGGGCAGTCTATTCCTGTACGCGTTACAAAAGTTGAACCAGAAAGTATTGAAATAGATGCGAACCATCCTCTCGCAGGAAAAGATCTCATCTTTGATCTTGAATTGGTCGAGATTAACTAATATTTCAGCAATTGAAACAAAAAAAGCCGGATGAGAATCCGGCTTTTTTTTGACCCATGGGTCGAATTTTTTATACCTCTTCGTTTTCCTTATTGGTTTTCCTGAAGTCAAGGAAGCCCACGGCTGCGGCAAATCCTATCAGACAAGCGACAATCGTAATGAACAGGTTTGCTCCGTTTGCGACATATTGTTCCATCTATGCTGTGTTTTAATTCAATGCTGGGTCAAATTTATGACATTATTTGAATAATCCGAAAGTCTACAGTGCTTCTTTAGCTGCATTGCAATTCTGAAGCGCATCAATAATAAACCGGATATGTTCATCGGTATCTACTTCCAGCAGACCAATTCCGGCTTCGATTTCGTCTCGTTCCACCTTGGCCGCAAAACTTTTTTGCTTTAGCTTTTTCTTGACTGATTTGGCTGTAAGTCCGTTTAAACCCTCCGGGCGCACCCGGGCGCATGCAATGATAAACCCCGTAAGTTCATCGCATGCCAGCAATGCCTTGTCAAGTGTATTCGTATAAGGCTGATTCCATTTGGTGTAATGTGCCGATATGGCATGGGCGATTTTATCTTCCCCCATGTCCTTTAATTTCTGCACGATGACTGAAGGATGCTGATCCGGATATTTCTCATAATCAGCATCGTGAAGCAGCCCCGTGGCATACCATTCTTCGGGATTTTCCCCAAAATGAATCGCATATTGCTGCATTACATGGGCAACAGTGCGGGCATGCAGCAGCAAACTATCTGTTTCTGTCATCTCTTGAAGAATACCTTCAGCTTCATCGTAGGTCATTTTTTACTACTTTACGTTGAACATCAAATCATACCGTTGACGGAAAAATACAGATTACTCTTTATTATATTTTGTATCTAACATATAAATTAAGCGCCATGAAAAAGTTTTTAATCTGTATCGTTTTATTGAGTACTCCATTGTGCAGCCTGTTTTCCCAATCTGAAGAGCTCAAGGTATCGGCTGTGATTCTGAGTATTTTCGATGGAATGAGAGAAGGCGATTCTGCCAAGGTCGCATCTTATTTTGTGAGGGACGCGACCATGTTGTCTGTATTCCATGACAGGGAAGGTAAATCCGTAATCCGGGGAGGCAGCCTCCAGCAATGGCTCAATGCGATCGGAACTCCCAGGGAAGAAATCCTGGATGAGCGGATATGGGACACCAAGGTTAATATTGATGATAACCTGGCAACTGCATGGACCAAATATGCCCTGTACGTAGGGGATAAGTATAGTCATTGCGGTGTTGATGCATTCCAGTTGTATCACGACGGGTCGGGCTGGAAAGTCTTTCATGTCGCAGATACCAGGCGTAAGGATTGTGATATTCCGGATTATGTAAAAAATAATGAACAATGAGAATTTCCCTCATCTTTATTTTTCTTCTTACAGGTTTAATTTCCAGCGCCCAGGACTTTACAACCGTAATTTTGGTACGGCACGCCGAAAAGGATATGACGGCGTCCACGAACAATCCGGACCTGTCACCCGAGGGTCAGGAACGAGCGAAAGCCTTGTCCCACGTGCTGGCAAATATGGATATCAGCGCTGTCTATTCCACCCCGTATTTGCGGACACGAAATACGGTTCAGGGAATCGCGGCCATTAAAAACCTGGAAATACATGAATATGCTCCGTTTGATGAGGATGCCATCTTGAAAATCATTGAATCCAACCATGGCAAGACCATCCTGTTTTCCGGCCATTCCAATACAGTGCCTGCAATGCTCAATCTGCTCACCCGAACGAAGGATTATCCAGTGCTTAGCGATAATGACTACGATAACCTGTTTATTGTAATGCTACATGGCGATGATGTACAGGTATTTCCCCTTCAGTATGGTGCAAGTGATAGCGCAGGCAATTAATTTTCCTGGGTTGACTGAACCCGGGCATAAGGTCTCCGCTCAACAAAAGCCGGCGAATAGTAATTATCCAGACCACTGACGGCCATAATATCCGCCTTGTGTAATTCTATGTTTCCATCCGTGCAAATGAGATCAGGTCGAATAAACATTTCCTGAACTTTTCCAATGACGAGGTAGGTATTGTTGGAACGGACCGGAATAATTTCTTCCAGTGATAAACCGAATTTAACCGGACTTTCTTTCACAAATGGCGCCCTGGTTTCTTTCCCGGATTCAGGTGTCAGGCCCGTGGCGTCAAATTCAGAAACACCAGGGGCATACCGCGCAGAAGTTTGATGTGCCTGCTTGTAGAATTCCGCTGTTATCAGGTTTATTGTGAATGATCCTGTTTGCTGGATATTGGTAAATGTCTGTTTCGGAACTGTCACCGGCCGGTGAATAAACCCGATCAGCGGAGGCGTGGCTCCGATATGGACGATAGAATTAAATATCGCGAGATTGGTTTGTCCTTTTTGGTTAACCGTACCGATTAGCGCAGCATTTTTGTATCCTTCCGCAGTATTTATAAAATACCTCCTGAACATACTTTCCATATTCAGGATATCATTCAGGCTGTAATAATTGAGTTCCATTCCGAATTAACATTAAATTAAAGGGCTTGTTTACAAATAGAATGGCATTACTTGAATTTTCAAAAAAAGGAATTTACTGTGAGAGGGCCGATATCTATATTGATCCCTGGAGCCCGGTAAAAAAAGCCCTGATCACGCATGGTCATGCAGATCACAGCCGGGCCGGGCACAAGTATTATTTGTCGACACCGGCGGCTGCGCCAATGATTAAATTCAGGCTTGGGTCGGGAATCAATATTGAAACACTTGATTTTGGAAACGAACGTATCATTAATGGTGTAACCTTTTCATTTCATCCGGCAGGGCATATCATTGGTTCTGCCCAGGTAAGGGTTGAATATAAAGGAGAAGTATGGGTCGTTTCGGGAGATTATAAACTTGAGAATGACGGACTATCCGAAGCATTTGAACCCGTTCCATGCGATGTGTTTATAACAGAATGTACCTTTGGATTACCGATTTATAAGTGGAAACCTCAATCCGAAGTTTTTGCCGGGATCAATCAGTGGTGGCGCAAAAACAGGGAAGAAGGAAAGGTGAGTATTTTGACCGGTTATGCCCTTGGTAAGGCACAACGACTCCTTTCCGGGCTGGATTCCGGGATTGGGCCGATCTTCACACACGGCGCAATTGAAAATGTAAACGAAATAATACGCTCCCAGGGGGTCAATCTGCCGGAAACCCAACGGGCAGATGCTACTGTAGATAAACAGAACTTCAGGGGTTCCCTCATATTGACAACACCAGCGTCGATTGGTACTGCCTGGCTGCAAAAGTTCAGACCATTCTCCACAGGAATGGCTTCCGGCTGGATGGCCCTGAGGGGGGCGAAGAGAAGAAAAGCCGCAGACAGGGGGTTCGTGCTTTCAGATCATGCCGATTGGGATGGGTTGAATCTTGCGGTGCGGGAATCAGGCGCCAGTCGTGTGATAACAACCCATGGCTATACCGAACTTTACAGCCGATGGCTGAATGAACAGGGCATTGAATCGGTGAGTGCGAAAACAGAATTTGAAGGTGAAGTAAACGATATTACATGAGAGAGTTTACTCAACTTTATACCGAGCTTGACCAGACCAACAGTACCCTGGCTAAAATTGCCGCGCTGAAGGACTATTTTGAACGGGTAGAGGGAAAGGACAAACTTTGGACAATCGCCCTGTTATCCCACCGTCGGCCAAAGAGACCTGTTACGAGTACCCAATTGAAGGAATGGGCTGCGCTTGAAACGGGACTGCCGTTCTGGCTGATAGATGAAACTCATCATGTGGTGGGCGATCTGGCTGAAACAGTAGCTGGGATTCTTCCGGAACCTGCACAATCTTCTGATGAATCCTTGTCGTACTGGATCCGGCATATTATGGAGATGAAGTCTATGGATGAAGAAAACCGTCGGTCTGCCCTGGTCGATGCCTGGCGTCGCCTTGACAGAATGGAACGGTTTGCATTTCACAAGATCCTCACAGGCGGATTTCGTGTGGGAGTGTCTCAGAAACTAATTGTACGCGCATTGCATGCACATACGGGGATCGAGGAAAGTATACTGGCACATCGGCTCATGGGAAACTGGGACCCTGATTCCATCACTTTTGAGGAACTTATACTGGCGCCGGACCCTGCGGACGATCTCTCCAAACCATATCCATTTTACCTGGCATACGCATTGGATTCTCCGGTGAATGAACTCGGGCCGACGGAGAACTGGGCCGCTGAATATAAATGGGATGGTATCCGTGGCCAGATTATCAAACGGGGTGGTATGCATTTCGTATGGTCCAGAGGTGAAGAGCTGGTAACGGATAAATATCCTGAATATGAAGTGCTGGCCGGAATGTTGCCCGATGGTACCGTACTTGATGGTGAAATCCTTCCTTTTAAAGACGGTCGGCCCCTTACTTTTCAGAATCTTCAGACGCGAATTGGAAGGAAGAATGTTTCTGCGGGTATCCTGAAATCCACCCCCGTTATTTTTAAATGTTATGACCTGCTGGAATTCAAAGGGGCTGATATCAGGACCCTTCCCTACCAGGAACGTAGATTAATGCTCGAATCACTGGTGCCCGGGAATATGGGGGTAATTCAGCTTTCAGACCAGATTTCATTTAAATCCTGGGAAGAGCTCGCAGCAGTTCATGAGGAGGCGCGCTCATTTCAAAGTGAGGGACTGATGCTGAAACGACGGGATGCCCCTTACCGCGATGGAAGAAAAAAGGGTGATTGGTGGAAGTGGAAGGTGGACCCGTTAACGATTGACGCGGTTATGATTTATGCCATGCGTGGACATGGCAGACGGGCTAACTTATATACCGATTATACTTTTGCCGTATGGCAGGATTCTGCACTTGTTCCCTTTACCAAGGCGTATTCAGGTCTTACGGATAAGGAAATAGTCCAGGTGGATGCATTTATCAGGAAAAATACCATAGACCGGTTCGGGCCGGTCCGGAGTGTTAACCCCGAACTTGTCTTTGAAATTGCTTTTGAAGGAATACACAGATCCTCAAGACATAAATCGGGCATAGCATTGCGATTTCCGAGAATCAAACGATGGCGCCGAGACAAACAGGCCAGTGAAGCCAATACACTAGATGATCTCACTGATCTGCTGGATAATTACCGCTGAATAAGTATGCATGAAAGTGAACGAAACGTGTCATTTTTTGTTAAAACTTCAGACCCTTATGAAATTTGTTCTGAAACAGGACAATTGAAGGTGGCGGCCCTGAAAGGGGCCGCTTTTTTTTTGATAATTTTCCGGATCAGGTGTTTTTGTAATTTATTCAAAACGCACACCAGCCATATGCTTTTTGCCTGAAATATTGTATTTTGTTTTGGAACTATTCACCTGAGGTCATGAAATATACGTGTAGCATCGATATCGATAAGCCGATCGAGGAAGTAATTCGGTTGTTCGATAATCCGGATAACCTTAAGTATTGGCAACCGGGCTTACTTAGTTATGAGCATCTGAGCGGTACTCCGGGTCAGCCGGGTGCCAGGGCAAAACTCCATTATAAAATGGGCAACCGGGAAATAGAAATGATTGAGACGGTTATGAAGCGGGATCTTCCCGATGAATTTACCGGCACTTACGAAACCAAGGGTGTTGTGAACATTTCGAAGAACATTTTTGAACCGATCAATGAAAAGCGAACCAGGTATATCAGTGAACAGGAGTTCAGGCTTTCAGGGTTCATGAAGCTCATGGGGTGGTTCATGCCAGGGTCTTTTCGTAAAGAATCCGATAAATATTTAAAGCAGTTTAAAGAATTTGTAGAAAGCAGATAAGACATGTCTCTAAAAACATCCCCGAATAAAGGATCCGTCAGGGATTTTATCAGTTCTGTTCAGGATACAGAAAAACAGGAAGATTCCTTGCAGCTGCTCTCTTTAATGGAAGAAATAACGCAGGACAAACCGGTCATGTGGGGAGACAGTATTATTGGGTTCGGTACATATCATTATCAATATAAAAGCGGACGTGAGGGAGACTGGTTCCTTACCGGCTTCTCTCCAAGGAAACAGAATCTTACAATTTATATTATGGATGGTTTTTCCAAGTATGATGCGCTTCTTAAAAAGCTTGGTAAAAACAAAAACAGTGTTTCATGTCTTTACGTTAAACGATTATCAGATATTGATATTGATGTCCTTACGCAGATCTTAACTGAATCTGTCGGTTATCTTAAAAAGAAGTACTCCTGATCAAAATTTTTCCATGACCAACAAATTTATAGAGTCTGTTATTACGGTTTCCCATGTCGACTTTTCTTCATACGATCTTAAAAATCATAGTTTAATTTATTCATCCGGACTGGCAAAAAAAATATTGGGCTACTCTGATGCTGAGCTGAAGGAGTTTGCCCAGGACTACAATCGCAAGATCATACATCCGGATGACCTGGAGGTTGTCGATAGAAAACTTGAAGAAATTCTGAATAGCAAACCCGGACAGATTATTGAAACCATTGTTCGCTACAAGCGCCGTGATGGCAGATATATTTGGGGATACACGCGTAAAATTGTGGCAGACTGGGATGAAGATGGGAAGCCATTAAAGATTACCACAGTTGCACAGGATATTTCAGAAATGGTTGCCATTCAGGAGGAACTGGAGCATCGTGTAGCATTGCTGGATGAGATTAATTACAGGAATGCCCATGAGTTAAGGGGACCTGTTGCATCCATTCTTGGCCTTGTCAATTTGATGAAGGATCAGGGCATGGTAGATGAATTTTACAACGAAATTCTGAGTCACCTGTGCAGAACGGTAGAGAAACTGGATATGGTGGTAAATGATTTGGTTCAGGTGGATGGGGAAAGCGAGCTGGAAGAGAAGGGGTGAGAATTGTGACTGATTATGATAAAACGATTTTAGAACCTGCCTTTAACTGGTTTCATTCAAAAGGTTGGGAAGTATTTCCATTTCAGGAGGAAGCGTGGAAAGCCTATCTGAACGGGGAGAATGGCCTTGTAAATGCCCCAACCGGTAGTGGTAAGACATACTCGCTCGCGCTGCCCATCATGATGGATTATATGCGTAAAACCCCCCGTAATGGCATTGTAGCTATTTGGATTACCCCGATCAAGGCGCTGGCAAGAGAAATTTACCTGGCTGTTGAGCGGGCCGCCACGGGTCTGAATCTGCCATGGGAAGTTGCACTGAGGACCGGAGATACTTCCACGAAGGAAAGGGAACGCCTGCGAAAGTCACCACCGCACTTTCTGATTACAACGCCCGAAAGCCTGCACCTCATGCTCGCGCAAAAAGGGTATACAACATATTTTAAGGACCTTCAGGCAATTGTTTGTGATGAATGGCATGAATTGCTGGGCTCAAAGCGCGGTGTGCAAATGGAACTTGCGCTTTCAAGGTTGAAGAATATTGCACCCGGCCTCCGTATCTGGGGAATCTCTGCAACAATCGGTAATATGGAACAGGCTCTTCATGCCCTGCTCGGCACCGATATGCACAACAAGCCCTACAGAATGATCCGGGCAGATATCCCGAAATTAATTGAAGTGGAGTCTGTACTGCCCGACGCTGTCGAAGAATTACCATGGGCCGGCCACCTGGGAGCCAGGCTGATTGATAAGGTGATTCCGATCATCAAGGAGAGCCGCAGCACACTTATTTTTACCAATACCAGGTCATTTGCGGAGATCTGGTATCAAAAATTATTACAGAGAGCCCCGGAACTCGCCGGTGTGATGGCCATGCATCATGGCAGTATCAGCCGGGAATTGCGCGACTGGGTAGAAAACGCCCTTCATGAAGAACAGCTTAAGGCCGTGGTATGTACATCATCGCTCGACCTGGGGGTCGACTTCAGGCCGGTTGAGACGATTATACAGGTGGGAAGCCCGAAGGGTGTCGCACGTTTTATGCAGCGGGCCGGAAGGTCAGGTCACCAGCCCGGAGCGAAAAGTAAGATTTACTTTGTGCCGACGCATTCACTTGAGCTCATCGAGGCAGCTGCGCTTCGAAGTGCAATCAGCGAAAATGTCGTGGAAGACCGGATACCCTATATCCGTTCTTTCGATGTACTCGCCCAATATTTGGTGACCCTCGCGGTTTCTGAAGGGTTTGATGCAGATCAGTTGTACAGTGAGGTCACCTCAACATTTAGTTATGAGAGCGTTTCACCGGAAGAATGGAGGTGGCTGTTAAATTTTGTAACTACCGGAGGAAATTCCCTGACCGCCTACGATGAATTCCGGAAGGTGGAACGGGAAGAAGGAAAATACAAGGTTACGAGCAGGCGGATCGCCTATCGGCACCGGCTGTCAATAGGTACCATTGTGAGTGATGCCGCCGTCCATGTAAAGTATCTATCCGGAAAGTATATCGGCACGATTGAGGAATGGTTTATTTCAAGAATATCTCCCGGGGATGTTTTCTGGTTCGCCGGCCGTAACCTTGAGCTGGTACGCATTAAGGAAATGACCGCGCAGGTTCGGAATTCAAAGCGCAAGTCAGGCGCCGTTCCCTCATGGCAGGGGGGAAGAATGCCCCTGAGTTCCCAGATGTCGGTGATGCTGCGTAAAAAGCTTGATGAGATCACAAGACCTGAACACCTGACAGATCCTGAACTCCTCTTTCTGAAACCTCTTATGCAGATTCAGAAAGAACGGTCCCATCTCCCGGACAAGGATGAGTTTCTTGTTGAATATTTTGAAAGCGAAGAGGGATATCACCTGGTAATGTATCCTTTTGAGGGGAGGCTGGTTCATGAAGGGATCGCTGCAGTCGTAGCGCACCGCATTTCGAAGATGGCACCGATTAGTTTTAGTATTGCTATGAATGACTATGGGTTTGAGCTGCTATCTGATCAGGAAATTCCATATATGGAAGCGCTTGAGACGGATGTGTTGTCGACAGATAATCTATGGGCTGATATCCAGGCCAGTATTAATTCGGTGGAAATGGCCCGGCGAAGATTCCGTGATATTGCCTCGATCGCCGGCCTGGTGTTTAAAGGCTATCCCGGAAAACCATTGAAGGACCGACACCTGCAGTCTTCATCGCAGCTGTTTTTTGATGTATTTCATGAATACGAATCTGATAATTTGTTGCTCTTGCAGGCATATGAGGAGGTAATGGATTTTCAGCTCGAGGAGGCACGGATGCGCCAGGCACTGGAACGGATAAACCAGCAGCGGATAGTGGTGCGCGAACCGGCAAAGGCAACGCCATTCGCATTCCCTATCATGGTTGACCGTTTGAGCAGGGATAAGCTTACCTCTGAAAAACTTGAAGACAGAATCCGTCGGATGGAATTACAATTTGAAAACTGAAGATGCTAGTTTTGAGGAATGGAAATGAGGGTTGAACTGGCCGGAACCGAATGTTTGCTATTGCCTGAAAAAGCGCTTTTCTGGGAATCGGAGAGGACCCTGATGATTGCTGATCTGCATCTTGGGAAGATAAATCATTTCCGGAGGTCGGGTGTTGCCCTGCCGGATCAGCCGAATGAGGAGAATTTAAACCGGCTGATATCCCTGCTCCGGGGATTTGAACCCGATCGCGTTATTTTTTTAGGGGATCTTTTTCATAGTCATTATAATGATGAGTGGGAAGCTTTCGGACAGGTACTAGGGCATTTTCCATCCATCAGTTTTGAACTTGTCATGGGAAACCATGATATCATGAGCAGACATCAATATGAAAAGCATAACCTTCTGATGCACGAGCCTTCGCTGCAGATGGGGCCCTTCCTGCTTTCACACGAACCCCTGGAAGATTTTTCAGGGTATAATCTCGCAGGTCACATTCATCCCGGTGTGCGAATGTTTGGGAAGGGCCGGCAACACCTTCGGTTTCCCTGTTTTTATTTTGGTCCTGATCAGGGCATCCTGCCGGCATTTGGTGCGTTCACAGGTACGCACCCAATGAAGCCAAAAGGGGAGGATCAAATTTTTATTATCGCTGAAAACCGCGTAATCAAGGTAAAATAGGCCTTTCTGAAATTTTTTTTAACTAAGTTGTAACATAATATAGTTACAGTCGTCTCCTAATTGAATCATGAGTTTAGAAGCTTTTAAATCACGTGTTTTACCTGTAAAAAACAAACTGTACAGGTTCGCTTACAGGTTACTGGGTGATGATTCAGAAGCACAGGATGTTGTGCAGGAAGTGCTCATTAAAGTATGGGACAGGCATGACAAAATGGATGAACTGGAAAATATGGAAGCATGGTGCATGCGGGTTACGCGAAACCTGTCGTACGACAAGCTGAAATCCAGGCAACGAAGAATGACAGATTCGTTAGACGACGGATTTGATATCGGGGCGCCGGAAGAAAGCACCCCCTACAGATCTGCCGAAACAAAAGATACTATGCGGATGATCCGACAATTAATGGAAAGACTACCTGATAAACAGCGGCATGTAATGCAGCTCAGGGATATTGAAGGATATAGTTACAAAGAGATCGGTGAAATCCTGGAATTAGACATGAGCCAGGTAAAAGTGAATCTCTTCCGCGCAAGAAAACAAATCAGGGAAAGCCTGATAAATGCAACACAATATGGACTACAATAGAATAGAAGAACTGCTCACCCGATACTGGGAATGCGAGACGACCCTCGAAGAGGAACGCGAGCTGAAAGCCTTCTTTCAGTCCGGAAATGTTCCCGACAAATGGAAGAAGGAAGCTGCATTGTTTACCTATTTCCGTGAGGAACGCGAAGAGGGGCAACTCGGTGAGTTTTTTGATCACCGGATCCTTGAGCAGGTACATGAACTGGAAGGCCGCACGAATGTGGAAAAAGCAGGAAAAGTACGCCGGATGTGGCAGGACATTAGTAAAGTCGCCGCAGTGATCCTGGTGCTGGTTACTGCGGTGTACTTTGCCCGTGATGAGTATCTGGAGAACCAGGCGCAAATCAATGAACCGATCGCCAACAGTGAATCAGTTCAGGAGGCAAGAGAGGCATATGAGCAAACAAAGGCCGCACTGCTGATGCTGTCAAAATCAATGAACAAGGGAACCAAGCAGGTAGGAAAAATGGCGGTTTTTAATGAAGCACAGGAAATTGTACGGAACGATGTGACCGATACGGATAAAGAAAAAGAAACAAGAAATTAAAAAATTGAAATAAGAAACGATGAAAAAGTTAATAGCCTTTGGAATAGTAATGATGATGGCCCTGCAGCTAAGCGCTCAGGACGCGATCTCCAAGTTCTTCAGCAAGTATGAAGACGACGACAGCTTCACACATGTGAATGTTACAAAACGAATGTTCAGTCTCTTTACAGACCTTGATATGGAAGACCAGGAAGATAAGGAACTGATGGATGCCATATCCAAGCTTGACGGACTCAAAATCCTTGCGAAAGACGACATTACCAACGGTAAAGCCCTCTACAAGGAAGCGTTCACATTACTTCCCAGTAAAGAGTATGATGAGCTCATGTCAGTACGCGATGAAGACACAGATATGAAGTTCATGATCAAGGAAAAGAACGGAATCATCAATGAACTCCTGATGGTCATGGGAGGAAATGAAGAGTTCTTTATAATGAGCCTCACCGGAGATATCGACCTCAAACAGGTGGCCCGCCTATCAAAGGGAATGGATATCGATGGCCTTGAAGGATTGGAGAAACTCAATGACAAAGACTAATAACAACACGAATTTTAACAACTCAAAATAAATAACGACAACCATGAAAAATTTACTTATCATCCTCTTTTTTGCATCAACTGCGGTATATTCTCAAAGTAAAAGCGCCGCAGCTTTCCAGGAGAAATATAAGGACGACCGTGATGCAACGGTTGTAAGTATCAACGGCAGCCTTTTCAATCTTTTTGCCAACATCGCCGAAGCCGCAGACGAAGCAGACGAAGAAGCCCAGGCAATGGCACGCATTGCGAAGAATATCAACTCCCTGAAAATCATCTCGGTGCCTGTATACCGTTCAGGCCTGCAGCCTGATGCGATTCTTCAGCTTCGCAAGGACTTGATCAGTGAAAAATATGATGAATTGATGCAGGTGCGTGATGGTCAGGATCGTGTTTACTTCCTCGCACAGGGAGATGAAAAGGAAGTACGTAATATGTACGTCCTTATCCAGGAAGATGAAGATTTTACCATGCTGGAGATCGATGGCACCTTGAATATGTCGGATCTGTCCTACCTTGCCCGTCACCACGGAAATATCGACATCGATTAAAATTAATTTACTAAATTATGCCAATTCCTCTTCGGAGGGATTGGCTTATCTTATTCTGATATCATGAAGAAATTATTCCTCCTGCTTATCGTTCTCGCGATGCAGATGCCGCTTTTGATGGCGCAGAGCGAGACTACCGATCAATTTCATAAAAATCATGATGAGGCATTTGCCCTCTTTTTTTACAGGAATACGTTACGTATGCTGAATATGAAGGATAACGCCGAGTTAGAGGCACTCATTCGTGACATAGAAAAGATGAAATTTCTTCGAATCTCGAAATCTGAATCTGATTTCGACAGGGATCAATACAAAGCCCTGGTAAGCAAATATCATGATGAAGAATTTGAAGACCTGATGACAATGCGTTCTGAAGGTTCTAACCTGAACGTCTTTATCAAAGAGAAAAATAAAGTCACCAAAGGCCTGGTTGTATTACTCGATAATGATGACGACTTTGCCATTCTGGATATTAAAGGCGCTGTGCCGCTGGATCGCGTTGCTGAACTCATGAATTATGTGCGTTCTACCGAAGATCTTGATTTGAACTGGGACTAAAACTAACAGGAATTTGACTGCTGTTCTTGAAATTAAAAACCTCACGAAACGATATGGCCGGATTACGGCCGTAAATGATTTGTCGCTGAAGGTTGAAAAAGGAAGTGTATTCGGGATACTTGGGCCTAACGGAAGTGGTAAAACCACCACCCTGGGGATTATCCTGGATGTGATAAACCGCACAGGCGGAGAATATTTGTGGTTTGGTAAACAAGGGGATAACCAGGTTCGGAAAAGGATCGGGGCAATCCTCGAAACACCAATCTTCTATCCGTATTTATCTGCCATTAAAAACCTGGAGATCGTTGCCGATATCAAGGGGGCTCCAATGTCAAATATTGAGCCCGTTCTAAAAAAGGTTGAACTTTATGAACGGAGGGATGACAAATACCGAACCTATAGTCTCGGTATGAAACAGCGCTTGTCCATTGCCTCGGCATTACTCTGTGATCCGGAGGTGATGATACTGGATGAACCAACCAATGGTCTTGATCCCCAGGGAATCGCCGAGATCAGGGAACTGATCAAGCAAATCGCCCTGGAAGGTAAGACCATCATTCTGGCAAGTCATTTACTGGATGAGGTTCAGAAGGTATGCAGTCATTTCTGTGTACTCAAGAAGGGTTCATTACTCTATTCCGGACTGGTGGAAGAAGTGAGTGCCGGACTGGTTCAGGTGGAGATCAGGTCGGATTCTCCCGATCTTGAAAAAGCCTTGTCTGATTATGAAGGTGCCTCAAAAACGGAACGTGAGCTCCATGGTTATATGGTTACACTAACCGAAAATCATGATGCTGCCCACCTGAACGCTTATCTCCATCAGCAGGGGATTACGCTAAATCATCTTGTTACCCAGCGTAAGAGCCTCGAAAAACAATTCCTTGAACTATTAGCCGAATCTGATCATGCTTAGACTGCTCCGAATTGACCTGAGAAAACTGGCCAACTACCGACCATTCTGGGTTTTGACCATCCTGTATGGGTTTCTGATTGTCAGTATACCTATTTCAGTAATAGAATTTTTAAAATGGCTTAAAACCAAGGGTGCGGAATTCGACGGTTTTGATCCAATGCGAATTCCGATCCTGTACTTTCCCGATATCTGGCAGAATATAACCTATGTGTATACGCTGCCGATCATGAAAATATTCCTGGCAATCATCGTAATCATTTCGATATCAAATGAGTACAGCTATAAAACCGTACGGCAGAATATCATCGATGGCTTCAGCCGATGGGAATTCCTGGTTTCCAAGTTGTCAACCGTCGTGCTCCTTGCCCTTGCGGGATCGGCAGTGGTCTTTGTGACCGGATTGTTAACCGGACTTATTTACACTCCGGATGTTGAGATGAAATATGTACTGGAGGGGATGGAGTTTGTTTTCGCCTATTTCCTGGATATGCTTTTCTATCTGGTACTGGCATTTTTCCTCACGACCTTCCTGAAACGTTCCGCTTTAACGGTATTTATTCTGCTAATCTGGCGGCCAATAGAATTCATCATCATCGCCAATATCCCTGATTCGGTTTCATGGATAGGTGATCTGTTGCCCATGCAGGCGGCAACTAATCTGATAGATGTGCCATTTCCCAGGTATTGGTTTCAGGAGATAACTGATTATATCCCGATTACGGCCCTTCTGATCGTACTGGGTTATATCACACTCTTTGTTTACCTGCTGTATCGAAACTTGAGGAGATCTGATCTGTAAATTAACTATGATGGGCGCCCAGCGGTTCAATGTGGATCAGAACATCGGCAATTTCCGGGAATGTGCTTTTCAGATGATCCTTCAATGCATGTGAAATATCGTGTCCTTGTTTGACCGTAATATTGGCATCAACGATCGTGTGCAGGTCTACGTGATAGGTCATTCCTAACTTTCTCACATAACACTTTTCGGTTGCGAGTACACCGGGAACCTTGACTGATTCCTGTCGTATGCCTTCCACGAATTCATCGTACTGATGTTCATCCATGATCTCTCCCAGTGCCGGCCGGAAGATCAGGTATGCATTATAAATAATAAAGCCGGAAGCGACCAGGGCCGCCCAGTCATCTGCCGTTTCATAGCCTTTCCCGAAGATCAGGGCAATTGAAATGCCGGCAAAGGCAGTCAGCGAAGTGATGGCGTCACTTCTGTGATGCCAGGCATCGGCCGTGAGTGCGGTACTCTTCGTTTCACGTCCTTTGCGAGCCACGAAGCGGTAGGAGATTTCTTTGATAATTATAATTACACCAAGGATGATCAGCGTATACGGCTCCGGCGTTTTATGCGGTGTTTTGATGTGTTGAATACTTTCATGAGCGATTACCACTGCAGAGATCACCAGAAACAGGACCACCACAAAAGTTATCAGGGGTTCCGCTTTACCATGACCGTAGGGATGATTATCATCAGCAGGACGGCTCGCATATTTGAGCCCGATCAGCACGAGCAATGAGGAAAAAATGTCGGTAGTTGACTCGATGGCATCGGCGATCAGCGCATAGGAATTCCCGAAGAAACCGGCCAGGAATTTTATAACTGCGAGGACGGTGTTTCCTGCAATGCTGAAATAGGTAGTCCGAATGGCTTTTTGCTGGTTTTCTGCCATTTCGCAAAGATACAAGAGTGCGGTATAGATTCCGGCTCGCCGGGTAATATTTCGGTTGCCGTTGAAATAATTCATCCGATGAAATAAAGGAAATTGGATTCAAACCTTTATTTTCAGGGAAAAACAGATTCCATGAAAAAATTTCTCTACCTCATCTTTTTAATTGCTTTTAGTTCGTCAGCAATAGCACAGAGTAAAAAAATGTACGAACAGGTGAGTGCCGCAGCCGAGCGTGTGGACCCCAAGGTAATTGAATGGCGACGGGATATTCATCAGAATGCCGAGCTCTCCAACCGGGAATTCCGTACAGCTGAAAAAGTGGCTGATCACTTGCGGGCCCTTGGTATCGAGGTAGAGACAGGTGTCGCCCATACAGGGGTGATCGGGATTTTGAAAGGGGGCAAGCCCGGACCAACAGTCGCTTTACGCGCCGATATGGATGGCTTGCCAGTCATTGAACGCGTGGATATTCCGTTCAAATCGGTACAAAAAAGTGAATATGAAGGACAGGAAGTAGGGGTGATGCATGCCTGCGGACATGATACCCATGTGGCCATATTAATGGGTGTAGCCGAAATACTTTCAGAAATGAAGAAGGACATACCCGGCACCGTAAAATTTATTTTTCAGCCTGCGGAAGAAGGAGCACCTGCAGGAGAGGAAGGCGGTGCCGAACTCATGGTGAAGGAAGGTGTGATGCAGGGGGTTAGTGCGGTGTTTGGTCTGCATATCAACTCACAGACCGAGGTTGGTAAAATAACGTATAAGCCTGGTGGAGCTATGGCCAGTTCTAACCGCTATGTCATTAAGGTAAAAGGTGAACAGGTCCACGGTGCATATCCCTGGGAAGGTACGGATCCCATCGTAACTGCCGCACAGATCATCAATGGGTTGCAGACAATTGTAAGCCGAAAAATGGAGTTGGTGAACGAAGCAGCGGTTGTCTCCGTCGGCAGTATACATGGTGGGGTACGAAATAATATAATTCCCGAGGAGGTTGTCCTGGATGGAACGTTCAGGTCGCTTGACGAGGACATGCGTCTGATCATAGAAGAACAAATCAGGTTAAAAGCCACCAAGATCGCCGAAAGTATGGGCGCGACTGCGGAAGTAACGATATACCCCGGAAACCCTGTGACATACAATGATCCTGCATTAACCGCAGCGATGCTGCCTGCCCTGGAATGGGCAGCCGGAAAGGAAAATGTGGAACTAAGAAAGGCCGTTACCGGGGCGGAAGACTTTTCCCTGTTCGCAAAAGAAGCACCAGGATTATATTTCTGGTTGGGAGGAATGCCCGAAGGCGTGGACGTTGAGGATGCTGCCCCGCACCATACTCCGGATTTCTATGTTGACGACAGCCGGCTGGAAGTAGGGGTGAAAGCGCTTTCCATGCTTGCGCTGAATTATCTCTACAGTGCAGATTAGATTACCAGGTTTGGGTTAATCCTTCATTGAGTGCCTTTGTATAAGGAATCAGATCAAAGGCGTAAAGCTGGGGGGATTTATAAGCAACCCCGGTTCGGCGTTCATTCAACTTTTTAAGGATGCCGAACCTCAACATTTTACGCGAAAAATTCCTTCGGTCCAGGGTTTTGCCAAGTATTGCCTCATACAGTCGCTGTAACTCGGTCATTGTGAATTTCTTTGGCAGAAGATTCAGTCCGACCGGTTGATTGTTGAGTCCTGATCGCAGGAACACAAGTGCTTTTTCAATAATTTCCCTGTGATCCATGATCAGGCCCGGAAGTTCATCCACATTGAACCAGGCACATTCTGAGGTGAACTCATCCGCAGAAATATCGGCGTCCTGATGCTTTACAAGTGCATAATAACCGGTTGTAAGAAACCTGTTATTCAGGAAATCAAACATCTCGTCGGAGAGGACATTATTTTTTTTCATTTCCATAAGGAAACTACTGCCATCTCTTTCTACTGAGCCAAAGAGATGGAATTGGGTAAGAAAAATGTCCTTCAGTTTTGTTCTTTCCAGCAAGACACGTTGAGCTGCTGTATCCACACTTTCATCCTGCTTTATAAATCCACCCGGGAGCGACCAATCATCCTGTCCCTTCATTTTAAGGAGCAGTATATTCAGGTTTTCATTGTCGAAACCGAATATTACACAGTCAACAGACAAGTTGGAAATGTACCCGAAATTTTCTAGACAGGACTTCATCAAATAAATATGGACACGGAATAGCAATATTCCAAAAATAATAATACATTGCGTCAAACCGACACAGAGTGTTAATTCTGTTGAGGTTCAAGTAAATCCAGCATATAATATTAGTATACCTTCAATTGTCGATTTACTTGCCGGCCATTAAGTTACATACTTGATGGCCGGTTTTAAGGCTCTTAACCAACAAAAAAAGGCAGTCCCGAGGGATTGCCTTTTTTATGAAACATTATTTTTAATTATGCCAGTTGAGCATCCAGTTTTTGGGTAAGAACTCCTTTTGGAACCGCACCAATCTGTTTGTCAACGATCTCGCCATTTTTAAATACGAGAAGCGTCGGGATGCTGCGAATACCGAATTTTACGGATACGTTTGGATTTTCATCAACGTTTACTTTTCCAATTACGGCTCTGCCATCATAGTCGTTCGCGAGCTCTTCCACAACCGGTCCGATCATTTTACATGGTCCGCACCATTCTGCCCAGAAGTCAACTAAAACAGGCTTGTCGCTGTTGATGATTTCTTCAAAATTGGCATCTGTTATTTCTAGAGGTTTCATTCTTTATAATTTTGTTACACACTGAGAACGCAAATATAAAAACTTTTGGTTCCTGCCGGATGCATTACTCCCATAATTAATATTGATGGTCTCATAAGTGACAACTATGACTAAAGAATTACCCCAAAACTGAATGCATTGAGTGACGGTCCGCGATCTTCAGTAAAGAGTTCGTTGAGGTCATAATTGAAGAAGAAATCAACTTCCCTGAATCCCGCCTGAACGCGCAATCCATAGCGCCAGTTTTCAAGGAAAAAATTATCATGGTCCTTATCCTTCGATTTACCATCGGATTTCACAACATATTTTGCCTTGCTGCCGATTCGATAGCCTCCATATGCACCGACACCGATTCTGAACCCGCCGGTATTGGGCCCGAATGAAAAATTATCATGACGCCAGTGTGAATGTCCGTGACGGTTTCCAAACTGCAACATCGGTACTGCGCTGAAGCCAACATAAATGACTTCAAGCTTACTTTTCTTCGCACCTGTAATATCTTCACTGGTAAACAGTACCTGGTCATCAGTTTTGGTAAGACGAGCTGATGCATCCTGAAATTTAAATGTGTAAAAGCTCACATCCGGCCCCCATAATATGTGGAACTTTCCGCCGGTATGGGTATCGTTGATGGATTTTAACGCAATATACCAGGAGCCCCAGGGCTTTACTTCATATGCCGCTCCGCTCGGATTGCTACCGTCTTCAAGCCAGTTGTTTAAACCAAGGTCGATGTCGAAATGGTTGTGTGTCCCACCGCGATGTTTGTGTTCGTGCTGATAATCGTCCTGATCCTGCGCGAATACGACCTGACCTGAAAGCGCTACCAGGAGAATGATGTACAATGTAGTTTTCATAAAGTTGAGTTATTTGACGTTGTTATTGATTATTAAATTAAAATATGATTCCAAAGCTGATTGCGTTGAGTTCAGGACCATTACCTTCCTGGAACAGATCATTCAGATCATAATTGAAGAATAAATCGGTGTCTCCGAACCCTAGTTGTACGCGCACCCCGTACCTGAAATTTTCAAGGTAAAAGCTGTCATGGTCCTTGCGTTTATTTGTTCCGTCAAGCTTGTACTTTACCTTGCTGTAACTTCCGATACGATATCCTGCATACGCGCCGACACCCAATCGAAAGCCGGAAGTGGCGCCATGACCCCATACACGCCATCCGTCCCGGTATTTTTTATTGCCAAAATGAAAGACGGGTACGAGAGAAGCATTGATATACGCTGCAGTGAGTTTACTTTTCTTGAAATTGGCATCAAGCATTTCCGGGTTTTCGATGAAATTCACGCCGTCATCCTCGCGGATTACATACATGGCATCGTTTTGGAATTTAAAATTATACCAGTTCAGGTTGGCGCCGAACTGCAGCGAAACGCCGCGGGTGATAAATGTTTCATTCACTGACGCGAAGGAAATATACCATGAACCCCAGGGGCGCACCGTGTAGGGCGCATTGGTTTCATCCGGGAAGCCGTCGGGGCCGAGGTAATTGTTGAACCCGAGATCAATATTGAAATAATTATGTATTCCCTTTGGTTTCTGATAACTGAATTCCGTATTGGTAACTTCAGGTACTTTCATTTCCGAAAGGGTATCAGCTTCTACAATAATCTGCTGCTCGGCATCGGGATCAAGACGCAGCTGAAGGTCATCAACAATTTTATTCAGATCATAAGTTTGGAGTTTTTCCAGGTCTTTTTTGTCCCGAATAATAAAAAGAATGCTGCTTTTTCCTACCTCTATCAATACCGTGTCGATTTTTACAGTATCTTTTTTTTCGATCTTCGGTTTGGCAGGGGGCACTGGTGACGACCCGGTCGTTTGTGCCTGAACGCCCGTGAACAGAGCGAACAAAAGTGTTGTAATGACTATGCTTTTCATGTTATTCCGTTTCATCTTTTTCTTTGCCAAATGCAAGTATGTTATTCTTTATTTCACGCAGCTCGCCAATCCCAGCTTCCGGCTCCTTCACCTTTCTCAATACATTCCAGAATTTCTTCAGCCCCTGGTCATCTGCATCGGGAAGGCTCTCAGTGGTAGTTTCAGCGGCGATCATTTTGGTTTCGGCGGAAGCGAATTCGTCTATATTGAAACTGATGGTCTGTCCCGAGAATGTAGTTTCTTCAGGTTCTTCATCCATCGGTGTTTTTTCCGGTACCGTCTGTGCGATGAACGTTTCTGTTTCTACAGGATCCGGCTGTGATTCCGGTGCCTCACTTTCCATTCTTTGGGGTATGTGAGGTTTATTCGCCAGTAAAGGAGCAGTGTTACTTTCTTCCTGTTTCGTATTCTTCTGTTCCTTTACCTCAGGAACTTCATCTGAAGCAGTATTATTTTGAGGTTCAACATAAGTCTTCTCTTCAACCATAGAAGAATCATTCTTCAAACCAGACGCTTCTGGAGGTGTTGTGCTGATACTGTTTTCAGCGATCGTTGGTTCGACCGAACCCTGACCAATATACCAGATAACCGAACCTGCGGTCATCAATAACAGTATGGCAGCAGCTATACGGAAGAACAGAGCCCCCTTTCTTTTCTGTGGAAGAGCTTCACTTATCTGTTCCCATGCCTTCGGAGAAGGATCTTTTTTAATATCCTCCAGCTTGCTTCTGAACAGTTTATCTAAATCCTGATCGCTCATAATTACTTTAATTTATTTCCCAGGAGCTCCTCACTCTTGAGCAGATGCCGCTGCAAAAGGGCGCGGGCCCGGCTCAATTGTGATTTACTCGTATTCTCACTAATATTGAATCGCTCGGCAATCTCCTTGTGGGAATAGCCTTCGATCGCGTAAAGGTTGAAAACCGTTCGGTAACCTGTTGGCAGCTGGTCAATCAATGTGAGCAGGTCCTCAGCCTGCAGATGATCATCCAGGTTTGCATAATCCGGTTCCCTTTGGGCATATTCGATGTCAACCTCCAGATACATGTTCTTATTTTTTCGGATGAAGGATAATGATTCATTTACCATGATCCTGCGGATCCAGCCTTCAAAACTTCCTTCAAATTTGAATTGTGCCAGATTCTTGAAAACCTTTATGAATCCTGTGATCATCACATCTTCGGCCTGATCATCGTCGTTTATGTAACGCCGACAAACACCCAGCATTTTGGGAGCATATTGATCATACAGCAGACGCTGCGATGCAGGGTCATTATCCCGGCATTTCATGATCAATTTTTCTTCTGAAGACTGGTAAATCTTTAGTTTCATAATGGTGCTTCAGGGGGAAGATGCAATATAACATGCAGAGGTTGCACGTGCACCAAAAACTTTTTCAGGAACTTTTATTCACCTTACAGCCTATTAATAAGCTGCCGTATAGTTAATGTCAATTCGGATATGAGTAGTATCCCGTTTCTCAATCTGAACAGGATTGAGCGTTCCGTTGGTGTCGAAGATACCGGCGAACATGCCATTTTCTTCACGCGTGAGGATACTGTAGTTGCCTTCTTTCAAATGCACAGTGAACTTACCATCAGTGCCGGTTAATACGGTCGTAACCGGTGTTCCCGGTACCAATGTATACAATCCTTGTGAATTGGTCTCACATTCGCTCCGCAGCGTTGGGGGGTAAATGAGTACAACACGCTGAACCCCGTTTCCCGCATCATGTTTTTTGTCTGGACCGGGCATCTGGTTGCCGGTGATCCATACAAGCTGACCCGAGAGGATTCCTTCATTTTTAGATTGAGGCGGATGACAGGATCCGATAAAAAAAATCAGGGCTATGTAAATGAAGTATTTCATAGCCCTAATTTAAAGTATTTCAGGTGTTTGCCGCTCTAATCTTCCGTGATAATTTGAGCATTGCCCTGAATATCTACCTGGCTGGTGATGTTTTTGTCCAGGTAAACCCGGCCGTTGGACAGGATTTCAGCGCGTGACTGACCGCGGGCCCGGATGGTGGCATTGCTTACATTATATTCAAACGCGTTGAGCTTCGCAAAACCCTGGATATCCGCATCAAAATCTCTTCCTGAGCCGTGAAGTTCTGCCGTTGCATTATCTTCCAGTTCTATTTCAACTTCCTGAATTTCCACATCGGCGATGAGCGAACTGTTGTCTTCCATTATAATACGAAAGAAATTTTGCTGAAGGTCGGTAATTATGGCCCTTGAATCTCCAGACAATATGATCCCTTCCAGTTCGGGGACAGTAATGGTGAATGCAAGTGATTCCAGCGTCTCGCTTGTTTCAAGGCGCAGGCGCACATTATCCTGCTCCATCTTCGTCTCGCCCCATGCTTCGTCATTATCATCATTTACAAGGATTTTGAATTCATCCCCGCGCATGATATTGATCGTTGCATTTCCACTCACTTCCAACTCACGGAAAGGGGATAAGGTCTGAATAATGGCGAAGCTGTCTGAACCGTTATCAGCTTCCGCAGGTTCCGGCTCAGGCTCTGGTTCCGGACAGGTGAGGCATACAAGCCCTTTTTCTTCATCCATGGTCCAAATCATTTGATTCAATTCAGACCGGTCGTAGTTATAGCTATACAAACTGTTCCGAAGGATATAGCGAAGAGAATTATCCATCTTGAACTGGGCTCCATAGGGAACATAGAGGTTTGTAAATACCCGCTGTCCGCGGAAAACTGCATCCTCTGCGAATTTCACATTGGAATCGAAAGTTATGACGGAATCCTCAACGGTGACTCCATAACTTATCATTTTTGCATTTTCCTCAGCGATCATTCGGGTGCTTCCCTGTGAACGGTATATGGTGGTAACACGGTAAAGGCTGTCTTCACTTCCCAGGATCCGTAGTCCGGCGCCCTCATAATCATCCAGACCTACCTCATTGATATTTAGAACAGCCGTCTTGTTCCCCAGGTCATACTCATTTACAACTTCGAAGGACCCTTGTTCCTTAAACTGGTAAACGATGGCCGGGATGTTAATGCTCAGGAAGATACTGCTGATCACGAAAAGGGCCAGCAGCGTCCAGCCGGTAACCGCATTGAAGATGATCCTTTTGGCAATAACTGATATTCCAAGAAGTATCATGAATACGCTGGGAACAATCACTGCAATTCCGACCGCGATAACGGTAAGTATCGGGAAACTGTTACTTATTATTTCCAATGGGATCCCGAAATCATTTATTCTGAGAGCCTCACTTCCCCATCGACCATGCTGAAGTATACCGAAAACTACCGATGTAGAGACAATAAATGAGAAGGTAAGTACGATCCCCAGGAAAACCAGAAAAATACCGATAATCACCCGAATGGCATCTACCAGGAACATGAATACAGGTCCTAATATCTTTCCAATGCCATTAATCACCGTAGCGATAAACCTGAATGGGAAAAGCAGTATTTTGGTTATGGTATCCTCTTCCTTCTTATCATCGATATTCAAATTTTTTTTTACACTTGATTCGATGTTGGTAAGGGTTACAGGATCACCTTTCATTCTCACTTTATCAGAGATCGTCCTTGCTTCGGGAAGGACGATCCATAAGATGATGTACGCCAGGATACCGGTGCCGCCAGCGATGGTGAATATGACAAACAGCAGCCTGATGATAATGGTGTCTACACCGAAGTATGCTGCGATACCCGATGAAACTCCACCCAGAACACGGTTATCCGGATCACGGTACATTTTCTTGAAGTTATTCTGTTCCGGCAGATCATAATTGCCGGGCACCACGATCCATAATACGATGTAAATGATCAGACCTGCGCCATAACCCAGGATGAGGAGCAACATGAGGAGTCGTACCCAAACCGGATCGATGTTGAAATAATACGCGAGTCCGGAGCAAACGCCACCCACGATTTTACGCTTTTCATCACGGTATAACCGCCGTGTTTCTGTTTCATAACTTCCGGATGAAGACGAGGAGGAATAGGAAGCTGAGCCGCTTTCTATGGGTTCGTCCTGTTCCATGGCCTGGAAGTCGCTTACATTACCCATGGTGGAAATTAGTGAGGAGACATCCTCAGAGGTAATGACCTGTTTCTCTTCGGAGAGCTTCGCTAGAAAAATTTCCGCAATCCGGCTTTCGATATCGGCTATGATTTCGTCGCTGTCATCGAAATTGGAAAAATACCGGTTAATGCTCTGAAGATAATCGCTTAATTGTTCATAAGCATCTTCTTCGATATGGAAGATGATACCACTTATATTTATGCTGATATTCTTTTTCATTGTGATTGAGATTTTGATCTGTTGTTGTTTGGAAACCCTTTAATCGTTAACCGTTGCATCTGATGTACCTGTTATTTGATGCGTGGAACCTACAAGCTCATTCCAGGTGGAATCAAGGCTCTTCAAAAATTCAGCACCTTTTTCGGTTAATGTATAGTACTTGCGTGGCGGACCGGCATTCGATTCCACCCATTTGTACTCGACCAACCCTGCTTTGCGTAATCGTGTGAGCAGGGGATACAGGGTACCTTCAACGACCATGATCTTGGCTGATGTCAGTTCCTCCAGCATGTCTGAGGCATAGACTTCGCCTCGCGAGATGATGTGCAGTATGCAGTATTCTAAAATACCCTTGCGCATTTGCACCTGTGTATTCTCCAGATTCATATTTTCATTATTTTAAGTTTTTGACCTATACAAGTATACGTAAAAGGTACTATGTATGGCCAAGTACTAAGTAAAAAAAATTAGCTTGTATTGTATTTTATTTGAAAAATTATATTAAAAATTAAATAAATTATATAAAACAGCTCGAATGAGGGGATTGCCGGATGAAAAATTTTACCTTTTTTGACGTGAGACTGACCTTATCATAGTAGTAATGATCTGCGAATTATTGATATCTTTACGATAAAGACGGTGCGGTTTTCACATGCGGAAGCATTTATTTCTACTCTTATTTATAACAATCCCTTTACTGGCCATCGGTCAGGATAATACTCCCAAATACAGCAATGAATTTTTATCCATTGGGGTAGGGGCTCGCGGTCTTGCCATGTCCGGAAGTCAGACCGCCCATATAAATGATGTGACTGCGGCCTACTGGAACCCGGCAGGTCTAACGGGCATGACCGGTGACTTTCAGGTTTCGTTGATGCATGCTGAATATTTTGCCGGAATTGCCAAATATGATTACGCGGGCTTTGGCATGCGTGTGGATTCGCTGAGTACGTTTGCAGCTTCAATCATCAGGTTTGGGGTGGATGACATTCCGGATACCCGTTTCCTGTATGACGCCAACGGCGCGATTAACTATGACCGGATTCGCTTTTTTTCTGCTGCTGATTATGCTTTTTTACTAAGTTATGCAAGGCGGATTCCCCAATGGAATAACCTGCAGCTTGGGGCAAATGTTAAAATAATTCACCGTATTGCCGGGGATTTTGCCAGTGCATGGGGGTTTGGCATTGATCTTGGTGCCCAGTACAGAACAGGGGGCTGGCAATTCGGCGTAATGCTCCAGGACATTACCGGCACCTTCAATGCGTGGTCTCACAATGCAGAACTTGTTACCGATATATATACGCAGACCGGGAATGAAATTCCGCAGAATTCTGTTGAGATCACCCTGCCCAAAATGATCCTTGGAATTGCCAGAAATATTGAAATGTCCAATTTTAACCTGTTGCTCTCTGCAGACCTCGTAACCACTTTCGATGGCAAACGTAATACGCTCATAAAATCAGATCCGGTATCAGTGGATCCGGCTCTTGGCCTTGAACTGGGATACAAGAAAACAGCATTTTTGCGTTTGGGAGTCGGTGATTATCAGCAGATCAAGGATTTTGACGGTTCAAAATACTCCAGCTTTCAGCCCAATTTCGGGGTGGGAGCCAGACTGAATAATGTACAGATCGATTATGCGCTCACCGATATTGGCAATCAGGCGGAATCTCTCTATTCACATGTTTTTTCCATTTCAATTCGTTTTGACAAAAAATGAGGATTAGTGCGACCATAGCGATCCTTTTAATGTGCCTTGCGGTTTCCGCCCAGCCTTATGGCGATGAATGGATCGACTATAACAAACAATACTGGCGAATACAGACGGCTGAAGAAGGTATTTACCGGATATCCTATACAGATCTTGAATCTGCGGGATTTCCGGTGGCAACCCTTGATCCCAGAAGAATTCAGTTGTATCACCGCGGAACCCAGGTAGCAATTTATGTCGAGGGCCAGGCCGATGCCGTCTTTAACCCTACAGACTTCGTAGAATTTTACGGAAAGAAAAATGATGGAACACTCGATGCGAACCTGTATTCGCCGAGTTCATTTCAGCCACATAATCTGTATAATATCTTTTCAGATTCCACCGCATACTTTCTTACCTATACATTGTCTCCGCTTGAACAGGGACGCCGCATGCGTGCCTACAAAGAAAACAATACAACGAACCTGCCGGCTGAAACATACGCACGGGATCAGATTGATTACATCATTAAAGATGATTATGCCCCGGGACGCAGATTTAATTCCCGGGATGTTACCCGACTAACGGCGTTCGACCAGGGTGAAGGTTGGACAAGCAGGGTAATCCAGGAGGGACAAAATGTAGTCTATACGATCTCCGGTATCCAGGATCCTGTAAATGACCTGATACCTTCTGTTGAAGTTCTGATCACAGGCCGTGATAATGAAACGCATGTGGTTGAAATAAGTGCGGGTCCGTCCCCTTCAAATCAACGGAACCTGGGATCTGTATCTTTCATCGACTATGAGAGCCGTGTTTTTACATCACCCCTGAATGTAAGTGATTTCTCTGCCCAGGGAGAATTATTTGTTACGGTATTTTGCCGCGGATTAAGCGGAGAGGATGATCTTATAAGTGTTTCCTATGCGCGTGTTTCCTATGCACGGGTCCCGGATATGCGGAATGAGCCTCAAAAAAAGTTCAGGTTCCAGGCATCTTCCGGTTCCAGGGCCTATGTTGAAGTCGCCAACGTACCCGATGGCTCTGAAATTTTTGACATCAGTGATCCGGCGAACGTTGAAATCGTAAGATTTAATCGTACAGGATCTGATATCAACGCGATTATTCAAAATGCCGCAGCTGAACGTACATTACTGATCACTTCCAACTTTCGGGCATCGTTTGTACGTCGTGCTAAAATGCGGAGGCTCGATCCTCAATCGGCCAACTATATCATCATCACCAACAGCCTGCTGCGAAATGCGGCACTGGGTTATGCAGATCCGGTGACTTCCTATGCTTCCTATCGGTCAAGTGATGCCGGTGGAGGTTATGATACAATGACGGTGAATGTTCGTGAATTATTTGATCAATACAGCTACGGAGAAAGCACACCATTGGCGGTTTACAATTTCATGAAGAAAATGGTGAATCAGGGACGCCCGGAATACCTGTTTCTCATTGGAAAAGGTCTTGAGCCTCAGCAGAATTTTTACCGGAATCCAAATGGATTTGTTGAGGTGACCAAGGATGATAATGGCCGAACCTACCAGATAAGGGATCTTGTGCCAACCGCAGGGACTCCGGGGGCTGATGTGGCATTTACGGCAGGCCTGGCAGGCACTACCTATGAGGCGGCAGTGGCAACAGGCCGGCTTCCCGCAAATACATCACTGGATGTGGCTGCCTACATGGAAAAGGTAATTGCCATGGAATCACAGCCCTTCGATGACTTATACAGAAAGAAACTTCTGCACCTGAGTGGAGGCATATCAGCCACAGAATTATTGGTATTCCGAAGTTTCATGGATGGTTTTGCGGCTGTTGCTGAGGATATCTACCTGGGCGGAGCTGTTCAGACCATTCAAAAAGATAAACTTGACCTTGAGTTTGAAATTAATATCAACGAGGAGATCAATTCAGGTCTGGGGTTTGTAACCTTCTTCGGCCATTCGGCACCTTCCATTACTGATATTGATATTGGATTTGTTACCGATCCCAATTTTGGATACAATAATCCGGATAAATACCCCATGTTCCTGGTAAATGGGTGCCAGGCCGGTCAGTTCTATGCCGCGGACATCGTTTTTGGTGAAGACTGGATTACCAGCAGAAACCTCGGAGCCATTGGGTTTATTGCCCACAGTTCTTTTGGTTTTCAGTATGCATTGAGGAGATACTCCGATCTGTTTTATGAGACTGCCTTCGGTGATTCGTTATATTTCAACAAACCCATTGGTAACGTACAGCAGGAAGTAGCCCGTCGCTACATGAATATAACCTCAGAGTCGCCACTGACTATCACACAGGTACAGCAGATGGTATTATTGGGCGATCCTGCAGCATCCATCTTCGGAGCGCAAAAGCCCGATTATGAAACCAATAGTAATCAACTGTTTATTGAGTCCCCGGACGGTTCTCCGGTAACGAGTAGAACACCGGAGCTGATCATGAATATCATTACCCGTAATTTCGGTAAGACCTATAACGATTCCATTGCCGTGCGTGTTTCCCGCACGCTACCAGATAATTCAGTACTGACTTATGATTCAATTTTCGCACCGGTTTATTTTCAGGATACGCTGCGCGTTCTGATTCCAAACGGTTTTGCCTCTGCCGGCGGCAATAACCAATTCTCGGTGGTAATAGATTATCCGGATGAACTTGATGAGCTTAATGAAAATAATAACACGGGTATATTGCAGTTCTTCATTCCAACTTTCGCGACAAGGAATCTGTTTCCTATAGATTTTTCGATCAATGGCACCACGGATGTGGAGTTGATCACCCAGTCAACGGACCCGCTGGCGGAAGAAAGAATGTATGCCTTTGAACTGGACACCGCCAGAACTTTTAATAGTCCGATTAAGCGAACTGCTGTTATCTCAGGAAAATTGCTGGCCACATGGAACCCTGGTGTTTTGCCTGTCGGGAGTGCCGACAGCGTGACTTTTTTCTGGCGTTCCAGGTATAATGATCCTTCACCGGATGAAAGCGATGATTGGGATGTGAGTTCTTTCAGCTATATCAACAATGGTCCTGAGGGCTGGACGCAGCGGGTTTATCATCAGTTTGATGAAGACCTGGTTGAGGGATTGAACAGGGATGACAGCCGGCAGAAACTGGACTTTGTCAGCTCCACTTCAGAGCTGAATATTTTAACGGCCGGAGCTAATAATCCGCTGACCAATGAACAGGTTTCAGTTACAATAGATGGGATTGAATACATGGTTCAAAATCAGTTCTGCCGTGATAATACACTTAATTTTATCGCCTTTAACAGGAATACTGCCATCGCTTATCTCGGGTTGCCGTTACCTGTGACAGATTCAAGAACATGCGGACGTCAGCCACTTGTGATTAACAGCTTTGCAAATAACCAGATCAACCTGGCCAGTGGTGGCGTGGTTGATTATATTAATGGTATTGACGAGGGAAACATCGTTGTCCTGTTCAATATAGGGCAAGTAAATTACAGCCTCTTTTCTCCTGGCGTACAGTCTGCTCTCTCTGATATCGGACTGGCCTCAGCAGATATTGCGTCATGGTTGAATGGTGAACCGGTGATCGTGTTAGGTCGAAAGGGTTCTGCTCCGGGCACGGCAGAAGTTTACAGGACAACCGATTTGCCACCAGATGAACAGGAGCTTTTTACTGAATCAATCATTACCGGCATACTTGACCAGGCCCTTATCCAGTCTTCATTAATAGGACCGGCAATATCCTGGGGTGACCTTTCATTCTTCAATAAACTAAGTGCTGAAGATAAGATTCGAATAAACCTTTCAGGGGTAACCTTAACAGGCCAGGAAACTCAATTAATGAATGACCTCGACTTGTCCCCTGTTGATCTCACCTCGGTGGATGCCTCGAATTATCCCTATTTGAAGTTGAGTGCCGAACTGGAGGATCTGAAGGACAGAACCACACCTGAGCTGGCATATTGGCAGGTTTCATATGAGGGAGTTCCTGAAGGGCTACTGATCGCCAAGGATGTCCGTAAACCGCAGGTCGAAGTGCAGGAAGGAGCTGTAATTGAAAATGTATTCGGCTTCGTGAATATTTCTGAAAGAAGCTTTAATGATTCACTGACGGTTCGGTATAGTATATTTAACAGAACGCAGCAGCAGGGGCTGGAAGAAATTACCAGGATTAAGGCGCCTTTACCGGGGGATACAACTTTTTTCAACATCGTTACCCAGACATCAGGGCAGGCGGGATTACTGGATTACAGCGTTCGTGTAAACCCCCAGATTGAACCCGAACAATATTATGACAATAACCAGTTTGATGAGCGGGGTTATATCCTCGTAGGTCAGGATAATATCAACCCGCTTATTGATGTGGTTTTCGATGGTGAATATATTATGGACGGGGACATTGTGAGTCCTGACCCGCTAATTTCAGTGAAGTTGCTGGATGAAAATGAATTCCTGTTGAAGACGGACACCACCAATATTTCATTGGCACTGAAGGAAGCGTGTGATGGATGTACATTCCGCAATGTGCCATTTTCATCAAATGCCGTGAACTGGTCTCCCGCTACCTCGGAAAAACCGTTTACCATTGAATACAGACCCGGCATGCTGGAGGATGGAATCTATGGCTTACGGGTGCAGGCGGCAGATGCTTCGGGTAACTTTGCCGGGGATGAGGCCTATGAGATCAATTTTGAAGTGATCAATGAGTCTACAATCACAAACTTTTACCCGTACCCGAATCCTTTTTCGACGAATACCCGTTTTGTATTTACACTGACAGGTGCCACAATTCCGGAGGGAATCAAAATACAAATCATGACGGTAACCGGAAAAGTAGTACGTGAAATTACCCAGGATGAGTTGGGCCCCATTCGAATCGGACATAACCTAACAGAATATGCCTGGGACGGAAGGGATGAATTTGGTGATCAGCTGGCAAATGGGGTATACTTATATCGTGTACTGATCAAGTCAGAAACCGGAGAACTGGAACATCGGGAAACCGCAGGGGATAAGGCCTTTAAAAAAGGGTTTGGAAAGATCTATATCCTGCGCTAACCTCCCCCGGATTGGGTGAAATTTAAATTCGTTGTAAATTCTCACCTGGAAACACTTTTTTGACCAATGAAAGCGACTGCAGGAAGCATATTTACCCTTGTTTGGGTGACAATCGCAGCGAATCTTTATTCGCAGTCGTTCAACTTCATGAATTTCAGTATTGCCGATGGTCTTGTTCATGATAAAGTGACCGATATATGTGAAGATTCTTTTGGCAACCTATGGATTGCCACACTCGGCGGAGGCTTATCTAAATTCAACGGTGTCGAATTTGAAAATATAACCATCAAGGACGGATTATCGAGCAATTATGTAAGGGCAGTGCTTGTTGATCGGGCCGGAAGGGTATGGGCTGCCACTGCCGAAGGTATCTCGATGTATAATGGAAAGCAGTTCCGGAATTACCGTATCGATCAGAAAGAAGAAAATAATTCGGTACAAACCTTATTTGAGGACCTGGATGGTAATATCTGGTTTGCGGCCTTTGGCGGTCATTTCGGACGAATTGATGCCGGAACTCTTGAACTTCAGTTCTATTCTTTTCCCCGTGCCTCCTTCAATGATAATATAATTGCCATCAATCAAGATGCCAGCGGCACCATCTGGCTGGTTTCATCTATTCAGGGATTACTTTCATTCAAAGGAGATAAATTTCAGGAAGTGATCAGTAACCAGGATCTGGGCGGCTATGTATTGTCTGTTTATAATCATAACGATACATTATGGATTGGCACCAATCGTGGCATTTACTACTATGATATTCACCAGCCGGAACCTAAAATCAAAACAGTTCCTGCACTTAATAATATTTTCATCAAGAAGATCAGGGTTATCAATGATCGTGACATATGGATGGTGACTTCTTCAGGTATCTACAATTACCATGATGGTGAACTTCGGGATTTTACGGCAGGTGAGGGTTTCACCAATGCCTCCGTAAATACGTTGTTTACAGATCGTGAAGGAAATATTTGGTTCGGTACCGATGGTGAAGGATTATATCAGCTTTCGGGGGAGTCCTTTGTAAGGTTCGGTGTTGAACATGGCCTTACCGGGCATCCGGTAAATGCGATCACCCGGGACCACCAGGGGAATTATTGGCTGGGCACGTATGGCGGCGGAATTATAAGATTTGACGGCAATGAATTTATTGTTTATGACAAGGAAAACGGACTTTCCAATACCTACATTTCAGCGGCATCAACAGACCATGAGGGTAATTTGTGGTTCGGAACCCTGAGTGCCGGTCTTATTCTTTATGATGGTACCACTTTTCATGACATAGGAGAAAATGAAGGTCTTGAATTACTGGGTATACGCTTTCTGTTTCTTGACAGCCAAAATAACATGTGGATTGGCAGCGGCGAAGGTCTTGCACGGTGGGATGGCAAGTCCTTTACCAACTTTACGACGGAAGATGGGTTGTACGATAATATTATCTGGACGATATCAGAACCCGCTCCGGGCCGTATTTTAATTGTGACCCGTGAAGGTTTTAATTTTTTCCAGGATGGTAAAATTGATCAGGGCTTTAATGACCCATCGATTTTTAGTAAACGTGTAAATACAGCTTTTGAGGATTCCCGGGGGAACTACTGGATAGGATATTCAGGGCATGGTATCATCCGTGTCGATCATGAAACCGGTGAGATCAGCAATTATTCCGATGAGAACGGGCTCAATTCCAACCTGATTTATAATCTAATTTATGACCAGGAGTCGAACAATATCGTTGTAGGTACGGAGCGGGGAATCGACCGGATTCATCTGGATGAAAACCTGGAGGTGGACCGCATCAAGACCTTTCAGCGTATCGAGGGATTTAAAAACCTGCAGACTTTACCGCAGGCGGTCTATCAGGATAGAGATGGCAGTATTTGGTTTGGAACCCGCCGGGAGCTGTTCAGGTATCAGCCCGACAAGATCAAGGTGAACGTAAATGAGCCCATTGTTTATATTTCAGGTGTTCAGTTGATATATGATGACGTTGATTGGAAGGAGTATACAGATTCCGTCGGCTCATGGTACAATGTTCCCATTGACCTGAAATTGTCGCACACCAATAATAACCTGGCCATTAGTTTTTTTGGGAACAGCCTGCGTAACCCCGATGAGGTCAGGTATAAATTCAGAATGGTAGGGCTTAAGAATGAGTGGTCTGTAGTTACAACCAATAACCAGGCTTCCTACACCAACCTTTCGCCGGGAGACTATAAATTTGAAGTCATGGCGGCGAACAGTGATGGTGTATGGACCAGGGAACCGGCTGTATTCGCCTTTTCCATTGTGCCGCCCTTCTGGCAGCAACCATGGTTTTTTGGAGTAGTCATATTATATTTCATCGTGATGATCACGCTGTATAACAACTACAGGGTTCGGGCAAACCTGAATAAGATCCTTACCATTGAAAAAATCCGTCAGGAAGAACTCACCAAGGTACGGAAACGAATGGCGAGGGATTTTCATGACAATATGGGTAACCAGATTGCCAGCATTACCATGTATGCAAATCTTATCAGTTTGAAACTTCAAAACCGGACAGACGAAATTGATCATTTGCTGCACAATATTGAGAAGCACACCAAATCCCTGTTTACAGGTACAAAGGATTTTATCTGGTCGATGGATCCTGACAGCGACCACCTTGGTAAAGTATTTACCTATATCAAGGATTTTGGTGAGGAACTGTTTGATAATACGCCCATTACATTCTATTCAGATATCCGAGGTTCCGGAAATGATGACATTCCATTGCCATCCGGGTGGAGCAGGCAGATTGTATTAATATTTAAGGAATCGATGACAAACACCATAAAGCACTCGGGCGCATCCGAAGTACACCTCGATTTAGAACCTAAATCCGGGGGATTCGTAATTACCTGTAGAGATAACGGCGGGGGTATCTGCAATAATCAGTCATCCAGGGGCTACGGATTGAAAAATATGAAGGTACGGGCCGGGCAAATTGGCTGTGAGCTTGAATTCCTGTCGCCTGAAGAAGGCACGGGTACCGTTGTGCGATTCATGGCGCGGTTGCCACGGAAAGAACGAAATGGAGTGGTCAAGAAATTTTTACATAAAAAAACAACACGATGAATTACTTTAGGTCAAGGATTGTAATTGTAGAGGATAATGATGTGGTACGCGAGGGTTTTGCCCTGATCATCAACAGCATCAGTAATTATTATGTCGTAAACAGCTATGATAATGCCGAGGATTCCATTAAAAATTTGAAAAAGGATAAGCCGGATGTGATTATAATGGATCTTGAATTGCCGGGTATGAGTGGTATTGAGGCGATTGCCGCGATTAAAAAATTAAATCCCAAGGTCGACATACTGGTAAATACCATATACGAGAACAGTGAACTTGTATTTCAGGCACTGTGTGCCGGAGCAACCGGATACATTACTAAAAACACGAATCACACCGAGCTTTTGAATGCGATAAAGGAACTGATCCAGGGGGGTGCTCCAATGACTTCGAATATTGCTAAAATGGTCGTAAAATCATTCCAGAAGAATCCCAATTCCCCCATTTCAACACGTGAGACCGAAGTGCTTGAATTACTTGCGCAGGGAAAAAGTTACAGTATGATCGCGCGGGACCTGTTCATCACAAAGGAAACGGCAAAGTCCCATATAAAAAACATTTATGCCAAATTGCAGGTCAACAGCAAGTCGGAGGCGATTGCCAAAGCCACCCGTGATAAGCTTATTTAGTTTTTACGTTTAAATATCACCCAAAAAGGAGGGGTAAGAGAGCCGATTCTTCGGTTGTTTTACCCCATTTTTTATAGGGCCTAGGGGATCAAAATCCCCCATATTCGGCTGTGAGGGGATTTTATTAGTCGAAAATTCATGCCATTTGGGGGATTTTTCCTCTTCCCGTATTCATGAGATTTGAGTTAAGCAGGATCAGGCAGACGTCAAGTGCTATGCTGGCGCCCCTGTCCTGTGATATTGATTTTTAACTTAAACCGAACCCTATGAAGAAGAATTTACTCCTTTCCTTCTTTTTGCTGTTGTTTTTTCCGTTGGTCTCAATGGCGCAGCAGGAAGTATCCGGAAAAGTGACATCGTCTGATGACGGTGCGCCGCTTCCGGGTGTTAATGTGGTTGTAAAAGGGACTACCCAGGGGACAGTAACCGATATTGATGGAAATTATCGGATTACGGTTCCCGACGGTAATGTTACCCTTGTTTACTCGTTTATTGGTCTTGCAACGCAGGAAATACCACTGAATAACCGCACTCAGCTGGATATCCAGATGGCGACCGATACGAAGCAGTTGAGTGAAGTTGTGGTTACCGCCGCAGGTATTGAGCGTGAACAACGTTCCCTGGGTTACAGCATCCAGGAAGTAGATGGAGAAGCACTGTCGCAGAAAAGTACCAACAGTGTATTCGAGTCGCTTCAGGGCAAGGTGGCCGGGTTAACCATTAATCAGAATTCCGGTGCGCCGGGTGGAGGTGCTACCATCCTTATCCGGGGTGCTACGTCACTGGCAGGAAACAGCCGAAACTCACCGCTGCTGGTGGTGGATGGAATTCCAATAGATAATGATTTTGTGCGTGGTGATGTAGGTACCGGTTCTGCTGAAGTATTTGGAAGCGGTTCGATCGGCGGCGGTCGTGGATTTGATATCAATCCTGAGGACATTGCTGATATTACGGTGCTTAAAGGACCTGCCGCAGCGGCACTCTATGGTATTCGCGCAGCAAATGGAGCCATTGTTATTACCACAAAACGTCCTTCAGGACTTCAGGGTACATCAGTGGCTGTTTCGTCGTCCTTCAATGTTTCAAGGGTGAACATCCTGCCGAATTATCAGAATGATTACGGACAGGGATTATCATTCAGGCATCACTCTCCATTCTCGTCCAATTCATGGGGACGTCCGTTTGGAGCCATCCCCAATGATTCGATTACAGATCATAACGGGAATCGGGTGGCATACAGAAATTATCCGGACAACGTGCGGGATTTCTTTAATGACGGATACCTCTGGAATAATAACATTGAATTTTCAGGGAGTAATGGTTCTTCCGGGTTCATCGTTTCCGTAGGCCGTACCGATCAAAGTGGGATTATTCCCGAATCGGATCTGGACCGTACGAACATTCGCCTGGCCGGAACTACGGAATTTCTCGGAAAGGTACTGTTGAGCGGAAGCTTCCAGTATATCAATACCCAAATTGTCGGTTCCCCACAGGGAAATAACGGATCGTCCGTATTCTTCCTGTTGCCAAGCATACCGCGTAGTTATGATCTGAATGGCAGGCCGTATTTGAATCCCGATGGTACTCAAAACTGGTATTCATCGACAGATCACCCGCTGTGGTCTGCCAAGAATAACCCGGCGACCAATCAAGTAGACAGATTCCTGGGGAATGTGAAATTAGGATATGATTTTACAGATTGGCTGTCACTGAGCTATCAATTTGGATTTGATGTGAACGGGGAGAATCGAAAAGAAGTTTATGCGCGTGGAAGTTCCCGCTTCAATGACGGATTGATCATTCAGGATGAGTTATCATTCCGCCTTTATGAGTCAACGTTGCTTCTTTCAGCAAATAAGGACCTGAGCGATGATTTTAATTTATCTGTGACACTGGGCCATAATGTGAACAGCACCAAGAGAGATCGTTTTATTGTTCAGGGAGCAGGTATTACCACTCCTGGTATCAACAACATTCTGAATACAGAAACAGTAACGGTTGATCCAAGAAACGGTGTATGGTCAAACCGTCGGCTCATGGGTGTTTTTGCGGATGTTACCCTCGGATACAAAGATTGGGCTTATCTGAATGTTACCGGCAGAAATGACTGGTCTTCTACATTGCCACTGGCCAATAACAGCTTTTTCTATCCCAGTATTAGCGGAACATTGATCTTTACCGATGCACTTGACATCAGGAGTGACTTCCTGTCATTTGGTAAGATCAAGGCGGCATATGCTACCGTAGGAAACGATGCGCCTCCATTCCTTACAACCACTACATATGTGGTTCCCAGCCTTGGAAATAATACGGGCTCCATAAATTTCCCATTCCAGGGAACGGCAGCCTTTACACAAAGTAATATTCTGGGCAATGATAATCTGAAGCCTGAGGAAACCTCTTCTTTGGAATTCGGACTAACGCTGGGTCTGATGAACAACCGTTTCAATATTGATCTGACCTATTATGATCAGGAGACGAAAGATCAGATTCTATTTCTACAGTTGCCGGTTAGTACGGGTTACACGAGTTATGTGACCAATGCAGGATCCATTACTAATAAAGGGTTTGAGGCCGTGGTGAGCGGACAGATCCTGCAAAACGGGCCTGTAAAGTGGGACGCTATTGTGAATTTCTCGAGAAACCGCAATAAGGTAAATGAACTTGCTGAAGGCCTGGATGCTACATTCCTGTCTGGTTTCACAGGAGCAGAATCCAGTGCTGTGGTAGGTGAACCTTTGGGTGTTTTCAGGGGTAGTCCGTATGCCCGTGATCCGGAAACCGGGGAGCTGTTGGTTTTAGGAACGGGCGTAAACCGGGGGCAATTGTTTAATTCCACTGATTACACTGTAATTGGGGATCCTAACCCGGAATGGAATGCATCCCTGATCAATAAATTAAGCTGGAAAGGACTCCGGCTCGGTTTTCAGTTTGATATTCAAAAGGGTGGTGATATCTGGTCAAATACCATTGGGTTTGCGGGTGGTCTTGGATCGCTTAAGGAAACCGGTGTTGATCGTGAGGATCCACGTGTTATCCCTGGTGTTCTTGTGGATGCTTCAGGTGATTATATCCTGGATGATGCAGGAAATAAAATTGCGAACAATATTCAGGTTGATGCACAGACCTATTGGAGAAGTGTAAACGGTGCCTTCTTTGAGGGATCGATCTTCGATGCTTCCTATGTTCGTCTGAGGGAGATTACCCTCGGGTATTCATTGCCATCATCAATTCTAACGAATACACCATTCAAATCATTTGATGTTTCGCTTTCAGCAAGAAATCTGTGGACATATGCACCGAACCTCGGTGGTCATATTGATCCGGAGGTTGCCAATGCTCCGGGAGCGCTGGCGAGGGGACTTGAATGGAATTCGTCACCTGGCCTCGTGAATTATGGTATCAATCTGAAGTTCACTTTTTAAACAGGAAGACTATGAAAAGAATATATATAATAATCTTGTTCGGCGCATTGTCAATCACAGGATGTAATGACTGGCTGGATATAAACAACGACCCTAACAACCCGGTGGATGTTACGCCCGATCGGATTCTGCCGGCGACCCAGGTGAATACGGCCTTTATTTTAGGCAAGGATCTCAATTTGCAGACGCTGGCGATTGTGCAGCACCTCGCCGGTACCAACAACCAGCTTTTGTCGTATGACACGTATTTCTTCAATGGTACTGAAGCTGATAATGTGTGGCTTGGCATTTATGCAGGTGCGCTGCAGGATCTGAAAAAGATCATGGATATTTCTGAGGAAAGCGGGGATGTCGGCTTTGGTGCTATTGCCAAGATACAGGCAGCCTATTTATTCGGTCTTACAACCGATTTGTATGGGGATATACCATTCTCTCAAAGTTTGCAGGATATTGATATTGTAGCACCTGAATTTGACACCCAGGCGAATATCTATGGTGGAGTCATTTCCATGCTGGAGGAGGCTGTTACCGACCTGAATTCTGCAGATCTTGGCACTAATCCGGGTGCCAGCGACCTGGTTTACGGAGGTGGGGTTGATCAATGGCTAAGGCTTGCCAAATCACTTCAACTGAAGTTCTGGATTCAGCAACGGAAAATCAATGCCGCAGGTGCTACTACGGCTATCAATGATCTCATTGCCGATGGAGAACTTCTTCAGGGTAATGGTGATAATTTTAGTGTTCCTTTCGGTACGACAAATGGGAATCAACATCCGTTGTATGACTTCGCATTCAACAGGAGACCTGGGGATATTGCGATCAGTCAGCGATTCATTGATTCACTTAAAGCGACAAGTGATCCCCGGCTGGATGTATATTTCAAGGATCAGGGACAGGGAGACTACCTGGGGTATGACAACGGCGGTACCGGTGCACCACCTTTGCTGGCGCAGCGGGCAGTTTTAGGATTATTTCCGGTTGGAGATAATGGAGAGGCGCCACAACGATTATATACCTATTACACCCAGCAGTTTTACCTGGCGGAAGCAGCACTGACGCTCGGTACAAATGGCGATGCCCGCGCCTACTATGAAGATGCCATGTCCGCTGCACTTAGTGAAGCGGGTGTGGGTGATGCCGATGCAGCCACCTATATTTCTTCGCGGCTCGCGGCATATGATGCTGCCGGTTCAGATGAGGCGCGGCTGAGCATCATTATGCGGGACAAGTGGGTGTCAAACCTGGGTAATGGGGTGGAAGCTTTCAATGACTGGCGACGAACCGGTTATCCGCAACTTACGCCCAGCACTACACCTGGCACACCTGATGGGTCAATACCGGTACGATTACTCTATTCTTCCAATGAATTATCCTCTAATCCAAATCTTGAAGATCAGTCGCAGCTGATAGATCCGGTTTGGTGGGATGTTGACTAAAAATGAATTGAATATGAAAAAGATAACCTATTTAATTGTAATTGCCCTGATGTCATTCGGAATGACGTCCTGCCTCGAAAGCGATGAGTTTGATGGACTCACCGATAATAAACCTGTCATCGCAGTGACCTTTCCCGGCAGAACGTATGACCAGCAGGTCGGACTTGGGTTCGTGGCTACAGGGTATTCTGCAAATCCCACTATTACCTATACCATGGAGCTGGAAGGTGGAAATGTGGATATAGAAAGCATCCTTAAGATTGAGGGCAGAGCCGGTGATGTAAACCTCGGCGTGTGTGGCTACGCAACCATAGAGGATGATGAAATTACGGTGAACGATCGTTCATTTGATTATACGCGTTCACTTGAATTCTTTCTCGATTCTCCGGCCCTGTGTGCAGGTGTACTTGATAAGCCTGATACCTATTTTGAGTTGATCTTTACGATTCAGCTCTCTAATGGGGAGCAGGTTGTAAGTATGCCGGTACGGGGCATTTTCAAACAATAAGTTTGACCTACGAAAAGACCACCGATCAGGTGGTCTTTTTTTTATGCATCCGGAAGCTGAATGATCTTCACGACAATCTCATGATGGTCACCGTCATTGTCGATGGTGTGAAACCTTATATTTGGATTATCATCATGATGATGGTTGTCGATATGTACGATCCTGTTGCCTTTTAATCCGGCTTCAATCTGATCTTTTAGTTTTTCCAGAACGATGGCGAAATTAACCTCGAGCTCGCTGGGATTATATTCTTTTGTCTTCATATCCATTTAATTAATGCGGATGCCCAGGTAAAGCCACTTCCGAAGGCTGCAAGGCAAATAATATCGCCTGGCTGAATACGCCCTTCCTGAACTGCCTCACTCATTGCAATGGGAATTGATCCTGCTGTGGTATTCCCATACCGCATAATGTTATTATAAACCTTTTCGTCGCTAAGACCAAGCTTTTCCTGCAGGTAGTTGCTGATACGCAGATTTGCCTGATGAGGGATTAGCAGATCTATATCATCCTTTTTCATATTGTTGGCATCCAGGGCTTCCTGGATAACCTCCTGGAATCTCACGACGGCATGTTTAAAAACAAGGTTGCCGTTCATATACACTTTGTATGTTGAGGTATCCAAAATCTGTTCGGGCTGTCGTTCTTCCCTTGGCCTGCTGCTTCCCGGATCTTTTACATACAATTCTTCCGCAAATCTACCATCAGAGTGAAGATGTGTTGATAAAATTCCAGGCTCTCCGGATGCGGAAAGAATGGCAGCTCCAACGCCATCTCCAAATATAACCGCCGTACCGCGTCCCCGGGTGGTAAGATCTAGTGCCGTCGACTGGATCTCTCCGCCGATGACCAGCACATTTTTGTACATTCCCGTTTTAATGAACTGGTCGGCCACAGACAGGGCATAGATAAAACCTGAACAGGCATTTCGGATGTCTATCGCTGCGATGGATTCCAGTCCAAGCTCCCTCTGCAACAGAACCCCGGAGCCCGGGAAGAAATAATCAGGTGTGATGGTAGCAAATACAATGAAATCAATATCCGTGGCAACCATACCCGCCTGTTCAAGAGCCATTCGGGATGCCTTTGCCGACATATTGGCCAGGGTGTCTTTTGCAGGGTCAATAAATCTGCGTTCCCTGATACCAGTGCGTTCTATGATCCATTCATCCGTGGTATCAATTACTTTGCTGAGATCGTCATTTGTTACGATTTGTTCCGGCACGTAATGCCCTGTCCCGACAATTTTTGAATACTGCATATATGATTTGTTATGCCATCAAATATAGGTAAATTTAACTAACATTAGTTAGGGAAACATGAAGTCCATCGTTCAGAAAATAAGCGCAAATCACTTTGCTTTTTTATTGAGTGTTTTTCTTTTTCTATGCTGCCTGCCGACAAGGTCTCAGCAGATAGCTGATGAGATATCCCGAATGAACCGACAAATGGAAAATTTATTCGGTAAAGGCAATCTATCTGAACTTGCAGAAATCTACCTGGACGAGGCTGTTCTGTTATCGCCCGGCGGAAATCTGGTAAAGGGAAGGTCAGAGATCGATAATTACTGGACCCGCATTGAATCGCCGGTAAGCTGGACGTTAGAGGTGATTTTCGTAACGGAAGATGAACAGGAAATCTATTCCCATGAATTCTGGAGTCGTCTGGAAACCAAACCGCCAGACTGGAATACTGCAGTTCCGGATTCACTTAAGAAAAACCTCGTTTTTCAGCTTGGCCACAGTACGTTGAAAACGGTATGGCAGGGAAGTGAAAGAACGAGTGAAGTTGATTTTTTATTGGTATGGAAGAAAACCCCAGCGGGATACCGGATTTTGGCAGATAGTTATACCTGGTAGAAAACGTACGGCCAGAAAATGAGGATGCCGATGATTACAGCAAATAGTGATGTCAGAAGTACCGCAGCAGCGGCAATGTCCTTAATATTTCGGATGTCAGGATCAGTTTCGGCGGTTATGCGATCACACAGATTTTCAATGGAGGTATTGATAATTTCAGTTGTGATCACCATACAAATGGCAACCAGGAGTATGGCCCATTCTGAAATTTTAATTTGAAAATAAAATCCCGCGGCAACAACAATTGTTGAGATCACCAGGTGAATTCGTGCATTTGGCTCATGCCTCAAAAGTATCCCAATGCCTCGGAAAGCATTCCTGAAACTATGCAGGCGGTTTTGTGATTTCATTGTCAAAATTCTAATGAGCCATGCTCATGAATTCAATGGTGACCCGGGTATGGTTTCAATCCTGGGGTTCTTTCTGCTTCTTTTCTTTCGTTCGCTTGTATTCTTTTTCCTCAAACTTCTTGGGAGCATAGAGAAACCCGAATGCCTCCGCGCCTTCTTTGGAATGAACCTGATGATGAATATAATGGGCATGCATCATTCTGTTCAGATAATGACTGCGTTTTTTAGGTCTCCATTTTATGCGCTGGTGAACAATTATGTCATGAAAAATCAAATAGAAAGCCCCATAACAAAATATACCAATTCCCACAGACATCAGGTAGGGGTTGTCATTTAACGTTGAATACAGGATGAGTGAAATACTGGGAATGCTGAAAACCAGGGCAAAGAGGTCATTTCGCTCCAGCGTATGCTGGTGTTTTTTATGATGACTCTCATGCCACACCCAGAGGAAGCCATGCATAATATATTTATGCGTAAACCAGGCAACTCCTTCCATAAAGAGGAACGTGCCGATCACAATTAACGAACATATAAGTATTAACATCCAATCCATCAGGCAATTACAATTTTTTCTTTTGAGGTTTTAAATCTCTTTTTCAATACTTCATACCGATAATCAAAGATAGCGCTAACCTTTTTACCAACAAATAGCCAGTTTGCAAATTGGCCGAGCCATCCAAAGGGAATCGCGTAATTCACCTCATCGATCATTTCTATTCCACCCTCCACTTCCCTGAAGAAGTGCTGATGGTGCCAAAGTGCATACGGCCCAAAGCGCTGCTCATCCACAAAGTGATCAGGGGCATGTACATGCGTGATCTCGGTTACCCAATGAACAGTAAATCCGGGCAGAACGTTTACGAAATACCGGATAAGTTGGCCGGCATACATTGTTGAACCTCCGGAAACATAGAGAATCCTGAAATTCATATCCGGAGGCGTAATTTCCTTGAGATTGTGTGGCGATGAAAAATACGCCCATGCCTCATTAATGCTAATGGGCAGAAACTGCGTTCTTTTCAGATGATAAACTTTCATTTGCTACAGTTATTTTTTTATAACGAATGATGGCCTTTGCCATTTTAGGGAAAATGACAGCATGAAACGGAATCAGACTATACCAGTATAATCGGCCAAGTAATCCGAGCGGGCGAAATGTAGCTGTCTGAATTAATTGCGCTTCATTTTCCCGCTTTACAATACGAAATTCAAGCCACGCCTCTCCGGGTAATTTCATTTCGGCATATAATAAGAGTCTCTTATTTTGCTCATCGGATAATATCACGCGCCAGAAGTCCAGTGCATCACCCGCTTTAAGTTCTGTGGGGGATCTTCTACCCCGGCGTAAACCTACACCTCCCACGGCCTTGTCCAGAAAACCGCGGATTTTCCACATCCAGTTTCCAAAATACCAGCCTCGTTTACCACCGATAGCCCAGATATTGGATCTTACGCGCTCAATGTCAGACAAAGGAAAAGAAACCTTTCTCACATCACGAAGGCAACCATATTCAGGGACATCGACAAAATCCATGAAATTCGATTGGATATCCCGGTTCCCCACCGCGTCAATCCAGCTGGAGACAATATTTTTTTGGTTGATCCGGCTAAAGGCCATTTCCAATGCTTTCGCATAGGTAATCTTATTGATGGAAACTGTATCATCGATATTTCCCTGCTCCACGATCACATCATTTTTCATACTCTCAACCAGATTTCTTGCCAGCGGATAGGATGTGGTGGTTACAAAATAAAGCCACAATGATGAAAGACGTGGAGTGAGAACCGGAACCTTAATGATGTAGCGCTGCAGCTTTCTGGCGTGTGCATACTCCTGAAGCATTTCATGATATGTAAGTATGTCAGGACCGCCAATATCGTAGGTTTTATTATAACATTCCTCATTTCCAAGCACAGCTTCCAGGTAATCAATTACATTACGGATGGCAATGGGCTGGCACCGGCTGTTGAGCCATTTCGGCGCAATCATTACGGGCAGTTTTTCCACCAGGTCCCGGATGATTTCAAATGAGGCACTTCCGGAGCCGATGATAATGGCTGCCCGTAATACGGTTGTGGGGATACCGCTGGATTGGAGGATTGATTCAACATTCCTCCGACTCCTTAAATGCTCACTGAGTTCCGTATCATTCACAATTCCTCCTAAATAAATCAGCTGACGCGCATTCGTGGTGGCCATACATTGCGCAAAATTTTCAGCTGTCTTTCTTTCAACATCTTCAAATCCTGAATATGAATTACCCAGGGAATGTACAAGGTAATATGCGGCATCCAGGTCGTGGGGAATACGCTGGAGACTTGAGGCATCTGCCAGATCTCCTTCAATAACATCCACATGGGATAAAAATTCTTCGCTGAAGTCTTCCCAGTCGAATCTCCGTAAATCCCTTACCAGGCAAATAACGTGGTGCCCTGCGTTTACAAGAATGGGAAGCAGGCGTCTGCCAAGGTACCCTGTTGATCCTGTCAGCAGAATTTTCATCCTACTGCCTCCTTATAAACATCGAGCGCCCGCTGGCGTGCTTCCTTATGTTCGATGATCGGTTTGGGATATTCCTCTGAATCAAGTTCAGGGATCCATTTTTTGATATACTTCTTGTCTTTATCGAATTTATCGGTTTGGGTATACGGGTTGAAAATCCGGAAATAAGGCTGTGCATCTGTTCCTGTGCCAGCAGCCCATTGCCACCCGCCGTTGTTGGAAGCGAGTTCAAAGTCAAGGAGTTTCCTGGCGAAATAAGCCTCTCCCCACCTCCAGTCAACTAATAAATGCTTGGTGAGAAAACTTGCCACGATCATGCGGACGCGATTGTGCATATATCCCGTGGAGTTCAATTCACGCATGCCGGCATCCACGATCGGGTAACCAGTCATTCCCGAACACCAGCGTTTGAAATCTTCCGGGTCATTTCGCCACTGGATAGCGTCGTATTTCCTATGAAAGTTTTCATGCACAACCCTTGGAAAATGCCATAATATCATTTGATAAAATTCCCGCCAGATTAATTCATTCAGGAAAATTTCACTGGTTGATTGAGCCCGTTCCGCAATTTTCCGGATACTTACGGTACCGAACCTAAGGTGTATTCCCAGCCTGGACGTCCCGTTTCTGGCCGGGAAATTCCGCTGATCACCATAGTGCTCAAGTATTTCATCCGATACATCCTGTCCCGGAATATCCAGGTTGGATTGATTAAAATTCATGGAAGATAATGAGGGCAGGTCATTGCGCACCGGGTAAAAATTATCGAAATAAAGTGCAGAAGGAACAGATTCAAGGTCTTGTTCCTTGAGAAGTTCCTTCCATTTACGGCTGTAAGGAGTGAAAACAACATAGGGGTCACCATTGTCTTTAAGAACTTCATCCGGTTCCTTTATTACATGATCCTTATACGTATGAAACGGTATGTCATGATCCTCCAGCAACTTTTTTATTGAAGCATCACGTTCCCGTGCATACGGTTCGTAATCCCTGTTGGTATACACAGCACCTATGTCATAGGTCTCCAGAAGTTCATTCCATGCATCCTCAGGTGTCGCATATATGCAATGGATTCCAGCCTTTCGTTCAGTCAAACGATTATGCATCGAGGTAAGCGTCTGATGAATGAACGTTACACGTGCGTCATCCCGGTCCTCAAGATCGTCCAGGATGTTTTTATCGAAAATAAAAACAGGAAGTACAGGTAATTCTCCCTCCAGGGCATGATGGAGTCCGATATTGTCATCCCAGCGGAGATCACGTCTGAACCAGAATATTGCTATACTCCCGTTTTTCATTTGGAGCTGAGTGATTCAATTTGTTCCGACAGGGATTCCACTTCCTCCATTTTTTTTGCGTACAACTTGAGATCACCTGATCGCTGAACATGCATCGCTTCTTCCAGTAATTTTTTTCTCTTTTTCCTCAGCTTATCGGCCGGATTTGATTTGAATAATGAAAACATAGTGTTTTTCTCTTGGTATACCAGAATAACAGCTAATGGACGGGCTTGTTCCGCATGTGGCGCTTATTTAAATGCGCTCCGGGAGAGATTCCATGATAAGTTTGAACCAGGCCGTATAATGAGCCGGGTTCAAATCGATATCATTCCTGATTTCGTGAATGTCTGTATACCGCCAATCTGAAACCTCGTCCGGATTGATATTGGGGGTACCATTGAATATGCCTGTATAGACGTGGTCATATTCGTGTTCGACCAGGTTGCTATCCAGTTCAGCCTTGTATTTGAAAGAATACAGGAAATCAGGGGATACCCGGATACCCATTTCTTCCATAAGCCGGCGTTCGGTTGCCTGTTGAATGTTTTCCAGGGGTCTGGGGTGACTGCAACATGTATTGGTCCATAATCCTGCAGAATGGTATTTATCGCATGCTCGTCGCTGCAGTAATAATTGGCCGGCATCGTTAAACAGCAGGACAGAGAATGCCCGGTGAAGTACACCCTGTCGGTGAGCCTCAAGTTTTTCCATGACCCCGAGCGGATTATCGGAACCATCGACTAGTACGACCTCTTCGCTTTGCACTAAATTAAATTTAGTCTGTGTTTTACGTATGTATAGAATAACAACGAAAACTTCCGTTGGTTTGGAATGCGAATTCTGGTTGACATTACATGGGAACTTGGTGTTCGCTTGATCTTATTGAAAAGCGAATAATAATAGACGTACGCGAGGTAAACCCCAAAACGAGAACTCCTGGGAAGCTTTTTTATCCCCTCGTATCCCATTCTGAAATCTTCTTCAATATCGGCTTCAATGGCTTTCTTATTTTCCTCATTGAACTCCGTCATATCGTTAAGATTCGGGAAGTAGGTTCGCCCCATGCCCATGTAATCTGCGCGGAGGTCCCGAAGAAAATTGATTTTTTGAAAGGCACTACCGAGTTTCATTGCATTCGGGCGTAATTCCTGGTAATAATTCTCGTCCCCGTTACAGAATACTTTCAGACACATTAATCCTACAACTTCCGCTGATCCCAGAATATAAGTTTCATAATTCTCCTGATCATATTCCCGCTCTGTCAGGTCCATCTCCATACTGTATAGAAATTGATCGATGAGCGCGTGATCTATTGCATATGTATTAACTGTTTTCTGAAAACTTTGCAGTATCGGATTCAGGCTGATTTTTTCATTTATAGCCTGATACGTATCCTGCTTAAATTCCTTCAAAAGTTTTTCCTTATCATAGTCGTGAAAAGTATCAACAATTTCATCAGCAAACCGGACAAACCCATAGATTGCACATATCGGATCGCGGAGTGACTTATCCAGGCACCGAATCCCTAACGAAAATGATGTGCTGTATGACCGGGTGGTAATCCGGCTGCACTTCATTGAAACTTGATCATATAATTCTTTCATAAATCAACCGGCGTTGTCAATTTCTTCAGCAACTACCTGACCGGAAATCAATGATGGAGGAACCCCTGGTCCCGGTACGGTAAGTTGTCCGGTAAAATATAAATTACGAACTTTTTTATTAAAAATGGCAGGTTTAAGATTAGCAGTTTGCAACAGAGTATTGGCTAATCCATACGCATTACCCTTGAATGCATGATAATCTGATATAAAATCTGCATGGGCGTATGAACGTTTGTAAATCACATGTTCCCTGATATTCAGATCACAATGTTTTTCAAGCCTGTCCATCACATGCGAATAAAGTTCCTCCCGTGCTTTTCCGGTATCCTGTAAACCGGGTGCTACCGGAATCAGGATAAAGACATTTTCCATACCCTCAGGAGCAGAGCTTTGATCTGTTTTTGAAGTACAGCATACATAAAACAACGGTTCTTCTGGCCATGCCGGTTCTTTGTAGATCAGTCTGGCATGAACGCCAAAATCCCGGTCAAAGAAAAGATTATGATGCAGAAGATTCGGCAGTGGACGGTCTATCCCAAGATAAAAAATCAACGATGAGGGCGCCATTTTGCGTGAATCCCAATATTCAGGAGAATATTTGCGGTGGGACTCGGGAAGAAGCCTTTGTTCCACATGATGATAGTCTGCTCCGGCGACAATGTAATCATGACGTCGGGAAGTACCATCGGTAAGAGTTATTTCTGATATGATGTTCCCCGACATTTTAAATTCGGTCACCTCCGCATTGAATTCAAATTTCACGCCTTTTTCCTCTGCAAGGGATTTCATTCCTCTTACGATCATATGCATGCCTCCTTTGGGGTACCATGTACCCAGTGCGATGTCAGCATAATTCATTAACGAATATAACGCAGGGGTTTCACTGGGCATCGCGCCCAGGAATAATACAGGGAATTCAAGAAGCTGAATAATGCGAGGATCGCTGAAATGCTTGCGGATGTATGTGGAAATGGAGGAAAATACGTGAAGACGCAACAACCCCGAAAATAATTCAGGGTCCATTAATTCAGATAAGGATCGGCCGGGCTTGTAAACAAGTTTGTTGATTCCAACATCATATTTGTATGCGGCTTCCTTGAGGAACTTCTTTAGATTGGCTGAACTGCCCGGTTCTACCGATTCAAAGAGGTTATAAAACTCTTCGAGGGAGGCTGGAATATCCCAATGATCATTTTCGCCAAAAACGACGCGATAGGAGGGATCCAGCCGGATTAATTCGTAATAGTCTGAAACTTTTTTTCCGAAGCGTTCGAAGTACCTTTCAAAAACATCGGGCATCCAATACCAACTGGGGCCCATGTCGAAGAGAAAACCCTCTGCTTCAAACTCGCGTGCACGACCTCCGGCCATGGAGTTTTTCTCATACACCGTTACATCGTGACCCTTGTCGGCTAATGTGGTGGCTGCGGCCAACCCTGCAAATCCTGCGCCAATGACCGCAACAGATTTTTTTGTCATAGGTAAATTAAGATCCGGTATAGGCTACCAGTTTCGACTGGATTTCCTTTCTCGCATGAAAGATACGATTTTTTACCGTTCCAATGGGAATTTCCAGGTGATCTGCAATCTCGTGATACTTATATCCCTCCATGTGCATCTTGAAAGGAACCAGTAGATCCTCTTTCACTTCATTTACACACTTCATAATATCATTGTATTCAAAATTGCCATCCGGCAGATTGAAGGTATAGTCGTCAGCTACATTCAGATAATACAATTCCTTTGTATCGTCGTGAGTTGTTTTGTTACGCTGCGCTTTGCGGTAGTTGTTGATGTATGTATTACGCATGATCGTATACAGCCATCCTTTAAGATTTGTATTCTGCCGGAATTTATCCCGGTATGTTAAAGCTTTCAAGACCGTATCCTGGATAAGGTCTTCTGACTCCTCCTGACTCTTAGTGAATCGGCGTGTGAAGAGTTCGAGTGTATCGTGAAGTGAAGCAATTTGGTGATCGAATTCTACAGCAGTCATAATCTTTTTGTTTAATGTTCTTAATTGAACTCTAAACAAATATAAGAAACAATCCTGAATAATGGTACATTTTGTTTAATAAAAATGTAAAAAGATTAAACAAAAATATAAAAACCCTCAAAATAGCTGTTTGAACACGTATTTTGATAAAAATAGATTGATAATTTTTTTTCGGGGTATATGAAAATTATGGATTTACCTTACCCATCACCTTGCTGAATTGGTGCATCAGGTCTTCAGCATCCTCGAAGATGTGTACATTGTCCGGCACTTCTCCATCGTATACGCGAATAGGATACCCTGTCAGATAAATGCCGCATTTATTGAAATTTTGGGACAGGCTGTCGATATATTCATTCAGTCGTTCGTACTCAGGTGAGTAACTGAAATTACTGATCAGATAATCGGGTTTGTAAATGGAAGCGGCTTCAACAAGACTTTGAACGGGTACATGCTGACCCAGGTAAAAGGTATTAAAGCCCATCTTTCTGATGAGGTAATGATAAAAGAGCAAGCTTATTTCATGGAGCTCGTTTTCGGGGAGGAACAGCATCACCTTAGGCACTCCCTTTTCTTTATGCATGGGGAGACTGTCGATAGCTACAATTATTTTCTGCCGTATCAGGTGTGAAATGAAATGTTCCTGGATTGGGTTGATATTATCGCTGAGCCATAATATACCCACCCTCTTGAGGAATGGAAATACCACATCCAGCACTGTCCTTTCAAACCCGAATTTCAGAATATACTGGGATAAAAATTTTTCGAATTTGGCTTCGTCCATTTCGATCATACAAATGGTAAGCTGCTCGATGTAACTTTCAACATCCTGCATCTCGTCGTTTAAATTCCGGATGCGTTCATTCAATTGCTCGGCAGAAAGCTTTGATATTTTGCTGATCTTATCGCCGTGTCTGTAAAGGAGCGAGAGATTTAACAGTTTTTTTAGATCCTGATCCGAATACAGGCGAATATTGGTATCGGTACGCTCCGGGTCAAGAACATTATATCTTTTTTCCCATATGCGAATTGTATGTGCCTTAATTCCAGATAGTCTCTCCAGTTCCTTTATAGAATATTGTCCCATTCTCTTCGTTCGTTCTTAGTCCATATAAGAACAACAGTATATTTAGATTGTTTTGTGACATTAAATATAAATAATTCCGGAATGGAAAGATTCCTGTCTTTTTTATAAGATAAAATAGATTTTTTGATCCATTTGTATAATTTTCCCTACAGATTTGGTAGCAGGAAGGAATAATGGACAGCAAATACCTCGAATTTCTCAATTATGATTACAGTGATGTAAAAAACATTGCCCTCGTAGTTTTCATCATTTTTATTTTAATTGTTTTCAGGTATTTCGCAATCTCGTGGACGTACAATATTCTTTTCAGGAAGAATCCCTCAGATTCCCGGATGCTGGTGAAGCATAAACTTAACAGATCACAAACGGTGAGGGAAATTGGCTGGGCTTTGATTTCTGCCGTAATCTTTACCTTTTTTACCTTCTTCCTGATCATCGGCATGCAGAAGGGTGTTTTTCTGATTTACATTGACTTTGAGGAATATTCGCTTTGGTGGGTTCCCCTCGGGGTAATACTCATACTTTTTCTTCATGAGGGATATTACTACTGGCTGCATCGCTGGATGCATTTGCCGGGCATTTACAGGCTGGTTCACAAAACACATCATGACAGTATCCATACCACAGTTTATACATCATTTTCTTTTCACCCCCTGGAATCATTGCTCCAGGCCTTATTCCTTCCATTTGTATTATTATTCATACCGGTCAATCTGTTTGTCTTGATCGGTCTGTTGTTATTCATGACGATTTCCGCTACTGTAAATCATGCCGGTGTGGAGGTATATCCGTCAGGGCGCATCGGCAAATGGATGGGTAAATGGTTGATAGGTGCGACACATCATCATGTTCATCATACCAAATTCAGGTATAACTTCGGCCTGTATTTCACCTTTTGGGATAAATGGATGAACACCGAAAATCAGGATTTTCAGGAAACTTTCAATTCGGTGGTGAAAGGATTACCGGATAAGGGCAAATTTTAAATAGAGCTGCAACGCCGGAATGGTTTTATCAAATGTGCGTCCATACCCTGGGATGGAATATGTATCCACCGGGTCAAATTCCATACGGTCAGCCAGTACCCGCAGCGTGAAGTAGCCGCCCAGGTAAAACCTGCCTTCACCCAGGCGCATTTCACTTCCAAGTACAACTTCTGCCCAGCTGGCAGACAGATCGGTGCGTTCTTCAGATCCCGACACATCTTCAAATATGGGACTCGTTATGATGTAGGAAATTGATTCATTAAAAACACTGTAACCATAGCGAAGTCCGAGTATCAGGTTATTCCTGCCATCAAGTGAATGGTGATATTCAATACCCGTCCTGATATACCATCCCTCTGAAGAATATTGTCCGTTTTCAATCACACTCCCGGGGTTAAGCGTACTCATTCCGGCGTATATAACGGGTGTGATGTGTTTCCCTATTCTGATACCCAGGCCTCCTTCAATCTTGTCTTCAAAATCGGTAGGGTAGGTAGCGAGTTTTCCATAATCCACGCTGATGAAAAATCTGGCAAGATTATTTGAACCGGCATTCGTAAGTGAATCCTGACCGAATGCCATGAATTGCACAAGAACCAGGCTACATATAAAAAACAGCTTTCGCATTGGAACTGCTACATTCAAGGGTATCACATGTGAACTTTGCCGAATCATAATCGAAGGAAGATAATTCAATATCCCGGGCTAATATACGTACAGTATGTTCAATAAGTAAAGTATCTGTATCATACGAAAAACGAACCCTGTTGATATTACCACGATACATGATAAACAGATCTGTCGTTTTGCCCGTAGGGTCAAGCGGCAGCCGGTAGGTGGACTGGCTTTCGGTGAACGTAATTTTTTGGGTGGCATTGCCGGCACTAATCTCTTCAATCAGGATGTTGCCTTTTTCAACTGAACTGAGGTTTGTACTCAATGTTGATTTTTCCGAATTCAACGCATTTTTTGTAGCGTTGAGAGATTCCACTTCTTCGGTATAATCTGTGGGATCTCCAGCGGTAATTAGTGAATCTATGACCGACAGGCTGTCGTTGACTTCTGAAATGGATGAATTAATTTTTTGAATAGCAACATCCAGCGCCAGGAGGCTGTCTACATCAATGAAGGTTGCTTTAATTCCCGGGTCAAGCCGATCTACCCGAACATTGGGTTCTTCGCATGCCCAGAAAATTCCGGTCATAATAATAAGTGCAATGAAGGTTCGCGCAGAATGCATAGGACAAAAATAGTGTTTTTAGTACGGATCAACATTGAATATGATGCGGATTGACCTGAATAGTTTTTTCTCCTTCAGCTTGTCGGTAAATTTCTGTAATGTTTTCTTGATTGCCGTAGGAGCGGTTTCCTTGCGGTCAAGCTTGATCCATAATTCGTTTATATATTCGTTTCGAATACGATTTACAAGCGGCTCCTGTGGACCCAGGATCCTGAGTGGCAGGGCTGTCGACAAATTTTGTTCGAGTATGCGGGCTGCTTCCCGGACCACGTTTCTGTCTTTATGTTTAACGGTAATCCGGATCATACGTGTAAAGGGAGGATAAAAATGTTCCTGCCGTTCTGCCAATTCAATTTTATAGAATTCATCATAGCTTCCATTGATGATCTGGTGAACTACCGGATGTTTCAGGTCTCTGGTCTGAATAATTACCTTACCAATCGTGTCTCTCCTGCCTGCGCGGCCACTTACCTGGATTGCCATTTGAAACGCCCGCTCATGGGAACGAAAGTCGGGATAATGCAGAAGCAGATCAAGGTCGATAATTCCCACAAGCCCCACACCGCCAAAATCAAGACCTTTCGTTACCATTTGTGTTCCAACGAGAATGTCGAACTGGTGAGCCGCGAAATCATTCAGAATGCGTTCATAACTATTTTTAGTACGGGTTGTATCCAGATCCATTCGCTGGACGGATGCTTCCGGAAACAAAAGTGCTACTTCTTCTTCCAGTTTTTCAGTACCCAGGCCCATGGGTTTCATTTCTCTTGCGCCGCAGGCATCGCAAGATGCAGGTACTGATTCACGCATACCGCAATAATGACAAATGAGTTTTTCTCCGTACTGATGATAGGTAAGGCTTACCGCGCATTGACTGCAGTGTGGAATATGCCCGCACTGATGGCAGGAAAGATAAGGGGCATAGCCACGACGGTTTTGAAATAGAATTACTTGCTGACCGCCCTTCAGCGTTTCATCAATTGCTTCCAGCAATTCATCAGAAAAAGGACCTGTCATTTTCTTTTGCGCATTCTTTCTGAGAAGGTCGATTACCTTTATTTCAGGCATGCTAACATCACCGAAGCGGTTTTGAAGTTGCACCCGAAAATATTTGCCGGTATCTGCAAGGAAATTTGATTCCATCGACGGGGTGGCTGAACCCAGGATCACCTTCGCATTATGTTGGGAGGCCAGCATAATGGAGGCATCGCGGGCATGATACCTCGGTGCAGGATCATATTGCTTATAGCTGTGCTCATGCTCCTCGTCTATTATGACCAGTCCCAGATTATCGAATGGTAGAAATATGGACGATCGAACCCCAACAACGATCTGGTACCGGCCATTTAAAACGCCTTGCCACACTTCAACCCGTTCATTGTCGGAATATCTTGAATGGTAAACACCAAGTTTATCTCCGAACACTGCCCGAAGCCGCTGGACGATCTGGGTAGTAAGCGCGATCTCTGGAAGCAGATAAAGTATTTGCATGTCATTATCGAGCACGTGCTGCATAATATCCATGTAAATTTCAGTTTTGCCGCTGCCGGTCACACCATGTAACAATACCACATCATGGGTATCGAATCCTTGTATGATTTGTTCCTCTGCTTTTTGTTGTCCTTTGCTAAGTGTGATTCGCTGCAGCTTCCCGGAATAGTTGGGAAAGCGGGAGACTATTACTTCCGACTCGTCCAGAATACCTTTTTTTATCAAAGCCTGAACAGCAGCCGGCGAAGCATTGGAGGCCAATAAATCATGTTTGGCAATATGGCTGTTCTCCCCAGGAACCTTTTCATCCTTTTGAATCAGCTGCAAATAAGCTAGCAATGCGTCTTCCTGTTTCGGAGCCCGCTGAAGTGATTCAAATATTTCATTGAGCGCTTTGTCGTTCCCGATAAGGTTTGAGGACAGGGTAATCATTTTTTCAGTTTTTGGGGAGTAGCGCTCCTTTACTTCTTCAAATAGGATGACCAGACCTTTTTTTGACAGGTACTGAAGTGTTTTAAAGGCTTCTTTTTCGCCAGTGATCTCTTTAATATCCTCGTATCTGAGATTCTCTGCAGACTGAAGACGGCGCAGAATTTCCAGAATGGCTTCTGGCTCATCCAGATCATCGAGGTCCGCCTGAGGGTTTAACTGAACGTAGGATTCGGTACTAATTTTCAGTCCTGCGGGTACAGCGGCATTCAGTACCTCACCGGGAGTAGTCATATAGTAGGATGCCATCCAATCCATAAACCGTACCTGGGTAGCTGTCACCACGGCCTCCTCATCAAGCACATCATAAATATATCGGGCCTCATACGATTCCGGGGCTTTTTCATGGATTGTATCCACAATTCCCGTAAGCATCCTTCGTTTTCCAAAAGGAACCACCACCCGAACTCCCGGTATAATCTGACTTACCATCGCTTCCGGAATCCGGTAGGTAAAGCGATTGGCAATCGGCACCGGCAGTATTAAATCCGCGAAATATGTTTTCCTCATTCGGCTTTCGTTAACGTAGCTGACTGTAGGCTTCATTTACCGAGTTGACAGGTAGTTTGCACGTCTTATTGTAGCAAACATAAATAGTTGTCTTACCATTCAACATCGATTTCCCTTTGATTAACGGCAGTTCCGAAGAAGTTGTCGTGCCCATTAGGATCTTGTTGGGGATGAATTTATGTACGAATTCCTGGCGCATGGCAAGGGCATCTTTTCCGGTAATGATCACCTCACTCACATCATGTGTGCGCAGCAAATGAAGGTCGGCCCAGTTTGCCATATCGCTCACGGCTTCCGGGATCATCGGCGCCATTCGTGACAACATGAGGTTGCTGAGCTCCATCCAAATTTCACGATCCAGCATTTTACCAAGCCGAAACAGGTTGATGGCCATCTGGCTATTCGAAGAAGGAATCACATTATCGAATATTTCCTTTTTACGAACGACCAGGTCATGGCTACTTCCGTCAGTATAGAAGAACATATCTTCAGTCGTATCCAGAAAGTTTTCCATGACATAATTTGTTAGTTTTTCGGCATGTTCAAGCCACTGTTCATCAAATGTGCGCTCATACAAATCAGTAAACGCCGAAATGGTAAAGGCATAATCTTCGAGATACCCTCGAATTTGCGTTGATTCGGTAGGAGGGGTTCTGAAGAGAATACCCTCACGGATTGAATGCGCCAGAATAAAATTGGCATTTTGGACGGCCAGCTCCAAATAGTGGGGATTATTCAGGGCATCATACGCATCCAGCAGGCCGGATATCATCATGGCATTCCAGCCAGATATGGCTTTGTCGTCCAATCCCGGTCTTACCCTGGAAGACCTTGCTTCCAGCAGTGATTGCCGCGATTTAAGTTTAAGATTCTTCCAGTCGGCCAGGGATACTCCTTTTTTGTCTGCGAAGGCTTCATCACTCATAGAACGATTGAGGATATTTGTTCCTTCCCAGTTGCCCTCGGCACTTACCCGGTAATAACTGCTCAACAGGGGCATATTATCGCCCGTTACCTGATCAAATTCACGGAAACTCCAGACATAAAACTTGCCTTCAACACCTTCACTGTCGGCATCAAGCGCTGAATAAAATCCGCCATCTCCGGATGTCATTTCACGTTCCAGCCAATCGATCGTCTGTTCAAGAACGTCTTTATATACATCCCTGCCGGTATGCTGATAGGCCTGGGCATAGAGTGAAATCAACTGTGCATTGTCGTAAAGCATTTTTTCGAAGTGGGGAACCAGCCACTCGGCATCTGTCGAATAGCGGGCAAACCCGCCGCCTACCTGATCATATATCCCTCCGTATGCCATCGAGATAAGCGTACGTTCAACCTGATCAATCGCCTGTTCATCCGAACTTAAAACACCGTAGTGCAGCATCCATTTCCAGATCGAGGGCATTGGAAATTTTGGTGCGCGATCAAGACCACCCTTTACAGTGTCAAACTTCATGCTGATCCGCTCAAACATGGCCTGTTGTTGTTTTGTGGTATAGGGCGTATCCTCCGGTTTCAGTTTAAAACGCAGCAATTCGCTTGTGCCTATTGCCTCGGTGAGTTGTCCGGCAGATTCCTCTATTTCGTCCCTTCTGTTGGCAAATGCATTGGTAATATTGGAAAGGAGCTGCGCCCAGTTTTTCGGCGGAAAATAGGTCCCACCGTAAAAGGGTTTCTGATCCGGGGTAAGGAAGACATTCAGCGGCCAGCCGCCATTAATTCCCATGGCTTGTACGGCATCCATGTATATCTGATCGATATCCGGCCGTTCTTCCCTGTCTACCTTGATGCAGATGAAGTGCTCATTCATGATTTGAGCAATTGAATCATTTTCAAATGACTCTTTTTCCATTACATGGCACCAATGGCAGGAAGAATAACCAATGCTCACGATGATGGGCTTGTCTTCATCCTTTGCCCGTGTAAGTGCTTCATCACCCCACGGGTACCAGTGTACAGGATTATTGGCATGTTGGAGCAGATACGGACTGGTGGAGCCGGCAAGTTTATTCATATGGTTGTCCTCGTTTTGTTCATTTGCTTGTTTACCGGGCTGCTGGCAGCCTGCGAGCATCAGTAAAGTTATGGAGAATGTAAGGATGCCTGAACGCATTAACCGAGCAATTTATCAATCCGTTCAATTTCTTCCTGCAATTCCATCTTTTCTGACAATGCAACGAGCTTTTTCCGGGTATTTTGTAAAAAGGTCATGTGTGCTGCACTGCCGGGATGAAAAGGCCTGTGATTGAGGGCGCGTCTGAGCTGATCCCATTCATGAATAATTTTGATGGTATCATCATCAAAATATGTTTCCGAAAAAACGTCGAAAATATAATTCTCCGCAACTTCACTCGGATGTATCATATCGGCGCCATAAAACCTGTAGTCACGCAGGTCGTCCATTAATAATTCGTAGGAGGGGAAATAGTGTATGTCCTCGAATTGCGTACTGATCTCATGGCAAAATACACGAAGCAGACTTTTACTCAGGTTATTAAGGACAAGTGTATCGCGGATATGCCGGACCGGAGAAACGGTTACAATGATTTTTAGCTGTGGCCATTCTTTTTTCATTGCATGATATGTTGGCTCAAAATCCTGCAGCATTTCCCGAACGGTGAGCAAACGTTTTTGAAATATTTCAGCGGGTTGTTTGTGGCAGTTCGCGACAACATGTCCGTCCCGCGTATATACAAAAGCGGTTCCATAGGTGAGGATCAGCCAGCTGCTGTTACGCAAAAATTCCCGCAAACGGTCAATGCGTGCAGTGATGTCCTGGTATAATTGATCCGGACTATCAGCAAATATCCTGGAATGGGCATCAGGATGAAAACAAATCCCATTCTGCCCGATCGCAGTATTTGAAGGTGATTCCATTCCAAGCGCAAATTTCAACAACCGGTGCTGTGATATTGGATTGAAGAGAATGCCCAATGGGTTGGAGGTAATATTGAATTTTCGCTCGGCTAATTTTTCACCCAGCATTTCAGAAAAGCAGGAGCCCAGCGTCACCAGGTTATCCGCCAGGGAAATTTTCTCCGATGATTTTTGGGGATGTAATTCCGTTCGAAACATATAACAAAACTACACAATTCCCGCAGACTGCGTAAAAACAAAAAGCCGTCCTATTCCTGAGAATAAGACGGCTTTAGTATTGTGTAAATGAATATTTATTCGGCAATAACCTTTACACCGATCTCATGCTTAACTTCCCTGTGGAGGTCAATCACGGCAGTGTAATCTCCCAGCTGTTTGATTTGCTGGTTGAAAGAGATTTTCTTTCGGTCAATGTCAAATCCTTTTTGCTTAAGACCTTCAGCAATCTGCACAGTTGTTACAGCACCAAAGATTTTGCCGCTTTCGCCGGCCTTGGTTCCAATCTCAAGAACGAGGTCACCGATTTTGGATGCGATATCCTCCGCATCTTTCTTCAGCTTCTCAGCCTTGTGTGCAGCTTGTTTGATGTTCTCAGCAAATTTCTTCTTGTTCGAGGTGCTGGCGATTACCGCATATCCCTGGGGAATAAGGTAATTCCTGCCATAACCGGGCTTAACGTCTACTGTATCATTTTTATAACCCAGTCCCTGGATATCCTGTTTTAATATTACTTCCATTTTTGTACCGGTTATTTTAGCGAATCAGTTACATAAGGCAACAAAGCCAGGTGACGTGCACGCTTAACGGCTTGCGTTACTTTCTTTTGGAACTTCTGACTGGTTCCCGTGATTCTGCGGGGAAGAATCTTGCCCTGCTCATTCACAAACTTCAAAAGGAAGTCGGGATCCTTGTAGTCAATATACTTTATTCCGTTTTTCTTAAAACGGCAGTATTTATTCTTGTTTTCGTTCCGATTGATCGGTTCGTTAATCAATGTCATGATACGGGCTCCTCCTTAGCCTTCTTGTTATCTTTTCTAAATGCACCTTTTCTGCGCTTCTCATTGTACTCAACTGCATGCTTGTCCAGTGATACAGTTAGAAATCTCATGACTGCTTCGTCACGTCGGAATTCCGTTTCAAGTGCTGAGATCGTTTCAGGAGTTGCCTTGTATTCGACAAGGTTGTAAAAACCGGTCGATTTATGCTGGATCGGATATGCAAGCTTACGCAGCCCCCAAAGTTCCTCATTAATGATCTCAGCATTGTGATCGGTCAACACCTTAACGAATTTTTTTACGGCATCCTTCATCTGCTCTTCAGATAAAACGGGATTTAAAATGAATACCGTCTCGTAATTGTTCATATTAGTTATTTTAAAATTCGGAGTGCAAAGTTAGATAATTAGTTTGTTTTTTAAAACGAAGGGGTAAAATTATATTATTGTTCTTTTTTGATGCAGAATTGCAGGTCTCGTCATGCGGCCGACAAACCTTTCGGGCAGCCGGTCGTTGATCAATAGGAAAAGCACACTGAAGCCATGAAAACGAATATCCTGATAATCCTGTTTATACTATCCCTGATGTCCTGTGGTGCACAGCCTGCCGAAAGAAAGGCAGCTGCAATCTCGCATCAGGTGTGGAATGACCTTTTACATGATCATGTTCGTGAAGACGGAATGGTCGATTATAAAGGCTTTTTGCAAGACCTGGAAAAACTGGATCAATACCTGGCGGATCTTTCGGCCGGCGCCCCGGATCCTGAAAATTGGAGCAGGGACGAACAGCTCGCCTACTGGATCAATGCCTATAATGCCTTCACCGTAAAGTTAATCGTTGATAATTATCCGCTTGAAAGTATCAAGGATCTGAACCCTGTGGTAGCGATCCCAACGGTGAGCACCATCTGGAATAAAAAGTTTTTCACTATCGGCGGCGTGGAGATGAGCCTCGATAATATTGAACATGACATCTTGAGAAAAGATTTTCAGGAGCCCAGAATACATTTTGCGATAAATTGCGCTTCCGTTTCCTGTCCGCCATTACGTCGGGAAGCCTATGTTGCGGAGAAAATAGATGATCAGCTTGAAGAACAGGCCATTGCATTTATGAACGACCCGTTGCGGAATCAAATATCGCCCGACAACCCCAAACTATCTAAAATATTCAGCTGGTTTTCAGGAGATTTCAAAAAGAACGGGACTGTTATTCAATTCATCAATCAATATTCCGAGACCAAAATCAAGCCGGGTGCTGATCTGGATTTCATGGATTATGATTGGGCGCTGAATGATACTGCCACGCAGTAGGATACATAAAAAAGGCTCCCGGAGGAGCCTTTGGATCGGTTCAATATTTTTTATTTCACAATGAATTCTTGCCGCCCCATCAAATAATCATCGGTGTAAACTTCAAGAATATGCTGTCCTTCGTCGAATTCAGAACCCTTCTCGTATTCAAAGGTGAGCTGTTGTCTTGAATTATCGAAAAGAATTTCCTGACTTGCAGTAAAGAATTCCTCCTTATTATTCAGCATGAATGTTCCTGATCCGCGTTCGACATCAAAAATTATCTGACCGGCAGGGTCGATAATTCGGATGAGGATGTCTTTCCCTTCAATGGGAGCGACATTATTTTCAGCAATATTGAAAACTACTTTCAGCTTTTCCACCTGGTTTTGCCGGAATGGTGATTCACGTTCTCTTCCCCGTCGGTTCACACCCAGAATTTGAATGTTTTCTGCTTTGAGTTGGGAAGCGATATTCACCTTGGATATTAGCTCTTCCTTGGTACGTGTAATCGTGGTGATGCTATCCGAAAGTTCATTCTTCTCCGTTTTGAGAGTTGTATTCTCAGTTAGCAATTCCTCGTTGATGGACTGCAGTTTCTGGATTTCTTCATCCTTCGCTTTCAATAATGTTTCATAGCCGGAAACTTTCGCCTGAAGACGGTTAAGATCTCTGCGGTTTCTTGTTTTTGTATCTGCCAGCTCCTGTTCTATTTCAGCTTTTACGCGTTCAAGTTCTTCCACATCACCACCCAGCTCTTCTATTTCAGCTATTTTCACGTCGAGTTCAGCGCGAATATCTGTTAATCGCTGCATGGTCGTAGCCAGTTCTTCTTCCGTGGATGCCTGCCTGTTCTCGAGGCTAGTTTTTTCCTGGTGATCGAGATAGATCTTTACACCTTGTACGATGATGATGATACCAAAAATAATCAACAGCACAAGGTACTTATTACTGCCTTTGGGTTTTTCCGGAGGTTTTACAATATGTTCAGCCATGTTAAGTCTTTCTTAATGATTGTTCTGTAAAATTATCGTTAATTTATCACAAGTCAATATTTTGTTGAAGAGTTGTATGGAAACAAGCAGGTTTACCACAGAAAAATACTGGACAGAACGGTACAAGGCAAATGATATTCCCTGGGATACAGGCGGTGTAACAACCCCGATCAAGGAATATATTGATCATTTGGAGGATGTAAACACCAGGATTCTCATTCCCGGAGCGGGGAGCGCATATGAGGCAGAATATTGCAGGAAGAAAGGTTTTGAGAATGTCTATGTCGTTGATCTCAGCAAAGAGGCTCTTGACAGGCTTGCTGGCAGATGTCCTGGTTTTCAGAAAGAACATCTGCTTCACCAGGATTTTTTTACGATGGAGGGAGAATTTGACCTTATTCTGGAACAGACCTTTTTCTGTGCACTGCCACCGGTATTGCGTCCTGATTATGTTCGGAAGATGAATGATTTGCTCGCCCCCGGGGGATACCTGGCGGGTGTTCTGTTTGATGATCCGCTGAATGATGATCACCCGCCATTCGGTGGAAATGAAGCCATCTATCGTAGCTATTTCTTTCCTACCTTTGAAGAAAAGATCATGGCCCGATGCTATAATTCTATCCCGCCAAGAATGGGGCGGGAATTATTTATTGAGCTCCGAAAACCTGTAATGAAATAGTCGTATTCAATAATTCTCGTTCATGACATCTGAAAAAAAACCTACCCCTGAAATTGTCGACAAAGCAGAGTCTTTTGTACTTGACCTTTTTCGAAAAGATCTGAATCCTGATATGCAATATCATGATACTGCCCATACAACCGAAGTTGTGGAGGTATCTGAACAGCTGGCAGGGAAGCGGGGATTGAAATCAGAAGATTTAGAGGTGCTGTTACTGGCTGCCTGGATGCACGATACTGGCTTTACCCGCACCTATGATGGTCATGAGGATCAGAGCGTTGCGATTGCGGATAGTTTTTTGACTGCGCAGTCCTATGATGAGGACAAAAAGCAGCGTGTTCTTGAGCTTATCAGGAGCACGGTGCCGGATGCGCCTTCCACCTCGCTACTGGCCCAGATACTTCATGATGCCGATATTTCACATATGGGCCGGAAAAGATTCTTCCGTAAAGGTGAACTTCTCAGGATCGAACTTGAGAATATGCAGCAGCAAAAATGGTCTGAACTCGAATGGGAGGAAAAGCAATATGAATTCCTCACCCGGAATGATTTCATCACTCCGGAAGCAATCGAAATATTTGGTGCGCGGAGAACAAAAAATATTAAAAAACAGCGCCAAAATATTTTGAAAGCGCGGAAAGACGTTTCCCGGAAACAAACGGGAAAGGATTTCGGTCGGGGTATCGATACATTATATCGAACCAATTACCGAAACCATATTAACTTCAGTGCGATTGCAGATGGTAAGGCCAACATGATGATCAGTATTAATACTATTCTGATCTCGGTTATTGTAACCCTTTCAGGAGCAAGTCTTTCCATAGAGGGATTTACCGTAGAAAGATTTCGATACACTATTCCAATCCTGGTTCTTTTGCTGGGGTCTCTATGTTCCGTCTTGTTTGCAGTGCTTTCAGCACGACCCAAAGTGACTGAAAAAAAGGTGGATATGGATGATGTAAAAGACGCCAAAATTTCCCTGCTGTATTTTGGGAATTTTCTTGGCATTCCAAAGAATGAATTCTTGTCTTATCTGAGTAAATTAAAGGAAGATCAGCAGCGGCTGTATGACAGTATGTCGATCGACCTTTATAACCTTGGCGCGGTACTGAAGGAGAAGTACAGGTTACTTTCGATTTCGTACAACATATTCATGATAGGCCTTACGGTCTCTGTTGTAGCATTTATTGTCATATTTATTTTTACTAATGCCAGACATTAGCCGATGGATAGTACTTTTTAGCATAATTCTTCTCACTGCGGGAGGGTGTAAAATTATTCATCCTTCCGGCCAGGCAAACCTTCAGCAGCCGGTATCCGGCACGGCGCAAGGACAGGTAACCATCAAACCGGGAGGTGCGTACACTGCACCCAAATTCAAAAGATTCTGGCTTGGGGATCAATACAGGGATGTTTGGGAAACCTCCATTCAGGTGCCAGTCCTCGATTTTGATACTAAGTTGGGCGGCTTGCAAATTCCGGAGGAATTGAATGAAAATACTGCCCATGTGTTGAAAGTGAGAACAGCAGAAGGAAGGCCTTATATTCTGCGAGCAATATTGTCTGATCCTGTTGGTGATCAGGCTTCCCTTCCTTATGGTGAATTAATAACATCAGCACTGGCCGAACAGGCCGGTATCCCACATATCAACCCGGAATTGGTTTATATTCCCGATGTGGCACTACTGGGCAAATACCGCAAGGAATTTGGAGGAATACTGGCCATTTTCTCAGAAGATGCACAGGGAAACGGATCTGATTTTGCAAATTCCGGCTTCTCAGGGTATGGCGTTCAAACGCAAGGCATGATCCGTGAGCTGCGCGATGATCATGACAGTAAAATTGATGAACTGGCTTATCTGAAAGCTCGTCTATTTGATATCTGGGTCGGAGATTGGGATCGCAACGAAGAACAGTATCTCTGGGCCGGGGATGACGAAAGAGCACGGTTTAAGCCAATACCAGTCAACAGGGATAATGCATTTTTCAGGTTTGATGGTGTAATCCCCTGGGTCAGTAGCCGGAAATGGGCACAGCGTCAATTCCAGGATTTTCAGAATGACATTCGTGACACGGAAGGACTTAACCTTTACGGCCTTCCGATGGACCGCAGATTTTTAGCCGGATTGGGAAAGGAACAATGGCAGCAGGTTGCCAGGGATCTTCGGGCCAGGTTTTCCAATGAGTTTATTTATGAAAGCGTGCAAAGGATACCTGAGCCTGCCTATGAACTCGTTGGTCAGGAAATAGCCGAAAAACTAATTGTCCGAAGAAACAGACTTGAAGAATTTGCGCTACGTTACTATGCTGCCCTTGCACGGCAAGTTGATGTCGTCGGTACCGATGAAAGCGAATATTTTGAAATTCTACGCCTTCCGGATGGCGGGATGCAGGTTGAGATGTATACTTCTCATAATGATGGCGACAGAGGTGAACAGATATTTATTCGCATTTTTAATCCTTCAGAAACGCAGGAGGTTCGGCTGTTCGGACTTGGAGGGGTTGATTATTTCAGAATCAGCGGCACTTCGGAGAAGCCTATGAATCTCCGCATAATCGGAGGTGATGGTGAAGATGAGATTACGGATAATTCGAATAGTCGCCAATGGCGTAAATCCACAGTTATTTATGACACCCAAAATGGAAATTCCATCGTTCCGGGGCCGGATACACGCATTGAAAGTACTGTAAATAACGAAATCGTACGCTATGATATGCATGCGTTTCGTTACGACCATCTGGCTCCCGTTTTGAAGATTGGCTACAATATGGATGATAAATTCTACCTGGGTGGAGGTGTTGTTTATACCAGGCATGGATTCAATCAATATCCGTATGCAAGCGAACACAGGGCAACAATCGCTGTGGCACCGTACAGAAGTTCCTGGCAATTTGAGTATTCAGGAGATTTTACTGATGTGATTCAGAAGATGGGTGTGAACCTTGACCTGACAATACAATTTCCGCGTTTATACACCAACTTTTTTGGGTTTGGAAATTCAACGGTATCGGAAGAGCGAAGATCATATTATGACGTTTACTATTATAACTTTCGTTTTTTTCCTGGCTTTACAGGAAGATCAGGTAATTCAATCTTTAAGCTTGGCCCCCTAATCCAGGTTGTTAATGTAGACAGGCTGGAAGGTACATTCCTTGATGAAAATACCGACGGTCTCCTCCCTGATGTATTTCGCAAAAATGTTTATGGCGGAATTGCGCTGTCGGCGGATATCAGAAGTATTGAAAGTGTTGAAAATCCGCTGAAGGGTGTTCGGTGGTTAACAAATATGGAGTGGCTTGCTCAGACCAATAATTCGCAAAGCAAGATCGGACGTATCAATTCTGAAATCAGGGGTTATTACACCTTTGAAGAGAAAGTACCGGTCACTATTGCCGCCAGGCTGGGTGCTGCTTCAACAACCGGTGATTTTCAATTTTACCAGGCCAGCACAATCGGGGGAACCCGGGGTTATGATACTCAGGGAAATGTCCGTGGTTATTATCGTGACCGGTTCACCGGAAGAAGTTCGATCTTTCAGAATCTGGAGGTGCGCGCCAGTGTACTTCGTATCTCAGAATTTTATATTCCTTTCGAGCTGGGGGTGCTGGCACATTTCGATTCCGGCAGGGTATGGAGTGAAGTGCAGGAGGACAACAACTGGCATTCGTCATGGGGAGGCGGACTCTATTTCCGACCTTTTGAAGGTGTGGCTGCAACGTTGGTTTATACTCATTCCACCGAGAATGACGTTTTAAACTTCAATCTCGGATTCATGTTCTGATTATCGTCCCCTTTCTGTATAAATCCCGTTTTTTTTAAACTATAGCCATTTTTTATATGTTCTTCTTTAGGGTAGCGAGGAATACTTCGTCCTGTGAAATTGAAAGTTATGAATAAAGAAGAGCAAGAAATGAAACTGTATTATAATTCAAAAAAGAAAAGGGACCGGGAAGTACTTGGGTATGCGAGATCCCTTACAAAAATAGTTGTGAATGAACAGGATATCAGTAAAGATCCTCTTACGGAGCGTCAGCTGAAAGAACTTGCCGATGCCATGGAAGAACCGGTCGAAGACCTGATGGACAGAAATGATTCCCTGTATATGGATAAAATCTCAAAGGGTCATTATGAGGAAGAAGATCTGCTGAAACTGCTGCGCCAAAATCCTTCGTTGCTTGATTCACCAATAGCGGTGGTAGGTGATATTGTTTATCCGGTTGAGTCCCCTTTCGAACTGATTTCTAAGGATCTTTCTATTGAAGGAGTGAAATCCAGAAAGGGAAACATATTTGAAAGAAGTAATTAACTGGTAAAACCGTCTGAATTCCTGTATCTTTTCTTCGAAATCAAGCTACAATGAAGGAAAAACTGAATGAAGCTTTTCAGGAATTCTGGGACACCACATTAACAACTGCACCGACTGTTCTGGTTGGGCTGATTCTTTTCAGTATTTTAATGCTGGCGGGGTGGGGTGTGTCACGCCTGGTAAGACGCAAACTCCGTCAATATTCGGATGATATACTTCTGGTCAATTTTGTGACCAGGGCAATCTGGCTGGTCTTTTTCTTATTTGCCTTTATAATTTTTCTGAACAGGGTAGGTCTCGGGGATGCTGCAGGCGGACTGCTTGCAGGTGCCGGAGTAAGTGCACTTATCCTGGGTTTTGCCTTTAAAGATATTGGTGAAAATTTTGTGGCCGGGTTTTTCCTTGCGTTTAGCCGTCCTTTCGGAATTGGTGATATCATCGAGGTGCAGGATAATACAGGCACGGTTAACGGAATGAATTTTCGTAATACACACATCCGGACATTCACCGGACGTGATATTTTTCTGCCCAATGCCCTTCTGCTAAAAAATCCGCTGATCAACTATACAAGAGATGGACTTCTTCGTCATGATTTTGTCATTGGCCTGGATTATGATGATGACATTACCAATGCAATTCGGGCTATTATGGATGAGTTATCCGGAAATAAGAATATAGTGCAGCAAAAGGATTTGATGCCGTTTGTTGTTATTGAGAATTTTGGGGTAAGCACCATTAACCTGAAGATTCATTTTTGGATCAATACAAAGGATTTCCTCGGATCAATGACCGTCCTTAAAAGTAACGTCATGTCCCAGGTATTTAACAGGCTCAAGAATGATGGTTTCAATATGCCTGCAGATATCGTGGAATTAAAAATTTACCAGGAAGGAAGTCCCATACCATTAATGATTTATAATAAGGACGTGGCAAAGCATGATTAAAATCACAGGATACATCCGGAAAGTTTATCGTAAGATATTATCAAGCATTGCATTCTATCCTAGTGCGATATCATTGCTGTTCCTGCTATTTAGCTTTGTGATTGTTTCCATTGAATATAAGCCGTTCATGGTGCCCGTACGTAGCTTTCTGGGTGATGTACTGGTAAAAAGTCCCGAAAATGCCCGGTTGATTCTTGGAACGCTCATGGGAAGTCTTATTTCACTGATGGTATTCAGTTTTTCCATGGTAATGGTGGTCCTTAGTCAGGCATCATCCACACTTTCACCACGCGTAATTCCGGCACTTATCGGTAAGAAATATCATCAGGTTGTACTGGGTGTCTATCTTGGTTCGATTGTCTATTGCCTGATTCTGATCGTGAATATTCACGAAACTCCTGAAGGGACAGACATCCCTTCCGTAGGCATTCTGATAGCCATTATCCTGGGTGTAATCTGTCTCGCAATGTTCATTTATTTCATCGACTCCATCTCAAGATCAATCCAGGTGGATACGATTATGCAGGAAATATTTCGCGGTACCCGGAATAAAATGAGGTCCATGCAATCGGATGTTGAGCCGGTCGACCTTCCTGAAATGGATGAATGGAATGAAGTTGTGACGAAGGACACGGGATATCTGAAACAATTTCATCTGCCAAGCCTTAAGGCAATTGCCGAAAAGGAGAATATTAAAATAGCGATCGTTACAAACCCGGGATTTTTTTTGGTGAAGAATTATCCCTTCATACTGGTGAATAAATCAATCCCTGATGAAACCGCAGATAATATAAGAAGCGCCTGTATTTTTTACGCTGAAGAAAATGTAGGTGATCATTATCTTTTTGGATTTAAACAGATATCTGAAATTGCTGTGAAGGCACTGAGTCCGGGAATCAATGATCCCGGAACCGCCGTGAAGGCTATTGATCTGCTGAGTATTTTGTTTATCGACCGGATGAACCTTCAGGAAAAAACGTATGAGGCGGGTGAAGACGGGCAGCCCATTGTTTATCTTCCGGAAGTTTCCCTCGATCAGCTGCTTTATCAAAACATCATGCCCATCAGAAAATATGGCGAAACTGATGCCTCGGTCATGTTCAATATCCTTGAATGTATGAAGAATCTGGTATATGCCGATAGTGTACGGCATGGATATGAAAGGGTGCTGGTTAAATATATTCTCGATTTACGCCAAACCATTACAGTGAATAATTTCAGTCCGCTGGATCATGAAAAATTTAACCATCTGATCATCAAAATAAACAATCACCTCAAATATTCCGATCCTATTGAAACGTTGTAGTTATATAATATAGGTAAATTGATAATTTAGGAATGTAAAGGGCACAGGACTGTGCAGGATCATCATCAGTAATCGGAATGTCAGCAAAAATAGTTTTAAAGAAAGTACTTAGGATACTCCTCAGGGTTATCCTCACGTTGCTTTTTTTATTGATATTATTAATTCTTTTACTCCGGCTTCCATTTGTTCAGAACTTCATTACCGGCAAGGCCCTGAATTATTATGCTGAACGTGTAGATACGCCGGCCTCGATTGGCGGCATTTACCTTGATTTTCCTTACAGCCTTGTCATACGTGACCTTTACCTCGAAGATACCAATGCAGATACGCTGCTTTTTGTAAAAAAAGTTAAGGTTGATGCGGATATACTCGCTTTACTCAAAAACAGGATACAGCTAAACGAAGTTCAGGTAGACGGACTTCATGGTTACATTCACAATTCCGAGCAGAACCCGGATTTTAACTATCAGTTTATTATTGATGGCTTTTCAAACGGGGCCACCCCGGAACCGCAGCCTCCGTCGGACACTACTGGCGGAATGACATTTGTGATCGAGGATGTTTCCATTACCAATTCCAAGGCAGCATACCTTGATCATTATCATGGTATTTTAATAGATGGTGATATAGGTGACCTGGAGGCCCGGGCACGTACCTTTGACCTGGACAGCCCGCTGATCGATGTGGATTACCTCTCACTCCGTGATACCCGTGCCTCGGTTCAATTGAAGGAAGCACATGCCTTTGAACCCGATACCACCGAAAGCAAGCCCTTTAACCTGGGAGGTAATTTTGCTGAAATTTTAAACACGACCCTTGACCTCCAGGTGGAATCTGCAGGATTTGAAATGAATGCTGAGGTTGGCCTGTTGCAAATTCAGGTGGACACCCTCGACATCAATGAGCAGATATATCTTGGTCAGCGACTGGTATTAAATAATTCATCGGTTTCCATTGATATGTTCGACACCGGCCAGGAGGCACCTCCGGACAGCAGTGCAACCGATGAACCGATGAAAATGCTGGCGGGCGTGAGGGAGACTGCATTATCCGGCAATGATTTCAGGCTATATGATCATTCAGCAGAGCCCGTTTCGGGATTTGATCCTGCTCATCTCGAATTTAAAGATGTAGGTATGCTCGCGACTGGAATCCGGTTTGAGGATATGTATGCTTCGGGTGAAATCACACGCCTCATGGCCCGTTCGGAAGACATTTCATTGAAACGCGGTGAGTTGAAATTTAAATACGGAGCAACGGAATCTTTTGCCAGGGATTTACGGCTTGCAACCGAGAATTCCGAGATCAGGGGTGATATTCTGATTGCCTACCCCGAGTTCAGTGCCCTTTCAAGTCTTGATCCTTCTGTTAAAATTGATATTTCCTTTTCTCCATCGTCACTGGCTGCAAAGGATGTATTTTATTTTGTGCCGACACTTTCTGATCAACTGCCCGTGGATGCGTCATCCAACATTGATATTCAGGGAAAGGCTGTCGGTACCATGGGAGATCTAACGCTGAATGGCTGGATGATTGGTATGCCCGACCTTAAAGTTCAAATGAACCAGGCCCGAATTAAGGGCATTGATGATCCGTTGACCGCCAACTTCATGATTCCCAATGTTACTGTGAGTACAACTTCAGATGCTTTGCGAAAATGGACAGGAGATTCCCTGATTGATAAGGGTATCAATATTCCGGAGCAGATCAATCTGCAGGCGTCATTCAATGGAGGCGTCAGTAAGTTTATTTCAAAAGCTGAATTAACTACTCCCAGGGGTAAAGCCGATGCTGAGCTTGACTGGCTCATGCCCTCTGATTCAATACCTGTGTACACCGCAGATGTTTCGCTGGATTCGCTGGATGTTGGAAATATTTTGGGACGGGAGGATATCGGGAATGTAACCTTAGCTGTGCATGTAGCGGGAAAGGGACTTACTGAAACCGATATGGAAGGCACAGTCAGTCTGGAGATCCCTTATTTCAGGTTTGGGGAATATGAGTATAAAGGGTTGGCGGCCGAAGGCAAGATCAATGGTTATACCTACAATGGAACGATCGGGTACAGTGATGAAAATCTGGAGTTTGATTTTGATGGCTTATTCTCCCTTCCGTCTTCAGGAGGTAAACAGAAATTTGCACTGAATGTGGAGCGGCTTGACCTGGAGGCCCTTGGGTTTTCAGAAAGGGAATATAAAATTATAGGGAAGATCAATTCGGATATTACAATTCTGCCGTCCAATGATATCTCCGGCGACTTGATTGTCAGCAACTTTTACCTTCGCAAGGATGAGGACCTGTTTAACATTGATTCGGTGGAGTTAATTGCTTCGCTGGATGACTCCATCCGAAATATAAAGCTGGACTCAAGATTTATGCAGGCATCGATACAGAGCTCATTCGCATTATCCCGTATCGGAGAAATATTGGAATCCCATATCAATCCATATTTCAGCGAAGACGAACGGGATGCCTCTCTGAATGACTTCTTTGATTTTGAAATTATTGTTTCAGATCCGGATTTCATTTCCAAAGTACTTGTACCAGACCTGAATTATCTCCGGATGGAGCCAATTACGGGGCATTACAGTGCCCGCGACTCCGAATTGGATATCCGAATGAAAATTGATACCCTGTCCTATGTTGGATTATCAGCCGATTCTATTGGTCTCCGGCTGTCGTCAACACCCGAGTCACTCGTGGGCGATCTTAAAATCAGGGAATTCAAACAAGGTCCTGCACTCATTCCCAATACATGGATTCATGCTGAATCGGGTAAAAACCTCATGAATATGGAACTTCATTTTCGTGACAAATCCCGACGGGATAAATATGTGCTGGCAGGGTCGATGAAGCGTATTGAAGGTGATATGCAAATACATTTGGATCCTGAACGACTGATGCTCAACTATAATCATTGGGATATTCCATCTGAAAACAGCATTGAATTCCTTCAGTCCGGAATTTGGTTTAGCGGTGTGGAGATGACCTATCAGGATAAATTGCTTGCCCTGCGATCTGCGGCAACGGCTGGTGATTCTATCACATCTGTGGAGGCAAAAAATATTCAGCTGGGAGAGCTTACCCGTTTTAACGGTGATTCGGCTTCTCTTGTAACGGGATTTCTGAATGGAGAAATAGATGTTCGCTCCGGGAGTGGATTGCCGGGTATAACCTCTCAAATATCTGTGCGGGATTTAAGTGTGATGGGGGAAATGCTTGGCCGGTTCAATTTTTCAAGCGGACCATCTGAGGGAAGTATGTATGGAGTCGACATGAATATAAAGGGTGAGTCGAATGACGTCAGAATCGTTGGTAATTATGATACCCGTGAAGGCACAGAATTAAGCCTGGATGCCGAAATACGGCATTTATCACTCAAGGCTCTCTCTGTATTCACCGCTGAACAGATAACGGATGTTAACGGGGCAGTGTCTGGCCAGCTCGACATTGCCGGAACCATATCAAAGCCACGGATAAATGGCTTTTTTGAGTTTGAAGATGCCGGATTTAAAATAGTCTATTTGCAGAATTTTCTGAAAATTGATAACCAGCGAATCAGTATTGAGAATAATACCTTTACTTTCAACCGGTTTACGCTCAGGGATGAGAAATCGCATGAGGCGGTTTTGGACGGGCAGATCTCTACCCGGGATTTCTTCCTTTATAATTTTAACCTGAAAGCAACTACCAATGATTTTACCCTGATAGATTCCAAAAAAGGGGATAATGAATTGTTTTATGGAAACATCAAAGCCACCAGCAATGTCACCATTACCGGCAATTCTTACCTGCCAAAAGTTGATTTGAAATTGTCGCTGTCTGACGATAGTAATTTCACCTATGTAATTCCGGAATCGACCATTGCCGAACAAATGCAGAACCAGGTGGTCCGTTTCGTCGATAAAGACCTGAAAGAAGATAGCTTTATTATGCAAACGGATGGGAAGGACTCCCTGCGGAGTCAAATCCGGGGGATTCAGCTCAATGCCGCCATCAATGTTTCCCGAAAAAATCAGCTGGATATTGTAATCGATCCCATCACCGGGGACATGCTTTCGCTAAAAGGCGAGGCGTTGCTGAACCTGGGAATTAAACCTACAGGTGATATCAATCTAACCGGAAGGTATGAGGTTGAAGATGGTAAATACAGTATGAATTTTTACGGGCTCGTCCAGCGGGAATTCCGTATTCAGAAGGGGAGTTATGTACTCTGGACGGGCAACCCCTATGCCGCAAACCTGAATGTGGTGGCCTTGTATTCGGTACGGGCGGCACCTGTACAAACCGAAAACAGAAGCAAGCTCGACTTTGAGGTTGGTCTGATTCTTCGCGGTGAAATTCTTCAGCCCGATATTTCCTTTAAGCTTGATATTGCTAAAGGAACTCCAGCACCATTATCGGTTCAGTCCTGGGTTGCACAGCTAAATCAGGATGAGGCAGAGTTGAATAAACAGGTTTTCGGCTTGTTGATTCTGAATGGCTTTTTTGATGAGACCGGAAGTACAAACGGGTATGATAATATTGCGGCGAATACGGTCCGTTCCAGTGTTTCAAGTTTACTTTCCGGTGAACTAAGTAAGCTGTCAGACAAGATTCAGGGCGTTGAGTTGTCACTGGCCATTGATTCTTATGAAGACTATAACAAACAGGGGGAATCTGTTGGCCGCACACAGCTGGAACTTGGGGTATCCAAAAAGCTTTTCGATGACCGGGTTATTGTAAAGATTGCCGGTAATTTTGATTTGGAAGGTTCCAATACATACCGTAACAATGCGTCTGATTTTTCGGGTGATATCCGGATTGAATACCTGATTACTGAAGACGGACGTTACCGGCTGGTTGGGTTCAGGGAAACAAATTATGATGACCTGCTTCAGGGTGAAATCATTAAAACCGGCGCAGGAGTCATCTTTGTTCGTAACTATGATGCCCTGAGAGAATTGTTTAAAGGGAATAATACAGATACAGGCGACGAATGAAAAACACATTTCTACGTTGGCTCATTATCATTACCCCGCTCATCGCTGGCGGATGTTCGGCTAATAAGTACCTGGCTGATGGGGAAAAGTATTATGAGGGCGCTTCCATAAAGATTGAGACGGATCATGATGTGCCACGGGAGGATATCCAGGAAACGAAGGAAGATATTGAGAAAGTATTTTCCCTTGATCCCAACCTTAAGATTCTTGGATCACGGCCGAGGGTATGGTTTTATCATCTTGCAGGCGATGTGACCAAAGAGAAGGGATTTAAGCACTGGATGAAGTTCAAACTCGGTGAGGCCCCGGTCTTGTTAAAACAGCATGACCAGGTTCGTACCGCCGACCTGATCAGGAACCGCCTGACATCCAACGGATTTTTTCAGTCCAGGGTACTCACGGAAATTGATTCCGGAAAGCACAAGGCTTCAGTTAAGTATACTGCGGAAGTGATTGAGCCCTATCGCTACGACAGTATCGCACAATATGAACCCGATTCCATGAATATTGTCACAATGCTGAACAATCTTCAGGAAAATACGATCCTCAAGTCCGGACAACGTTATGATTTCCAAAAACTACAAGATGAACGCTTGCGGCTTGAGGGCGGGCTAAGGAACAATGGGTACTACTATTTTGATGATCGTTATATCATTTTTGAGGCAGATACTACCATCGGAAAGAAAAAGATTAACCTGTATCCTGTGTTCAGTGATGACATGCCCCCGGTAGCAAAGGAGATTTACAGGATAGGGGAGGTGAATGTGTATGCCGACTATGATTGGGCCACGCGGGATTCAGCAACAACGGCTGCGCTGGATACAGTGGTCTATGAGAACGTTCGATATATTCGGAAACGGGATAACTTCAGACCCAATGTCATTGTATCCAAGATAACCTTGCGGCCGGGTGATATTTATATCCGGGAACGGGAGCTGACGACCCTGAACCGGATGATTCAGCTGGATGCGTTCCATTATGTAAACCTGACGTTCGATGAAATGGATGATCATCAATTACGGGCGAACGTATTTTTATCGCCCATGAAAAAGAAATCCATTCGGGTCACCGTGGAAGCCGTTACAACCTCGAACAGTTTTGTCGGGCCGCATTTAACTGGTTCATTCCTGAACAGAAACTTCCTGGGTGGGGCAGAGCGGTATGAACTGAATTTAACCACAGGATATGAGTGGCAGTTCGGGGGCAAGACAAATCAGGGGTTGAGTAATTATGAATTCGGAATTGAAAATGTACTTACCGTGCCGCGACTGATCCAGCCGTTTAATATAAAGTATACGAATGCCCGGTATATTCCGGAAACAAAATTCAAGTTGGGAGCGAAAGCGCAAAGACGTGTTGGATTTTATCAGTTAAATTCATTAAATACGAGTTATGGATTTGAATGGAGGGAAACCATTTCAAAACGACATAAGCTTTACCCTGTATCGCTCAATTTTATTAATCTCGCCAGGACAACACCGGAATTTGATTCATTACTCCTGAATGACCCTTTTCTGGCCCGGAGTTTTGAGGAACAGTTTATCATCGGTTCGAGCTACGGGTATTTTTTCAATTCACAGGAGTTGAAAGCCAATAAACAGAAAAAGCATAATTATTATTTCAGTGGAACGATCGATCTGTCGGGTAACCTGATGCGTCTTGCACAACAGACGTTCAGCCTTGGAAATCAGAACGAGAACGGGAGTTATAGAATTTTCGGACAGCCGTATTCTCAATTTGTTCGGGGAAGTGTTGACTTCAGGCACTATTGGGACCTGGATGATAATAACCGCATTGTTTCCCGTTTTACGACCGGCATCGGTTATGCTTACGGGAATTCAGTCACTCTACCTTATACTATGCAGTTTTCCGTTGGTGGATCAAGCAGTCTTCGCGCCTTCCGTGCACGCTCTGTGGGCCCCGGTACGTTCCGGCCCGACTCCACGATCACATTTATTGACCAGACGGCAGACATCAAACTGGAATTTAATATCGAATACAGGTTCACTATCCTTGGTGCGCTGAAAGGAGCCGTATTTCTTGATGCCGGAAATATCTGGACACGGACAGACGATCCTCAACGGCCGGGTGGAAAATTTCAGTGGGGTAATGTCTTCCGGGAGCTGGCGGTAGGAACAGGTCTTGGTATCCGGTATGACTTTCAGTTTTTTGTGATCAGACTTGATATGGGTATCCCGATTCGAGTGCCTTATGAACTGACGGATTCAGAAGGCAATCCGGAATCATTCCAATGGAAACCTTTTGACAGCAGCTGGCGAAAACAGTATGTGATCTGGAACCTGGCGATCGGCTATCCTTTCTGATGATTTGCTGATCAATTTTCCAAGCCCATTGTTTTGAAATCAAACATCGAAAAAATCGCTATTATTTATTTATACAAATTCTAAATAATACTTTAGCTGTTATCAGATGATAGAAATAATGCAGATTTGCCGAGGTAACTACGGAAAACCTGGAGTAATGGTTGTCTTATCTGCCAAATGCCTTTAAAATATATTTGAAATAAGGTATTCGGGTAGTAGATTTGTCCCCAGGTTTGACATGATGGATTTGCATCTGGAGTAAATTAAATCAGTACAATGACGCAAAAAAAATTTTTAAGTCGCGTTTTAATTACCTTTTTGGTAATTGCTTCCTTTACATCTTTCACATACGGTCAGGCAGACTCATCTGCGACCGAAGCGCCTGCAGCGGCTTCCGCGGGAGAAATCCCCACCGATCCTGCGCGTATCAGTGAAGGAGAATCCCTCTTCAAGGGTAATTGTGCGAGTTGTCACAAGATCGACCAGAAGCTGGTTGGTCCGGCGCTGGCCAATGTATACGATCGTGCTCCGTCAATCGACTGGATCGTGAATTTCGTTCAGAATTCACAAAAATTAATCCAGAGCGGAGACGAATATGCCAACAACCTGTACGAAGAGTATAATAAAGTGCAGATGACTGCCTTCCCTACATTCAACAGGGACCAGATTCTTTCTATTCTGGGATATATCAAGGACCAGACGGAAAATAAGGCTTCGGCAGCTGCTACCCCAACAACTCCGGACGGACAGGTAATCACCGAGACAGGTCCTGCTATTCCTTCAACCTACCTGAATGCGATTATGATCGGGCTGGTGGTTGTGCTGGTTTTGATTCTGGTTGTACTGGTATTAATAACTACAGTGCTTCAGAAATACCTGAAACAGAGGGATGATCTTTCTGAGGAGGATCGCGAGATTGTGGAGTCGTCCACATCCATCTCAGATTTCCTGAAAAGCAAGCCAGTGATATTCCTGACTATCTTCCTGTTTTCCGCCATTGCTTTCAAGGTGGTTATTAATCAGCTATATGCTGTTGGTGTACAAATAGGTTATGCCCCTGAGCAGCCTATAGCTTTTTCACATAAGTTACACGCAGGGCAGTATGAAATTGACTGTCAATATTGCCACACAGGGGTACGGAAAAGTAAGAGTGCCAACATTCCTTCTCCCAATATCTGTATGAATTGCCACAGCGCGATTCTTACCGAATCTGAGCAAATCAAGAAAATTTATGCAGCGGTGGACAATAACCAGCCAATTGAGTGGGTACGTGTTCACAACCTGCCGGATCTGGCCTATTTTAATCACTCACAGCATGTTGAGGTGGGTGAAATTGAGTGCCAGACATGCCACGGTCCGATTGAGGAGATGGAAGTTGTACAGCAATATTCGCTGCTTACAATGGGCTGGTGTATCGATTGTCACCGAAAGACCGAGGTAAATACAAAAGACAACGCTTATTACGATAAACTGGTAGAATTACATGACCAGGAAAGTAAAGAAGCACTGAAGGTGGAAGACATTGGCGGGCTTGAATGCTCTAAATGTCATTATTAACAAATCCAAATACGATCTTATCTGTACCGTAGAAATATGAAGGATAACAAAAAGACATACTGGAAAGGTATTGAGCAATTAACGAACGATCCGGCTTTCGTGAAGAATGCCGACAGGGAATTTCCTGAATTTCCGGGATCTGAAGGGGATGCTGCTGCGAGCAATCGACGCGATTTCCTGAAGATGATGGGATTTGGAGTGGCGGCGGTATCATTGGCTGCCTGTGAAGCACCTATCCGAAAGGCCCTTCCCTATGTTGAGAAACCTGTGGATGTTGACCCGGGCGTTCCAAATTACTATGCATCGACCTACATGCAGGGTGGTGATTATTGCAGTATTGTAGTTAAAACACGTGAAGGCCGTCCGATAAAAATTCAGGGAAACAAACTTTCCGGCATCTCGAAAGGTGGAGTAAATGCACAGGTAGAGGCTTCAGTGCTTACCATGTATGATAATGAGCGTCTCCGTACTCCTAAAAAAGGTGATGCTGCTGTTACATGGGATATGCTGGATGAAGAAGTTACCAAGCAGCTGAATTCTGTTGCGGCACGTGGAGGAAATATACGTATCGTGTCCAATACGGTACTTAGCCCGACTACAAAAAAGGTCATCGCAGATTTCAGCGCTAAATTTCCATCAACTGAACACGTTCAGTATGACCCGATTTCAGCACACGGATTGCTCGAAGCAAATCAGCAGTCTTTTGGAATGCGTGCTGTTCCTTCATATGATTTTAGCAAGGCCGATGTTATTGTAAGCTTCGGTGCTGACTTCCTCGGAACCTGGATCTCGCCTGTTGAGTATACAAAACAATACAGCCAGACACGAAAACTGAATAATGGCAAAAAGACTATGTCCCGTCATTATCAGGTAGAATCAAATCTTTCCCTTACAGGAGCGAATGCGGATTACCGTGTTATGGTAAAGCCTTCTGAGGAAGGTACCTATATTAAAGCATTGCATGATGCATTGAACGGCGGTAAAAGCTCCGACCTGCCTATGCTATCACAAATCGTTGCAGACCTGAAGAAAAGCATGGGTAAAAGCCTTGTTGTAAGTGCTTCAAATGATCCCAATGTTCAGGTTCTTGTCAATTCAATCAACAACATGCTTGCTTCCTATGGAAGTACAATTGATTGGTCTAAGCCTGCCTATTACCGTCAGGGTAATGATGTGGCAATGGACCGGTTCATTGACGATCTTAAGGCAAAGCGTGTTGGTGCAGTTATATTCTACAATTGCAACCCCGTTTATAATCATCCGCGTGGTGCTGAAATCGCTTCAGCGCTTGCTGAAACAGGACTTTCAATATCGACTTCTGACCGTCCTGATGAAACAGCTGTAGCCTGCCAGTTTATCGCTCCCGACAATCATTTCCTGGAATCTTGGAATGATGCGGAACCGAAGATGGGAGAATTCAGCTTTGTACAGCCTACCATCACCCGCGTATTCGATACACGTCAGGCACAGGAAAGCTTCCTGAAGTGGAGCGGAACTGCAAAGCCCGATTATTATGCATACCTGCGCCAGAACTGGAGCGCCACACTAGGCAACCAAATGGCATGGGATAAGGCATTGATGGATGGTGTTCTATCAGCAGGATCATCTTCAACTTCGATGGCTGATAGTGCGTCTGTTGATTCAGATACTTCCGCATTTACTCAGCCTGCATTTTCCGGAAATGTTTCCGCTGCCGCATCGGCAATTAAAAGTGCGGGTTCCGGGGTAGAGCTGGCGATGTACTCAAAAGTGGCGATTGGTGACGGTTCACAGGCCAATAACCCCTGGCTTCAGGAAACTCCTGATCCGGTTACAAAATCGACCTGGGACAATTACCTGACAGTTTCGCAGGAGTGGGCCACAGAAAATAAGGTGACTGCTTTTGAAGGAAAAAGTAACCTGGCCAATGTAACTGTGGGAGGTACAACCATTACTGTTCCCATTCTTATTCAACCTGGTCAGGCACCCGGTACGGTGGGTCTTGCGGTAGGGTATGGAAGAACATCGGCTGGAACTGTAGCTGATAATGTGGGAGTGAATGCATTTCCACTGATCGCGAAGAACGGAAACATGTATAGCTGGAACGTTACCAGCGGTGTGACGATCGAGGTACTTTCAGAAAAATATCAGATTGCCCAGACGCAGACACATCAGACCTACATGGGTCGGGAAACTGTAATTCAGGAAACTGTTCTGGCAGCATATCAGAAAAATCCTTCAGCGGGAAGATACAATCCGCATGTGGCCTCATGGAAATCCGAAGAAGGCGAAGTTTCTCCGGGATCCCTGAGCCTCTGGAAGGGTCATAAATATAATAACCACCATTGGGGACTGGCCATTGATCTGAATTCATGTACCGGCTGCAGCGCCTGTCATGTGGCCTGTCAGTCCGAAAACAATATTCCTGTAGTAGGACGAGATGAAGTCATCATGCGTCGCGATATGCACTGGATGCGAATCGACCGTTACTACAGCAGTGATGCGGATCCAGGTGATCTGAAAGGTCTTGAGAAAGCGGCGGCGAATCCGGAAGTTACATTCCAGCCGATGATGTGCCAGCATTGTAATAATGCGCCATGTGAAACGGTTTGTCCGGTAGCGGCGACGACTCACAGCACCGAAGGTATCAACCAGATGACCTACAACCGTTGTATCGGAACCCGTTATTGTGCGAACAACTGTCCTTACAAAGTTCGTCGCTTCAACTGGTTCAAGTACCACGATAACGGTCAGTTCGAAGATGTGAATACAGCGATGAACAATGACCTTGGTAAGATGGTATTGAATCCTGATGTAACAGTTCGTTCGCGGGGTGTGATGGAAAAATGTTCACTTTGTATTCAGCGGATCCAGTATGGTAAGCTCGAAGCGAAGAAAGAAGGTCGTCGTCCGAAAGATGGAGACATCGAAGTTGCCTGCGCAAGCGCATGTCCTTCCGATGCCATTGTATTCGGTGATATGAATGATTCTGAAAGCAAGATTTACCAGATGCTGAAGATTCATGACACCGAGGAGGCCGATTTCATTATAGAAAAGGAAATTCATGAGCCACGGGCATACCATGTTCTGGAAGAAATTGGTGTGAAACCGAACGTGACATATTTGACGAAAGTTAGAAACAAGGATGCTGAAGCTGAAAAGGCTGACGCATAATAAAGAAACGTAAAACGCGATAAATTAAGTTCTATGCAAGTTACTTCATCCCTACGTGAACCTTTAGTTACCGGGTCGAAGACCGTCCACGATGTAACGGAGGATATATGCAGGCAGGTAGAGGGCAAGCCAACGAAATCCTGGATGCTTGGATTGGCGATTTCACTGGGCGCTTTAGGTTTGGGTACCTATGCCGTGTTAACGCTTCTCTGGGAAGGAATTGGTGTCTGGGGTCTAAACAAGACCGTCGGATGGGCCTGGGATATCACCAACTTCGTTTGGTGGGTTGGTATCGGTCACGCCGGAACCCTGATCTCAGCGATCCTGCTGTTATTCCGCCAGAAATGGAGAATGTCGATCAACAGAGCTGCGGAAGCGATGACGATTTTCGCGGTTATATGCGCGGCGATGTTCCCCGGTCTGCACATGGGTCGCCTCTGGGTAGGATTTTACTGGGCACTCCCGTTGCCAAACACATGGGGTTCGTTGTGGGTGAACTTTAACTCACCACTTCTTTGGGACGTATTTGCGATTTCGACATACTTCACGGTTTCCCTTGTTTTCTGGTATATCGGTCTAATTCCTGATTTCGCCTCCATTCGTGATCGCGCGAAAAATAAAGTATCAAAAGCGGTGTACGGAGCTCTCAGTTTCGGTTGGGACGGGGCCGCTAAAACCTGGATGCGTTATGAATCTGTTGCATTAATCCTTGCCGGTCTTGCAACGCCTCTTGTACTTTCAGTGCATACCATTGTATCCTTTGACTTTGCAACTTCAGTAATTCCCGGGTGGCATACGACTATTTTCCCTCCATACTTCGTGGCTGGAGCGATCTTCTCGGGTTTTGCAATGGTGTTAACCCTGATGCTGGTGACACGAAAGGCATTTAAACTGGAAGATTACATTACCATCAACCACATCGAGTTGATGAACATCATTATTATCATTACAGGTTCGATCGTCGGTATCGCCTATATCACTGAATTCTTTATCGCCTGGTATTCAGGTGTTGAAGCAGAGCAATACGCGTTTATCAACCGTGCTACCGGTCCGTACTGGTGGGCTTATGCAACCATGATGACCTGTAACGTGATCTCGCCCCAGTTATTCTGGTTCAAGAAGATCCGTACCAACATTGCAGCGACATTCATTCTGTCGATTGTAGTTAACATTGGTATGTGGTTCGAGCGATTTGTGATCATTGTAACCTCGCTGCACAGGGATTACCTCCCGTCCAGCTGGGCCATGTTCTATCCCACTTTTTACGACGTGGGAGTATACCTTTTCACCTTCGGATTGTTCTTTACGGCATTCCTGTTATTTGCCAAGTTCTTCCCGGTGATTAACATGGCAGAGGTTAAAAGTATTATCGCCTCATCTTCCCTCAATGAAGGAGGAAAGGCATCAGGTGATTTGGAAACCGCAGTTGAGTCATCTACATTGAATAAATAAGAAAGTAACTGACAATGGATAGTAATAAACACTTTATTCTTGGTATTTACGACAATGAGGACGTGCTGCTGAAAGCCGTTGGCAAAGTTCGTGGCGCCGGTGTGAAGATCATGGAAGTCTATTCACCTTTTCCTGTTCACGGACTGGATGAGGCATTGGGCTATCGCAGAACACGTCTTCCCATCGCTGCATTCATGTTTGGTTTGCTGGGCACCAGTCTGGCACTAACCATGCAGTTCTGGATGTTGGGTTTCGACTGGCCGATGATCATTGGTGGAAAGAATTTTGTAGCACTTCCTCCATTCATCCCGGTTACATTTGAGCTTACAGTACTGCTGTCGGCACTGGGTATGGTGGCAACTTTTATGATTGTAAGTGATCTGAAGCCCTATAAAAAACCCCGGTTGATGGACATACGAATCACCGATGATAAACATGTCATGGCGGTTGATCTGGCTTCCAATAAGATCACCAAGGATGACATTCGCAAAATCCTGGCAGATTCAGGGGCGAGTGAAGTAAACGATAAAGATTTCGAATAATACAGAGATGACAGTAAAGAACTATTTACATACAGCCTTTGCATTTTTCAGCGGACTTGCCATGGTGGCCTGCGGGGCATCCGGTAATGACCAGGGTTTGGAATATGCGCCGAATATGTATCATTCAGTGCCCTACGAGCCGCTCACTCAGATTAAGGACAAAGATGCCGGTAATGCTGCCGAGCTGCTTGATTCCAATGATGACGGTCACGGAGAATATTATAATTCGAACCCGTTGAATCCGAGTGAAATGACCATGAGGGTACCACCAGCGAATACGGTGCCGCGCGGTAAATATCTGCCCTATCGGATTCCGAAGGATAGTCTTGAACTGGCGTCACGGATCATGGAAAATCCGCTTCCTGATTCTGAAATTATCGTAAAGCAGGGTAAAGAACTGTATGAGCGTTTTTGTGATCACTGCCACGGTGCGAAGGGTCAGGGTGCTGAAGCAGGTTCTGTGGGTGAAGTATTTGCCGGGGTTCCCAGTTATACTTCTGCTGCGCTTAAGGATGTCAGTGGAGGTCATATTTTCCATGTGATTACGAACGGTAAGGGTAGGATGGGCGCACATGGTTCACAAATCAGCGTTGAAGATCGCTGGAAGATTGTTCGCTACGTTCAAACGTTACAAAAACAATAGTTCAGCAGGAAACCGAAAGTATAAGATAGCATTAATAAAATGACTGAAGAAAGATTCACATTTACAGCGGGAGCGAAACGACAGTTATCCATCGTCGCCATTATTGGTGTTGTACTGCTGATCATCGGAGTGGTATTCACCATGAACAATGCCGGACACCACGAAGAGGAGGGAGGCCATGGAGCGGTGAAGGTAGAGCAGGGTAAACTTAATGCAGTTGTGGCACCACAACAGCATGAGGATGACGAGGCGGCTGTTGAGCATGCTGAAGAAGAGGCTGGTGAGGCCGGGCATCATGAAACTGCAACCTGGTTAAAGCGCATTCATGCAAACCTTTGGCTGAACAATGTATATTTTACAGGTCTGGCGATTATCGGTTTGTTTTTCATAGCGATCCAATATGCTGCCCAGGCAGGCTGGTCGGCCGGTATGAAGCGCATTCCATTGGCCATGGCACACTGGTTGCCCATAGCAGGATTGCTGATGCTGGTAAGCTGGTTTTTTGTAAAATCTGATGTTTTTCACTGGACCCACCACGATCTGTACGTTGGCGACCATGCCGATGAAATTCTGATCGGGAAAAGTGCATTGTGGTTCTGGCCGCTCGAAGCCGGATCTTTCCCTGTATTTTACATCCTCAGGATGGTTGTATTCTTTGGATTGTGGTATATGTTCTTTATCTGGATCAAGCGCGAGATGCTTGCTGAAGATATTGACGGAGGTGTAAGTCACTGGAAAAAAGCGCGGAAATATTCTGCTATTTTCCTTGTTGTATTTGCGGTTTCGTCATCGGTTGCAGCATGGGACTGGATCATGTCAATTGATCCGCATTGGTTCTCGACCATGTTCGGATGGTATGTATTCGCCAGCTGGTGGGTTAATGGTCTTGCGGCCATCACATTGATTATTGTGATTCTGAAGCAGAACGGATACCTCAAAGTGGTCAATGCCAACCACCTTCATGACATCGGTAAATTCATTTTTGGATTCAGTATTTTCTGGACATACATCTGGTTCTCCCAGTTCCTGCTGATCTATTATGCGAATATCCCTGAAGAGACGGTTTATTTCATTGAGAGGCTGGAAACAAGCCCGTATGCAACTGTCTTTTATGTGAACCTTATCATGAACTTCTTTTTGCCTTTCTTGTTACTAATGACAAGGGATGCGAAACGTCATATGTCGTTCCTGAAACTTGTTTGTCCGATTATCCTGGCAGGTCACTGGTTTGACTTCTACCTGATGGTAACGCCAGGCGTAATGCAGGAAAACGGAGGATTCGGATTTATCGAGATAGGCATGCTGATGATCTTTGGAGCAGCATTCCTGTTCGTAACCCTGAGTAACCTGGCCAAAGCGCCGTTGTACGCCAAAAATCACCCAATGTTGCAGGAGAGTCTGCATCACCATATTTAATGTAAATAAGATAGGTATAACCAATTGGAAATATGTTTGAAGTAGTTGTAGTATTAGGTGTAGTTCTTCTACTGATCATTCTTGTTGCCCTTTTCCGGATAGGAAAGCTTGTGGGTATTGTAAAAGGCGGTGCACGTAGAAAGGAAATCCGTACGAGTAACAAGGTGAATGCCGCACTGATGATGGTATTCCTTATTGGTTCATTCGGCTTATTCTTCTGGTATTCCTGGAGATATTTCGATGATTACACGTTGCCGGTGGCTTCAGAGCATGGGGTTCTTACCGATACGCTTTTCTGGGTAACCATGGCGGTAACAGGATTTATCTTTGTGCTTACCAACGTCCTGTTGTTTTATTTCTCATGGAAATACCAGCACAAAGAAGGCAGCCGTGCGAAGTTCTATCCCGACAACATGAAGATCGAAGTGATCTGGACAATTGTTCCTGCACTTGTTCTCACCGTCCTTGTATTTACTGGTTTGCGTGCCTGGAATGACATTACGAGCGAGGCAGCGGAAGATGCAGAGGTTGTTGAGATCATGGGGTATCAGTTTGGATGGGGATTGCGCTATCCGGGCGTGAAGGACAATGAACTTGGTGATTATAACTATAAACTAATAGATGCCTCGAATCAGTGGGGTATGGATCTCACGGATGAGAACTCATACGATGACTTTACACCCATCGAATTGCATATACCGAAAGGAAGAGAGATTTTATTCAAGATCAGGGCACGCGATGTACTGCACAGTGTATTCGCGCCTCATTTCAGACTAAAAATGGATGCAGTACCCGGAATGCCAACGCATTTCAAATTTACTGCGACCAAGACGACGGAAGAAATGAAAGCAGAAACGAAGGATCCTGATTTCGAATACTTTATTACCTGTACTGAGATCTGCGGCCGCGGACACTTCTCAATGAAGTTAAAAGTGGTGGTAGATGAGCCGGCTGATTATCAGGCCTGGAAAGCGGAGCAGCCTACCTGGCTGAAACTGAACCCTGAATACCTGGAAAAAATCCCGTCTGAAAAGCGTGAGCTTGCGGTGATCAAATCGGGTATCGACCAAGCACAACTCAACGAACTGGAAGCTTCACTTTAAGAAATATATTGATACATGGCAACAGCTGATATTCATATAGAAGAAAACATTCATTCGGGTGACCATCACGACGATCACGGTCATTCTACAAATTTCTGGACGCATTACGTATTTACTACCGATCATAAGATGATCGCCAAGCAATTCCTGATCACAGGAATTTTCTGGGCGCTCCTCGGTGGTATCATGTCTGTCATTTTCCGTTTGCAACTGGGATTCCCCGAGGCGCAACTGGAATGGATCCGTCCGTTACTTGGAGACTGGATCACACCTGAGGGTCAGATAGATCCTGAATTCTACCTTGCACTGGTTACAATGCACGGTACCATTATGGTATTCTTCGTGCTTACAGCAGGATTGAGCGGTACGTTCAGTAACTTCCTCATCCCGCTGCAAATCGGTGCACGTGATATGGCTTCGGGTTTTATGAACATGCTGTCCTACTGGTTCTTTTTCTTATCCAGTGTGATCATGTTTACATCCCTCTTTATCGAGACAGGTCCCGCTTCCGGTGGATGGGTAATTTATCCGCCGCTGAGTGCACTGCCCCAGGCAGTAAACGGTTCAGGATTAGGGATGACACTCTGGCTTGTGTCGATGGTCTTTTTCATTGTCTCGACCCTGCTAGGCGGAATCAACTATATCACCACGGTAATTAACCTGAGAACAACAGGTATGTCATTTTCTAAACTCCCACTCACCATTTGGGCGTTTTTCCTGACTGCTATCATCGGTCTGCTGTCATTCCCGGTTCTGTTTTCAGCCGCATTACTGCTGGTATTCGACCGTAGTTTCGGTACAAGCTTTTACCTGTCGGATATCTATATTAACGGTGAGGCACTGCCAAATGAAGGCGGTAGCCCAATCCTTTTCCAGCATTTGTTCTGGTTCCTTGGTCACCCTGAAGTATACATTGTACTCCTTCCGGCACTGGGGATTACTTCCGAAGTAATTGCGACGAATTCACGTAAACCGATCTTTGGTTACAAGGCGATGGTAGGATCGATGCTGTTCATTGCGATTCTTTCTTTCATCGTTTGGGCGCACCATATGTTTGTTACCGGTATGAACCCTTTCCTCGGATCGGTATTCATGCTGTTGACATTGATCATCGCGGTGCCTTCGGCAGTGAAAGTGTTCAACTACCTTACGACGTTATGGAAAGGTAACATTCGTTTCACACCGGCAATGTTATTCTCGATCGGCCTGGTTTCCTTCTTTATATCAGGAGGTCTTACAGGTATATTCCTCGGTAATTCCGCGATTGATATTCAGCTGCACGATACATATTTCGTTGTTGCCCACTTCCACCTGGTAATGGGTAGTGCATCGTTCTTTGGAATGGTTGCAGGGGTGTATCATTGGTATCCTAAAATGTTTGGTAGAATGTTGGATGAGAAGTTAGGATATATCCACTTCTGGACTTCGTTTGTTGGTATCTATATGGTATTTTTCCCAATGCACTACATCGGAATAGCCGGATATCCAAGAAGATATTATTCATTCACAAACTTTGATACACTGAATTCTTTCACAGACCTGAATCAATTCGTAAGTATCGCAGCAATCATTACGTTGGCTGCTCAGTTCATATTCCTGTTCAATTTCTTCTACAGTATGTTCAGGGGAAGAACAGCGCCTGCGAACCCATGGAAGTCCAATACCCTGGAGTGGACCACACCGATCCATCCGGGACACGGAAACTGGCCGGGAGAAATCCCTACGGTTTACCGCTGGCCTTATGATTACAGCAAGCCTGGAGCGAAGGAGGATTTCATTCCTCAAACAGTGCCATTCTCTGAAACCCCGGAATCAAATCTTCCGCACGAGAATGAACTGATCAGACTGGAGGAGGAAGACAACGGCAAGGTAATATCTGTGGATGACAAATAATGAAGGACGGGCGTCAAGGCGATACGGAACGTTCAGCCTCTTTACGCTCGTCTCCGTTTATCTTCTGATTCTTGTTGGCGGCATTGTGCGCAGTACAGGGTCCGGTATGGGATGTCCCGACTGGCCAAAATGCTTTAATCAATGGGTCCCGCCAACTTCTGAAAGCGAGCTTCCGGCGAATTACCGCGAAATCTATTCCGACTACCGTCATGAAAAGAATGTCCGTTTTGCCAAATACCTTCGTGCTTTTGGAATGGATCAGACTGCTGATCAGCTTCTGTCGGACGAGAAAATAAGGGAGGAACGTCCTTTTAATGCCGTTAATACGTGGGTTGAATATATCAACCGACTGTTGGGCGCACTCATTGGGGTATTCATCATTCTGACGGTCGTATTCTCCATCCGGTATATCAAATCGGATCCTAAAATATTTTACACCGCATTGGCAACGCTCGTCTTGGTTCTTTTCCAGGGCTGGATTGGTTCCATCGTTGTTTCGACAAATCTGGTTCCGTGGATGGTAACGATTCATATGTTGCTGGCCATCGTAATTGTCGGATTACTGGTATACCTTGTATATAGAAGCAGAAAGTCTTTTACAACCCCGTATTTCATTAAAGAAGGTCTGAGGTCTCCGCTGGCATTCTTTCTGGCGGTGGCCATGATAATCATGTTTGTTCAGATCATCCTGGGAACACAGGTACGTGAGGAGATTGATATAATTGCTTCGGATATGGGTATAACTGCAAGGGAAAGCTGGATCAGTATGCTGGACATGACTTTTGTGGTGCACAGATCCTTTTCCTGGATCATACTTTTTTTGAACGGATACCTTTTTTATCTGTTATGGAGACAGGGCATTCGTGTGGGCCTTATTGGTGCGATTTGCCTGCTTGTACTGGGTTCATTTATATCCGGAGTGACAATGGCCTATGCGGGGATGCCTGCAGCCGCACAACCGGTGCATTTATTACTGGGAACAGGCATTATAGGACTGCAATTTTTATTATTTTTGCACATTCGGGGAAGCGAGCCGATTAAAGAAGAACAGATATGATAACCGATAGCTATTCATACCGTGACAGGGCAGGGGCCAAAGTGAAGGCATTAGTGGAGCTGATGAAGTTCAGGCTGTCGTTTCTGGTTGCCTTCTCCTGTGGATTCGGCTATATCCTGGGAAGTCAGGGAGACATCTCCTGGTTTACCCTTCTCATCATATGTTTTGGTGGATTTCTCGTTTCCGGCGCTTCCATTACGATCAATCAAATTATAGAGAAAGACCTGGATAAACTGATGGAAAGGACCAAGAACCGTCCGCTGCCAACCCATCGGATTTCTGTACCGGAAGCCATGATCTTTGCGTTTATTGTCGCAGCTGCGGGATTGGGCATTTTATTAATGTATACCAATCTGCTCACTACACTGTTGGCATTTCTGTCGATGATCCTGTATAGTTTTGTCTATACGCCACTTAAGCGAGTAGGACCAATTGCGGTTTTTGTTGGGGCTATTCCGGGAGCGTTGCCTCCGTTATTGGGATGGACGGCAGCAACTGGCAGAATTTCCTACGAAGCACTGATCATTTTTGGAATCCAGTTTATCTGGCAATTCCCGCACTTCTGGGCGATTGCCTGGGTTGCCGACGATGATTATAAGAGAGCAGGCTTTAAGCTGCTACCCTCAGGTGGTAAAAAGGACCTGAATACTGCCATACAAATAATGATTTATACATTGTTCCTGATTCCGCTCGGATTACTTCCGGCTAAATTCGGGATCACCGGAATTGATTCTGCCATTGTAGTGACAGTTTGCGGAGTACTTTTCCTGAGCCAGACATTCGCGCTCATGAGAAGCGGAACAAGGAGTTCAGCGCTCAGGATTATGTTTGGGTCATTCCTGTATCTGCCGATCGTACAAATAGCATATCTGTTGGATAAGGTTTAAAAAGAAAGGACACATGATGACATCCAATATTAAACTTGTAGAACAACCGGAAAGGCCAATGGCCATGAATCCGAAGAAGTTCGCGTTATGGCTATTCATCATTACAGTAGTCATGATTTTTGCTTCCCTCACCAGTGCGTACATTGTTCGCCAGGCGGAAGGAAACTGGCGGATTTTCGAATTGCCGATTGAATTATATTATACCACGGCCATTATTATTTTGAGCAGTGTAACCATGCAGTGGGCCTACATGGCAGCAAAAAGGGATGTGCTGCCTCAGGTTAAACTGGCGATTTCCATTACTACCATTCTGGGAATAATGTTCCTGATTGGCCAATTCTACACCTGGGGTGTATTGGTTGATATGAAAGTGAACTTCACCGGGGGGAACCCTTCTGAGTCATTTTTGTATGTTTTAATGGGTGTTCATGCATTGCACCTCGTTAGTGGTGTTATTTTTCTGATAATTGTATTAATTTCGACCTTTAGATATAAAGTTCACTCCAAGAATCTGAATCAGATTCAGATGTGTAATACATACTGGCATTTTCTGGATATCTTGTGGGTATATTTATTTTTGTTTTTATTGTTGAATAATTAGTCATATTTAAACGATTTCTATGTCTTCTACTGCTGAAACGTTACAGCCTCAGACCAGCCGCGGATTGTGGGATGGCGGACAGTCGCCTCTGAAAGCAAGCTATGGAAAGCTGATGATGTGGTTTTTCCTCCTGTCGGATGCTTTTACATTCTCTGCCCTTCTAATTACTTACGGATTGATACGCTCTGCGCATCCAGCCTATGAAGGTGCTGCGGCCGATTTTATGTTCTCACAGACATACTGGCCGATACCTGAAAAGGTATTTGAAGCCGTACCTTTCCTGGGTGCCGGATATCCGCTCGTGTTTGTTGGTATCATGACTTTTATTCTCATCATGAGTAGTGTAACCATGGTACTGGCTGTGGAAGCTGGTCATCGGATGGATCGTAAAGATGTTGAGAAGTGGATGTTATGGACGATCATCGGAGGAGCTACTTTCCTCAGCTGCCAGGCATGGGAATGGTATCACTTCATTCATGGAACTGGTGGCGGAGGCGCAGGATTGTCATGGAATGAATACGGACCACCTGATTTTGCCGCCTTCTTTTTCTTTATAACCGGTTTTCATGGAACACACGTTTTCAGTGGGGTCGTATTGAATTTTATCGTTTATTATAATACCATCACCGGTGTTTATGACCGTCGGGGACATTATGAAATGGTAGAGAAAGTTGGTCTTTACTGGCACTTTGTAGACCTGGTATGGGTATTTGTATTTACCTTCTTCTACCTTGTTTAGATATTAACCTGAATAGAAAATAACAATGAGTACTGACGAAACTACACATATTAACGTTCAGCCCGTAGATAAAGCGAAAGTTCGCACCATTTGGCGAACAGCCGGAATACTGGCAATTATTACAGCACTGGAATTCCTTATCGCCTTTACTGTTCCTTTAGAAATGGAAACGCTGAGGGTCGCTATTTTCGTAGCAATGACCATTGTGAAGGCGTTCTATATCGTTGGGGAATTCATGCACCTGAAATATGAGGTAAAGGTCCTCATCTGGTCAATTCTTATACCAATGATATTTGTGGTCTGGCTTCTGATCGCACTTATATATGAGGGTGATTCCATTTACCAGGTTCGTTTTTAATTGTAATTGATATATAAAATATAAAAGGCTGGGGTGCGAACTTTAGCCTTTTTTTCATTTTGAACAGATTCACCAAATTCCTCTTCCTGCTTTTCATACTGGTGCTCCCGGTAATGATCTTCCTGTTCCTGAAAGGTGCTGGAAAAAATGAGTTTGCCATCCCGGTTTATTATGAGAACGGGATCCCGGAAGATCAGCGGTTTGACTGTTCTTTCGGTAACGGCCAGTATAGCATTCAATGGCCCGACTCGCTGGGAATTTCTTCACCGGTACTGGTGTATTTTTCGGCAGATGATCCGGCAATCCCTTTACGTGAAAAGGAAAATATTTTTAGAAGAATCCGTTTAAATTCAGAAACAGACCTTGACATCCTGGTGTTCTATGAAGGAGAAAGCAAAGTGCCGGCTGACGGCCTGAAACAGTGGCAGTTGGAGCCAGGTGAATTTCGTAAAAAGCTTCATTGCTGGCTGGCATCGGATACAGTGAACCAGTTCTCACTTGTGGACGATCAGGGACGTATCCGCGGCTATTATTATAACTCACTGAAAGAACAGGATCGTCTCCTGGTAGAACTGAAGATATTATTTGAAGAAGAACGATGACAATTTTAAGCCCGGCTCAGGAAAAGAAATATAAACGGATCATAATTTTATTATCCATAGTGATACCGCTTGCAGTAGCCCTATTATTCAAGGTTCAGATCAAGGGCATTGATCTTGGGTTTTTACCGACTGTATACGCCACGATCAATGCTATTACCGCCGGCCTTTTGGTAGGTGCTCTCGCCGCCATTAAAAATGGAAAAACAGAAACACATAAAAGGCTGATGACAATGAGCCTGGTTCTTTCGGCTATGTTTCTTGTTCTCTATGTACTGTATCATATGACCAGTGAATCCACTCCCTACGGAGGTGAGGGATCATTGCGCTATGTTTATTATTTCATATTGATCACACATATTATACTTTCCATCGCTGTGGTGCCACTGGTGCTGTTTACTTATTTGAGGGCGCTTCTTGGCCAGTTTGACAGGCACAAGAAACTGGCAAAAATTACTTTCCCGGTTTGGCTTTATGTAGCGGTGACGGGTGTGATTGTTTATTTTATGATCTCTCCATATTATAGCTGAACCAAAGAACCAATTTAAAATACCTGATGTTGAACAGATGAGAATTAATAATGGAATGAAACGCACAATACTTCTTCTCGTTTCTTTGTTCTTCATGACTAATGAAGCCATGAGCCAGTGTGCCATGTGCAGGGCTACCATAGAAAATAATGTGGCGAACGGGGAAATAGGAATTGGTGCAGGATTGAATTTCGGGATTCTCTACTTATTTGTTATGCCCTACCTGGCCGTGATGGTGGTCGGTTATCTTTGGTATAAAAACAGTAAAGCAAATGCCAGAAAACAGCAAGGGCGCCGCTATCCTGTCCGGTAAATGTCCGCGATGTCGCGAAGGAGATATGTTTAAATATCCTCCAACGAACATTCTCAAATCAATGGAAATGAACGAGAATTGTCCGGTTTGCGACTTGCGTTTTGAGGTTGAGCCGGGCTTTTTCTTTGGAGCGATGTATATTTCCTATGCTTTCTCAGTTGCGCTGTTCACAACAATTGCGGTTGCATTATCAGTGTTGGGCGATTATTCTATCTATGTTTACGCAGTTTCTATTGTTCTGGCAGTGATTGTGCTTTTTCCCATTATGTTCAGATATTCCCGCATTTTATTTCTCCATCTTTTCGGCGGCATTAAGTACCAGCCCGGGAAATACAACCGCTCCTGATCACTTCAAAAACTGTATTTTTCTTGTAACTTATCGTTCCTATGAAAAATACATACTTACCTTTTATTTTATTGCTACTGTCCTGCCAGTTGCTGTATTCACAAAGTGACAGACCCAGGGATTTAGGTATTAAGATCGGTATATTCAAACCCGGGAAATTCAATGCTATTACAGATGTGCCTGGGGTAACGGTCGGCCATAAAACCATTATTCGTGGTGATCAGGTTCGTACGGGTGTAACGGCGATCATTCCACATCAGGGGAATATTTTTCAGCAAAAGGTTCCTGCGGCTATCTTTATTGGCAACGGATTTGGGAAACTGGCTGGTTATACGCAGGTTCATGAACTTGGTAATATTGAAACCCCGGTAATCCTTACCAATACGCTGAGTGTACCCACGGCTTCAAATGCACTCATTTCATACACGTTAAAACAAGATGAAAACAGCAATGTGCAGTCTGTAAATTCAGTGGTTGGAGAAACGAACGATGGATATCTCAATGACATTCGCGGCCGGCATGTATCTGAAAGTGATGTCTTCGAAGCGCTGGAAGCAGCGGCGTCTGGTCCCGTAAAGGAGGGAAATGTTGGTGCCGGAACAGGTACAATCTGCTTTGGATTTAAAGGTGGAATAGGTACTTCTTCCCGTCTTATCCCTGAATCACTTGGCGGTTATACGGTAGGTGTGCTGGTACAAACCAACTTTGGAGGTGTATTAACCATTAATGGTGTTCCTGTAGGAAAGGAATTGGGCAGGTATCCCTATCGTAATCAGATAGAAGAAAGCGCGGATGGTTCCTGCATGATGGTGGTGATTACCGATGCGCCTCTGTCTGACCGAAACCTTGAACGGCTGGCCGAACGTGCCATGCTCGGGCTTGGCAGGACGGGTGGGGTTGCCTCCAATGGAAGTGGTGATTATGTAATTGCCATTTCAACAGCGGAACAGAACAGGATTCCCTACACATCTGACACACCTATTCTCAAAAAGGATGACCTTGGCAATGATCATATGACATCCCTTTTTGTCGCCACAATAGAGGCAACCGAAGAAGCCATCATCAATTCCTTATTTGCCGCAGAATCCATGACAGGCAGGGAGGGTCATACCATAGAGTCTATTCCGAAAGATAAAATCCTGGAGATTATTAAATCTTATAATGGGTTGAGATGATCAGGATTGATGGAAGGCATAGAATTTGCTGCTGAATGAATCATTTAAGCTAAATACTGTATCTTTAATTTCGGCGTATAAGTGGATCGTGGTGACAAATTATTCCCGTAAAAGTCAAATCTCCTGGTTAATGGCAGCTGTTGCCCTGATAGCTGCATCACTTATCTTTTATCTGTTCCGGAGCTCACCCATTGATTATGTTCCTTTTCTGCAGGACAGGATCACAAGTGAACTCGAGGAGATGAATGATGAGGCTGAGTATTTAACTGGTTTTGTCACAGATGCGCAGGTTTATTTCGACCAGGTGCCGCTTGATACGGAATACCCGCATTATGTATTTAAAAATGGCGTACTGGTATACTGGACAGACTATCGATATGTTCCTGATTATGATGCCCTCGAAGGTATTGATAGCCTGGGGTTTCTTAAAACGATCCGGCACGATATGCTCGTTATCCATCGAAGTTATGGTGATAAGCTGGAAATGTATTCTATCCTTCCGTTGGCAGACCGCTACAAGATCGATAATAATTATGTCCATTCGGGGATTAATGTGGATCTGTTCGGAACGGAAGAAGTTGCAATTTCAGAAGAAGGAGAGAAGGTATGCATTGAGGGAGACTGCCTTTTCGCGATAGTTCTTCAGGAACCATTGTACCGGGAAAATCTGGCAATAACATCCCTGATATTATTCTGGCTTGCATTACTGTTTTTTACACTGGGTGTCGTTTCTGCTTCATGGAGAATGGGAAAGGCAGGAGCGGTTTTCAGGGGATTGGCCTTGTTGCTTATTGGATTTGTAGCCATCCGTTTCCTTATGTTAATGCTGGGATTTCCCGGGATCATTTATGAGACAGAATTATTCGATTCCAAAAACTTTGCATCGTCTGCGATCAATCCGTCACTTGGTGATCTGTTTATAAACCTTCTGCTTACAATTCTGGTCCTTTCTTACGTTTTCAGGTTTTTATCAGGAATAAAAAATACCAACCGTCTTACGTCAGTTAATCCCCGGATGAAAATGCTTTTGGCAATATTCCTTTGCGGAATGTTTGCGGTTGCATTTCATTACCAGTATCTGTTTTTACAAACGCTTTACAATAATTCGCAGCTTAGTTTCGATATAAATCATTCAATACAGTTCGATACGTTGCGAATTGTGGGGTTCGGTGTGGTAATCCTGAATGCAATTATTTCGTTCATCGCATTTCACATTTTAATATCATTATTAAATGTTCTCCTGGCCGGCAGGTCTGTCTATGTGCCGCTTTTTTTAGGAATGGGGCTATTTGCGGCGGTCAACATAGTTATCGGACAGCCATTCATTGTACCATTGGTGGTAGCCCTGATCTATGCGGTTGTTTTATGGGTGACAGGCTTATACAGGGAACTATACAAGGTACAGTACCGTACTTTTTTATACCTCTTTGCCGGAATTGTAGCAACATCAGTACTTGTAACATTTACGGTTCATTCCTTTGAACAAAAGCGGGAAATAGACAGGAAACTCAGGTTTGCAAACCAATTTCTGATTGAAAATGATAACCTGGCAGAGTTTTTACTGGATGAGGCCATTAAGAATATATCGGAGGATGTCTTTATCCAGAGCAGGCTTTCAAGTCCTTTCATGTCAAAGGATATTGTGCGCTCCAAGATCAGGCAGGTGTACCTGAGCAACTATTTCGATAAATATGATGTGAACATCCATCTTTACAATCCGAATTTTGAACCTTATGATATCCCGGCAGAAATAACTCCGCAGGAAATAAATTCCTGGAGGAGCGGGGAGTATACTACCAATTATGAAAATATCTATTTTATCAACCGCCTGGCAGGACAGGCATCAAAACGCTATATAACCCTGATTGAAATTGAGCGCAGGGGGCTTACCGTTGGGTATATACTCATTGATATGTCGTTGAAACGGATCATCCCCGACAACGTTTATCCGGAGTTGCTTGTTGATAACCGTTTTCTGCTTCCTTACCAGAATGCTGAATACAGCTATGCTGTAATGGAGAACCAGCGAATTACGTATTATGCAGGAGAGTTCAATTATCAGAAGTATTTTGACCCGTCCATTCTGGACAGGGAAGATCTGTATACAACAGGAATTGAACGCGCCGGGTATGAACATCTCGGGATCAGTTCACGACAAGGCAAAACAGTGGTCATAAGTTCCAAGGAACACCCCCAGGTTCACCTCGTTTCAAATTTCTCGTTCTTCTTCCTGTTACTGGTTTCTATCGTGCTCGTGTTCTCAGCTATTTATGCGCTTTACTATGCCTACAGGAATATCGATCTGACCTATTCGGCTAAAATCCAGTTATACCTGAATGTTTCATTTTTCCTTCCGCTGATAGCAGTTAGCCTCACCACACTGAGTGTAATCAACTCCTCATTCAGGGAGGACCAGCAGGAAGAATATTATCGCAAGGCTGAAAATATCAGTATGGATATTTCAGATGATGTGGAAAGGTATTTATCAGATCTGACCTCTGATCTGGAAGAATTGCCGAATCAACTGAATTTTATTGGAAATGTAACCGGGCTGGATATAAATCTGTTCAGTACGAGAGGAAAACTTTTAGGAACGAGTCAGCCACGAATTTATGAAAATGAATTACTCTCTTCCTATATCAATCCGCATGCGCTCGCAGAAATACGGGATGGCGGGGAGACCTTCCATATTGCGGAAGAATCGGTCGGGAGCCTGGTTTACAATAATACCTTTTTTGGTGTCCGTTCCTTCGAAACGGGCAGGCTGATTGGCATATTGAGTATTCCATTTTTTCAATCTGCGAATGAGCTGGAACAGAATCAGATTGAGGTCCTGACGAACGTGATGAATATTTTCACGGTAATATTCATCGTTTTTATGATTTTATCGAGTCTTGCTTCGGAATGGCTCACATTTCCCCTGCGATTCATTACGCAAAAGCTCAAGAAGACTACCCTTACCGGGTTTAATGAGCCATTATCATGGAACACGGATGATGAGATCGGTTTGATGGTGAGTGAATACAACAGGATGCTGGATAACCTTGAAGAAAGTAAAAAGGCATTGGCCCGCAGTCAGAAGGAAACAGCCTGGCGGGAAATTGCACAGCAGGTAGCCCATGAGATCAAGAACCCGCTCACACCTATGAAACTGACTTTGCAACATCTTTCCCGAAGGCTGAAGGATGGCCAGGAAGAATTGCAAAAACCGCTTCAATCCCTTCTTCACCAGGTGGATACATTAAGTGATATTGCGTCTTCCTTTAGTTCTTTTGCGAAATTGCCCATACCGGAGCATGAAAGGTATGAGTTGAGCGCAATCCTTAAAAAAACAGCGCAGCTTTATGCCACTTCTCAAAAAGTTGATCTTCATGTCAATATTTTCCGTGATCCTGTCTATTCGATGGGTGATGAAAAACTGATGGGGCGCATCCTTTCGAATATTGTGCTGAATGCTATCCAGGCCCACGCTGATGGCACGCCGCGTGTAGATTTAAGTCTGACTGAATCGGGCAATGACAAGGCCCTGATTGAGGTGCGGGACTACGGAAGCGGAATTGATGAATCAATTCATAATAAGATCTTTATCCCGAATTTTACAACCAAGGAATCGGGATCAGGTATAGGCCTGGCGGTAGCCAAACATGGCGTGGAACATGCGGGCGGAAAGATCTGGTTTGAATCCCATCAACAGGGCACTTCCTTTTTTATTGAACTTCCGATAGTATCCTGATATGAGGTGGTCCTGGATCATCACCGGCATATCGCTGTTTTTGATGCATCCTGCTTTTTCGCAGCATCAGGTTTCACGCTGTGCATATGTGAAAATATTTAATGAGCCTGTGGAGATAGATTCACTATCCATTGTTCCGGGATCCATTTATTCTGAACCTGCCGGCGCGCCAATCACTTACGACTTCTCAACAGGGAAGATAGTGATCTCTATGGCAGTCCCCCCGGATTCGATCAGGATCTGTTACCAGGTGTTTCCCATTTCATTCACCAGGGAATATGGAAGACGACTGGAGTCATATAACCAGGCGGATTCCTCCGTTACATATAAGGATACCTTAAAGATAAGAGGACCGGCCTTACGAAGGGAGGAAATTTTTACCGCCCAGGGGTTACAGAAGAGCGGTACTATCAGCCGTGGCGTATCCTTTGGGAATAACCAGGATGTGTTTGTCAATTCCACCCTGAACCTGAATCTCGATGGACGGCTTACGGATGATCTGAATATCAGGGCGGCTATCACCGATCAGAATATACCCTTTCAACCGGAAGGAAATACACAGCAATTACAGGATTTTGATAATGTATTTGTTGAAATTTATAATGAACAACTTTCACTGCTGGCCGGCGACATTGTCCTTCGGCAGCGCCCGTCCCACTTTCTCAGATATTATAAGAATGTTCAGGGTGGCCGTGTTGCCTATAATTACACCCCGGGAGGCGGTGAAGCCAGTTCCTCGCTGGGAATTTCTGTGGCAAAGGGGCAATTTGAATCAACTCTGATCCCTGCGCGCGAAGGTATACTTGGGCCCTATCAGATCCCGGGCCCGAACAATCAGCCTTTCGTTATTATTCTGGCCAATTCGGAACGGATTTACCTGGATGGTCGCCTGCTTGAAAGGGGCTTCAACAGGGATTATGTGATTGATTACAACCAGGGCCAGGTAACATTTACCAACCGGATATTGATAACGGAGTTTTCACGGATTCGTATAGACTACGAATATTCAGATCAGAATTACAACAGGTCTATCCTGGCGGCTTCACACGAACAGCAGAATGGCCGATGGAAATTTCAGGCCCAGGCTTACCGTGAGGCCGACAATCGCAACAGACCATTATTCGGCGATCTCAGTCAGGAAGAGAAAATCATTCTCAGCGAAGCCGGCGATGATATTTCCAGGGCTATTACGTCGGGTGCCGACAGCGTGGCTTTCAGTAATGAATATATTTTGTATGCCCGGAAAGATACAACACTCATGAACGGTGATCCTGTGGAAATTTTCGAGTACAGTACAGATCCTGAAACCGCATCATTCAGGGTTAGCTTTTCACAGACGGGACCGAATGGGGGGGATTATGTGCTTGACCGGATTACGGCGAATGGACGAATTTACAAGTGGGTCATTCCGGTAAATGGCATATCACAGGGTAATTATACACCGTTCATTCAGCTGCCGGCACCAAATAAGCGACAAATGGTTACTTTGGGAGCGGGCTTTGAGATCAGTGATCATGAAGAGATATTTACAGAAACAGCGTTTTCCTCCTTTGATCAAAATCTTTACTCAGACCTGGGGAATGGTGATAATAACGGTTTTGCCATTAAGGGTGGCCTCAAAAGCCATGGAAGGCGAATTTCTTTCCTGGAAAATTATACGTGGAACGCGTATATGGATTTTGAATTTGATGACGAAAATTTCAGGTCTATAGATCGATTTCGCGATATTGAATTTAACCGGGACTGGAACTATTACCCACGAACGGACACTTTACGCAATACCGAGCAGATACTCAACGCCGGATGGGGAATGACGAAGAATGCCGATCAGTCATTTCAATATGGGATCACATTTCGCAAGCGGGGAGAGCAGGTTGACGGAGTGCAGCATCGGGTTGAGCTGGACCAACAATGGAAATCATTGAAACTAAGGTCTCGTTTCTTCAATATGAATAATGATGTGGAGGATTTTACAGCCTCATGGACCCGCCTGGATGCAGATTTAAGTATAAATCAGAAAAAATGGGTACCAGGATATGTGTTTTCGCTCGATAAAAACCGGCAAAGTTTTGCTGACAGGGATACTTCAGCAATGTATTTTACCTCCCATGAATTCTATATACACCAGGGAGGTGAGAGCAAATGGCTGTATGATTTACGATATACCTTCCGTAATGATGAGCGCCCGGATGATGGTGTGATCAGGCCATATTCTACATCCAATACCATCCGCACGATGGTGGGAAGAGATTTTGATAAACATCATTTACAGGCATTTTTCACCTACAGGTCTCAGGATCTGATGGACCGCCCGGAAGATGAAGAGACCATATCATCACGAGTTGAATGGCAGGGACAGTGGTTTAAGAATGTGCTCAGGACTGATGTTACTTATGCTGTTTCAAACAGTCAGGAACTTCGCCGGGAATATGTTTTTATCAAAGTCCCCACAGGAGAGGGGACGCATACCTGGCGTGATTTGAATGAAGATGGTATTCAGGATTTTAATGAGTTCTTTTTGGCTGTAAATCCGGACGAGCGGAACTATGCTAAAATATTTGTTCCCACAAATGATTTTGTCACCGCGTTTCAGAATCTCCTTATCGCTCAGTTTCAATTGGTTTTACCCGAATCATGGAAAGATAAGGGAGGTTTCCCGGCTCTGATGTCAAAGTTCTCCAATAATACATCGTGGACGGCGGATAATAAGATTACATCCGATAAGCTCGCGGATAAGTTGCTGGCCTTTGCCAGGGGGATTGATGAGGAAGATGTGCTGGCGCAGCGAAATATTTTACGGTCGACCACATTTTTTAACCGGGCTCATGCGGTATATGGAATGGAATTTACCGTATTCAATTCAAGGCAGAAGCAATTGCTTACGAGCGGTGTTGAGGGAACCGAAAATCAAACATATAATTTTATTCTGCGCTTCAATCCGTCAAGACTTTATAACCTGAAATTTCGGATGGGAAAAGGAAATAAAACAACATTTTCAGACTTTCTGCCGGATCGGAATTACCTGATTCAATCCCGAAAGATCAACCCTGAAGCCGCATGGCAACCCGGTATTCATCATCGGTTTACGGTACAGTATGTTTACGAACATCGTGAAAATGTTGCGGAGGAGGTTCAGTCGGAAAAGGCGATCTCTAATGAGTTTCAATTTGATTACCGTTTCTCGAAAGCTTCATCCAGTGTTATGAATGCCCGTGTAAGCTTCATCAACATTGACTTTGAAGGTGTTGCCAACAGCCCGGCCGGATATGAATTATTGAATGCGCTGAATCCAGGAAAGAATGTGACATGGAGCCTGGTCTGGCAGCAAAAGATCACACGGGGGCTGCAGTTAAATCTAAGTTATGATGGGCGCGCTTCGGAAAATTCAAATGTAATTCACACCGGAAGGGTACAGGTAAGTGCCTTGTTTTAATTTCGCTTCAGTCGGCGCATTACTTTATTCGCAAACACAAAATCATCGAATTCCTTCACCCCGCTATCGGTGATCTCATCCTTGGAACCCTGCCAAATCTTCTTTCCTTTATACAGGAACAGGATGTGTTCGCCGATACCAAGAACGGAGTTCATGTCATGCGTAACCACTATGGTCGTCGTATTGTATTCTTCGGTAATGTCCATGATCAGATCATCAATCAGGATGGAGGTCTGCGGATCCAATCCCGAGTTTGGTTCATCGCAAAACAAATATTGAGAATTGTTGACGATCGCTCGCGCAATACCAACCCGCTTTTTCATACCCCCGCTTAATTCCGATGGCATTTTATCATTTTGCCCTTCAAGGCCTACACGCTCAAGACAGAAATTAACACGGTCAAGCTTTTCGGCCTTAGGCATTTTGGTTAGCACATCCAGCGGGAATTGCACGTTCTGTTCTACAGTCTTGGAATCAAAAAGCGCACCGCCCTGGAAAAGCATACCTATCTGGCGGCGTATCTCTGTTTTTGTATCGCGGTGGGCCCCGGTAAATTCCAGGTCATTGTAATAGACATGTCCTTCATCCGGTTTGATAAGTCCCACAATGCATTTGAGAAGTACACTCTTTCCTGTGCCGCTGGCGCCAATGATCAGATTCGGCTTACCCTTGTAGAATTCACCGCTGATTCCCTCCAGAACAGATTTGTCACCAAATGATTTACAAATATTTTCAATTTTGATCATACTATAACAGCAATTGAGCCAGCAGATAATCGGCAGTTAAAATTGCAATAACACTTTGGGTAACAGCCGCCGTACTGGCCTGGCCTACTTCCAATGCGCCACCACGGATATAAAATCCCTTATAGGATGAAATAGATGCCACAAGAAACGCGAAAACGAAAGACTTGATTAAGGCGAATGTCACCGTATACTCATTAAAATCAAACCTGATCCCATATATATACTCATACTCTGTAATTACCCCGGTAAAAATTCCGGCCAGGTAGCCCCCAAGAATTGAAAGTAATCCGGCGAGAATAACCAGCATGGGAAACATCATAAAGGAAGCAATGATCTTTGGAAGGACCAGGTAAGATGTCGAATTGATCCCCATCACTTCGAGTGCATCAATTTGCTCTGAAATACGCATTGTTCCCAATCCACTGGCAAGGCTTGAACCAACTTTACCGGCATAGATAATGGCAATAATGGTTGGCGCGAGTTCGAGAATAGTCATATCACGCACTACCAGTGAAATCACATAGTTGGGAATGAGCGGACTCACCAGGTTATAAGCTGTTTGAATGGTGGTTACCGCCCCGATAAAGAATGATACAAGGGAAACCAGGAATATGGAATTGATGCCAATATTGACACACTCATCCATGGTGAGTTTGAAATATGTTTTAAACGATTCCCTGTTAACAAAGAGTGATCCTAAAAAAATAAAATACTTGCCGAGAGTTTCCATTTAAACACTTAAATTATCTCGCAGGATAAACCATTCGCTGCGCTATTCCGCGGCTGAAAGATACTAATATTATCCTAATTGTACTTCTTGCATCAGTATTTCAAAAAACACATTATGAATAAGACCATTGTAGTTACCGGCGGGACAAAAGGAATTGGTAAGGCTATCATTGAAAAAGCCGCAATGAATGGCTTTGATATCATCACCTGTGCACGTAACAGGGATTACCTTCATGAGCTTAAGGACGAAATTGAGGGGAAGTTTGAATGCAGGGTTTCATTTCTGCCAACAGATATGTCACGAAAGGAAGAAGTGCGGGAATTCATTCGCTTCATTGAAGGAATAACGGATTCAGTTGATATTCTGGTGAACAACGCGGGATTGTTCATTCCGGGAGAAGTCCACAAGGAAGAAGACGGAGCCCTCGAAAAGATGATAAATACCAACCTCTACAGTGCATATTATCTTACGCGCGGCCTAATACCCGCAATGATCGGCCAGGGATCAGGGCATATATTCAACATGTGTTCCACCGCTTCCATCATTCCCTATACAAATGGCGGTTCTTACTGTATATCTAAGTTTGCGCTGCTCGGATTTTCAAAAGTTCTTCGGGAAGAAATGAAAGATAAGGGAATCAGGGTGACCTCCATACTGCCAGGTGCTACACTTACCGCCAGCTGGGAGGGGGTTGAATTACCAGAGGAACGGTTTATGCGTCCTGAAGATGTTGCCGATGCACTTTGGAATGCCTACGACCTGTCGGACCGTACGGTGATGGAAGAGGTTATCCTTCGACCTATGCTGGGAGATATTTGATTTTCAAATTGATGGGCTGGTGAATAACAATTTCCCTTCTTTACAGTTACCTTTACAACAGAATTTATTTGCTGAAACGTGGAATTACAGGAAGAAAAATCCTCTGTCTATTGTCCGAGTCTTACTGAATATAAAAGACGACAATCATCTGTAGTAACCATTGGTGATGTGCCGATGGGAGGCGATTACCCCATTCGTGTTCAGTCCATGACCACCGTAGACACCATGGATACGAAAGGCTCTGTTGAACAGGTGCTGAGGATGGTCGAATCCGGATGTGAGTATGTCAGGATTACGGCGCCGAGTATCAAGGAAGCTCAAAACCTGGAAGAAATACGAAAGGAACTCCATAAAAAGGGCTGTTATGTCCCGCTGGTTGCCGATATCCATTTTACTCCGAATGCCGCCGAACTGGCCGCGCGTATTGTTGAAAAAGTACGCGTGAATCCTGGCAACTATGCCGACAAAAAGCGTTTCGAAGAGATTGAATATACCGATGTCGCCTACCAGGCGGAGCTAGACCGAATTAGGGAAAAATTCACCCCGTTGGTGAACATCTGCAAAGAATATGGTACTGCCATGCGTATCGGGACAAATCATGGCTCCTTGTCCGACAGGATCATGAGTCGCTACGGAGACACGCCACTGGGTATGGTGGAATCAGCCCTGGAGTTTCTTCGGATATGCGAGGACCTGAATTATTACAACATCGTGCTTTCAATGAAAGCAAGTAATACGCAGATTATGGTGCAGGCATACCGTCTGCTCGTTCAGAAACTCGACGAAGAAGGATTTAAGCCTTACCCGCTGCACCTTGGGGTTACTGAAGCAGGGGATGGTGAGGATGGCCGGATTAAAAGCGCTGTGGGCATTGGCACACTGCTGGAAGACGGACTGGGTGATACGGTACGTGTTTCCCTGACGGAGGAGCCGGAGTTTGAAGCCCCGGTCGCGCGTGCCTTAATAGATCGCTATGTTTCCCGGCCTGGACATGCCCCGATCCCTGAATTGGAACGCATTCCTATTGATCCATTCAGCTATAACCGGAGACATACCCGTGAGGTAGCAAATTTCGGAGGCGGGAATGTGCCACGTGTAATTTCAGACCTGTCGGCAGTTGAGATTGGTAATTACAAGGATCTGAAGGCAGTAGGCCATTTCTATCTGCCGGAACTTGATAAATGGAAAATGAATGATACAGGTACGGATTACCTGTATATGGGTAAGAAGCCCATTTCCTTCATGCTGCCCAATGGCTTAAAGCAGATCCTGGATTTTGAAACCTGGCAAAATTATACCGATAAGCAACATACTTTCCCGTTGTTTAACCGTGAGGAGTTTCTTCAGACAAGCGAGGCTCACCCAACATTAAATTTTCTCAGGTTGGAGGCAGAAAGCCTGGTTGATACCGAATTATTGGAACAACTGAAATCAAGACCGGACACGGTACTTTGGGTTTATACGGAGAATGAGCATGCCATGCCCGCCTTACGCAGATTCTTTTTTGAATTAATTGAGATGGGCCTGGACAATCCGGTGATCATCGAACGGGCATATGGAGCGGTTGGAGAAGATAAACTACAATTGTTTGCAGCAACGGATGCGGGGGGATTATTAATTGACGGCCTGGGCGACGGAATAATTTTATCGACACAACTTCGTACACCCGAAGATCATGAAGCCGAGCTTGATATCATTCGTGCCTACAATAACACCTCCTTTGGTATTTTACAGGCCGCACGCACCAGGATGACCAAGACAGAATACATTTCCTGTCCGTCCTGTGGGCGAACCCTATTTGATCTACAGGAAACCACGGCAATGATCCGCAAACGGACGGATCATTTGAAAGGTATAAAGATAGGTATCATGGGCTGTATAGTGAATGGTCCCGGAGAAATGGCCGATGCAGACTACGGGTATGTGGGTTCAGGAAAGGGAAAGATCACACTTTATAAAGGTAAGGAGGTTATCAAGCGCGGTGTTCCGTCGGATAGCGCGGTCGATGAACTTATTGAAATAATCAGGGATGACGGGAACTGGACGGAGCCCGAATTAGGTTAATAATCAATATTATGCAGGAAGAGATGAATCAGGAAGCAAGCAAAAGAGAAAAAATAACATTAAAGGAATATTTTCAGCTTGGTGAAGTGTGGGGTTATTTTTTCAGGAAAAAAGATCCCAGCAGGCCTTCCAATATCAATATTAAAATGATGCACGGAATCAACAAGATTTCCATTCTCATTTTTCTGGCCGGGTTGATTTATATGATCATTAAACATTGGCTTTGAGGTGGACATTGAAAGTTTCCGTGAAATGTGTATCGCCAAACCTGGAGTAACGGAAGAGTTTCCTTTTGATAATAATACCCTTGTTTTCAAGGTTGCAGGAAAAATGTTCGCACTGACGGATGTTGATCTGTTTTCGAGCATCAATCTTAAATGTGATCCGGAAGAGGCGGTAAGACTTCGTGAGAAGTTCAATGCAATACGCCCGGGATATCATATGAATAAAAAGCATTGGAATACAGTGGAAATGGATGGAACCGTGCCGGATTTGCTGATCAGGCAAATGATCGATTCCAGCTATGACTTGGTGGTGAAGGGGTTGCCGGGCAGAATTCGCGAGAATCCGGGCAATTTTCAATAGTATTTTCCGGTCCTTGAATGGATATTACACCTCCCGGGTAAGAAAACATGCGTTTTTACACCCATTATTAGGGGAAATATGCTTTATCTTATGATTTTTTGGGTTTACCTTTGATAAAGAAGCAGTCATATATGCGAAAGTCATTTCTTTTGCGTTATTTTTTAGTCTGTAAGGGTCATAATTTTTTGAATGAGAATTTTTTCACATCTGTTGGCAGCCATAATACTGCTGCTTGTATTCCAGGCCTGTACTGAACGTACAATTTGTCCGGCGTATCAAAGTGCCTTTATCCACGATAAGGATGCATTGAAACGTCAGTTCAGCTATTTTGGCGAGGATTCAATGCCAAAAGTATTTGAGGCAAGCAAAGACCGTTTTCTCATCATTGAACCCGTTTCCTACCATCGAAAGCTTCGAAGCCTGCAAACCATTGCAATGACTGACATATATCCGGAGATTGTTGACTCAACGGATGTTGAGGATGACGAATTCTACCTGGCTGAACGTGATGTGATCGATTCTACTGATATGAACCAGGTTAACCCTGGGGATAGCGTGTATGTAATTTCACTGAAAAAGGAAAAATTCAACATAGATCAGGAATTGTATCTTTGGTATTTGCGTGAATATCTCGTCTACCCGGATGTGCGTATCAACCAGGGCAAGGAAATGGAAGCTGCGGCGGCGCAGGAAGCCAAGGAGGAGAAGGTTGGCTTTTTCAAGCGGATCTTTGGTAAAAAGAAGAAGAAGGAGGCTGAAACCGATTTCGACGTAGAAACCAATGCGACTGATATCGATGAGACGGATGAGGATTCGGCATCGGCTCCTAAGAAGGGTATATTTAACTTCGGAAAGAATAAGAAGAATAAGGATCAGAAACTTGAAGATCCTGAAAAGAAGAAAAAGAAAAAGAATGAACCGGAAAATGAAGAGGAAGAGGAAGAAAACTCAACCAGTCCGGACGCGCCCTTCTAGTTACAATACCCCTGAAAATCTTTGCTGATTTCGCTTGAATCCATTCCCAGGTCCAGCGCCCTTTGTAAATCTTCACAGGCTCTTTTACGCTTGCGCAACTGTTCATATGTAAGCGCGCGCAAATAAAAACCCAACGCATATTCAGGTAATTGTGAAAGACCCTCATCAAGGTCTTCCAGGGCTTTCCTTGGCTCGTTGATCAGATAGTATGAATATCCCCTGTTGATGTATGTGTAGGGATCCTGGTCTATCAGCAGGGCTTTATCGAAATCAGCAATGGCTGCCTTATATTCCTGGATCTGAAAATATGATAATCCCCGGTTCCGGTACGCTTCGGCGTTTTCCGGATTGATCGCTAATACGCTGTCCCAATCATTCAAAGAAGATTCCCAATTCCGTAATTCGGCATAGAGGACGGCACGCTTGAAATACACGGATTCGGATTTTTCGATAAGGAGGTATTCAGTATAATTATCTACCGCCTTTTCATACAACTTTGTCCGTGTATTAATCTCACCAAGAAAAAGATAAGCCCAGGTGAATTCTGGGTCGGCAGCCGTAGTTTTTTCATAATAGTATTTTGCGCTGTCGTATTGCCCCTCATTATAAAAGACATTACCCATATTGAAATATCCGCCAGCATTGCCTGAATCTGTTTCTATAACATTCGTGAAAACTTCTTTCGCTTTATCAGGCTGATTCAGCTCGACATAGGCCAGGCCGGCATCCAGCAGTACTGAAGCAGAATCCGGAGCATATTCAAGTGCTTTGTCGAACTCCTCAAGCGCATCAAATGCACGATGCTGCCGGAGCCTTATCTTTCCCTTAAAATGATGCAGGGAGGACATGTCGGTCTTATATCGAAGATCCCGCTCTTGATCCTCTTTTGATAGATCTTCTTTAAGCTGGAGGGAATCCATTTTTCGAAGTAGAATGTCTTCGGTAATATGGCTGAACTGAATAGCTTCGCTATATAATTGCCGCTGATAGTTCACTTCTGTGAGTCGAAGGGCGGCGGCATAGCTGTCCGGATACTTCCGAAGTATGTCCTGGAATATGGAGGTTGCCCTGACGGTGTCTCCCTCGGAAAGAAATCGCTCTGCCGTGAGCAATGCATCCAGTTGCTGCCCAAAAACACCTGTTTGACAAACTACAAGAAGTATTACCAGCGAATAAAATCTCATTAATCAAAAAGTGAGTAATTGCCGAACTGATCGGCGGGGGAAAATGGTTTAATCAGACCTGGCTGGTCATTTTCGGGATTTTCTATCCTTGGGGAAACGGTATAACTTCGAAAATCCATATCAGATGGAGGATGGATCAGGTTTTTTAAATCTTCAGAAGGTGTAGTAGGATCAAGCCATAGATCCTCGTCCTGCCGGTTAAGGATAAGGGGCATGAGCGTGGAAATATTTTTTAAGCTTGTATTCGAAGGCACTGTAATTATTCTGAAGGTATGTACAATATGGCCCTCGTCATCCTCAAATTCTTCCCAAATGCCCCCGATGCCGAATATGCCATTATCCTGTCGAACAATGCGGTGCGGGATCCTGCCTTTCTTGCTTACCTGGCGCCAGTCATAATAGCCGTCGGCCGGAATCAGGCAACGATAGGATTCCAGCAGCCTCTGTCCGCCAGTCGTATTCAAAAGTGCATCAGAAGCCACGTAAAGGAGCTTTGAACCGATGGGCTTATTGTTTGAGCGTTCCGGTAGCTGTCCCCAAAAGAAGTAACTCATTCCTTCGCTCCCCTGGGTAATTACAGGTAAAACCTGCGTTGGAGCGGCATTATACCTGGGTTGGTAACGTTCTGAAATATCACGTGAAAATCGCTCTGTTAATGCCTCCCGTGAAGCTGTAATCGTATATCGATCGCCCATACCACGAAGGTAGGAATAATTAGCAGAATTCACTTAGTGCATTTCAACGAAATGAACAGCTTGTTGTTCCGACCAGAATACCCCATGCGGATTAAAGGATGTAAAACCAACATGGCCGCCTTGTCTTGGCATTTTAAAGGTTATATATGGATGATCAGCCAATAATGTAACTGGATAACATTCCTCCGACAAGAACGGATCATTCCTTGCATTTACAAGTAGGGTTGGTATCTGTATATTTTTCAAAAAACCTAATGCGCTGCACTTTTGATAGTAGTCGATCGCATTTTTGAATCCATGCATGGGTGCGGTATAGGCATCATCAAATTCGATTAGTGAATTTATTTCTGAGAGAGGGGAAAGATCCATTGAACCCGGTAGCACCTGTTCTTTCAGTTTGATTTTTTCTTTCAGGTTTACAAGAAATCGCCGGGAATACATCCAGTTTCCCGGCTGCGAAATTTTTATACAACTGCTGTGCAGATCTAACGGCACTGAAAACGTAACTGCACTTTTTATTTGACCCGGGACTTCTCCCTCACCAAGGTATTTCAAGGTAAGGTTACCGCCAAGACTGAATCCGACGAGTGAAATTTTCTGATAGCCATTGTTGAGCGCATGTTCAATAATCAATCTGAGGTCTTCCGTGGCGCCACTGTGATAGAAACGAGGCTTCCTGTTCATCTCACCGCTGCATCCCCGAAAGTTCCATGCGAGCACATCATATTCATTCTTATGAAAAGCCCGGGCCATACCTTTGATATAGGGGCGTTGCGAGTCACCTTCGAGCCCATGGGAGATAATAATGAGATGATCTTTACCATTTCGAATCCAGTCCAGATCCAGAAAGTCGCTGTCGGGTGTATCAATTCGTTCCCGGGTATAGGTAACATCGTTTACCCGCCGGAATAACGCAGGAATGATGGTTTCAAGATGGGGTGAAATATATATCTGAGGGGCTTTATATTCATCCATTCTGTAAAAGTAGAAATTATTAGACTACGACCGTCCTTTTTTACTGTTCAGGCACGAATTTACCCGATCCCATATTTTGTAAAAAAATTAAAACAATTTGCCCCCAACTAGTCTTAACATTGCATAGCAATAAAAGTCCGACTATGACCCGGTTTTTACCTGTAGTTTTATTTATTCTCGGTTTGGTTGCATCAATGGATACACATGCTCAGCAAAAGTATGCGTTGAATGGTTATATCTCTGATGCGGCAAACGGTGAAGCCCTCATCGGAGCGACTATATTTGTCCGGAATGTTCAGAATGGAACCGCAACCAATGTGTACGGGTTCTATTCACTCACATTACCGGGAGGTGAATATGAAATAGAATATTCCTATATCGGCTACGATACCCAGGTAATTCCCATCACACTGGAAAATGATTTTCGCCTGGATGTTGAGCTGCAGCAGGCGGGCAAAACCCTGGAAGAAGTCGTTATTACGGATGAACCGATAGATATCAATGTTTCCAGTGTGGAGATGAGTACCGAGAAACTGGAAATCCAGACCATCAAGAAAATACCCGCTTTCCTCGGGGAAGTCGACGTACTTAAAAGTCTTCAATTGTTGCCGGGAGTCAGCTCAGTAGGAGAGGGCTCTGCCGGATTCAACGTACGGGGTGGTAGTGTTGGACAAAACCTGGTATTGCTTGATGAGGCTCCGGTTTATAATTCTTCCCATCTTTTTGGATTCTTTTCAGTTTTTAATCCCGACGCCGTAAAGGATGTAAAACTGTATAAAGGCTCTTTGCCGGCAAACTATGGTGGCCGGCTCGCATCTATACTGGATGTACGCATGCGTGAGGGAAATGCCAAGGAGCTGGAGGTTTCTGGCGGGGTTGGTCTGCCGGTGTTCAGCCGGTTAGCCATTCAGGGACCGATCGCAAAGGATAAGGCCTCATTTATTGTAGCAGGACGCCGGTCGTATGTAGACTTGTTCGCAAAACCTTTTACCGATGGCGCTACCCTTTATTTTTATGATCTCACGACAAAGGTGAATTATAATATTGATAACCGGAACAGGATTTTCCTCTCGGGTTATTTCGGACGGGATGTATTTAAGTTTGACGAAAACCAGGGATTTAACTGGGGGAACATTACCGGTACTTTCCGATGGAACCACATCTTTAACAGCCGGTTATTCTCTAATATAACAGCATTCATCAGTAATTTCGATTACGGATTCAGTTTTGGCGAAAATGCGCAGGATAAGTTTGACTGGGATTCAAGTATCATCACCTATTCATTCAAGCCTACCTTTACCTATTTTATTAATCCCAGGAATGAGATTAATTTCGGAGGTGATTTGAATTATTATGATTTTAACCCGGCCCGGGCAATTGGGGTTTCTGATGGGGTTACCCAGGACATTAGCCTGAACGATAAATTTTCACTCGAAGGCGCCCTGTATGCGGATAATACGCAGGAATTGGGATCAAATTTCACGTTGAGATATGGTCTCAGGTTTTCATTTTTTCATTACCTCGGACCGGGAACTGTTTATGAATTCCTTCCCTCCACTCCGGGGGACCGTCGTCCACCAAATTATGAAGAAATCTATGAGGCGAAGGATGGTGAGCTGATTCAGGCCTATCAAAACCTGGAGCCAAGGGCATCTGTGAGGTATCGGTTTGGAAAAAGTTCGATCAAGGCAAGCTATGCCCGTACAGCTCAATATATTCATTTGATCAGCAATACTGCTGCGCCAACGCCAATCGATATCTGGACTCCAAGTACCAATAATATTAAACCACAGATCGGGGACCAGTTCGCTCTTGGCTACTTCAGAAATTTCGGGGAGGGAGATGATTATGAGACTTCCCTTGAAGTATATTACCGGGATACAAAGAATCAGGTGGAGTACGTTCGCGGGGCGGAACTTTTTATTAATGAATTGCTGGAAGGAGATATAATACAGGGTGATGGGCGCGCTTACGGACTTGAGCTGAGTGTAAAGAAGAATAAGGGAAACCTTAATGGATGGGTCAGTTATACGCTGGGCAGAACAGAATTGCAGGTAGATGGCATCAATGAGGGCGAATGGTACCCGACGAGATTTGATCAGACGCATAACCTGAAGGTTTTTGCGAACTATGAATTATCTCCAAGAACCTCGCTTTCAGCCAATTTCTCCTATACTTCAGGAACGCCCATTACGGCGCCTACTTCAAGATTCACAGTACAGGGTTTAGTGATCCCGTTCAATTATTATAACACCAGGAACAATTTCAGAATCCCGGCCTCCCACAGGCTGGATGTATCGCTCACCTGGCAGATGAAACGTGAGAAGAAAGGTAAGACAAGAAAGAATGAGGATTACCTGGTATTCTCCATTTATAATGTATACGGGCGTCGTAATCCGTTTTCGATATTCTTTGCGCAGGAAAATGCTCGCCCCCTGATTGGTCAGCCTGTTGAGTCACTGGCCTATAAATTCTCAATTATCGGAAGTGTAGTTCCGTCTGTATCATATAATTTTCGATTCTGATGATGAAAAGATTAAGATATATTCCGCTTATCGCATTATTCATGGTTGTAGCCTGCTGGTCATGTGAAGATGTTGTTGTTCTTGATTTACCAGATGCGCCTCCTGTTCTTGTCGTAGATGCATTCATCAATGACAAACCTGGTGATCAGAAAATTATCCTGACCAAGACCCAGCCGTATTTTTCAAATACACTGCCGGCAGGTGTTACGGGAGCGTCGGTAGAAGTGGAGGATGACCTTGGAAACGTATTTTTATTTTCCGAAGGTGCCGCCGATGGTGAATATGTATGGTCTCCCCAACCAGGAGAAACCATTGGTACGGTGGGCCGCACCTATCGTCTTACCGTGGTTACTGATGGTACAACCTACGAGGCTGTTTCCGAAATGAAGCGTGTTCCTGTGGTGGATTCAGTATTTTATAAATTCAGGGAAGATGGAACGCCCTTTCAGGAGTCGGGATATTATGCAGAATTCCGGTCACTTGATTTTGTTGGTCCGGGGGATTTTTACTGGATCAAGGCCTATAAGAATGACACATTGCTGATTCGCCCCTTTGAATTGAATATTGCCGCGGATGCAGGATTTACTCCGGGAGGAAATATAGATGGGGTCGTATTTATTCAGCCTATCCAGGATGCTGTAAATCCATTGAATGATGACCTTGACCAGATCATACCCTATGAAATTGGGGACTCACTTTATGTGGAAATACATTCCATTACTGCCGATACCTGGGAATTCCTCAATCAGGTTCGGATTCAGACCCAGCGCGACGGAGGATTCGATGAAATATTCGCTGAGCCAATGGAAAATGTGCCTACCAACATTACCATCGTTAATTCCCCGGAACCAAACCCGGAACCTGTTGTAGGATATTTTTCAGTTTCTTCGGTAGAAGGGAATGGCAGGAGACTGCTTCAATAATTATCCTTCAAAGTCAATTTTCTTATGGGTGCCGTCGCAAAACGGTTTATTGGACGATGCTCCGCACCTGCAAAATGCAGTGGCAGCTGAATCGATTGATTTCTCCTCTCCATCATTCAAGAGCGTAATGCCTGAATGAACAAGCAGCGGACCATTTTTACGTACTTCAATACGAACTGCACCTTCTTCCTTTCCGGTGTTCTGTCCTTCGTAGGATAAGGCGCCAGACGGGCATTGATCAATCTGCTTTCGGATTTTAACTGCATCTTCTCCAGCCGGATTGATCCATGGTTTATTGGAAGGTTGGAAGACATTGGGCAATCCCTTGTAACATCTTTCTGAGTGAATACATTTATGTGGCTGCCAGATGACTGTGAGGTCGCCTTCCGTATATTTCTTTGTAATTTCTTTCATACCAGAAGTTACACATTCAGAAAGGATTTTTCAACATATGGCTATTTCGGAAATTGGAATACATTGTAGTATTCATCTCCGAGGTCCTGTATGAAATAAAGATTTTCTGAATCCTCACTTATTTCATAAGTCCCGTCCAGGATGTAGGTCCAGTCGAAATTAGCGGTAAACACACATTCATTTTGAAACCTGATCTTTTTCGTTTCCCGGGTGAAAGTACCGCTGCAGATCGCCGGATAATATAATTCTGAAGAAATACCGGAGAATTTATTTCCACTCAGTTCCAGTGTAACATCAACAGACTGAATTCTGGCCTGCGGTGTTAAACGGTAGAAATATCCGGAATAGGCGTCATCCGGCGCCAGACTGCTATCATCATCGGAGCAGGAAAAGGATAGGGCCGCCAGCCCTATCCATACCAAACAATTGATTTTGGGAAATCTCATGAACAGATTAACTTTCTTTACAGACAACCAAATTTGAAATTTGGTTGTAATCTCATTAGCGGATTATTTTAAAGAAGCGGCTCCACCTGATCTTGCTGAGGAAAGACTCGTCTCCGTCCAGGGACAGCCAGATAAAGAATCCTTTGCCTACGATATGGTCTGCCGGAACAAATCCCCAGAAGCGTGAGTCCAGTGAGTTGTTACGGTTGTCACCCATCATGAAATAGTAATCCTGATTGAAGGTATAACTGGTTACTTCCTGGCCATCAATCAGTAGTTTTCCATCCTGAATTACCGCATCTTTATTATGGTCAAACTCAGTAATGGCCTTTCCGTAAAGTGCGAGGGTTCTTTCGTTTATGTCTATGGTAGCACCTTCTTTTGGAACCCATAGCGGTCCAAACCATTCTTCATTCCAGGGGAATAATTCAGGATTAGCGGGGAAAACAGGATTAGCGGTATTGTACTCATACACGCCCTTTTCATGCTTCATCTGCGTGATGCTTTGTACAAACTTCTGCGTTTCCAGTTTTGATTTTTCTTCCTCGGTAAGATGAAAAAGGTATTGAACCAGGTTGCCCTGTCTGCCCATGATACCTGCGGGTTTTTCAATTTCCAGGTTTTCAAGGACGCGTTCTGATATATCCACGTTGGAAATAACTGAATATGCGAATTGCATTTTTTCAGGCTTGTCAAACATCTCCCCGTTCACATAAAGTACCGCATCCTTTATCTCAAGGGTGTCCCCGGCTTCAGCCACACACCTTTTGATATAGTTGGTTTTAAGGTCAACAGGGTAGTCGATCCATTTGTCCTTATTGGGCTCTTCAAAATTACTTTCAGCGATCCCGGGCACATTGAATACCACCACATCATTACGCTTTACATGCGTGAAACCTGGCAGCCTGTATTGCGGAAGCTGAATTGCATCGGAATAGGAGGGAATATTGGTGAACCAGATCTTCTGATGGGTGAGGGGAACCTGAAGCGGTGTTGCCGGGGTTCGTGCGCCATAGTGGAACTTGCTCACAAAAAGAAAGTCACCAACCAGTAAGGACTTCTCCATGGAAGGAGTAGGTATTGTAAATGCTTCCATGATGAAAAAACGGATCAGTGTGGCGGCAATGACCGCAAACAAAATCGCATCCCCCCATTCACGCACTACTGATTTCTTCTTTTTCGGTTTCGTCTTTTTCCAGAATTTCCAGTTCATGTCAGTTATTAAAAGTGTTATTGTTATATCAGTACCCCAAGTTGGGAAAAGCTTACAAAGAAAGATAAAAAATCAGAAATCAAGGAATTCATCCATACCCAGTGCACCTTTTTTACCGGGGAGCCACTCTGCAACCAGTACTGCGCCAAGTGCGAATCCCCTTCTGGAGTGTGCCACATGTTTTAATTCGATGGTATCTTCTTCATTGCTGTAGACGACTGTATGGGTTCCGGGTACGTTTGGTTCACGCAGAGACTTTATGCTTAATTCAGCTGAATTGCCGGCAGCCCCTTCTACCCACTGATCTTTACGCCGGATATTTTCAAGAATGGTTTCCGCAATGGTTATCGCCGTACCACTTGGAGAATCCTTTTTTTCGGTATGATGAATTTCTTCCATCTGAATATCGTATGATGGAAAGCGTTCCATCACCCTTGCCAGGAATTCATTGAGTTTGAAAAAAATATTCACCCCGAGACTGTAATTTGATGCATAGAAAAACGTACCGGATTGTTCCCTGCACAGTTCCAGAACTGCCGGACGCTGTGCCAGCCAGCCGGTAGTACCGCTCAAGACCGGTATTCCATTCCGCAGACACCACGATATGTTTTCGACTGCTGCATCGGGCTGACTGAATTCTATCGCCACATCAGTATTGCCGGAGTTGAATTCCTCCCTTGAATCTGAATCTTTATCGATCCGCCCGATGATGTGATGACCACGTGAGAGTGCAATATCCTCGATGGTCTTACCCATTTTTCCATAGCCGAGTAATAAAATATTCATATCAGAATTTAAGTTTAATGGAAATTCCTGACGAGAAACCCTGCGTATATCCTGCGAAATACGTTGGTTCCATGGATGGCTCAAATGAAAGCTGAAGATTGGGATTTAAGTCGAATTCCTTCAGGTGGGCATCAATGTGGGCATCAGCAATCTGAAGTAAATAGAACACTCCGGTCATCGCTATCCAGAAATCCCTGTCCCGCCGTGCATTGTCGGTTAATGTTCTTGTTCTGTCCAGGTTCGCTCCTGTGGAGGAGCTATAGTTCGGATCTTCGAGGAATCCATAAATATCTGCTCTAAACCTGTTGTAGAGATCATTATAGTAATTAACCGCCAGTCCAAGTCCTACAAAGCCGCCATATACCAGCGGGAGCTTCCAGTATTTCCGATTGTATATTTGCCCTGCGCCTGGCAAAATCGCTGAATACAAAGACGCCCTTCGGGGGACAAATTTCTTGGCATACATTTCTATCTCCTCGATATCACGTACCTCGCGAACCGTATCAATTACGGTCGTGGGTATGGTATCCAACTGATTTTCCTGAGCCGATGCCCAGCTGCACATGCAAAAGAAAAGCAGGATTAAGAAATATTTCATTACATATCCAGAATGTCCAGAATACGGTTCAGATCATCAATGGAGACAAAGGGAATATGGATCTCTCCTTTTTTTCCATCAGAAGACCGGACTTGCACGCGACTCCCAAAGTGGGAGGAGAGCCTGCTTTGTAGCTTAGCAATTTCTTTGCCATTTTCAGGAGCTGCAGGTGGTGGAGTTTTTTTCTCCTTTACACCCGCACGTACCAGTGCTTCCACTTTACGGACGGACAGGTCTTTTGCGAGAATTTCTCTGAAGATATCCAACTGCTCACTTACATCATCGACAGTGATGAGCGCACGTGCATGTCCCATGGAAATTCGTTTATCACGAAGTCCTGCCTGGATATCCGGCGGTAGCTTTAACAGACGTAGGTAATTATTAACTGTACTTCGATCTTTACCCACACGATCACCCAATTCTTCCTGTTTGAGGTCACATTCTGAAAGGAGACGCTGATAACTGAGGGCAACTTCAATGGCGTTCAGGTTCTCACGCTGAATGTTTTCAATGAGCGCCATTTCCAGCATTTGCTGGTCATCCGCGGTACGAATATATGCAGGAATGGAAGTAAGTCCGGCCATTTTGGAGGCCTGCATACGTCGTTCACCTGAAATGAGCTGATACTGTTTGTCATTCAGCTTGCGAACTGTGATAGGCTGTATTATTCCCTGAACCTTAATTGAGTCGGCTAATTCTCGGAGCGCCTGTTCATCGAAATGACTGCGGGGTTGAAAGGGGTTTACCTCTATGTACTCAAGGGGGATCTCATTGATGGAGCTTACCGCTTCTTTTGTATTCCTGGAATCAAACCGGCCTTCCAGCGGACTTGAATCATCCAGTAATGCCCCTAAGCCGCGCCCCAGTGCATTTCTCTTTTTCATTGGTTTTTTTGTCATGATCCCCTCCTTACTTTCAGGTAAATCCGTTCTTTTCAAGAATCTCCTTGGCGAGGTTCAGGTAACTAACCGCCCCTTTACTTTCCGCATCATGGGCTATCGCGGGAATTCCGAAGCCCGGAGATTCACTTAATTTAATATTTCTCGGAATGATAGTATCAAAAACCATGCGCTTAAAGTGTGTACGGACCTCATCGACTACCTGATTTGACAATCGGAGTCGTACATCATACATAGTGAGTAAAATACCTTCAATCTCAAGCGCTGGATTTAACCGTTTCTGAATAATTTTTATGGTATTCAGCAATTTACCCAGGCCTTCCAATGCAAAATATTCACATTGTACGGGTATCAGCACTGAGTCTGATGCCGTTAATGAATTAATGGTAATCAATCCAAGTGAAGGAGAACAGTCGATAATGATAAAATCATAGTCATCCCGTATTTCATCCAGCGCCATTTTCATTTTATCCTCCCGCTGCTCGATACTCACCATTTCAACTTCAGCTCCTACAAGATTTATATGTGAAGGCAGAATATGAAGATAGTCTATGTCTGTCTCAACGATTGCTTCTGAAGCCGGAACACCATCCACCATACATTCATAGATGCTGTTTTCTACCTCCTTGGGGTTAATACCCAATCCAGAAGTGGAATTTGCCTGAGGATCTGCATCCACGACAAGTGTTTTATGTTCAAGAGCGGCCAGACTCGCGGCCAGGTTCATCGCGGTGGTCGTCTTACCAACACCACCTTTCTGATTTGCAATTGCAATAGTTTTACTCATCAAAAAATTAAAAGTTTAGGGTCTCGCCAACAGACATGAGTATCAATTCAATTCCTGCATTTTTAAAAGCTTCCTTTGCTGCTTCGTGATCAATTTCGATCGGCGGAAAAGTATCATAATGCATGCCTATCACCTTGCTGGCACCACAATATTTTGCCGCTTTCACTGCATCCTCAATGCCCATTGTGAAGTTATCTCCAATTGGCAGAAAAGCCAGGTCAAGTGCAACATCTTCCTTAATTTGTTTCATGTCCATATGCAGCGCAGTATCACCTGCATAGTAAAAAAATTTATTTTCAGCCTCAATGATAAATCCTGCAGGGTTTCCTCCATAGCTCCCATCGGGCATACTGCTGGAATGCACCGCATTCACCATTTTCACCTTTCCGAAAGGCAGTTTCCAGCTCCCGCCAATATTCATTCCGTGCCCGTTTGAAAGGCCTTTTCCGGCAAACCACTGCACAACTTCATAATTACTTATGATCATGGCATCCGTTTCGCGACCAAAATATTCAACATCAGCTGTATGATCACCGTGCCCGTGGGACAGTAAAATATAATCCGGCTGTATTCCTGTTACATCTATTTCCGAAGCCAGTTCATTGGGAGTAATAAACGGGTCAAGCAAAACCCGTATGTTGTTGATATCCAATTCAAAGCAAGAATGTCCGTAATAGGTAACTTTCATCAAAGTAAAGATTTGGTTTTACAGGCATACAAAGATATAAGTTTATTCGATTTGTATGGGGTAAACCCGAAGCAATTCCGTACTTCTTTTGATATATGATCAACGAAAAAGGCAGGTGGAACACCTGCCTTTTCTGTTTATTTTTTCTTTTTCTTCGGCTTTTCCTGCTGTTGTTGCTGTTGCGCTTTCATTGCTGCTTCAAGCCGTTGCTGGAATTTTGATTTCTTCCGGGATCCGGCATTTTTCTTATTCTCTTCCAGAATAGTCCTGATCTTGTCATCATCAACAAACTTTCGAATGATCGCCTGCTGTCCGAATGTTACCAGGTTTGAAACAAAATAATAGAAGCTAAGCGCTGCAGGGTATGAATTCAATACAAACATGAATATGAGAGGCATCATATAGGTGAATGCCTTCATAGGTCCCTGAACCGTACTCACCTGCTGATTGGACCATGTATATAAAATAGTTGAAACCGTCATCAGCAATACAAACAAACTCACGTGGCTACCATAGAAAGGGATCGTAAAGGGAAGCTGGATGAAAGTATCATATGTACTCAGATCTTCTGCCCAAAGGAAAGGTTTGCCACGCAGTTCAATGGATTGGGGAAAAAAGTAGAACATCGCGAAAAGGATCGGCATCTGTAAAAGCATCGGCACGCACCCACTCACGGGATTTACACCCACTTGCTGGTACAGCTTCATCGTTTCCTGCTGCGATGCAGACATGTCGTCGCCGTGTTTTTCCTTGATGGCGTCCATCTCCGGTTTTAACACCTTCATTTTTGCCATTGAGAGGTATGACTTGTATGACAACGGTGAAAGCACGAGCTTAATGATCAATACCATAATGATGATGATCAGACCATAATTGCCGATAAAATTGTTCAGCAGGTCAAAAAGCGGAATAATGACAAACTTATTTACCCAAATCATCGGAGGCCATCCGAGGTAGAGGTTCTTAGAGAAATCCTCCGTAACGTCTTTCAGAATATGGTAATCATTAGGCCCGAAATAATAGGTCCATGCTGTAGAAGAGTTTTCCAGGGGCAGGGACAGTGATACCTGGGCCTCCTTCACTATGGAAGAATCGGCAAGGTCGGCCTGCATTTTAACCTCCGCATCCGTAAACCTGTTGGCGGCGATCATTCCGGAAACAAAGAAACGCTGTTTGATGGATACCCATTTCAACGGTTCCTCGAGTGATTTTTCTTCAAGACTATTGCTGCGTTCAGCCAGGCCGTCAAAGTCGCCACCTGTAGTATAATAATTGATTGTAGAATTCGTGCGGCTGAGTGTAATATCCTTTTCCTGCTTAATGAGATTGTCCCGCCAATCGAATTTTACACTTTCCTGTACCCGTGCTCCGTTCAGTTTTAGCATATATCCAAGCTGATACCCGTCAGGGGGAAGGCTGTAAATATGTTCTACAGCACCGGAAGGAAGCGGAAGTGTAAACGCGACATAGGAAGTGTCGTTTTCCGTCCATGATTTTGACTGGTAGTACAATTCGGTAAGATCAATCAGACGGCCGTCTGCATTGACGCGCTGATGAATCCGGCTGGTTTCAGGGGTAAGGAGGTATAGCGGTTTCCCGTCATAGGTGGTGAAGTCTTTCAGCTCCACAATGGCTACCTGACCTCCGAAAGAAGAGAAGGTAAGTGCTACCTTGCTGTTTTCCATTTTCACCTCTTCCTCTGTTCCACGGGCACCGGCAGCGAAGATGCCCAGTCGTTGTCTCGCAGTTTCGTCAAACAGCGAATCGGGGAGTGATGTATCTGGCTGTTCAGAAATATCGGTGGATTGTTCCGGGGTTATGCTTTCAGTGACCTGCTCAGTCTGCGCCAGGGGTTCTTCCTTCGGTGGCTCCGGGGAGAAGAACTGAAAGTACAGTAGTAATAATAATGCCATTAGCATTAACCCTATCGCCTGATTCCTATCCATATCTTTCTGTTACTTATTAATTAATCTTTCGGGTTACTGATTTTATACTGATGCGCAGCCTGCACAAATTTCACAAATAGCGGATGCGGGTTCAGCACAGTACTTTTTAATTCAGGATGAAATTGTGTTCCTACAAACCAGGGATGATCGTTCAACTCTATCACCTCAACGAGGCCGGTATCCGGATTGATTCCAACAGCTTTCATTCCTTTGGCTTCCATCTTTTTAAGGTATTTGTTATTGAATTCATACCTGTGCCGATGGCGCTCACTGATCTTGGACTTGCCGTACGCGGTCATTGCCTTGCTTCCCTTTTGGAGATCACAAGGATACGCACCTAAACGCATCGTTCCACCCTTATCAATAATATTTTTTTGCTCATCCATAAGATCTATTACGGGATCCGGCGTTTTTTCGTCGAGTTCTGTAGAGGATGCTTTCTTGAGGTTGAGTACATTTCGGGCAAATTCGATTACAGCGCACTGCATGCCCAGGCAGATGCCAAAAAACGGGATTTTATTTTCCCTGACATACCGTACGGCTTCTATCTTACCTTCCACACCGCGTTCGCCAAATCCGGGTGCTACCAGGATTCCATCCATTCGATCCAAAATCGAAGCGCAATTAGCTTTATCGATCGTTTCAGAGGAGATCCAGTGAACATTCACCTTGCATTCGTTTACGACACCTGCGTGAATGAAGGCTTCATTGATCGATTTATATGCATCGGGCAATTCAACATATTTCCCTACAAGGCCGATATTTATTTCGTCACCCGGATTTTTCAATTTACCCAGGAAATTTTTCCATTGCTCGAGGTCTGGTTCCGTTTTATTAGGTATCCGAAGCTTTGATAATACCCTTTCGGCCAGTTTTTCCTTCTTCATTAGGAGCGGAACGTCGTAAATCGATTCGGCATCCAGTGCTTCAATGACCGAATTGATATTGACGTTACAGAAAAGTGCGACTTTTTTCCTGATTTCCATCGGTAATCGCCTTTCAGAACGGCAAACAAGTATATCAGGCTGAATTCCGGCCTCCAGTAGTTGCTTTACTGAATGTTGCGTTGGCTTGGTTTTCAATTCCTTTGCAGCGCTGAGGTAAGGTATCAGGGTAAGGTGGATTACCAGGAAATTATTGGCCCCAACTTCCCACTTTACCTGTCGGACCGCCTCAATAAACGGGAGCGATTCAATGTCACCAACACAACCTCCAATCTCGGTGATTACGAAGTCATATTCGCCGCTTTCGCCCAATAAATAGACATTTCGCTTGATCTCGTCAGTAATGTGGGGAACAACCTGAACCGTTTTGCCCAGATATTCTCCGCGGCGCTCCTTGGTAATTACATTATTGTAAATACGCCCTGTCGTAATATTATTGGCCTGTGAGGTTGGTCTGTTGAGGAATCTTTCATAATGACCCAGGTCGAGATCGGTCTCAGCGCCGTCGTCGGTCACAAAACACTCTCCGTGTTCATAGGGGTTCAGCGTCCCTGGATCAATATTTATATACGGGTCGAACTTCTGTATGGTAACCTTGAACCCCCGCGCCTGCAGCAGTTTGCCCAGCGAAGCAGAGATTATACCTTTACCTAATGACGAAGTCACGCCGCCCGTGACGAAAATGTATTTTGCGGTGGCCATAAGTTATGGAAAATGTTGTGGCTTAACTTATGGGACACAAAGGTAACGGAATATGCCGAATTAGATAGTACTATGGGTAAAAATATGTACCAAAATTACTCGCTCACCTGATCTCAGGAACTTACAGCGAGGGTCCCGCATTCCGCCGATTGTTAACGTTGCTCAACGTCAATACCGTGCTTTTCCATGGTTAAAGGTGTTCATTTTACATTCAAACCTTACGCATGATGTGTCAGAGGGGGTTTCCGGCCCCTTCCAGAGTGTATTTATAGGTATGTTTGAATCTGGTGGAAGTACGAGTTTTAGTTTGAATTTTTTCAACTCCATGAGGAATCTGAAGATTATTTTTTTAAGTGTCTTCCTTTTGGCTGGGATGGTAGAGGCCTATGGTCAGTGTAATACACTCCGACCACAGATTGACATTACGTTCAATACTGACCAGGACTGTGCGCCTTCGTCGGTAACGGAATATACCATCAAATATTATTTTAACGTTCCGCAGGATCCTGCAACGATTGCCATTCTTTTCGAATGGAATGATCCGGGCAATAATACAACGCTGGTAAACCTGTTCAGCGCAACTCCCATGGTTGTTTCCGGGGGAGATCGTGAATTTGAGGCTACTGCGACTTTCACCTATCCCGACAATGACGACTGTTCATTTTCACCCACTGCATACATTCTGATCAATGGCGCTATCTGTCCGACCTCACGTCAGGTTCAGACCGCTTATTCATGGGCCCGCGATAACCAGTTCGGGGCACAACTCGATATTTCACCAAATACATGGGACGTATGTTACGGGGATGCTGTGGTTAACGCAGTATTTGAGGATGCGTCTGAATTTAATTGTAACATCAATGTGGAGCCCGATAATCCCAACAGGCAGACACGTCATGTCCAGTTTGTGTATGGAAACCTGGCTACGCACAACGCTGCGGCCACTATTTTAGACCTTACACTCAATGACGGAGGCCCTGTTACGCTTACTGACGGTGCTGGAAACCTGGTTGGACTCCAGACACGTGGGACTGCCGGACTCCAGATTACCGCAGCACATTTTGGGCCCGTTGACAACATTCCATTCCCTGCAGACGGACCGATATCAGTATCATTTCCGATGAATGCGCCCGCGAACCCGGCAAATTTGATCGGTAATCAATTTGAGATTACCATGTTCAACTGGAACATATGTAATCCATACAACGGTGACCCGAACAACCCGAATTACGAAGATGCGATTTCAACAACCGCATATATCCGTATTGTAGATGATCCTGATCCGTTGTTCGAAACACATAAAAACAGTTATACAGGCCCGGTTCCTCCCGGTCGCGAATTTTGTATTGGACAGGAAATTTTCCTTACCAACGGTTCCGCCGGCGCCAGCGCATACCGCTGGGAGATTTATGACGGTCCAACAGATTCTGACCCCCTGCTGGCATCCCGCACAAATATTAGTACCACCTATACCTATAATACTTCAGGGAACAAACTGATCAGACTGTATGCGATCAATGGTACCGCGCAAAGTTCATGTGAACGCTTTTATGATCTGATTGTCAATATCACCCCTTCGCGTATTGCGAACATTACCACAACGGACCTTGCTGATAATACCATAACACCTGAATTTTGCCAGACTGCAGGTAATTCCAGCACATTCAACGTCAGGTTTTACGATACATCTACCGGTGCGGTTGGTGGAAATACACAGTGGAGGTGGGCATTTCTTGATGAGAACGGGGTGGTTTTCAGAAATGAACCGGCATCGGGGTATTCAGATGTTGAGCTCGGTCCATTTGACCAGGCTTTTGTAAACCCGGGTGTTTATCGCGTACGATTGTTTACACGTAACTCGGTGACAGGATGTACCAGCAGGGATGAAGTTGAAATAAAGATATTTCCTCCTCCAGTCGTAGATTTTACAGCAGGTAACGCTTGTGAGGGTACTGAAGTGGCATTCCTCGATATGTCGACACTGAATAATCCCGTGGACGGAGAATCTATTCAGCTGAGGGAATGGGACTTCAATTATGATGGAACTAATTTCAACCCTGATCCCCTGTATAATGACTCAACGGATTTTTCACGGATCCTGGGAGCACCGGGCACGTATGATGTAGCATTACGTGTTACGACCACCGGAAATTGTTCTGAAATGACAGTGCATCCTGTGACTGTTAATGCCGTGCCAATTGCCAATATCACGACCGGAGCAACTGACGGATGTAGTCCGCAGATCGTGAATCTTCAGAATAATTCTGTAAACGGACAGCCAGATGCGGTGGATCAGTTTATATGGGAGGTCAATGACGGTAGTGGATATGTGGTTGATTCTGTTCAGCGACCTACAGATCCCGGGTTTACAGATTCCTACCAGATGACCCTGGTTAATAATACAACCGCTGATATCACATTCCAGATCCGTCAGCGCGTGCGGCTTATGAATGGTTGCGAGACGATCAGTAATGTTGTAAGCGTAGTGGTTTTCCCTTCACCGCAGGCAGCATTCGCCGTGATGAATTATTCTCCTTTTGATGATAACTGTTCACCCATATCGGTTGATTTCCAGGTGCTTTCAGCAACTGCGGCACTTGGGCCAACATCGTATGACTGGACAATCAGCGATAACACTGGGGTGGTTTATACTGAGAATACGGGCACCAATACGAATTTCAACTATGTATTCACTAATAATACCCAGACTTTAAAGGATTATGTAGTACGTCTTCAGGCGAATTTCCCGAGTGGCTGTCCTGCAGATACGACCACCACAATTCGTGTAAATCCAATTCCTTCATCGGCATTTACCATTGACACACTGGAAATCACATGTAATATTTTCAGGGTTCAGATGAGTGCCGTAAGTAAGGGACTCGACCGTTATGACTGGGCCATACGTGAAAATGGGCTTACCACGTTTGCTTCCGACATGGTGGGGGATACGTTTGAATATACCTTCAACAGAAACTCTGCCAATAAAAATATTGAAGTAGACCTGCAGACTGTGAATTTTGCAAATTGCTCGAGTAATCTTACCACCAATACATTTATAGTACCGCAATCAAATCCGGTGAATGCTTCCTTTACGGTTTCACCGCCCGAAACTACATTGCCTAATACTACGTTCTCGATCACCAATAACTCAACAGGGAACAATCTAACCTATTTGTGGGATTTTGGTGACGGAACTACTTCAACCAGCGCAAACCCCGGAACACATTCGTATCCCACATTCGGGGATTATCAGATTAAACTGCGAATTGAGGCAGACCTGGGTTGTGTTGATTCAACCACAGTATTGGTTCGCGTAAACCCGATTCCGCCGATCGTTGATTTTGCCTATGATCCGGCAAGCGGGTGTGCTCCGTTAACGGTTCAGTTCACAAATCTTTCACAATACGCGGATCCTACCACCTATTTCTGGGATTTCGGCGATGGTATCGGAACATCGCGAAATGAAAATCCTGTCTATACCTATTCACAGCCGGGATTATATACTGTAAGTCTTTCCGCTTCGAATGTTACAGGTGATACGATAACGGAAACAAAGTTTGAGATCATCGAAGTCTTTAACCGTCCGATCGCCGACTTTACCATAAAGTCACCTGTACTCTACATACCGGATGACATCATGTACATCAGGAATGACAGTAGATTTGCTACGCGTTTCGAATGGGATTTCGGAGATGGAAACACTTCAACTGAAGCACAGCCTATACACCGGTATGAGGAACAAGGCTTCTATGATATTACGCTTACAGCCTACAATGATCAGGGCTGTCTGGATATCGTAACACTTGAAAGTATAGTTCAGGTTAAAAATGGCGGGCGATTGCTGGTGCCAAATGCGTTCAGTCCGAATTTATACGGACCGACCGGAGGTGGCCTGGGTGAAGACCCGAACAGTAATGACGTATTCAGGCCGAAGGTGCAGGGTGTTGTGGAGTATGAACTGATGATCTTCAACCGCTGGGGTGAACTGCTGTTTCACACAACTGATAAAAATATTGGGTGGGATGGCTACTATAAAGGTAAGCTCAGTCCGCAGGATGTCTATATATACCAGATTAAGGTGGTTTTTGTTAATGGAGAGCGAATTACGCGAACAGGGGATGTGAACCTTATTAGATGATGAAGAAATTTTTTACCATAGGCGTTTTTTTACTATCCGGATTTTTTACGCTGGTACAGGGACAGGATCCCCAATTCAGTCAATATTATTCCGCGCCGCTATATCTTAATCCGGCTTTTGCGGGCACGGGAGCGGGACACCGTTTCGTTGCGAATTATCGAAACCAGTGGCCGAATATTTCCAATGGGTTTGTAACCTATGCCTTCTCCTATGACTATAATTTAAGAGACCTGAAAAGTGGTGTGGGACTCATTGCCGTAGCAGATCGCGCCGGCTCGGCTGCCCTTACTTCCACCACGCTTGGGTTCGTTTATTCCTACAAAGTTCAGCTTTCCAATAAATGGATCATGACGCCCGGACTGTATTTTGGATATGGGCACAGGGATATCGATATGAATAAACTTGTCTTCGGCGATCAGCTGGCGTTTACAAACGACGGACAGGTGCCGACGAGTGATCCGGGCTTCGGAAGTCTTGGAAGTGCGTCCTATTTTGATTTTGGCGCAGGGTTTCTCATATATAATTCAAAATTCTGGCTGGGATTTTCTTCCTACCACATTAATGAACCGAATCGTTCCCTATTGGGAGATGAGAGTGCCATTCCACGAAAAACGTCATTCCATGGTGGAGTCAAGCTTCCACTGTATTCAGGATTGTTTGCCAAGGAGAAAATTGCCTATATCGCACCATCGTTTGTTTATAAAAGCCAGGGACGCTTTGATCAGCTGGATATAGGACTTCATTTTCTTTACCAGCCTGTCATGGTGGGTCTTTGGTACAGGGGTATTCCGTTGAAGCAGAATGTTGCCGACAATATCTCACAGGACGCGGTTGCGCTGATCCTTGGGCTGCAGTTCAGCCGGTTTGAATTTGGCTACAGCTACGACTTTACAATTTCGGAATTGGGTCCTTCATCAAGCGGTGCCCATGAACTTTCATTGAAGTATGACCTGGAAATAATATCGAGTTCAAAAGCCAAAAAGCCGATGAAATTCATTCCTTGTCCGACCTTTATTCACGATAACTAACAAGCTGATATTACAGGTGATTCCTGGTAATGCAGGTTATCTTCAAGAGTCTGAATGACATAATTCGCAAGGGTATCGCGCGAGATCAACATCGAAGGGGGTGGAATGCCGTCCTTTGAGATACACACGCGGGTGATTTTTGAAGAATTTGAAAGGCCTACCGGGCGGAGTATCGTCCATTCCAGATCGCTGTTCCGTACTAACTTTTCCTGTCGCTCATGGTCCTGATATGCATATTTTATATTGCTGTGATCAATGAGCCAGGCAAACCATTTGGGTAAAACCTTCCGGGAATCCCCTGTTCCGGCTGCTGAAATGATTAGCAATCTTGAGATACCATGTGCGTATAGAAGTGGAATTAGATATTCCATAGTTTTTGACATCAGGTCAGTCGGGCTCTTTAGCTTCGACCATGGAAAATCTGATTTTCGGGATACATTGAGTGCGCTCACTACCGCTACAGTGCCTGTAAGTGCTTTATCGAGGTCACTTCTTTTTAAACAGGAACCTTCAATAATTCTTAGATTTTGGTGTTCGGGCAGATCCTTCTTGTTTCTGACCAGCGCATGAACGGAAAATCCGGCGCGCAATGCCTCATTTACAATCCTCCGTCCGCTACGGCCATTGGCTCCAAGAATAAGGATTTTCATTCTTCACTGGGAAGCTGTCGAAAAGCAAAATACCAAATCCAAAATATGAAGCCAATTTGTAACGGGACTCTGAACCAAAGATATGCCGGTCCGCGGCCATCATACTGTGCCGTGGTGAGATCTAGATGATCATAGGCACCTTTGAAGTTTGCCGGCAGAATTATAATCAGGAAGATCATCAGGAGGAGGGAAGTTGTCTTTCGATAACGGGGTGTCAATAATCCGAATGCAGCTAATATTTCCAAAAGCCCTGTAAGGTAGATTACAATTTTTTTTGCAGGGACCACATGGGGCAGCATCAGGATCATACCATCGGTATACACGAAATGTGCTACACCGGTAAATATCAACATTACCGCCATGGCCAGGTTGCCCGAATAATTCAGGGACCATTTACCTGTAATTCTTCCTGCTATTAATGATATCAGGAAGGCAGAAACGAGTGTCACGAGAAGAATCATACGGTAAGATAAACAACGTCTTTAAGTTTGCAAAGGTCAACAGGCGATTGAAACTGTCAATTAACGGATCAATCTTATACCTTTGCACAAAAGACATTGCCTGATATGAATTACGGGGCCGAATTGGATAAGTTACCTCTGTTCAGAAAAATTGGATTACATGCCGATGCCATGAAGCTTGAATGCTATGTGGTAGGCGGATATGTTCGGGATCTGATGCTGGGGAGGCCATCGAAGGATATCGATTTTGTATGTGTTGGCAGTGGAATAGAACTGGCCCGGGCAGTTTCAAAAGTCCTTGGGAAAGGTCTGAAAGTAAATGTTTTCAAAAATTTCGGAACCGCGAATATTCGATATGGTGATTTTGACCTTGAATTTGTAGGTGCACGCAAGGAATCCTACCGAAGAGAAAGCAGGAAGCCAATCGTTGAGGACGGAACCCTCCAGGATGACCAGAACAGGCGTGACTTTACGATAAATGCCATGGCGATTTGCCTGAATGAAGCCTGTTACGGGGAGCTGATCGATCCTTTTGATGGCACCCGGGACCTGAAGAGAAAAATGATACGGACTCCTGCCGATCCGGATGTTACTTTTTCAGATGACCCCCTGCGCATGATGCGGGCCGTCAGGTTTGCCGCACAGCTTGGGTTTGACATTGCGCCCGATACATATGACGGCATCATTCGAAATAAGGAACGGATTTCCATCGTCTCCCAGGAACGGATCACCGATGAGTTGAACAAAATTATACTAACAGATACCCCTTCCTATGGATTCAAGCTTCTCTATCATTCTGGGTTGCTGGAACTGATATTCCCGGAAATGACAGAGCTTCAGGGTGTAGAAACGGTGAACGGTATGTCCCATAAGGATAATTTTTATCATACCCTCCAGGTTCTGGATAATACTGCAAAGCGATCCGGGGATCTCTGGCTTCGGTGGGCGGCCATATTGCATGATATTGCCAAACCGGCCACCAAGCGATTTGACAAAAAGGTTGGCTGGACGTTTCACGGGCACGAGGACAGGGGAGCGAGAATGGTGCCCGGAATTTTCAGGAAGATGAAACTTCCGATGAATGATCGGATGCAATACGTGCAGAAATTGGTTAGGCTTCACCTGAGACCTATTGCATTGGTAAAGGATCATATTACAGATGCCGCCATTCGGCGACTTCTTTTTGAAGCGGGAGATGATGTGGATGATCTGATGAAACTCTGTAAGGCCGATGTAACTTCCAAGAATGATACCCGGGTGAAGCGATATCTGGCCAATTTCAAAAAAGTGGAACGAAAAATGCTGGAGGTGGAGGAGAAAGATAAAGTTAGGAACTTTCAGCCGCCCGTTACCGGTGAGGATATTATGAAAACCTTTGATATCAGGCCGGGTAAAGTGATTGGTGAGATTAAGGAGCAGATCAAAGAGGCGATCATGGAAGGTGAAATTCCGAATAAGCGGGAACCTGCATGGAAGCTGATGCTTGACCTTGGAGAACGGCACGGTCTGAAAAAAGTCGGGGAAAAATAATTACATTTGCGAAATATTGAAATTTGAATTTATGAGAGTCTGGATAGTGATTTTATTGGCAGCCGTACTGAGTTTGCCTTCATTTGGTCAGGAAACACCTGAACAGCAGGAACAAAAAAAGCCTTTAACCGCAGCACAAATACTGGTAATTCATGCTGCGAAAAAATATCAGCTTGCGATGCGGTACAATGATTTGGACGGCGCAAAAAATGCCCTGTACAGCATTTTAGCCGAAAACCCCGCGAATGATTCTGTTCTTTACTCTTTGTCGTACCTCTACCTTGAGCAAGGCCAGTTTGCTTCTGCGGCTATTTCAGCCAAGGACCTTAACTCCCTGAACCCCGAGAACATCGGAGCCCTGGAAATCCTTGGAATTTCCTATGAAAACCTGGGATTACAGGATAAGGCACTGGAAGCCTATGAAGATCTGTATTTCAAGACCAGCGATTACCAGACCTTGTATAAAGTGGCTTTTCTGCAGTTTCAGACTGGCAAGTATGGTGAAAGTATGACCAATGCAGATATTCTGCTCGGTAAGCCAGAGGCGGATCAGCTTAAAACGGTTTTTAATACTACTGATAATCAGCAGAAAGAGTTTCCAATCCGTGTTGCCCTGTTGAACCTCAAGGGCTTAAATGCAAAGGCACAGGGGAATATGGCTGATGCGAAAAAATATTTTGAGGAAGCCCTGGCGGTTGCGCCTGATTTTGCGTTGGCCAAGGAAAACCTCAACAGCCTGAATTAAACTTATTTCCCGTGCAACCATCCCGGGAAAAGGCTGTCTTTAGCATACTTGAACATGGCCCGGGAATACCACATAGATTCAGCCGACCTCATCGAAAGATGCCTGGAAGGAGACCGTACAGCTCAATATGAGTTGTACAGGAAGTACAACCGTGCCATGTATAATACGGCCTGGCGTATCGTACGTGATGACCAGGAAGCGGAGGATATTCTGCAGGAAGCCTTTATAAACGCGTTCCAGTATTTACATACCTTTCAGGGCACTTCTACTTTTGGAGCCTGGTTGAAGCGCATCGTGGTAAATAAATCACTCAATATTCTTCAGAAGAACAGGTTGCCACTGGATAACCTGAATGATGAGGAACACGACGTGCCGCAGGAAGAGGAAGAAAGTATTTACGTGGATCAGGATGAGTTGGAACGCGTTCGGAATGCCATCGAGGATTTGCCCGATGGGTACAGGGTAATACTTTCCCTTTATCTGCTCGAAGGGTATGATCATTTGGAGATTTCCGAAATACTCGGTATTTCCGTGGGAACGTCTAAGTCACAATACAATCGTGCGAAAAAGAAATTAAGAGAAATGCTAAATGTAATGCATTATGAAAAATAATCTCGAAAACTTTATATCTGAAAACCGGGACGCCTTTGATCACAGGGAACCCCGAAATGTTTGGGATAACATATCAAGGAATCTTCCAAATGGCCGGCCGGGAACACACTGGATGTGGAAAGCCGCAGCAGTCCTGTTTTTTGTGTCGACTGTTGGATTGTTACTCAATACGATTTCCACGGAAGATCAGCCGCAACTGGCACAGCAGGAGCAACTTAACGCCAAGTTCAATGAAGTCGAGGATTTCTATTTTCAGCAAATCAGTGAAAAAAGAATCCTGATCGATGAACTTCAGCAGGATAATCTGTATGAGATTGATGTGGTTGCGGAACTTCAGAAACTGGATGCCATGTACCTTGTTTTGAGGAAGGAATATAATGATAATCCAACCCCTGAAGTGATTGATGCTCTTACATTAAATCTGCTGGTACGTATTGATCTCCTGAACAGAACACTGGACAGGCTGGATCAGCCGGAACAGGCACAGGTTGAGATCTAGATCAATAGAAGCTTTTAGCGCTTAGCTCAAACGATTCCCTGGAAGAGTCCAGAACCTCACGGTTTTCACATTTGAGGACGCGATATTTCTGGCCTTTCACAAGTTCATGATCATGTGTGGCCATAATGACTGCAGTACCGCTGTTGTTAATCTCCTCGAATAGTTTGAAAATGCCTTTCGAGACATCAGGGTCAAGGTTTCCTGTGGGCTCATCCGCAATGAGCAGAACAGGTTCATTCAGAAGGGCGCGTGCAATAACAATCCGTTGTTGTTCCCCGCCTGAAAGCTGATAGGGCATTTTTGACGCCATACTTCCAAGTCCAACCTGCATCAATACTTCTGAAAGGCGGGTTTTCATTTTAGATTTTTCCTTCCAGCCGGTTGCCTTCAGAACAAACATCAGGTTCTCCGTTACATTACGATCCGGGAAAAGCTGAAAATCCTGAAAAATGATCCCGATTTTTCTTCTGAGCTGCGGCACTTGTGACCGCTTGATTTTTTCGATGTCAAAACCTGCGACACGCATGTGACCGATCTGCAGCGGCAGATCGGCATACATGGTTTTTAGTAAAGAGGATTTTCCTCCGCCCGTGCGACCTACCACAAAGACGAATTCACCCTTCTCAATTTCGAAATTAACATTGTCCAGAATGGTCTGCCCACTCTGGAAAATCGTGATGTCCCGCGCAATAACAACGTTGTCGGAATCCTGGCTCATATAAAGTGTGTTTAGCTGTTCGCTTTCTTGTGATCTGCCAGGAATTTTTCAAGACCCTGGTCGGTCAGCGGATGATGGAGCAGGCTTGTGATTACATTCAAAGGGCAGGTTACGACATCAGCACCGATTTCAGCACATTGGATCAGGTGCATGGTATGGCGAATACTTGCGGCCAGCACTTCGGTTCCGAAGCCATAATTCTGATAAATGAGCACGATCTGGGCAATGAGATCAAGTCCGTCAGTACAAATATCATCCAGTCTGCCTATAAAAGGGGAGACATAGCTTGCGCCTGCTTTAGCTGCCAGCAAAGCCTGGCCCGGTGAGAAAACAAGGGTACAGTTGGTTCGAATACCTTCACTCGTCAGATATTTCAGTGCTTTCACCCCATCCTTGATCATAGGTATCTTAACGACAATTTTATCATCAATTTTAGCAAGCTCCAGGCCTTCACGGATCATTCCGTCAAAGTCGGTGGAAATAACTTCCGCGCTCACATTATTTTCTACAATGTCACAAATGGCTTTGTAATGGGCGATCACATTTTCCTGTCCCTTTATTCCTTCCTTTGCCATCAGGGAAGGGTTGGTGGTTACTCCATCAAGGACACCCAAATCGTGGGCTTCGCGGATATCATCAAGGTTGGCTGTATCAATAAAGAATTTCATGTCGATTAATTTTATTCAGTGATAAAGTTAAGGAATTTGATCAGATATGAATTGCCGGGAAAAGAAAAAAGGCAAATCAAGTATCGCACCGCTACAACCGCTTACCCTTGCTACCTTCCGGTCCTGGGGGAGTTCAGCAGGAGCTGGTCGTACTGATTTGCCCATGCAAAGTTACGAACAATTAATGATTCCAAAAATATTGGCAGATATTATTCCTTTCCGGGCAGGATTCCCTTTAAATAAAGGTTGAATTCAAGGGCTCCTGCCGGCTTGAATTCATCCGCCTCCAGGTCTTCTTCAATTTCTTCATCAAACTGCAATTTGCGCTTTTCAATGTTTCCATCAGGGAAAATGGTGAGCTCAAGACCTGTGAAATCGATCGGGTTGAGGCGTACCAGAATTATGAATTCAGGAAATTCCCTTTTAAAATAGGTGTGCACCACATCTTTCATGATGCAAGGTATTATTTTTAATATTCAACTGTAACTTTTTTTTCTGAAGGAATGAATTCTACCGATGGCTGCTGATCCGCCCATTTCTTTTCAAGCAATGATGCCCATGCATTCAGGTACAGCACAACATGATCCCGCACATTATGTTTAAGGAAACGCTTGTTGGCAGGAAGTGATCGTAGAACTTCGGTATCACTCAGTTTTTCAAGGTTCTTCAGGTCAATGGTGTCCAGGCCGGCATTCAGCATTTCAGTGATGAGGTCATCCATTAATAGGCCGCTTGTCGGACAGTAATCATTTAGCTGTTCATTCCAGTCGCCATATTTTTCCATTGCGCGCTGATGTATTTCCGAAGGTTTCAGACGCGTGAGCTCCTGTGCCAGGTGACCGCAATTGCAGCTCCCCATATGACCCCACTGGTATTGCGCGCTTTTTTCAAGTTTGGAAGCCGTTGCCCTGAGAGCCTGAATAAGAGTGGGAGTAGGTTTTGCCATGCTTTTTATTTTGTTAACCAATTGAAACCCTAAATGGTTTTATACAGGTTTCATTTAGCCGATTTGCGTCAAAAAATGACATTTTGTAAACTTGTATTATCATCAAAATTACAAATAATCATGGGAAAAGGAGATATTAAAACGAAGCGAGGAAAAATAGCGAAAGGTACGTTTGGGGTCTCTCGTCCTCGCACTTCAGCCAAAGTTGAGACCAAAGAAGAAGCGCCAAAGAAGAAAAAAGCGAAAGCAAAGAAATAAAAAAGCAAGACTGTACTTGAATTTTTAATTTTCTTTAATAGATTTGGTCGCTCAATGAAGAAAATAATGTTCAATATCGCATGGTACTGGTTTACTCCCCTGATCGGGAAGTGAATGGCACCATATTGATTGAATTCAAATAACCAAGGCCCGCTGTTCACCAACAGCGGGCTTTTTTTTATCAAATGGATAAAGTAACATTTAGAACAACCGAAAGAAAATTACTGGCAGATACCATCACTCCGGTGAGTATCTACCTGCGCCTGCGCGATAAGTTTGAAGGGGCCATTCTGCTGGAAAGTTCAGATTACCACGGAAATGAGAACAGTTTTTCATATATCTGTTGTAATCCTGTAGCCTCATTTGAGGTTTCCGGAAATACAACGAGCATTTCCATGCCCCGATACCAGGAAAAGTTTGAAACAAAGCCCGGTGAACTCCTGAATTTATGGGATGAATTTAAAAATAGTTTTACCTCATCTCCGGGTCCGCACAAATTTGTAACCAACGGGCTATTTGGGTACATGGCCTATGATGCCGTCCGCTTTTTCGAAGATGTTGAAATTAAAAACCTTCAGTCGGATATTCCCGATATGATCTATCGTGTGTACCGGAATGTGTTGGTGATCGACCATTTTAAAAATGAAATGTACATGTTTGATCACCAGGTGAATGGTTCAGAGGAACCATCAAACCTGGATCAGCTCGAAACCGTGATCCGGGCTAACATTGATCCTGAATATCGCTTCCATATCGTTGGAGAAGAAACAAGCAACCTCACCGACGAAGAGTTTCTTGCGATTACGAATAAGGGAATCGAACATTGCCTGCGAGGAGATGTATTCCAGATTGTGCTTTCCCGGCGTTTTTCCACCGCCTTTAAGGGAGATGAATTCAATGTTTACAGGGCACTGAGGTCGGTAAACCCTTCACCTTACCTGTTTTATTTTGATTACGGAAATTTCAAAATTTTCGGATCATCTCCTGAGTCGCAAATTGTGATCAAGGATGGCAAAGCAAGTATCTGGCCTATCGCAGGGACTTTCAGAAGAACCGGCAATGATCTTGCGGATGCAGAGCTTGCACGCTCACTCAGTGAAGATGTAAAGGAAAATGCCGAGCATGTCATGCTGGTAGACCTGGCCAGAAATGATCTCAGCAGAAATGCCGAAGAGGTTCAGGTTGATGTATTCAAGGAGGTGCAATATTATTCCCATGTGATTCACCTCGTTTCCAAGGTATCCGGTGTTTTGGATAAAGACATTTCACCCTTACAACTGGTGGCAGACACCTTTCCGGCAGGAACTCTTTCCGGCGCCCCCAAGCATATGGCGATGCAGCTAATCGATAAATACGAAAATACGAGCAGGAATTATTACGGTGGTGCAATAGGGTTTCTTGGGTTTAACGGCGACTTTAACCATGCCATTATTATACGTTCGTTTCTGAGCCACGCCAATAATCTGCATTACCAGGCAGGCGCAGGAATTGTAGCGAAATCAGTACCCCGGAATGAACTAAATGAAGTTGGTAATAAACTGGCCGCCTTGCGAAGTGCGCTTACACTGGCCGTAGATCTGAATAGCTGATGAAGATTCTGGTTATAGATAATTATGATTCATTCACCTATAATCTGGTGCACATCATACGTTACCTGGGATATGGTAAAGTCATGAATATTTTCAGGAATGACCAGATCAGGATTGAGGATGTGAATGGTTATGATAAGATACTCTTTTCCCCGGGCCCCGGGATACCCGACGAAGCCGGGATCATGAAGGATGTGATTAAAGAGTATGCGGCAAGAAAAAGCATGTTTGGCGTTTGCCTGGGCCATCAGGCAATAGGTGAGGTATTCGGAGGGTCCTTATTTAATATGACCGAAGTGCGGCATGGTGTAACTACGAACATCAGGGTCACGGATCCTGGTGAAGTGTTGTTCAGGAATCTTCCTGAAAACTTTACCGCCTGTTTGTATCATTCCTGGGCAGTGGTTCCGGAAAGCATACCGGCAGATCTTTATGTTACCGCACAGGATGAGATCGGTACGGTAATGGGTCTGGCACATCGTAATTATGATATCCGGGGGGTTCAGTTTCATCCGGAATCAATCCTCACCGAGGGCGGTATTCAAATGGTTGAGAACTGGTTAAATGACTAAAAATGAAGGAAATAATAAATAAGCTCATTGAACATAAATCTCTCGACAAGGAAACAGCTAAGGATGTCCTCACAAAATTGGCACAAGGTGAATATAATAATTCGCAGGTGGCGGCTTTCCTGACTGTTTATATGATGCGGAGCATCCGTGTTGAAGAGCTCGAAGGTTTTCGGGATGCCATGCTGGATCTGTGCCTGGCCCTGGATTTATCGGAATATAACCCGATCGATCTTTGCGGAACAGGTGGTGACGGTAAAAATACATTCAATATAAGTACGCTCTCATCGTTCGTGGTGGCCGGCGCAGGTCAACCCGTTGCAAAACATGGAAATAGCGGGGTATCGTCGGTTTGCGGATCCTCCAACCTGCTGCAGTATTTTGGATATGAATTTACCAATGACAGCGACCTCTTACGGAAAAGCATTGATGAAGCCAATATCTGTTTTCTCCATGCGCCGCTGTTCCACCCGGCCATGAAAAATGTAGCACCTATCCGACGTGACCTTGGGGTGAAAACCTTTTTTAACATGCTGGGTCCCATGGTAAACCCGGCCTTTCCGAAATTACAGCTTGTGGGCGTGTTTAGTCTTGAGCTGGCACGCTTGTACGGATATTTATATCAGAATACTGATAAGGCGTTCGTCGTGCTCCACACGTTGGATGGATATGATGAAATTAGCCTCACGGGAGCATTTAAAATGATCACCAACCAGGGTGAGAGGCTGGTTAGCCCTGAAGACCTTGGCTTGTCAACAGTATCGCCTTCCGAGATTAGCGGAGGTGACACTATAGAGGAAAGCGCAAAAATATTCGAGGAGATTCTTCGTGGCAGGGGATCCAGGGCTCAAAATGATGTGATCGCCGCGAATGCGGGGATGGCCCTTTACTGCGCGTCACAGTCAGGATCGCTCTCTGATTCCGTAGAACTGGCAAGGGAAAGCCTGCTTTCAGGAAAGGCGCTGGAATCTTTTAAAAAATTGATCAACAAACCAATAAGTACAATAACTATATAATTATGAGTGTGTTAGAAGAAATACTCGCGAAGAAAAAGGCAGAAGTGCAGGAACGGAAAGCTTTGTATTCACAGAAATTACTGGAGCAAAGCATATTCTTTGAAAACCGGATCGTTTCACTGAAGAAATACCTGCTTCGCGATGACAAGTCGGGAATCATTGCTGAGATCAAGCGTAAAAGTCCGTCGAAAGGGATTATAAATCCGAATGTTTCCATCGAGCGGATCTCCATAGGATATATGCAGGCCGGCGCTTCTGCACTGTCTGTGCTTACCGATCAGACCTTTTTTGGTGGAAGTAATGAAGACCTGAAGACCGCCAGGAAATTTAATTTCTGCCCGATTCTTCGGAAAGATTTTATTATTGATGAGTATCAGATCGTTGAAGCCAAGGCGATCGGTGCAGATGCGATTTTACTCATTGCCGCAGCACTGTCTGCCCAGGAAATGAAAAAGCTCGCATCTTTCGCCAAATCTCTCGGGTTGGAAACTCTTATGGAGGTTCATAACCAGGAAGAGCTGGATAAAGGGCTGAATGAAGACATTGACCTGGTTGGAGTAAATAACAGGGACCTTGCCACATTTGAGGTTTCCCTTGATACTTCTTTTGACCTGGTTTCCCGGATTCCGAATTCATTCATTAAAGTTTCTGAAAGCGGGATATCTACACCTGCGGAAATAGTCCAATTGAAAGAAGCCGGGTTCGATGGATTTTTGATCGGTCAGAATTTTATGGAACACAGCAGGCCGGAACGGGCTTGTGCTGAATTTATTGAAGAACTGAGTAGTCTGGATCAGCGGGCGTATGCCAAACAATAGCGGACTATACTGGAAGGTGTGCGGTATGAAGGATGCCGGAAATGTGAGGGATGTTGCTCAGTTACAGCCTGATTTCATGGGTTTTATTTTCTATGAAAAGTCCCCCAGGTATATGGCAGCTGTGTTATTGCCGGAACACCTCGATGTATTAGACCGTCAGACGAAGCGGGTGGGCGTATTTGTTGACCCAGCGTTGGCGGAAGTTGAAAAATATTCTGCCGCGTATTCACTGGATCTTATCCAGCTTCACGGCAATGAGTCTGTTGATTTCATTGAGAAGCTGAATGGCTCAGGATACAAAATTATAAAAGTGGTATCCGGGAATAAGCCACTTGACGTCAAGTATATGAAGCAAATTGAGCCGTTGATTGAATTCTGGCTGCTCGATACGCGTACCGAGGTACCGGGTGGTACGGGGAAGGTATTTGACCGGAAGGTCCTTGATACATTTGAGTTTGAGAAACCGGTAATATTAAGCGGGGGACTTGACCCGGACGAAGTAAATAAAATCCGGAAGGAAGGGCATTCGGCGGTTGTCGGGATTGATGTAAACAGCAAAATGGAGGATGCCCCGGGAATGAAGAATTTGGAAAAACTAAATAAACTTATCGCATGTCTGAATTGAAATACCAGGTGAATGAAAAGGGATATTACGGGGAGTTTGGTGGTGCCTATATTCCTGAGATGTTATATCCAAATATTGATGAATTGCGGTCTGAATATCTGCAGATCATTAAAGATCCCGGATTCAGAAGTGAATTTGACCAGTTGCTGAAGGATTACGTGGGCAGGCCCACTCCACTTTACGAGGCAAAGAGACTTTCCGCGAAATACGGTGCCCGTATATTTCTGAAACGTGAGGATTTGTGTCATACGGGTGCGCACAAAGTGAATAATACGATTGGGCAGATTTTGCTGGCCCGGCGTCTTGGTAAGGAAAAGATCATTGCGGAAACCGGTGCCGGTCAGCATGGTGTTGCAACGGCTACGGTATGCGCCCTGATGGGCATGGAGTGTATCGTATACATGGGAAAGATCGATATGGAGCGGCAGCGTCCTAATGTGGAACGTATGAAAATTCTGGGCGCAGAAGTTATTCCGGCCACTAGTGGAAGTCAGACACTCAAAGATGCTACCAATGAAGCGATGCGGCACTGGATCAATAATCCTGCAGATACGCATTATATTATTGGGTCTGTAGTAGGCCCCCATCCCTATCCAGATATGGTGGCGCGTTTTCAATCCGTTATCAGCGAAGAGATCAGGGTTCAGCTTGACGAGAAGACCGGACGACAGAATCCTGATTATATCATCGCATGCGTTGGAGGAGGCAGTAATGCCGCCGGTGCATTTTATCACTATTTAGACGAAGAAGATGTACAGCTCGTTGCGGTCGAGGCATCGGGAATGGGGGTAAACTCAGGAAAATCGGCCGCCACCACCAAGCTGGGGAGATCAGGTGTCCTGCATGGCAGCAAGACGCTTCTTATGCAGACCGAGGACGGACAGGTGATTGAGCCATATTCCATTTCTGCCGGCCTGGATTATCCCGGTATCGGACCGATGCATGCCAACCTGTTCGCGAGTGGTCGGGGAATTTTTCTCGATGTTACCGATGAAGCCGCTATGCAGGCGGGTGTGGAACTAAGCCGCCTGGAAGGGATCATTCCAGCCATTGAGACTGCACATGCCCTGGCCGTCTTCGACAGGCTGCCATTGAAAAAGGAAGATGTGGTAGTAGTCAACTTATCGGGCAGGGGTGACAAGGACCTCGATACCTATATAAAATGGGGGAAGTATTAAAATGAATACAATGACCAAAACAGAAGTTAACAGAATAAGCCAGCTGTTCAGCAGTAACGAAGGCCCGTTGCTGTCAGTGTATTTTACTGCCGGGTTTCCCGCGAAGGATGATACCTTGAAAATTGCTGAATGGCTTGAAAGTGGTGGTGCGGATATCATTGAAATTGGCATGCCTTTTTCAGACCCCATTGCTGACGGGCCAACGATCCAGGAGAGCAATACGGCTGCCCTGAAGAATGGAATGACCATTGCGCTACTGTTTGATCAGCTGAAGACACTCAGGCAGAAGGTTCAGATCCCGGTAATCCTTATGGGTTATATCAATCCTGTTTTGCAATTTGGAATTGACGCCTTCTGCGATAAATGCCTGGAAACAGGCATTGACGGACTGATTTTGCCCGATTTGCCCATGGCTGAATACCTTGATCATTACAAAGACCGCTTTGAGCAGGCCGGATTGAAAAATATATTTCTGATCACACCCCAAACAGGGGAGGCGAGAATCCATGAAATAGATTCACATACTGATGGTTTTATCTATATGGTCTCAAGTGCCAGCACGACCGGAGCAAAGAGCGCCATTGGTGATGAGCAAATCGCCTATTTTAAAAGAATTAAAGATATGGGACTCCGAAACCCGACTCTGGTCGGATTCGGAATATCGAATCATGAGACATTCACTGTAGCCAGCCGCTACAGCCAGGGTGCAATTATTGGCAGTGCCTTCATCAAGATGTTAAGGTCTGAAGGGGCAAATGAAGCATCGGTAAAAGAATTTGTAAAAAGTATTAAAAACTCCAACTAAATATGATCATTCAACTCGAAAACCAGATTAGTGAACAACTTAAGCAAAGTATTATTGAGAAAGTTCACGAGCTTAAGTATAAGACCACTGAAGTGAATACCCAGAAAGGCCGTTACATTATCGGCATAGGTAAGAAGGATTTTGATATTCGTAAGATTGGCCATCTTGAAGGTATTTCAGATATACATATTGTATCGGATGACTATAAGCTTGTTTCAAACAAATGGAAGGTAAAACCAACAACGATCGATTTGGGCGATGGCGTCATTATTGGGGAAGGAAGCTTTGCCATCATGGCCGGTCCGTGTTCGATTGAAGGCGAAGAGCAAATAGAGAAGACCATCAATCACCTTAAAGCCAATAATATCAGAATTATGCGCGGCGGTGTTTATAAACCGCGTAGTTCTCCCTATTCCTTTCGCGGAATGGGTATCGACGGACTGAAAACCTGGTACAAGGCTGCCCGTGAGGCGGGGATTAAGATCATTACTGAAGTTATGCAGGTAAGCCAGATCGAGGAGATGTATGATTATATTGACATTTACCAGGTTGGAGCCAGAAATACACAGAATTTTAACCTGCTGGATGAACTGGGACGTGTGGATAAGGCGGTTCTTATCAAACGGGGAATATCCGGTACCATAGATGAGTTGCTTTACAGTGCTGAATACGTTTTTTCTGCCGGCAATGAATCGCTGATGTTGTGCGAGCGCGGGATCAGGACCTATGAGCGTGCGAGCAGAAATACCATGGATATCAATGCGATCAGTATTTTGAAGGAAAAGACTCACCTACCGGTAATCGCTGACCCCAGTCATGGAATCGGCATTCGGGACCATGTAGAGCCTGTTGCCCTGGCATCGATCATGGCTGGTGCTGATGGGGTAATTTATGAGACACATGAAAAGCCTGATGAGGCGTTTTCAGATGGGCAGCAAACGCTGAATTTTGCCGAAAGCGCCCGGCTGATTGACAGAATGCGGAAAACTTATGATCTGAGAGAATCATTTTAACCGTTTTTCTTACACAGCGCTTGTGATTTTTACAAAACCGTGTAGATTTGAAATATGAATTCGTTTTTCAACACCTATTATTTTTATTATTTCCGCGATACAGCGATCGGAATAGGTAATAGGTGTATGTAAATATTTAAACACTGAGACGAAAGGCCTGATTCCGACAACGAATCAGGCCTTTTTTATTTAACAAAATGCTATGAGAACAATACCCACATTGAAAGATGGCCGACAGGTCCACATGAATTACACCGACGAGGACAGAGCGGTATGGAAAATATTATTCAACAGGCAAAAGGAACAGTTGCAGCGATATGCCAGTGGTGAATATCTCGAAGGGCTGGAAACCATCGGATTCAATGCTGATGAAATCCCTTCTTTTGAGAAGATCAATGTCATTTTGAAGCAGGCAACCGGGTGGGAGCTGATAGCGGTTCCCGGTATTGTAGACGACCGGACTTTTTTCGGCTATATGGCTGAACGGAAATTTCCAGCAACTACCTGGCTGCGAAAGATGAGTGAACTGGATTACCTGGAGGAACCTGATATGTTTCATGATGTCTTCGCTCATGTGCCATTGCTTGCAAATTCGCATTTCGCCGATTTTTTGTATGAAATGAGCCAGATCAGTCTTGACTATATCGATAATCCCCTGGCTATAGAACTTCTTTCGCGGATTTACTGGTATACCGTTGAGTTCGGACTTATTCGGGAGAACGGGGAATTGAGAATTTATGGAGCCGGTATTCTTTCTTCATCCGGCGAAACCAGATATTGTGTGGGTAAGGAACCAATGCATTTTGAATTCAATGCCGAACACCTGTTAAATGCGCCCTATCGAAAGGATGTATTTCAGGACCGGTATTTCATCATTGATTCATTTGAAAAGCTTTACAGGAGCATGGAGGAGATCCCTCATATCCTTCGGGAAAAGCTGAATAAAACGGTATTATTTGCATAAAATGAAAGGCCTTTCCAGTTACGGAAAGGCCTTTTTTAACCTTCTGCCTGTCAAACATTCCCGTACACCATGGGATCGATTTAGGGCTGAAATTTACGCTTTGCCTTTCAGCATGCGGTTCCAGTATAACCAGGGCAGAAAGTATTTTTTCATCAACCACATGCTGTACCGTTCTTTGGCCAGGTTGAACGGGAAAGAAGGGGTTGGTTTATTGTCATAATCGAATTCTGCAAGTACCATTCGGCCGTAGCGGGTAACCAACGGACAACTTCCATAGCCATCGTAAGTAGGATTGCCAGCCAGTGTTTCATTCTTCATGGTATCCAGCAGGTTTTCAACCAATACAGGTGCTTGTTTTCGCACAGCGGCTCCGGTTTTCGCATTTGGCGTACTTGATGCGTCTCCTAATGAATATACATTAGCATATCGAACATGCTGAAGCGTGTGCTTGTCAACATCCACCCATCCATAGGGATCTTCCGGCTTGGCAAGCTTGCTGTTCCTGATGAAATCCGGGGCGCTCTGAGGAGGAGGTGTATGAAGCATTGTAAAAGGAATGACAAATTTATTATCACCTTCCAGCCGAATTCCCAATTTCCGGTCTTCATCCGTAAGTACAGCCTTTGTGTCCGGCTTGGTGAACTCATAAATAGCCTCTTTCTTTTCAGGATTGATCTCTACAAGTTTGTGATAGTAGCGCGTAAAGATATTTCTCTTTTTGATAATGTTATTGAGGGTATCAGCGAAGTTCTTTACTCCAAAGATCACCGTACCAGGAGTTGCGAATATAACGTTGATGTTATCGCGTACTCCCTGTTTTCTCCAGTAATCCTCTGCCAGATACATGATCTTTTGAGGAGCGCCACCGCATTTTATTGGAGTAGCCGGCTGTGTGAAAATGGCATTACCACTTTTTGTATTCTGTAACAACTCCCAGGTATAGGTTGTCATATCCTTTTCATAGTTGCTGGTAACACCATGTTTACCAAGTGCTTCCTTCAATCCGGGAATAGCATCCCAGTTGTATTGAATGCCTGCGGCAACCACTAAGTAGTCGTAGGTGATAGTGCCTTTTTCAGCGGTTGTGAGACTGTTGTTGTCTGGATCTACGCTTGTAACCTTATCCTGGATCCAGGTGGCACCTTTCGGAATGAAATCTTTTTCGTCACGAATGGTGTCCTTAAGGTCATATGTGCCGGCGCCTACGAGTGTCCATGCCGGTTGATAGTAATGTTTGGAGGAGGGCTCAATGATTCCAACGTCAAGTTTTGAATCTTTTCTGAGCAATCGTGCAGCAACAGTTATTCCACCTGTGCCACCCCCGATAATCAAGATTTTGTGATGTTGTCCCATGATGTTTGTCTTCTTTAATTATGATATAATTCTAGCTATTTAAAAGATATTAATAGGTAACTTTTGTTACCTTCAAAGCATGATATAAATCGCTTTTTTGCCCGATTATAAATGAATAATTGGAAATGGTTAGGCAATTGTACTTTACTCAATATACCTCATGAAAGCGATAAAACAGAATAGTAGAAAAATAGAAAGCCGCACATTAATTATGGAAACTTCACTCAGTAACGCAAAAGAAACTGCAAAGTCCGTTTTATCTTCCATGGGTTTTGAAGCAAAACTGCTGGAGGAAATTTTAAGTACAGGCCGACTGCGAAAGGTGAAGGCAGGTCAGACTGTTATTTCACCTGGTGTGCGTGCGGATGAAATTCCGTTGGTGATCGAAGGTTCCCTGAAGGTTATGCGTCAGGATGAATCGGGCAATGAAATTTTTCTATATTACCTGGAAGGGGGTGACACTTGTGCTATGTCCATTACCTGTTGCCTGGAGAATAAACTCAGCGAATTTATTGCAATCGCCGAGGAAGACAGTCTTTTATGGCTGATCCCTGTGACCTCCATGGATTCCTGGGTAAGCAAGTATCCATCATTCAGGCGTTTTGTATTTTCTTCATATCAATCCCGGTTTGACGAATTACTTACCGCCATAGACAGTGTGGCGTTTATGAAAATGGATGAGCGACTTTATAAATACCTCCTTGATAAGAAACAGGCCTCAGGTTCCTATGTGATCAACAAAACCCACCAGGAGATTGCTCGGGAACTGAATACCTCCCGTGTTGTAATTTCCAGGCTAATCAAGAAACTGGAGCTTGAAGGTAAAGTTGAACAGCACCGAAACCGAATCGAAGTGCTGTAATAATTTCCGTTAGCGATTTTCTTTTTTAAGAACGAATACCCGGCTGATATTGAAACCGAAGTAAATATCGCCATTCATCAGGTCACCCTGTGTTTCTGCAATGAAATAGGGCTCGATCATCCCCTTCGAGTTTGTAATATGTAATTGAAATACATGGCCGCCGGTTTCAATATCCACACCAATTGCCACGGAATTATTGGTTACAATAGCGTTGTAGCCTTCAAGTTGATAATAATATTCTCCTGTTATAGCCACACGGTTGGAAACTTTCACTCGTCCGCCAATACCGATGGAATAGATGTCATTTTGATCCTCTTCGGTAGGTACCAGATTTCGGTGAATGTAGGTTGGCATAACCTGTAAAGAAAAAGCATTATTCCATTTTCGCGCAATCAGCAGCTGGCCTGAATACGACATCCTGGAACTGAAATAGTTTGTTCGCTCCGGATCGTCCCAATGAAGAGAATTCAGCGCTGCGCTGGTATAGGCGGATACAGTGACAGGCATGAATCTTTTGCCGCCTGATTGTCGCAATAGCTTTACCTTGAGATATCCGTCAAAGGTCTTTTTAAAGGAACTTCGTCCGATTCCCACATTCAGCCAGTTCGTAATCCCATACTGAAATCCCAATCGCATTGTTGCCTGATCGAGCCCAAAAAAGTTGTACGCCCCGTCATTGATCTTACCGAATCGGTGCTGAATCACAAACTGTAGTTCACCCGGGGAGGTGAGTTCTACCGACTGCCCGTGTACAATTCTCGTATCCTTGAATGTAGCATAGGCGTATTCAGTTGTTTCGCCGGCTTCTTCATCGAGAATATCCAGCAGGTCATCCTGGGCAAAGAGTATAGATGAGCTCATCAACAGCAAAATGATGGTCGCGGCAGGTTTCATTTAATTGCTAGTTATTATAAGGAGCCAGTGCCATGTTCAGACTAATCATTACTTCTTCAGCGATCTTGCCAGTTACGGCAGAAGGAATTTCGATTTTGTAATCCTCCAGTTTAATGACAAACTCCGATGAGATGCTGAACCCACGGTCAGTATTTTCAATAATCCCTGTCGTCTCCACCGAATTCGTAATTCCGTGAATGGTGAGTTCACCTTTAACAGAAACTTCATGCTTACCTTTCTTGTCTAGCGCGGCGTCCTCCAGGTTGATGACAGTACCCTTGAACGTTGATTTCGGGAATTTGTGGGATTCCACATAATTCTCATTGAAATGTTCTTCCATCAGGGCTTTCTCAAATTTGAATCCACGCATCTGGATAGATACAGCAATCTCTCCGCTTGATTTGTCAAAAATGCATGAAGCCTGCTGGTTCATGGCCTCAATCTTTTCCATTGGGGCATCTGAATATAAACTGATCTCCCCGGTTCGGGTAAAATAGCGATCCTGCGACCAACTGCAGGTCATGGCTAAAACACAAATGGATAGAATGGTTAGTTGTTTCATAGATTTATAGTTTAGTTGTTTGTTGCGCCGTTGTCGAGCCATGCCCGAATTTTGTCCTGTTCGCATTTACTTAAAGGACCTGAAGGAGGCATATCTTTTCTGGTGAGCACGCGGTCCCGGAACTGACCATCGTCTGCAATACTTTTTATGGATGCATAGCTGGTGAGTTTTACACGGCCTGTTCCCCCGACATGGCAGCCAGCGGTCGCGCATTTTGCATCCACCAAAGGTTTAATGTCTAATGCAAATGAGACTTCGGTTGAATAGCAGGAAGATTCGCCCGGGTATAGCATTTCTTCATTGTCGTAATAGCATGATGACAATCCCGCAGAAAAAAACAATATCAAAATAGATGTTCGTTTCATATTGCTAATTGTTCCGGGAGCCTTCATCCAGCCAAATTCTGATCATGTCAATATCACATGCAGTGAGTCCGCCACCCGGAGGCATATCCTTTTTATCCAGCACTCTGTTTCTGAGAAGACCATTGTCAGCCCAGTTTTTTACCTGGTCAAATGAATTCAGGACTCCATTAGTACTTCCCGTTCCATGACATCCGCTGGACGTAGCGCAGCTTCTGTTAACGATCGGTTTGATATTGATGGCATACGAAATATTTTCGGATACACATGAGGTGCATTCATTCTGCGGAGCCCCCTGTAAAATCCAGTTTTTAATCAGATCCAATTGTTCCTGGGGCAGGTAATATCCTTTGCCCGTGGCCGGGTCAAGCGGCATAAGATCATCCGTTTCGGGCAGGGTCATCACCTTATAAAATTTACTTTCCCCGGGATTGAATGGCTTTATTCCCTGTCTTATATTCTGATAATTGGTAAGGACGAGCCCTTCTTCATGCGTTTGTGCGTCATGACAGCCTGTGATAGCACAGCTTGAAAGGAATATGGGGAGGATATCATTGGTAAAATACACCGAATCCGGGTCGCAGGGAATTTCGGTATTCACTACCGTTGTGTCGTCACCGGGAATTGCCGGTGATCCCGGATCATCCTCTATAAATTCAGGGTCATGAACACAGGCAGCCAGCCACAAAAGACCAAAGAGGATAAATATTGATGTCTTTTTCATTTTTAATAACTTACTATGCTACCTTCCCTGAGTTTTACTTCTCCAAGCAAATCATCAAAACCGGTGACAAGACCCTTGACGCGAATTGGCTGAGGTAATGATAAGTCTTTGGGTATACTTTCACCCATCGAAAGTTCGCATATGGTAATGCCCTTAATCCCGTAAAGAATGACAGTTTTTACACTGTTTTCCGATTCAATTACCTGTTCCAGCATTCCTTCAACTATAATTACCTGATCAAAATACTTTTGAAAGCTTTCTGATTCGTTCTGCTGGAACTGCGTAAGAATGGTATCCACAGAAACACTATACAGGGCAGTTTCAGCTTCAATATTCCGGTGGGACTTGTTCACATAAAACCACGCGGTAAGTGCTACCGCAGACCCAGTGAGCAGAAGGATTAATATTGGACGTAACAATTTCATAATTAGAGGCTTTTGTAGATATAAAACCGTCTAATCACCGGAATTCCTACCCTGGTAAACATTTGAAAAGCATAATTTCATTGAACTGTCGATAGATGGAAGATTGTGATGTTGAAATAGCATTATTCACCCTTCAGTAACTTTTGTTTCATTCCCGGGGCGAAGGAAGGTTCAACTTTGCAGTATGATTGGAAAAATGAATAGCGGCCATATATGGCGCTCGGGGACTCTTTCAGCCCTTATCTTATTAGGAGGATGGATGCTTTTTGGAATTTTGGCTTTTTTAATTCGCTATTCGGGAAGTCTCATCCATTCGGAATATGTTCATTTCACATTTTGGGAATATCTCCTTCCGCCAATTCTCGTGGGCGGGCCCCTGGCATTCGCTGATACCCAAATTCTTCGGCCGAGGCTCAAACGTCATTCTTTTGCACCCGCCCTCGGCATTCGCCTTATACTTTTTATTGGCGGGATAATTTTTACCTATGGTGTTACAGGATCCCTCGTTCACGGATATGCGGGAAATGAACTCCGGATATATGTGATCCATTTTGTATTGCTCTGGGGTATGGGTTCCGTCATTCTTCTGGCAGTTCGAAATCTTGCCGAGCACTTCGACCGTCACCAATTATTCAAATGGCTTACGGGAGAATATCATCGCCCGGTTGTTGAGGAACGTATTTTTCTTTTTATCGATATGAATGACAGTACATCCATCGCCGAGAAATTAGGGAATGAAGCTTATTTTTCTTTTTTATCAGATTATTTCTACCTGACCGCAGAGGTTATTGAACAGCATCAGGGTGAAATTTATCAACATGTGGGTGATGAGATTATTGTGACCTGGCCCTTGAAGAAAGGTATTCGTAATGAGAATGCCTATAAATTGTTTTTTGCCCTTGAACGGACATTGAAAGTCCGCAGGGAGAACTTTATCAGAAATTATGGGATATTCCCTGAGATCAAGGGCAGCCTCCATGCCGGCGCTGTAACCAAGGGAGAAATCAGGGGAAAGCGCCGTGAATTTATTTTTACAGGGGATGTTCTCAATAGCGCTGCCAGGATGCACGGAGTATGTAAGGAGAATGATGCACGGCTTACAGTGTCTGGTGATATGCTTGAAAAGAGCTATATTTCTTCTAAATTCAATATCCGGTCACTGGGCCCGATACTGTTTCGTGGAAAAGAAAAGCCGGTGGATGTATTCGCCGTTGAGATCGCAGACCAACTTGTGTAACATTTGTTACGGTGGGCGGCAAGCCATTTAGTAATTTTGCATGGATTTAAATACTCTAAATAATGAATGATATAATTTCGTTTATCAGTCAGCCCTGGCCCTGGTATGTCGCAGGACCACTCATAGCTGTGATAATGTTCATCCTGATCTACTTCGGGAATAATTTTGGTGTCAGTAATAATTTCAGAACCATCTGCGCAATGACAGGAGCAGGGAAAAGCTGCGACTTTTTTCAGTTTGACTGGAAAAGTCAGGTTTGGAACCTTGTTTTTGTCCTGGGAACGGTAATTGGCGGATTTATCGCGCATGAGTTCCTGATGCCCGACACAGCCGTTCATATAAGTGAGGCCACAAAAATGGATTTGGCACAATATGGAATGGTAAATGCAGGTGAAGACTTTATACCTACAGAAATATTTAACTGGGAATCTTTATTGAGTCTCAGGGGATTTATCATGATTGTGGTAGGTGGTTTCCTCATTGGGTTCGGAACCCGGTATGCAGGAGGATGTACATCCGGTCATGCCATTAGCGGGCTGAGCGACTTGCAGCTTCCCTCGTTAATCGCGGTCATTGGCTTCTTTATTGGAGGTTTATTTATGACCTATGTTTTACTGCCCTTTATCCTAACCCTTTAACCGATAGTCATGAAATACTTAAAATATATATTTGTTGGAATTGTGTTTGGAATCACACTCACCAAGGCCGAAGTTATTTCCTGGTACAGGATCTATGAAATGTTCAAATTTCAGTCATTTCATATGTATGGCGTTATCGGATCAGCAGTAGTAGTGGGGATTATCCTCATACAATTACTGAAGCGAAGCCATATGAAATCCCTGTATGGTGAAGAAATAGTAATCAATCCGAAGCAAATGAGTATTCCGCGATACCTGATTGGCGGAACTATATTTGGTTTGGGCTGGGCTATGACCGGAGCTTGTCCCGGACCGATGTTCATCCTGTTGGGGAATGGATTTCTCGTCATCATCGCGGCTATAGTTTCCGCTATTTTCGGAACTTACGTATATGGATTACTGAGAAGCAGACTACCTCATTAAAATATGATACAGGTCAGTTTTTGACCTGCTGAATGTCAAAAAAGAGTGTAACAATCGTTACGCTCTTTTTTTTTAGAAATATTGTACTTTGATTTCAATATTCAGAAACTGTAAATAATTGAAAATCATGAAAGTAGAACAGATTTATACCGGGTGTCTTGCCGAAGCGGCATATTATATAGAGTCTAACGGCGAGGCAGCTATTGTTGATCCTTTACGGGAAGTTTCTCCCTACATTGAAATGGCTGAAGAGCGCGGCGCAAAGATAAAATATGTGCTTGAAACGCATTTCCATGCAGATTTTGTATCAGGTCACCTGGACCTGGCTAAGAAGACAGGTGCTGAGATCGTATTCGGGCCCAATGCCAATCCGAATTACGAAGCCCATATTGCCAAAGACGGAGAAATATTACCGCTGGGGGATGTTCAGATAAAGGTATTGCATACGCCTGGTCATACGATGGAGTCCACTACATATCTCCTGATAGATGAACAGGGAAATGATCATGCAATATTCACCGGGGATACTTTGTTCATAGGTGATGTTGGCCGTCCGGATCTTGCGATTAAAACTGATCTGACAAGGGAAGATTTAGCTTCACATTTATACGATTCGCTGCGTGAAAAGATTATGCCATTGTCGGATAAAGTTATCGTTTATCCGGGCCATGGTGCCGGGTCTGCATGCGGCAAAAACATGAGCAAGGAAACATTTGATACCCTTGGCCATCAGAAGCTCACCAATTACGCACTTCGGAAGGACATGAGCCGGGAAGAATTTATTAAGGAAGTGACTGAAAACCTGGTCGAACCGCCTCAGTACTTCCCGAAAAATGCCGTGATGAATAAAATGGGTTACGAAAGTTTTGATGAAATTCTGAACCAGGGAAATACACCGCTTTCAGCGAGGGAATTTGAAACAGTCGCAAACTCCATGGGGGCACTTGTTTTGGATACCAGGGACAAGGATGAATTTGCCAGGGAGCATATTCCCGGATCAATCTTTATCGGTATCGACGATAATTTTGCTCCGTGGGTAGGTGCACTGATCACTGATCTTCAGCAGGCGATTGTTTTTATCGCAGAGGAAGGCCGCGAAGAAGAAGTGGTTACACGTTTATCACGTGTAGGCTATGACAATACGCTCGGATACCTTAAAGGCGGGATGAAGGAATGGAAAAATGCAGGTCATGATGTTGATAGTATTGAACAGGTAACGGCATTTGAATTTGCCAAGGGTTACAAATCGGATTACGTTGTGCTGGACGTTCGCAAGGAAAGCGAATATGAATCACAGCATGTGGAAGGAACTGTAAACTTTCCGCTTGATTTTATAAACCGTAATATGGCAGAGCTCGACCGTGATAAGGGATATTACCTACACTGCCAGGGAGGTTACAGGTCTATGATCACTGCGTCGATACTTCGTTCACGCGGATTCGAAAAGATCATTAACATTAAGGGTGGATTTAATGCGTTAAAGGAAACTGATTTGGAACTTACCGAATTCCATGAGCCGTTAACGATGTTGTAAACTCAAAATAACCTTTATAAAATAAAGCCCCGGTATTCCCGGGGCTTTTGTATTTTGTGTAACAATTGTTACGAGGGGTGCTGGTGCATGAGACTACCTTTGTCAAAAAATTAGTTAAGAAAAATGACAACATTAGAAATAATCGGATTTCTCGGAGCAGCAGTAATTGGCTTAAGCCTGGGTCTTATCGGGGGTGGGGGATCTATATTAACCGTTCCGGTTTTAGTCTATCTTCTTGCTGTGGAACCAGTCCTCGCAACGGCTTATTCACTGTTTATCGTTGGACTATCTTCATTGATCGGAGGAATCAATTATGCACGTAAAGGCCTCGTGGATTTCAAAACAGGAATTGTTTTTACGATCCCGGCTTTTATTGCGGTTTATTCTACACGAATGTGGATAGTGCCGGCACTACCGGATACCTGGTTTAATATCGGAAATCTTGTTGTTACAAAGGATGTGGGAATATTATTGCTGTTTGCACTCCTTATGATCTTTGCGAGTTACTCGATGATCAAAGACAAGAAAAAGTCGACAGAAACGGAAGATGAGAACCAAAAGCCCAAGTTTAATTATCCCATGATCCTTGTAGAGGGCGCTGTAGTGGGAGTGTTGACCGGACTTGTAGGAGCCGGTGGTGGTTTCCTGATCATACCGGCATTGGTATTGTTTGCCAAACTGCCCATGAAAATGGCGGTAGGAACCTCGTTGCTGATCATTGCAGCAAAGTCACTGATTGGCTTTATTGGTGATATTCAGGCCGACCAGCCTATTGACTGGACGTTCCTTTTGATTTTTTCTGCTATATCAATTGTAGGTATATTTGCAGGTTCTTATTTATCAAACTTTATCGACGGAAATAAACTTAAAAAAGGATTTGGATGGTTTGTATTGGTCATGGGGTCGTTCATGATCATCAAAGAGCTGTTTTTATAATGTAACAAAGGTTACAAACTCTCCAAATTTGGAAACGTATCATTGAACAGAATACATAATTTATTGAAATGAAAATAGAACAAATATATGATAAGTCGCTTGCCCATGGTTCCTATGCCATTGAAAGCGCAGGAAAAGTAGCACTGGTAGATCCGGGACGGGATATAACCCCATATGTAGATTTTGCCAATAATAACAATGCAAAAATTGTGGCAGTATTTGAGACGCACCCTCATGCTGATTTCGCCAGCAGCCACATCGAGTTTAAAGAAAAATTTGGCGCCGAAATTTATGTGAACCCAAAAGTTGGTGTATCCTACGAATACACCCCGATGGAGCACAATGATGAGGTGAAGATTGGTGACGTGATATTCAAGGCGTTGTTTACTCCCGGTCATTCACCTGACCATAACAGTTACCTGTTACTGGATAAAAACGGAAATGAGAAAGCGGTATTTACAGGGGACAGTTTGTTTGTAGGAGATGTTGGACGTCCGGATTTGAGAGAAGGAGTGGGAAATATTCAGGTTAGCAAGAAGGAGCTGGCCGGAATGATGTACCGGACAATCCATGATGTATTTGCAGAGCTTGAGGATGACGTACTGGTGTACCCGGCACATGGAGCCGGATCATTGTGTGGAAAGAATATGAGTGATGATTTATTCAGTACTATCGGACGCGAGAAAGAAACCAACTGGGCTTTCCAGTTAAAGGATGAGCCTACGTTCGTTGAATCGTACCTGGAAGGACAGTCGTTCATCCCCAAATATTTTCCGTTTGATGTTGACCTGAACCGCAAAGGTGCAGAGCCAATGGAAGCAGCAGTGGAACGTGTTCCCCGACTGAAAAGTACAGATGAATTGGAAAAAGAGGTCATTATCATTGATACCCGTCCGCAGGAGGATTTCAAGAAATCCCATGTGGCAGGATCACTCAATATAATGAGTAAAGACGGTGATAAGTTCGAGACCTGGTTGGGCGCAATAGTTGATCCGGGTGAAATGTTCTACCTGGTTTCCGCTGATAAGGAATCCCTGGAGCGTGATATTCGCAGGGCAGCTAAAATTGGTTATGAGAACCATATCAAGGGGGCAGTGATATTCGATCATGGTAACAGCTCCACGGATATGCTGGATGTTGATGATTTCACATCGAATCCTGACAACTATACCATCATCGATATCCGGAACCGAACTGAAGTGGAAGGCGGAAAGGTATTTGATTCCGCGATTAACATTCCGTTGCCGGAACTTCGTGAACGTTCGTCCGAAGTGCCGGCCGGTAAGCCGGTCGTGGTACATTGTGCCGGAGGTTACAGGTCTGCTGCAGGATCAAGCATCCTGGAGAAGAATATTAAAGGAGTGAAGATCTATGATCTTAGTGAAGCGGTAAAAACGTTTCAGGAAGCGTAGTTTTTTTGGTGTTTTGGTTATGAAAAAGCGGGAAGATTTCTTCCCGCTTTTTTTATGACTGATAATTATGAATCCCTTCATTCCGACGGGGTTCTATGATTGTGTAATTAATTTAATTACTGGGAGGTACTATTAACTTGGCCATGACAAATCCGTTGGAGTTTATTACAGACCACGTAGTTTCACTGTATCTGGTAACTGTCGCTCCCTTTTCTGGAATGTCACAATGTCCTTCCGGTAACTGGAATGTAATGGTAAAATTTCTAAAGCCATTCGTAACCAACATTGCACGGGCAGATGTGGAGGGTACTATCGGGGCATCGCAGTTATCCGCGACCCATCCGAATACCGCACCATCGATAATGGTCACTATTTGGCCATTTCCGTTGTTATTTTCAGCAACGGTAAAAGAACTGAATGAAAATGCGCCAATCATAATTGCGCAAAGGGTTAAACTTTTAATAAAATGCTTCATTTTGGTTAGGTTAAGGTGAGTATCATTTTGTATAATATATAGAAATATTTTCATCAATCATAGTTTTATAGTTTAAATTAGTTTTATTACAAAAAATAATTTAATATATTTATGATCTAATATTCACCAGATTTCAAGTCATTTACTGTATCAATTCATAGAGGATTATTACCTCAATAATTTGAAAGATTTGTAGATTCTTTGGGGTGTATCAGCAGGTAAGGATTACTTTATGTATTATCTTTCTTTTGAAGAATGCGTTGAATATCCTTTATATGGCCATATGCGATCATCACGTCACCGGATATCAGCTTAGTATCGGAACGAGCAATGCCAATATCCTGCTCTGGGTGATGTTTCATCCAAAACATATTTGAATCTTCAACACTTTTGAAAGTAGTTAAAACCAGTACGTTATATTTCTTTATTAATTCGGATTCCACAACGGTCTGGCCATCCAGCCAATCAGGTATTATCACTTCCATGATGTAATATTCTCCATATATGGGCAGATAACCCATAACCCCCTCAATATTCAGTCGCATGGATAGGCGGTCTGCCGCATCTTCCTCGGGATAGACGATCTCTTCAATCCCCATCGCTTTCATGACGGTTGCCTGAACGGGGGAAACTGATCTGCTGATAATGCGTTTTTTGAATTTCTGTTTAATAACGGCCGTAGCCATGATGGAGGCCCCTTCATCTTCACCTATGGCGATGATCACGACATCTGATTCCTTAAGCGGGAGATTGCCAATGGCGTTTATATCCGTGGCGTCCAGGTTCATACAGAAAGTGAGGTGATCCTTCATGGCATTTACCTTGTTCATGTCTATATCTGCTCCAATCACTTCATGCCCTAATTCCACAAGTTTGATTGAAAGGGAGGATCCAAAATTTCCGAGGCCTATAATGATAAATTTCATAGCGCTAGTTGATTAAAATGTTTTCAGAAGGATACCTGTAGTTATATGTAGTTTTTGACCTCACGAAAGCAATCAGTATTGTAAGCATTCCTACACGTCCGATGAACATCAGGAATATCAAAACAAATTTACTCGACAGGCTGAGATCGGCTGTAATACCCAGGCTGAGTCCGACAGTACTAAAGGCTGAGAAGCACTCAAATACCGTATCAATAAGTCTGATTTTCGGGTCGAAGGTTCGCAGCAGGAATATCCCAACAGCCAGCACGATAATAGAAAGGGTAATCGTTGCGAAAGCACGGCGTACAGATGTATTCGATATTTCCCGTTTGAAGATTTCAATCCGGTCTTTTCCTCTTGCGAGACTTATAAAGTTGAAGATTGATACGGCGAATGTTGTTGTTTTTATACCGCCGCCCGTGGAGCCGGGAGATGCGCCCACCCACATCAGGAATATGGTGATCAGTATCGTTCCGGTTTGCAGGTTTGTCATATCGATGCTATTGAAGCCGGCGGTTCTTGGTGTTGTGCCTGCAAAAAAAGCGGTAACGATTTTTCCTCCGAACGAGTGTTGAGCAAGGGCGTGGTTATATTCAAAAATCAGATTAAAGCCAGTTCCAACAAGGATCAGTATAAATGTGGTGATCAGAATGATCTTCGCATTTACATGAAGTATCCATGGTTTATGCGGAGGAGTCTTTCTGTTGAATAAATGCCGAAGCTGGTACCGCACCCATTGGAGTAAATTATCCACAATGGGAAAGCCGAGGCCGCCGATGATAAAGGTAAAGGCAATTAACAGGTGGAAGCCATATAAAAACCTGAAGGGACCTTCATACAGGCTACCTGAGAGCGTAGAAAATCCGGCATTACAAAAGGCGGAGATGGCATGAAATGCTGAAAAGTAAATTTGGGAACCGATGGAGTTATCGAACAATTCCGGTTTTAATGAAATGTAAATAAGTATCGCGGCGATGGCCTCTACTGTTAAGGTGGTGGCGACAATACGCTTGAGTGTCATGATCACTTCACCTACTTTTTCAGATTTCGTGATGTCCTGAAGCAGCATATGATCACTGAATGTGGAGGATCCCTTGAAAAAGAAACTGAAGAAGCTGGTGAAGGTCATAATACCCAGGCCGCCCAGCTGAATAAGAATTAAAATAATGCCCTGTCCGAATGGGGTGAAATATGATCCCGTATCCACAACGATCAACCCGGTAACACAGACGGCACTTGTGGAAGTGAATAATGCGTTTGAAAAATTAATTCCATCATAGGTGGCGCCGGGCAGCAGCAGGAGCAGGGCGCCCATGATTACCATAAAAACAAAACTTCCAACAAAAAGAAGTGCGGGATTTATTGATCTCGAAGCAAGGGCGAGATCTGTTGTACTCAATTCGCGAATAAATACAATGAAGAACAGGAGATAAAATACAATGGGATGTTCAAATTTGCCGAAATCACCTATTTCAAAAAGGTATACAAGCAAAAACAGCGATACCAGGATGTCCACGAGCGTGAGCCTCAGAAGTTGTTTTTTTTTGCGATAAAGGGTGTACCGGAGCGTGATTGCAATCAGATACATTGTAATACCGGTGAGATCGATCAGATCCAGTACTTCCTCACCTTTGTGACCATGCTCAAATCCGAAATCTGTCAGTAATGTGAAAATCAGGAGAATACTAACCAGCAATGGTACCCTGTTAATCAATTTTTTAGCACGAATCGCCATGGAGATCAGGGATTAATCTTCGATTCCAGAACAGATTTTAGTTTTTTTAGATCTTCATCCTGCCGTTTCAGGAAATTCTTTTTTAAAAACGGAGCAAGAATTTTAAAGCTGAATGCTTTCAGGGTAACGTCATTGGTCATTTGCACGGTAGTACTATCCTCATTTGGGATGAGCGATGTTTTGATGGCGTAGGTCATGACAGGATGATCGAGTACCACGGATATATGTTCTTCGGGTGAGCTTTCAAGAACCTCTTCCGTAAATATGAACTTCTTCCCATTTTCCATAAAAACATGCTGAGCCTTGGCCCCCGCCACGCCGGGGGTTCCGGAGATCTGGACAGTGGATTCATATCCTTTTTGCCAAAGAGAAAAATATGCCGGATCATTGATAAAATCCCATATCATTTTGGCAGGTCTGTTAATGACGATCTCTGAGGTGAGTTTCATTAGTGAAATATACAAAAAATCGATTGCTCCCGAATGCATTATGAAGGTTTACCTGTTAATGCTTATTTTAGGCCAAAATGAACAAGTCTATGGAGCACTATGATTTGGTTGTGATCGGAGCAGGCCCGGCTGGGTATGCGGCAACGATGCGAGCATTGGATTTCAAAAAGCGAACCTTGCTGATAGAAAAAAGGAAGGTCGGGGGTGCCGGCGTCATCAATGGTGCTTTATCTTCCAAAACCTGGTGGGAAATTTCCAGGGAGGTTCGTCAGTTTAATGGAAACCTGTCCCGATACAGTATTCAGCGCCCAGAAATTAACTTCAAGGAGATTCAAAGTGAGGTAAGAAAAGCCACGCAGGAGCGGCAATGGCTGCTGGAAGATCACCTGGAGCTCCTTCGTACATCCGATGCGTATAAGGACTTGTTTTTGTTTCGCTCAGGCACAGCACGCTTATTAAGCAAACATGAGGTGGAAATTTCAACGGAAGGTGAAACGGAGGTTGTTTATGCAGACAACATTATACTTGCTACAGGAAGCAGTCCGAGAAAGCTCGATGGCATTGAAGTAGATGAATCGGTGATCATGACCAGCGACGGGATTGAAAACATGGATCATTTCCCGGAAAGCCTCGTAATCGTGGGTGCAGGGGTGGTCGGATGTGAATACGCAACGATATTTTCCGGCTTCGGCAAGACAAAGGTATTTCTCATTGAAAAGGGCGAGCATATTTTGCCATTTGAGGATAAGGACGTTGTAGATGTAATTGAAAAGAATCTTCTCAAGGCAGGTGTTGTGATTCATCGCGGCGCTAAGCTTCTGCGGCTTGATAAAAAGGATGACTGGGTTGAGTATGAGCTCGAATTAGTCGATGGTGTACGTGAAATTCATCATGTTGAAAAAGCATTGATCTCGGTTGGCAGGGTGCCGAATATTGACGGACTCTGGAATGAAGACCTGGATATTCAGTTTAATGGTCGCGGCATAGATAATGATGACAGCCAAACCGGCGAGGATAATATTTTTGCTGTTGGAGACCTGACCCAGGATATCGCACTCGTAAATGTAGGGGAGCTGGAAGGCAGACATGCGGTTGAGAAAATCTTCAGTACGGTTTCCAGGAAACTGATCTATGAGAATATTTCCACCATTATGTTCCTTCATCCGGAAGTTGCCGGTGTAGGTATCAATGAAGTGAGGGCACAGGCTTTCGGAATTAATTACAGGGTAGTCACACTCGATTACAGCGTGATCCCGCGGGCAATCGCCAAGAGGAATACCGAAGGTTTCATAAAGCTTCTGGTAACAGATGATTCGAAAATGAAAGTGCTGGGCATGCGTGTGGTAGGAATTCATGCTTCCAGTGCCATTCAGGCTGTGGCGCTCCTGATCAGCATGGACGGCGGGATTGAAGAGCTTGCCGAATGTGTACATCCGCACCCCAGTATTACTGAAGGTATTCAGGAATGTGTGCGCATGCTATTGGGTAAGTCTACGTTTAAGCCGAATGCCATCAGCTCAAAACTAACCTGCCGCAGGTTTGCCAATGGCGTTTATGAAAATCTGCAACTTAACTCAGCTTCTTAATAGATATCTGCGATTGCTTCAAAAGGCTTTCGGTGAATCTGAGGGACAAATGCGTCTTCTGCTGCATATCCTACAGGGATAAGTAAAAAGGGACGTTCATTTTCCGGTCGATTGAGGATTTTACTCAGAAAATTCATGGGGCTGGGTGTATGTGTAAGAGATACCAATCCGGCCTGGTGAATTGCGGTTAGCAGGAACCCACATGCCAGGCCGACCGATTCATTCACGTAGTAATTATTTTTCTTTTTCCCGTCTTCGCCGATTTCATATGCATGTTTGAATACGATGATAAGATAGGGTGCTTTTTCGAGGAAAGGTTTATTCCAATCGGTCTGGAGTGGTTTCAGATCGGCCAGCCATTCTTCACTCATTCTGTTCTGATAACTTTCGTATTCTTCTTTTTCCGCTGCTTCACGTATGGCTTTCTTTACTTCGGGATTCTGAACAATGCAAAATGTCCAGGGCTGTTTGTTTGCTCCCGAAGGGGCTGATGCCCCGGTTTTCACAATATTTTTGATTACTTCAAGCGGGACGGGGCGATCAGATATGTCGCGAACCGAGCGGCGTGTCTTCATGAGATCATAAAAATTTTCGCTTCGCCCGAGAGATTCCGCTTCGTTCAACTCCATGCCCTGATACCGTACAAACGGAAAACCATTGATTGTTTTTACCTCCTCCATGCGTCTTTTTGTTTACAAATCTAAATGACCGGGACAAAGTCTTTTGTATGGCCGGCGACATTGGATCTTTATTTATGCCTGTCTCTGAGAATTGAAATAACATCATCTATTTCAAAGCCCTTCGCCTGTAGTAATACGAGGTAATGAAACATCAGATCAGCTGCTTCGTTGAGGAATAACTCAGTGTTGTCATCTTTTGCTTCAATAACCAGTTCAACTGCCTCTTCACCCACTTTCTGGGCTATTTTATTAATACCCTTTTTGAAAAGATCACTGGTATAGGAAGTTTCTGTGGGGTTTTGTTTGCGGTTACGAATCACATTTTCCAGGAAGGTGAGACTTGACCCATGATTACTATCTTCAAAACATGTTTGAGCCCCGGTATGACATACAGGTCCCGAGGGTATACCTTCGATCAGGATAGTGTCGGCATCGCAATCCAGTTGAATGTGCCTAACCTCAATAAAATTCCCGGAAGTCTCTCCCTTGGTCCATAATTCATTACGGCTTCTGCTGAAAAATGTGACGCGTTGCTCACGGTTTGTTTTTTCCCATGCCTCTGCATTCATGTAGCCGAGCATGAGGACATTTCTGGTGAAATAGTCCTGAACAATGGCGGGGATAAGACCTTTACTGAAATCAGGGGATGCTTTACTTTCCATAGGCCAACAAAACTACCAAAAGATTATTAACGACCTACAAGATCTGTGGTCTTAAAGTACTTGTTATAGAAAAGCTTTAGAAAGATGAGTGTTACATGGCTGTTTTCATCCACTTCATGGGCATTGAAATAGTCTTCAATATTGTTAAACCCGGCAAGACTCTCAAAATCGCGGCCAGACATGGACTTAAATCCCATATTCCAGTCGGGAAAGTTGCGTTTCGAAGACTTCCCCTCGATGATCTTGCTGATCTTCTTGTGTCGCCTGTCGGTTACGATTTGATCATACAGTCTGTTGATCACATCCCGTTTTCCTTCAAGGACCTGAATAAACTTCCCGTCGATATACATTAACATACCTGTCACGCCAAGCTTTTTGTTATTGATTCTGCAGGTTTGCAGTAACTTTTCAAGGTCGGCGTCAGAAAGTGGAGTTACAGCGTAACTAACATACATAAGGTAGTGGTACATGCCTGTTGCGCTTGATAGACGGAAAAGATAGCAGGAATAATTAAAATTTCCTACTCAAAGGGTTTCGTCCAGCGCCTTCATCACATTCCGGGCAACGATCTGATGCCCTTCGGGATTAGGGTGAATACCATCCGGAAGATTTAAAGACTTGTCTCCTGCCACTCCTTCAAGCAGGAAAGGGATTAATACAGCGTTGTTAGTTTTGGCAAGATCCGGGAATATTTTTCGGAAGCCATTGGCATAATCCTCGCCCAAATTGGGCGGAACTTGCATGCCAGCGATCACGATCTGTACATTTGGATTTTTTGCACGTGTTTTATCGATGATCGACTGCAGGTTTTTACGAGTCTGTTCCAGTGGGAGTCCGCGTAAACCGTCATTCGCTCCAAGTTCAAGCACAAGAATATCAATCTTTTGACGCAGCACCCAGTCTATTCTGCTGTTTCCCCCGGCAGATGTCTCACCACTTAATCCGGCATTGATCACTTCATAATTCCCGGTTCGTTTTTCAAGTTGCCGTTCCACCAATGCAGGAAATGCCTGCTCTTCTGAAAGACCGTATCCGGCGGTAAGACTGTCCCCGAAAAAGAGGATTCGTACGGGGTCTTCCTGTTGAAATGGAATGGCCAGCCAAAAAACGAGGTACAAATGTTTCAAATATATCATAACAATGTTTTAACAAATTTTAAACCAAAATTCTCCCGCTCACAAAAAAAATAAAACTATTGTATATGTTATACGCTTAATTATAAGGTTTGTTAGTTTTATGTTGTAACATACGATTCAAATGGCAGAAATCCTTTCGTTAGAAAATGTAACCAAAAAATTTAAATCAGGAACCCGCGAACTCACGGTTCTCGACAACATCTCCTTCACCGTGAACGAAGGCGACAGTATGTCGATCGTTGGTCCGTCCGGAAGCGGTAAAACGACTTTGCTGGGATTGTGTGCCGGACTTGATGTACCTACATCGGGTCATGTTGTGCTGGCTGGAATCCGTCTTGACGCATTGAGTGAAGATGACCGGGCCTACATGAGGAATCAGCACGTAGGGTTTATTTTTCAGAATTTTCAGTTACTTCCTACACTAACAGCCCTTGAAAATGTACGTATCCCGTTGGAACTCCGGGGTGAGCGGACAGGAAAGCAGCTCGCCCTGGATCTGCTTGATAAAGTCGGACTGGGCGACAGGAGTGATCATTATCCATCCCAGTTATCCGGAGGAGAACAGCAGCGCGTGGCAATCGCGCGGGCCTTTATAACCCGTCCGAAAATATTGTTTGCCGATGAACCTACCGGTAATCTTGATGAAGCAACAGCCGGGACCGTAACGGATCTTCTGTTTCAGCTTAATCGTGAATCGGGGACAACGCTTGTCCTGGTCACACATAATATGGAATTGGCAAACTTCACAGACAGAATCCTTGAACTACGTGGAGGGAAGCTTCATGCAGACCGTCTTACCGTAAGCTGATATGGATTACATCATTCGAATTAAAAAGGAGAAGAAATCATTTTGGAGGGATCCCTGGGCCTGGAAAATGGCGTGGAGAGATGCGCGGCACAATATTGGCCGCCTTATGCTCTTTATTACCTCGGTGATCATTGGAATTGCTGCATTGGTCTCCATCAACTCCTTTAATGAAAACCTGCAGCAAAACATTAATGATCAGGCAAAGGAATTATTGGGTGCAGATTATGAAGTGAGTGCTTCCGAACCAATAAATGAGGAGGTAAGTGCCTATCTTGATTCCATCGGTGTAGAGCAGGCTGAAGAGATCACCATGGCCTCTATGGCGCGCTTCATGACGTCAACGCCGGGGACGAGATTGGTTCGGCTGGTAGCTTTGTCAGGCGAGTTTCCTTTTTATGGAGCGCTTGAAACGCTTCCGGCGGATGCGATGGAAAAAGTGAAGTCGGGAAAATTCGTGATGATGGATCGAAACCTGGCAACCCAATACGATGTGAGTTCAGAAGATTCCATTGCAATCGGTAATGTGGTTTTCAAAATGGCCGGTGAAGTAATTCAGATCCCGAATGGCGGTGGACTACAGTCGACATTCACACCGTCGGTTTACATTTCGATGGACTGGCTCGATTCCACGGGCCTGGTACAGTTCGGGAGTCGTGTAACGTACAAGAAATATGTAAAAGCCGGGGACAAGGTGGTGTCGCGTGATGAGCTTCGTTCCCAGGTAAGAAAGTTCGGCTACTCGTATGAAACAGTTGAAAGCAGGCGTGAAGACCTGGGTGAGGGTTTTACAAACCTATACCGGTTTTTCAATTTGCTGGCATTCGTGGCATTGATTCTCGGTGGTATCGGGGTGGCAAGTTCGGTTTCGATTTATATGAAGGAAAAGCGTGAATCAGTAGCGGTCCTGAGGTGCCTCGGGGCCAGCGGGTGGCAGACGTTTCATATATTCATGATCCAGGCAGTCGTACTGGGATTTATTGGAAGTTTGATAGGTGTATTTCTTGGCGTGTTTATTCAGTATGTGTTGCCGTTGCTGCTGAAAGATTTCATACCGCTGGAACTAAATATTGGAATTGCATGGAATGCGGTTGGAGAAGGATTGCTCCTTGGTCTTGGAATATCCTTGTTATTTTCTATGCTCCCTTTGCTGGAAGTCCGCTTTGTGCCGCCACTTTCCGTTCTCAGAACTTCCTTTGAGCCGATCCGGCGTTTTTCAAAAAGCAGATGGCTGGTAATTGCACTGGTGATGTTGTTTCCTCTTCTGTTTGCGTCTTATCAAACCAAAAGCCTGATGCTTGGAGTGAGCTTCTTTGCAGGTTTACTTGTTGCCTTTATCATATTATACCTGATGGCGCGCCTGATTGTTTGGCTGGCAAAGAAAGTGTTCCCTGAAAATGGACCCTTCATTCTAAAACAAAGCCTCGCAAATTTATTTCGGCCGAATAATCAAACCTTTATACTTATGGTTGTGATCGGGCTCGGAGTATTCCTGATAACCACGCTCAATATCGTACAGAACAGCCTGTTGAACCAGGTCGAGTTTGTGGGAAGGGAAAATCAATCCAACACCATACTGTTTGACATTCAGCGGGAACAGGTGGAAGGAGTAGTTGAACTGACAGGCGATAATGAGCTTGATATAATCCAGTTGGTCCCCATCGTGACATGCCGCCTTAAGGAAGTAAAGGGCAGGACGATCAAGGAGATACAATCAGACACAACGGATGGCATATCGAATTGGGCGATTACACGGGAATACCGGGTCACATACAGGGACAGCCTTACCCGTTCCGAAAAATTACTGGAAGGTGAGTTGCAGCATGTAACGGGAGACTCGATTTTTGTAACTATTTCGCAGGGAATGCAGGACAACCTTGAGGTGGGGGTAGGGGATTCACTGGTTTTTGATGTTCAGGGGGTGCCTTTCAGCGTTTATATTTCCGGCATAAGGGAAGTAGACTGGCCCGAAGATCCGCCTAATTTTATCTTTGTTTTCCCTTCAAGCGTACTTGAGGAAGCACCGCAAATATTTGTTCTGACAACCAGAATTGACGATGAAGCAGTTGCAAATAAGTATCAGCGGGAACTTGTTACGGCTTATCCCAATGTCTCCCTGATTGACATTCGGTTGATATTGTCAACCATTGATGATTTCTTCAGTAAAGTGTCGTTTGTGATCCAGTTTATGGCTCTTTTCAGTATTGCCACCGGCCTGATCGTTCTGGCAGGAGCCGTTGTCAACAGCAAGTTTACGCGCCTGAAGGAAAATGCTTTGCTTCGAACCATTGGAGCCTCGGGTAAGCAAATTACCGGCATGACACTTCTTGAATATGTTTACCTCGGTGTACTGGCCGGAATAACCGGTATGTTGCTCTCGCTGGTCGCTGGATTTCTTCTTGCAAAATTCTTTTTTGAAATTGTTTTTTCACCCGATATACCCGGACTGTTTTACATCCTGATTGGCGTGGTCCTACTTACGGTAATTGTAGGTTGGTGGAATACGCGTGAAGTAATAAAAAATAGTCCGCTCGCCGTACTGCGGCGTGAAACCTAATCCGGGAACAGGAGAAAGAGGGTAAGAAGGGTCAGTAATATTACCAACAAGGCGATCAGGTCTTTGTGAATCCTGAATTTTCTCATTCCATTGCGGTATACAGGATTTCACGTGCCTTAATGATCTCCCTTCTCATGGTATTGAACGTGCTGTCACGCATTACAAGGTCAACCCGTCTGTTTCTTAAGTTCTCATCAATATTGAGCCGGTCAAATTGTGTGTCAATTACCCGGAGCTGTTCAAAAAGTGCCAGACCCAATGATGACATGGAGCCGAGTTCTATCAACAGCATGGCATCCTCAAGGTATGGCTCCTGCTCGAGCAGAGTACGGATCATAGGAATCAGTATGATGGAACGACTGTCCTCTGCCAGTATATCATTCGGATAATTATTGATAAGTGACGTGGTTATAAAGAGGTTTTCGGTAACACTTGAAACTGCAAAGAGTGTTGAAAGATCATTTTTATTCCCTTTCTGAAGTGATTGAGTAGTACGTGCATAAATTTTGTCCAGAAGGATCAGAAGGGAATCACGCCGGTTTACACTTTCATTGAATGCTGTGGTGAGCAGATCCTGCTGATCCTTTGATATGCGGCACATGGTCCCTGATAGATTATTCAACCGTTCAAAATAGGGCTTTTCGAAATCGCCCTGGTCGAATGCGATGAAGTAGCTGACATCCGACATCAGAATACCCGAAAGAATGGCACGCAACGTATCCGTCTCCGGACTGGGGTAATTACGAATATTAAGGAATGACCAGTCGAAATCAGTTCCCGTGGCTTCCAGTTTGGTTGAGATTTTATCAGGGTGGGGAAGACGGCCGAAAATTAGTTCAATAGTCTCACGGTCCTTGTTAAGCGTTTGCTGATCTGTGCCTGCAGGCTTCTCACGTTCCGAGGTAGATACATCACACGCATTAAGAACGACCAGCATTAAAAATATAAGAAAGGTGATAACACCATGATTGAATTTACTCATACTTCAAGTTTATACATTTTTTACTACAAAGAAAATGTTCGATTTGTATGATACTTATGATGCAACCGATTGCACAGCAATTATATTTTTATTAATTTCCCTCCACTGTAATATAGTGGAATTGACGACTTTACAGTTGTAGTTTGGCTTTTTTGTAATTTAGGCATTTTTTGATCTTGGCTTGCTAAAAATATTTCATGAACACATGTGCTGAGTGCGTAATGCTGGTTGATGATAGTGAAATAGATATCTTCATCAATCGTAAGATTCTGGAGTTTAATCATTTCTCCCGGGATATCGTATCAACGACCTCCCCACGTGAAGCATTGGATATGCTGAATGACACCGGAATCAACAAGAAGCCAGAAGTTATTTTCCTCGATCTCAATATGCCGGTGATAGACGGATTCCGATTTTTGTATGAGTTCTCTGAACTGCCTGAGGAGATTCGAAAATATATTTCAATCGTTGTACTCACCAGTTCCGACAATGAATTGGATAAGGAACTTGCGAACCAGAGCTCGTCTGTAATTCAATTTATTTCCAAACCATTAACCGATGAAAAGGTGCTCGCGATACGGGATATGATTATCCGGGCGAGCTAAGATATTATTTCGTCGATTGGCCGGATCCTTCCAATTAAGTGCATAAAAAAAGCCGCAAAAGCGGCTCATTTAGATTATTCATCAGGGTTTTGGTATTAAATTTTTACCAGGTCTGCCTTGATGTTATATCTGTTTACGATTTCCTGGGTAAAGCGCATCGACCCGTGAGGAACGAAAATCTTAAAAACCCCATTTTTCAGATCGGCAAGGGTTGATAATAATTTCCATTTATTCACCAGTTTGTTTGGCTCATCCACTTTTCTCGATATTTCAAAGTATGCCTTGTTTCCATTCTTGGATAGGGCAGTGGCATCGGGAATAAATATGTCCTCGTTGGATTGACCTACAAGTCGTGCTGGCTTTTCCATTTCAGGAAAGTCGGCACGAATGGATTCAAATCCACTTTTTTCAATGTTCTCCAGCACCCTGTTCAGCACGGTATCATACTTTTCATCATTTCGAAATTCTTTCAGCATATCATTTATTTTTGATTGGACGTACTGAGTATAGTACGGAAAAAATTGGACAAAAACAAGAAATATTGAATATTAAATTTATTTTATTTCAAATACAGCCCGGATATTAGATTTTATTGATATCATTTTGTACTCGATAGAAGACTGATACTCTTCACTTTCCATCATCGCCATCTTAGCCACGGGGCGATCATCCTCATAACTGAGGTCCTGTATTTCCAAAACCTTTCCGAGCTGTTCATCCAACGCTGTTAGGAGGTTCTCTGCTTTTTCTTTTGCATTTTTCAGGGCTGAGATGCGCGCGAGGTTCCTGTATTCAGTAATCTTACTACTGGTAGCCTGCGAAATATTTACACTCATGACCGCTTTTTCATCAAGTTGTTCCAGCAGGTTGTTGAGTATTTTGGTATCATCCAGGGAAAGCAGGAATGACTTCTGCGCCATGAAGTCACCGGTCGTATTTTTTTTGTCGTTCCAGTTATATCCAAAGATATTTTCAACCCGCAGGGCACTGTCCGGTAAATTTACATTATTCAAAGCCCTGAGAAGTTCCTTTTCTATCGCATCAAGGGAAACCTTTTTATTCTTGTCCATGTATTCCCGCAGGACAATCCGAAACTCAAAAATATCGGGTTCAACATTGATAGTAGCGGTACCGCTTACCTCAATTTTTCTCAGTACGTCCTGTGCTGAAGAAAATGTTGTGACCGCAATGGCCAGTACAAAAGGCATAATATATTTCATGGTCATTTTTTATCTGTAAGATGCAGAGATGAGTGAAAATCCATAATCATTCAAGATATTTTTGATTTTTATAATCAAATGCCTCCGTTTCGTGTTTATATAACAGTGCACAAAAAGATATAATTATGGCGCAGGCAAAAGCAACAAAAACAAGGACAAAAAAGTCTGGAATATCCAATCGGGAAAAAATCATATCCGCATACAAGGAAAACGTACTGGTAGAAGGAAAAGCTCCTCATACGGTTTTCCAGTTCATGCATTCCCTGAAAATGAAAGAATCGGATTTTTACGAGTACTTCGGCAGTTTCAAGGCACTTGAACGGGCTGTTTGGACTGATTACCTGAGAATCACGGTAAACACCCTGAGAAGCGATGATGCCTATATGACATTCAGTTCACGTGAAAAGCTTCTTTCTTTTTATTACACCCTTATGGAGGTGTTGAAGAATGATCGGTCTTTTGTGAGTCTAACGCTGGACTGGCCCTCGAAAAATGAAGTCACACCCTCCGTTTTACGTGGTTTCAAGGAAGAATTCCAGGATTTTGTTCAGGAAATTATTAATGAGGGTCGTGAGACAGAAGAAATTAAGGACAGGCGCTACATCTCAGACCGATATAAAGATGGCTTATGGGTTCAGACCATGTTTATTCTGAATTTCTGGATGAAGGATGACAGTGAAGGATTCGTTAAAACGGATGCGGCGATCGAAAAAGCAGTGAATTTATCATATGAGCTCATGGGTGCAGGCCCCCTTGATAAACTATTTGATTTCGCGAAGTTCCTCTACCAGAACAGACCCTGATGAAAGAACAGTTTAAAATTCCTGTTACAAAGGTTCAGAGGGCTTCTAAATTTGTCCAGACAGGAGCGAAAATCGGCGGTAATTACATAAAACATTATGGTAAGAAAATTCTGAATCCGGAATTATCGAGGGATTTGCTGGATGAAGAAAATGCAGGGGATATTTATGAATCGCTGAGTGAATTAAAGGGTAGCGCACTGAAGGTGGCCCAAATGCTGAGCATGGATAAAAATGCATTGCCTGTGGCATACCAGGATAAGTTTTCCATGTCGCAATACAGTGCCCCTCCATTATCCTATCCGCTGGTGGTAAAAACCTTCAGGGATCAGCTTGGAAGGTCTCCTGAAGATCTTTTTGACACGTTTAGCCGAAAGGCGGTGAACGCTGCTTCCATTGGCCAGGTGCACAAGGCTACACTCGATGGAAAAGAATTGGCTGTGAAGATTCAATATCCCGGCGTTGCCGACAGCATTAGTTCTGATCTGCGTATCGTAAGGCCAATTGCCTCTGCGATGTTCAAAATCAAGTCGGCAGAGCTTGATCAGTATTTAGGCGAAGTGGAGGCAAAGCTTATCGAGGAAACGGATTATGAGCTTGAATTGCGGCGTTCTATGGAAATTACTCAATTGTGCCGTCATCTTGAAGGAATCATTTTTCCAGGGTATTATCCTGAGCTTTCTTCCAAACGGATTCTGGTCATGGACTGGATCGATGGGGCGCATTTAAAGGAATGGTTAAAAACCAATCCGGCAGAAGAAGACCGGAACCGGATCGGGCAGGCGCTTTGGGACTTTTATGATTATCAGATCCATGAATTGAAACAATTACATGCAGATCCCCATCCGGGTAATTTTCTCTTCACTGAAGACGGAAGCCTCGCGGTGCTGGATTTCGGATGTGTAAAGGTGATACCGGAAGATTTTTATGACAGCTATTTCAAACTTATGGGCCCTGCAGTACTGGAAGAAAACTATGATCTGGAGGGATTGTTTGATGAGCTGGGATTTCTGGCCCCGGAAGATTCTCCGAAGGAGCGTAAGTTTTTCATGAAATTATTCAGGGAAATGATAGAATTGCTGGGCAGGCCATTTCGCCATGAGACCTTCGACTTTGGTGATGATGCTTACTTCCAGCAAATATACCAGGTAGGAGAGCGAATGTCACGAATGAAGGAAGTGCGCAATTCGAAAACGGCCCGGGGTAATAAACATGGATTGTATATTAACCGTACCTATTTTGGTCTCTACAATTTACTGAATGAGTTGAAGGCTACGGTGAATATCCATAGCTTTGCCCGTAACAAGGCATGAATATAAAATCTGTATTTTACGTATTGTTGTTGGTGCCGCTGGCATTCTCGTGCGGAAATGATCCCGATACGCAGAAACAACGTTTCCTGATCCGGGGGAATGAAGCGCTGTCGCAGCAGAATTACAGGGAGGCCGTCCGTTTTTATGGGGAGGCACTGCTTATTGACAGCTGTTATTCACCTGCCTGGAATAACCTTGGTGTCACGAGGTTTGAACAGAAACAATTCGGAAAAGCGCTCGAAGCCTATGATGCAGCGCTTCGCTGTGATCCGGAGGATGTTGAAGCCATCCTCAACAGAACGAATGCCTATTATGAAACCAATCAGCTGTATCGTGCCGAAGATGATATTTCGTATCTCATCAGGAACATGCCTGATTCATCCGAGCTTCATTTCAGAATGGGTCTGGTACATGCCAAAATGCACAAGTTTGGCGACGCAGTTGAAGATTTCAATGCAGCGATCCGACTGGATCCTGAAAACATTGATGCTTATGTAAACCGGGGAACGGTGTATTATTATATGAACAGGCTGGCGGAGGCCAAGGTTGATCTATACCTTGCGCGTGAATCCGGGGAACAACTGGGCAATACGTATAATGCGCTCGCACTGATCGCGGCAGAAGAGGATTCACTCGACCTTGCGCTTCAGTATATAGAAATTGCGCTTTCGGCGGAACCCATGCAGCCCTATTTTTTAAATAACCGGGGTTATATTCACCTGCTTCGGGGTGAACCCGATCTCTCCAGATCTGACATAGACAAAAGCATAACACTGGACCCGGATAATGCATGGGCTTATCGGAATAAGGCGCGATGGTATCATGCCAACGGCAATTATGAGGAAGCGATAAGACTTTATTTACAGGCCCTCAAGAAAGATACATTTATCCAAAAGATCCACGTCTACCTGGGTGACAGTTATTGGGCGAACGGACAAGCCGAAGAAGCCTGTAAAGTATGGAAACAGGCGTTGGCACTGGAAGAAGCTGGCGCAGGTGAACGATTAAAGGAAAATAATTGCGGGTGACTCTGGAAGATATTGTTGACAAATTGCACAATCGCCTGGGCAGTAACCTGCCTGGAATTGAAGCACACCGGAAAGCCATGCCTGCTGATCGTGATCCCGGATCCCGCTATGAATTTGATAAGCTCAAAAACCCCCGGAAAAGCGGGGTTTTAATTCTACTTTACCCCGAAGCCTCCGAGGTGCATTTTCCGTTAATGCTTCGGCAGGAATATGGAGGTGTGCATTCAGGTCAGGTGAGTTTGCCTGGTGGAAGAATAGAGGAGCACGATTCATCACTGATTCAAACAGCGCTTCGTGAAACGGAGGAGGAGATTGGCGTACCTGCCGGGGAAGTAGAAGTGATCGGTGAATTAAGTCAACTGTATATTCCGCCCAGTAACTATCTCGTTTATCCCGTTATTGGCTATGTGAGGCAAAAACCGGTGTTTCAAAAGGACCCCAGGGAAGTAAAGGAATTATTCGCCGTTTCACTGAATCAGTTGCTGGATGACAGCTACCTGAAAATTACCGATATTCCTGTGCGAAATGAGGTATTTAAAAATATACCTTATTTTCATTTCAGTGATAAGATCGTGTGGGGGGCAACAGCGATGATACTTGCTGAATTTGCGCAGATTCTACGGGAAGCTGATTAATTATTATTTTTTAGCATACCTGCAGCCTCATCATCCATGAACCAGTAAAGATTGCCGGAATGCGGCCTGATCAGCTGTGCCGGGTAATTATCTGTATTTTCGTTGTCCTCCAATACATGCCAGACAGCCTCGGCTTTATTTGCCCCGAAAGTGAGAAAAGCAACGGTCCCGGCATTATTGATCAGCTTTTTCGTAAAGGTTATACGATATATTTTTTTATCCGGAAGAAATACATCACTTACCAGGTCTGAATCATTGGTTAAAACCGTCGTAAAAGGGAAAAGCGAAGCAGTGTGGGCATCATCTCCAAGGCCGAGCATGATGAGGTCGAATACGGGATTTTCATTCCCAAAGAATTGAACGATGTCATTTTCATAATGGGATGCAGCGCCTTCCGGTGATAATGAAGTATTCACCGGAAAAACATGATCGGCAGGAATATTCATTTTATCCAGCATAGCCAGTTTTGCCATCCTGTAATTGCTGTCGTCATCATCGAGGGGCACATATCTTTCGTCTCCAAAAAAGAAAAATGTGTCATTCCATGGAAATGATGATGCCTTATCCTGAGCGGATAGCATTTCAAAAAGTCGTTTGGGTGAAGACCCTCCTGACAATGCCCAGGTGAACCGGCCTTCTTTTGAAACACAATCCTTCGCAAGCGTTGTTATGAAATTCGCAATAGACGAAATGACCTCGTCATTGGTTTTACTGATGTGAAGTTCCATACTACCTTTTTAATTTATCTACCGGCAATGTGAACCAATGGAACCCGTCGCGTGCGATGAGTGCTTCGGCAATTTCCGGTCCCCATGAATCTGCGGAGTAATTCGGGAAATTCAGACTTTGTTTTGATTCCCACGCATTGAGTACTGGCATAAGAAGATCCCATGCGGCTTCTACCTGGTCGCCCCTCATGAAAAGTGTTTGATCACCTACCATGGTATCCAGCAGCAATGTTTCATATGCCTCCGGGGTATCAGTATCATATGTGCCTTTATAATCAAATACCATATCAACCGGATTGATGGTCATATCCAGTCCTGGTCTTTTGGCCTGTACCTGCAGGCGGATGCTCATTTCCGGCTGAATGCTCATTACAAGCCTGTTTTGCTGCCAGTTTTCATTGGAGGCATTCGGAAACACATAATGCGGAACATCTTTGAACTGGATGCTCACCAGGGATGCGCTCTGATGCATGCGTTTTCCTGTTCTCACATAAAAAGGAACACCCTGCCATCTCCAGTTATCGATGAAGAATTTTAAAGCAGCGAATGTTTCGGTATTTGATTCAGGGTTAACACCATCCTCATCCCGATACGCCGGCACTTCTTCACCTTCAATCCAGCCGCGTCCATACTGGCCCCGAACCACATTGTGGCTCAGGTCCTCACTATGGAACCTTCTCATGGCGTGCAGGACATCCACCTTACGGTTTCTCACTTCATCTGCATCAAATGTCACAGGCGGCTCCATGGCTACCAGGCACAGGAGCTGAAGCAGATGGTTTTGAACCATATCGCGCAACGCTCCGGCATCATCGTAGTAGCCGCCACGCCCTCCAACGCCCAGTTGTTCACTTACGGAAATCTGGACATGATCAATGTAATTACGGTTCCATACTGGTTCCATGATGGCATTCGCAAAACGGAATGTCATGATATTCTGAACCGTCTCCTTACCAAGGTAGTGGTCGATTCGATAAATCTGGGATTCATCGAACATACTACAGAGCAACCGGTTCAAATTACGTGCTGACTCCAGATCATGGCCAAATGGTTTTTCAATAACAATCCTGCTGTGAGCCACATCACTTGCCAGTTTGTGTGAAGCGATGTTTTCTGCTATGGTGGTGAAAAAGCGTGGTGCAACAGCAAGGTAGAAGATCACATTTACGTCACCCGTCCACTCCTTTTTAAATGCGTTAATACGTTTGCCCAGATCTTTGTAGGTGCCGGCATCTTTAATATCGGCGGACTGAAAATAAAGATGTTTTGAGAATTTAGTCCAGACTTCTTCATCAACTTTTCCGCGCCTTGAAAATTGGTCAACGCCATCCTTCAGTGTATCTCGGAAGTCATCGTCAGAGAGTTTACTCCGCCCGTTGCCTATGACGGCGAAATCCTTGGGCATCCATTTGTCGATATACAAATTGTATAGTGCCGGGACGAGCTTACGCCAGGCAAGATCACCGGTGCCACCAAAAATGATAAATACTGTAGGTTTATCTTTTAATGTGAATTTCATAGTATTTTAATCTTACCAGTCGGTATGGAATTTCCCTTCCCTGTCGATGCGCTCATAGGTGTGGGCGCCAAAATAATCGCGCTGAGCCTGAATGAGATTCGACGGCATATTACCTTTACGAAGCATATCATAGTAGGTGAGGCTTGCAGAAAGGGCAGGGGTGGATATCCCGGCAGATGTAGTTGCCTTTAATGTATTCCTGAATCCTTTTTCCGCCGACAATAAATGCTGCTGAATTTTTTCATCAAGCAGCAGGTGCTCCAGCGATTTATCCTCAGAAAATGCGTTGTAAATGTCATGAAGCAACCCGGCACGAATTATACATCCGCCCCTCCATATTTTTGAAATGGATGCAAGGTCCAGGCTGTAATTATATTCCTCACTTGCCTGCTGAAGCATATGCAAGCCCTGTGCATAGCTGATGATGTAGGAAAAGTAGAGTGAATTTTCAAGATCATTCAGCGTAATCACGTCGTCTGAGGCAACAGGGTTCCGATAAATCTTTTCCATACTTTTTCGAAGTGTTTTATACTTCGAAAGGTCACGCATTGCTACGGCCATATCGATGGTTGGAACCGGCACCTGAAGGTCCATTGCCAACTGGCTGGTCCATTTTCCGGTGCCTTTTGACCGGGCCTGATCGCTGATCATATCAATCAGCATATTATCTGAAAGCTCGTCTTCCTTAAGGAAAATATCCGCGGTGATCTCCACAAGAAATGACTGGAGGCGTCCCTCATCCCAGGATTTGAACGTATCATGAATTTCGGCATTGTTCAGCCCCATATGACTTCGCATGATGCCATAGATTTCTGAGATGAGCTGCATGATGCCATATTCAATGCCATTGTGAACCATTTTCACAAAATGACCACAAGCACCGGGTCCTAAGTAGGTTACACACGGTTCGCCATCTACTTTTGCCGCTACCGATTCAAAGATGGAGCGAACTACTTCATAAGCGTTTTCATCTCCTCCGGGCATCATACTTGGCCCTCTTCTGGCACCTTCTTCACCTCCGGATATCCCGATTCCAAAGAAGTGGATCCCCTTATCACGGAGCATGGTAAACCTGCGATCGGTATCAGCAAAATATGAATTTCCCCCATCAATGATGAGGTCACCCTCATCCAAAAGCGGCAGGAGATCTTCTATTACGTTATCAACTATTTTCCCGGCAGGTACGAGCATCATGATCGCTCGCGGTTTGTTCAGGCTATTGACAAAAGATTCCAGCTCACTGAAACCTTTGATACCGGTAGAGGCGCCTTCAGTTTCCAGTAAAGCAACTTTTTCAGCATCCCTGTCGTGGCCTGTAACATTATATCCATGGTCGGCTATATTCAGGAGTAGATTTCGGCCCATTGTACCCAGACCGATCATCCCGAAATCATATGTAGTATTCATATTTTTCAGTTCGTGGTTTTCCCGATTTTTTCCGGGTGGACAGTTTTGATACACAGATCATCCTCTTCGAGTTTCCAGACCCCGACGCCTCCGCGTATGCCCTGATGATTTGATACAGTATATATATTACTGTCAAGCTTGAAACTTAATTTGTCTGAATTTCCCCCGCCAATGAAAAGTGTATCGTAGTTGAAAATGATCTGCATAATCTTCAGGATCTTTTTCATACGCTTATTCCATTTCTTCGGACCGATATCCTTAAAAGCAGCTTTACCAACGTAGTGGTCATAATCTTTTTTGCCTTTGATAGGATGATGGGAAAGCTCCAGATGGGGCATCAGGTGACCATCCATGTAGAAGGCTGTACCAAACCCCGTACCCAGCGTAATCATCAATTCCAGCCCTTCGCCCTTGATCACTCCAAGGCCTAGCAGATCGGCATCATTCAGCAACCTGACCGGCTTTTTCAAGCGGTTGGCAATTTCCTGCGCCAGGGGAAAATCTTCCCAGTCTTCAGTATCAAGGTTAGGGGCAGTTTTTACATGACCGTTTTTTACAAATCCGGGAAATCCGACAGATACCCGTTCGAAATGGGGAAAACCCTCAATCACTTCTTCAATGGCGCTCAGTATATTTTCAGGATGGCTGTGATCGGGGGTGTTCACACGATTCCTGGGAATCAGCATTTCACCTGAAGCATCGAGCACAGTGGCTTTGATGCCTGATCCGCCAATATCGATAGTCAGCGTATTTTTTCCTGAAGTTTCTGATGTCATATATTCATTTTTAATATACAAAGAAAGGGGCTATGCCCCCTTCAATTAAGCTGTTTTTTCTTTCTCCTTGATCAGGTTCAGTGCAGATCCTGCTTTAAACCATTCAATCTGAGTTTGATTGTAACTGTGATTTACCCTGATGGTTTCTGAAGAACCATCCTTGTGATCCAGTCTCAAAGTCAATGGCACTTCAGGAGCGAAACTTTCCAGGTTGATAATACTGATGGTATCATCTTCAAGGATCTTGTCATAATCACTTTCGTTTGCAAAGGTAAGAGCCAGCATTCCCTGTTTTTTCAGGTTGGTTTCGTGTATCCGTGCAAAGCTTTTTACCAGTACCGCCCGAACGCCCAGGTGACGTGGCTGCATTGCAGCATGTTCACGGCTTGACCCTTCACCATAGTTATGATCACCAACAACAATCGTAGGAATTCCAGCCGCCTTATACGCACGCTGAGTATCTGGCACTGTACCATATTCACCGGTAAGCTGGTTCTTTACAGAATCCGTTTTATTATTGAAGAAATTCACAGCACCAGTAAGCGTATTGTTGGAAATGTTATCCAGGTGTCCGCGATATCGAAGCCAGGGTCCTGCCATGGAAATGTGGTCTGTTGTGCATTTACCTGCAGCTTTAATGAGTAGCTTCATTCCTTCGAGATTTTTCCCATCCCATGGAGCAAAAGGATCCAGAAGCTGCAACCGCTTGGAATCAGGTGCAACGACTACGTTCACTCCGCTGCCATCCGCTGCGGGGGCCTGATAACCGGGGTCATCTACATCAAATCCGCGAGTAGGAAGTTCATCTCCATGAGGAGGATCCAGACGAACCTCAACGCCTTCCTCATTGATGAGGGTATCCTTCAGTGGATTGAACGTGAGATCCCCTGCAATGGCCATTGCAGTAACCAGTTCAGGTGAGGCTACAAAAGCATACGTATTTGGATTTCCGTCTGCACGTTTGGCGAAATTTCTGTTGAAGGAATGTACGATCGTATTCTTCTCCTTCTTATCAGCACCAGCCCTGTCCCATTGACCGATACACGGCCCGCAGGCATTGGCGAATACACTTGCCCCGATTTTATCAAATGTGTCGATGAATCCATCCCGTTCGATAGTGAACCGTACCTGCTCTGAACCGGGCGTAATAGTGAATTTCGACTTTGTTTTTAATTTCTTGGTTACGGCCTGCTCCGCAAGCGAGGCTGCACGCGAGATGTCCTCATAGGATGAATTTGTGCATGAACCGATGAGGCCGACTTCAATTTTCGTAGGCCATTCATTCTTTTTGGCCATTTCAGCCATTTTGCTGATTGGAGTTGCGATATCCGGGGAGAATGGACCATTCAAATGCGGTTCCAGTTCCGAAAGGTTGATCTCGATCACCTGGTCGAAATATTTTTCGGGATTTTCATATACCTCTGCATCCGCAGTAAGGTGTTCACGGATTCCATTGGCCAGATCGGCAACTTCAGCACGCCCGGTGGCACGCAGGTATCGTTCCATGGATTCATCATATCCGAAGGTTGATGTGGTGGCACCAATTTCAGCACCCATGTTACATATGGTTCCTTTACCGGTACAGGATAGTGAAACTGCACCAGGCCCGAAGTATTCCACGATACATCCGGTGCCTCCTTTAACGGTGAGAATACCGGCGACTTTCAGGATAACATCTTTCGCAGAGGTCCAACCATTCAGTTTTCCGGTTAGCTTTACCCCAATGAGCTTTGGAAATTTCAATTCCCACGGCATGCCGGCCATCACATCCACCGCGTCTGCGCCACCCACGCCTACGGCGATCATTCCAAGTCCTCCGGCATTTACGGTATGGGAGTCTGTACCGATCATCATACCACCAGGAAATGCATAATTTTCAAGAACCACCTGGTGAATGATCCCCGCGCCGGGTTTCCAGAAACCGATACCATATTTATTTGAAACAGATTCCAGAAAGCGAAATACCTCGCCACTGGCATTAATGGAATTTCTTAAATCTTCAATGGCTCCTTCTTTTGCCAGGATAAGGTGATCACAATGAACGGTTGATGGAACTGCTGCCTGTTTTTTGCCTGCCTGCATGAATTGCAGAAGTGCCATCTGTGCCGTTGCATCCTGCATAGCTACCCTGTCAGGTGCAAAATCCACATATGACTCGCCTCTTTTGAAGTTTTCTAGTGTAGATTGATCAAATAAGTGGCTGTAAAGAATTTTTTCGGTCAGAGTTAGTGGTTTGTTCAGTACTTTTCTGGCTGCTTCAATCCTCTCACCCATTCGGGCATAGACAGCCTTAATCATATCAATATCAAATGCCATTGAGATATAAGTTTTGATTTGTAATTAATAATTTTCATTCGTTGAATAGCAAATGTACTAAGATTTAGCAAATGCTATGTAATATAAATTCCTAATTACTTAACAAACCATATACACTTAAAATGGTTCTGAATATTGAAAATATGGTGGATAAAATTCTCTTACCTAATCCCTATCCCAAATCCAGCCGAAACAATGTGATACTTTTGCCACGTGTAGTCTCCATGTAGCGATACAGGGCCGAATTTGAGTTTGATTCCTCCGGTCATTCGTATGGAATTTTCATTATAGTTGATATCAATAGGGTCTGTCACTGAAAAGTTGAGAGATGAATCATATTCATCAACGATTACATATTCACCAAGCATCTTTAGATTGGAGGTGATGGCATTGTAGCCAATAGATCCATAAATAGTTAACACAGAAATTTTTTTGGAGATGATTCCCTGAACAGTCCAATTATTGATATTGAATACTCCGACTTGATTTTCTCCATCTAGATCGAAGTCTGACATGTCCAACTCATTGTCTAGGCCACTAAATGCTCCAAGTATTGAAATATCTATCGGAACCCTTTTTAATCCAGGAATCCACTGTTTGATGTCATGTTTTATGCCTAGACCAAAAACACTAGTTTTGAATTGACCATATTTTATTTCCGGTACATATCGAAAAATAATGTCCGTGTTTTTAAAGGTGCCAATGCCTAGTTGAACCATAGGAGAGGGGACAACATTAAATCCGAATTGCTCCTTAAAACCTAAGCCGGTTGGCCTGTATGATCCTCGGATAGTTTCGCCAGTCATCTCATCAACATAGGCAAATGTCAACTCAGAGCCATTCTCCTCTTCAGGGCTCATGATCGTAGGTATCTGATCAGTCTCTCCGGTACTGGAGACATTTGTGAATTCACTTGGATTAAATATGAAATATTCCTTTGAAGAAGGGACAGAAGTCAGATTAGCGGTAATAGTCAAATCAAATCCTAAGGTTTTATGTGTTTTAGCGGTGTTATACCAGGAATTGGCCATTCCATAAGAGAATCCAACAATGATTGGTTCCATATAATATCCAACCAGTTTATTCGCATCGTCAGCACCTGCTCTGAGAAAGGAATCGAAATGATTATTCTGAGCATTAGCAAAACAACTTATAAAAAATGCTGTCAGTGA
>JBNKGL010000006.1:0-204970 GCA_050289805.1 Cyclobacteriaceae bacterium
AAGCTCCCATCAATCGCGGCGTTACTTATGGCACCATTTTCAGGTGACACAAACGAAAGCCAGGTCAAAGGGTCTCCGTCCGGATCATAGTCATTACTAAGATGTCCGGGCCCGGGCACAATCAACGCCTCATTTTCATTTGTAACGTATGCATCCGCAATGACGACCGGCGGCCGTTGGCCCGAAGGTATCACTGTAATGGTAATCCGGCCCATAGTCACATTGCCCTGTCCATCTGAAATAGTCACATCAAACGAATCCTGACCAAAGAATCCAGGATCCGGGGTATAGGTAAAGCTCCCATCAATCGCGGTGTTACTTATGGCACCATTTTCAGGTGACACAAACGAAAGCCAGGTCAAAGGGTCTCCCTCCAAATCATAGTCATTACCCAGGTGCCCCGGGGCATTAACCATCAGGGGTTCTCCCTGATTCGTTGTAAATACATCCGGAACGGCAACGGGAGCACGGTTTTCCTCAACAAGCACAATCACCAATCCGTTTGAGAAATTGCCATTGCCGTCTGTAATGGAAATTACGAATGAATCAATTCCACTGAATCCCGGATCCGGGGTATACGTAAATGTTCCGTTTGTTGTAGCCTCACTTATCGTACCATTTTCAGGGGCTACGAAACTTGTCCATAAAACAGGATCGCCATCCGGATCAAAGTCATTGACCAGATGTCCAGGGTCGGTAACTATTAAAGCTTCTCCTTGAGCCGTCGTGTATACATCCGGCACTGCCACAGGAGATGCATTATCTTCTACAAGAATGGCAATCTGTCCTGATGCCGAATTACCATTCCCATCAGTTATCGTGATCACAAAGGAATCAATTCCACTGAATCCCGGATCCGGAGTATAGGTAAAGCTCCCATCAGTAGCTGCATCACTGATGGTCCCATTGGATGGCACCTGAAAAGATGTCCAACTGATCGGATCATTATTTAAATCATAATCATTCGCAAGGTGCCCCGGAGCTTCTACAACCAGAGGTTGGCCTTTCGGCGTCGTGAAGACATCCGGAACAGCAACCGGAGGGAGGTTAACCGCAGATTCACTTTCAGATTCTTCGACGCTCATTGGCACCATTTCCGATTCCGGGTTATTGATTCTTACTTCTTTAATTGAATTCTGATCCACTTTTCCCTCAGAAGCAGGCAAAGCAATTACCCTGTCTCCCGGAGTTAGCTTCGGCAATAAACTTTCCGGGTTGGTAGGCTTCATGTTCCCTTGAATTGACTTGTAATCAAGATCTAAAAACACCACGGAGTCTTTATCAGAAGATTGCTTTCCTGAAGGTCGTGGCTGAACAGTTTGAATCTGTACATCTTCTGTTTGGACCTGTACATCTCCTGTTTGCACCGTCTTGGGCGTCTCATTGTCCAACTGATCCATATAACGGCCAATCCATTCCTTAGCTTCGGAAGAACTTCTATCAAGGAAGATCATTTCTTTACTCCTGTCAAATTCTCTAGTTTCCCCGGCTGACTTTCCATGAAGCATTCGTACACCTTTCCCAGGACCAATTCCCTCCGGAATATCCTGTAGCTTTAGAGATGGTTTCCTAACTGTATCTGCCGGGCCATACCCTTTAATGAATATGACAGTATTTTTCACCTGTCTCTTAACAGGCGATTTTTTCTCAATGACTACTTTCTTTACTCCTTGGTCCTGTGCATCTGCAGAATAGGTCGCCAGGATGACTCCAAAGAAAACAGAAAGAATGAATGAGATGCGAAATAATCGGGGGGTTGTTAAAGGCCGGAAGGCATTGATCGGTGGTTGATTTCTGATGGACATGATGATCTCATTTAGGTTTCATTCACTTGCCAACTCCACCGGGACAGCGGCCCAACGTATATCAATATAATCTACTATTACAATGTAATAGGAATAAGATAAAATATCAACACCTAATTTTATCTTATTTATCTTAAAATCAGAATTTTACAACAAATTATTAGTCCCTAATCCGATTGTACCACAGATTGAAAAGTCCAAGGTCTTTCTTCTTATCCTATTGAAAGGTTGGTCGGGTTTTAACCGGTTTCTCGAATGTTATTTTTTCAGCTTCCAGACGTTCACCACGGTAGGATGCGGTACCATGGCGCCAATTGGGATGGCCATGGGAATTATTTCCTCATTCGAATCCATCTTTGGATGGATTAGTTTCGCCATCATAACGGGTATTCTCTACGGCCGTTTCTCACGCCTTTCCGCAAGGCTCATGTACAGCAAGAATGCGCTGATCGCTCCGCGTCAGTAGCATACATGAAAAGAATTATTATTAAAATAATCCAGATAAGGAAGATGTTCCCCGGATTGGTTGATCTGCTTTTCATGAAAGACCTTACCCAAATCCTCGTTTTTGTAACGGTCTTAAGTATTTCAATTCACGACAACCATCCTACAAGAACTTCCATTACCGGCTGCAGATATTCATTCTCCCACACCGGAGGAGCGGATAAAGCAAACAGCGAAACTACGAGCAACAACCCAACGAAGTTCACCCTGAATACCTTCCTTTGATTAATATAATCCAGAAGAAATAATGCAAAAATGGGCAGGATCAGAAATGATATGATCCCCACCGGGCCCAGAGTAGCAAGACCTAAAAAATTAACGGCCCTGGCAATTCCGGCGGAACTCAGGATTAACGTGGCAATCAGCATCAGACGTTTATGAACGAACGGGTTCTTTCTGTACTTCAACCCCATGAAAGCAGTACCAACCGCCAGAAGAATCGCCGAAAAATCCCGGCCTGGCTGACTGTAAGGTGGTTCGACCTCATATAACACGGGAACCATAAATGCCACATAAAACCCTGAGATTAATATAAGCAGTAAAACCAATGCACCTGCTTTACCCAATCTGATGTGCCAGTTCACGTTTCCGGTAAAAACAAGAGTTGTCTGGATGAAGTAGAGAATAATCCAAAGTCCCGCACACAATCCGTGCACATAGATATGTCCCGCCAGAGATCCCTCATTTTCAATACGCGAATTCACACTGGTACCAAAACCAATTATATTTGCAAGAAGGAAGAAGCTGGCCGCAGCCATAAAAAAAAGATGTTCAGAACGTTTTGTGCGGGCGGTGTCCACGACTAACAAAGTAACTTAATTCTACCATTTATCAAACTTTGACTTATCCGTATCATTGACACGGCTGTAGGTACCGCGGATCATTCTGATCTGGTATAAATGTCCGTAAAAATGTGTGCTGTGAATGGCAAGAATTGTCCTCAGATCTATCTGAGCACGTTTGTTGTCATAATCATTATAAAGATATTCTGCACTTCGCCTCATTTGTTCCGGAGTGATGTTATCGGTCAGTGCTTTGTATTTTTCCCGGGCATTCGAAAACCTGGTTTTCATTTCCTCATAATTATCTGACTGGAATGAAGTCGTCGGCTGTTCCCGGATCAGGTAGATTCCGGTTTCTTCGATGGCATCACAAGACCATTCCTCAAACCAGTTCAGGTGACCAACGATCCAACGGATCGTATTGGCTTTCTCATTAATTTTCCAATCGAGTTCATCATCCGAAATCCCTTTTAAAATACCCCATATCCAATTGAATGAATCATTGTCAATTTCAGACAAAAATGCGGCCTCTGACAAAAGAGTTTCATCAGATGGATTTGGATTTTGAAGAAATGATGATCCTGGCCCCAGTGTTGCAAATGCTGGAATCGCTTTTAAAAGAAGTCTGCGTCTGTTCATAGGAATTCAGTTATTTGGTACAGCATTAATTTATACCGGAGAATGGAGGAGTAATCCATGAAATCGTTCAAAAGCTATAAGAAATCATTCTTCTGAACGGAATGAAGGAAACGCAAAATGAATCGGGGAGTCAGGATTTGAAATCAACATCTCCCAAACCCCACCCAAATTTTGCTTTCACGCTTAAAATTTTGAACTTATACCATCACCAACAATTCAGCCATGTCTCCCAGCTACAACCGACGAAAATTCCTTTCCAGTGCCGGTGCTCTCACCCTTGGGGCCGGACTCTTTCCCATCAATGCCGCGCTGGCAAAATCCCGGAAATCTGCCGTCGGGGCGGCCGATAAAATTCGTATCGGGCTCATCGGTGCTCGTGGAATGGGGTTCTATATCCTGGAGAATGCCATGAAGCAGCCCGAGGTGGAATGTGTCGCCCTCTGTGATATCGATGATTCTGTGCTCGCAGCGCGATCCCAGCGTGTCCTCGAATTCCAGGAAACCAAACCGAAAACCTATAAAGACTTCAGAAAACTCCTCGATAACAAGGACGTCGATGCCGTGATCATCGGTACACCGGATCACTGGCATTGCCTGATCATGATCGAGGCATGCAAGGCGGGAAAGGACGTCTATGTCGAAAAACCCATGGCCAACAGCCTTGCCGAACTTGATGAGATGGTGGCTGCCGCACATAAATACGAACGGGTGGTGCAGGTCGGACAGCAACAGCGCAGCGCACCGCAATGGATGGATGTTATGGAATTTATTAAATCCGGCAAGATCGGTCAGCTCCGGCAGGTGAACGTCTGGGCAAATTTTGAATATGGCAGGGGACCGGAGAAACTCCCCGACAGCCCTGTTCCCGAAGGTGTGGATTATGATATGTGGCTCGGCCCGGCACCCGAAAGATCGTTCAACCCGAACCGCTTCCATGGCACCTGGAGAATGTTCTGGGATTATGGGGGAGGGCTCGTCACCGACTGGGGCGTACACCTGATCGATATGGCGCTTTGGGCAAAAGATGTCGATTATGCACCAATCGCCGTGAGCGCATCCGGAGGCAATTATGCCTTCCAGAATTACGCTCACGAGACCTTCGATACTATGAGCGTTACCTGGCAGATGAAGGATTATGTGATGAACTGGACCAATATCGCCGGGGTGAATAACGGTCCGTACGGCAAGAATTACGGACTTGAATTTGTAGGAAATGATGCCACCATATTTGCCAACCGGCAAGGGTGGGAAGTGCATCCTGTGGTTGAGAATGGTGCATACAAAGTACCTCCGATTCCGCCACGCGGTGGGAAGGAGCACCATGAGGAGCATGTAAAAAATTTCCTGGCATGCATCAGGTCCAGGGAAACTCCCAACTGCCCGGTGGAAAACGGCAGGTTGGTGGCCCAATATGCCCATATGGGAAATATCGCCCTCCGAAGCAAAAGCCGCCTCGAATGGGATGCGGCATCAGGCTCGTTCGGCAAGGACCATCCGGCCAATGCATTCATTAAGCCGGAATACAGGAAACCGTGGAAATTTCCGAAGATTGTGTAATGCGCCCGGTCTTCAAGACGGGTTTGATTACTGGGTGGTCGCAAACTTTGATGAGTGGCTGAACCAGCCCTGTTCATTTTACGTAAAATCAGGTATCCTTAACAACAACCGTAAACATGTTCCGACGCTTTCTCAGCACTGCCTGGCGTAATATTGTCAAGCACCAGGTCTTTTCAATTATTAATTTCACAGGTCTATCCATCGGGATTGCCCTTACCGTACTGATCTTTATCTATGTGCGGGAAGAAGTGAATTATGATCGCTTTCAGACAAAACTGGAACGGATCTATCGCATTAAATATTCATTACCAACCCAAAACATGGAGTTGGCAAGTTCACCTCCGCCCATAGCCCCACGGCTTCCTGAGTATTTTTCGGATATCGAATCTGTGGCCCGTCTCTTTGGCCGGAGTGCGAGTATTAAAAGGAGTGGCTCTCCTGAAATTTATGAGGAGGAATCTGTTTATTTCGCAGATACAACCTTCCTCGACATTTTTGATCTCGAATTCATCCAGGGATCTCCGGATGAAGCCTTCCGTGAAAATACAGTACTGCTTACCGATGTAACGGCTACAAAATATTTCGGCACAGAAAACCCGATCGGACAATCACTTAATTTCTCCGGCAGAATTGACTTCGAGGTTGTTGGGGTTGTAAAGGAATATCCTTCGAACAGCTCAATTCATTTTTCCATGCTGCTACCGTATGATAACATGTTCGATCTTGAAGATGATCAGACCTCTGCGATCATGCGTCAAAACCTGGAGCGGAATTTCGTAATCAGCCATTCATTTACCTATATACTTTTAAAGGAAGGGGCGGATCCATCAACCATCGATAGAAGCATGGATGATTTCATGAAAGAATTCGCGCCTGAACAGATGCAGGTTGGCCAGGTGTTTACCCTCTTTCCATTGAAGGATATTCACATGGAATCAACCCTCCTGGCTGAGCCGGAAGCAACCAACAGCTGGTCGACCATCTACCTCTTTATTGCGGTGAGCCTTCTCACACTCGCCATCGCGAGTATCAATTATATCAATCTATCAACGGCCCAATCGTTTTCCCGCGTGAAGGAAATCGGTGTTCGGAAAGTAATGGGCTCCGACAAGCGACAACTGGTATTCCAGTTTCTGACGGAAGCGTTTCTTTTTGTAGGTGTATCGGTACTGGTTGCCTTATTTCTTGTGAACCTGAGTATCCCGATTCTGAATGATCTCACCAATAAGAATTTTGTTTTTTCTGAAGTAATGGATGGTCAGCTCGTTTTACTCCTGATTGGTTTGATTCTTTTACTCACGCTTCTGGCAGGAAGTTACCCGGCGTTTTTCGTAACGGGGTTTAATACAGTGAACGCACTGAAAGGAAGTAAACTTCAGGCAACAGGGGGAGGGAAATTGCTGCGACGTTCACTGGTCGGATTCCAGCTTGTGGTCACAAGCTTCCTGCTGGTGGCCGCGCTTATCATATTGCAGCAGCTGAACTTTATAAATAATAAGGCGCTGGGTTTCGACAAGGAAAGAATTGTAATGATCAGTCTGTTCAGTCAGAATCTGAACAACATATTTTCCGGCACAGATACAACATTCCAAACTCGTCTGAACACCTATGCTGATGAATTAAAGAGCCAGTCATTCATCAGTTCTTCCACCCGGTTATCATCGGAAGTGGGAAGCGGCATTACGTTTCGGGGCACTGTTCCGGAAGGCTTTACCCCGGAAGATAATATGTTTCACGCCAATCTGAAGATTGATTATGACTTCTTCGAAACCTTCGATATCGAGATTGTTGCCGGAAGACCGTTGAGCCGGGAGTATGCCTCCGATGCAACAGAAGGTTTTATGGTAAATGAAACCGCCGTGCGTGAATATGGATGGGGGAATCCTCAGGATGCTATAGGGAAAACATTTAACCTCGAAGGAAAGATCGGAACGGTCGTGGGTGTCATGAAGGATTTTCATTTTATGGGCCTCACACAGCCATTGACGCCGCTTTCGGCAGATATCAGTGCTTTTGGCTCTCCGTTACTGGCGGTCAAGGTTATGGGCAACGATCTGCCAACCGCGATTTCATATATGGAAGACACCTGGAATAAGCTGTTTCCGGAAAAAACATTTGAATACTCCATGCTCGATGAAAATCTTGCACGTCAGTATGAGGCATACGAGGATTTTGGAATGATCATCGCCTACTTCACCCTCATCGCCATTGCCATTTCATGTATGGGTCTTTACGGAATGATATTGTATAATGTACAGCGAAGGGAAAAAGAAATCGGCATCAAGAAGGTACTGGGAGCAAATGTAGGAACGATACTTTCACAGATGTACCGGGAATTCCTTATTCTGGTGATCATAGGGTTCCTGTTGGCGATCCCGTTGTCCTATTACGCAGCTGCCGATTGGCTGGAATCCTTTGTTTACAGTATTGATATCAGTCCGATCGAATACCTGATCGGGTTCCTGATCATTACGGTGCTGGTTTTCGCCACGATTAGCCGAACGGCCATTAGCGCAGCATTATCAAATCCTATCGATGCCATCCGCAGCGAATAAAATACTATGGAACAGGAATATATTAACAGCATCAGAAAGCAGTTTGAATATTATAAATCGTTAGGCGAAAGGACATTCGATCAGCTGGATGATGATGATTTATTCTGGCAATATAATCCGGAAAGCAATTCAATTGCCATTATGGTGAACCACCTCTGGGGCAATATGAAATCACGATGGACAGATTTTCTGACTTCCGACGGTGAAAAGGAATGGCGGCAGAGGGACCTCGAATTTGAGTCTGTGATTCAGTCACGGGAAGAGATGATGACTAAATGGAACGACGGCTGGGATTGTCTTTTTGCAGCGTTGGATTCCATCACCCCGGAGAATTTTGGAACAGAGGTTTTTATCCGAAATCAGGCGCATTCGGTTATGGAAGCCGTTAACCGGCAATTTGCACACTATTCTTATCATATCGGACAAATCGTATATGTTGGCCGTATGATCAAAGGAAGCGACTGGAAAAGCCTGACGATCCCCAAGGGAGATTCTACCAGTTTTAATGATAAGATGTTTTCGAAAGGGACAGGAAAGTAGTCAGTAGTCAGCGCCAAAGGCGTCCGCCTCTGGCGGATAGTCAGTAGTCAGTAGTCAACCTGTCTGTCTGCAAACCTGCAAACCACTAGGAGATCCCTGCCTGCCGGCATACAAGCCTTCGGGGTCAGGTATAGTGCATGAAGCTGGTCGTAGATAGGAATCTACGACCAGAATGGGGTGTAATGCACAAAAAGAAACAAGCTGGTCGTAGATTCCTATCTACGACCATAACTGAGCATAGACCTTTTTATGTAGAAGCGTAGGGACGTGCTGTGGGTAGAAAACGGAATTATTAAAAAATCCCGTGCCGTCAGGTACGGTGCATAGAGGTCCTGCCAATAGAGTTATGTTTAGTTTTGAAAGGCAGGTCTGTAAACCAGGGGGAGATCTCTGCCTGCCTGTAGGCGGGGGTGACGATTGGGGAGGGGCATCCCGTACCACTCCGAAGGTGTCCCTGCCTGTCCTGCTGAACGCCATTCCCGTCCCGTAGGGACGTGCTATGGGTAGAAAACGGAATTATTAATAAATCCCGTGCCGTATGCGTGCCGAAGGTACGCTCGGTATGTAGAAAAGGACGTTGTTTGCGATTGCGTGCTGAAGGTACGCTCCGTCTATAAAATGATTCCCCTGAAAAGGGATAGATATTAATAATCCCGAATGCCTACCTGCAAACCATGGGGAGATCCCGGCCCGACTCCGGGCTAAACCCGGAGTTCCGCCGGGATGACGATCAGAGGAGAAGAGACGGCATATCGGTAGCAACATTTCCATTATTCCTCTCTTTTTGCTTTATTACAACATTCACGGTCACATAGCTGACCTGATTGCAGTAACAAAGCATCTATGCGTAATCTCATTATCCTGCTTCTTGCAGGTTTCCCGTTCACAGTGGCCTCACAGCAACTCGAAGGTATCCAGTATGTCGATAGTCTGTACCGTGAACTCCTCGCCAACCCCGACAGCATCCATGTCTATGATCTGAGTGGTCCGGTATTTAGCCTGGCTCAAGGAAACAAGGACACTACCATCTTTTATGCGAAGGAAATGATCCGAATTTCTGAGCAAATCAATTTTCGAAAGGGAGAGGCGCTTGGGTATAATAATCTCGGACTTGCATATGAGATCAACGGAGATATAGACACCGGCCTGATTTATTATCATGTAGGTGCTGAAATCGCTATTGGGCTTACGGGCAGTCCAAAAACCGCCGCAAATATTTACAACAATATCAGCATCGCCTATTCCTATAAAGGTGAAATGGAAAAGTCCATTGAATATTTGCTGAAAACCATCAATCTGGCCGAATCAATCCAGGACACCTCACAGATGGCAACCGCCTACAATAACCTCGGCCTTCGTTATCTGCAAATGAATTCGCCCAATATTGCGATGAGATACCTGAAAAGAGCCCTGAATCTGAATGAGGCGGCCGGCAACAAGCGTAAGCTGGCATTGAATTATATGAATTATGGAAATTCATATGTAATGCTGGAGTCCTATGATACCGGAACATATTACATTCAGAAATCAATCCGGCTCTTTAACGAGACTGGTCAGGATTATGACCGCCTGATTGCCTATCAATTGCTAGCAAATATGTTCTACCTGCGTGATTCCTATGATTCATCGGGATATTACAACCAGCTGGCGCTCGATTTGGGTGAACAGCTCGACGATCCGGTTTCACGCAGCGACAGTGAGCGGTTACAGGCTATGTTGCTGATGAAATCCGGCAACTATGATGAGGCGATTCCTTTACTGGAAAAGGCAACCGCGTTTTCGGAAAGTATTGATTACCAGGCCCAGATGGCTGAAAACTATAAATACCTGGGGATGGCCTATGCCGCCGTCGGGGATTATGAACGGGCGCAAAAATATTATTTTCTCAGGATTGAATATATGGATTCGGTAGTGTCCAAAAAGTCAGATGAGGCCCAGATGAAATTAGCCGAATACCAGGAAGAAAAGAACAGGCAGGCGCTGGAGGCGGTTGAAAAAGACGCGGAAATTCAGCGGCTCCGGGCAGACCGGTCTGAAACCATTAATTGGGCTGCCGCAATCCTTGGAGTATTTCTTCTGGTACTTTTGGGTGGGCTGTATAATCGGTACAGATTCATCAATAGCACGAATAAAATTATTGAAAAAGAAAAGGACAGGTCCGAGAAATTGCTTCTCAATATTCTACCGGCGCAAATTGCTGAAGAACTTAAGGAGAATGGCAAGGCTGAGGCGCGCTTGTATAATGAGGTTACGATCCTGTTTACCGACTTTAAGAATTTCACACAATTTGCGGCAGGCCTCTCGCCGGCAGAACTCGTTTCGGAAATTGATAAGTGCTATCGGGCATTTGATGAGATCATCGGAAAATATCAGATTGAGAAGATCAAAACAATTGGTGATGCCTATATGGCGGCATCCGGACTGCCGGAGGCAAACCCGGATCATGCCCTGGATATGGTGAAAGCATCCATGGAAATCCAGGAGTTTATGCAGAAAAATATCGCTCTTAAAAAAGAGAAGAACGAACCTTATTTTGAAATTCGGATAGGCCTGCATTCCGGTCCGGTGGTAGCGGGAATTGTAGGCATTAAAAAATTCGCATATGACATCTGGGGAGATACGGTGAACATAGCCTCCCGAATGGAATCCAACAGCCTGCCCGGTAAGATCAATATTTCAGAATCCACCTATAACCTGGTGAAGGAACATTATACATGCACGCCACGCGGACTGATCGATGTGAAAGGAAAAGGAGAGCTGATGATGTATTTTGTTGAAGAAGAGGTAATAGCAGTCAGTCAGTAGTCAGTAGTCAGTAGTGCTGTTTGCCTATTCACCAGTTCCCTTCCCAGCGGGACGGCGTATGGGTAGCAAACGATGTTATGTATGAACCCCGTGCCGTCAGGTACGGCGCATGAAGCTGGTCGTAGATTCCTATCTACGACCATAATGAAGCATAGACCTTTTTATGTAGCAGCCATTCCGTCGCATGCCAATGGCCTCCCTGCCTGCCTACCTACGCTGTCACTCCGGTGGGTAAACCGGCAGGCAGGGATGACGATTAGGGGGAATGGACGGCGCAAAACCAGGGACCAGGTTGTAGGGAGTAAGGAGTAGAACATTGTCCCGTAGGGACATGATATGGGTAGAACGCGACGCAATTTAATAATCCCGTGCCGTCCCAACGGGATCCCTTTGGGGTAGGTACGGTATATGGGTAATTCTACAACTCATCTCTAAAATTCGACAGTTCAGTAACCTTTTTTTCTAAAGCAGCTGCTTTGTTCCAAAATTTGATTCATGAAAACGGCGAAAATGAATCGAATTACAATCATACTGGTGGCGCTACAGTGCATCATTCTGACAGGCGCCTTCGCTCAAACATCCCTGCACGGCCAGGTCATTGATAAAAAAGGCAGCCCGGTCATAGGAGCCAGCGTTTACATTTTTGACAGTTACGACGGCACCAGCACCGATACATTGGGAAATTTCAACTTTGAAACAACCATGGAAGGTGCGCAACTGCTGATCATAAGCTACATGGGCTTCCGGGAGACACAGCTTCCCTTAAATCTGGATGGCTCAGCTTCACCGGAATTTCTTAAGATAGAAATCGCTGAAGATATTCTACAAATGGATCCGGTCGTGATCGCTGCAGGCAGCTTTGATGCCGGCGCCGGAAGTAAAGGAGAGGTTTTGAAGCCGCTCGATATTGTAACTACCGCGGGTGCCACCGCTGATATCGCTGGCGCTCTGAACACTTTACCCGGCACCACCACCGTCGGAGAAGAAGGACGCGTATTCGTTCGCGGCGGTGATGGCGAAGAAACGATGACTTTTATCGATGGCCTTGCAGTCCTGGACAGCTATTCAACCACCGTACCCAACGTGGCCACCCGATCCCGGTTTTCTCCCATGATGTTCAGCGGTATGAGTTTTTCTACCGGTGGATATTCGGCCGAATATGGTCAGGCTCTCTCATCTGCTTTGATCCTCAATACCAAGGATGTGGCGGGTTCAGACCGGACGGATATCTCCCTGATGACTGTGGGGCTCGATGTTTCCCGGACAAAAGCATGGGAAAACTCCTCGCTCGCAGCCAAGCTCGAATACACAAATCTCACGCCATATTTTGCCCTGCTGAAGCAGCGCCTCGACTGGAATCATTCTCCTGAATCAGTTGAAGCAAATGCGGCATACCGCTATGCAAAGGATGATTTTGTACTGAAGACCTACTTCAAAGGCAATCATTCAACCATGGATCTGAACCAGCTGCCAGTTGGACAGGATACGGCTTTACCAACACAAATCCGAAACAACTACCTCTACCTGAATACATTGGTTTCAGATAAAGTGACTGATAATCTCTACTACCGTGGAGGCATATCGTACACCAGGTCTAATACATCGATTCATCAGTCTCCAAATCATATTGACGAAAGTCTTTCAGGATTGCACGTGAAGGCGGCGGTATATTACGACCCTGTTGCCACGCTCACCATCAATGCAGGAAATGAAGTGTTTGTCAATGAATTCGGTTTTCAGAACCGCCAGGAAAACACGTCGGGCGAGCTGGACCTTGAGAGCCAGACTATACTGAATGCCACATTTGTAGAAGCCAACTGGGCAGTACATAAAAATATTTCCATCCGTTCCGGAGGCCGAATGGAGTATAATTCCCGTATCAACCAGTGGTCCTTCGATCCCCGTGTTTCGGCCGGCGTTCGTCTGGGTGAAATGGGACAGCTAAGCGCCGCATGGGGTATATTCAGACAACGTCCGCGTACGGAGTTCATCTTCAGAAATGAAAACATCGGACAGGAAAAGGCTTCGCACCTTATTCTCAGTTACCAGATAACCCGCAAAGAGCGAACCCTTCGTGTAGAGGCGTATAGCAAAAATTACAATGATCTTGTCAAGACGAATTCTGAAAACCTCCTTACAAATACAGGCAATGGTTACGCGAAAGGAATAGATCTTTTCTGGAGAGACCCGAAGACATTTAAGAATGTAGATTACTGGGTAAGCTATTCGTACCTGGATTCAAAACGAAACTACCAGGATTATCCGGAGTTGAGCACCCCATCTTTTGTTAGCGCACATAATCTTTCGGTGGTCTACAAACATTGGTTTCCTTCGCTGCGCAGTCAGCTCGGACTTACCTACACGTTCGGTTCTCCAAGAAGATACAACGATCCCAACCTGGCAACATTCAACAGTGAAAAGACCAATGCATATCACAACCTGAGCATGAATATCAGCTACCTGATGAAAACCAATGTGATCGTGTATTTCAGCATGACAAATCTTACTGGCAGAAAAAATATTTTCGGCTACGAATATGCACAGGAGCCCAATGATAACGGTGTTTATGTGAGCCAGGAAATCGTACCTCCTGCAGACCGGTTCTTGTTCCTGGGTGTATTTATCACCCTGTCCAAAGGCAATAAAATGAATCAATTACCAAATCTATAAACAAGTACATCATGAAAAAGTCAATTATTTTAATAATCGGAATCCTGGTGGCGGTAACAACGCTTTACGCCAATGACAAGTACACGGAAGCCATGCAGAAAGGTATGGACCAGTTATCGGAAGCCCGCAGTCCGGAAGCTTTCCTGGAAGTATCCAATACCTTCTCACGGATCTCGGCGGTTGAACAGGACAAATGGATCCCCGCCTACTATGCAGCATATACCCTAACCATGTACGCAGCGATGAACAATGACCCCAAAATGAAGGATGACTACCTTGATCAGGCAGAAGGATACCTTAAAAAGGCATCCTCAATTGAGGAGAAAAATGTTGAGGTGATGGCACTGCAGGGGTTCATTTATATGCTGCGTATTTCGGTGGACCCTCAAAGCAGGGGACCGGAATATTCCGGAAAAAGCGGCACCATCCTGTCAAAAGCCATGGAACTCGATCCCAATAATCCCCGGGTTATGTATTTTACTGCGCAGCTGAGCTACGGCACTGCCCAGTTTTTTGGTCAGGATGGCAGTGAAGCATGTAAAATGAACGACAGGGCAATTGAACTGTTCGAGAATTATTCTTCAGACATCCCTTTTTATCCGAGCTGGGGCAAGAATATGGCACTCGGCTTTCAGGAAAGATGCAAATAATTTATAGATTGAACCCGTGAAGAGGTCGGCGATCATATCTTGCTTGAAAGAAACACTCATAATAGGCCTGATTGGTTTTCCAATCGGCCTTTTAATGTGTACGAATTGTATTGAGAATTTCGAACTGTTTCTTAAAGTTGGAATCTTTTCCTCTGTAATCTGGATATTTATGTGGCAGGGGAATGGGTTGTTATCGAATTACATCAGCACTAAAATTTCCTGGATGGATAACCCCGGCAAGCGTCTGGCCTGGGGGGTGGTTGGAATCCTTGTTTATACCCCATTAGCAATGCTCTTTTTGAACTATGCATTCGGCGCCATGTGGAATATTAATATGGGGATGACCAATTCATTTCAGGATTTCCTGAGCAGTGCAGGTGTAGCTGTAGCAATTACGGTAGTGATTTCCCTGTTTTTTAATGCGAAAATGTTTTTCATCTCCTGGCGGCAGACATCGATCAATGCTGAAAAGATCAAACAGGAATCACTAAAATCGCAGTTTGAGGCGCTGAAGGCCCAGATCAATCCGCATTTCCTGTTCAATAGTCTGAATGCGCTGAGCAGCCTTGTCTATGTGGATGCAGATCAATCAGCCAAGTTCATCAAGCAGCTTTCAAAAGTATACCGCTACCTGTTGGATAACCAGTTCAGGGAAGTTGTCGATATCTCAGAGGAAATAAGTTTTGTGAACTCATACCTCTACCTTCAGAAAATCAGGTTTGGGGAGAATCTGAAAATTGATTTGAACCTTTCCAGAACGGAAGGCTATTCCATACCCCCGCTTTCGATTCAGACCCTGATTGAAAATGCCATTAAGCATAATGAGATCAGTGAAGAATATCCACTCACAGTTCAGGTGAGTGATGACGGCGAATATGTAGAAGTCAAAAACAGCATCAGGATTAAAAACCGGCCGGTGACAGATTCACCCCACATCGGACTTAAGAATTTAAACGCACGCATTGAATTACTTACTCATAAGAAGATGAGTGTGATAAACGAGGATAATACCTTTTCAGTCAAAATTCCTATCATCGAAAATCATCATGAAAGTAGTAGTTCTTGAAGACGAAAAACTGGCAGCAGATCACCTGAGGAACCTCCTTGTGAGTCTTGATGCAGGGATAGAGATCTGCGCTGTTCTCGATTCGGTAAAATCTGGCATCATCTGGTTTCTGAAAAATGAAGAGCCGGACCTCGTCTTTATGGACATTCAATTGGGGGATGGGCTGAGTTTTGAAATTCTGGATGCCGTCACACTCCAATGTCCCATCGTATTTACAACCGCGTTCGATGAATATGCGCTTCGGGCTTTTAAGGTGAACAGTGTGGATTATATTCTGAAACCTGTGGAAAGGGATGATATCAGAAATGCACTGAAAAAAATCGAAACACTCACAAGGAACAGTACACCCCCGCAGCAGGAGCGGATAAAATCTGCCGGACAAATGCTTTCCTCCCCGTATAAAGAGCGGTTTATTGTAAAGCTGGGTGAACATATTCATTCCCTTGAAACGAATAAGATTCTCTATTTCTATTCTGCGCACAAAGCAACCTATGCCCTGTATTCAGATTCAAACAAATACCTTCTGGATTATTCACTGGATCAGATCATTGATTCTGTTTCCCCTGAAAGATTCTTTCGCATTAACCGGAAATACATAATTTCCTTCGAATCCATTGAGGATATTGTGCAATACAGCAACAGCCGTTTGCGAATCAAGCTGCGTCATTCCAGTGACATGGACGTGATTGTCAGCCGTGAAAGGGTCCAGGAATTTAAAAGCTGGCTGGATAAGTAAAAGGATTATTTTTTTATTTCCGATTCCAGCAGATCCTGAATTTCAGTGATTCGCTGTGAGAGGGGCTGGTAGTGTTCTTTTTCAGTGCTGATGCTCGTAAGGATGAACAAAAGCATATTATTTTCAAATTCCTGCGATCGTAAAATCTGCATGTTGCTTTTCACATCATTGCTTTTCGGAATTCCCAGCATATCGGGGGTAACGTTCGCCTGATCAAGAATGGCGCGAATGCTGCCATTACCGTTGCGAAAAAGATCCACGATATCCTGTCGCTGTTGCCGAAGTTCTGCTTCCTGGATTCTGATTTTACCGATAAAGGAATCCCATGACGTGAGGAATGTCCTCAGTTGGGGGTTAGAGATATCTTTAAGGCTCCCTGAACTCATCATTTCCTCAAGCAAGGAATTGTTAGGATTATAGGCAACATCGAAAACCAGTGAATTGAAAAGCAGGATATTCAACTCATCTTCTTTCATTTCTGTTGCTGAATTTTCCAGTGATAACAACAGCTTTTTAGCACCGGTATAATTTTGCCTGTTCACCTTAATCAGGTTATCCAGTTTGGTTTTACTGGCTTGGAATTCATCCAGCAAGCCTGCCAGATATTTTTGCTCCTTTTCCCGGATTATGCTATTCTGGTTCGCATTATTAATACTCAGGGCAATCAGAATTCCAATCACCACCAGCACGATCTCACCCAGTGCATAGAGAAGGTATTTTCTAATCCGCATTGCTGGAGAGGATGACCCGTGGTCATTGAATATTTCGGCCCTGATCCTTCTGAAAAATTTCAGCATTTAATATAGCGTTTGAAAATAAAGATGAACTATTCACCCCACTTCCAGTCCCCCTGCATTTTCAGGTTTTCCTCAAGTCCGTTATCGATCATGAATTGTTTGGTCTGCTCCGAATTCATTTTTACCGCCGGAAGCTCTTCTGCATTTGCAATCGCAAACAGCATCATCGAACCAAAACGTGCTGTATTCCGCATGTGCTCTTCATTTACGAGGTCAAATGAATCACAGTCGGCATGATAACATTTGTAAATGCTCCTGTCAAGGTTTGAATGAACCGACAGGATCGGAACTCCCGCGAGCATGAACGGCTGGTGATCGCTGTGCAAGCCTGCACGCGAAGAAAATCCCGCTTTATAAACGGTATCGATTGACTGGATCTTTGATCCAAGTTCGGAAAAGAAAATCGTATCGATGGATGCACCGGAAGCATTCATTCCAACCGGATTACCACTCATGTCGAGGTTCATCATGAATTTAATCTCATCGATTGTCCCGTTTTCCTCGGCCTGTTCAACCATGTAGGTGGATCCCAGCAGTCCCTGCTCTTCGCCCATAAAGAATGCGAATTGAACCGTGCGTTTTGGCTGAAGATTATTGGCCTTGAACGTACGCGCGATATCCAAAACAGAAAAAGATCCAATCCCATTATCAATGGCCCCGGTCGCCAGGTCCCAGCTGTCGAGATGGCCACCAACGATTACGCGTTCATCAGGCAGTTCACTGCCTTTGAGAGTGGCAATTACATTTCTGGCTTTGATCATTCCGCTGTTATTGGTCATTTTGATCGTGGCGGTAATACTTCCCGGATCCTTTGCCAGCTGATCCTTCATGGCCATACCATCTTCTTTACCAATACAAACCGCCGGAATCGTCAGGATCTCACCTGTTACGGACGCAGTCCCTGTTAATAAAACACCCCCATCTACCTGGTTAAAAATGATCACACCGGCTGCACCATGCTGAATGGCCAGTTCGGTCTTTTCGGAGCGGTGCAAATTTCGTGTTCCATCCGGTGTGTCGGGTAATAATGAAATATAGGTGAGCGCTATTTTACCCTGAAGTTTATCGCCGATATTCACATAGTCGGAAGCCAATCCATTACCCATATCAACAACCTGGGCAGAAACGTCTGCTTCATCCGGTGAATGTCCGAGACTAACAGAAGGGATTGTATCTGCCTCTCCATTGACAGAGGACGTTACAGAGATGGTTCCCCGGCTCCAGGCCTCCACTTCAAATTCCTGGAACGCCACATCTTCAAACCCGTAGGATACCAGTTTGTCATATATGAACTGTTCCGCCGCCGCTCCATTTTCAGAACCGGTAAGCCTGTGACCGATCGTTTGAGTCGCTTCGCGAAGACTGTTGTACCCGTCGGAATTCTGAAGTACCTCGCTATTGATGCTTTGAAATACGTCATTCTCGGGATTTTCCTTCGGTGCTGAACACGCGATGAGAAGGAGGGGAAGTAAAAATAGTCTGTTCATATTGAATTGGATTAGTGCTTCAAAGGTATGCCGTTGAAATGAATAGATCACGGTACTTTATATGAATGGCACAATCACAACCATTATTTTCTGTAATCCACGGAATGAATTTGATTGTCGCCGTCCACGATGTTGGTTTCTTTTCCGGGTACCACATCTGTATTTTGCGCGGCGACACAGGTCCATCCTTCTTGTTCCCGAAACATTACAAAGGTGAAAATATTTTGACGCGTTCCGGGGGATTTTATATTAACATGGGAGGTTTGTCCGCCAAGGCGCATCCTGGCATGAACCACTGCAACCGTATCAGACAGAAGTCGTTTCTTTACCGTGCCCACCGACAGGGTGGAATTTTGAAAGATCTTTTTCAGTCCGTAATCGTGGGCCTTGTATATATCCTTTCTATTGTGCCACCACAGGCCGACTACATTCACAAATTCTGCATCGGGAGCAAACAGGCCGGCAATTTTATTTGCATTACGTTCATTCCAGCCTTCAGCAAAGGCATGGGGCATGTTTTCCGGGTCTTTGAGATAGGTTATATTTTGATCAGACATATCTGAATTTAGCGAAAAAGTAAAAAACCATCGATGGCAGTGCGGTACTTCTGAGCGCATTCACCATCAATACGCACTTCAATAATATCCTGATCATAAATCCGGTGGGTCACCGAATTCACGATCATTTCTCCAGCCCTGACCAATACATTATGTTCCTGGTCATCAATCCAATGAAGGACAATATCCTGTTCGGAAGAATTGATAAAGGGATAGTAGGTTTCAAAAGGAACTACCGGCATTCTTTCTTCCGGTGATTGGGAACAATCATAGCTCTCGAAATGTATCATGTTGTTTGAAACCAGGAGTCCCTGGATTTCATCCGGGCTCAGATGATCACGGATCTGCTTTACCTGGGCCAGCAAAACAAGGCATACCGCGCGTATTCCGATCATATTCCGGATAGATTCTTCATAGAAATAACTGTGATTGCTCAGAAAATTCATATAAACCGGGTCGTTCATATAGAAATCAATTTGTGCCTCCATGGCTTCAGATTCCTTCACAGTTAAATCCCTGTCGCCCATCCAGGTTGTGTTCTGGGTGATATAGGAACGATATGACTTTACAACATCGCTTATGTTCCGTACAGAGTTTTCGTATCTCGATATGATGGTGAGAAACTTCTTGAGCGATGGTATAAGCGGTTTGTATTTCGAAGGAAATTCATCCTGCTTATTGATAAGTGAATTTATGTCTTCAGAGATGATATCAAGCTGGTTCGCTCCGATAAGATCTCTTAACTGCGGGTTCTCCCGGTACACGTCCCGTGTGATGCTGTCAGAAGTGATCAAATCATAACGCTCGATATAGGTAAGACCCCAGAAAATCTCATAGGAACATTCCTGAATATTGCTATTCAGTTCATCCTCAAGTGACAGAAGGAGATTATCAAAACTGGCATTCATTTTCCGTTCATCATTCCAGTTGTTCAGCTGCAGTGCGATAACGATTCCCAGCACCACAAGAATTATTTCGCCAATGGCATAAAGAAGATATTTGGAAAATTTATTTGACGTAAGAAAGTGTTGCCTGAGCCGACGAAGAATGGTGATCATGTAGATTTCGGGTTGTATATATGAGGATGAATATAGGGTTTCGAAACCGATAGTTAAATTTTTTCCAAAAAATTGAATTGGTTTCACTAATTTCAAACATGGATAATCGCACACCTGCACCGGAACTTTTGGAGTTCCTTGAACCCTATAGTGAAGAAATTCAAAACCTTGCGCTTGAACTCAGAGGCCAGGTGATTGATTGGGTGCCTTCGGCAAATGAACTTGTCTTCGATGCGTATAATGCGGTTTCCATGGCCTTTTCATTATCTGACAAGTTAAGCGATGCCTTTTGTCATATCGCAGTATATCCAGGCCACGTAAATTTTGGATTTAACAGGGGTACCGAGCTCAGGAAGAGTACGGTGAGATTAAGCGGCAGCGGCCAGCTCATCCGGCATCTTACTGTCAGGGACATAAGTGAATTTCCTGCAGATGAAATTCGGGAGATGGTTCTTGAAGCCGTTAAAATTGCCGAACAACGAATACGACTCATCGCGTCGCATATCCATGGCCAGACGTTTATAAACCGATCAGCCGGAAAGAAAAAACGTCCGCAAAAAAACTAGAATTAAATATTCATGTCACAAGGAACCCTCCGCAATCAAATTTCCCCGGGATCGACTGTTCGTGTTGTTCAAAAGCATCATCAGAGAACAGGGGAGTTAACAGAAGGAGTTGTAAAGCGTATACTCACAAAATCCGGTCAGCACCCCCATGGCATCAAAGTCATGCTGGAAGATGGAACTGTTGGAAGGGTTAAGGAGATATTATAACCCCTTATTTTCAGTATTCTTCCGTAAAAACCTCTTTAATGTATCTTTTCCATAGTTTCTGAAAGGTTTATTAGCCTGATTGGTCGCATATTGTTTTATCAATAAGGGATGATTTGTCCCAAATTGGGAAAAGTTTGATCGCTGAATCTGCCTGAATTGCCTGAAAACAGCAATTATACCCGTTGGCACGGGTATTGGCATTGTAGGGATTCAACATAAAACAATTCTGTCATGAATACGAATACACAACACATTCAGAACCTGGTGGTTCTTGCCTTTGTCGACGGCGTGATCGATCCGGAGGAATTGGATTTATTGCATGATTTGGCAGAGGAGATCGGGATTTCCACTTCTGAATTGGATCATTGGCTTGAGAACGCCGAAGAACTTGTGCTGAAATTTCCGAACACAATGGAAGACAGGGAACGGCATCTGATAGATATGATCAACCTGGCAAACTCAGACGGCCATTTCAGTCAGAGCGAATTCGATCTCTGTAAGCTTATGGCCGACAAGCTTCCGTATGAAGGGCTTTCACAAGCGCTGAACAAGCGTATGAATAAGTCTTACCTGAAGAACCTGGTAGCACTGGCTTGTTCCGATGGCAACGTCGATAAGTCTGAAATGGATGTTCTTATTGAGGCAGCTGAAAATGCCGGCGTTTCGGAGTCTGATTTGAAGGACATGATCGCCAATGTTCAGGAATATAAATATTATATACCTGAAAGTTATGAAGACCGGGAGACACAGCTGATCCAGATGCTGACATTGGCCATTGCCGATGGGGAATTCAGTAAGGATGAATATAATCTTTGTAAGATGGTGGCTGAGAAGCTTGATTTTACGGAGCGGGAACTGAATCTCATAATTAAGCTGAGCTTTAAGGGCGCAATGACATTCGAAGAGGACGAGGAATAATTTTACCTGCCTTTGGTTGGCAAAATAAAGTCGATAAGAGCCTGATCGAAATTTTCCTTTTTTAGCTGAAAGCCGATTTTTTCTGCCTGTTCGCGATAGACCTTATTTTTTAACAGATCCGACAGGCCGCTATCAAAATTTTTTGAATTTAATTTCCGAATGGAAGGGCCTTTGGGCCCTGCATTTTTTTCGGAAATGATCCTGTTCCACAGGTGCTGGTCCGGAATATGCGGGATGATCATTGATGGCTTCCCATATTTCAGGGCGAGATGGGTTGTCCCGGCTCCTCCATGGTGTATTACAGCCTGTACTTTTGGAAAGATCCAGTCGTAGGGGATGTCATCAACAAAATAAATTCGGCCACGGTCATAATTTTCCGGAGGCGTTAGTCCACCTCCCGCGGCATTGATAATCGCCGGGATGTCATGTTTGGCCAGACAGCTCAGAATCAGATTGGTTTTGCCTTCCGGGTCCGGATTGCTCATACTTCCAAAAGTGATGAAGACGGGTGGCTCATTCGTTTCCAGGAATTCTGTCAGGTCATTACCCGGTTCCCAATGCTGCATTTTGTTTCGTTCCTGGTAACCGTACACCCGTACGGTATCAGGCCAGCCTGAATGTTGCGGAAAAAGTGAAGGGGAGATCGTATAGATAAATTTTTCTGAAACGATGGATTTTATCATTTCTTTCGTACTGATATTTTCTATACCTGTCTTCCTGATCTGATTTTTTGTAAAACGCATTGAAAGCATTCGCGAAAACCTGTAGGACCAGCGGTTTATTCGCCTGCCAAAGTCTTTTCCATTTAAAAATATGGCCGACATGTTATCGAGGGGATGAACAACACAGGGAATCGGACTTACCGTAACTGCTTTTCCAGGGTTTTGAATGTGCCAATACAGGGGATACATTGCCTTCAGGCTGTGGAGAACAAGGTCAGGCTTTTCTTTTTCCAGGAGATCCCGCTGCTGAAGAAGCATCTCAAAAGAAACGATTCGGTTCATTTTATACAGGCCATACATCGCCCTGAAGCGATCACCCAGAGAACCCCCGCCACCGAGGGCTACTTTCCCGACGGGGCTGTCCAGCATTTCCAGGAATTCCTTTTTGAGTGGGAAAAAACCCACATCAATTTCATTTACCAGTTTTTCATATTGCGCGGGGAATGCGCAAATAACAGAGTGCCCCTGATCTTTCAGCAGTTCGGCAATAGCGAGAAAGGGCTCAACATCACCGCGTGTACCTATGGAAATGAGGACTATTTTCATGTATGATGGGTTGTCGACAAAATAAGTCCTTTATTCGAAAATGCATGAATTTCATCCAATTAATGAATGTAATTCCGAAAAGGACCTGATGATCCCGTCAGCATCCGGAAATCGATTCATGCGATCGATCATAATATTGTTCAGTCCCAATGAATTTGCCGCCTTGATTTCCGAATCCGGATTATCACCAATAACGAGAATGGCATCCGGAGGTAATGATTCCTGCCGGATGAGCTCCCGAAAAATTTGTTCTTTCCCCGCGCTGCCTTGCATCCGGTCGTCATAACAAACCCGAACATAATCAGGCCCGATGCCCAATGCTTCAACTTTCGCCCGTTGAATCGGTTCACTCCCGCTGGTGATCAGGTATTTTGGCAGCGATATTTTTTGTAAATGATGATAATCGGGGTAGGGGAAGATTTCAAAGGAAAACTTCATTCCACTCATCTGTTCAAAATAGGTATCAACCATTTGATCGGTAAAGCCATATTTTTCTGCGACATCATAAAATGTGAACCGCCAAAGATCCTGTTTTATGTCTTCGAACTGAATGTCTGGCAGATGAAGACTGACCGCAGTTTCGAGGGAATTAAACAGTTCGGCAAAATGATGATAACCAATCGACCGCGTAGGAAAAATGGTATCATCAAGATCAAGAAACAGGTACTGTATCGCCACTCGTTTTATTTTTTCCTCGAACGAACATACAACAGCAGCGTTGACAATACAATCAGTCCGGATAAAATTACCGCCCAGGTATTCATTTTGCGTGATGTCGCCCGCATGGTATAATCCGAAAGCAGGAATTTCATAATTGGAGGTTCCCAGGTGAGCCTGTTGCCGGCAACACTATCGGCATTATTTTCCACGACTGCCCAGGGCATTTCAATATGCTGTGTGAATGTACCGTCACTTACCCAGCTCATGAAATTAAGCCGCTTTTCAAATTCATCGTTGAATTTTATATAATCTGCATCCATTTCCGGCCTTGGAAGTGGAACCACAAGGCTGTCAATCAGGTCCAGCAGGATCAGATCATCATCCGTAGGGACAGCGTCATCACCCTGATCATTGTCTGATTCGGTTAAAATCTCCACAATTCCAGGTCGGCTTTCTTCGAGTTTTTTCAGGGCTTCATCTCCCATATTGTATTTGATGAAACTTTCACGCATGAATTCAAAGTGTTCTGCAATGATCCCGTCCATACTGTAGTGATCAAATATTTTCTTATTGAGTGATTCGGCATAGAGACTGTCGGCCGGACTCACCCTGCTTCCGCGCGCAGGCATTCGATCTATAAAAGCATATTCCTCACTGGTGAAATAGTCGGACTGTTTGATGACCCTGAACCGATCCGCGGCTTTGTAGGTTTCTGAATAGTTGAGGTAGGTATAAAACCACCTGAACTGTTTTTCGAATTTGGCGTCAATCTGAAACAGCGTATCGGCGTTTTTATTTAATTCTTCATTCATGGCAGCAACCGAAGCGAAGTGCTTTGTGAATGTAATCTGCATATCCGTTTTTTTCTTGTCGACATTCGAAACATCATTATCTTCACTTTCAACACGTCTGACATCGACGTCCCAACCCGACTGCGGGGAAATGCCAAAGTAATTTTCTTTGATATGGGATGAATCTACCTTGGTAAGCACGATGGTTTTGTCTATTGCTCCATCTTCATACACGACTGAAGTCAGTTCTGCCTTATGATCACAGCTGCTTAAGAAAGCGAGTGTCACTATGCTTATTATTAGAAGATTAGTTTTCATAGCTGTTGTTATTTTGCGTTGTGAGTTCTTCATTTTCTTTGATCATCGCATAAAGCGACCGTCTTTTCGTTTCCTTTCTCTCTTTCAAAACTGAAATACCCAAAGGTTTTAGTATTGCCTGCTTTTGAACGGCCTGGTTGTCGTCAATCGGTTTATCATCGGACAGTACACCGGTTTCAGCTGCAAAAAGCAGTATCAGGGATACAGACAGGATGGACATGGCGGTTCTGATATAATTGAATGGATTGAGTATGCCCGGGAATATGCGCTCCTGCCTGGCAGTGGGGTTTACTGCCTCCATTATCTTTTCGGTTAACCGCTCTTTGTCCAGTGGAGCGATTTCGACAGCAGATACAGACGCCAGCATATCAGCCATTTTCTGCTGTTCGGCATATAAAGTCTCACATGCCCGACAGGATCTTATATGCTCCTGTACTTTTTTCCGTTCAGAATCTGATGATTCACGGTAGGTAAATATTAGCTCTTCTGCCTCTTTACAATTCATCGCTGTAGTAGTTCTTTGGTGATCATTTGCTGCATATTTTTTCGGGCGTGGTACAGATTGCTTTTCAGTTGACCATCCGACAAATCGAGAATTTTACAAGTTTCCTCAACTGATAATCCTTCCATATCCCTGAGAAGAAATGCTGCCTGCTGCTTGGGAGTTAGCCGGGAAGCAGCTTCATGAAGTAAATCCCAGCGTTCACGATGTTCCATTTCTTCTCCCGGCAACGAATTTCTGTCGGCAAGGTCAATTGTAAGACCTGAGGACTGGGTTTTGCGTTGAGCTGATTTTAGCCGGTCGAGGCAGTAGTTTGCCGTGATCCGATATAGCCAGGTTGTAAGCTTGCTTTGGTGGTTAAATCCGCGAAGGTTTTTCCAGAGCCTTATGTATACTTCCTGTGTGGCATCTTCGGCATCATGCTGATTTCTCATAAATCTGAATGCCACTTTGTAAACCATATCCTGTGTGCGTTCCACGAGATACCGGAACGCCTGTACGTCGCCATTGATGGCTTCTTTGACCAGTTGAGATTCCGATATTTCGTTCATATTACCAGTGATACGAGGAATTAGAGGCAAGGTCAAATAAAAAAATGTGAAATTTACCGCCAGGCGGAATTATTCATGCCGGATGGCATCCACAGGGTTAAGCCTGGATGCTTTAATGGCAGGATAGGTGCCGAAAATAATGCCGGTTAAGATGGAAACTATGGCAATGACAAAAAATGTATTCAAGGTGTATTCTGCCTGAAAGGGCATTTCCGTAACTTTCCTGATAATGGGAACCGCCCCCGCTGTAAAAAGCACCCCCACAAGTACACCCAGCAGGCTGCCGATAGCACTTACCGTTAGCGATTCGGCGAGGAATTGTAAAATGATATCTTTTCGTTTGGCACCCATGGCCTTTTTTACACCGATCTCCCGCGTTCGCTCTGTAACTGATATCAGCAAAACATTCATGACACCGATGCCGCCTACGATTACCGACAATCCTACGATCAACCCCATCACGATACGAAAAATCAGGAAGGACTGATTTGCCTGCTTTACGCGATATTCATTGGTAGAAACCTGAAACGCATCTTGCTGATCCGGAAAACGGCTTTCAAGCCATTCTTCGGCCGCAGTGCGCAATGCAGGCACATCCTCAACACTGGAAGCATTGATTAGACCTGTGGGAGGTCTTTCCATCAGTTTGTCAGGGGCAATAATGGTAATGGGCACGTATAATTCCGGGCGCGGAGTTATGGTATTTGAAATTCCCGCCACACGAAATGTATCCGAACCATAAATGATTTTCTCACCAATTCCGAACGTTCCACCCGACAGTGAATCAATCCTGTCGGCCAGAAACTTATTCACGATGGCTACATGCTCCTGCCTGGCCATATTGTCTGACGTGAAGGCACTGCCTTTTTGCACAACAAGCTGATCATGGGGTTCTTCATTGATGCCATTTAAAAGAACACCAACGGTATATGATGAATCATAACCAAGTAACCATCCGGATTCCTGGTATCGCAGGTACGTTTGGTGAGGACTGGAAAGCGCTTTGTTCAGATCGTTCAGATCTGAATACTCCAGCAATTTGACATTCTGCTTTCGGATAAGTACACCGTTGACACGTTCGGTTGTTTTTGAGCTGATCAGGATACTGTTGAGCGTTGTGGTCTTTTCAATTTGTTTCCGGGCAAATGTTTCCATGCCATCAATGAGGGAAAGTATACCTACCAGGGCCGCTACCCCAATCACGATACCCAATACCGACAACACGGTGTGGAGCAAATTCGACCTGGCATCGCGCATGGCGTGAATGAAAACGTGCAGAATGGATTGCATTTCAATACATTGACGAATGAATATCGAATATGTTACGTTGACTTACAAAGTTATTTTTTGAATGAGGCCCAGGGCGATTCCGGAATATCCCGTAATCGGGGGGAAAAATGGAAAATATGTATCTTCTTCCATGAAAATCTTTCTATTATCACTGTTCTTCATTCCCATGCTCCTGAATGCCCAGGATCGTACATACGAAGCGAATAATCGCTATCCCTATGGCAGAATGAACCCCGACGCTCCTCGACAAACGGCCGATTTTGATCAGTTGATCGGTGAAAATACCTGCCTGTCACTTGTTCGAAATCCGGATGGAACCTGGCAGGACACGTTGAAGATGATCTGGACCTTCAAATACATCATGAATGGGCATGCGGTTCAGGATGAGGTTTTTTCAGAAAGGAACAGGTATGCCGGGAGCATACGTCAATACAATAGTGATTCTTCAAAGTGGTTTGTTTCCTATTATTCCAATGCCTCCGTTTCGTCTCTGGCGTTTTGGACAGGAATTAAAGAAAGTGACGGAAGGATAGTGTTGCACAGGCCGCAGGCATCACCGCAGGGTCAGCCGGGAGACAGCCGTCTCACCTTTTATGATATTGGTCCGCATGGGTTTAACTGGATCGGGGAATGGGTAAGTGAAAATGGCACTGTAATTTATCCATTCTGGAAAATTTACTGTACACGAGAAAGTAAGTGATCAAAACGGGATCAGCACACCTACATAGGGGTACAGGAACAGGAAGTCACTGTTATCATCAATGAAACCAACGCCATAATCTATAGCAACCCGCCGGACCCTGGTACGTCCCCCGAAAATATAGGTGCGGTCGAAAAATTCACTGGAGTGAAGTACATTCCCTTCAAAAATGATATATCCTCTTGGTCCTGTTTGAAAGAGTGCGCCAAATTGAAAGACGGCCTGGTTTTGAAAGGCACCATCCTCTAGCAACAGCCCTCCGCCAAACGTTGCCTGAAAACGATCTTTTCCCAGGGTGATGATACCAGTAAAAAGACCTACTGTTGCCGGCCCTTCCTCGAGCTGTGTTCCGATTGAAAAATTACCCGCCAAATGGATTCCTTCTGAGATACTAAATCCTGCTTTTGTAGAAATCCAGGCTGCGAATGGAATAAATGTACCAATGCCAACCGACCAATGGTCTGTGATGCCGTAGGCCACCTGATTATTTAATAGAATTCCGTTTTGATAATACCCTTCTCCCTTTTTAAGCATTTGGGCAGAAGGAATGGTGTAGTATTTAGTTTTGTATGCGGAATAAAAATCCGGAAACAATCGGTCCACATCTCTTGGGTCAATTTCACGGATTTTCCTGATTTGATCTATCGGGATGGTGACAATACCCATATTCGTAGTACGTAATTGGATTTCCGCTGAATTCCTGATTTCTATAAAACCTACGTACTCATTTCCATCACGGGTGCGAACCCACATTGCCACTGAATCGCTGGCCGTTTTTTCCTGTGAGTATGTGATTTCAGAGATTACAATGATGAGGAGTGTGATCAGAATTTTAAGCGTACGTTCCATGAAGTTAAGATTAGCAATAATCTTGCTACAAATTATAATTCAGCTATTTATTCCACTACGTAATTACTCTTGAATGGGTTAATTTTTTGTAGATTCAACCCTGCAAACCAAACCTCTAAACTATCATACAATGAGAATTTTAATGATCACATTATTTGTTGCTTTTTTCACCCCGGCATTCGCCCAGCAATCGGAAGAAGTAAAGCTTATTCAGCAGTTATATGGCATGGAGAAGAAGGAAATCCTGTCACAGTTTGTGGAATTTTCGAGTGATGAAGCGCGAACCACATTCTGGGAATTGTATGAGGCCTATGAAAGCCAGAGAAAAGAGCTTGGCCAAACCCGGGTGAAACTCCTTGAATCCTATGTAAAGGACTATGTAGACATGCCGGAATCGGAGATGTCTGCCTTACTTTCAGGAGTTACCAAAATGAATTCCGATTATGTAAAGCTGCTGAATTCCTATGTGAAAAAAATTCAGAAAAAAGTTGGTGTTAAACAGGCCGCACAATTTTATCAAATTGAGAATTATCTGAACAATGCCATCAGTGTGAGTATTGCAGAAGAGATACCGTTCATCGGAGAGCTCGATTGATTCTTTGATTTCTGCCACTCTTTCGGAACTGGAAAATAAACGGACTTTTCGTACCTTCAGGAAAGTCCTTTTTTATGCGAACCCCTTTACCTATTGCCTATCCCCGGAAGGATTCATTTCAGAACCCGGATAAGATCGTGCTGGCTGCTGATATTGGAGGCACCAAAACCAATATGGCCCTGTTCCGCCGCGAAGGCATCAATTTTGAAGAGCTTATTTCCCATACATATCCATCGGCATCATTCGATTCACCCACGAAAATCATTGATGATTTTTCTGCGCATGCCGGAATTTCATTTGATTCTATTTCCCTTGCCATTGCCGGCCCGGTGTACAAACAGGCGGTACAGGCGACGAACCTTCCCTGGGGAATCAGCGCAGAGGAGATTCGAAGTAATTCGGGAATTGAGGAGGTGTTTTTACTGAATGACCTTGAGGCGAATGCTTATGGATTAGGTGTTCTAAAGCCCGAAGATTTTGTAACCATTGCTGAAGGTGATCCTGAGCCGGAAGGAAATGTCGCACTCATTTCTCCGGGTACCGGATTGGGAGAAGCCGGGATGTATTGGGATAAAAAATATCTTCATCCGTTCGCGACAGAGGGGGGGCATTGTGATTTTGCGCCGCAAACTGAACTGGACATTGAGATGCTCAAGTTTCTGCAGCGAAACCTGGATCATGTAAGCTGGGAAAGACTGGTTTCAGGTCCGGGTATCGAAACGATTTTCAAGTTTTATGCAGAAGTTAAAAAAATGCCCATTCCTGAACCCATCAGGGAAGCGCTTGCGAGCGGAAGCGCAGGGCCGGTGATCAGCGCGTCGGCTGCTGAAGGGTCCTGCAAGATTTGCGAAGCGACCATAGACTTATTTTTAAGATACCTGGCGGAAGAGTCAGGCAACCTCATTTTGAAGTACAACGCCACCGGAGGATTATTTATCGGAGGCGGGATCGTACCCGATATCATGGATCAGCTGGACCTCGATCGTTTCCTTCATTTTTTAAGAAACAGTGGAAGAATGGAAAAGCTGTTGCGCAAAGTTCCCGTCACCGTCGTATTAAATGAAAAAGCAGCCCTGTTGGGGGCTGCCTTCTACGGGTTTTAAGTATTCTTCTGTTACCAGAATACGGCATAGAGCGCGGCAATAATTCCTGTGAGCAGAATGGAACCGAACACAAATGTGCCGCTCATTTTAAACCACTTGTCATCCATTTTTTCATATTCTACAACATCTGGTCCACCGAAATGCTGGAAACGAATAAGTGAAAAAACCAATGCGCCGACAATTATGAGGGTTACGATTCCTTGTATCATTGAGCTTTCGACGATCAGATCCAGTCCATGGTAGACTGGAACAGTGACGGTACAAATTATCAGCACAATCATGCCCCATCTCAGCCATTCGCGGCTGATCTGAACAGCTTTCGAACCGTCATAGTTTTTGTCCATTACGGAAACTCCCATCATCAAAAACAGAAGAATTGTAAATACAATCCCCATCCGGTCCAGGAACGGGAGCCCATCTACGAAACCAAAAGCCCAGGAGAGTGGAATCGCTACCAGCGCGACTGCAAGAGCAGCATTTGCCGTTGTCCGTTTCCAGAAGATTCCCATCAGGAAAATCGCAACAACCGCCGGAGTTACATACCCCGAAAAGTCCTGGATGAATTGGAATACCTGGTCGAAGCTGCTTAGCTGGGGAGCGATGATCATTCCCAGTATGAGAGCGATTACGCCAACAATACGGCCTGTGGTCACCAGGTTTGTTTCGCTTGCATCCTTATTGATGTAATTCCGGTATATATCCATCGTGAATATCGTGGAGGTACTGTTGATCATCGATGCCAGCGATGAGACAATAGCCGCTGTAAGCGCTGCAAAGGAGAGTCCTTTAATACCGGCCGGAAGAATATTGAGCAAAACAGGATATGCTTTATCAGACTTGACAAAGTTGGTGGTGGTGTCGGTCATGGCACTCGTGAACTCACCAGTGCCTCCTTCACGGGTAACAAGAACAAACATGGCAATGCCCGGAATAACCACAATCATCGGCATCAGGATTTTGAGGAATCCGGCAAAGAGAAGTCCATTTCTTGCTTCATTGATATTTTTCGCGGCAAGTGCACGCTGGGTGATATACTGGTTAAAGCCCCAATAGCCGATATTGGCAATCCACATTCCACCCAACAATACGCCGAGTCCGGGAAGGTTGGTATAGGCGTCATCAAAACCACCCTTTCCATCGGGGATCATATATTCGCCTTTATCAAAGATCATGGTGAAATGGTTCACCGCTTCACTGCGGAGGTCACCCAATCCACTCCAGAAGTTTCCACTGCCGACCAACTGAACAGCCAGGTAGGTTGTCATAAGCCCACCGATTACCAGGAAGACTACCTGAATAACATCAGTCCATGCCACAGCCTTCAATCCACCATATAGGGAATATAACAGAGCAAAAACTGCAAGTCCCACCATACCTGCAGAAAATGGAATGCCCAGAATGGTTTCGAGGTTTAACGCTCCCAGGTAGAGTACCGATGAGAGGTTGACGAAAATATAGAGGAGCAACCAGAATACCGCCAGGCTGGTCCGAACTCGGGCATCAAATCGTTTTTCCAGGAATTGGGGCATCGTGTAAATCTGCTTTTCCAGAAATACCGGCAGGAAGAAGATCCCGACAACAATGAGGGTGGCGGCGGCCATCCATTCGTAGGTTGAAATCGCAAGGCCCATTGCGAATCCGGATCCCTGCATCCCTACAAACTGTTCTGCCGAAATATTGGAAGCGATCAGGGAGGCGCCGATCGCCCACCAGGGGAGAGATTTCGAGGCGAGAAAATAGTCGGCCGAATCCTTTACATGACCTTTTTTCTCCCGCGAAACCCAAATACCCATAAATATAATGATGGCTATGTAGCCACCGAAAATCAACATGTCAAGCGTTGAAAATGTAATCATGGATCTAGGAGGTAATTGATTTAGTTAACCAATTACGTGTTTATTTATTGAATGTGCAACACGCGAAAGCCCAATCACCCGCATGCACCGCACCCGGGGATCATTCGAAGCCTTCGTTATTGTAATCCGGAAAAGTCTTCCTGATATTGTTATCGGTGGGTTTTTTGGGGTTTTCCCAGGAGGCATCCAATTCAAGCAGGATGAGTTGTTTGTTATTAAGCTGCTTCTTCAGTTTGTCGATATCCGTGAAAAACTCGGAGTCACGCCTTCGTGATTTAAGCGCATACTTTCGGGCAAACTGGTCGCCTTCGGTCTGAAGCTGATTCCTGATGTCGATACTTAACTTCATTTTTGAAAGAATATCCTCCTTCGACCGGCCGATTACATCGGTAGCCTCAAGCGTACCCATGGTGAGTACGGCCGTACCACCAATACCGGTAACATAATCTTTGCTGGGGTCTTCCAGGAAAACGGGACCTACCCCGGTGAGTGCACCAAGCGATGCATTCATGATCGCACGGTTTTTTGTTCCTTTCTTTGCCTTGCGTAATTCTTTATTAAGGTCATTCTGCGTATCGTCCAGGTGGGCGATGAGATCCATGGTTTCGATCAGCATGGCCTTATATTTCTGGAACAGCCGCTGGTCTTTTTCAACAAGGTTTTCAGTATCCTCTACCTTCACCAGCAGACGGCGTTCACTTCTTCTGTTGCTTTCATCCAGCACGAAGAACGTAAATTCCACTTCTTTAATGCCGTTTTCAAGTTCTACAAAATCGTAGCCCGGCATCCATTTGAATTCCCATTGGGTTGCAGTATTACTTTGGAACAGATGTTTTTCGATACGCGGGTCATTGGCAACAAAATCAACTTCACGTATATCATCATCACCATTGGGGTCTGTGAGATAGAAGTTGAGATTCATAAATTCATCTTCCTTTACTGTAATGAGCGAGTCATTGGGCACCATTACAATTTCCGGAGGTAAATCCATTTGAGTCGGGGAAATATAAAGAACGCCTGTGGTTTCCGATTTGAACGGTTGATCCTGGACGGTAAAGGGTACCGCGAGCGGCTCATCCCGGATGTCCCTGAACTGGTTTCGAGAGGGTTTCCAGGAGAATACACCGATTTCACTCAGGCTTGCGCCTTCCGGCATTTCAGACAATACCGGCTTAAAAACGATAGGGTCCCCATCAGGATCCAGGATCTGGTTCATCTGGTTAAGGGCGACATCATTATTCATTCCCTGCCGCACATAAAATACCGGGAGTTCTTCGGCAATGGGCGGACGATTGACATGAAATACACTGAAATTGATTTCACGCCGTAACTTATCACCATCATCAAATTCTGCCTCGAAAATGATGCTGAAATTTTTATAGGGGTTTAGCCGGTCGACAAGGTCATACGAAGGACTCCAGAAGAATAAACCTGTGGAGTCCATTTGAATGTTGATCTGGCTGTCTGTCAAATAACTGATCTGATAAGGCCTGTTCAATGAGTCATTCACTGACAAGTGAAACGTCAGTGTATCGCCTTCATAGATCAGGTTCCAGTCGGGTCTGTCAGGAAATACAAATGCGGGATTTTCCTGTGCTTTCGACAATTGAAAAATCCCCGCCAGAATTAGGGTTGCTAAAAAATACTTCAAGGTGTCCAGTTACTTGATTGCCTAAAAATGTCATGCAAAAATAGAAATATCCTGAACGATTTTAAAACCGTTCATCTAATTCTAAATTCTGGTCAAATAACTGGAGGGATTAACCGTTCGAAGCAAGACTTGGTTTAGGCTCAACTTTTTCAGGCGTTGAAGCGACCATATTGGCTACTTTACCCATTTTGCATTTACCGTTGAACTCTGCTCCTGACTCTACCACCAGCTTGCTGGTTTCAATGTCACCAAGAATTTTACACGTTCCCTTCAAGGTAATTTGTTCGGTCGCCTTCAGCGTGCCGCGCACATTTCCTTCAACTTCCACAAACTGTCCTGTAACATTCCCCTGGATTTCAGCGGAAGGTCCGATAACAATTTTAGATTTTGAGTGAAGATCACCGACAATTTTACCTTCGATACGGATATTACCGTAGGTTTCGATGTTACCTGTAAAAGTGGTTCCTTTCCCGATGGTGTTGTTGGAGTTCAAAACTTCCGGAGACACCTTCTCTTCTTTCTGATTTTTAAACATAGCATAAAAAATTTCACCTGAAACAAAGGTAATATAACACCCTAATAAATACCGGGCTTATTTCTTTTATCTGTAGTTTTAACGGACAGATGTAAGCTGAACGCTATAATTGACAACATATTACCAGCATTCACGTGAAATCCGAATCATTTTTTGCCGATGTCTATGAAGTTGTGAAGCTCATTCCGCCCGGAAGAGTTTCAAGTTACGGCGCAATCGCCAACTACCTGGGAACGCGAGGAAGCGCCCGAATGGTAGGCTGGGCAATGAACGCAAGCCACACAATGCCCGAAATTCCAGCCCACAGGGTGGTAAACCGCCAGGGTTTGCTTACCGGGAAAAATCATTTTGAAACACCCGATCGGATGGAAGAATTACTGCGCAATGAAGGAATTGAAGTGAATGAAAACCAGGTTGTGAATTTTGATTCTGTTTTCTGGGATCCTGCCAAGGAACTGATCTGAATGTCCCAATTTGGGAATAATAGTATCAAATTGGGACAAAACCTTACACAAAACCTACTTATTTCCTTATTCTGAAGCTTTTATCGCTGTTGGCACGGCCATTGAACCTAACCCCTGTAGAATCAAAGTTGGTTAGTTCAGATATGGCTGTGTTTTTTAGTTGGTTTTATGTTGTACAGCCAAGCCGTCCTCATTTTCATGGGGGCGGCTACTTTTTATAAGGAGCACCATCCCGATGAATGTAAACAGACCGTTTACCAGCAGAATCTCAAATCCGAATTTATAACCATTAAGGAGTTTTTCTGAGTTGATATTCAGCAGGTAGGAAAGGATAGGTGAGATCACACAGACCAAAGGGACCCAACGATCACGCACTTTCTTTTTGGTAAATAATCCGAAAGCATACAAGCCCAGGAGCGGGCCATAGGTATAGCCGGCGGCTTCGAATACTTTCTGAATTACCGCGCCGTCCAGCACTTCCCTGAACACTATGATAAGCGCGAATAACAAGAGTGAAAATCCAATATGTACCATGAATCTTTTCCTGCGCTGGGATTCCCTCAATTCCAGCGTTTCTTCCCTTTTAAAACCCAGGAAATCAACACAAAAGGAAGTTGTGAGTGCCGTGAGTGCCGAATCTGCGCTGGAATACGCTGCAGCGGTAATCCCCAGCAGGAAGGTAATTCCCGCAATAACCGGGAAATAATCCAGTGCCAGCATCGGGAAGAGGTCATCGGTACGTTCCGGGATGGCAATGCCCTTGGTGCCTGCATAAATATAGAGCAGAGCCCCAAGCATGAGGAAAAGCAAATTCACGAATACCAGCGTAATGGAAAACCAGAACATGTTTTTCTGCGCGTCCTGCAAATTCCGGCACGTGAGATTCTTTTGCATCATATCCTGGTCGAGGCCGGTCATAACGATGGCGATAAATGCACCCGAAATAAACTGTTTGAAGAAATTTCTGGGTCCTTCCCATTCCCAGAAGAATATTTTTGAGTACTCGCTTTCACGAACAGCTTCCACCATCATGCCAGTCGTCATATCAAGTTCTTCACCAATAAGGTAAATGGCAAAAATGACTGCGAGCAGCATAAATAATGTCTGCAGGGTATCGGTCCACACGATGGTACGAATACCCCCACGGAAGGTATAAAGCCAGATCAGCACAATCGTTACAAAGACCGTTACGTGAAATGGTATATCCCAGGCGTCGAAAATTGCCAGTTGCAATACCCCTGCCACAAGGAAAAGCCTGAAGGCCGCACCGATGGTTCTGGACAGCAGGAAATAAAATGCTCCGGTTTTATAGGACCAGAATCCGAAACGCTGTTCAAGATAGCCGTAAATAGACACCAGGTTGAGTCTGTAATACAGCGGCATCAGAACCGTTGCAATCACAAAATACCCGACAAGGTATCCGAAAACAACCTGAAGGTATGAAAACTGGGAGGTCCCTACCCATCCGGGAACCGAAATGAAGGTTACTCCCGACAGGGAAGCTCCGATCATACCAAAGGCGACCAGGTACCACGGAGACTGCCGGTTACCGGTAAAAAACGTACTGGAATCGGCCTTGTTCGCGGTTAAAAATGAAATACCGATCAATAGTAAAAAGTACGCGCCTATAATTAGAATAACAGTGGATGCGCTCATATAATGAGGCTAATTTGTAATTTTTTTTTACCTTTGACAAATAAATTTCAGCGACATGACGGAAGTACGATATAAGAATGAAGCGTTGGAAGATATTGCCGTAACCGGTCTTCGCGACCTGGTTGTGTTTAACGATGACGTCAATACTTTTGAACACGTGATCAAAACCCTGATTAAAGTCTGCAAGCATACCCCCGAGCAGGCGGAACAGTGCACCATGTTGGTTCATTACAAGGGTAAGTGCTGTGTGAAAAAAGGCGCATGGGAAGATCTTCGCCCGATGCAGCAGGCCATTTGCGAAGCAGGAATCGATGCCCGTGTAGTGTAGTCGGTCGCAGCGCATGGAATATTCATCCAAACTTATTCAGGAAGCGGTAGAAGAAATCTCAAAATTACCCGGCATTGGGAAGAAGACAGCTTTGAGGCTGGCCCTTCATTTACTGAAACAACCAGAACAACAATCCATTACATTATCAGAAGCTATTCATAAGCTTCGTACAGAAATACGCTACTGTTCCCAGTGTATGAATATCTCCGATGAGGAAACCTGTCGGATATGCCAGTCCCCGAGGCGTGACCGTACGGTGCTTTGCCTGGTAGAGGATACCCGGGATGTCATGGCCATAGAAAATACCTCACAATACCAGGGTCTTTATCATATCCTTGGAGGTGTGATTTCCCCAATCGACGGTGTGGGCCCAGCAGACCTTCATATAGATCAGCTCATCAGCCGTATCAGCGAAAGCAACGGCGAGATCAGTGAAGTTATTTTTGCGCTCAGCCCTACAATGGAAGGCGACACCACCTCTTTCTACCTCACAAAAAAACTCAAACCTTTTGGCTTGAAAATCAGTACCATTGCCCGCGGTATTCCCATTGGGGGCGAATTGGAATATACTGATGAAATTACGCTGGGCAGAAGCATTCAGGGACGAACATTATATCCGCAGGACTGATTGGATGTCCCTGATTTAATTTCTAATTTTGACCCCGTTTGACAATACTTCATATGAATTTATCTGACCGGATTACCCAATTAAAGGAATCTGCGACGCTGGCCATGGCTGCCAAAGCGCGCGAATTGAAAGCAAAAGGGGTTGATGTGATAAGCCTCAGCCTCGGTGAACCTGATTTTAAGACCCCTAAACACATCCAGGAAGGTGCGAAACAGGCCATCGACAGTCAAAAGTATTTCAGCTATCCCCCTGTTCCGGGCTATACGGATCTGCGGGAAGCGATCGCAAAAAAGCTGAATAAAGAGAATCATATCCCGTGTCAGGCAGAAAACATAGTAGTTTCGAACGGCGCCAAGCAGTCTATTGCGAATGTTATGTTCGCTTTGCTGAATCCCGGGGATGAAGTGATCGTTTATTCTCCTTATTGGGTAAGCTACACGGCCCTCATCGAACTGGCCGAAGGAGTACCGGTGTTTGTCAAGGGGAGTATTGAAAATGACTTCAAGGCTACTGCGGCTCAACTTGAAGCCGCCATTTCGCCGCGCACTAAAGCGGTGATCTATTCTTCACCTTGCAATCCTACAGGCTCTGTATTCAGCCGTAAAGAACTGGAGGCAATGGCTGATGTAATCCGCAGACATGAGAATATCATCGTAATTGCTGATGAAATTTATGAACTGATCAATTACACCGGTGAGAATGTGAGCCTTGCCTCACTTCCGGGTATGTTCGAAAGAACGGTGACGGTAAATGGCTTTGCGAAGGGATTCGCGATGACGGGGTGGCGGGTAGGCTATATTGCCGCGCCCCTCTGGATGGCCAAGGGTTGTAATAAAATGCAGGGTCAGATCACTTCTGCGAATTGTTCGATAGCACAACGGGCGGCACTCACTGCCATTACAGGTGACCTTGCGCCCAGTTATGAAATGGCGGAAGCCTACCTCAAAAGAAGAGACCTGGTGGCAAGTCTCCTGTCAGACGTTCCCGGAATTAAGATCAATAAACCGCAGGGTGCATTCTATTTCTTTCCCGATGTGAGTCATTACTTCGGGAAGACTGATGGTAACATAACGATCCGGGATGCGGATGATTTCTGCCTGTATATTCTTCAGAAGGCTCATGTTTCACTGGTTTCCGGGGAGGCATTCGGGGATCCTGATTGTGTGCGCCTGTCGTATGCGGCTTCAGAGGATGACCTGAAAGAAGCAATCAAACGTATAAGGGAGACTCTGGCCCGGCTTAGCTGATAGCACAAGTTGAAACAAAAAAATAACCCCAAAGCAGCCTAGGCCTTGGGGTTATTTCGTGTCTATAGTTGGCTTTATGTCTATGAAGGTACTTCTTCAGTACTAAATTTCATATATAAAAGATGCTTACCTGTCGCAAATGTCGATGAACGACAAAATATTACGATTAATGTTTAGGTGAGGGGAGAGGCGATGGCACAAATAGGCATTAGCGGTCTTCAAACTGGAATTCCAGAACACCCTGCTTTTCCAGGTCAGCAACGATCTCTTCATTCAGTGGTGTGTCCTTTATTACATTGTAATTAGCCCAGAAATCCTTGTTGTATTGTGTTTCCTGGTACTGAAGACCATATCGGCGCATCTTTTCGGTGTTATCAATTCGCTCAACCGTATTGGCAAAGACCTGGTTCACCAGTAATTCCTGGAGAACTTCCGTTTCAAATTTAAGGCTTTCGGTTTTTTCGTTATACCAGTTGATCTTTGATTCCATGGTCATGTAATTGAGATACATCTTTCCGCGGTATTCCTTGAAATCAATGATCTTTTTCTCCGAGATATGCTTACTAACCATACGCTTTCGTTTCTTAATGACCGTATTCGGAAATAATTCCTCCTGTTCAATCCGTATGATCGCGTAGGTATCCGTGTCAATATACATTCGTGTAAAGCGATTCGGCGTATTCCGTTCAACGACATATACACGGTGTTCATTATAATAGGTAATCTTGATCCTTTTAAAATCCTGGTAAAACGGATTTACTTTTTCAGGGTCTATATCGGGGAAATCATGATAACGCACATCGTTTTCAAGCAGTAGACTTTCCAGGAGGTTGTTCTGTTCAAAATACCGAACCCATTTATTGTCATACCCCAGGCTCTTGCGCACTTCGGTAAGTCCGACACGCTCCCGAAGGCGATCCTTGTTTTTCGGGTAGCCGTAATCTTCGTCATAAATTTTAACGGCAGCTTCGAGCAATGAGAAATAAGTGCCGCCAAGCTTTTTCAGGTCGCGGTAAAAGCCATCGAGCAGAAAGGGTTCCATGGGAAAATTCTTTTCAATCCGGTTTACGGCGATCTGCGTAATGTCGGCACCCGTAAGGGAATCTTTGATCACAACCTCGTCAAGTACCTGGGTAGCCTTGTTTAGCTGAAAAAGGATGGTATCCTTATTGATCAAATCCCGAAAAGGCACCTCACGGTTTTCGTAACCCATCATGCTGATCACCATCGTGCTGTTCCTGAATTCTACGGGGACATGAAAATCAAATTTGCCAAGCGAGTTTGATATGGTCCTGATGCTTTCATTTTTTACACCGATCGTCGCAAAAACCAATGGCTCCTTGGAGTCACTGTCGATGAGTGTCCCGGATACGGTGAAGGTTTTCTGGGCAAGCAGGGAACCTGCCCCGAGAATCAGCCAAATCACGGAAAATGTAAAAATTCTTAAAACCAAAACGCCTGACAACTTATTATTTCTATCAAAGATCAACAACACCCGGGACGAAATCAATGTAAATGCCCATGTTTCCGCACATGAAATAATAAATGTAATATTTCATCACAGATTAATTAAAAAACGCTGCAAGTTCTGTGCCCTTTTTGGCTACACATCTCATTTTGGAAACATCACTTATGCATATTATATGTAATTTAGTAAATAAACTATTTCATTGACAGCACTCGAACGCATACCGAAAATTTGGAAAACAGCCTATCTCCTGATATGCTCCTGGTATGCTTTTAATTATGCCCTGAGCGCAATCATTGAATGGCGTATTGAACGCCCCTATAACACGATTTCTCTTGAAAACGGATTTTACCTGCTGGAGGCCGTTTGTATTTCCATTGCGCTGATATTTTTCTACTCCAATTTTTTGACGCGTTTCCGTCTTCCGGTTCAGATCATCGGGCATATCGGGGGCCTGCTCGTATATTTTTTATTCATCAGTTACCTTTCGTATTATTTTAATGATTACCTCGACGGCAGGGTCTATTTCGACGACTGGAAAGAGTATATGACAGATCTCCTGAGTTGGGACGCGATGCGCTATTATGACCAGTATCTGATCACAGTGGCCGTTTTTTACATAATTCGCTACTTCACCAGCCTTCAGTCGGAAGAGAAGGAAAAGTCGAGTCTGGAGATAAAAAATAAGGAGATGCAGATCTCATTGCTGAAGTCGCAGATCAATCCCCATTTTCTTTTCAATACCCTGAATTCGATCAGTACGCTGGTGGGCACCAATAAGGAAAAAGCGCGTAGTGTGATCGGGCAATTATCGGATATCTTCAGGTATGCCCTGGAGTCCCATGATGGTCAGCTGGTGAAGCTCAGCAGTGAACTGGAATTTATAGAAAATTATATCCGGATCCAGGAAGTACGATTTGGCGAAAGATTACGTTACGTGAAAGATGTGTCTGCGTCATGCCTTAATATGGATATACCGCCTATGATCCTTCAGCCCTTGGTTGAGAATTCCGTAAAATACGGTATCGCACCCAAAGATGACGGAGGTACGATATGGCTGGTTGTAAAACCGGTCGGTGACGGTGTAATATTTAGGGTATCAGATGACGGATTAGGCAAAAACGCTAAAAAAGTACTCGATGGAAACTCTACAGGCGTGGGTATCAAGAATACCGACAGGCGTCTGAAGAGTATATATGGTCCGGCGGCAGGATTAAACATCCAGGCGCGGGATGATGGTTACTCCGTATCTTTCACCATTCCGAATAAATGGATAGAAAGAAGGAACGATAAGTTGGTGATAATGGAAAAGGAAACAATTAATTAAAAGATGAGATGAAAATTACCTGTATTATCATAGATGATGAAAGTTTAGCCCGGGATTTGCTGATGGAATACATTCAGCCCTATTCCGATATTGAAGTGGTTGCGCAGTGCAGCAAGGGAAGTGAAGCTGTTGAAAAAATAAATCTCCTTGAGCCGGATCTGATATTTTTGGATGTACAAATGCCGGGAATGGATGGATTTGGTGTTCTTGAAGCCATCGATCATCAACCGTATGTTATTTTTACAACGGCCTATGACCAGTATGCCCTGCAGGCATTTGACAAGAATGCTGTGGATTATGTACTGAAGCCTTTGAATGAAGAACGCTTTAATACGGCAGTAAAACGCGCCATGGATCGAATTACTTCCGAGAAATCACAAAATGTTGAGGACCTCCTTCGTACTATCCAAAAGGGAGATAAGGGAAGTAACAGGTATTCATCGCATCTCTTTGTACAGAAATCTGAAAAATTACTGAACCTCGAAGTAAAGGATATTATGTATCTGGAAGCTTCGGGTGATTATACTGTGCTTTCAACCAAGGGAGATCAGTTTCTTAGCTCCAGCGGAATCGGTAAGCTGGAAGAAAAGCTGGATCCGGAAATATTTATCAGAATTCACCGCTCTACAATCATAAATCTCAATTTCCTGAAGGAAATAGAAAAGCATTTCAATGGAGGGTTGATTGTGAAAATGGAAAATTCCAAAACCTTCCCTGTGAGCCGGACATATGCCAAGCAAATTCGCAAGAAGGTCGTCTAGGTTCCTGCCGGTTATATAATCCGGTTTTGCGTAACGGTTAATTTTAGTAGTTTTGCTTTTTCCTAAAAAACTACTAGCACTACTATGCAAGAACTCAATGATGTTCTTTCGCTGATTGACGGTTATATTGGCGGGTCCACCTGGTTTGTATTCCTTTTATTATTTATTGGCGCATTTTTTACCATCTATCTCGGGTTTCCCCAGATACGATATTTCCGCCACGCACTGCGGGTAGTCGCAGGAAAATTTGACAGAAAAGGTGATCAGGGTGATGCATCCCATTTCCAGGCGCTTGCGACGGCACTCTCCGGAACCGTTGGTACTGGCAATATCGGAGGAGTAGCGCTGGCGATACACCTGGGTGGACCGGCAGCTTTATTCTGGATGCTGGTCACTGCATTTTTAGGTATGACTACCAAGTTCGTGGAAGTTACCCTTTCCCATAAATACCGGGAAAAGGATACCGAAGGACTCATTGCCGGTGGTCCGATGTACTATATGAAAAATGCGACGTTCAAGATCGGCGGCAAACCGGTAAAACTCGCATGGCTTGGGGCAATATTTGCTTTTGCCACGATCCTTTCCTCTTTTGGAACCGGAAACCTTCCTCAGATCAACAATATTGCCGATTCCGTTTATTCATCCTTTCAGATTGAGCGTTGGCAAACCGGCCTTGTGCTGGCGGTAATTCTGGCGCTTGTAATCCTGGGTGGAATTAAGCGTATTGTGAAAGTGACGGAAAAACTGGTTCCGGCTATGGCCATCCTTTATTTCCTGGGAGCCCTGGCGGTGATTTTAACTAATTTTGAAAATATTCTTCCTTCCTTCATATCGATTTTCTCGGATGTGTTCTCTGGTACAGCCGCTGCAGGAGGTTTCCTCGGAGCCAATCTTGCATTTGCGTTCAACCGTGGTGTGAACCGGGGTCTTTTCTCCAATGAGGCCGGTCAGGGTTCTGCACCAATTGCGCACGCCGCTGCCAAGGCGAATGAACCTGTTTCGGAAGGTATGGTGGCCATACTTGAGCCATTTATTGATACTATTATTATTTGTTCCCTTACAGGATTGGTTCTTCTTTCATCAGGAGCATGGAATGAGAAATACCAGAATATCTTTGATTATACCGATGTCGATATTCTTGGCGCGAGCTTCGATGAAAATAATGAGGCTGACCGGCAGCGTCTCTATGAATACCTTGTGGAAGGGGAAGATATGAAAATGTTTACCGGTGACCTGAATATAAGCGACGGTAAAATCACCGACGAAGTGACCGTGGTAAACAACCGTTCAATCGCTGAAGAGGTAATCGTTAACATCGATGAAGACGGAGAATGGGTTCCCTATACCGGAACCATTGAAGTAACAAACGGAGATGTGGTTGTTGGCAGCGGACCTTCGGTTCGCTTCGAAGGTAAATCACTGGTGCATAGTGCCCAGCTAACCACCTTCGCTTTCAGGAAGAGTTTCCTTGGTGAAAATGGTAAACTTATCGTAACCATTGGATTGCTGCTGTTTGCCTTTTCTACGGCCATCTCCTGGTCCTACTACGGCGACAGGGCGACAACTTATCTTTTCGGAACCAGGTATATCATTTTCTACAGAATTCTTTATGTGATCGGATTCTTTCTGGCATCCTTCACACCCACAACTATTATCTGGACCCTTTCCGGAATAACCATTGCGCTGATGACCATTCCAAACCTTATAGGTATCTTCTGGTTGCGTGGTGAGATGAAAGAAACTGTGAAGCAGTACTGGATTGATTTTAAAGCGGATTGGCCGGATGCCAAAATTCCACGTTAATCCTTCTTTTCAAATACGATCTTTACACGGACCCGGTCAGCAACCGGGTTTCCGTTTTTAAGAGCAGGTGTCCAGGAAGGTCCTTCCTGTATCAAACGTATAGCTTCGCTGTCATACGGTTCACCCAGTGACCGCATGATTTTCATATCCTCTATCGTTCCGTCGGATGAAATGTCGACACGAACAATCACAGTACCTTCCTTTCCCTCTTCCGGATACCTGAGATTTTCATCAATATATTCCTGGAATGCGGCTTGTCCGTCTGACGGATTTGCGCCAATGGTAAGTCCGGGTTGATTTTGTCCGGTCACCACTACCTCGCTCAGGGTTGCAACGTCCTGCTCCATGGTCACATTGATTTCCTCATCCGACGGTCTGGCAATTTGCTGCTGTTCCATTCCTAACATTGAAAAGACCAGTGATGCGTCGTTGGGTACATCGATCTGATAATATCCTTCCATATCTGAAATGGTACCCTGGTTGGTGCCGTCAATAAGAACATTAACCCCGGGAATGGGTGTTCCGTCCTGCATGATAATTCTTCCGTGGATAGTACGGCCATTTTGACCGTTGATTGGCAGTGGCTCCCCGGCAATTCGTCCCACTTTGCTATTCTCAGTTTCCGCTTTCTCCAGGATGACTACGGATGGCTTCTCCATTGAATCCGGCTGGGGTATTCTTTTGGCCCGGGACAATGCCATTTCCTCTGCAGGTACAGCATCAAGTAATGTTATTGCCGTCTCTTCCTCAAATGAATCAACCCGGGCATCCGCGGCTATTTTGGATTCTTCTTCAGCTTCGGAAATAATGGGTGAAATCGACTCAGACGCGGCAGCCCTTTCAGGAGTTGGTTTTTCAGTAGAAGGCTGCTCATTATTCAGTGCAATGAGGTCACTCGTATCTTTTTCAGGAATATCGGCCGCTACAGGGCTTTCTTCAGAGACAGGTGCAGAATTTTCTGTGAGGACGGGTGTTTCGGCCGGGGGCTGGATAAGGAAGAAGGTAACGGTTGCCAGGATGGAGATTGCTGCTGCCAGCTGCCACCATTTAAATCCTGACCGGCGCCTGGTGCGTTCCTTTAAGGCTTTTTGAAGTTCATCTAAATCTGCATTACGTTCCGATGGTGTTAGCATGGAAAGACCTTCCATGGCTTCCGCTTCAAAGTCAGATTCAAGCATAAGCTTTTCAACCTGGTGCATGGATGCGTTGTCGAGGGAGCCATTGAAATAGGCTTCCATCAACTCGGGGGTAAGATGCGATATGGTTCCTTTATTCTTCACGTTGGTTTTCCATACATATCTTCAGGTTTCTTTTGCCATTCTGAATGTAACTCTTCACTTTTTTTAAATCAAATTCTGTTTCTTCCGATATTTCACGATACGATCTTTCCTCCAGGTAAAACAATTTAACACACGTTTTCTGTTCATTCTGAAGGGTTTCGATACACTTTTCCAGGGCTTTTAAATCATCTTCATTGCCCTGTCCATTATCATGATGAATTAACGCATCGGATTCCATATAAAAATCTGAAATTTCTTCGGATTGTTGTTCGCGCTTCCATTGGGCCGACCGAAGGATCATCAGGCAGTGGTTTTTCGATAATACGTGCAGCCACGATTTGAAATTCCGGATCTCATACCGGTTCACCTGCTGACTCAGCTTTTCGAAGATCTCCATGACGGCATCTTTGGCTTTTTCACGGTCCTTCAGGTATTGAAGGCAGACACCGTACACGAGGTGCATGTAACGCCCGTATAAGGTACCAAGCGTTTCCAGGTCCCCGGTTTTCCGGAAGGCCTCCAGCAGTTCAATATCGTCCCGAACGACGTCCACAATTTTTAAATATAACCATTAATCATTCACAGGGACACCAAAAAAATAAATCCGGTTTATGGAATTCCGGAAACACGCGCATCCTGTCTGTGAACCAAATTATGGAAAAGATGAAAAAATCGTTGTTTTTAATTGTAATGATGTTGATGGCCGGCGCCATGGCCGTAAGCAGCCACACACCGTTTGAGCGCATCACAGGGGTAGTGCTTGCGAATGATGGCAGTCCGCTGCCCGGTGTAAATGTAATTCTCAAGGGTACCACAATCGGTACAGTGACTGATATCGACGGAAAGTTTGAGCTGGATATCCCGGATGCCTCTAATGCGGTCCTGATCTTTAGTTTCGTTGGGCTGAAAACGAAAGAAGTTTCAGTGAAGAATCAGGCAAATATTTCTATCCAATTGGAATCGGATCTCACCAAATTACAGGAAGTGGTAAGAACGAAACGTCTGAAAATTGAAAATGCCCCGGCGGAGGAGGAAATTCAGACTGATCTTTCTATTTCACTGCAGGGTCGTGTTGCCGGCGTTCAGATAACAAATGGTAACCACATCTACAGCGCTCCTCAGGAATTCAATACGGAGGAATATGCTGAAATCGAGGAGTTTGGCTACAAAGGTGTTGCTGATAAACCACTGTCCACCTTTTCGATTGATGTGGATGCCGCCTCCTATGCCAATATGCGCCGGTACCTGAACAACGGTCAGCGTCCGCCGGCAGATGCGGTTCGCATCGAAGAGATGATCAACTATTTCAGCTATGACTACAAGGAGCCCTCGGGGCAGGATCCGTTCAGCATCAATACGGAAGTATCTTCCGCTCCATGGAATCCGGAGCACAAGCTGGTACATATCGGGCTGCAGGGTAAAAATATTCCAACTGAAAATTTGCCTCCGTCAAACCTGGTTTTCCTGCTGGATGTATCAGGCTCGATGTCTGACCCCAACAAGCTCCCGCTTCTGAAATCGGCATTCAGAATGCTGGTAGGGGAGCTTCGTCCGCAGGACAAGGTATCCATTGTGGTATACGCCGGAGCAGCAGGAGTGGTGCTTGAGCCAACCAGTGGAAGTGAGAAAGATGATATCATTGCGGCGTTGTCACGTCTTCAGGCGGGTGGTTCAACTGCCGGGGGCGCAGGAATCCTGAAGGCATATAACCTGGCCGAAAAAGAGTTTGTGAAAGACGGTAATAATCGTGTCATTCTGGCAACCGACGGCGACTTTAACGTTGGGCTCAGCAGCAATGACGAGCTGGAAAAATTGATCGGGCAAAAACGCGAAAGCGGAATTTTCCTTACCGTACTGGGTTTTGGGACCGGTAATCTCAAAGATTCGAAAATGGAGACACTGGCCGATAAGGGTAATGGGAATTACGCTTATATCGATAATATTCAGGAAGCACGAAAAGTATTTGTGAATGAGTTTGGTGGAACATTGTTTACGATCGCCAAGGATGTGAAGATCCAGGTTGAGTTTAACCCGGCGAATGTGCAGGCATATCGCCTCATCGGATATGAGAACCGGGCGTTGAAGGATGAGGATTTCAATAATGATAAAAAGGACGCGGGCGAATTGGGAGCCGGGCATACGGTAACGGCCCTGTATGAAGTCGTGCCGGTTGGTGTGAAAAGTCCGTTCTATTCTATTGACCCTTTAAAGTATCAGAAAACTGAGCCAAAGAAGACCGGATCTTTTTCCAATGAACTCATGACGGTTAAACTCCGGTATAAGAAACCCGATGGCAATAAGAGCCAGCTTCTTACCGAGGTGATACGGGATGAATCTGTAAACCTGCAGCGTACTTCCGATAATTTTCGTTGGTCGGCGGCAGTCGCGGGATTCGGAATGTGGCTCCGGGAGTCTGAATACCTGAATGATTACTCACTGGATGATATTATCATTCTTGCCAGGAATGCACGTGGTGAAGATGCCGAAGGATACCGCAGCGAGCTGGTTCGATTGATGAAGACTCAGAAAAATTTATAAAGAAAAGTGCCTGAATATCTAACAATTACGGTATTCAGGCACTTATTAATACAGATATGTAGTCCTGCTGACAACGGTATCATTTTTGTGGGTAAATACGGGAAAATGATGGCGTAAAATGCAGATTTTACGTATTAGCATAATGAGGAATAATATTCCCGATTAATGAACATAATTACTATTTTTGACTCATAATATGTCGGACACCGAAAAAAGAGAATATACTCAGAAGCAGAAGGTGGCAATTTTCGATCACGAATTTTTGCCCCACATCGACTCGATGTACAATTTTGCTTACCGACTCACCTTTGATGAAGATGATGCGAAAGATCTTGTTCAGGATACTTATCTGAAAGCCTTTCGTTTCATTCATTCATTCGAACAAGGAACTAATGCCAAAGCATGGTTGTTTCGAATATTGAAAAACAGCTTCATCAATGACTTCCGGAAGAAGAGCAAGGAGCCGGCGAAAGTAGATTACCAGGAAGTCGAAACGTATTACAATTCAGATGATGTAGACAGAGCAATCACTACAGACCTGAGGGTGGATACGGTTCAGGATATGCTGGGTGATGAAATATCCAATGCCTTGAATGCGTTGGATGTGGATTTTCGGACCGTTATAATCTTGTGCGACCTCGAAGGGTTCAAGTATGACGAAATGGCAAAAATACTTGACATTCCTATCGGGACAGTGCGGTCCCGGCTGCACAGGGCCAGAAACTTATTAAAAGATAAACTGAGCGATTACGCTAAAAAAATGGGTTATTCTAAATAGTGCATTATGTCTACAACCTCTACCGACTCTATGGATCAGGCATCATCCGATTCACCAAAAGATAAGCCTGACCATCAGGAATGCCTTCGCATTCTCAGCCTGGTTCTGGATGATGAAGCTACTCCCGAGGAGAAAGCCATCTTTAAAAAGCATCTGGAAAACTGTATGCCGTATTTCGAGATATACAGTGTTGACAAAACCATTCGCGAACTGATCCGCAAAAATTGCAGCGACAAAAAGCTGTCCGAAAAAATGAAGAATGAAATTCGGATGCGGGTCTTCAATTTGACCGAATAGGAATGGATCAGGGAAAAGCAATTATTTTTTCCGCTCCGTCTGGATCAGGTAAAACAACCATCGTACGACATCTCCTGGAAACAAACCCCAATCTGGGGTTTTCTATTTCTGCGTGTACGCGTGATAAACGCGGCCGTAACGAAGTGCATGGCAAAGACTATTATTTTTTAACTCCGGAAGAATTCAGGCAACGCATCGAAAAAGGTGATTTCGTTGAGTGGGAAGAAGTGTATCCCGGTAATTTTTATGGTACCCTTAAAGAAGAGGTACAACGAATCTGGGATCAGGGAAAGGCCGTTATTTTTGATGTGGATGTCAAAGGAGGACTCACGCTGAAAGAATACTTTGGCGATCAGGCGCTGGCCGTATTTGTGCGGGTGCCATCGATGGAGATTCTTGAAGACCGGCTCACTATGCGGCATACCGAAACAGCTGACAGTATGTCACAACGACTTTTCAAGGCAAGATTTGAAATGGGTTTCGAAGACAAATTTGACGTTACGCTCGTAAATGATGACCTTGAAAAAACGTTGACGGAAGCAGAAAAACTTGTCGGCGATTTTCTCGCATGAAAGTAGGCTTATTCTTCGGTTCTTTTAACCCGATCCATATCGGGCACCTGATCATCGCCAATGTGATGGTCGAAAATACCGATCTTGAAAAGGTTTGGTTTGTGGTGTCGCCTCAGAACCCGTTCAAAAAGAGACAGTCTCTTCTCCATGAATTTGACCGGTACGATATGGTGCGTGCCGCCATTTATGACAACTATAACCTTGATGTCACGGATGTGGAGTTCAACATGCCCAGGCCGAGTTATACGGTCGATACACTGGCCTACCTTACCTCCCAGCATCCCGGGAATGAGTTTCACCTGATCATCGGAGAGGATAATCTGCATTCATTTGCCAAATGGAAAAATCATGAGGTCATCCTGAATCAGTACGGACTATATGTATATCCACGTCCGGGTTCTAAAGCCAGTGATTTTCTGGATCACCCGAATGTTATGTTGATCGAAGCGCCATTGCTTGATATTTCAGCAACGTACATCAGGAATTCGGTAGGGCAGGGTAAATCCATAAAATATCTGGTTCATCCGGCCGTTGAAGAAATGATTCTCGGAAGGAAGTTCTATCATTAGCAACCTTTTACCTTAGAAGCGCGTCTTAGTTCGGAGAGCCATTAAAACCTATGACAATACAACGACTCTTTCTCTTATTTCTATCCCTGGTCATATTTACCCCATCAGCTTTTTCACAGGAGGCAAATATTTTTGGTGAGATCCGGAATAATGAAGGTGAGTTCCTGGCATTCACAACTGTTTTCATCAAAGAACTTAATAACGGGACTACGTCCAACTCCGAAGGGAAGTACGAAATTTCAGTTCCCCCTGGGACTTATACAGTCTATTACCAGTATGTGGGCTATGAAACAAAATCGGTCACCCTTACCATCGGTGCCGCAGACGTTCGGCAGGATATGGTGCTTGTTCCCCAGACCCTTGTTCTGCGTGATGTAACGGTCACCGCAGGCAAGGAAGATCCGGCCTATACGATCATGCGTAAGGCCATTGCAAAAAGCAAATTTCATACTCAACAGCTGGATCGCTACACCGCACGAGTGTATATCAAAGGATCCGGTAAATTAAAGAATGCACCATTCTTCTTACGAAAGACCCTTGAAAAGGAAGGGGTGGAACTGGATCGGGTTTTTATCCAGGAATCAATCAGCGATATTGAATATATCCGTCCCGGAACTTATAAAGAAACGGTAATTTCCATTCGCACCAGCGGTGAAAATGATGAGAATGCCAGTCCGAATGCCTATATAAACGGCTCATTTTATGAACCTGAACTTGCCAATTCGGTATCACCTCTGTCACCCAAGGCATTTTCTTACTATCGTTTTGAATACGACGGAACCTTCCGGGAAGGGGATTTCGAGATCAGCCGCATTCGTGTTATCCCAAGATCGAAGGGTGATAATGTATTTACCGGATACATCCAGATCATAGAAAATATCTGGGCTATTCACAGCCTTGATCTTGAGGTGACAAAGCTTGGCATTACCTTCGATATCAGGCAGCAGTATGCGCCGATCCGGGAGGAGGTATGGCTTCCTGTTACCCATGAATTTTTGATAAGCGGCGTAGTATTCGGTTTTGATTTTGAAGGAAAATACCTGGCCAGTGTGAGTGATTATGACATTACCATCAACCCGGAACTGGACGTGCCTCTGACGGTGATCGATGAGAAAGTGGATAAGGAGCTTGCTGAAAAACTTGAGGAGCAGGTAAAAGATGAAGCGCTCACCAATATTCAGGAGCAGCTGGCCGATGGCGGCGAAGTAACCAACAAGCAACTGCGGAAGTTGCTTCGGGAATATGAAAAACAGGAACGGAAGGAGCAGGATGAACCTGAAGTCATCAGTAACCGTACCTACAAGGTTGATTCGATGGCCTATAAACATGATTCAGTATACTGGCAATCCATTCGACCCGTTCCATTGTCGAAGGAGGAGGTCATCGGATATGCCAAGACAGACAGCCTCGCAGAGATTCAGCGCATGGAAGCGGAGGGTGATACCCTTCGTTCGGGCAAACGAAAAAAGGGGTTTCAGATCTATGATATAATTCTGGGGGATACATATCGCGTAGGCAATGGGTATAAATTCTCCATTGATAATATTTCTGCCAATTTCAATACCGTTGATGGTTTTCACATTACCTCGGGTGTTCAGCTCACGAAGAATTTTGAGAGCGGCAACTGGCTGTCGATTCATCCGATTGGCCGCTATACAATCTCCCGGGAAGCCTGGAATTACAAACTGGAAACACAATATGGCTTCGGTCCTCGGGAAAAGAGAAACGACCTTACGCTTTCCGGTGGCCGGTTCATTCAGCAGTTTAATGCAAATGAGCCGATTCATCCCCTGCTCAATACCATATTCAGTTTGCTTGGGGAGCAAAATTATATGAAGATCTATGAGCATGATTTTGTTAAACTGGGCTACAGTAAAAGAGGGTCACTGAACAAGGTAAAGTTCAATACAAATATCATGTATGCCGACCGGCGATCACTTGATAATACGACCACCTTCAGAATTTTTAATGGAAAGGGATACACATCCAATGATCCCGAAAATGATGTGCTGGACACAACCGCCTTTGATAATCATCAGGCCATGACATTTCATGCCAGGCTTGAATGGCAGCCCTGGCTGAAATACCGAATCTATAATGGAAAAAAATATTCGATTCCCGAATCGAGCCCGAAGCTCTCATTCATGTACAATGCCGGTTTGCCTGATATGCTGGGCAGCGACGTGGAATTTCACCAGGTGGAAGCGTCATTCCGGCATAGTTTTAAAATCGGCATCCAGGGATTTGCTGACCTGGCCGTGAATGGCGGAACATTCCTCGGGGAGAAGCCGGTTTATTTCATGGATTTTGAGCATTTTCAGGGAAATCAGACCCCGTTCATTACGACCGATCCGGTAACGAGCTACAGATTGCTCAACTATTACAAATACAGTACGAACGGATCCTATGTTTCGGTTTTTGGCCACTACCAGTTCCGGAAATTCTTGCTTACGAGATTTCCGAAATTGCGCCTGATGGGTATCAGGGAAGGATTCTTTGTTAATTACCTGGGAAATAAGGTTTCGAAAAATTATACGGAAGTCGGCTATGGCATTAATTATATATTCCGGATCATCCGAATTGAAGCGGTCGCTTCATTTTTTGACGGTGCTTATTACGACTTTGGAATTAACATTGGTATTGCCACCAATCTTGACGATATCTTCTAGACCGTCATGATATCCTGTTCCTTGCGCTCAAGGATTTCATCGACCTTCTTGGTATGCTCATCCGTGAGTTGCTGAACTTTATCCTCGGCACGTTTGATGTCATCTTCTGCCATCCCGTCCTTTTGTAGTTGCTTGAGGCCGTCGTTAGTGTCTTTTCTTATATTTCTGATACTTACTTTTGCGTGCTCACCTTCAGCTTTGGCCTGTTTTACAAGCTGATGACGACGTTCTTCCGTAAGCATTGGGATATTGATAATTACCTGCTCACCGTCATTCTGAGGATTCAGGCCAAGGTCGCTGTTCATGATTGCGCGCTCGATATCAGTGATCAGCTTTTTCTCCCAGGGTTTGATAAATATGGTCCGGGCATCCGGCGTGGTTACGGAAGCGGTTTGGCTCAGGGGCGTGGGAACACCATAATATTCCACCATAATGCTGTCAAGCATTGCCGGAGATGCTTTGCCGGCGCGGATTTTTGCGAGCTCACCTTTTAAATGAGAAAGTGCTTTTCCCATCATTTCCTTTGCTTCGTCGAGATACATTTGAATTTCTTCCATAATCAGCAATTTTTACGGCCGCTAATATACAAAATGGTCTTTTATTGAATGAGGGTTCCTGATTTTTCTCCTTTGAGAATTTTCAGCAGGTTCCCGGGCTTGTTCATATCGAATACGATTACCGGCAAACCGTTTTCCTGGCATAAGGTGAAAGCGGTCATGTCCATGATATTCAGATTTTTTTCGTACGCTTCCCTGAAGGTAAGCGTGGAATAACGTGTCGCACTCGGATCTTTCTCAGGATCTGCCGTGTAAACACCATCAACCCGTGTTCCTTTCAGAACGACGTCTGCCTGAATTTCAATGGCCCGCAGACTTGCAGTGGAATCCGTCGTAAAATATGGATTCCCTATGCCCGCCCCAAAAATGACGATTCGTCCTTTTTCCAGGTGCCGGATGGCCCTGCGGCGGATAAACGGTTCGCAAACCTGCTCCATGTTGATCCCGGACATCAGTCGTGTGAACAGCCCGATGCGTTCAAGTGCGCTTTGAAGCGCCATGCCATTGATCACGGTTGCGAGCATTCCCATATAATCTCCCTGTACTCTTTCGATACCACTTTCCTCGGCCTGCACACCCCGGTAGATGTTGCCGCCACCAATCACAATAGCGACTTCGATCCCTTCCTCTACTACGGCCTTAATCTCCCCTGCATACTGATTCAGTCGCTGCGGATCAATACCGTACTGGCCCGAACCCATAAGTGATTCGCCACTAAGCTTGAGTAAAATTCGATTATATTTCATGCAATATTGGACCTATTTGATGTTTAATATATGAATTTTATAGTTTATGAACATGAATCAGAAGCGTATAAGCACCTGATTCTTTTCAACACTATTTCCTTTTTCTACTAATACTTCTTTCACCGTTCCGTCTCCTGCAGCTTTGATTACGTTTTCCATTTTCATTGCTTCCAGGATAAGGATCGGATCGCCTTTTTTTACTTCATCGCCTGCCGCTACCTGAACATCCAGGATCAGTCCGGGCATCGGGGCTGAAATATCATTCACTGCTTCTTCCGTCAGATGATCCATGCCCAACCGTTCCAGCAAAAGGTCCATCTTGTCCTTAAGTGTCGTGGTTACGATCTGATTGTTGATGCGAAAGACAAAATTTTTGCTGGCCTTATCGAATGACAATACTTCGATACGATAGGATTTGTGATTTCTGATCAAATGGAATTGTCGATTGCCGATTTCCGAGAAATCCCCGTCAAAAGGATTGCCATCGATCAGCAGGTTACCTTGGGAGAAGGAAATTTCAAATGATTTTTCCCCGGCAGAAATTCGATACATGGTTCAAATATACAGCATTCAGTCTATCCGCTGAAACACCTGAGTTTTTTTTCGCATACCTCCTTGATAATTTGATTAAAATCGATCTAAACTTGCTCTTATGAATAAATTTCAAAAGGTTTCTTTTCATGATTATGATGAATTCTTCGACTATCTGCCCGCCGAAGAGCAAAAGCTTGTTCAGGTTTTGCGTTCAATCATTCTTGAAACCATACCGGAGGTGACTGAAAAGATTTCGTATAACGTTCCGTTCTATTCGCTCCGAAAGCGAATTTGTTACATCTGGCCCAGTGCCATTCCGTGGGGCGGGCTGGTACCGGGAAGTGGTGTCGCCCTGGGCTTTAGCCGTGGGCGGGAGCTTCAGGCAGATTATTTGAATGGGGGAAAGGGAAGGGATGTTCGTTATCGTTTGTTCTCTTCCGTTGGCGAGATCGACCGCCAGCTTCTTTCGGATCTCCTGATGAGTGCTGTAATCCTTGAATCTGAAGGAAACAGATGATTTTGCACTGTGCCTTTAAAAATATAAATTTGCTCCATAGGGGTGCCCCATTATACGGGCTGAGATTATACCCAAAGCCTTTTCAATATAAGGCTGGAACCTGATCCAGGTAATGCTGGCGTAGGGATGGTATGTTAAGGATGCAGGAACCCCCTGTCCTGCAGATTTTAACATAAAAAAAACAACATGAAATTAATTTTTACAGTGTTGCTGTTTATCAGCACATTAACCGCATTTCCGCAAAACAGAATTGATGGAATTGTAATTGACCAGGCCGATGGAGAAGGAATCCCGGGCGCAACAGTGGAAATAAAATCATTGGGCAGAGCGGTAATTACCAATCCCGACGGAACATTTACGATTCCCGGAATCCCGGAAGGAACATACGAATTCAGAATTTCCCATGTTTCATATATGAATGTCAATCTTGATATCGACATTCCCTCCGAAGATAATATAGAAATCCGGCTGGAAGCCCGGACATTCATGGCTGAAGAGGTAATTGTTAAGTCGACCCGTGCAGGAAAGACAGCCCCGGTGACATATTCCGAAATGAACCAGGAAGAAATTAAGAATATGAACCAGGGTCAGGATCTGCCGTTTGTCCTGAATTTTATGCCCTCAGTGGTAACAACTTCGGATGCCGGAGCGGGAATCGGTTATACCGGAATACGAATCCGTGGATCTGATGCCACCAGGATCAATGTCACGATTAACGGAGTGCCCCTAAACGACAGCGAAAGCCAGGGTGTATACTGGGTGGATATCCCTGATATTGCCTCATCCACACAAAGTATCCAGGTGCAGCGGGGCGTGGGTACATCCACCAATGGCGCCGGTGCATTCGGGGGTACGATCAATCTACAGACAAACCACCTGGATGCAGATCCCTATGCTGAACTGATCAACGGCATCGGTTCATTCGGAACACGAAGGCATACCCTCAATTTTGGTACAGGTCTGCTGAAACAGCACTGGGCGATCGATGGCCGGTTGTCAAAGATTGAATCCAACGGATATATAGACCGGGCTTCTTCCGATCTTGACTCCTATTACTTTTCGGCTGGTTATTATGGCAAGAAAACCATCGTAAAGGCATTGATGTTTGGCGGTGATGAAAGAACATACCAGTCCTGGTACGGAACCCCCGAGGCAGTATTGGATAATGATGCGGAAGGAATTGAAAACGTGATCATCAATAATGGTCTCGATGAAGAACAGGCAGAGAATATGCGCACGGCCGGCAGAACCTTCAACTGGTATCTTTATGAAAACCAGGTGGATGATTACCAGCAGGACCATTATCAATTGCATGCGAGTCACCGCTTCAGCGATCGCGTTACTGCCCAGGTAGCCCTGCATTATACCTATGGAAGGGGATTTTATGAACAATACCGAAGGGATGATGACTATGCAGATTATGGCCTGGATGATGTAGTTGTAGGCGGCACGGTTCTCACTTCCACTGACCTGGTGCGGAGAAGGTGGCTGGATAATGACTTTTACGGGATGACGTATGCACTCATGTACAAGCCCGGAAACTCCACCGAACTGACGCTGGGTGGAGGCTGGAACCGGTATAGCGGCGGCCATTTTGGGGAGATCATCTGGACGGAAACTGCTGCCGGGAATGTGCCGAAGGATTATCGCTATTATGATAATACAGGAGATAAGGATGATTTTAATACTTATCTCAAGGCAGTGCATCAATTGAACCGCCGGTGGCAGATTTTCGGAGACCTTCAGTTCAGAAGGATTGACTATGCTATAAACGGTGTTGATAATGACCTGCGAGCGCTGGATCTTGCCACGGAATATAATTTTTTCAATCCAAAAGCCGGACTCAGTTTCATGCCTGGTGAGCGGAGTACAGTGTACGCCTCATTTGCAGTAGCGAACAGGGAACCGGTGCGTACAGATTTTATTGATAACCCAGAGACCCCTGAGCCCGAACGTTTAAATAATCTTGAGATTGGCTACAGGCTGTCCGGCAGTATGTTTTCCTTCGAAGCCAACGGATACTGGATGGGTTACAGGGACCAGCTTGTCCTTACGGGAGAATTGAACGATGTAGGCTCTCCGCTGCGCCGGAATGTAGCGGACAGCTACCGGGCCGGTATCGAATTGCAGGTTGGCTGGAGTATTTCACCCAAGTTCAGCTGGCAGGCCAATGCTACCTTCAGCAGTAATAAAATAAAAAGCTTTACCGAAGTGATTTATGATTACGGTCCGGCATTTGATGAATTTAATGTCATCGAGAATATCTATAAAAATACGGATATCGCCTATTCTCCTTCGGTTATCGCCGCATCCCAGCTTACCTGGAAAGTATTAAATGGCGCCTTCCATTCTGAAGACCGGCTTGAGGTGAGCTTGCTCAGCAAATATGTCGGTGATCAGTACCTGGATAACACTTCAAATGAAAGCAGGAAAATTGATGACTACTTTGTAAATGATCTTCGGTTACGCTATTCGATAGAGAACTGGGTTTTTAGCGGTATTGACTTCACATTGCAGGTGAACAATGTTTTCAGTGAGCGTTTTTCATCAAACGGCTACACCTTTGGTTACCAGGGTGGTCCGGATTATGTGGTCAGGGAAAATTACTATTACCCGCAGGCACTGGCCAATTACATGATTACTCTGGGAATCCGGATATAGATATAATCATGGGTCATTGTATTAGACAGCGTATGCGAGTACCTTTGTTAAAAGGTAATTCATGCCAGTTCAATCATCCAGCGTTCCGTATCACTATACTTTCTCCGGTTTACTACGAATAATCCGGTTTTGGAACCTAGTGATCCTGGTGCTCGCGCAATATTTCACCGCCATTTTTTTGGCGAGTGGGGATTCCTCCTGGTCAGAGGTGCTTCGGAATGAAAGAATGTTTATTCTGAGCTTGTCAACCGCCTTAATTGCGGCAGCGGGATATGTCATTAACGATTATTATGACGTAAAAATTGATCTAATTAATAAGCCGCAGCGCGTCGTGGTGGGAAAATTTATGAAAAGGCGTGTGGCTATGTTCTTTCATATATTATTCAGCCTGCTGGGGATTTCACTGGGTTTCATGGTTTCCTGGAAGCTGGCACTGATCAATTTTTTAAGTGCCGGGCTATTGTGGCTTTATTCCAATCAGTTAAAACGTCTTCCCGTTGTCGGTAACCTTAGTGTGGCTGTTTTAACCGGGATCTCAATCTATATCGTACACCTGATATATGGAGATGAACAGGCACTGGTTTTAGCATATTCGCTGTTTGCAACGCTTTTTACCATGATCCGCGAAATAATTAAGGATATGGAGGATGTAAAGGGGGATGCTACATTTGGTTGCCGTACCCTGCCTGTGGTGGTTGGATTGAGAAAAACCAAATGGTTTATATATTTGCTATCAATTGTCTTCGTACTGGTACTTGTGACATTGTCCACAATATTTGCTGGCCAGGACCTGACAATCTTTTCAGCCGGATTGATTTTGCCCATCAGCTGGTTGTTCTATAAGCTGAGCCGTGCAGATACCGTGGAAGAATACGGGCGCCTTAGCACCTATTGTAAACTCATTATGCTGGCCGGAATTGCGAGCATGATCTTCTTTTGAAAGAAATGAAAAACATCGCTATTTTCGCTTCCGGTAATGGCACAAATGCCGAAGCCATCATCAAACACTTTGAGGGAATCCCTGAAATTACCGTGAGGCTGGTACTTTCCAATAACCCGGAGGCCTTTGTATTGGAGCGCGCACGCAGACACAATATTCCTGTCATGGTTTTTACCAGGGATCAATTCTACAGAGGAACCGAAGTAATTGAAAAATTACAATCCAGTGATATTGACCTGATCGTACTGGCCGGATTTCTCTGGCTGGTGCCGGCAGCGCTTGTACAGGAATATCCCGGCAGGATCGTGAACATACATCCGGCATTATTGCCCAAATACGGGGGTAAGGGTATGTACGGGGCACGGGTTCATGAAGCGGTCAGGGCTTCGGGAGATTCAGAAACCGGAATTACAATTCACCTCGTGAATGAAAAGTATGATGAAGGAAACATATTGTTTCAGGCCACATGTCCGGTAGGACCTGATGATACCCCTGATGATATTGCTGCACGGGTTCATGTGCTCGAGTATCAATATTATCCCGTGATTATAGAGTCAATGTTTAAAAATAAGTAGCTTTGCAACCTGATCGGAAATAAAAAACACTAATGCCCGGTCAATTACAATTTGAAGGAATACCCATATACCAACAATGTCCGTTAAAAAGATCCAGTCCGCACTAATTTCTGTTTATCATAAAGACCGTCTTGAACCTATCATCGAGCTTCTTAAAAAGTACGGTGTAACCATTTACTCAACCGGTGGCACCCAGCGTTTTATCGAAGAGCTTGACGTGCCGGTTACGGCAGTGGAGGAAATGACATCCTATCCTTCCATATTTGGAGGCCGGGTGAAAACGCTTCATCCAAAAATTTTTGGGGGCATTTTGCACAGGAGATCAGATGAAGGTGATTTGCGCCAGGCAGTCGAATTCGATATCCCTGCAATTGATATGGTAATTGTCGACCTGTATCCATTTGAAGAGACGGTGGCATCGGGCGCAAGTGAAAGCGAGATCATTGAGAAGATTGATATCGGGGGAATATCACTGATCCGTGGTGCGGCAAAAAATTTCAGCGACGTACTTATTGTTTCCTCCAGGGATCAGTATGACGAGGTAGCCGGAATTCTTGCTGAAAATGAGGGAGGAACAACACTCGAGCAGCGGATGGTGTTTGCCACCAGGGCATTCCGTGTCAGTTCGCAGTATGATACAGCAATCCATGATTATTTTACAGGAGGAGCTCCGGATGATAAATTCAGGGCATTTGCTGCGCCTTCACGCGGGTTGAGATATGGTGAGAATCCCCATCAGAAGGCCGCTTTTTATGGTCCATTATCAGAGCTTTTTGATCAGTTGAATGGGAAGGAACTGTCGTACAACAATCTTGTGGATGTGGATGCTGCAGTTTCTCTGATAGAAGAATTTGAAGAAACTGCGTTCGCAATTATCAAACATACGAATGCCTGCGGAGTGGCAACAGGCAGCTCAGTGGCTGAAGCCTATGAAAAGGCATTCGCAGCAGATACGGTATCTGCATTTGGGGGGATACTGGTAACCAACAGTGAAATTGATTTGGCAGCTGCGGAAAGGATGCATGACCTGTTTTTTGAGATTTTGATCGCTCCAGGGTATACAGAAGAGGCCCTTGAGCTGCTTGGCGGTAAGAAAAACAGGATTATTCTGCGCCAGAAAGGGGTATTAGGAACTAAGAAACAGTTTAAAAGTCTGCTAAATGGCGTTATTGAACAGGACAGGGATCTAAAAACTGACGCGCTGAAGGATCTCACCGTGGTTACCCGCAAAGTACCTGCAGATGCCGATATGGAGGCAATGATTTTTGCCAGCAAAATTTGCAAGCATACCAAATCAAATGCCATCGTGCTTGCACGAAACGGTCAGATGCTTGCAAGTGGGGTTGGCCAGACTTCGCGTGTAGATGCTTTGAAACAGGCAATTGCGAAAGCGAAAGTTTTCGGATTCGAGCTGAAGGGGGCCGTTATGGCATCTGATGCTTTCTTTCCGTTTGCAGATTCAGTGGAAATAGCGTATGATGAAGGTATCACAAGTATTATCCAGCCGGGAGGTTCCGTTCGGGACAAAGATTCGGTGGAATTTTGTGATAAAAATGACATGGCTATGGTATTCACGGGAATAAGGCATTTTAAACATTAAAAAAAACTTTATTTGAGGTTTTTAAATAAAACAAATTTGTAAATTCCGGTCGCCAAGACGACGGACTAACTTTTTGATTCAGACTACATATGGGATTGTTTGATTTTTTCTCCAGTGATATTGCGATTGATCTGGGCACTGCAAATACCTTAATTATACACCGTGATAAGATCGTTGTGGACGAACCTTCGATCATTGCGATAGACAAGAATACCAATAAGGTTCTTGCTATCGGGAGACAAGCCATGCAGATGCATGAAAAAACCCACGAGAATATTAAAACCATTCGTCCGCTTAAGGACGGTGTGATTGCCGACTTCCACGCTGCGGAACACATGATCCGGGGCATGATCAAAATGATCGACAGCGGCAAAAAGTTTTTTCCCGCATCCCACCGGATGGTGATCTGTATTCCATCAGGAATTACTGAGGTTGAGAAGCGTGCGGTTCGGGATTCGGCCGAACATGCGGGTGCGAAAGAGGTTTATATGATCCATGAGCCTATTGCGGCGGCAATCGGTATCGGCATCGACATCGAACAACCTGTCGGATCAATGATTGTGGATATCGGAGGAGGTACAACTGAAATTGCTGTGATTGCTTTATCAGGTATTGTCTGCGACCAGTCGATTCGTACGGCCGGGGATACCTTCAACCGCGACATTCTGGACTACATGCGCCGCCAGCATAATTTGCTGATTGGTGAACGGTCTGCAGAAAAAGTTAAGATAGAAGTAGGTTCTGCACTTACCGAGCTTGACGACGGTCCGGAAGATTATGAGATCCGCGGCAGGGACCTGATGACAGGTATTCCGAAAGTTATCAAGATATCCTACTCCGAGATAGCCTTTGCACTTGACAAATCGGTATCGAAAATTGAAGAAGCTGTTCTGAAGGCTCTTGAGATTTCGCCACCGGAGCTGAGTGCCGATATTTACGACAACGGTATTCATCTTACCGGAGGTGGAGCATTGCTTCGTGGTCTTGACAAGCGTCTGGCACTGAAGACGAAATTACCGATACATGTGGCAGAAGATCCGCTTAGAGCGGTTGTACGGGGTACGGGTCATGCGCTTAAAAACCTGAATTCTTTCAAGGCTGTTTTGATGACCTAACCGGCAATTTGCCCAGTGTATTAATTTTTTTAACGGGTATTTATGTAATAAATGCAACGATTATTCATTTTTCTGTATCAGTATCGGGCTTTCCTGATTTTCATATTCCTGGAAATCCTGTGTATCTGGCTGATCGTTCAGAATAATCAATACCAGGGTGCGCGTTTTTTTAATTCCTCAAATAAGCTTGTGGCAGGAATGATGCAGACTTCCCAGGGGGTCTCGGAATATTTCCGTCTTGGCGAAGTGAATGATGAACTTGCCCGCGAAAATGCCCGGCTGAAGATGGAACTTCAGCAGATCTCGCAAAGCATATATCCCCTGGACCGGAGCCGCCTTCAGGATAAAGACTACCTCAACCAGTTTGAGTATATCCCGGCAAAAGTTATTAATAATTCCACACGGCGTTTTACCAATTTCATCACGATCGACCGGGGCGAACAGGATGGTATTCAATCGGACATGGCGGTGATCAATGCCGCAGGCGTGGTTGGAAAGGTGAAATCGGTTTCAAGGCGATTCAGCGTAATCACTTCGATTTTGCATACCGACATGCGCGTATCATCGAAGATCAAAAGAACCGGAGACTTGTGTACAACTCAATGGGATGGTACCGATCCGTATATCGCATCACTTTCATTCGTGCCGAGGCATGTGAGGCCAATGGTGGGGGATACGATTGTCACTTCCGGATATAATGCCATATTCCCCGAGGATATCCCCGTAGGCGTGATCAGCGAAATTGATTTACAGGATAATTCTCCTTGGTATGATATAAATATTGAGCTGTCTGCCGATCTGAATGAAATTAGTTATGTATATGTCGTAAAAAATGAACTCCGAAACGAACAGGATTCGGTTGAAATATCCAGTGGCGTGAAGGAGGCCGCGAACGAAATCTATGACTAACCGAAGTATTATATTCCAGGTGATATCCTTTTTTGCCTATGTGCTTGTGCAGGTAATTTTTCTCCGGAATGTTGTGCTGTTTGATAAAGCTTTTTGTTTTATATATGTAGGATTCCTGTTGTTCCTCCCCCTGGAGACCAACAGGCCGTTATTAATGGTGCTTGGATTCCTGACCGGATTTTTTATTGATATTTTTTATGACAGTTTGGGAATTCATGCGGCAGCTTGTGTGTTCATTATGTTCGTAAGGAATATCTGGCTAAACCTCATAACACCTCAGGGCGGTTATGATTCCGGAATGGTTCCTTCGATACGTTCCAGTGGGTGGCAATGGTTTATGATGTACCTTGTGCCGCTGGTATTTTTGCATCATGTAGTTCTGTTTTTTGCTGAAGCCGCTGGGCTTCACCTGTTCGGATTTACGATGATGAAAGTTTTGATGTCAACGCTGTTTACAGTGGTGGCACTTTTGATTTCGCAGATTTTATTTTACTCGGCAAAAAGAGGTTTATGAACAGCAGTAGAAAATTGGTAATTCCGGCAGTGATCGTTCTGATCGCGGTGATTTACCTGATCAAACTGTTTTCGATTCAGGTTGTCGATGAGCGATATGCGCTCGCTGCAACCGACAACGTAGTACAACGGGTGGTGGAATATCCGTATCGTGGTCTTATTTATGACCGCAACGGAAAGCTCATGGTTTACAATACTCCGGAATTTGATCTAACCGTTGTGCCAAATGATGTCCAAGACCTGGATACAACCCTATTTTGTAAGATATTCAATATTACAAGTGAGGAATTTATTGAAAAGATGGCGGCTGCGAAGGCATACTCCTGGAGAAAGCCTTCTATTTTTATCCGGCAACTATCCAATGTCGACCTGGCAAAAAGTGAAGATTACCTGGTAGACTTTAAAGGGTTCAATATTCAGTCAAGAACTACGAGAGCCTACACCGAGCCGATCATGGCCAACGCGCTGGGATATGTTTCAGAGATCAGTAAACGTAAACTGGAATCCGATACTTCCAGCTATTATCAGCAGGGTGATTACATCGGTCAGAGCGGAATAGAGCTCTACTATGAAAATCAGCTTCGGGGCAAACGCGGTGTCAAATTCAAAAAGAAAAATGTTCATGGGGTAGATATGGGGCCTTATGACGATGGAAACCTCGATATACCTTCCGAGCCGGGACAAAATTTATATTCCACCATTGACATCGACCTGCAGAAATACGGTGAAATGCTGCTGGAAGGAAAATCAGGAAGTATTGTAGCCATTGAACCATCTTCCGGTGAGGTACTGGCGATCGTATCGGGACCATCCTATGATCCCAATATGCTCACAGGCCGTAACTACAGTAAAAATTTCAAGGCGATCAGCCAGGATACCATGAAGCCATTATTTAACAGGCCGCTCATGGCACAGTATCGACCCGGCTCAATCTTTAAGATTATGCAGGCGCTTGTGGCACTTCAGGAAGGTGTAATAACCCCAGCGACCCGAATTGCCTGTAACAGAAGTATTATCGGCTGTCATGGTCCGCATTCCTATGAAGACCTGGTGGGTGCCATCACTCATTCCTGTAACCCATATTTTTACAACGTGATGAAGCGCGTTGTGAACAGGGACGTTTCAACAGATCCATTTGAAGATACACGGCTGGGACTTGAGAAATGGCAAAAACATATTCAGAGCTTCGGGCTTGGTGACCAGCTTGGAATTGACCTTCCTAATGAGAAAACAGGGATGGTGCCCAGTGTTGAATATTATGACCGTGCTTATAACAACAGGCCGTGGAAGTATTCAAATATTTATTCAATAGCGATTGGAGAAGGTGAAAACCTGGTGGTTCCGCTTCAAATGGCAAACTTCGCTGCCATTATGGCCAACCGGGGCTTCTATTATACGCCTCACCTGGTACGTTCGGTTGGAGAATCGGGTAAGCCGCTGGAAGCATTTCAGGAAAAACATTTCACCACTGTAGATCCCCAGTATTTTGAAGTGGCGGTTGAAGCAATGGCGAATGTGGTGGAATCCGGAACAGGACAGTACCGAGCCAAGCTCCGGGATATTGTGGTTTGCGGAAAAACGGGAACGGTTCAAAATGATCCATTACCCGATCACTCCGTATTCATCGCTTTTGCTCCACGTGAAAATCCTCAAATCGCTCTTTCCGTCTATGTTGAAGATGCTGGACAGGGCGCGCGTGCCGCAGCTGCCATTGCCAGTCTGATGATCGAGAAGTATTTATTGGGAGAGACACAGCGTCCGTACATAGAGGCATATGTACAGAAAGGAGAATTCTTGTAGTATGACCAGGAGAGAAAGCATAGTTAATCAAATGGATTGGCTGACTGTCAGCCTGTTTTTCCTGATTGTTCTCCTGGGATGGATGAATATCTATGCCGCGGTCTACAATGAAAGCGCGGTACAGAGCATATTCAGCCCCGAACTGAACAGCGGCAGGCAGTTCCTGTTTATTCTCGGGTCCATCGTTCTCATTATAATGATCATGGTGATCGACTTCCGCTTCTATGATACCTTTGCCCTGGTGATTTATGGAGCCGTAATAGCGATATTGATCTTTGTACTGGTTTTCGGCCGGGAAGTGGCAGGATCCAAGTCCTGGTTTGAAGTGGGGGCCTTCCGTCTTCAACCTTCTGAATTTGCAAAATTCGCCTCGGCACTGGCCGTAAGTAAAGTTGTTTCCGGCGCTGGTTTCAGGATGGATAAATTAAGGGACCAGTTTATCCTTTTTGCGATTATTGGTGTCCCCGCAGTACTGATCGTATTACAGGGTGATACCGGTACGGCCATGGTTTTTTCTGCTTTCGTGCTTGTATTTTATCGTGAAGGCATGTCGCCATTTCTCATCATCACCGGCGTCATCATGGGATTCATATTCTTCATTACCATGCTGGTGCCTCAACATGTCTATCTCTATGTAGGCATTGGAGTTCTGGTAACTTTCCTCATTCTGATCGGGAAAAAAACCTTTAAACGTATCGCTTTCATTGTCGCCGGCGGACTAATGGTCGCTTCCGTGATCATGAGTGTTGATTATGTTTTCAATAATGTACTGAAACCACACCAGCAGAATCGTATCCTTACCCTGATCGAAGGTCCTGAGGCGGATCCTCGCGGTGCAGGTTATAACGTTTTGCAATCCAAGATCGCAATTGGCAGTGGAGGCTTCAGCGGCAAGGGCTTTCTGAAAGGCACCCAGACGAAATATGATTATGTTCCGGAACAGAGTACCGACTTTATTTTCTGTACCATCGGGGAGGAGCATGGCTGGATCGGAAGCCTGATTTTGATCGGGTTGTTCGTCGCGCTGATGCTCCGGGTGATATTCCTGGCGGAACGACAAAAGTCAAGGTTCGCGAGAGTCTACGGATATTGCGTGGCATGCATACTCTTTTTCCACTTTGCAGTGAATATTGGAATGACGATCGGCCTGTTCCCTGTTGTGGGGATTCCACTTCCCTTCTTTAGTCACGGAGGTTCCTCACTCTGGGCATTTACAATATTGCTTTTTATTTTCCTGAAGCTGGATGCTCACCGCATGCAGGTGCTCACGCACTAGGAATGACGCCGCTTGACTAATTGCAGGAATTCTGCTACTTCTTCACTGTCATGATCCCAGTTGCTGAATTTGTGGGTCAGGAATGAAATGGCTTCTTCTGAGTTCGATACGCTCTCAATATGTTCAACGGTCCGGTCAAATGCTTCTTCACTTCCATTAAAAAGTGAATTGACAAACATAAACCGCTGATTTATGGATAGGCTCTTTTTAATGTCCTCAATCTTTGCCCTTCGATGTATATCGGCCAGTGTGGGTACTTCGTCCTTTTGCAGAAGATCATTCAGGGTCGGTTTATGCCCGCTGCTTTTCTCCTTCTTTTTTTCGGGAGCCGGCTCGGGGGATTTTTTCACTTCCTTCTTTTTATCCTCCCCGTAAATCTCTTCAAGACTCAGCGAAACATAGCCGGAAAATTTTTCAATATACTGATCCACATCTTCAGGACTCTCTTTTGTACGTTCGAGCGACTTATCGAGAAGTTCATTGATCTGACTCTTTTCAACTAATTCAAGATCTCTTTCCCCGATTATTTCCAGCATATTTCGCAGAATATGCGGGTTGATCTTCACGTATTTCAGAACATATGAAAGATAACCTGCAGGAATCTCATCCCGGTCATATTCGCTTAACAGTCGGAAATAGAAATCGTAGGGGGTAAATATCAGGAGCAGGGTCTCTTCGGTAGATTTTTCCAGTAACTCAACATAGGTTTCCCTGTTGAGTGATATATGATGCGACAGCTTGTTCATAAACTCCTGCATGGCATCCTTTACTTCGGAAGATGAATAATCGAAGTACGGACTCCTAAGGCGTTCTGATTCCCGTTGCCATTGGTCATACAAATTTTTCACTACAAAAAGGTTCACTTGCCGGATCTCCTGGACGTTCATTACATCCTTGCTGGCAATCTTGTCATGATCGGCAAAGAAGTCATCTGCAATTTTATGCGCAAACCTTTTGCTGTAATCCTTCATCACGTCTCTTCTGATATTACTGTCCATTTCGCCAATTTTTGAGAACCTGTTTAAAGTTAATGAATATGGAATAAATACTAATCGTATTGAAAAACGGATTCAGGCAACATTTATTGGCGCAGAATTTAAACATTTGCTTTTTTGATTGTCTTTGCGGCCTGATTGTTTGCGGTTACATTTGAAGTGTAAAGATATATTATGCCTGAAATTACAATTGTCAACCTTGCAGGGAAGAAAGTGAACGCTCCTGAAAATCAATCTATCCTGGGTGTATTCCAGGAACAGTTTCTCGACTGGATGCATGCCTGCGGAGGCAAGGGAAGGTGTACAACATGCGCATTTGATGTGATTGATGGAATGGAACATCTCACTTCACCAACCCATGTGGAGAAAAAGTTTCTTGAAGAGGGTAGACTCACGGCAGAGCAGCGGCTAGCATGTCAGACACGCTGCCTCGGCAATGTGGTCATCGAGGTTCCGAAGGTTAACCAGTTACCCCACCTCAGGTATGGATATGAATAAAGAAAGGAATTCGTTTAATTTACAGCCATGTTTGTTGAGCCACATATGGGACAAACCGGTCGTGGAGGCTGGATAGAAGTAATTTCCGGATGTATGTTCAGCGGTAAAACCGAAGAACTGATCCGGCGACTGAACCGTGCTATCATTGCCGGACAGCATGTGGAAATATTTAAGCCAGCTGTCGACCGCCGATATCATGATGCCGACGTCGTTTCTCATAACGACCGAGCCATCAGGTCCACGCCGGTTGATTTTGCCAATGACATCATTCTTCTTGCCGGTGAATGTGAAGTTGTGGGTATTGATGAGGCCCAATTTTTCGATGATGAGATCGTAGCAGTATGTAATAAGCTTGCGAATTCAGGCAAGCGGGTAATTGTGGCCGGACTGGATATGGATTATGAAGGCAAGCCGTTTGGTATGATGCCGCAGCTCATGGCGGTAGCCGAGTTCGTAACCAAGGTTCATGCGATTTGCGCCAGGACCGGAGAGATCGCCTCCTTCTCTTACAGGCTTGCAGAAGATGAGTCAACCGTTATGCTGGGCAGCAAACAACAATATGAAGCCCGAAGCCGCAGGAGCTTCATGGAGGATATGGGGAAAAGGAATAAGAAGTGAAGGGAGTATGCCTTATTTTGATATTGTCGTTTCTCCAGGCTGCTTATGGCCAGGAGATCCCCCTCGGCACATGGCGCACCCATTTTTCCTATTCCAGGGTTCTGAATCTTGAAGAAACCACTTCGCAGATATTTGCCGCTTCTGACGTAGGTCTGTTTTCCGTTAACAGGTCAACGGGTGAAGTTCGAAAATATTCAACCCTCGACGGGCTGCAGGGTGTGGATATTTCTGATCTTGCTTTTGATCCTGTCGGACAAAGGCTTTGCATCGGGTACGGATCCGGCAATATGGATATTATTGAGGATGGTGAAATTGTCAATATTGATTTTACCAGCAATTCCCAGGTAGTTGGATCCAAGGCCATAAACTCCATCAAAATTGTAGGTGAAACCGCATTCATCGGCACCGATTATGGGATCCTGAATTTTGACCTGACGGAGAAGAGCGTTAATGCCACTTATCGTGAGATCGGGGCACTTGCAGGCCAGGTTGCCGTGCGGGACCTTGAAGTATATTCAGACAGCCTCTTTGCGGTGACTCCCCAGGGGTGGCAGGCTGTCGCGCTGGCGGGAACAGACATGGCTGATTACAGAAACTGGAAGCGGGAAGCATCTGCCGGGGCGCTGTTTGAAGTGGCAACAGCCAACGGTTTTATTTATTTCCAATCCCAAGATGTGATTTACAGTTACGGTGTCGGTAACACGGCGTCATTTCTCACAGATGGACCCTACCAGGGAATTGCGATGTACAATGATCAGCTGCTTGTTTTTTCTCAGAACAGGGCCTTTCTCGTTGACGGCGCCGGAGTAATTACCAGGGAAGTTGGAGATTCTCCGATAACTTCCGTGCAGGATGGCCTGATCGATCAGAATGATGCCTGGTGGATCGCCGATTTGGAAAATGGGCTTCTGTCTGATAAGGAAGATGTGCTGAAATCATTCTCGCCCCAGGGGCCGGTCCAGTCGGTCATGTTCGGCCTGCGGTATTCGGAAGGTCAGGTATTGGCATTTCCGGGGGGATATTCGTCCCAGGTAAAGCCCCTGAATAATGACCTCGGCTATTCTGCTTTTGAGAAGGGGATGTGGAGCAACCTACTCCCTGCCGGTTTTACGGATATAACCGATGGGATAAATTTGGCCCAGGGTACATTTCTGGCTTCTTCTGGAAAGGGTTTATTGCAGATCGCAGGTGAATCCTCCTTCCTATACAATGAATCCAACAGTCCGCTAACTGCCGGACAGGATTCCGATATAATTATTCCAAAGCTGGCGACCGGCAATTCGGAGCTGTTCATGCTTAATTACCTTTCGCCAACGCCTTTACTAAGTTATAACGGGGAAACGTGGACCGCTTATCCGGGGATGCCGATCATCGCCCGGTCTGCGCTGGATTTCACACTCGCCAATGGAGTTGCCTGGCTGGTGATCCCATTCTCCCGTGGCGGGGGTATGGTCGGGTATAATCTTTCAAGCGGGACGGCGCGTTACATTTCTGAACAAACCGATCAGGGGAGCCTGGCTTCCCGAAATGTTTACGATGCGGTTACAGACCGTGACGGCTTCCTCTGGATCGGAACGGCAAGAGGTGTTAGCCTTTTGTTCAATCCCGGGAATCTGGATGGAACCATTAATGCGGTAGAACCTGTGTTTGACGGACGGCCATTGCTGGTCGACCGCCAGGTATATTCGATCGCTGTTGATGGTGGAAATCGGAAATGGATGGGTACAGATGCGGGGGCCTGGCTTTTTGATCCGCTCGCCGATGAGCTGATCGTTCATTTCACAACAGAAAATTCCCCGCTGCCTTCCGACGTAGTGCGGGACATTGCTATTGATGATGAGAGCGGTGAGATCTTCTTCCTCACGGATGCCGGAATCGCATCCTTCCGGGGTGATGCCACACGCAGCGACGGACCGCACAGGAACGTCAAAATTTTTCCGAACCCGGTAAGAAGGACATTCCAGGGGGATGTTGCCATGTCGGGACTTGCAAGGGATGCGATCGTCAAGATTACCGATATCAGCGGCAGGGTAATTTATCAGACCCAGGCCAATGGAGGTACTGCTACATGGCCGGTTGGGGAACGCGATCGAAACACTGGCATATACCTGGTCTTCAGTGCTTCTGAAGATGGTGAGGATACCTATGTGGGAAAAATTGCGGTCATCAACTAATGATACATCAGACCAGCGGCATCGTATTTAAAGTTTTCAAGTACCGCGAGACTTCGGTGATCGCCAAGGTTTTCACTTCACGGTTCGGACTTCAGACTTATATTATAAACGGTGTACGCAGTGGTAAGAAAGGAAAGGGGAAAATGGCCCTGCTCCAGCCGCTCACATTGCTCGATCTTGTCGTGTCCCACCGGGAGAATTCTGATATTCAGCGGCTGACCGAAATGCGCTGTTCTCACCCTTACTCGACAATACCCTACGACATACGTAAAGCCGGTATTTCATTATTCCTTTCGGAGATATTATATAAATGTGTTCGGGAAGAAGGGCCATCGGAAGATTTGTATCTTTTTTTAGAGCAATCGATGCTTGTTTTTGATACGCTTGAAGACAACTTTCAAAATTTCCATCTGCAGTTCCTGGTAAAACTTTCCCGTTTCCTGGGGTTCGGTCTGGATTCCTCGCCGGGCTTTATGCTGGATTTTACGGCTGAGGAGGTTCCGCTGGTAGGCGCGTTAATGGAAATCAACTACGGGGATGAACTTGTGATGGGCAGGGCTTTACGCCGGACGATCCTCGGGCATATCCTTGATTTCTACCGCCATCATGTGGAAGGTTTGAAGGAAATCCGGTCACTCAATGTACTGATGGAAATTTTTCAGGAGGGCAAAGGTTGATTTTCACGAAGGGAAGCACCTAAAATCGTTGTGAAGGCTGCCGCGAAAATTAAATCGATCTTTTCCGCTCCTCAGGCCGAAAAATTTACAAGTCACTATTTGTTAACTTACTTTTAGTTACTATCTTTGCAGTCCTTTTGCGGAAAAACTGTGGAAGGGTTAGCACAACTACGCTTATAAAGATTAGAAAATGTCTGGTATTATAGGAAGAAAAATCGGTATGACTAGCATATTCAGTGCCGCTGGAAAAAATGTTCCATGCACGGTTATAGAGGCTGGTCCCTGTGTGATCACACAGGTTAAGAATGAAGAGACTGATGGCTATAAGGCGGTACAGCTTGCTTTTGGAGAAGCAAAGGAAAAAAATGTACCCAAGGCGCTGTTAGGACATTTCAAAAAAGCGAACACCACGCCCAAGCGGGAAGTGGTTGAGTTCCGCGATTTTCGAATGGAATTTGACGGAGAGATCCAGTTAGGACAGGAAGTTCGCGTTGGCGATGTTTTTGTTGAGGGAGATTTTGTGGATGCCATTGGTCAATCGAAGGGTAAAGGATTTCAGGGCGTAGTAAAGCGTCATGGCTTCGGTGGTGTTGGTCAGAGTACTCACGGACAGCACAACAGGTTGCGTGCACCGGGTTCAATCGGTGGAGCTTCTTATCCGGCACGTGTATTCAAAGGTATGCGAATGGCGGGACGTACAGGAAACAATCGTGTAAAGATGGTAAACCTGCGTGTGATGAAAATTATTCCTGAGCAGAACATTGTATTGATCAGTGGATCTGTGCCTGGAGCAACTAATTCAATCGTAATACTTGAGAAATAATGGATATTTCAGTTAAAAAATATACGGGTGAAGATACAGGCCGCAAGGTTACACTTTCTGCGGAGGTGTTCAATATCGAGCCCAATGATCACGCTATTTATTTAGATGTGAAGCAATACCTGGCCAATCAGCGTCAGGGAACGCACAAGTCGAAAGAGCGTGCAGAGATCGTTGGATCTACACGCAAGATCAAGAAGCAAAAAGGAACCGGTACTGCGCGTGCGGGTAGCATCAAGTCACCGATTTTCAAGGGTGGTGGACGTGTATTCGGGCCAAGACCTCGCAATTATTCATTCAAACTGAATAAGAAGCTGAAGGAACTGGCACGTAAGTCGGCACTTACCTACAAGGCGCAGGATGGCGGCATTGCGATTGTTGAGGATTTCAATTTTGAAGCTCCTAAAACCAAAGAATACATCAAGTTGTTGGAAGCGTTGTCAATGGACAGCAAGAAGACGTTGCTGGTGTTAGGTGAAAACAACAAGAACGTGGTATTGTCGGGAAGGAACCTGAAGAACACGAAGATTGTGATGGCAGATTCACTGAATACATATGATGTATTGAATGCTGACAATCTGATCCTGAGCGAGAGCTCGATTGAAAAGATCGATAATTTATTGAATAAGAAATCATGAGCGTATTAATAAAACCCGTAGTAACAGAAAAAGTCTCTGCGCTCAATGAAAAGGGCAAGTATGGTTTCATTGTAGACCGCAAAGCCAATAAGGTGGAGATCAAGAAGGCTGTAGAAAAGATGTACGGCGTAACGGTAGAGCATGTGAATACAATGAACTACCTGGGTAAAAAGAAAACGCGGTATACAAAGTCCCGGGTCATTTCAGGAAGAGGACCTTCATACAAGAAGGCGATCATTACTGTGAAGGACGGAGATGTAATTGATTTTTACAGCGAAATTTAAAAGTTAGGAAGAAATGGCAGTTAAGAAATTACGACCGGTTACTCCTGGACAGCGTTACAGAGTCGCTCCAATGTTCACCGAGATCACGAAAAGTGAGCCGGAGAAGTCGTTGGTTGTGACCCGTAAGAAGAGCGGTGGACGTAACAACAGCGGTAAGATGACCATGCGTTATATTGGTGGTGGTCACAAGCAAAAGATCCGCCTTATCGACTTCAAAAGAAATAAGACCGAAGTACCGGCAACGGTGAAGGCAATTGAATATGATCCTTCGCGTACTGCAAGGATCGCTTTGTTGTACTATGCTGATGGAGCGAAGTCTTACATCATTGCACCTGAGGGATTGCAGGTTGGACAGACCGTAGTATCCGGCGAGAATGTAGCACCTGAAGTAGGGAATGCGCTTCCGCTTGGCAAGATTCCTTTGGGAACCATCGTACACAACATTGAACTGAAGCCCGGACGTGGCGGTGCCATGGCACGTAGCGCCGGGTCTTACTGTCAGCTTGTGGCACGTGAGGGAAAATATGCGACTGTGAAACTTCCTTCGGGAGAAACACGTCGGATTCTTACTTCGTGCATGGCAACAGTAGGAACGGTTTCCAATGGCGATCATATGAACGTGACCCTTGGAAAAGCAGGTCGTAACCGTTGGTTGGGTTCAAGACCCCGCACCAGAGGTGTTGCGATGAACCCGGTTGATCACCCGATGGGTGGTGGTGAAGGTAGGGCATCCGGAGGACACCCGAGATCACGTAAGGGATTGTACGCGAAAGGAAAGAAGACGCGTTCACCTAAGAAGTATTCTAATAACCTAATTATAAGCAGAGGTAAGAAGAAATAATGGCTAGATCACTAAAAAAAGGACCTTATATAGATTTCCGTCTCGAGAACAAAGTCGAGACCATGACAGAATCTGGAAAGAAATCTGTGATCAAGACATGGTCACGTCGTTCAATGATTTCCCCTGATTTCGTGGGATTTACATTCGCTGTACACAACGGAAATAAATTTATTCCGGTATATGTCACTGAAAACATGGTAGGACACAAACTCGGTGAGTTTGCACCCACCAGGAACTTCAGGGGCCACGTCGGTAAGAAAGATAAAGGCAAGAGATAATTATGGAGGCTGTAGCTAAACTTAATAATGTACCCACTTCTCCGCGCAAGATGCGATTGGTGGCAGATTTAATTCGTGGCGAACAGGTGAACCGTGCGCTGAATATTCTGAAATTCGAACCGAAGCAGGGTGCAGCACGCCTGGAGAAACTGTTGCTTTCTGCTATTGCCAACTGGCAGCAAAAGAACGAAGATGTGGATCTGGAAGATGCGGACCTTTATGTGAAAGAGATTCGTGTTGACAGCGGCAGAATACTGAAGCGTTTGCGTCCTGCACCCCAGGGCCGTGCGCACAGAATTCGAAAGCGTTCAAATCACGTAACACTCATCCTGGAAAGCAGAAATGCTGCCGAGGCATCGACAACGGAAGATAATAACGAAGAATAATAAGATATAATGGGACAGAAAGTAAACCCGATAGCGTTTAGACTTGGAATCATCAGAGGATGGGATTCAAACTGGTACGGAGGAAATACCTTCTCTGAAAAGCTGGTTGAGGATCACAACATCCGCAAATATATCGATGCCCGTATCCCTAAGGGTGGCATCTCGAAAGTGATCATTGAGCGCACGCTTAAAAGAATTACACTTACCATTCACACGGCTCGTCCGGGTGTGGTAATTGGTAAGGGAGGTTCTGAAGTTGACAAGATCAAGGAAGAATTGAAGAAGCTGACAGGCAAAGATGTTCAGATCAATATTTTCGAGATCAAACGTCCTGAGCTTGATGCAAAACTGGTAGGTGATTCTATTGCCCAGCAGCTTGAAGCCCGTATATCATACCGTCGCGCAATGAAGCAGGCTATTGCTTCAGCCATGCGTGTGGGTGCATTGGGAATTAAGATCAAGGTAAGTGGCCGACTGGGTGGTGCTGAAATGGCTCGTTCAGAACAATATAAGGAAGGTCGTATTCCTCTGCATACGCTTCGTGCCGATATTGATTATGCCATTTGTGAAGCCAATACGGTTTATGGTAAAATCGGTATCAAGGTATGGATCTTCAAAGGTGAGGTTTACGGAAAGCGTGATCTTTCACCGAATGTAGGAATGGGTAGTAACACTGGTGGACCTGGTGGTGGCGGACCTCGCGGTGGTCGTCGCAGGGACAATCAGGGTGGACCCAGAAGGAAACGTAGTAAATAAGGAATTTAGCCGCAGGGCGATAAAGATATAGCATTATGTTACAGCCGAAAAGAGTAAAATTCAGAAAGAAGCAGAAGGGCCGTGTAAAAGGTATCGCACAGCGTGGCCATATGATTGCTTTTGGTGCTTTTGGAATTAAGGCGCTTGAGCCGGGATGGATTACCTCACGTCAGATTGAAGCAGCGAGGATCGCGATGACCCGTGCTATGAAACGTGAAGGTCAGGTATGGATTCGGATTTTCCCTGATAAGCCGGTCACAAAGAAGCCTGCTGAAGTTCGAATGGGTAAGGGTAAGGGTGCACCTGAATATTGGGTAGCCGTTGTTCGCCCCGGAACCATCCTGTTCGAAGCGGGTGGTGTAGACATTGAATTGGCGAAGGAAGCATTACGCCTTGCGCAGCAGAAATTGCCGATTAAAACAAAATTTGTAGTACGTAGAGATTACGTTGAACAATAGAAATCATGAAGAATTCAGAAATACGTGCGTTAAGCCTGGATGAGCTGAAGCAGAAACTTGCCAGTGAGCAGGAGGCTTTCGATAAAATGAAATTTGCACACGCGATTTCACCTGTTGAAAATCCTATGAAAATCAGGGACACCCGGAAACTGATTGCCCGGTTGCAGACTGAATTAAGAGCTAAAGAACTTGCTAAATAACTAGTAAATGGAGTCTAGAAGATTAAGAAAAGAAAGAGTAGGGCAGGTTGCCAGCAACAAGATGGACAAGACCATCACGGTTGTTGTGAACCGCAAGGAGAAACACCCTATCTATGGTAAGTTTGTGAACAAAACTACCAAGTTTATGGCTCATGACGAAAAGGGCGAATGTGGCATCGGTGATACGGTTCGTATCATGGAAACCCGTCCGTTGAGCAAGAACAAGCGTTGGAGATTAGTTGAAATCATTGAAAAGGCGAAATAACCATGATACAGCAGGAATCTAGATTGAACGTCGCGGATAACAGCGGAGCCAAAGAGGTTCTTTGTATCCGTGTATTGGGAGGTACCGGTAAGCGGTATGCTTCTGTGGGTGACAAAATCGTTGTATCGGTGAAGTCGGCCCTTTCCTCTTCAAACCTGAAGAAGGGAACTGTTTCGAAGGCGGTTATCGTTCGTACCAAGAAGGAAGTACGTCGCAAGGATGGATCTTATATCCGTTTCGAGGACAATGCTGCCGTATTGCTGAACCCGAACGATGAGCCAAGAGGTACACGTATCTTCGGACCCGTAGCACGTGAATTGCGTGAAAAACAATTTATGAAGATTGTTTCTTTAGCGCCAGAAGTATTATAAGACCATGGAAAAAACGAATAACAAACAGCCTAAGCTGCACATACGTAAAGGAGATACCGTGAAGGTTATATCCGGAAACTCGAAAGGCAAGACAGGCCAGGTATTAGAGGTAAATCGTGAGAAGCGACGTGCCTTCGTGGAAGGAGTGAACATTGTTACCAAGCATGTTAAGCCCTCTGCTACTAAGCCTGAAGGAGGCATTGAAAAAACAGAAGCTTCTATCCACATCAGTAACCTGATGGTAGTGGATCCGGCAACCGGTGATGCGACGCGCATTGGCCGTAAGCCCAACAAGGATAATAAGCTTCAGAGATATTCTAAGAAAACCGGAGAATTTATTAAAAATGGCTAATCCGAGACTACAAGAGAAATATTCGAACGAGATCGTTCAGGCCCTGATGGAAAAGTTCCAGTACAAATCGATCATGGAAGTTCCCAAGGTCACCAAGATTTGTGTTAACAAGGGTATCGGTGCTGCGGTAGCAGACAAGAAACTTGTTGATGTTGGAGTGGAAGAACTCTCCATTATCACTGGTCAGAAAGCGGTTCCAACCATTTCAAAGAAATCGATCTCCAACTTTAAGCTTCGCGACGGTATGCCGATTGGCGCACGTGTGACGCTTCGTGGAGAAAAGATGTATGAATTCATGGATCGTCTGATGACAGTGGCATTGCCACGTGTTCGTGACTTCCGCGGAATCAGTGATAAAGGCTTTGACGGTCGTGGTAACTATACCCTGGGCGTGAAGGAGCAGATCATCTTCCCGGAGATCAGTATCGAAAAAGTAAATCGTATCAATGGTATGGACATCACATTTGTGACGACTGCCAATACGGATGAAGAAGCTTATGAGCTGTTGAAAGCATTTGGAATGCCTTTCGCCGGCGGTAAAAACTAGAAATATATTATGGCTAGAAAATCAGTAATAGCAAGAGAAATTAAAAGAGAAAAGCTGGTAGCACAGTATGCAGCCAAGCGCAAGGCTCTTAAGGAAGCAGGAGATTATGTAGGGCTTGACAAGCTTCCCAGAAATGCCTCGCCTGTTCGGCTTCATAACCGTTGCAAGCTCACCGGCCGTCCGAAAGGTTACATGCGGAAATTCGGTATTTCCAGGGTAACATTTCGTGAAATGGCGTCCAATGGAAAGATCCCTGGAGTGACAAAAGCAAGCTGGTAAAAAGATTCTCTTTTATTTTCAATCGAAAAAATAGTTATGTATCTTTGCAGGCCTGTTTCGGCAGGGTTGCAATTTTACTATTAGAAACATAGAACAATGACAGATCCGATAGCAGATTATTTGACCCGTTTGAGGAATGCCATCAAAGCACGGCATAGGGTGGTGGAAATCCCTGCTTCCAACTTGAAGAAGGAGATGACCAAATTGCTGCATGAGAAGGGATATATTCTTCACTACAAATTTGAAGATACTCCTGACAACCAGGGCAAGATTAAAATTGCATTGAAATACGACCTGGAGACGAAGCAGCCGGCGATTACGCACCTGGAGCGCATCTCTAAACCAGGTTTGAGAAAGTACTCCAATGCGGATGAATTACCCCGCGTTCTGAACGGCCTTGGAATTGCTATCCTGTCGACCTCCCACGGGGTGATCACCGACAAAGAAGCAAGGAATGAGCACGTCGGCGGAGAGGTATTGTGTTACGTATATTAATATAGAAAAACGAAATGTCACGAATAGGGAAAAAACCAATCAAACTTGCCTCCGGCATTTCCTATACCTTCGACCAGAAATCTGGTGAAGTTACAGTGAAAGGTCCGAAAGGGGAGTTGTCACAAATGATAGACCCTTCCTTCAAATTGGTTGAAAATGAAGGAGAGCTGACAGTAGAGCGTCCAAGCGAGCAGAAGCGACACAAAGCGATGCATGGCTTATACCGTTCACTGATCAACAACATGGTCGAAGGTGTAACAGACGGGTACACGAAGAAGTTGGAGCTGGTCGGTGTTGGTTACAAGGCTACCGCCCAGAATAATATCCTGGAACTAAGCCTGGGATATTCACACAATATCTGGCTTGCAGTACCTGAGGAGCTTTCGGTAACAGCCGAAACTGAAAAAGGTAAGAATCCTGTGATTACCCTTCAGGGTATCGATAAACAACTTATCGGACAGGTTGCAGCAAAGATTAGATCATTAAGAAAGGTAGAGCCTTACAAAGGAAAAGGTATTCGATTTGTTGGAGAACAGATCAGACGTAAGGCAGGTAAACAAGCCGCTAAATAATAAGAGCCATGGCATTCGATAAATTAAACAGAAGACTCCGGATCAAGCGCGGTGTGCGCCGCAGAATCAGCGGAACCAGCGAACGTCCTCGTTTGACCATCTTTAAAAGTAATAAAGGCATTTATGCCCAGATTATTGATGATACCAAAGGTCATACACTGATCTCCGCTTCTTCGAAGGAGCTGGGACAGGAAAAGTCGAACGTTGAAGTTTCACAGGCAGTTGGAAAAAAACTTGCTGAAAAGGCAGTGGCCAGTGGAATAGAATCGATCGTATTCGACAGGAACGGATATTTGTATCATGGTAAGGTTAAGGCACTGGCTGACGGTGCACGTGAGGGAGGCCTTAAATTTTAAATAATATGTCTGAAAGTAATATTAGATCAGTAAAAGCCAGTGAAATCGACCTTAAAGAAAAGGTTGTAGCCATTAAGCGTGTTGCCAAAGTGGTAAAGGGTGGTAGAAGGTTCAGTTTTTCTGCCATCGTGGTTGTTGGAGACGGTAACGGAGTGGTTGGTTACGGACTTGGTAAGGCGAACGAAGTGACAGATGCGATCACGAAGGGAATTGATGACGCCAAGAAGAACCTGGTAAAGGTTCCGGTGATCAACGGAACAGTTCCTCATGAGGCATACGGTAAATACAGTGGTGGTTACGTATTGTTGAAGCCTGCTTCTCCTGGTACAGGAGTAATTGCAGGTGGTGCGATGCGTGCCGTACTTGAAAGTGCCGGTGTTCACAACGTTCTGGCAAAATCTAAAGGATCCAGTAACCCTCACAACGTGGTAAAGGCAACATTTGATGCACTTACAACCATGCGTGATCCGTATACTGTGGCACGTCAGCGAGGTATATCATTGTCGAAAGTTTTTAACGGGTAAGAAGATGTCAAAAGTTAAAATTTCACAGGTTCGCAGTACCATTGGAAGGCCGGAACGCCAGAAGAGAACAATCGAAGCACTCGGTTTGGGTAAGATCAACAGAACTGTTGAGGTGGAGCTGACTCCTCAGATCCAAGGTATGATTAATAAAGTAAGCCACCTGGTTTCGGTAACTGAGGTATAATCAGTACAGAAACGGAAAAAATTGAAGCGAGATGAAACTGAATACATTAAAGCCAGCAGAAGGATCAGTTAAAAATAAGAAGCGTATCGGTCGCGGACAGGGAAGCGGACGTGGTGGAACGTCTACACGTGGTCACAAAGGGGCCAAATCTCGTTCGGGATATTCGCAGAAGATTGGATTCGAAGGTGGACAAATGCCATTACAGCGTCGTGTTCCTAAGTTTGGATTCAGAAACCCGAACCGCGTAGAATACAAGGCTATTAACCTGAGCACCCTTGAAAAGTTGATTCAGGAAACAAAATTGAAGACCATTGATGTGGCTGCCCTGGTAGATCACGGATTGGCTGGCAAGAAGGATTTGATTAAAATCCTGGGAAATGGTGAGTTGAAATCAAAAGTGGATGTATCCGCACATGCTTTTTCTGCAACTGCAGCGAAGGCGATTGAAGCAGCAGGAGGAAAAGTGACCCAGTTGTAATTATGAAGAAATTCTTTAAGACCATACAGAATATATTTTCGATTGAAGATCTGCGGATAAGAATCCTGAATACACTCGGGTTTCTTATTGTTTTCAGACTAGGGTCTTTTATTGTACTGCCGGGAATTGATCCTGAATTATTGGGAGACGCTTCGTCAGGGGGGATCTTCGGATTGCTGGATACATTTCTGGGAGGGTCTTTCAGCCGTGCGTCAATCTTTGCACTGGGTATCATGCCGTACATTTCGGCGTCCATTGTAATACAGCTCCTGACCGTAGCGGTACCGTATTTTCAAAAAATGCAGAAGGAAGGTGAATCCGGCCGGAAGCGTTTAACACAGATTACCCGTGTGCTCACTATCGTGATCACTGCCTTCCAGGCGTGGGGATACCTGTCAGCGACCATTCCATCCGAAGCCATCCTTTACTCAGGAATATTTTTCCATGTATCATCGGTAATTATCCTGGCATCCGGAACCATGTTCTGTATGTGGCTTGGAGAAAAAATTACCGACAAAGGTATTGGAAACGGAATTTCGATGCTAATCATGATTGGTATCATCTCCCGACTGCCGACAAGTCTGATTGCGGAAATGACTTCCAGGGGTATGAGTGGAGCGTTGGCATTCGTACTTGAAATAGTGGCGCTGTTCTTTGTTGTAATGGCGGTTGTGGCCCTTACTCAGGCAACACGACGTATTCCGATTCAGTATGCCAAACAGGTAGTTGGAAATAAAATGTATGGTGGAAAGCGGGATTACATTCCGCTGAAGGTGAACGCCTCAGGTGTAATGCCGATCATTTTCGCGCAGGCACTGATGTTCATTCCGCCGTTGATTGCCGGAATCTGGAGAGAAAGTGAAGTAGGTAACTACATTGGGTCTACCTTCTCAAATCCATTCTCATGGCAGTATAACCTGTTGTTCGCGATACTTATTTTGCTGTTTACATTTTTCTATACAGCAATTACTGTAAACCCGAATGACATTGCAGATAACCTGAAGCGAAACGGAGGTTTTATTCCCGGTATCAAACCCGGTAAACAAACTTCGGAATTTATTGATCAGGTTCTGACGAAGATAACATTACCAGGATCCGTCTTTCTGGCGATCGTTGCGATACTTCCTGCTTTTGCACAATTGGCAGGTGTAACGTCATCGTTTGCTCAGTTTTATGGAGGAACCTCCCTGCTGATTATGGTGGGAGTTATTTTGGACACATTGCAGCAGATTGAAAGTTATCTGCTGATGAGACACTACGAAGGAATGATGAAGTCCGGAAAAGTGAAGGGTAGGTCTCAGATAGCGGCTGCCTGATCCTATGATCTATTATAAGACCAGGGAAGAAGTTGCCGTAATGAAAGAGGGGGCCGAAATTTTAGGACGGGCCCATGGAGAGGTTGCCAAACGTGTGCAGCCAGGGGTTAAGACTGAAGAGCTTGACCGTATTGCTGAAGAGTATATCAGGGATCACGGAGGAATACCGTCATTCAAGAATTATAACGGGTTTCCCGCGGCACTTTGTATTTCTGTTAATGAAAACGTCGTGCATGGTTTCCCCGGAGCGTATGAGTTACGTGAAGGAGATATAATCTCAGTGGACTGTGGTGTGTATTACAAGGATTTTCATACCGATTCGGCTTATACATATCCGGTTGGTACAGTAAGTGACGAAGTAATACAACTGCTGAAAGTGACGAAAGAGTCGCTTTACAAAGGTATTGAACAGGCTGTTGTCGGCCAGCGTATAGGAGATATCGCATTTGCTGTTCAGGATCATGTTGAAAAATATGGTTACGGAATAGTCCGCGAACTTGTAGGACACGGTGTCGGCAAGCATTTACATGAAGGTCCGGAAGTTCCGAATTACGGAAAGCGGGGGAGAGGAACAAAGCTTCAGGACGGATTGGTAATTGCAATTGAGCCGATGGTGAACCTTGGAACCCGGAATGTTGTTCAGGAATCCGATGGTTGGACCATCAGAACAGTAGACCGCAAACCGTCTGCTCATTATGAGCATACTGTAGCGATCTTCAAAGAAGGAACAGAGGTTGTAACGACCCATAAGTATATAGAAGAAAATTTTAAATTTTAATATGGCTAAACAAAAATCGATTGAGCAGGATGGTACCATTACCGAAGCACTCTCCAACGCGATGTTTCGTGTTGAACTGGAGAACGGGCATGAGGTGATCGCGCACATATCCGGCAAAATGCGGATGAACTATATTAAAATTTTACCGGGTGACAGAGTAAAGCTTGAAATGTCTCCTTACGATTTAACAAAAGGACGCATCGTTTACAGATATAAATAAGGACCATGAAAGTTAAAGCATCAGTGAAAAAGCGTAGCGCCGACTGCAAGATCATTCGACGCAAAGGCAAGGTCTACGTGATCAATAAGAAAAATCCGAGATTTAAACAAAGACAAGGCTAATTATGGCACGAATTGCAGGAGTAGATATTCCCGATAACAAAAGAGGCGAGATTGCCCTGACCTATATTTTCGGTATCGGAAAGAGGTCTGCACAGAACATATTAACCCAGGCCGGTGTGGATTGGGATAAAAAGGTACAGGACTGGACTGATGATGAAGCCGGAAATGTTCGTACTATAATCACTGAAAACTTTAAAGTGGAGGGTGTCCTCAAGTCTGAAGTTCAGCTGAATATTAAGCGTCTCATGGATATCGGATGTTACCGCGGATTAAGACATCGTAAAGGTCTTCCTGTTCGTGGTCAGCGTACCAAGAACAATTCCAGGACCCGTAAAGGAAAGAGGAAAACAGTAGCCAACAAAAAGAAGGCAACTAAATAATAGATGACACTTGTTGTGTTTGGCACAACAATGATGTGAACCGTTTAAAAACATGGCACAGAAAAGAAAAGATAAAGCTAAAAAGAGAGTTGTAGCTGTTGAGGCAATTGGACAGGCGCACATTAAGGCGTCGTTCAACAACATCATCATTTCGATGACCAACACTTCAGGTCAGGTAATTTCCTGGGCATCGGCGGGAAAAATGGGATTTAAAGGTTCGAAGAAGAACACCCCATATGCCGCTCAGATGGCTGCACAGGATTGTGCACAGAAGGCGTACGACCTTGGATTGCGTAAGGTGGAAGTTTATGTGAAGGGTCCGGGTTCCGGTCGGGAGTCTGCAATTCGTACTATCCAGAATACTGGAATCGAAATCACAACGATTAAAGATGTGACGCCGCTTCCTCATAATGGATGTCGTCCTCCTAAACGACGCAGAGTATAAGTATTAGTTTGATAGAAAGGTATAAATAATAATGGCACGATACAGAGGTCCCAAAACAAAAATTGCCAGGAGGTTTAACGAACCAATCTTCGGTCCGAGCAAAGCACTGGCGAAAAAAAGCTATCCTCCCGGTCAGCACGGCCGAAACAGGAGAAGAAAGCAGTCTGAATATGCTATTCAGCTGATGGAAAAGCAGAAGGCAAAGTATACATACGGTGTACTCGAACGTCAGTTTGCTAACCTGTTCGACAGGGCATCACGTAAATCGGGTATTACAGGTGAGATCCTCCTTCAGATGCTGGAGTCTCGTCTTGACAATACCATTTTCCGTTTAGGAATTGCTCCTACCCGTCGTTCTGCTCGTCAGCTTGTGCTACATAAGCATATCGTAGTGAACGGATCTGTCGTGAATATACCTTCATACCAGATTAAAGTTGGAGATATTGTTGAAGTTCGTGAGCGTTCAAAAACGCTGGAATTGATTAGCGACAGTCTGGCAACGCACAGCAATAAGCGTTACCCCTGGCTCGAGTGGGATGGAAGTGCAATGGTGGGCAGAATGGTGGCCGTACCTTCGCGTGAAGACATTCCTGAAAATATCAATGAGCAGTTGATCGTTGAACTTTACTCGAAATAATCTTAGAATATATTTAATAATTACGGTTGTGAAAGCAGCTGGAATTATAACCACAAAAGCAAGATAAACTATGTCGATTTTAGCATTTCAAATGCCTGATAAAGTCGTGATGGAAAAGGCAGACGATTTCCATGGACTGTTCACATTCAAACCTCTCGAAAAAGGGTACGGTGTGACCATCGGAAATGCGCTGCGCAGAATTCTGCTATCATCTCTGGAAGGATACGCCATCACCGGGATCAAGATTCCGGGTGTTTTACACGAGTTTTCGACAATCGAAGGTGTAGTGGAAGACGTTTCAGAGATCATCCTTAACCTTAAAATGGTTCGTTTTAAGAAGATCGGTGAGTCGTATGATAACAAAATTACCGTAACGCTTAAGAATCAGAAGGAATTTAAGGCGGGTGATATTGCAAATGCCACCTCGGCATTTGAGATCCTGAATCCTGAATTGGTATTGTGTAACCTGGATGACTCGGTTGAACTGGAAGTGGAACTTACGGTTGAAAAGGGCAGAGGGTATCTTCCGGCTGAAGAAAATAAGCCTTCAGAGCAAGTATTCGGTTTTATTCCAATTGATGCGATTTTCACGCCAATCAAAAATGTGAAATACAGTGTTGAAAATACACGTGTAGAGCAGAAGACTGACTACGAGCAACTGGTAATTGATATTGAAACTGATGGTTCAATTCATCCTGAGAAAGCCCTTGAAGGTGCTGCTCATATCCTGATCCAGCATTTCATGCTATTCTCTGACAAGTCAATTGAGCTTGAAACAGACAAAGGCAGCGAAATCGAGCAGGTGGATGAAGAGATGCTTCACATGCGTAAATTGCTGAAGACACCATTGAACGATCTTGATCTTTCTGTACGTGCATACAACTGTCTGAAAGCCGCTGATGTGAAAACGCTGGGTGATCTCGTACGACTTGAGATCTCAGACATGATGAAATTCCGAAATTTCGGAAAGAAATCACTTGCGGAGCTTGAGCAGTTAGTGCAGGAGAAAAATTTAACATTCGGCATGGATCTGTCGAAATACAAACTTGATGAAGAATAAGAAATCATGAGACACGGGAAGAAAATCAATCATTTGAGCAGAACTGCTCCGCACAGAAAGGCAATGCTTTCCAATATGGCTTCTTCGTTAATTCTCAACAAGCGCATTACCACCACTGTGGCTAAAGCGAAAGCACTGAGAAAATATGTTGAGCCTTTGCTGACCAAGGCAAAAGAAGATACCACACATTCACGCAGGGTAGTTTTTTCTTACCTTAATGATAAAGGTTCAGTGAAAACACTTTTCGACGAAGTGGCGACTAAAATTGCTGACCGTCCGGGTGGATATACAAGAATTATCAAAACGGGTAATCGCCTTGGTGATAATGCTGATATGTGCATCATCGAATTGGTTGATTACAACGAATTGATGCTCGCGGACAAACCCGCCAAAGCTAAAACTCGTCGTAGCAGAAGAGGAAAGAAATCTTCATCTGAATCAACCGGCGCGGTTGCAACGGCTGCTGCAGAGGCTAAAGAAGCAGCATCTGACGCCGCAGAAAGTGTGGAAGATGTAGTTGAAGAGGCGAATGAGGTTGTAGCTGAAGCAGCTGAAGAGATTGAAAGCGCAGTAGAAGAAACAGCTGAAGCGGTAGCCGAAACAACCGAAGAAGTTGTTGAAGAAGCAACCGAAGCAGTGGAAGATACTGTTGAAGAAGTGACAGATTCTGCTGAGGAAGAGAAAGAAGAGAAGAAGGAAGAAGATTCAGACGAAGAAGAAAAGAAATAATTTCTTGTCCTTCATATCTATAAATATCAGGGGAACGGATACTAATCCGCTCCCTTTTTTTATTTTTGCACCTGAATGGCTGAAAGTAAATTGGCCACAATCACATAACCACTACCATCTATGAAAATCCATACCAGGGAAAAAGCCTACCTGCTGCTTGAAGATGGCTTACTTATGGAAGGAACCGCTATCGGAAAGAAAGGCACTTCAGGAGGGGAAATTTGTTTCAATACCGGAATGACAGGGTATCAGGAGATCTATACAGATCCTTCCTATTACGGTCAGATCATTATCAATACCACCAGCCACATTGGAAACTATGGTGTTAAGGACAGTGAACAGGAATCCGGATCCCCAAAGATCAAGGGAATCGTTGTGAACGATTTCTCAAGAATTTTCAGCCGTGCAACAGGAACACAAAGTCTTCAGGAATACCTGGAAAATAATAATGTGGTGGGTATAGCCGATCTTGATACGCGTAAGCTTGTGCGCCATGTGCGAAGCAAAGGTGCTATGAATGCGATCATTTCCTCAGAACTTACTCCGGAACAGCTTGAAGCTGAGTTGAAAAAAGTTCCTTCGATGAAAGGGCTTGAGCTTTCAACACAGGTGACTACAACCGAAGTTTATTATGAGGGAGATGAAGGTGCGGACTATAAAGTGGCAGTGCTGGATTTGGGTATTAAAACCAGTATCCTGAAAAATCTGGCTGCCCGGGGTTGTTATTGCAAGGTGTTTCCTGCACAGACTCCCTTTGAAGAAATGGCTGCCTGGAACCCGGATGGCTATTTTATATCCAACGGACCCGGGGATCCGGCCGTAATGAATTATGCCGTGGATGCGGTAAAACAAATATTGGAAAGCGATGCTCCGATTTTCGGTATTTGCCTGGGCCACCAGATCCTCGCAGAGGCCGCCGGGATTTCAACCTACAAAATGCACCATGGCCATCGTGGTCTGAATCATCCTGTTTTGAATATGGAAACCGGACTGAGTGAGATCACATCCCAAAATCATGGATTCGTTGTTTCTGCGGAAGATGTAGAAAAGTCAGACATCGTTGTAGCGACCCATAAACATCTGAATGATAATACCATTGCCGGAATCCGCCTGAAAGATAAGAAGGCGTTTTCGGTTCAGTATCACCCTGAAAGTTCACCAGGTCCGCATGATTCGCGATACCTGTTTGACCAATTTATTGACTTGATGAAAAATAACCGATAACAAAATCTATTATGAGCTTAATCGAACATATACATGCCCGTCAAATCCTTGATAGCCGTGGTAACCCTACGGTAGAAGTTGATGTAATCACCACCAATGGAGTTTTGGGCCGTGCCGCGGTTCCTTCTGGAGCGTCTACCGGAAAACACGAAGCCGTTGAACTTCGCGACGGAGATAAATCGGTTTATATGGGCAAAGGAGTTCTCAAAGCGGTTGAAAATGTGAATGAACTTATTGCCACTGAGCTTGTAGGATTTTCTGTTTTTGAGCAAAATCTGCTCGACAGGATTATGCTGGAAGTTGATGGAACACCCAATAAGAGTAAGCTTGGAGCAAATGCCATTTTAGGCACATCACTCGCCATCGCGAAAGCTGCTGCCCAGGAATCCGGACAGTCCCTGTTTCGTTATGTTGGAGGTGTAAATGCCAATACCCTTCCCGTACCTATGATGAATATTCTGAATGGAGGAAGTCATGCAGACAATGCCATTGATTTTCAGGAATTCATGGTAATGCCGGTGAATGCGGAGTCATTTTCACATGCCCTGCGCATGGGAACTGAAGTTTTCCATCACCTGAAAAATGTATTGCATTCGAAGGGACTATCAACGAACGTGGGTGATGAAGGAGGCTTTGCCCCCAATATCGAGAGTAATGAAGCAGCCATTGAAGTGGTTCTGCAGGCGATTGAAAAAGCCGGGTACCGTCCTGGTGAGGATATCTTCATCGCAATGGATGCGGCTTCTTCTGAATTCTATAACTCGGAGGAAAAGGTTTACCATTTTTCATCTACCGGTAAAAAACTTTCAAGTGATGAAATGGTGGATTACTGGGCATCATGGGTCGATAAGTATCCGATCATTTCCATTGAAGATGGTATGGAGGAAGACGACTGGAGCGGCTGGAAAAATCTTACAACCAAAATCGGCAAGAAAGTTCAGCTCGTTGGGGATGATCTTTTTGTAACCAATGTGAATCGTCTTCAGGATGGAATTGATCAGGGAGTTGCCAACAGTATCCTGATCAAGGTAAACCAGATCGGTTCACTTACGGAGACGATCGATGCCGTTAACCTGGCGAAGCGCAACAGCTATAAGAGCGTAATGTCGCATCGTTCCGGAGAAACTGAAGATAACACCATTGCAGACCTTGCTGTAGCATTGAATACGGGCCAGATCAAAACCGGCTCTGCGTCACGTTCCGATCGAATGGCGAAATATAATCAGCTATTGAGAATCGAGGAAGAGCTGGCAGAAACCGCCGTGTTCCCCGGTAAGAATTTTTAAAAGTTGCTGAAATAATAAAAGCCCGCTTCCAAAGCGGGCTTTTTTTTTGCCCTATGATAATGTTCAGTAAAAGATTTTTATTCTTTCTTCGGAACCGCTTATATTTGGTAAAGATCCAAATTGTTTGAAACCGTTTACGGCATTTCATTATTTTTTGTATCTTCCTGTTACTTTTTAAGCTATGAAACTACCACGAATTACGCGCAACTTCTATTTTCTGGCCTCTGCCTTCTTTATGATCTGGATGCTTTTCATTGACAATAATGATTTCATTACACAGATTTCGCTTCGCCAGAAACTAAGCAACCTGGAAGATGAGAAGACATATTACCAGGAAAAGATTAGTGAGGTAAAGGAGGAACGTGAAGAATTGCTGAGCAATGATGAGCTCCTGGAGAAATTCGCACGGGAAAAATATTATATGAAGAAAAAGTCTGAAGATGTCTTCGTAATCGTCACTGAATGAAAACCTTTTTCACACTTTGTCTCCTGTTTTTTTCAGCGGCCCTTATGGCGCAGAAAACGGTCGTTTATGAAGACGATACGCCGCCGCCATTCAGGGACCGTATTTTTTTTGGTGGAGGTGTAGGGTTTAATGCCGGGAGCGGTATCACTGCCATTCAGGTAAATCCCATCGTTGGATATATGATCACCCCTCGCTGGTCTGCCGGAATCGGGCTTGAATACCAGTATGTGAAGTATAAATATTCGAATTTTACCCAGGATGATAACCTCTGGGGCGGACAGCTGTTTACCCGCTATAATATTTACCGTATGTTTTTTGCGATGGCGGAATATGATCTCACCAATTATACGGCGTTCTATCTGGATGGATCAAGCAGCCGGGAAACCATCGACAGGGTTTTGCTCGGAGGTGGAATTTCTCAGCCCCTTGGTCGCTCCGGTGCCATAAATATGGTGGCTCTCTATGATTTCAGCTATGATAATGACGGCCCCTATGGTTCACCATGGGTGTTCCGGATCTTCTTCTCATTCTGATCCTTCAGGTATCTGAATATCAAATTCTCCGGCAACTTCGTTCAGGTCATTTACTACAGGATCAACTATCGGAATTCCTGACGTCTTTCTGATTCTTTCTGCTTCCCGTTCCGGATCTCCGGGGATAAGTACGGGCTGATCATCGCTGACTGGCGTGGTTTCCCTGAACCTCCGAATCCATTGATCCATGTGACTTTTGAACTCTTCCGCAGGCCTGAATGCATCTACGCGCATTGCGCCCACAAAATGTCCCAGTCCTTCACCTACAGGATCATCCGATAGCGGAAGAAAAGACACAAACGGTGGCGCCCAGGGGCCATAATTGGCCCCTGAAAGCACGGCAGACAAAATATCCACTACCGCGCCGAGGGCGTATCCCTTATGGCTGCCGTGCTCCCTGTCTCCCCCAAGGGGCAGAAGGGCGCCACCTTCCTTCAATGCATGCGGGTTGGTGGTTGGATGACCGGATTGATCCTGGATCCATCCCAAGGGAGCATCGGCTCCCTTGCGCTGAAGAATTTCCAGCTTTCCGTTGGCAGCTGTCGTGGTGGCCATGTCTGCGACAAAGGCCGGCTCTTCACCGGCGGGGATGCTCACGGCAATCGGGTTCGTTCCCAGCATCCGTTCCCTGCCGAAGGTAGGCGCGACAAGCGGACTGGCATTGGTAAATGCCCATCCGATCATGTCTTTCTCCAGGCCCATCATCGCATGGTATCCCGCAATTCCAAAATGATTTGAGTTTCGAATCGCTACCCATCCCGTTCCTACATTCTCTGCCTTTTTCATGGCAATGTCCATCGCGATTGGCGCAACCACAAGCCCAAGGCCGCTGTCGCCGTCAACTACAGCAGTTCCCGGGGTTTCATGGACGACACGAATATTCGGAGTCGCGTTGATCCGTCCTTTTTTCCACAGGCGAACATATCCGATGAGCCTGGCAACGCCATGGGAATCGATTCCCCGGAGGTCGGCACTGATGAGAACATCAGCGGCCTGGCGGGCATCTGCCGCGGGACAGCCCATGGCAAGAAATACGCGTTCAACAAAAGATCGTAATTCCGTTTCGGCAAAAATTTTCATAATTCTGGATTCTAGAGCTTACCCCGCTGAAGCAAGGACAATACTCCCTCTTTTAAAGCATATTTTGATACCCGGATATTTTCGAGATTGAATTTCTGGAGAAGATAATCGATGAGCAGCGACGCCACCACGATCATATCAACCCGCATTTCCATCATACCGGGAATTTTTAACCGCTCAGCACGAGGCAGTGTAAGCAGTTTTTCCAGAAGGTCATAAAATGCATCCTTGGTTAATGGCAATTCGCTTGACCGGCCGTTTGACCCCGCAGATCCGTAGGTGTACATTTCACTGAGTGTCTCAAAAGATCCCGAAGAACCTACCAGCAAGGTGGGCATGTGTTCACTTACCGCTTTCTGTAGTGATCCCAGACGTACATCCAGAAAATTTTGTAATTCCTCTGCGGATTCCTGGGTGATTGGGTCTGAAGTATAAAACAGATCGATCATCCGCTGGCCTCCAATCTCAAAGCTTTCTTTCCACAATACATTATCTCCCCTTCCAATAATAAATTCAACACTGCCGCCCCCGATATCGACTACCAGGACGGTTTCATTTAAATCATTAAGTGCTGAAATGACGCCTGAATAAATTAATTCAGCTTCACGACGTCCTTCGATTATGTTTATTTGAATGCCAGTTTCTCTGAAAATACGTTCAGTGAGCTTCTTTCCATTCCCCGCACTTCTGAAGGCACTGGTAGCAAAAGCGTAAATGCGGTGAACATCATGCTGTTTAATGATGGTTGAGAAATCCTGAAGGGCATCAACTGCGCGATCAGCAGCTTCTTCATTGATCTGGCCATAACTTATTCCGCCCTGGCCTATTTTTACGATAGCTTTATCCTGGAAGATAATGGTGCTAACATTGTTTCGGATGTCGGCAATAAGCAGGTGAAAAGTATTGGTACCGCAGTCGATTATGGCAATACGTTCGTCTTTCATCATGTCTATTTTTCAGAACGGTGCAATATACCTGATTCAGTTAAGCATCTCCACAGAATTGACCCAATTTTAGCTATATTTGACCGCATTCGATACTTTTAAGGAAAGACACCGGTCTTTTGATTTATTTATAATATCATAACATGGAAAAACGAATTTATTCCCTCCCAACCCGCGAAGAAAAGTTTGAACTGCTCAAGAAGAAGAATGAGGAAGCCGCGCTGGGAGGTGGTGAAAAACGAATTGAATCACAACATGCCAAAGGCAAGCTTACCGCTAGGGAACGTGTTGAACTTTTGATGGATGAGGGGTCATTCGAGGAGATTGGTAAATTCGTGATGCACCGCTGTAAAGACTTTGGCCTCGATAAACAACATTACCTCGGTGATGGCGTAGTTACTGGCTATGGTACTGTAAACGGCCGCCTGGTTTATGTTTTCTCACAGGACTTTACCGTTTTTGGAGGATCCCTTTCAGAAACACATGCAGAAAAAATTGTAAAGATCATGGACCTTGCCATGAAGAACGGAGCCCCGGTAATTGGATTGAATGATTCGGGGGGTGCCCGCATCCAGGAAGGCGTTGTTTCATTAGGAGGATATGCCGATATATTTTACAGGAATACCAGGGCAAGCGGTGTGATTCCTCAGATTTCAGCCATCATGGGTCCTTGCGCGGGTGGTGCCGTATACAGTCCGGCCATAACCGATTTTATCTTTATGGTTGAAAATACTTCCTACATGTTTGTAACGGGTCCCAATGTAGTAAAAACCGTTACGCAGGAAAATGTGACCGCTGAAGAACTGGGTGGTGCGAGTACCCACAGTACGAAAAGTGGAGTGACACATTTTTCATGTAAAAATGAGGTAGACTGCATTCAGAATATTAAAAAGTTGCTTTCCTTCATCCCCCAAAACTGCGAGGAAGATGCACCGCTTCTTGATTACAATGAGAATGAGGAGATCAGGGAGGCGCTTGATAGCATTATACCTGACAATCCCAATCAGCCCTATGATATGCGTGAAGTGATCGATGTGCTGGTCGATGAAGGCTCCTTTTTTGAAGTGCATAAGAACTTTGCCGAGAATATCGTTGTCGGCTTCGCGTTCCTTGGCGGACGGAGTATTGGTATCATCGGGAACCAGCCGGCCTCCCTTGCAGGAGTTTTGGATATTCATGCAAGTACGAAAGGAGCACGGTTCGTACGGTTCTGTGACTGTTTCAATATTCCGCTGCTTGTGCTTGAAGATGTTCCCGGATTTTTGCCCGGTACCGATCAGGAATGGAATGGTATCATCACCAATGGGGCAAAGTTACTCTATGCATTCAGTGAGGCCACTGTTCCACGGGTGACCGTTATTACCCGAAAAGCCTATGGAGGTGCATATGATGTGATGAACTCAAAGCATATCGGTGCCGATATGAATTACGCCTGGCCTATGGCTGAAATTGCTGTTATGGGGGCTAAGGGTGCCGCAGAAATTATTTTCAAGCGTGAAATCGCTGAAGCTCCGAATCCTGAAGAAAAGCTGCAGGAAAAAGTCGATGAATATACCACCAAATTTGCGAACCCCTACCGGGCGGCCCACAGGGGGTATATCGACGAGGTAATCCTGCCAAGAAATACCCGCAAGAAACTAATCCGCGCCTTCAGGATGCTTGAAAATAAGGCAGATTCACTGCCAAGAAAAAAACATGGTAATATACCGTTGTAAACAGAATCAGAATGGACAAAAAGAGTAAGAAGTTTCTAACAACATATCTTAATAATGCCTCACCCACAGGCTTTGAAACCTCCGGACAGCAAATCTGGCTGGATTATATGAAGCCATATATCGATAAACATATTGTAGATACCTATGGCACCGTCGTTGGAATTATAAATCCGGATGCCAAACATCGGGTTGTTATAGAGGCCCATGCCGATGAAATCTCCTGGTTTGTGAATTACATTACCGATGATGGATACATTTATGTGCGCAGGAATGGGGGCTCTGATCACATGATTGCTCCTTCAAAGCGTGTGAATATTCATACCGACAAAGGAATTGTGAAAGGAGTATTCGGATGGCCTGCAATTCATGTGAGAAATAATGAAAATGAAGAAAAGCCAAGCCTGAAGAACATTTTTGTAGATATCGGCTGTACAAAGAAGGAAGAAGTCGAGAAAATGGGGGTTCATGTCGGTTCTGTAATGACATTCGAGGATGAGCTGATGGAATTGAATGACCGCTTCTTTGTGGGGCGTGCGCTGGATAACCGTATCGGAGGATTTATGATTGCCGAAGTGGCCAGGAAACTTCATGAAAAGAAAGACAAACTGCCATTCGGATTATACATTGTGAATGCCGTACAGGAAGAAATCGGACTTCGGGGCGCCCAGATGATTGCTGAAAGGATTCAGCCTGACGTTGCGATTGTTACCGATGTTTGCCACGAAACCACTTCACCCGCCTACAAAAAGATTGAACATGGCCTTCAAAAGGCTGGGGAAGGACCTGTTTTGACCTATGGACCCGCTGTTCAGAACAATTTATTGAGAAAAATTATCGAAGTAGCGGAAAAAAATAAGTTACCATTTCAGCGCGCTGCCGCATCGCGCATGACAGGAACTGACACAGATGCGTTCGCTTATTCCAATTCCGGTGTAGCTTCGGCCCTGATTTCATTACCTCTCAAGTATATGCACACTACTGTTGAGATGGCACACAAGGAGGATGTTAACAACGTTATCGAATTGATATACAAGTTCTTAGTGGCCCATGATCCAAAAACAGATTTCAGATATATGCGTTAAAATGAGCTAAATTCCTTACATAGCTGATTACCTGACCCAATTTCGGTGTATTCACTTCAGCAATGTCTTTACCTTAGCATTGCTTTTAAGTTTAAACAACGTAAACATTTTTTGTATGGCGAGAGTAATCAGTAAGGCGAGTATGATTGCTACTCTACTTGTAGTAGTCATAGGATTAACGAGTGTTAACGCGCAAGATCGCGAGAAGCATGAATTGCATTCTATGATGATCTATAATTTTTTGAAATACATCCAATGGCCAGAGTCAGCAAATTCCGGTCAATTCGTTATCGGTGTCATGGGCGATGACGATGTGTACAATACGTTGAAAGCTTGGTATGGCGACAAGGAGCGCATGGGGAAACTCCTGCAAGTCAAGAAGCTCACATCCGCTTCTGATGCTAGAGACTGTCAGTTAGTATATATAGGCAGTGCGGCGAGTAATCAGTTTGAATCGATCCATGGGGTCGTTTCTAACAATCCGACACTCATTATTACTGACAAAAACGGTCTGGGTGAGAAAGGAAGCGGTATTAACTTCAAGATTGTTAACAATCGACTGAAGTTTGAGCTGAATGAGAATGCCTTGAACGCTTCAAAATTGAAAGTATCAAGCCAGTTGGCAGCAATGGCTATTGTGATTTAATTTACGAAGCTTGAAAGTACTTAAAGAGCTCGGCAGAAGGATGTCGGGCTCTTTTTTTTATCTTTAAATATGCCAATTTTTCAAGATCAGCTCGGCCGGACCGTTACTATACCTTCAAATCCACAGCGGATTGTATCGCTCGTTCCGTCTCAAACGGAGCTGTTATTTGATCTGGGCCTCGGCGATCGGGTTGTTGGCAGAACAAAATTCTGTATCCATCCGGAACAGGCAAAAAAATGCAGGATCGTCGGGGGAACCAAGGATTTTACCATGACCCGTATTGAAGAACTTAATCCGGACCTGATAATTGCCAACAAGGAGGAAAATGACCGTGATCGCATTCTCCGTCTCGAAAAATATTTCCCAGTTTGGATCAGTGACGTCTCGACGCTCGAAGATGCTGTTAATATGATCAATGCTGTAGGGCATATTACCGGAAAATCGGAAGCTGCGAATGTGATTTCAGGGGATATCCTGTCGGGGTTCACGTCCATCAATCCTTCAGTAAAGGGGACAGTGCTCTACTTCATCTGGAAGAATCCCTGGATGGTTGCCGGAAAGGGCACTTTCATTAATGAAATTCTTTCCCGAATGGGGCTGGTAAATATTGCACCCTCAGACCGTTACCCGGAGCTGGATCCCGGGTCACTTCAGGAACTTGCCCCGGATCATATTCTGCTTTCTTCGGAGCCGTTCCCTTTCAGGGAAAAACATATTTCAGAAATGCAGTCCATTTTTCCCAGGGCACAAGTTCACATTGTGAACGGAGAATATTTTTCCTGGTATGGCAGCCGTTTGGTCAAGGCACCTGAATACCTGAATTCACTATGAGATCATCGCCCCGGCTTTTTCGAGATCATCCCAAAATCCGGGATAGGATTTGTTGACAACGGATGGATCTTCGATCGTTACCGGGAACCTCCACGCAAGTGGCGCAAAGGCCATGGCCATCCGATGATCATGATATGTGTGAAAGGGGACATCCGGCATGATCAGCGCTCCAGGCTCTAAAACCCATTGGTGATTTTCTTCCTTTTCAATTAGCTGGCTTCCGATCTTTCCCAATTCAATCTGAAGTGCTGCAATCCTGTCAGTCTCCTTGATTCTTAAACTCTCCAGTCCGTACATCACACAGCGAATACCCTTTGCCGCGCATATTACAGCAATGGTTTGGGCGATGTCCGGACAATCGGTAAAATCTATTTCACAGGATGTATTATGTGGAATTCGACTTAGTAAAGCTCCTTTTTCATTGAAAACCGTATGTACCCCTAATTCAGTCATTATGGAGGCCATTTTTCGGTCACCCTGAATCGACCTATCTGCCAGATCTTCCAGAAATACTTCGATTCCGTCACCCAGGGCCACAATACTGTACCAGTAACTGGCGGCAGACCAGTCACGTTCTATGGTTAAGTTTGCCGGATGATAGGCCTGATGTGGTATTTCAATGCAATTATCGCCGTGCCATTCCGACTTAACGCCGAACTGTTCCATCACTCTCCGGGTCATATTGATATAGGGTCTGCTGCCCACCTTTCCTTCAAGGGTAAGAGTTAAACCCTCGGGTAATATGGGGGCTATCATCAGCAATGCTGAGATATACTGGCTGCTGATATCTCCTCGTACATTCAATGATGCAGTCCGTTGCCCGGAAAAGGCACCGATTTTCAACGGTGGATATCCTTCCTTTTTCAGGTAATGTATATTCGCGCCAAGTTCTTTCAGTGCGTCAACCAGTATTCCTATCGGTCGCTCCTGCATTCTGGGTGTTCCTGTAAGGGTTTTTTCCAATCCAAGGACCGCGGCATAGGCTGTAAGAAAGCGCATGGTTGTTCCTGCGTCCAGCACATCCCATATCGGGTCGCTGGATGATAGCAAACGTTTCATGGTTTGCGTATCCCTGGCTTCACTTAACCGAGTGAGGTTACCTTTATTTCCACCTAACGCATTAATAATGAGCGCCCTGTTGGCCATACTCTTGGAGGCAGGCAGGGCAATGCTCACCAGATGCGATGATTTGCTGGCTTGAATTTGTACAGAATTGTCATTTTTATGCATCTCGGCAAAAATTGGAGAAACAATGATAGGGGAAATTTGATTAAAATGTTACCCCGAATAAATGGAATGATTTCTGCATTAACAACGTAAACGTCGAGAATATGAAAGATTTAAAAGCCTTCGCACTAACCGTCGGATTAGGTTCGGCACTTGCCTTTATAATGACTAAAGGGTCAACACGCAAATCCCTGATAAAAACCGGAAAGAAACTGCATAGTGTTATTCGTGGTGAACGCCCATATGGGGAGGATGACAACGATATGCGCTACATATGAATTTCCCTGTACCGCCTGATCGCTTCACCGATCTCATGAGTTGTAACCTCGATATCCCATGTTGCATTGCCGGCTCTGTTGAGTAAGCTTGCAAGAATTACTTTATTTGCATTTTTTTTATCCTGCGTTGCATGTTGAATGATATCATCGACATCTTCTTCCGGGATATCTGTTTTTCCATAGATACCCAGAATATATTCATTCATCTCATTAGCAGAATCACTGCTCAGTAACCCCTTTTTCTCGGCAATAAAATTTTCGATAACCATTCCAGCTGCAACTGCTTCTCCATGGAGCAGCGGAAGGTTACTTGTAAGAAAATGCGATTCAATAGCATGTCCTACTGTATGTCCAAAGTTCAGGATTTTCCTCAGTCCATTTTCAAAAGGATCCTCATTCACAACCGCAGATTTCATTTCGATGGAATGACGTAAAAGCTCGGGGGAAATTGCAGCTTGCCAGTTCTTCTCTTTCAGAATTTCCCAGTTTACCGCATCCCGGATTAGGTTGTGCTTAATGATTTCTGCAAACCCAGACTTTAGTTCACGTTCCGGGAGCGTATCTAAAAAGGGCTGATAAATGATTACCCGATCCGGGTCCCTGAAAAGGCCGATATGATTCTTAAAACCATGGAAATCAATCCCGAGTTTACCGCCGATACTGGCATCTACCTGGGACAAGAGGGTTGTTGGCATGTTAACGAATGAGATTCCGCGCTTATAGGTAGCGGCACAGAATCCCCCCATATCACCAATAACACCACCGCCAAGGTTGATGACCAAACCTTTACGGTCTACTTCATAGTCTGTTAATTTTTGCCAGATACGTTCACATGTATCAAGTGTCTTATTTGATTCACCGCTCCTGATCTCAATAACCTGATGGGACGGTAGTAACCCGGATATAAGAGGATAACAGTACCTGAGAGTATTTTCATCCACAATAACGGCCCATTTCCCTTTGGCATAGGTTTCTTGCAATTCTGAAATGACAGGTTTAAGGTCTGAAGTGATCGTAAGGTATTCAGGAAGCAGAGTCATTGGTTTCCTCATTTAAAATCCGTGTCTGAACCTTGAGTGAATCTGCATGGATCAGTTTGTAAATTTCTTCAATAAGTTCACGGTCCAGCCCCTGTGCAGTTGCCCATTCAGGCCTTGTGCGCATAATTTCATTCCAACGTTCAAGCTGAAAGACCATCACGTCATTTTCCTTCTTGTATATGCCAATCTCTTCAATTGCCTTATGTCGGGCGGCCAGTGTATCCACCAGGTCATGATCGATACTGTTGATCCGTTCCCGCAGTTCTTCAAGCTTGCTGCGGAAAAATTCATTGTCAGACGTGGCCCGTCGCACATGGAGGTTCGAGCGTATATGTGCGAAAGTATCCGGCGTAATTTGCTGTGCGGCGTCACTCAATGCTTTGTCCGGATTAGGATGAACTTCAATCATCAGTCCGTCATAATTCAGGTCGAGTGCTTTCTGACTCAGTGGTGCGATTTGGTCGCGGCGCCCGCCAATATGACTTGGATCGCAGATCAGGGGCAGTTCCGGGAAATGCCGTTTCAGTTCCACAGGAATCTGCCAGAGCGGTTCATTTCGGTAACGGTTCTTTCCGAATGACGAAAAGCCGCGATGAATTGCTCCTACTTTAGAAATATCCTGGTTCATCAGGCGTTCAATGGCACCAATCCACAGGGCCAGATCCGGATTTACGGGATTCTTGACCAGTACTGGAATTGAAACTCCACGCAAGGATTCGGCAATTTCCTGAACGGTAAATGGATTAACAGTAGATCTTGCCCCGATCCATAGAATATCGATCCCATGTTTGAGGGCCTGCTCCACATGACCTGGATTGGCAACTTCAATTGCGAACTTTACGCCAGTTTCTTTCTTGGCAGTCTCCAGCCAGGGCAGCGCCGCATGTCCGATTCCCTCAAAGGAATTTGGCCTCGTACGCGGCTTCCAGATTCCAGCCCTGATAATGCTGATTCCCTGATCCTTCAATGACCGGGAGACATTAATCACCTGTTCTTCAGATTCTGCACTGCACGGACCTGCGATAATCAGGGGGTGTCCATATTCTTCTATCCAACTTCGATCCATATTAACATAACTTGGGGTAACTGCCCAGCCATTTGATTATATCGACGTGCTTTTCCATAATTGGCTGGACATGTACATCATCGATATGGCCGTCGAATTCCAGCAGGAACTGGTAATGGAATGTTTTGCCTTTCCGCGCCGGATAACTTTCGATTTTGGTAAGATTGATATTGGCCTGATGAAATTCCTGGAGGAAAGTAGCCAGGCTGCCGGGCTCTGCAGAAATTTGAGCAAGCACCGTGGTTTTATCCTCCCCGCTGCGGTCATTCTTGAAGTCATGGCTGATGATCAGAAATCGCGTGTAATTGTCGCCGCTGTCTTCAATATTTTCGAATAGTACCGGCAGATCGTACATTTTGGCCGCGATATTGGCGCAAACTGCAGCAGAACCTTTTTCGCGGGCAGCCAAGCGGGCGGCTGTTGATGTTGATTCAACCGGTATTAACTCAATGTCTTCTGAAAAATAATCATCAAGGAACCTGCTGCACTGCCGGAATGCAATATCCTTGGAGTAGATTTTTTTGATCTGACTGATCCGGTCCTCCAACGAGGCAAAAGCAAGGTGAATTGGCATGGGAACCTCTGCAACAATACGAACATCGTTCTCACTCATGAGCTTGATCGACTCACTTACAATCCCTTCCTGGTTATTTTCAATGGGAATTATTCCAAAACGGGCTCGTTTGGTTACTACAGATTCAAATACCGACTGTATGGACCGGAGTGGAATGTAATCACTCAGCGCGCCAAAACGGGCTTCCGCCGCCTGGTGTGTAAAACTTCCTTCAGGACCTAAATATGCTACCTTTTCGGGTAGTTCGATATTTCGGGATACAGCGAATATTTCCAGAAAAATTGCTTCAATCGCCTGCGGCGAAAGTCTTCCTGAACTTGCTTTCGAAAGCCTTTCAAGAATAGCACGCTCGCGTTCTGGTCTGTAAATGGCTGCATTTGTAGTGCGTTTCAACTGGCCGATCTCCCTGACCAGTTCCATACGCTCATTCAGCAAATTGAGGATTTGCTGATCAATGCGATCGATCTGTTTCCGTATATTATCTATATTAACTGTGCCCATGACAAGGGTTAAAGATATTATATTAAACAAACAAATCGCCGTCTGTTTCAGTTAATTTATATCTTTGTGGCTCTAACTTTCACCTATGCAAATCGCTTCGCACATTACATTTGACGATACATCCGTTGCATTTGAGGCTAAATCGGATAAAGCACTTAAAAAGGCAAACCTGATGTTCACCGTAGTGAATAATCCATTCATGAGCCAGGTGGCAACAGGTCTTGTGAAGGCATCTCTCGCTGTTGGCCTGCCAATAAAAGCGATCATAAAAAACACGGTATTCGAACATTTTTGCGGTGGTGAGACGATCGAGGATAGTCAGAAGACCATCGATGAATTGGCTGAATATCACATTGGGACCATTCTGGATTACTCGGTGGAAGGAGGGGAATCCGAAAAAGGATTTGATACGACATGCCAGGAAATTCTGAAGACGATCGCATATGCCAAAACACATAAGGATATTCCCTTTTGTGTATTTAAAACCACCGGCCTGGCCAGTACCCCACTTCTTCAGAAGATTCAGGAAAAAAAGAAATTAACAGATAAGGAGAAAGACGCGTTCAGGCGAGTTAAGGAGCGCGTGGAATCCATTTGCAGGGCCGGATATGAAGCCGATGTGCCTATTCTCATTGATGCAGAAGAAACCTGGATCCAGGAACCGATTGATGCCATGGCGTACGCGATGATGGCCGAATTCAATAAAAAGCGAGCCATTGTATATAATACTTTTCAGATGTACCGGAGTGATATGCTCGAAAATCTGAGAAAAGCGTTTCATTATTCGGCAATGAATAATTACTTCCTGGGTGCCAAGCTGGTGAGAGGTGCTTATATGGAGAAAGAGCGGGAACGTGCTGAAGAGAAGGGGTATCCGTCGCCGATTCATCCGACCAAGGAAGCTACGGATGACTGTTATAACAAGGGGCTTGCATTCTGTATTGATAATAAACAGCGAATTTCGTTTTTATCGGGATCTCACAATGAATACAGTAATTATTACCTTACCGTACTGATGGAAAAGCACAATATGGCCAATAATGATCCACATGTGTGGTTTTCACAATTGTATGGCATGAGTGACAATATATCATTCAATCTTGCGAAAGCAGGCTATAACGTATGTAAATACGTGCCTTACGGACCCGTAAAATCAGTAATGCCCTATTTATTCCGCCGTGCTGCAGAGAATACCTCTGTTGCCGGACAGAGCAGCCGTGAACTTTCCATGATCAGGCGTGAGATTGAACGCCGGAGGCAGAATGGCGTGAAGTAGTGGAAGAACCCCTTGAGTTTATTTATCTTTGCATCCTCTTTTAAATCAGGACAATTATCATGCAGTTGAGCGAACAGGAAATAATACGAAGACAGGCGAAGGAAGCCCTGGAACAGGCCGGAATAAATCCCTATCCCGCCGATGAATACGAAGTGAATGTAACCGCTCGTGACATTCTCGATAATTACGAGAACCATAAACTCGATTACAAGAATATTTCGATTGCAGGCAGGATCATGAGCCGAAGGATCATGGGATCGGCATCTTTCGCTGAATTACAGGATAGTACCGGTAAAATTCAGATTTATATTCGCAGGGATGATATCTGCCCTGATGAGGATAAAACCCTGTACAATACTGTATTTAAGAAATTACTTGATATCGGCGATATCATCGGTATTAAAGGGTATGTGTTCACTACCCAGACAGGGGAGATCAGTATTCACGTAACGTCGCTTACTGTTTTGGCAAAGTCCCTTAGACCCCTGCCCGTTGTAAAAGAGACCGAGGATGAACATGGAAACATTAAACGACATCACGCATTTACTGATCCAGAGCAACGCTACCGGCAGCGGTATACCGATCTGATCGTCAATCCGCATATACGCGAAACCTTCCGCCAGCGAACCCAATTGGTGAATTCGATGCGGGAATACCTCAATGATAAGGGCTACCTTGAGGTGGAAACACCTGTACTTCAGCCATTGTATGGTGGTGCTGCAGCGCGGCCTTTCAAGACCCACCATAATACGCTGGACATGACATTGTACCTGCGCATCGCGAATGAATTATATCTGAAAAGACTTATTGTTGGCGGTTTCGACGGTGTTTATGAATTTTCAAAGGACTTTCGTAATGAGGGAATGTCGAGGTTTCATAACCCTGAATTCACCCAGGTTGAGCTGTATGTGGCCTATAAGGATTACGAATGGATGATGGACCTTGTGGAAGAAATGATTGAAAAAGTGGCGATAGACCTGCATGGTACCACCGAAGTACAGGTTGGCGAACATGTTATAGATTTCAAGCGTCCCTGGAAGCGTTATACCATGTTTGAAGCCATAGAACATTTTACGGGCGTAGACATCAGTGAAATGGATGAATTGGCATTAAAGGAAACGGCGCATCAGCTTCAGGTACCGGTGGATGAAACTATGGGAAAGGGTAAGCTGATCGATGAGATATTTGGTGAGAAATGTGAACCATACCTCATTCAGCCCACCTTTATTACAGATTATCCTGTGGAGATGTCTCCCCTGGCGAAAAAGCATCGTGAAAAGGAGGGACTGGTGGAACGTTTTGAGGCGATTGCTAATGGAAAAGAGATTTGCAATGCGTTTTCTGAACTTAATGATCCTATTGATCAGCGGAAGCGTTTTGAAGATCAGCTGGAACTTGGCAAACGCGGTGATGACGAAGCAATGACCCTTGATGAGGATTTCCTGAGGGCGCTGGAATATGGTATGCCGCCCACTGCCGGCCTGGGTGTGGGGATTGATCGTCTCGCGATGATCATGACCAATTCACCCTCTATCCAGGACGTCATCTTCTTCCCGCAAATGAAGCCTGAGAAAAAGGAGGTGGTACTTTCCGAAGCAGAATATGTTGCCATTGGAATTCCCAGGGAGCTCGTTCCTGTCGTACAGAAGCTTGGATATGTTAAGAAAGAACAGATCAGGGAAGCGAATCCCAATAAATTCTTTAATGATGTTTGCGGCATGCGCAAAAAATTGAAGCTGAACGATGTTAAAAATCCTTCCAAAGAAGATGTGGAAGGCTGGATAGCCGCTGTTTAGCGGTCGTAGAATGTGCGTGTTCGGTTCAGTTTCAGATCCTGAAGGATTGAAGACTTCACGCGAATTGTAAAATTGTAGCTCTGATAGAAGCCGAAAGGGGTCCAGTTGATATTCATTTCCCAGCAATGAAGATCCCGGGCAATACCAATATTTGTTTGTGTAAACTGGCTCTGTTCAAAATCATATCCTGAGTTGAATGTGATTTTCCATTTTTCCGTGAGAGCAAAGTCACCGGAAAACCTGATTGACTGTATAAGTTTAGCCTCTTCAAAACCACGCTTCGTATAGCGCAGGTTATAATTTACCCGGAATGTCCAGGGTATGTTGAAGTCGATATAATAATCTGGATTATTGATCATAAAATCCTTTTCCGCATCGGATATATTGGAATTCATGATCCTTTCGCGTGTGTCTTCATCCTTTTCACGGGCTTTCGGGTTGAAGTTGGTACTAAGTGCCAGGGTAGCATTTGATAGCTGACCAATACCATTTCCATTATTCCATGCATATTCATTCACGCGTCGCTGGTATACAATGAGTTCGTCACGGCTGTTATAGGAAGTGCTGTCCAGCCGGTAAACGTAGGGATCGATGGCTCCACTTAAGTTAATATTCAATTTACCCTTAAATATCGTTGTATTTGCCCGCCAGGAAATGTTGGCCAGGTTAAACGAGTCTGCTACGAAATTATACCCGGTATTAAATCCGAAATTATTCAGTATGGGGACTTTCCTGGGGATATCAGATGTATCCTTTTTTGTTTTAACCTTGGCTTCGAGCGTATTGCTCAGGGAAAATGAAATGGAGCCAATTTCTCCTACTGAGGGAGTTCCGTAGAGGTAGCCCTGGTAACGTGATTGTACCAGTTCCCGCCCGTCTTCAGTGGTGAGCCGTTGATAATAATCATAATTATCCGCACCAAAATCCGGCTGATAATTAACCGAAACAGACGGGTTCATCACATGCCGTATCGCCTGAATATTACCTTTTTTAAATTTTACGGTTCCATAAAGGCGGGTAGCGAATGAAATTCCTGCGCTATAATTATATACCCTGTTAAAACCGGGTATGGTATCGCTGATGATGGCCCTGTTCGGGTTTTCAGGATCGATTTCCCAGTTCAGTTTATCAAAATACCAACGTTCTTCATAATTGATCGAAGGGCTGGCAGTAAAGTGCTTCAGGAATCTGAAAGAGGTTGATAAGGGAATCTGATGACGAAATCCCTTGTTTGAATTTTTGAGAAACGTGCTCATGTTCTCGATAGTGAAGGGTGCAATACTATCGATGGTAGGATCACTGCCAATTCTGCCCAGGTTGTTGGTAAGGTTATTCGAGCCAACCAGGGAATAGCGAAGTGTGATTTTATCCGTCCATGAATTACCGCCGCTTTTTCCACGGAAAGGATAAATATTGCTCATATTGAAAGTCAGGGACGGCAGGAGTAGATCTACCTGGCCACCGCCAATTTCCCTCGGTCCGACATCCTGATTATGACGGGCTGAAATGGCCAGGCTGAACGGCGTTCCCTGGAATGTTTTGCTGTAGGAAATATTTGATGAAAGCTTTCGGGTGGTATTGTCAATAGCGTTATTACTTAAATTGCTGGGATCATAACTGTTTACTCCTAAATAATTATTCTGGTTATAGGAGGCCGTGGCAGCATTTACCGAAGCAGAAAACCTGCTTGATCCCTTGGACTGCGGGGTATGAGACCAGGTGAGCCGGAAGTCATTTTGTACAGATTCATCTTCAATATTTTCTGAGGCCCGAAGTTTCGTAAATGCGAAATTTAAGCTTCCGTTATGTTTATATCGTTTTCTGTAATTGGAGTTTGCATTTATGGCATACCCTCCTTTGCTGTAGATGGAGCCGGTTAAAGTGAGCTTAATATATTCGCTGATATCAAAGAAATAGCCGCCATTTTCAAGTTTGAAACCACGTCGCCGTTCTTCACCGAATGACGGCACGATAATTCCGGAGCTGGCTTCCTTCTGATCCGGAAACATTCCGAAAGCAAATCCTAACGGTGTAGGCACATCATTAATTTCCAGGTTGAATGGCCCGCTTACGACCTTATCATCGGGTATGGCCTTAATTCTTTTAGCCCTTATCTGATAGTGGGGATGGGCCAGATTACAGGTGGTGTATGTATTATTGATCGAGAACAGTTCATCCTTCGAGTTTTTATATACAGTTTCACCGTGTAAAAATCCTTCATTCTGTTGTGTTACCACTTCGGTAATACGCGCCCTGCCTGTCTTGAAATTGTAGGTGATCTCCTTTGTTTCATATATTTCGGTACCATTTTTGAAGATTGGATAACCGATTCGCTGGCCTGTTGAATCCAGCCGGCCATAGGCAGTTAGTGTATTGAGGTTATAATCGATTATGATCCGGTCTGCATCCAGTTCAATTGTTCCGTAAGTAATCTTTGCATTTCCATAAAGTTTAATCACTTTTGAATCGACGGATAAATTGATGGAATCGCGGGCCGAATAATTGATAGTCGTTTCAATGTCACTTCTGGGAGCTTGAACAACCAGTGAATCGTTATTTACCGTATCGGCAACAATTGCCCTGTTCTGATCGTTTTCTCTCAGGGAATCAAGTTGTTGCCGGCCGAGAACGTTTTCAGGAGCCCGGACCCTGTTTTCAGGATTCTGGGCTACGACAGATTGAACCGAAGCGCAAAAAATGAAGAAGACTAAAAAACATCTCACAGCCATAGTGGAAAATTCCAAATTCAAGGTGGCGCTTTTCTCTTTTAAGGAAAAATTTACATTTTTGCTTAAAGTTATGGACATAACTTTTATGAAGCGAAATATCGTAAAGAATACCACCATTATTTTCCTTCTTCTAGCAATTTTCTTGCTAACTTCTTCAAATACCCGACAAAGTTCCGAATTCAAAGTTAAGAAAGTGGTAATTGATGCCGGTCATGGCGGAAAAGACCCGGGTACACACGGGAAATATAGTAAGGAAAAAGATATAACGCTCCAGGTTGCGACGAGAGTTGGCGGTTATATAAAGGAATACCTTCCGGATGTGGAAGTAATCTACACCCGCAATTCAGATAAATTCGTAGAACTTGAGGAGCGGGCATCCATGGCAAATAAAAAGGATGCCGATGTATTCATTTCTATTCATGCCAATGCCCTTCCCAGCAAGCCCGGGGTTTATGGTACCGAAACCTACGTGATGGGGTTGCATAAATCTGAAGGTAATTTTGAAGTTGCCAAACGTGAAAACTCCGTAATCCTTTATGAGGAAGGCTATGAGGAAAAATATGAGGGCTTTGATCCTAATTCCCCGGAATCTGTGATTCTCTTTTCCCTGACACAAAGTGCATACATAGAGAATAGTCTCAATCTGGCTTCAAGAGTTGAAGAGCAATTCGGAAAGCGTGCGGGCAGATATAGCCGTGGAGTAAAACAAGCTGGATTTTGGGTGCTTTGGAGAACCACAATGCCGAGTATATTAATAGAAATTGGTTATCTTACCAACCAGAAAGAAGAACGTGAATTAAATGACGAGTCTACACAGGCCAATATTGCATCCGGAATATTCAGGGCATTCCGGGATTATAAAAATGAGATCGAAGCCTTAAATTAATATTTGTGCGAATATCGAAAGAATTTAAAGTTGGTTTGTTTATGACATTGGGGATCGTGATCCTTTATTTTGGATTTAACTATCTCAAAGGCATCGATTTCTTCAACAGAAACACCAAATATTACGCCGTTTACGAAAATATCAATGGGCTTAATGTCTCGAATCCTGTATTTATCAATGGTTTCGCCGTTGGCAGGGTAAGTAAGATAAGTTTACTGCAGGCAACTCGAAATAAAGTACTCGTTGAATTGGACATCAAAGGCGATGTGATACTTGGGGATTCTGCCACGGCCACCCTTAACAGCGATTTCCTTGGGAATAAGTCTATTCTGATTTCACTCGGGGATATCAGCAGGCCTTTGCAGGATGGCGACACACTCATTGCTGTATTGGATAAGGGAATTGCCGAACTGCTCGCAGAGAGTGCCCAGCCTGTGGCGAATAACCTGGAGTCAACTATTAAAAAGATTAATGCAATCCTTGACAACCTTTCAGGTAACAGCGGTAAGATCAATCAGATCATTGACAGGCTGGACAAGACTGCGGTATTATTAAATGCAACCATTGCTGAGACAAAGCAGAACCTGAATACCGTTACAGGAACATTCAATAATGTTGGGGGTAAGCTTGAAATGACACTGGACAAGGCACAGCCATCTTTGGAAAACCTGAATGTATTCACGGATTCATTGAAAAATCTGGAAATTAATAAGACGCTCAACGAGGCTAACAAAGCCCTGGCAAACCTGAATACAGCCATTCTTAAATTTTCAGAATCGGAAGGGACCCTTGGTAAGCTAATAAATGATGATTCACTGTATGTGAATCTGAATAAGGCGGCGGAAAGCCTTGACGCCCTGCTTCAACATCTGAACGACAATCCAAAACATTTCCTTGCGCCATTGGGAAAAAGTAGTGATAAAATAGAGCGGGACCGTCGGAAGGAAGAAAAAAAGGCTGCTAAAGAAGCAGCCCGACAGGATTAACTAAAAAGCTACATTACGGGATACATGGACCTAGCCTTCAATAAAAACGAAGACGAGCTGAAACAGCTTCTTTATAAAATGCGTGTGGAACATCAACGCGTTCATAAGGGAGGAGGAGATAAAAAAATTGAAGCCCAGCATAAGAAGGGCAAACTCACTGCCCGTGAACGTATTGCTCAACTGCTGGACAAAGAGAGTGATGTCCTTGAAATCGGAGCCCTGGCCGGGGATGGGATGTACGAGGATGTTGGAGGTTGTCCCGGAGGCGGGGTTGTAACGGTCATCGGACGCATTCATGGAAGGCAATGCGTGGTCGTAGCTAACGATGCTACTGTTAAAGCAGGCGCCTGGTTTCCGATTACCGCAAAGAAAAATTTGCGTGCACAGGAAATAGCAATGGAAAATCGCCTTCCTATCATTTACCTGGTTGACAGCGCGGGAGTATTTCTGCCCATGCAAAATGAAATATTTCCGGATAAGGAGCATTTTGGCCGGCAGTTCAGGAACAATGCAAAAATGTCGGCAATGGGCATCGTGCAAATTGCCGCAATCATGGGAAGCTGCGTCGCTGGTGGCGCTTACCTTCCGATCATGTCTGATGAGGCAATGATTGTGGACAAGACCGGCTCCATATATTTGGCCGGACCGTACCTGGTAAAAGCCGCCATAGGGGAAGATGTCGACAGCGAAACGCTCGGAGGCGCTGCCACACATTGTGAGATATCTGGCGTGACCGATAATAAGTTTGAGAATGATCAGGCTTGTCTTGAATATATCCGTTCAATTTTCGATAAAATCGGAAAATACGAAGAAGCGGGATTTGACCGTCAGGAACCAAAGGAACCATCCTTAAATCCGGAGGAGATATATGGTATGTTTCCCGTAGAAAGGGTCAAACCGTATGATATGAAAGATATTATTCGAAGGCTGGTTGATGAATCAGAATTTGACGAGTACAAACCCCTGTATGGTAAAACAATTGTCTGTGGTTATGCACGGATCGACGGTTGGTCCGTCGGAATAGTCGCTAATCAGCGAAAAGTTGTGAAGACCCGTAAGGGTGAAATGCAAATGGGGGGAGTCATATATTCAGATAGTGCCGATAAGGCTGCCCGGTTTATAATGAACTGTAACCAGCGAAAAATTCCTCTCGTATTTCTGCAGGATGTGAGTGGTTTTATGGTGGGCAGTAAGGCCGAGCATGGGGGAATCATTAAAGATGGAGCCAAAATGGTAAATGCCATGGCCAATTCCACCGTACCCAAATTCACTTTTGTGCTGGGAAATTCTTATGGCGCAGGAAATTATGCGATGTGCGGTAAGGCCTATGACCCACGTCTGATCTATGCCTGGCCAACCGCCCAAATTGCCGTAATGAGCGGCGCATCTGCTGCTAAAACATTGCTTCAAATCAAAGTATCCACACTGAAGAGCAAGGGACAGGAGATTTCCCAGGAAGAAGAGGATAAATTGCTGAAAGAAATAACCGATAAGTATAATGAGGAGTTGAGTCCTTATTATGCCGCGGCACGTCTTTGGGTAGATGGAATTATTGATCCTCTGGAAACCCGAAAGGTGGTTTCCATGGGAATCGAAGCAGCAAACCACGCACCCATTGAAAAGTTTAATGTGGGAGTAATTCAAACATAAAGACCCGAAAGAAGGGTATATGAAAGAAACAGAACTAAAAGCGCTCGTATCATTACTGGATGATGAAGACAACCAGGTGATAACGCACGTGGAACAAAAAATAATTTCACTTGGCGAGGAGATTATCCCTTACCTGGAATCGGCATGGGAAGAATCACTTGACCCTACGCTACAGATACGTATTGAAGATCTTATTCATACGCTGCAGTATGAACAGCTCAGGGCGCGGCTGAGTCGCTGGAGTGAAAGTGAAGACCCGGACTTGCTGGAGGGAATGTGGCTTGTCGCCACTTATCAATATCCCGACCTTGAACTCAACAAACTGCGCCAGGAACTGGAGCAACTTTATTATGAGGCCTGGCTTGAATTTAAACCCGATGCTCACCCATTCGACCAGGTTAAAATTTTAAACGGAGTGATTTACAGTAAGCTTCGGTTTGGCGCGAATACAAAAAATTTCCATTCCCCGGGAAATTCAATGATCAATGTGGTGCTGCAAACAAGGAAAGGTAATCCAATATCCCTTTGTGTCATTTATATGCTCATTGCGCAACGTTTGAAAATGCCGGTTTATGGGGTGAACTTGCCTAACCTTTTTATACTTACATTCAAAGATGATTCTCATAAACAGTTTTATATTAATGCCTTTAACAGGGGCCTGATCTTTTCACGTGAGGATATCGATAATTATATTGGTGAGCTGCGCCTCACACCGCAGGAAATTTATTATCAGCCCTGCAGTACGATGGATATTATTAAAAGATCCTTCCGTAACCTCATTAATTCATTCGAAAAAATCGGCGATCATGCCAAGGCAGAAGAGGTAAAAACTTTGTTAAAATCAATCTCCAGTCCCGGAGAATAATCAATTCTGATAATAAAAGGCAACTCAAGCCTGCTGAGAGCAAGTCAGGTAACTCCCTAAGGGAAGTGTAGAGTATGCCCATTGGCAGGACAATTAAAAATAATCCTGGTTTAGCCCTGTACATATGGCCGCTGCACAATAAACACCTAAGCATGATAATGAACGGAATGATCATCATTCCTTCCGGCAGACCCCCGTTGATAACCATGTAAAGGGATTGAAATAATATATAAAAGATCATGAATCTGAGTGATTCGATCAATCCGGCTGAAAGACGGTTACGCATAATTACAGTACAGATAAAGTAAATCAATACGATTTTCAGCATACCATATTGAATAAGCTCACTGTGCAGAAATGAATTTTCCTTCTTCATAAGTTTGATGCCCTCTGGAAGTGAGGCAGCTATTTTCTTCTCTGTAGAACTTAGAAAGTCCCTGTTCATTTTATCAGTACCGGAAAAATCGTGCGCAATTTCAACAACAAACTGCCGGTTTTCCTTGTGAATCTCGGGTGGACCGGATCTTTCATCAACTTCAAAAAGCTGATAACCTCTGTACGATCTCTCCGGAAATTTATAAATGGCATTGAGTATTTCATCTTTAGCTTTAAGAGGAGTTGTCAGGATAAGTTTATTTTCTGCATTCTCGACCATCCGTACCGGTCCGAATCCGGAAATATTCTGTGGTTTGTTGATCCAATAATAATTTTCCGACGGCCTTCTCCGTGTGGGAATCCATGTATCTTCCGGATAAACAACATTCATTACCCGGGGTGTGCGTTGCAATAATGTAAATATGGAATCTGTGAAGGTTTGAAGTGAATCGAGATTGTACCCCCTGAATTTCCAGTGATGTCTCGGGAAAATAGGTCGTTTGCTATTGGAAAATTCATTATCTCCCTGGGATATGAACCAAAGAATTCCGGACGTACTCAGAGCCTTTTTTATAAGGAATCGACGGATGTCCTTATTAATCCGGCGGGACTCAAGGTGAATATGTGTATGACCCGATTCTGACATAGAACTGTAGAGATGTACCTCACGCCCGGCCAGGTTCTGCATTTTCCTTTCCAGCAAATCTACATAAGTATTCATCTCATCAGTTGTTAATTCTCCATTGAAAAGTAAATGGATATCCAGTGATTCAACTTCAGAGTCGGAAACCGTCAAATCCGAATTATCCCTGGTTTGTTTATCGCACGAATTTTCAAGCTTCCATTGGATCCAAACCATCAGGGGTAAAATACCAAGAAGCATGGCTGCTTTTTTATTTTTTAATGGTGAGTAGGGTTTATGAAGTTTTGATAATTGATCCCCGGTAAAAATTGACGGGAGTAATGCACCTGTGGGGATGAAAAGTAATAAGAGACAGGAGGGCTGATTCAGAACAAACGTGAAAATTGTTATTGGTACGCCACAAAGGATAAGCGCCCGGAGAATTTTCGGTTGTACGTTGGAATGAATTCCGAAAAATCCCCCCGCGAGACAAAGTGTATGGAGGAGGAGCGTAGGTTGATCGATAACCGGAAGCAATTTCAGAATAATCAGGGATATGCCCGCCAGAATTATGCAGCAGGCAAATTTCCTGAGAGAATATAGCTGCCTGAGAATTTTGCCATAAATCAGAATTACAAGCACCAGCAGGATCAAATCGGGGAAGTAGGGAAGCTGATGCGCCCGAAGTATCACCGGAAGGTTCTGAATTTTGATTTGATTTGAATTATACTTTTTCCACTTCACCAGGTGATCCCGGAGGATGGCAGTTGTGCTGGGGCGGTTTCTGATCATCAACATGATGGACGGCATGCCATTCCATCTGATGCGTACATTAAAAGTTTGAGGTTTGTATTCAATAATTTCTTCCGTTTTATATCCCGTGTGACCGATTCTTACCAGCCCGCTTTCCTCTTTTTCCGGGATCAATTTGAAGCTTCCAAATTGAAATGGATTGACTGATATCCGGCTTGAAGGCAATGTTTTTTTGATATATGTCGCATATGGCTGTTTAATTTCCGCCATGGTATATTCTTCCGGCAACCCCTGCCATTCAAGGCTGGTAATTCCGGCAAGAGCAGATAAATGATTCATCAATTCGCTCCTGAGATCCTCGTTCCTGTAAAAGCCGGTTCCGAGCAGAAGCGTCATGTGCTCTTCATTTTTTAAAACAGGCTGAGAAATTATAATTCCTTTGGGGAGTTGCGCCCTGTGAATTTCAAATTCACGTTCAATGCGGGCCATAACAGACTCCGCTGCTTCATGATTCTTCAATTCGAGTAATATGCTTCCATATCCGGTTCCGGAAACTGAGTTGATATTCCGGATGCCATCAATCGATGCGAGAATATTTTCAAGTACACTTGTAATCTGCTTTTCTGTTTCCGTTGTGCTGAATGACCCGGGCAGTTGAAAACGGATTTCAATATTCTTCAATTCAGCACGGTTGCCATACCTGATTTGAATAGTTGCGATCTGGCTGATGCTGACACAGAATAAAATGGAGATACACAGAAGTTTTAATTTTTTTGTGAACGTCCGTGACGCATCCATACTTTGATGGAAAAAGATGTGGCGATTTTTGATCATCTGTGTTGCATGTGTAGCCTGTAATGAACCTGAAAGGGCCGGCATATATCCAGGAGAACTACCAGATGAAAGTCCTGTGAAGGTTAAAATTGTCACGGCCAGCAGCAAATCACTGTATCGAAAAATTTCGGGGGAAGCCATTATAGAAATGACAGATGAGCGGATGATCCAGTCGGTGGTTCCGGGCATCGTTGAGTCAGTTCATGTTAAGGCCGGGGACTGGGTTGACCAGGGTGATACACTTCTTGCGATGGTTAATGAGGATGAAGAGATTGCATGGAAATTGGCACGCATTGAATTAAATCGTTGTGCATATGCCTATGAAAATATGCGTATGGGCTTTGATGCACTTAATGATACAATTCAAAATGCAATTCGGTATTCCTCAGGTTTGGCAGCCGCGGAAATCATGCTCCGGAAAGCAAAGATGCGATTGAGACAGAAGATTATTCTCGCTGAACAGGCAGGCTTCATAGCCGGCTGGAATGTTAGGAAGGGTGAATTCATATCACCCGCAATAAAACTGGGTATAATCTATGATCCCAAATCCGCCATTGTAAAGTTGCCTCTTCTGGAAGTAGACCTGCCATTGTTGCAAAAAGGCATGCGCGCAACCGGAACAACTATTTCCGGAAATCAAATTGAAGCAGTTTATTCCGGCCTCGATCCAAGGATTGATGATGAAGGGATATTCCAGACATTCTGGACCATCACAAACAGAAGCGTGTTGTTCCCGGGAATGCATGCAACGATGGAAGTTCAGACCACAATGGGGCGGGGTGTAGTGCTTCCTGCCTCAGCCATTGTCGAGCGGGGTGGTTTGCCGGTAGTATTTGTTTTTGAAAATGATACAGCCCGTTGGCGGGATGTCAGAACAGGATGGGTCACCGCAGATATGATCGAGATCAGCGAGGGTATTATGCCTGGTGACACGGTCATCATTTCGAATCAGTTTCAAATTCATGACGGTGTCCCGGTGGAATTTTTTTAAGAAATATCGACACGGTAATGTGTTGTCCGCCCGCAGCTCTTACTTGGTGAGAGAAAACAGGAACAGCATATGAGAAGATTAACCATGATTCTGGCCATAAGTCTGCTGGTACTCACTGCAAACAAAGGGCAGCAGCGTGAGATCCGGATGTGTGAAGGGAGCGGTATTCATTGCATGAATATCGAATTGATGGATATGACCATTGAGTTAGTGAAAGCCAAGGGTAAGCCGGAAATAATTATTAAGGAAAACTAATTTTTAACCAAAATCACAATAAAATGAGAAAGCTCGTAGTAGGAATATTCGTTGCAGGAGCTCTTGCAATCACATGGAAACAATCGTTGGCCCAGGATTCTTCTACCGTCCAGGAAGTGTGCCTCGGAACAGGCGTACATTGTGCTACACTTACCTATGGCACCATTAAAATGAATTTTGTAAAGAGCAAGAATGCACCCGGAATTCGAATCAAGGAAGCGGAAGTAAAAAAATAGGGAATGAGGTTTTCAAAATACACAATACTGATTATCCTGCTTTGTTCATTCCTGTTTGTACAGGCAGGTGATGATGAAACGGAATTCTGTCCCGGAAGGGGTGAACGATGTGCATATATAAAGGTCCTTGGAGTAAAAATCTGGTCGAAAAAGGATAAGGATGCACCCGGAATAATTATAAAGAGTGAAAACTAAAAAGACAGGCCCTTCCCGGCCTGTTACCCTCACATTTATGCAAAATCGAATATTTATTTTACTCACAGTGGTTCCGATGCTTCTATTGCTGTTGATGTTTTGCATGCATCAGAAGGATGTTGTCAACACAGAAGCATCTGAAAGCAGTATACGAAAGATCGGTGCGTACCTGAAAAAGGGAACTACATTCATTTATCCCGGTGGTAATGTTGATGGTTGGCAGGAGTTTGAAAACAGGATTTATATTCTCGATCAGGTGGCACAACAATTTTATGTATTTGATTTCAAAGGAAACCTGGTGGACACTCTTGGTGTCAAGGGTTTGGCACCCTGGGAAAACCAGCAAATTCGCCGATTCAGGGTTTCAGTTAATGGAATATTTGCACTTGATAATAGCCATATGTCCGTAAAGGGAATTTCAGGAAACGATGAAGTATTGTTTTATGACAAGTTAAGCGAGCCATTCTGGGATGGAGTCTATCTGTATGATGAGAAATTCCTGCTGGTAAATGATGAATCAGAGGCGTATGGATTTTATACATGGGATGCACGAACCAACAAGCAGGTAAAAACAATACGATTTGACAGTATGCCAGAGATTGCTCCGCAAAAAAATCTGAATATTGCCTTTGAAGGCGAGATGGTTCAGGGTGATACCCGGCATTTCTATGTTTGCAATCGGGCAGGAATGTATCTCGTTATTTCAGCGAATGGGTTGGTCGAAAAGGTCGGACAAACCATTGATGGTACACCCCCACCAAAAATTGTGGAGAGGCGGATGAACAATATGGTCGTCTTTGAGCGGCAGCCGGATGAATTTGTGAATTATTCTGCCACAACGGATAATGAGTTTTTGTACATTCTTTCTACCGTTGCCTATGAAAAGACCAACAACCTTTCCATCGATGTATATCATGCAGATGACGGATATCGCTACAGTTTCGAGGTTCCGAATCATCTTGATTCATATCCGGTAAATATCATGAAAGGTGAGGATCAATTATGGATTCTCTATGAAGACTTGTATGTCATTTCATATGAAATCATTGTTCCCACCTCATGAAAAGGGCTTACATAGAAGAGATAGCCGGATTTCTGTTGATAGTAGTATTGACATATTCAGCGGGCCTTAAATTATTTGATATAGAAGGATTCCAGGTTAAACTTTTACGGGTACACTACCTGCCGGTCTCGGCAATACGACCCTTGAGCGTAACAATTCCGGTATTGGAAATAATCGCAGTAGTACTCTTTTTTAATGAAAGATTCAGAACACTTTCGCTGCTGTTAATATATCCGCTAATGATCTTGTTTACAGGTCACCTGATCATTCTAAATAAACTGAGTCCGGGTACACCTTGCTCCTGTGGCGGAATTTTTGAAGCACTTACCTTCAGAGATCATCTTTTGGTCAACCTGCTTTTGCTCTCTTTTTCTGCAGGTTTGTTGATCAGGAGGTTAAAACAGTACTGATGCATAAGTTGATTAGGATTATCCTGGATAATCCGGTTTCTGTACTTGCTATTTTTCTAATTCTTCTTGTTTCAGGAATTTTCGCAATTCCACATTTGCGCTTTACGTTGCTGCCTGAATTTGAAGATAAGTTTCTTGAAATTGAACTGGACACCAATACTCTTCCTCAGGAAGCTACAGAAGAAAACCTGTTGGAACCCATACGTCAGTCAATGGCCATAATCCCGGGGGTGGTGGATGTTTATTCAGCTCAATTTACTGGTGGAGCTAAGGTGAATCTTGAGATCAGCCCTGAATCCGAAATTGAGGTTGTTCAATATCTTGCCCAAAATGTGTTGAACAAAATTATTGCTAAACAGCCTGACTATGATGATAAACCTCTGGTGAAGCGCGCTTTGTTTAACCGGTTGCCGCTGATTACCCTTCATATTACTGGAGAAATTGGTATTGATGAGATTTCTAAGATTTCTGAAGACTTTATAAAGAAAAAACTGGAGCAAATCGAAGGTGTCGGATTTATCAACATTGAGGGAATCCAGAGAATGAAGTTCATCGTTATTCCTGACCTGCATCAAATGGCAAGACTGAAATTAGATGTAGCTGCATTTGCCGATTTATTCAGATCAAAGAAATCCCGGACGATTGAAATGAAGAACTCAGGCTCCCTAATGATAGGGGCTAAATCTGAGCTCAAAGAGATCTTGGATTGGCGGATTAAGGGTATTTACAGGGTTTCCGATCTATGCAAGGTTGAAAAGGAAGTATTTTTTCCTCGTGGCAAATCCTTTTTCGGCCACCAGCCGTCGGTTTCAATTTCTATATTTCCCCGGTCAGGCTATTCGATAAAGGACACAACCAAAGGCATTCATACATTCATTTCGAATTTCAACAGGGAAAATAAAAGAATTCAAATTTATCCAGCTTCCGATCACTATGAAGGAATAAAAGACGCGATTACGCTATTGCTGCTTGCATTCATAGTGGCATTGGCCGGATGTATGATCGTTGTTTTCATCATAACTATGGATTTGAAGAGATCTCTTCTGGTGTCACTCTGTATTCCTTTAAGTCTGATTCCGATAATAGGGCTGTTTGTACTCCTCAATGTTGAAGTGCACATTTTTGTGCTGGGGGGTGCGGTGTTGGGCATTGGTCTCTTAATTGATAATGCCATTATTGTCACTGATGAACTGGCAATCAAACGCGGGATAGAAGATAGCCGAAAAACTCATTTGAAAAGATCTTTGAAGGCAGTGGCTCAACCATTGATAATGGCAACCCTTACCACCTTAATGGCTTTTGTTCCGGTGTTGTTTTTACATCCGCTGTCATACTTGCTGTTTCATGAACAGGCCTTCACTCTTTATGCTATGCTGATGAGCTCGCTGCTCGTGTCATTGTTTATTTTACCACTTTTTTATCTTCGGAAAAGTAAAAAGAAGCCTCGCAGGATTCGGGAATTACGTGAACCTTTATTTTTAAATCCTTTTCTGCCGAGGCTCACTGGAAGATCCCCGGCTTTGATCATAGTATTCCATGTAACAATTTTTTTATTTGCGTTGTGGTCATTTCAAAAAATGGAATTGAAGGTCGTGCCAAAAGTGTCCTTCAAAGGATGGGATTTTATTTCTGTAAATGTTTCGGAAAGTAACTTCAGGAAATTGCTATCCGAGGCAGTACTTAAATGCGAGCATGAAAGTATGATCACGGGATCATATGCTGACGGCTCTGATGGAAAAGGCAATGCCCGGATAAGAATTGAATATCCCTACGCAAGGGTTATGCCAGATACTGGTCTGTTAGCCGAACATGCAATATACAGACCTGCGGCTAATCCCATTACATGGCTTTTTCCACATTCGCTTCAGGAGTTTAACCTCCGCGTTTATGTAAATCAGGAAGTACCGTATCCAGTTCAGCTGAGGATAACAGGAAACAAGACGGATACTGTTTTACGGTTAATCCCGCAGTGGGATAAATTACATAAATCGGCGGGGTCGTCCACTGAAATTATGAACAGTATGTCCCCCGTCAGCATCAATGAAAATTTGGTGATGAAAACCGTAGCCGAGCATGATGTCCCTCAAATTCATTTGAATAACAATGCTATTATTATGCTCGACAGGGTAACCTCTGTTATTCCCGAAATACAAAGTGAACAGATTTTTCGGGACAGGAGAGGAGAATTTTTTCTTGTCAGTGGAAACCTCGATAAGGATAGTGTAATGAATAGGTTTAGTGAGATGGGATATACAGTATTTGACTCTGAAGATTCAGTGAGGAATAATTTCAGGTATGTTGGCATAGTGTCCATTGTATTGACCATGGCCTCACTTTACTTGCTTCTGATGGTTCAGTACCGTTCCTTCGTTTGGCCGTTTGTTATTTTTATTTCGATGCCGGTGAGTATAAGTGGAAGTTTAATCGCACTGGCAATAACCGGGGAAGGACTCAATATGATCTCATTGGCAGGCATGGTTGTAGGGTTGGGAATTTCTGTAAATGACTCGATTCTGAAAGTGGATACATTCAGAAATTACAAGGGCCAAGGAATGGAAGTAATAAAAGCCATTGAAATGACGAGCCGTCGCCGAATTCAGCCGATCATAATTACATCATTAACAACGTTTGCCGCATGTTTGCCAATGTTTATGTTTGACGGAATGGGCAATGAAATTCAGTCCTCAATGGGAATAGCTATTTTAGGCGGGGTCGTAACATCAACAATATCCGCGCTATTTCTTATTCCAATTATGATATATGCGGTATGTCGCCTAACGGATCATACAACCGATAGATCGGGTATTGGGATGGGCAGGAGGCTTGTTGGCCAGTAATGTTTTAATATTGTCGATCAAATAGGCTTCTTTTACATCGCTTTCTACCTGTGGGTTGTTATCAATTTTGCCACGGTAATAAAGAGAGTAACCTTTGGTGATTGGCTTGAGTATAACTGCGGTAGGACTCTTTTCAACCTCCAGCATATCTTTAAGATCGTGTGATTTGTCTGCCAGATATGGTATTTCCAGTCCCCATGTTGCGGCTATGTTTTTCATTGAAGATGGCGATTCATTACTATCCAGGTGTGAATTAATAAGCAGGAAGACGATATTTCTGGACTGATAAGTATCTATAAGCTTTTTAATTCGATCAATATAGTAACTGGAGTAAGGGCAATCATTACTGAGAAAAAGCAGAACGACACCCTTTTCGTTTTCAATTGAGGATAATAAAAATTCTTCCCCTGAATTGACATCAATCAGTGAGAAATCAACCAGGTCAGGCTCCTGGCTGTACAGGGACACTGAAAATGCCAGGAGGTAAATGGTTGTAAGAATTAGAGTCCGAAAATTCATCAGTTTAAATGTTATAAACCATAATATAGTCGCTTCCGTGCTCACATCGAAGCGGAAAGTGGCCTTCTTCACCATTTCTGTCAATTACGCCCAATATATTATTCCAGGGAAAGTCACCTTCCGGATAGAGATGTATTTCATTTCTGAAATTGAGCCCCTTTTTACTGTAGATTTTATACAGCGCTTCTTTCGCACACCAGAATATGCATAATGCATCAATGTTCAAATCCATGCAAAGAGACAGCTCCCGGTCATCCAGATAACGACTTGAGATCTTTTTGAGTTTCTCCTTGGGTTGTTCAAGATCTATGCCAACATCGCGGTGTGGGTCGGCGATCACCGCTACATAAGGAAAAGAGTGTGAAAGTGAAATTTGGTATGAATGACCCTGGAGGAATGGTTTGCCATTGGAATCTTTTCGTGTTCCCATGTATTCGATCCCTAAAAATCGGCAGACCTCACGAAGGAGAATTCTGGCTGCCAGCCATTCCTGTTTTTTTTGAACATTGGAATAGGTATCCAGTAATTCACGATCCAGCTCATCAGGGTTTAGCTCTTCAAGCAGCTGATCATATGTATTTTCAATCCTGTATAATCCCAATAAACGTTCCTTGCCTACTCCTTTCAGTTCTAACAATGGCATCCTGCACTGATTGTGATTTCTTTCGACTAAATTTATGCAATTATTTTCAACGGAGAGGCAGCGAATGATCAATGTAACGAAAAAAGCAACAATGACAGGTCACAGGGATTGTGTGTATTCGTTGGCTTATTGCCCGGATGAGGCGTCCTTTTTTAGTGCTGCCGGAGATGGTATGGTCGTTAAATGGAATTTAAAAGAACCTGACAACGGACAGCTTGTGGCCAGGGTACCCAATAGTGTTTATTCCATTACCTATCATGATGATACAGGGTTATTATGCGTAGGGCATAATTATGAGGGGGTTCATTTTATTGATTGGGAAAATAAAAAGGAGAAGGGAAGCATCAAATGTACTGAGGGGGCAATTTTTGCACTGAAGTCTTACAGGGAACATCTTTATGTAGGTGATTCATCAGGAGCGGTTCATTTATTGAATGTAGGTGAGAGAAAAGTGCTGGCATCATCAAAACATTCTCAGAAAAGTGCCAGATCTATCGACGTTGATCCTGTTAACCGGCAGATTGCCGTCGGGTACAGCGACCATTCAATCAGGATACTTGATATGAAAACCCTTGCGCTGATCAGTGAAATTTCGGATCATGGAAATTCTGTATTTTCCGTTCGGTATAATCCTGATTTTGAATTTTTACTTTCGGCAGGAAGGGATGCCCACATAATAATCAGGGAAAATGATCGTGACTATGCACAGATTGATGATATCGCTGGCCATATGTTTGCCATAAATAATATTGAGTTTAGTCCGGATGGCAAACATTTTGTAACTTGTAGCATGGATAAATCCATCAAGGTTTGGGATTCAGCGCAATTCAAACTTCTAAAGGTTATCGATAAAGCGAGGCATGCCGGCCATGGTACTTCTGTAAATAAATTGCTGTGGATGGATTATAAGAATACATTAATCAGCGCAAGTGACGATCGAACAATATCTGCCTGGGATATTGAGTTTTAATATTACAAGGAGAAACGAATTAATATGAAAATTACACCTTTAGAGATACGACAGAAGACTTTTGAAAAAGCATTTCGCGGGCTTGATAAGGATGAGGTGTATGCCTTTCTGACAACCCTTTCCCAGGAGTGGGAAAAGATGATGGACGAGAACAAGGAATTGCGCATTAAGCTGGAAACCACCCAAAAGGAAGTGGAGAAACTTCGGGAAGTTGAAAATTCACTGTTCAAAACATTGAAGACCGCAGAGGACACAGGCGCCAACATGATTGACCAGGCAACAAAAGCAGCCAAACTGCATATGCGGGAAACTGAAATGAAGGCTGAAGCAGTGTTGAATGATGCCAGAACCAAGGCGAGGACAATGCTTGAGGAGGCTGAAGTGCGATCAAGGGATACAATGGAAGAGATGGAAGATCAGCTGAGAAATCTTGCCACACTATACCGGACACTTGAAAATGCCCGTGAGGACTTGCTGTCCAATATTCGCGGGGCAGCTCAGGATGCGCTTGACAAGGCCGATCGCCTGAATAAGCAAATAAAAAATATCGATATCGAGGAACGGCTGATGGCTGCCAGAAAAAATATCTTTGACAAAACTTCCTATAAAATGCTGGAGGTGGAACAACCTGAAGCACCTACGAATTTTACTTCCGGGTGGCTTAAAAAGGAAGATGAAGATACCCCTGCAGTTGAGGATGTGAATGAGGATTCTCCAGCGAATGAGGCCGATTCCGACGAGCAAATCAATACTCCGGAAGAAACTAGTCCTGAAAACCAAAAGAAAGTCAATGGTTCTTTCTTTGATGACATTGAATAATGGGAATAGTAAAGCTTGAAGGCCTACAGTTCAAGGCATACCACGGTTTTTATGACGAGGAAAGGGAAAAGGGTAATCACTTTGAGGTAACAGTATCTGTTATCACTGATTTTTCCCATGCCTCTTTTACCGATGAGCTGCATGGAACCGTTGATTATGAGCATCTGTACCGCATTGTGAAGGAAGAAATGCTGAATCCTTCAAAACTGCTGGAGCATGTAGTTCAGAGAATTCTTGACCGGATAATGGATGAAATTTCTGAAGCGGATGAGGCCGAGATTGAATTGTCAAAGTTAAACCCACCCATAGGAGGACCTTGCAGGGCTGCAACGATCACATCAAGGCGATCACGAATTGCTTCCGGATGAAAATGTGAATCCACGGGCATCCCCGCCTTCATAAAAGTCGAGGGTAACCCCAACCAGGTACATGGTTTCGGCCTTGTTTACCAAAACCGGTATGCCGAAAGCCTCATATCGAATGTCACTATCCTTTTGCTTGTCAAACCCCACATAATAATTCACACCGGCGCATCCCTTTCCCCCCCTTACACCAATGCGCAGAGCGTATCCCTCCGGGATGTTTTTTGTGTTCATAATATTCTTCACCTCGCGTGCAGCTTCTTCGGTGAGTGTGACGGGTTCGATAGATATATGCATCATATTCAATAACGATAACACAAAATAAGTGTTTTTAGATCGTTAAATCTGTCGTTATGGGTTATTTCATCACACAACACTTGAAGACATGGTAATTTCTGCTATTTTTACTTTTTTCATTTTTTAATTTGCCATGGAAATTTTTATCGAATTCATTAAGATCGTTTTGCCCGCAGCGGCAGTTCTTTACGCCATGTACCTGGTTGTAAAATCATTTCTGAACAAGGAGCTTCAGAAGCAGCATTTGGAGATCCGCAATAAAAGTATTGAGACCGTACTTCCCAACAGGCTTCATGCATATGAACGCATGGTTCTTTTTCTTGAAAGAATCAGTCCGAATAATCTTGTGGTACGGCTAAACAATGGTGAATACACCGCCAGGGAATTTCAGCAGATATTGCTGAGTGAAATAAGATCTGAATACAATCATAATGTTTCCCAGCAGCTGTATATGTCCGACGAAGTGTGGTCCCTCATCCTGCACGCAAAGGAGGACCTTATCAGTACGATCAACCAGGCGACGGACAGCATGGCCGATAATGCCACTAACATCGATCTGTCAAGGAAAATTTTTGAGATTACAATGGCAAAAGATCAGGATCCAATACAAATAGCCATGACCAGCCTGAAGAATGAAATACGTCAGGTTTTTTAATGTTCCCTGAAAGTGTCATCGTTGCCGGGGCTACGGGACTTGTTGGAAATGAACTCGTCCGGATTCTTTCACACCATAAGGACGTACAAACGATAAAGCTTGTCAACAGGCGTGAAATTGATATTTCCGCCTCTTCGATTGAACAAATAATTGCAGACTTTGATCACCTTGAACAATCACGGGACGAGATGAGTGCAGATCTTGCCTGCTGCTGTCTTGGAACCACGATGAAGAAGGCAGGTAGTAAGGAAGCATTCTATAAGGTTGATCATGATTACATTATTTCATTCGCAAAAAATGCTTTTGAGGCAGGAGCGAAAAGATTTTTTCTGATCTCTTCGATGGGTGCTGATGCCGGCTCCTCCCTGTATTATAATCGTGTGAAAGGGGAGACCGAAAGAGATATTCGCTCCATTGGATTTGAGGAGGTACGTATTTTAAGACCTTCATTATTGCTGGGTGAACGAAATGAATCCCGCCTTGGCGAGTCGGTCGGTAAGTTGATAATGAGTGCTTTTGGGTTTCTGTTGATCGGGCCTTTAAAAAAATACCGTGCAATCCATGCCAGTACGGTGGCAAAGTCGATGGTTAACCTTGCCGGAAGTCCGCAAAAAGGTATTTTTATATTGGAATCAGACGAATTGCAAAAACTGGGAAAAGAATGATTGCTGTAATACAACGGGTACAACATGCTTCAGTGGCGATTGATGGTTCAGATGTGGGAAGCATAGGTGAGGGGATGCTTGTCCTTCTCGGCATTGAAGATGCAGATACGACTGAAGATATTGAGTGGCTCAGCCGGAAAATTATTAATCTTCGCATTTTCGGAGATGATGAGGGCGTAATGAACAGGAGTGTCCTGGATATTTCAGGTGAAGTATTAATCGTTAGTCAGTTCACCCTGCACGCGAGTACAAAAAAAGGAAACAGGCCTTCCTATATTAAAGCCGCCAGACCAGAAGTGGCAATTCCGTTATATGAAGAGTTCATCGCCTCATGTGAAAATCTGCTGGGCAAAACTGTTCAGACCGGCGAATTTGGAGGTGACATGAAAGTGAGTCTTCTCAATGACGGACCGGTAACGATTATTATTGATACGAAAGACCGAAAATAATGACGATCAAGGAAGCACAGGAAACGGTTGATGCATGGATCAACTCGACAGGAGTCCGGTATTTTAATGAACTTACCAATATGGCAATTCTCACTGAAGAAGTTGGTGAAGTCGCGAGAATTATGGCCCGCCGGTATGGGGAACAGTCTGAAAAGCCTGCTGATGCCGGCAAGGATCTTGGGGATGAAATGGCCGATGTCCTTTGGGTATTAATCTGCCTGGCAAACCAGACAGGAATAGATCTTACAGAAGCATTTAGAAAAAACCTGGAAAAAAAGAATATCCGTGATCAGGATCGTCACAGGAACAATCCTAAACTGCATTAATCCTGAGAGGCCATCAAGGCGCCGTCGATAAGTTCCGGAACCACATCAAATTCATCCAACTTCAGGCAATACTCAATGTCGCGCCCGATATTGAGTCGTTTCAACCGCTGCGCATGCGACGACATGAGTACATGTTCCAGTAAGTTATCTTTCATGCCCAGGTATGAATGCAAAGCCACCAGAGGGGCGTCGCAAACGGGCTTGAATTCCGGCATGATCAGGTCTGTAAGTGCACCAGCGAATAGTGTGTCTTCAAGATTTACTTTTCCCTTCCATCCAGCGCAAACAATTAATACATCCTTATCCTTTTTCCGAACCCAGTCGGCAACAGCAGAAATATTGAGAAATGAACCTATGATGATATGATCTCCGGAAAGTGATTTTTCAATTGCCTGCGTTCCATTGGTGGTGGTTACAGCCACTTTTTTACCTTTATTGGCCGGATCCATATAGTCGAATGGGGAATTGCCAAGATCAAACCCTTCCACTTTTTGCCCGTTTCGTTCCCCCGCAATCAGGTAACCAGACTCTTTCATCTGAACACAACTGTCAAGATCAGCGAATGGCCTGATTTCTGAAATTCCACTGCCAATGCCGGCGGTCATGCAGGATGTGGCTCTCAGAATATCGACAACCACGATCACCCGTCCTTCAATTTCATGCAGGCCGATCAGCTTTGGCGAGAGACAAACATCAAGTCCCCTCATGGATCAGATCAATGGTAATTTTTGTACTTCTGCTTTCAGTTTGCGATTTCTTACCTCAATGAAAATTTCTGTTCCTGGTGCGGCAGATTCAGTGGTTACATAACCCAGGCCTATTCCAATGCCCAGGGTGGGTGACATTGTTCCCGAGGTTACTTTTCCGATTTGATTGCCGTTGGAGTCCATGATCGGGTAGTCATGACGCGGAATACCGCGATCAATCATTTTAAATCCCACCAGCTTTTTTGATACCCCTGACTCCTTTTGAGCTTTGAGATTATCGGCATTTACGAAATCCTTGGTGAATTTGGTAATCCATCCCAGGCCTGCTTCAAGCGGCGATGTATTGTCATCAATGTCATTTCCATACAGACAATATCCCATTTCCATTCGCAAAGTGTCCCGGGCTCCCAATCCAATAGGCCTGATACCAAAAGCCGCACCACTTTCCATGATGGCATTCCATGCTTTTTCCGCAAAGGCGTTCGGTACATAAAGCTCAAACCCTCCGGCTCCGGTATAACCTGTTGCGGAGATTATCACATCCGTGATGCCTGCAAATTCTGCAGTAACAAAATGATAGAACTTTACCGAGGATAAATCTGTATCGGTAAGTGACTGAAGTGCTTCAGTTGCTTTCGGCCCCTGAACGGCAAAGAGTGACAGGTCATCGGAAACGTTCAGCATTTCAGCATTTTCCGGTTTGTACTGTTGGATCCAGTTCCAGTCCTTTTCTATGTTCGAGGCATTCACAACCAGCATATAGTGTTCATCGGCCAGTTTATACACCAGTAGATCATCCACGATTCCTCCCTGAGTATTGGGCAGACAGGAATACTGAGCTTGTCCGTCAATCAGCTTCGATGCGTCATTTGATGTTACTTTCTGAATCAGGTCAAGCGCACCCGGTCCTGAAACCATGAACTCGCCCATATGGGATACATCAAAAATACCTACTCCCTCACGAACGGTATTGTGTTCTTCCATGTCGGATGAATAACGAACCGGCATTAGATAGCCTGCGAAGGGGACCATCTTAGCTCCCAGCTGTTCGTGAATGTGATTGAGTTGTATTTTTTTCAATTCCATAATTAGCTTTTCTTTGGCCGCAAAAATAGCAAATACGGCGATTTTTTCATGCCCCGGGGAGTCATTAGTTCAATTGAGAAGTTAACCATGAAACCACTGAATGAAAAAGGGATTCGCGGCTTTTGTCATGATGCATTTCATGATGTACTCCAGGAAACAATTTCAGGTCAATGAGTAACTCATTCATCTTTTCAAGTTCGATTGATCCCAAATGAGAAGTGATCGGGTCGGCGGTGCCATGCATCAGGAGTATTGGAGTGGAGAGTTTATCCCCATTTTCCAAAACAAAGCTGGCGGCTTCTGATACACTATTGAAGAGCCCGACTGAAATTTGGTCATGAACCATCGGATCTTTGACGTATCGTTCCACTTCCTCGGGAAGCGTGGAAATTCCCCCCGGATCCAGTTCATTTGAAACCGTAAGGCCCGGCGCCATTCTTGATAATAATGAGGAGAGAAATTTTTTAAAGGGAGGAACTTTGGTATCAAGAAGGAGCCAGGGGGATGATACAATAGCTCCCTTAATATCGGTAACAGGTCGTTTCAGAAGATAATTAAGTACAATATTTCCCCCCAGGCTATGGCCATACAGAAAAACCGGCAGGCCTGGATAGTGCTCCAGCGCATACCGGATTACAGCGCTCACTTCATCGAGAAAAATGTCATAATGGGCCACATGACCTCTTTTCCCCGGTGACTTCCCATGACCGATATGATCTGTTCCCAGGCAATGAAACCCGTTGGAAGTAAGATGGGTAAATAGGCCGTCATAACGGGCGATATGCTCCCCCATTCCATGAACGAAAACAACAATACCCACAGGATGCGCAGCCTCAGCAAGGTTTCCTGTGAGTGTTAAACCGGATAATTCAATAGTAAATTCCTGCATGTGGGCGGCTTAGTTCAGGCCACCCTCCACCGATTATTTTCTGGACGGCGAAATGACCTGAAATGGTAGCATAATAATCGCCTCAATTAAATTAAAAATGCCCGAAACTGCAATTCCTAATAAACGGAATGGCAATGCCAGAATCCAGATGATCGGATAAAATAACAGCAGGAATAACGCCAATGGCCAGCAGAGTACCAGCAGAATACTCCATAGGAGCAATGTTGTGATGAATTTCATGTTGTTGTGTTGTTGAGTTTTGACCTATACCTTTATAACGATGTTCGTATGGAAAAAGATACAAATTTTTTCAAACGATCATTAATATTTTTGAATGATTGCATAAACATATTGATTTAAAGATAATTCACAATGAATATTGACCTTACACAAAAAGTTGTTTTGGTAACTGGCGGAAGCCGGGGAATCGGGGCTGCGGCAGTTCGTGCTTTGGCTGATGCGGGTGCGACAGTCGCATGTCAGTACCAACATTCCGAGAAAGCCGCGAAAAAGGTACAGTCGACCAATCCGGAAAAAATACATCTGTTCAGGTGTAACCTGGAATCTTCCGATGAAACGCTGGCGCTCACCGGAAAGGTTATCGGGAAATTGGGCCGCATTGATGTATTGATCAACAATGCGGGGATTGCACTCAACTCAGCGATCAATGGAAATGATCAGGAGTGGCTGGCCGACTGGGATCGCACCATGGCTGTTAATTTGCGCGCCTGTGCTACCCTTTGCCGTGCAGTGATCCCATTGTTTCAGGGATCCGGTGTGATCATCAATGTGAGTTCCCGGGCCGCACATCGCGGAGATACACAGGATTACCTTGCATATGCCGCTTCGAAAGGGGGAATGGAAGCGTTAACCAAATCATTGGCGCGCGCCTTTGGGAAAAATGGTGTTGCCGTATTCGGGATCGCTCCCGGATTCACACGAACAGATATGGCACAGGATTTTATTGATACCTATGGAGAAGATTATGCCAGCAGTGACATTGCCCTTAATAAGCTTACCGAGCCCGATGACATTGCGCCGTTCTTCGTTTTTCTGGCCAGCGGCAACGCGACCCATGCTACCGGTACAACCATCGATGTAAATGCCGGAAGTTATGTTCGGTAGGAAAATGTAGGCCAGATCGATAAAAATCAATAAAACTCTTACGTTGAAGGCATTGAATCTAAAAAATTAATTAACTTGGAAGTTGTATTTTTTGATTGCTGGGATGCGCATTTTTTTAATTATTTTCCTTTTCATCGTTCCCTCCCTACTCCTGAATGCCGGCATTAAGCCAACGGTTTACACTGAATCCGGCAGACAAGGCCTGAAAGACGAGGATGGACAAATACTAATTCCCGCCAGATATGAAAAAGTTGGCTGGTCTTCAGGGGAGATACGTGTCCTAAAGGGTGTGATCGGATACCAGGAAAATGGTAAGTGGGGATTGATCAGTCTTCAGAATAAAATTCTTTCGAAAGCGATATACCGAAGCCTGATACCTGCCGGAGAAGAAGCAATAATCGCATCAGTGCAGAATGCCTCCATGCGATTTGTTCCTTCCGGAGTAATTTCAGTAGAGGGTAAAACTTTAATCCCGTTTGACTATTTGCGAATTCAGCCCGCCGGGGAATTATTTATTGTCCAATCCTACAATGGAGGCGATATCCGATTTGGGGTTGTTGATAATCATAACAGGAAAATTCTGTCAAGTCATTTTCGCGAGATCAGGTTCGTGGGAGAGAAGAGATTCGCTGTAATGAATGATTCCGGGAAATGGGCATTGTTCGGTGCAAATGGTGATCCGCTGTCAGGATTTACATTTGACCGCATCGAAAATTTTGAAAAAGGGTATGCACGGACATCCCGTCATCGATCCATAGGATTACTCGATCACGAAGGAAAATGGAAGATAAATCCTGAATATTCATCAATCCAGGTGAACGGGGTTGACGCGGTGGCCACGCCTTTTGCCCGATGGGATGTCCTTACCGAGCAGAATGAGAAATTGCATTCAGTAGCGTTCGATAGTATTCTTCCTTGGCAAAAGGAATACTGGAAGGTCATAGCCAATGGACATGAATGGATTGTTGATCAGGATTTCAACCCGGTTACACCGGATAATTATAATCATATTGATCGGCTGAATTCAGAACTACTCACATTTGCCGACAATGATAAGTACGGAGTTATTTTCAAGGATGGTTCATTTCTGATCAGGGCCAATTTCGATACTTTATTTTCCTTTGAAGAAAGAATTTATGCCTATGCGGGCGCTGGTGTAGAAAGGGGTTGGTCGCTGTTTGATTTCGAAGGTGAGAAGCTTACCGATTTCAGCTATCAGCAAATGCAGAAAGAACAGGCTCCCGGACTGCTGCCTGTAAAGCGAAATTTGAAATGGGGAATGATCAAAAGAGATGGTTCAGAATCCATTCCTTGTACCTATGATTCAATAGGCATGTCCATTCCCGGTAAGATCGTTGTTCAGTTTCGTGGTAAATGGGGAATAATTGATGAATCTGGTGAATGGATCCTTACTCCGAAGGAAGGCACAATTCAACTGATTAACAATAATCTTTATTTACAGCACCACGCAGGGGTTACGTACCTGAAGCATATCACTGAGGGCACAGTCTATTTTACAGAGAACCCGATAGTCGTTAAAGATGGTTACCTGATTGAAAGCCGTGGCAAAGATGCTTTCTGGAAAATTAATTTTTCAGGTCAGATTCTGAATATTGCAGAGCGGCAGGAATATGAAGAAATAAGAACCGAAAGTGAGGGATTTATCGCTGTGAAAATTAACGGACGGTATGGATTCATCGACCTTCAGGACAGGCTTCGGATTGCGAACCGGTATGATGATGTCAGGGATTTCCATGAAGGGCTTGGTGGTTTTAAGTTACTCGGGAAATGGGGATTTCTAAATAAACAGGAAGGTATTGAAATTCAGCCCCGCTTCGATGGCATTGGGAATTTTGAGAACGGGCTTTGCATTGTGACCGACAAGGGCAAAGCGGGGGTAATCGATAAAAAAGGCAACTGGATTATTCGTGCGGAATATGAACAGGTTCGTCATATGGAAAACGGCCATTATCTGATCAGGAAAAACGGTAAAATGGGATTACTCGATGCCAACGGACGAATCATTGTCGGTCCCAAATACGATGAACTTCAAGACCTTAACGACGGACAGGTGATCGTTCGTAATTACGGTAAATACGGACTCATAAATCGCAGGGGTGAGGACCTGATACCCATCAGTTACGATTTTCTCCTCTATGACCACTTTAATCAATGTTACCTCGGAATGAAAAAAGTGGATTCCAAAACCATTCCGCTGCGATAATTTTAGTAAGTTAGTTACCTACTTCGATAGGTATGGAATGGTTCATAGTACTGGCTTTGGTAATATTTGGCCTGGGAATGATCCTGGTAGAAATAATCTTCGTTCCGGGTACAACATTCGTTGGAATAACCGGTATTATCTCGGCAATTATCGGAGTATACCTGAGCTTTGTTTATTTCGGGCCAACCGTGGGCGCGTGGTTTCTGATCATCAGCAGCCTGATGTTTGCCACATCTCTTTACTTTGGCTTTCGCGGCCAAACGTGGGACCGGTTTTCACTGAAAGACAGCATCCAGAGTAAATTCAATGAAAACCTGACAGTCGATCTTCAGGTGGCTCAGCAAGGAATGACAATCTCAAGTCTTCGACCTGTAGGAAAGGCTGAATTTGATAGTAAAACGTATGAAGTTAAAAGTCATGGGGATTACATTGACAGCGGGACAAAGGTGGAGATCATTAAGATTGATGGAAATAATATTTTTGTACAACCAATAAACTGATTTATGGACGGTCTCGGATTAGTAGTAGTTATTTTACTCGGTATAGTAGCATTTTTTGTGTTCCTGTATTTTATCCCGGTGGGATTATGGATCACCGCGCGCTTTTCCAACGTAAAAGTTGGCCTCTTTGAACTCATGTTTATGCGAATAAGGAAGGTGCCGCCGAGCATCGTGGTGAATTCACTGATCACAGCAACAAAAGCAGGCCTCAATGTAACAACCAAGGAACTGGAAACGCATTACCTGGCCGGCGGTCATGTGCCATCTGTGATCAAGGCGCTGATTTCTGCCGATAAGGCGAATATCAATCTCACCTTCAAACAGGCTACAGCAATTGATCTAGCGGGAAGAGACGTATTTGAAGCTGTTCAGATCTCCGTTAATCCGAAAGTAATTACGACTCCAAAAGTAGCCGCCGTGGCGGCGGATGGAATTCAGCTGATCGCCATTGCACGGGTTACAGTTCGCGCCAACATTCAGCAACTGGTAGGTGGTGCTGGTGAAGATACGATCCTTGCCCGTGTAGGAGAAGGTATTGTAACCTCCATTGGTTCTGCCGCTTCACACAAGGATGTACTTGAAAACCCTGATAAAATTTCCAAACTCGTACTTCAGCGTGGCCTGGATGCCGGAACGGCGTTCGAAATACTGTCAATTGATATCGCCGATGTTGATGTAGGAGCGAACATTGGTGCAAAACTTCAGACTGACCAGGCGTCTGCAGACCTGAAAGTGGCTGAAGCAAAGGCAGAGGAGCGTCGTGCGATGGCCGTAGCGCTTGAGCAGGAGATGAAGGCAAAAGCACAGGAAGCAAGGGCCAAGGTGATCGAAGCAGAAGCGGAAGTGCCAAAAGCCATATCAGAATCATTCCGCAGTGGAAATCTTGGTATTATGGATTATTATCGAATGGATAATATCAAAGCAGACACTGAAATGAGGGAATCCATTGCTAAACCTGGTGCCGGATCTTCAAAGAAAAGCAAGGATAAATAATCAGAAGTCTTCCTCAAACGCCATTTCAGGCCGGGTCATCTGAAACTGGGCGGCATCATATCCGTAGACATCCCTGCGGAAATTCAGGATGCCGTTTTCATCTACCCATGCGGTGCGGTATGTAATGTAAATGGGAACTTTATTCTTCAACACCGCCTTTACAGGGGATTCAGATTCCATGCTTTCCATGATTTCTTTCTCCCGCCACTTCCTGTCATTCAACAGAGTTTCTGCCAGTGGTATGGCGTTTTCGATGCTGATGCATCGGTAGTTCAAGGCGCGCTGTGTTTTATCAAAATTCTCCTCTGCCGATGCGTCACTCAGAAATATGTTAAACTCATTCGGGAAAACGAATTTGATCTTTCCTAATTCAGAGCCTGGCCCGGGCTGCTGTATTGCCTTGAAGTGAGGATAATCCTCTGAAAATGTCGACCAGTCGATGCGATTAGGATCGAGAGGCTCTTTGCCGATATCATAGACTGTGGCATAGAGTATATATCCATTCTTTTCAAGGAAAGAAGGGTCCTCTTTTGCCTTCGGGAGGAGTTCGCGATAGAATAGCGGTCCAGGAATATTCCAGGACGGGCTGAATAAAACATATTCCACATCTGCATTGAAGATGGGGGTTGGGCTGAATTCTTTTCCAACGAGTACCCTGGACCGCTGAACCACCCTTCCCGAGTTGTATAATTCAAGGGAATATGCAGGAACATTCACCATAATCCTGTCACTCTCCAGCTTACGCGGCATCCATCGTAAACGCTCAAGATTTACCTTGATCTGTTCAATACGCTCTTCTACCGGGCGGTTTAATTCCAATATGGTTTCACCATTCAATTCACCGGAAGGGTCCAGTCCGTGTCTTTTCTGGAAGTTGATAAGTGCCGCAGAAAGTGCCGCATCGAAATAGGAAGAATTGCCGGATTCCTTTGAAAGGCTCCGGGTCATATCCCCGGTACGTGAAAGACGCCGTCGAAGTTCATAAACTTCCTGCCCGCTGTCGCCTTCTTTCAGTTCAATACTTTCAGGAAGTGTAGCCCATCCGCCTCGTTCTGCAATGGAGCGGTAATTGGCAAGCTGTTCCCGTAATTCACTGTATCCTTCTATCTCAGGTTCGATCATCGAAAGAACCTGACTCACATCCTTACCGCTGAGGTAGGCGGCAAGTTCTGAATTCTTATTTTCATTTTGCCATTGCCCGCCTAAATCGGTCGGACTGATACGGCCATTAAAAATATGCTGTGTATACGTGAGGTATGCAAGACTCATATTCATGTCGAGCTGAATCACTTCCAGCAGGTTAACCTGTCTCCGCCTGCTGTAGACCTGCTGAGTTTGGTATACCAGACTTCTCAAACCATAATCATCCGGATTAAGCCCATGATCCCTGGCTTCCGCGAGTTCATTCAGAAGTGCCTTGCTCTGTGAATTTGGAGAATCCTTATCAGACCATGCAAGCTGGTACAGGTTGAATTTATAAAAACGTTTGAGTTCATTGTAGATAGGTTCCCGAAGCATTTGCTGGGAAACGTAATTGTCCATATTGATGGTGTCCAGCCAGTGTGTGATCAGTTTCTGGACATCATCCTTCTCAATTTCGTCTGCTTTTCCAAGTACAACCCGGTCGTCTTCAGCATTCACATTAAGATCGCTGCCGGTAGATTCGAGAACAACTGTTTTTGAAGAACAGGCAGCCAGCAATAGGGGTAAAATAATGATCCAAAGGACCTTGTAGAGTTCTCTCATCGCTTCAATCAGTGTTCGGATACAAGACTAAGATATAGTGATTGCGAACTTCGCCCGAAAAACATTTTGGGAGTATTTCAAAATTATGAAAAAGAAGCGACTCTTACCGGTAATACAGACAGAAATTTAATGCTTCCCGATTTCGGGCATCGATACAGGATCCAGCCCGGTTAACGTTGCTGTTCCCAACCTGCCTTTCTCGTCCCTGTTTTCGAGGTTTAAAACGCCTCTGGGGCAAACGGAGGAACAAACACCGCAACCAACACACGAGGAGCGAACAATATTCTGACCGCGTTGCGCATACCATCGCACATCGATGCCCATCTCACAATACGTGCTGCAATTTCCACAGCTGATACACTGTCCGCCGTTGGTGGTGATGCGGAATCTGGATTTAAATCTTTGAACAAGTCCCAGGTAAGCAGCCAATGGACATCCGAATCTGCACCATACCCGGTTTCCCATGAAAGGATAGAAGCCAACGCCTACCACGCCAGCGAAGGCTGCGCCAATCAGAAATCCATAAACAGATCGGATCGTATAGGTATTGATTCCGATAAGAGTCGATGAACCCGTAAAATAGGTGTAGACTACGCCTACGGTCATAATGATTGCAAAGACCAGTATAGAGTGAATCATCCAGCGTTCAACTTTCCATGACTTAACGGTTTTATCGGAAAGCTGTCGGTACGGATCTCCAAGCGTCTCCGCGAGTCCGCCGCAACCGCAAACCCAGGAACAATACCATCTCTTACCATAGAGATATGTGAACAGGGGTACGCCAACAATGATCAGCAGGATACCCCATACCAACATGGACGTTCCAACAACGCCGGCTGAAGTTAACTGCTGAAGGTTGTAATCATAGAAGAAGGTATAATTCAATGGCCAGATATTCTTCAGATCCATCGAAGGCATGTTCAGGCGGATCAGGATTTCCGGGATCAGGAAAGCAAACGCCGTTTGAAAAAACATGACCGAGGCCGTTCTGATCTGGTGGTACTTGCTATGTCTGTATTTGATCATCATTCGGATTCCCATTACCAAAATTGAAAAAGTGTAGAGAAGTCCGTAGAAAAACCACTGCGACGCAAGTCCTCCGTTCAGCATTTCACTCAACGGATCCACCAGGATCATCCATCCCGTCATATGTTCAGGATACCAGTAAAGGACTATGTAAAATAATATCAGAAGCGTCCCGACAATAATCCCAATCCAACCCCTGTTGGTTGCGGGATTTGTAAATATTCCGTCATTTTTAATGCCCGGAAGCTTTCGTCGGTTAGGTAAAATGTACATCAAAGCACCCAATATTCCGAGACCGAGGGTTGCCAGGAGCCATAGAGTGCGATAGTCATTTAAAAGGCCGAAACTCCCATGACGGTTCAGGGCGAGCTTCAGTGATTTAAGTCGGTCTCCGCTATACCCCCTGGATTCACTGATGCGTGCATTAATATCTCCCTGCGTTATGTTGAGCTGATTTTGAAGTTCTTCTTTTGTGTCATAGACCTTATTCTCCATCCATGAGGTATAGGCCTTGAATTGTTCCTTTTGAAAATTACCTGCTTCGTCATCAGGAAAAACAGAATCCCACAATGCTGTACTGTAAGTAATCGGTGCATCACCCGCGGCGTTCAAATATTGGGATACATCTTCACTAGAGATGGCATATTTCTCTGTGATGTCAGAATTGGCAGCGGATAGCTCCTTCACATAGGCGTTCTGGAAGGCAAAACTTGTGCCGTACACCTCCCCGAAAACAGGCTGAAGGATTTTATTGAGCTTTTGCTGTTCCTCATCACCGGAAATGGCTGCGTTGACAACTTCCTCATTAAGAGTGTAGGAATTGATAAACAAAACCCCAAGGGTAATTGCGCTGGCGCAAATGAAAAACAGGATGCCGATTTTTTGAATAACAGTCATCAGAATATACCAAGGATTTTATTTCTTTTTCTATGTACCGCCATCCCCGGGAATTGGTGGTTGAATGAGTCGCGGATCTCATTGGAGGGATCCTCAAAAAATTCAGGATCAAAATTCACCTGCTCCAGTCCCGCCATGAATTCTCCTACAGATATGCCCTTTCGAAGCCAGGAATCAAAAAGGTCATGGCGCATTCGTATCCCAAAAGTGTTAACTCCTGTCAATAAATGAGTTTCCTTTCGGAACCGGATATGCAATGCTTTTCTGCCGGAAGCATGTTGCCAGTAAAAATCATGCTCATTTTGCGGGCAACTATTCCGGACGTCACCGTACGTTTGATATTCGATATCAAAGAATTTGGCGGAGTTAAACCATGGACCGGGCATATATTTTACCGGAGATCCTGTAATCGTTTTTGCCACCACTTCACCCATCATCCTGCCGGTGTACCACAGGGGTTCAATGGCTTTCCTGCCCAGCGGAGGGTTTCGCAACTGGGCGCAATCACCAATGGCGTATATATTTTTTATGGATGTCTGAAGGTATTCATCCACCAGGAATCCTTTGTCCGTTTCAATTTCAAAATGTTCTGCAAGGCCGATATTCGGATGTACTCCTGCGGTGAGACCTACAAATTGGCAGGTTATTGTTTCACCTGACCTGGTTTGAACAGCCCGAACCCGACCATTTTCATCGGGAAGAATCTTATCCAATTCTGTTTCCAGCCGCAGGTCCACATGATGTTCACGAATGTGGGCAGAAATCAGGGCTGCATCCTGTGGAGGAAGGATGTTCGTCCAGAAATCATCCTCACGGACCAGAAAAGTGACATCAATATTTCTAGACCGAAGCATTTCGGCCAGTTCGATTCCGATGAGGCCTCCCCCTACAATTACGCCACGCCCGATGTTTTGCGTATACGTTTCTATGGTTTCCAGGTCCTGCAGGGAAACCATTCCTGTCACTCCTTTCAGATCCTGGCCTTCCCATCCGAATTTATTTGGCTTTGAGCCGGTTGCGAGGATAAGTATATCATAATCAATTTCTATTCCATCCGCGCAACGGATTCTGTTCTCTTCAGGCTGTATCAGTTCTACCCGTGAATATTTGAGGTCAATATTATTTTTATTCCAGAAGTGATCTTCATAGGGCTTGGTATGCTCAAATTTCATATGCCCCATATAAATGTACATAAGCGCTGTACGGGACCAGAAATATTCAGATTCAGCGGAAATCACCGTTATGGCATAATCGCTGTTCTTCCGGATATGCCTTGCAGCTGTGATGCCTGCGATACCGTTGCCAATGATGACAATTCTCTTCATAGATTCTAAAGATGATGATTTTTTTTCTTTTTAGGGCTTTGGTCAAGATGATATACTCTGATTGTCCGATGACAGACAGTCTTTCGTGGATAGAATTAAATGATCATTAAATTTGGCAGTAGTTTAGAATGCCGATGATAATGATCCTATCAATTTTTCCAGGTTTTCATAGAAATTCCCACCCAGCTCCCATCGCAGATCATCGGTTGATTTCGGAACCACAATATGCAGCGTTGCCTGGTTATCAATCTCATATCCATTCCGTTCAAGCGCATTTTTTGTCCACAGGTAAAGCGGGCCTTCGCCAGAAAGTCTGACTACACGTCCGGTCTTTTTGGTTTCTACATGGCCTGATTTAAGGTCATATCCCTTGAACTGAAATACCTGGTCCAGCCTTCCATCCAGCACCAGGTCTTCCGGGATTCCTTCAAGTACTGATTTTCCAGGCTCTGCCAGCCACAGCCGATCGGCAAGTTGCAGCGCAAGGTCCAGCTCATGCGTTGCCATCAGCACCGAACGGTCATGGTCATGCGCCAGGTTCCGTAATAAGTTTACGATTGCCACCCGGTTGTTAAGATCCAGATGGGCTGTAGGCTCATCCAGGATGATGACGGGGGTTTCCTGACAAAGTGCACGTGCTATCATGAGCTTCTGACGTTGTCCGTCACTCAAGTGGAACAACCATTTGTTGGCCAGGGATTGCGTTTCGGTAATTTCGAGGGCATGATCTATTTTGGATTGATCCTCTGAAGATAACTTTCCAAGCCAGCCGGTATAGGGCAGCCTTCCTGTAGCTACAAGCTCCCGGCCTGTCATATAATCTGAGGTTAGGCGGTCGGTAAGAACAACCGAATACATCTGTGCCCTTTCCTGGCGTTTTATTGTACTGACCGACTTATCATGGTAGAATACATCTCCTTTTAATGGCGGCTGCAATCCGCAAATCGTGCGAAGAAGGGTGGATTTACCCGAACCATTCGGACCCATGAAGCATGTGAGTTGCCTTGGATTCAGTTGGATCTCAATATCTGAGAGGACAACCTGGTTATCATAACCAATTTGAAGATTTCGGGCTGATATGATGGGTGTACTGCTCAAAACGACTTGCTTAGGTTTCCACGTTTTAATACCAGCCAGATTACCACCGGCGAGCCAATCAGTGAAGTGACGGCGTTGATGGGAAGTACGTACTGACTCCCGGGAAGCTGGGCCAGCAGGTCACAAAGCAGCATAGCGATGGATCCGATCAGAAGGCATCCCGGAACCAGGATCTGGTGGTTGGAGGTTCTGAAGAATAGTCTGCTGAAATGCGGAATGGCAAGCCCGATGAAGGCAATTGGCCCGCAGAAGGCTGTGACAGCGCCAGCAAGAAGTCCGGTGCTTAATATTACCACGATGCGAATTCTTGAAATGGGTATACCCATACTTTCAGCATATCGTTCACCCAGTAAAAAGGCATTGAGCGGCTTGATCATTATAAATGCCATGGAGAGCCCGGCCAGTACAAACATCAGGAGTACTTTCAATTCCGAATAATCCAATCCGCCTAAACTGCCGAAAGTCCACATCAGGAAAAGCTGAATCTCTTCACCGGTACTGAAAAATTGAAGCAAACTCACAATTGCGCCTGTAAGGCTTCCAAACATGAGACCAATAATAAGGAGTGACATGACATCCCTGATGCGAAGTGCGATGGTAAGTGTTAATAACAGCACGGCAACCGCTCCGCTTGCTGCAGCAATCGCCTGCGCCCATCCCGAATAAATAAAAGCAAGGGAAAGACCTGATCCGGCAAGTATCAGAAATGCCACACCGAGACTTGCACCGCTGCTGATTCCAAGGACAAAAGGTCCGGCAAGGGGATTCCTAAATAACGTCTGCATCTGCATCCCGCTTACGGATAATGCTGCTCCGGCGAGGATGGCCGTTATGACCCTTGGCAGGCGCAGGTCTATTATGATATGACCGTGGGCAGTAGATAAACCCTCTCCGCCACCTAAAATCGAAAATATTTCATGAGCAGGAATGCTCACACTTCCCAGCATAAGTCCGGAAAATGCCAGAACGATCAAAATGATGATTAATATGGTCCATTTTACCGATTGCCGCATTATTGCAATTTAGCATGGAAATACATCGAATCAAGTCCTGTTTTTTCCGGATGCGCAATCCTGATCAGATCAGACAATATGATATCCGGGCGAAGGTATCCCAATTCAAGATAGACACTTCCGCCACGGGCACCTTTTCTCGTGTCATAAGTGTAAACATTGCCGGTTTGATAGGCTTCAAACAGCGTGTACCGGGAATCTTCGGCAGCTAATTGTTCCAATGAAGTGAAGGATGCAACTCCGATCCAAAGATTTGCATTTTCGGCACGGTCAAGGACAGTTTCAAAACTTAGCTCGAGAAAGCCGTTATCATTATTGTCATCCCACAAATAGTGAATGCCGGCATCTTCCATCAATTGAGCAGCATAATTATTTCCGCCCGGCAGGAACCAGGTGTCGCCATACATGACACCGCTGAAAGCGGTTGGCTGCCGTGTACTCTCTGCGGCTATCTTCTTAAGGGAATTGTAATGTTTCTCTATAGCCTTGAAAACGGAATCACTTTTATCCTTCCGGTCGAATAATAATCCCGCCAGTCGTATCCACTCGGCACGGCCCAATGGATGCTCTTCCAGGTATTCTGCATTTACGATGACAGGAATATTCAATTTCCGGAGCTGCTGAATGGATTCGCTCATGCCCCCGAGGGTATATGCCATCACCATATCGGGGTTTAGCTCAAGGGCCATTTCCACATTAAGGGATTTATCGATACCCAGATCTTCTACGTAGCCGCTATCGATACGGGAACGCATTTCCGGCGAGCTGATATAATCCGGAGTAGGAAACCCAATGAGTGTATTTGTTTCATCCAGGTAATCCAGTAATGGAATATGCGTTGTAGAGGTACAGATGATTCGCTTTACCGGGGTGCGTATCACTGTTACGTCCTCCCCATGGCTCGGAATGGTCTGTCCGGAAGGTACCAGCAGGTATTCCAGGGAATGATCAGCATCCTGCCATGGCCGGTCGATAAAGACGCGGTAGACATGATCCGGAAGCTCGAATATTCTGAATCCCCGGGCATAATTTAATTCAACAGGTTTTTCCGTTTCGTGCTGCGGGTGGTCAGCCGGCTGGTTACACGCTGCCACAAGTATGAGCAATATCAGAGCTGATCTGAACACAGAATTATTCATTCCACGCAAGTTTGACCAGCGTTCTTGCTGCTTTGAAGGGAGATGTTGAGCCATTGACGACTGCTTCTTCCTGAGCTTTCAATGCCTCTTTCATACCGGGCGTTGATAAAAATCGCTGTAGTTGAATATAATCGATCAGGTCTTGCAGCCATTGAACTTTCTGACTGTTTCGCAGGGAGATAAGCTGCCCTCTCGATTCCATATGTTCATAATACCGGTTGATGATGGTAATGATCTCATCAAAACCGGTACCGTCCAGTGCAGATGTTGTGGATACCTCAGTAATCCAGCCGCTTTCATTTGCAGGAAAAAGATGAAGGGCGTTCTGATAGGATTTTTTTGCTTTTTCAGATTCTGCAATATTATGGCCATCAGCTTTGGTTATGGCAATGGCATCGGCCATTTCCATAATTCCTTTTTTAATACCCTGAAGTTCATCACCGGCACCTGCAAGCATCAGCAACAGGAAGAAGTCAACCATGTTACGCACCGAGGTTTCGGATTGTCCGACTCCCACTGTCTCTATCAGGATCATTGAATAACCCGCTGCTTCACAGAGCAGCATGGCCTCACGTGTGGCATTTGCGACCCCGCCCAGCGCATTTCCGGCAGCGGACGGGCGTATGTAAACATCCTCCATCTTTGAGAGAACATCCATCCTTGTTTTATCGCCGAGAATACTTCCATGGCTTTTGCTGCTGGTAGGGTCAATCGTAAGGATGGCGATCTTTTCTCCTTCATTTACGAGCATTTGTCCGAATTTCTCAATAAACGTGCTTTTGCCTACTCCCGGGACACCGGTAATTCCGATACGCCGGGCATTTCCTGTAAAGGGAAGAATTTTTTCCATCAGCTCGTCTGAAATTTCCTTATCGCTTGGTAAGGTGCTTTCGACAAGGGTGATAGCCCGGCTGAGTACCATACGGTCGCCGGCCCGAATTCCATTGAAATAGTCTTCTGCTGAAAGTCTGGAAAATTTTGCAGGCATCACTGTTGTTTTGAAATGTTGAAGATAGCTTATTCTACTAAAATACGCGGAAATAAGGCTTATTTTTCACCTAATCACCATGTTGCGCCGATAGAAACCGTTTACCTTAATTTAGATTCAGGTATTTACCTCTGAACCCAACTTTTTTAAGTGATGAAAAGATTTTTGAGCGTTTTAGGGGTAACAGTCATTTTAATGAGCGTTTTAATGTCTGAACTGCAGGCCCAGGCAGCGAGAATTATCGCTACCAAGGGCGAAGTTCAGGTGGTCAATGGAATGGACGTGAGAATTCCTGTTTCAGGAATGTCACTTAAGGGAGTGGAATCATTAATACTCGGCAATAACGCATATGTGGGCCTGATCGATGAGCATGGCCGAACTGCGGAAATTCGTGGAGAAGGACAGTTTGAATTTGAAAATATTTTTGATTCCGAAAAGGGAGTCAAATCGAACACAGCCTATAAGTACGCAGATTATCTTCTGGGAAGAATGACGGCGGAAGGTAAGAAGAACAGGCTGGGTGCCACCGGATATTATATTCGGGATAACATGCGTAAAAAGGAACATATTCGCATGTATATTCCCGGTGCTGGTAAGTATTACCAGGATAACTTGCGTTTAAGCTGGGAGAGACCTGCCGGGGAGAATAACTTCCGGGTAGAGATTTTCAATATGTTCCAGGAATCTCTTGGGGTCTTTGAAGTAAATGAGAATCAGCTTAAGCTGAATATTGATGAAGAACTTGGACAGGAAAATATTCTGTTGATACGTGTTTCTACCGTTGATCAGGCATTTCAGTCTGAAACATATGCCCTGAAGCGACTTGGCAGTTACAACAGGGATGATATTTCTGCGGGCTTAACACAAATGGCTTCGATTTATGAACGCCATGATGCCATAAGCCGGTTTACCATGGCAGGATATTTTGAATACAATAATCTGCTTGCGGATGCCCTTACCTGCTATCTGCAGGCTATCGACCTCGCACCAGATGTGCCGCTCTACCAGGAAGCATACGAAGAATTCCTGTTGCGGAATCACCTGATACGATTTTAAACAAAAAAAAGCCCTGATGAGGGCTTTTTTTAATTTGACGGGGATCCTTTTTATTTAATGGAGATCACTTTTTTAGTTTCCTTTTTCTTTTCGAAAGGTAATACAATCTTCAAAATTCCATCCTGATACTCAGCGGAAATCTTGTCTTCGTTAATGTCTTCATTTAATTTGAAAACACGACGGAATTTTCCGTACCGGGATTCGATTTTCGTAAACTTCTTACGCGCTTCGTCATCCAGCATACGCTCTCCGGCTATGATCAGCTGATGCTCATTCAGATCAATTGAGAACTGATCTTTCTTCATTCCGGGCGCATATACATGAATCAGGACCTGTTTGTCTTCCTTTACAATATCAACGGCCGGCATGAATACAGGCTCATCACTAACGCGGTCATTAATGAAGTTCTCTACTACATTTCCGAATGTAGCAGGAATGAAATCATTCAGGGGGTTGTAACGTACTAGTGCCATGTTATTTTTAGATTTTTAAGTTTCAAATTTCTTTACAAGCACCATATCAAATTTTGTCCCAATTCGGGAAATGTACTAAAAACAGCCCCATTATATGTCATTGTGGCATTAAAATGGCAATTTTATCGGCTAAACAAGTCAATGTGGCATGAATTTATGTATTGCTTCACGTAAAAGAAAGACTTAACTTTTGCGCTTATGAGCTTAAACAGGAAGCACTTTTTCCAGGCGTTGGGTCCGGGAATTGTATTTGCAGGGATGTGTATCGGAGTATCACATCTGGTTCAGTCTACCCGGGCAGGAGCTGATTATGGATTCGTTTTGCTGATTGCCGTCATTGCCGCCAACCTGTTCAAGTATCCATTTTTTGAATTTGCTTCCCGATATACCGGGGCGACCGGGGTTAGCATCCTGGACGGATATGCGAAGATGGGCAGGTGGATCATCTGGCTTTATACAATCATTACCGTAATCACGATGTTCATTGTGACTGCCGCCGTAACCTTCGTTGCGGCGGGTTTGCTGGCCAACATGATGCCCTGGGAAATAGACACGAATGTCTGGGCCGCAATTATCATGGGAATATGCATTATCATTCTCGCCAGCGGTCAATATAAGGCACTGGATGGATTGCTTAAAATCGTGAGTGTGGTGTTGCTGCTATCCACGGTGGTTGCCTTCATCAGTGCCGTAATAAAGGGACCAAAACCTCCGGTAGAGAGTTTTATTCCGCCGGATGTCATGACACCTACGGGGATCATATTCGCGGTAGCACTCATGGGATGGATGCCAACGGCGGTGGACATTTCCACCTGGACGGGATTATGGGCTGAGGCACGCGTAAAGCAGACAGGGTACAAACCGTTGCTTCGTGAGACTTTGCTAGATTTCAATATCGGGTACCTGATGAGTACCGTGCTCGCTGTGATCTTTCTTTCCCTGGGTGCGTTGGTAATTTATGGTTCAGGAATAGAATTATCGAACAGCGCCCCGGTTTTTGCCGAACAGCTGATCGGTATGTATACCGATTCGATCGGGGAGTGGAGTTACTTCATTATTGCCATCGCGGCCTTCAGTACTATGTTTTCCACCAGCATTACAGTGCTGGACGGATATGGGCGCGTTATGACCCGGCTTACTGAAATTCTTACCGGAAAGAAGCACGACCGGCACTATACGTTATGGGTTATAGTAGTTGCCGTTGGTGGATATTTTGTGATTTCCTGGTTTTTGGGAAATCTTAAACAGCTGGTGGATTTTGCGACGATCCTGTCGTTCGTGGTTGCGCCGGCAGCCGCATATATTAATTATCGCGCGATCTTTTCGAAAGAGATCCTCCAGGATTTCAGACCACCCCGCTGGTTAAAAAACCTGGCGATTCTGGGTTTGATTTTCCTGTCTGTTTTTACGCTAATTTATTTCTATGTGCTTCTGGTACTTTGAATCGATGAAGCCCCCAGGCTTATCCCGGCGCCTGATTTTACGGATATCCGGTTTCTTATCTTTTCAGGGAATGGAAAATCTATTTGACCGGTTATCACATTGACGTTTCTCATTCTGAAACAGATCGTATATATTCAACCAAAAAACATTCATAATTGAATTTTTATCTAATCGTCATTACATCATGAAGAGTCGCATTATCATAGTTTTACTCAGCTCGGTAATCCTTTTTGCCTGGCAATCAAAAGAAACGTCCCTGTTCAATGGCAAAAACCTTGACGGGTGGGAAATCTACGGAACTGAAAAATGGTATGTGGAGGACGGATTGCTTGTATGTGAGAGCGGGCCGGACGCACAATATGGTTATCTCGCCACAGATAAACATTACAAGGATTTCGATCTGACCCTTGAATTTAAACAGGAAGCGGATGGGAATAGCGGGGTATTTTTCAGGTCTACGATCGAAGGCACCAAGATCACGGGATGGCAGGTAGAGGTCGCACCTCCCGGGCACGATACCGGAGGTATTTATGAAAGTTACGGTCGGGGATGGCTCATCAAGCCCGATCCCAAGGATGACAAGGCCCTGAAGATGGGGGACTGGAATACGATGAGAATTAAGGTGGTTGGCTCAACTGTAAATACCTGGCTGAACGGTAAGAAAATGGTAACGCTGGAAGATGAGAAAATCGGTGCCGGCGAAGGTTCGATTGCATTGCAGATTCATGATGGAGGAGGGATCAAGGTGAAATGGAGAAATATTATGGTGAAAGAATTATAGGGTAATAAACATACGTAGGGATTCCATCAATCGGATCCTGATAAAAGTGAACTTGTAATCAGAAAACATAAAGACAAAAAATGAAAAAAGTATATCTCTTAGTTATAGTGATGATCAGCTTCTTTTCGTGTCAGAAAAGTCAGCCGGCAGAAGAAGCGGAAGAAGTAGTTGAAGTAACAGAAGAAGTAATGCCTGAGGAATCTGAGTGGATTGTATTATTTGATGGTACGAATGCCAATGGCTGGAGAAGCTACAATGGCGACCCTGGCCTTCCGGGTAATTGGGTTATAGAAGATGGAATGTTGAAATCACTGGGCACCGGTGGAAATACAGACATCGGCGGTGATATCGTTTATGCACCCCAGGAGTTTGATAATTTCGAGTTATCACTGGAATGGAAAATTTCAGAGGGAGGTAACAGCGGAATTTTCTACCACGTTCAGGAAGGAGACAAGTATGCCGCTCCCTATGAGACGGCACCTGAATACCAGGTACTGGATGACATCGGATATCCGGATCCGCTGGAAGAATGGCAAAAGGTAGGAGCGGATTATGGAATGTACGTGGGTGATCCTGATAAGAAAAATGTAAAGCCCGCAGGAGAATGGAATACGACCCGAATAATATTCACTCCTGAAAAGGTTGAATACTGGCTGAATGGAGAAATGCTTATTTCATTCGTGCCCTGGTCTGAAGACTGGAAGGAGCGTAAGGCTTCCGGCAAGTGGAAGGATTATCCGGAGTATGGTGAATATAAATCCGGCCTGATCGGATTGCAGGATCATGGCGATGTCACCTGGTACCGAAATATAAAAGTGAAAGAACTTTAAAAATGCAGGTCCGGCTCTTAAAGAGTCGGACTTTTTTATTTCATACGGCCCAACTCCTGATCAAATATTTTCGTAAGGTTCAATATGGGCAAAACCGACATTCTGAATCTTCTTTCCACGGCGCAGGGCCGAGCGGATCAGGGACCTAACAGATATGTCGCGGAAACACTCATTAATTCCCGTGATCTTGATGGACTCTCCTATTTAATATCATGCCTGGATCAGGAGATTGGCATAAAAACAAAAATTGATATTCTTCTATGCCTGGCTCATTTGTCATCCATTTCTCCGGAGATGCTTGTACCACATGTTGACAGGCTGTTTCCTTTTCTGGAAAGCCAGCACAATCGGGCCATTTGGGCAACCATGATCACCCTTTCCAATATGACACCTCTTATCGCTGATAAACTTTATACTCAGTTACCGCTCATAATGGATAAGACCGAACATGGCTCTGTTGTGACAAAAGATCATGGCATTGACATTCTTATTGGATTATATCAAATACCCATTTACAGATCAGACGCGTTTGAATTATTTTGTGAACAGCTGTCAAATGCACCGGATAATCAGCTGGGCCAATATGGAGAAAAAATTTCCCTGGTAGTTTCCGCTGAAGATAAATCCCGGGTTATTAATATCCTTGAAGCCAGACTCCCTGAACTTGTAAAGGAATCACACGTGCGACGTACCAGTAAACTCATCAAGCGTATGATAAAACCTTCATGAAAGGTTCTTGTTGATATGAGAAATGATTATACGATGAACCGGTTCCCGTTGATAATTGCTGTGCTTTTTATGCTCGGTCCCTTTTTAACTCAGGGACAGGGCCACCTGCTTTATATTTCAAAAAAATCGGGCAATTTCGATATTTACCTGAATGACCTGAAAGGGAGGGAGCAACAGCTTACAGTGAATGAAGGTTGGGATTGGTCGCCCAGATGGAATCCGGCATTGAATGCGATTATTTACAACTCCTACGTAGGAGAAGATTTCAGGATCAGATCAATGGATTATGAAGGCAGGGAACTTGAGTTGCAGGCGAATGGTCTCGAGGAATTTAACCTGTCACCGGATGGTAAATACCAGGTCTTGCAGATCCGCGAAGGGGACTTTTCAAAGCTGGTCATCACAAATTTTGATGGTAAGGGCAGCAGGGATATTACCGGTACAGGTGCATACCATGGTCGTGCTTCGTGGTCACCGGATGGCACAAAAATCCTTTACATAAGTGATCGGGACGGGAACAATGAGATCTATTTATACGATCTGATTTCAGACAAAACTGAACGACTCACCCAAAATGATACCAACGAAAAATATCTTTCATGGGCTCCTGATAGCCGGAAATTCGCCTTTACCACTCAATACTATGAAGAAGGTGAGCCCGACAGGAACGATGTATTTGTAATGTCGCTGGATTCCCGGTTGATTCAACAGATTACCGACAATCCGTATGACGACAGCGAGATCGCCTGGTCACCGGATGGCAGCATGATCGCGTTTCATTCGAAGCGGGAGGATGGAGATCAGATTTATGTTATGAATACTGATGGCAGCAATGTCACACAAATTACTTCAGGTGATTATTACCATGGAGAACCGGGCTGGATAGTCATCAGGTAAGCTGCTTATTTCATCAGGTTCATTATTTTCTCAATCGTATTCCAGTTGCGGGTAGTATTATCCTTCCCGAAATGAAAATCCAGCACTTTCATGGCATCAGGAGTTTTTGTGATCGAAATGTCAAGGCTGCTGATCAGAATACGTTCCCCGAGGTTTAGTATCCGGAGTGCACCATCATCTGATTTCCAGGGCAAGGCAGGGAGCGGATTTTTTATCGTCCGGAAAAATGTGACATAATTGCGTTTATCCGGTGTGATTTTTATACCGGCAAATGGATCCTGTTCCATGATCATGAAAAGTTCTGCAGCAGAAATCATGAAAACCGGGATAGAGAAACCGAATTTATCTTCAAGGAAAGATTCGAATTGCAACCGAAGCTCGTCGGTATCATGCTCCATTGGGGAGTTGAAAACAACATTACCAGAATTCAGTAAAGTGTTAACTTCATCAAACCCCTGATCAGCAATGCATTTTCTCAAATCGGCCATGGGGACCTTGTGATGTCCGCCAACATTGATGCCCCGGAGAAGTGCTGCATATTTCATAATTCATTAATCCTCATTTTAAACTGGTTTAATTCCGATCGGCCCACCGTGCATGAAATTTAAAATTAACTATCTTAATGATCACTTTGATAAAACGAAGACCCTATTTCAAATCATCTGCCATGAAAGCTGCTCAACGAATCATTTGCTCGTTACTTATTCTGTGTTCAGTGTACCAGGTTCCGGCCTATAGCCAGGATGAGGATTCCTGGGAAATTCGAAACGAAATGATACCGATGCGTGATGGCGTACGGCTTTTTACCAAGATCTACATACCTGTGAACAGGCAGGGGGATCTGCCGATTTTGATCCTGCGAACACCTTATGGGATTGGTTCAGAAGGTGATTTTAATGGTGAATTAAACTCCGGAGGCACCTTTCAAAACCTGGTTGATGACGGGTACATTTTTGTTTTCCAGGATACGCGCGGCAAATACGGTTCTGAGGGAGAATTTGTAATGATCCGGCCATTGGCATCGGGAAAGGATGGGATCGATGAGGGTACTGATGCCTTTGATACCATTGAATGGCTGATTAAAAATATTCCAGGTAATAACGGGAAGGCGGGAATCTTTGGAATATCCTATGATGGATGGCTAACGGTAATGGCGGCATTGAAACCTCATCCGGCGCTGAAAGCGGTTTCACCCCAGGCATCACCGGCAGATATGTTTCTGATGGACGATTTTTCACACAAGGGTGCGTTCCGTTTATCACCGACTTTCGGATATACGTACCTGGTAGCGACATCATCTACGTCTACGCCCTTTCCCTTTGATCAGAAAGATACCTATGAGTGGTATCTTGATCTCGGACCGATAAAGAATGCCGCAAGCTACCTTGCGGGTGCGGAGGAAGGCTGGGTTGATTTCGAAAATCATCCCAATTATGACGAATTCTGGCAGCGGCAGAATGTGCTCAACTATATGGATAAGGTGATGGTACCAACGCTTAATGTAGTCGGCTGGTGGGATGCGGAGGACTTTTATGGATCGATGGAGATTTATGAGACATGGGAAAAGAACGATACTGAAAATATTAATTTCCTTGCTGCCGGTCCGTGGAGGCATGGAAACTGGTGGGGCAGGGGAGATGAACTTGGGCCGTTGAGTTTTTCGCCTGATCCCAGTGCCTATTACCGTAAACATATTGAAGCTCCTTTTTTCAGGTATTTCCTGAAGGGTGATGGTGACGGGGACTTTCCAAATGCCTGGGTATTTGAAACAGGCGCAGACGCCTGGCGGGAATATGAGGACTGGCCTGCGACCGGGATTAGTGAGGAACGAAATCTGTATTTGCACGCCAATCGTCAATTGTCCTTTGCGGCTCCCGTTGCGCAGGGTGAATCTTTCACGTCCTATATTTCCGATCCTGCAAACCCCGTTCCGTATGCCCCGCGCCCCATACCGGGATTTTGGCAGGGTGCACTTGGCAAGTGGGGCTGGAAATTGAGCGATCAGCGTTTTGTACAATACAGACCTGATGTTCTGCACTTTGAAACAGCTCCCCTAGAGGAAGATGTGGTGATCAGCGGTGAGATAGTGGCCAATTTGTTTGCTTCAACTACCGGAACAGATGCCGACTGGGTGGTAAAGCTGATCGATGTGTATCCGGAAGAATATCCGGAAAACCCGAAAATGGGTGGCTATCAACTCATGATCGCCGATGAGGTGCTCAGGGGCAGATTCCGGGAAGGGTTTGAAGAAGGAAAGGCAATTCCTCCAAATGAAGTCCTGCCCTATACCATCGAACTTAACAACCGTCATCACAGGTTTCGAAAGGGGCACAGGATCATGGTGCAAATCCAGAGCACCTGGTTTCCACTCATCGACCGCAACCCGCAAACCTTTGTAAATATTTATCAGGCAGGGGAAGAGGATTATCAGCCGGCAACGCATCGCATTTACCATAGCGCTCAGTATCCTACACATATTTCATTTCCGGTTTTACGTAGTCCGGAACCCATTGTCTATACGTTGAGTGACGCATCAAAATACTCGGGAGCCTATGTTAATGACCGGCTGGGCGAAATGCTGATTACACTGGAAGGGGACACTCTCAAGCTATTTCTTGAGGAGGAATTCCTGGCGGATCTGATCTATGTGAAGGGTAACATATTCAATGCCATCATTGATGGCGGCCGCTACCGTGTCATTTTCGAGGAGCAGGATAATACGGTCGGGGAATTCCGGATCATGGTTTCAGATGTGGATGCCAATGCCGAGGATTTTACATTCACCAGGCAGTGAATGATTTTTAAATTAACAAGAAATTAAGATGTTAACATTTTTCCGTAGTCTCCGTCAGAAGCTCCTGGGTGAAAACCGGTTCAAAAATTACCTGGTATATGCACTTGGTGAAATTACCCTGGTGATGATCGGAATATTATTGGCGGTTCAGGTCAATGACTGGGCGAGTTCCAGGAAGGACGATAAGCAGCGCGCGCAGTTACTAACCGCAGTCAAATACGAGTTTGAACAAAATCTGAGTCAGCTGAATGAAGTAATTCACTACCAGGATTATATTCTGGACGCTGCATATACCTGCATGGAGTTGATGAGGGAGAATACCTATCCTGAGCGGGTACAGGGCGATTCGTTATTACAGAGACTGGCATATATCTGGACGTTTGATCCCCGCTACGGGGCTGTGAGGTCAGGTATTTCGTCGGGCGAGATTCACTTGATAAAAAATGATTCTTTGCTGAATCTGCTCTTCGGTTGGGAGGATGTTATAAAGGATCTGGCGGAAAATGAGGATCGTGCAGAGAAGCGTCAGATTGAGTCCCAAATGGTATTCAATGATGAGATTCGACAGGCAGGATTTATGAGAATATTTTCGCCGGGAATTAAAACCAGCCGCTTTGAATTTGATTACAGCAGACTGTTTGATAATCCGGGATTTGAAGATTACCTGGCCTGGCGGATTGTAGATGTGGAGGACGTTAAAGATGAGCTATTATCGGTTCGGGATCATAATATGAAGATCATTGAGCTGGTGAACAGGGAACTGGCGGATGATGGGAAGAAATGATTTACTTAATTTGAAATCAGGAAATCACTATTTTCTCGTTTTACACATTGATTGAGGGCATAATTTCAATCAGGAATTCGTAATTTGGTGCTAAGTTAAATTGAAAAAACATGTCCAAACAGTTAGTAACTCCCAGAAGATCTCTCACAGAAGAAACAGAAGCGCTGCTGAATAAGCAGATCATGATGGAAGGAAAGTCTTCCGCCTATTATTTATCAATGGCCTCCTGGTGTGATACCCAGGGCTATGCACGTTCAGCCCAGTTTCTTTATACCCATTCTGAAGAAGAGCGTGATCACATGCTTCGGTTGTTTAATTATGTGAACGACGCCGGCGGACATGCACTGCAGCCTGAAATTACAGGCATCAAGCATAAATTTAAAAGCCTGCGGGAAGTTTTTGAGCTTATCCTTAAGCACGAGATAGAAGTCACCCTTTCTATCAACAGCATAGTGGATCATTGTTTTCAGACAAAGGATTTCGCAACGTTCAACTTCCTTCAGTGGTTTGTGACCGAACAGCGTGAAGAAGAAACACTTGCCCGTCGGGCGCTCGAGCTTTTCGATATCATCGGCGAAGAAGGTGTCGGCCTTTGGACGATCGATCAGGAGATCGGTAACCTGGAAGGGGCTGAGGGAGAAGCGGAAGCGTAACTTTTTAGTCAGTAGTCAGTAGTCAGTAGTCAGCGCCAAAGGCGTCCGCCTCTGGCGGATAGTCAGTAGTGGCTCCTCATGTCATCCCCTATTGTCTGCCTTTGCTGTCGCTGGGGTTGGCCTGCCTGCAGGTAAGCAGGTAAACCTGTGGACGGTAGCAAGTGGATTGTGGCTGATACCTCTTTTTGCACGTCATCCCGAAACAAGTTCGGGACGACACCTTTCAAAGTTTCCACAGAAGGTAGTCAGTTGAAGCTTGTCCCGGAGGGACAGGATATGGGTAGCATATTCGCGCCAATAAATTACCGTGTGCCGTAGGTACGCTATATGATTGTACAAAGTATCACCGGATCCCTTCCGTAAAGAAGAAAACTACATTTTTCACGAATTCCTGGTGATTGAGATCATCCAGTGGGATATGTCCTTTATCCGGGATAATCCAAAGCTGGGAATTGGGAAGAAAATCATGAAGCTCCACAGCCGTCTTCCAGCCGGCCACCGTATCCTGGTCTCCGGAGACTACCAGCGTCTTTACCTGAATATTTTGAAGTTCATCAGGCGAGATGTGTACCTTGTAATCGGTATCGGAAGCAAAAAGTTCTGCCAATTGTGCTTCACCCCCGGGGTGGATCTCATATAAAGAATTGATATACTCAGGAGGAAGATCCTTCCAATTGAAATCACCCTGGTCCTGTTCTGCTCCGTTGAAATCATAGACTGCTCCAATCACTACCATGGCCTCGATACGTTCGGGATGACGGTTCGCCAGCTCCAGTGCCAGGATGCCGCCAAAACTCAATCCGATTATTCGTACCCGCTGAAGCCCGAGTTTATCCATGAATAACAGGATATCATCGGCTGCAGACTGGATGCTGAAATCATCGCGCAGAACACCCGAATTTCCATGTCCGTGGAGGTCCGGAACAATTACCTCATAGGTATCCTCGAAATCTGATATATAGGGCTTCCAGAATGAGCCTGACTGCGTCCAGCCATGCAGCAAAAGCAAGGGTTCTCCCGAGCCAGAAGCCTCGTAGTACAGGCTGGCATGGTCCAGACTGACCGTATCTTTTCGCACCTGAGCATTCATGTCAATGGGTGCGAGCAGGAAGCAAAAGAGAATAAGGAATATAAATTTCCGTCGCAAAACATGGAGTTGAGTGTTCTCCAAATCTACACTATTATCCCAATTCCCGGAAGTGCTGATTATTCAGCGTACTGGTAACTGCTTGATTCGGATGTCTGAGTTGAATTTACCCTGATGGCCGAAATTCGTTTTGAAATCCATGGGATCAATGACAGGAGCGTAAGAATTGTACCAAGTCCGATCAGGTACCAGGGGTTCAGAAAATAGCTTTCAAATGAAAAAACACCAAGAATCGTGAGTGTTGAGAAAGGCAATGAACAGGCCAATATGGAAATGGCCAGTTTAGTATCGAAAACCGGTTGATCGTCCATTTGATTAATAGCGGTCATATGTGCATACGGCCAGAAGCTGGTGGCGCTTTGCGGAAAAACCACAATGAGCAGTGCCAGTGTCGGCGACAGCTCCGGAACCAGCCCGATGATCAGGGCACTTGCCATAAATGCAACTCCCGACCGCCACGTGAGCAGAAAGAATAACTGTTTCAATTCCCTCCATTTGATACGTACTGAAAGTCCGATGAACAGCAGGATCAGCGGCGTCATGATCATCGATGCCCTACCGATCCCATCCTGTAGGAAAGCCGGAAAGGTGTTCAGATCCAGGCCAAACGCCACCATTACAAGCGCGACGATGATGACCATATTAATGGGCTCATTGATCATGGCAATCAATAGTGATTTTAATTTCCCTATCCCGGTTGATTTTTCCTCCGACATCCCATGATACCAATGAATTGCGAGGAGATAGAGCAGGATCAGGACAAAGACCTTGTTTCCCACATCCGCGAGGGCTCCCAATGCCAAACCGTCTTCACCCATGAATTCTGCCAGAAACGGAAAACAGGACAGGCCGGGAGCCAGTGATGGTATCAGCATCATGACGGTCCGGTGTTCTTTGGAATTCGGATTAAATCCGAAAGCGGGGCCAAAATATTTGACGAGGACAAGCATCAGAATATTAAATCCGAGGGCGCCCAGCGGAAGAAACAAATACCGGCTGTCGAACTGAATGGAGAGCAGCGCGATGAATATGGTCGCGGGCAATGCGATACTGAGAATAATGATTTTCAGTCCTTTTAATTCGCGGGTATCAGAGATCTTCTTTTGAAGGAGGATCCCCAAAACAATCAGAAATATAAAAACGAGTGATTGCTGAAACATATTAGCTCAAAACCGAAGCCAGTGCTTCTGTAAACAGTTTCGCTTCATCCATGGTGCCCATGCTCACACGGCACCAGTTTTTGTCCATGAACTCAAAAGCACGAACGCCCACCTGTTTGTCGTACATATTCTTCAGAAACTCCTTGCCGTCCATGGCGATGGGAAAGATCAGGAAGCTGGTAGAGGAGGGGACAGGTTTGTAGCCCATCTGTTTTATTGCTGTAGTTACGTATTCGCGTACTTCAGCATTCTTTTGACGCGACATGCTCAGGAAGTCGGAAGCATCCATACTGGCCAGTGCTGCCGCAAGTGAGGTTTGTGTGATGCCCATTCCACCCCGGGTGATGGTCTGGATCTTTTCGATCAGTGCCGGTTGCGCCACCATGTAGCCAACCCGCAATCCGGCCATACCATGGATCTTTGAAAAAGTCCGCGCAACGATGACATCATATCCTTCGGCAACCAGGGATACCATGCTTTGCTTTGCACCATCTTCCATGAATTCGAGATAAGCTTCATCCACGAAAACCGGTACTTTTTTAGAAACGGTTTTACAGAATTCCATGAGCTTTCCGGAGTCGGTGATCGACCCGGTGGGATTATTGGGATTACAGACATAAACAAGTTTGGTATTCTCATCTACAGCTGCGGTCATGGCGTTCAGGTCATGGCTCCAGTCGGAAGCCAACGGAACCGGTTTCCAGGTGGCGCCCACGGATTCCGCAACATGGATCAGGGACATATAGCTGGGGTCTGCAGATACGACGTTGCCCGGTTTCATAAAGAGGACGATGCCTACTTTTTCCAGCAGATCGGACGATCCCGGTCCCATCATGATGTTTTTAGTTTCCACGTTTTCCTTCGCGGCAATTTTTTCTGTCAGCTCGCTGAGAGAGCCCCAGGCATAGCGGTTTCCCGTTGTGGCAGCGTTTTTTAATGCCTCGATGGCCTGCGGTGCCGGACCATAGGGGTTTTCGTTCGCATTTAATTTTGCCTTCAGGACCGGTCTTTCATAGACGTTGGAGGGAAGGTATTCCTTGAAAAACGGACTATGAATGATATTTCCCTGGTGATCGGTGGTTACAGAATGCCGGAAGGATTCGCCGATACTGATATGGGACATGAGTGACATGCTTCCAGCGGAAAGAAGGCCCGACTTAAGCCAGGTGCGACGTGAAATGGTCTTCATTTTTTACTGCTTAGTGGTTGAATAATTACTCAAAATAATGCGGATATTCCACAATTAAAAGGATGGGATCTTCGGGTAAAAAGTTCGATTAGAGAGAGATAGGCCAGTTTTTTGCAATATTTTTTATTTCCGGGACACTTTCTGAAAAATTGTGATTTACACTCTTTTTGATAAGTGTAATTCTCAAATTATTCCAATTAAAAATTTTAGAATTTTTTTCATGCGTTTGAAGTATTGCAGCTAAAAGCAAATGAGCTATTCATAAATAAAATCAACAAAAAATGGGTGAAAGTGAAACGTAATGCATTGCATTTCGTAATACATTGTACTACAAGGTATATAGAACTATATGTTATCAAAGAACTTAACTGCTGCTTCAACGAAACCCATTATTCTTGGAGTACTGAAACAAGGCCGGAGTTACGGGTATCTGATCATTAAAAAGATAAAGGAAATGTCTGGGGGGGATATGGAATGGTCTGATGGAATGATTTACCCGGTATTGCACCGGCTGGAAAAGGAAAATCTGATTGTATCGGATTGGGTAATGTCGGATGACAGCCGGCCCAGAAAGTATTATGAAATCACAGAACAAGGAAAACTCGAGCTGGAAGCTGAACGACAACAGTGGTTGAAGGTGAATGAGGTTCTCGATATGGTTTGGAAAGGTCAGATTCCAAATATGATGCCTGATGGAGACATTTGATCTGGATAAGGAGATGCACAAATGGTTGCGCTCGTTTCGGCGTTACCGTCCATTTAATCACGGTTCCATTCGTGAATTGGAATTGCATATGCGGGATTATATAGATGACCTGGTTGGTCAGGGTTTATCTGTAAAGGAAGCATTCGAAAAAGCAAGGAAGGACTTTGGAGAACCTGATGCTGTTGCCCGGGAAGAAAACTGGAACATTCAAAAAAGAAGGAACATTAACTCAATAATCAACAACACTATGATCAGCTCGTATATTAAGGTGGCCATACGCCACTTCGGAAAACATAAATTCCACTCAATATTAAACCTGGCAGGCCTCACAACGGGGCTGGCCATTGTTTTTCTGATAGCCCTGTTCGTCACCGATGAATTGAGTTTCGACAATCATTTCAGTAAGAAAGATCATTTGTATCGTGTGGTGGAGAACCAGTATTATTCCGGGCAGCCGGTTTTTCCGGTAGCCGTTACTCCAACGGCGCTGTCGCCAGCCTTATCAGACCAGTTCCCGGAAGTTATAAAATCTGCCCGTGTAAGTCAGCAGGACATGCAGATCCGTGTTGATGATGTGGTATTTAATGAGCGCGGCGGGTTAATGGTGGATGCGGACTTTCTGGATATGTTTGATGTGGAGATTCTTGCGGGGGACATTACCGGATTCCGGGAGGATGTTCGCGCTGTAGTACTTTCGGAGGAGCTTGCAAAGAAATATTTTCCGGATGGGGATGCAGTCGGAAAACCCTTAAACCTGGATGATGAAGAATTTATGGTGCGGGCCATAATGGCTGATCAGAAGGCCAATACCCATATGCCCTTCAAATACCTGTTTAATTTTGAATATTATCTTTCCTTTGATCCATCCAGAAGCGAAAGCTGGGGTTCTAACTGGCTGTATACGTACGTGGAGGTAGACCCAAATTCAGATGCCACGGCGCTGAACGATAAGATTACCTCATTAATCAAAGAAAATCAGGAAAACTCTTCCACCGAAATATACCTTCAACCCCTCACGGATATTTACCTGGGCGAAGTTGATTTTGTTGTTGAGGCTCCTGAAAAGGGCGAAATGCTTTATGTGAAAATATTTATTCTGGTTGCCTTATTTATCCTCCTTATCTCATGCATTAATTTCATGAATCTGGCCACGGCTAAATCAGAAAACCGCGCCAAAGAAGTAGGGCTGAGAAAAACGGTCGGAGCCAATCGCCCCGAACTCATGTTGCAATTTCTGAGTGAGTCCGTATTCATGGCGTTCATTGCTGTATTGCTCGCCATTGGGGTCGTAACTCTGCTGTTGCCCTATTTTAATGAAATAACCGGAAAGCAAATTGAGCTTGCTACTCTCTGGAATTTAGAATGGGGATTTAAATTATTACTCATCATTTCAGGGGCTGCATTGACCACGGGACTGCTGGCAGGATTTTACCCGGCCGTAATACTAAGTAAAGCAAGACCTGCTTTAACACTTAAGAATAATGGCCAGTCGGTGCAAAGTGCGGGATGGTTCAGAAAAGCATTGGTCATCACTCAGTTTACAATATCGGTTGTTTTGATTATCGGTACATTAGTGGTGGTTGAGCAGGTCAGGTTCATACAGCAGGTTGACCTTGGGTATGACAAACATAACCTGGCATATATTAATGTTCCTTTAGATAAAGCTGCAAATTTTGCCAATGAACTCCGGAATGAAACCGAGGTGTTGGCGGCGGGTCTTACGAATATTCACCCTGGCTATGTGATGAACAGTACTTCCGGGTACAACTGGCAGGGTAAGAATCCGGATGAGAACATATTGATTCATCAGTTTGGCGTTGATGAGCACTATATGTCGGCCATGAATATGCGACTTGTAGATGGACGGGGATTCACCAGAAATGATTCACTTGGCGTGATTATCAATGAGCGTGCCGCTGAGATCATGGGATTCGACGATCCTGTCGGACAAACAATAGAATCGGGGGATGACAAACTTACCATTATTGGAGTCGTGGCAAACTTTAATTTCAAGTCTATTCACACGGCCATTGAGCCATTGCTGATCTATCTGGCCAGTGATCCTGGCAGGGTATTTATCAGGTACAAGCCGGGCAATGAGGAACGTATCAGGGAAATTGCAGAGAGTACCTGGACATCAAATTTTCCGGATCTGGTGTTTCAGCTATATTATCTTGATGACGACTGGAGTGACATGTACCAGGCAGAAGAACGAACGGCGCGTCTTTCCACCTTTTTTGCGGCAATCGCCATTATTGTAAGCTGCCTGGGGCTGTTCGGACTGGTATCATATACTGCCGAAAAGAGAACACGTGAGATTGGAATTCGAAAGGTGCTCGGTGCTTCTGTGCCCAGAATTTTTGTAATGCTGGCCACCGATTTTACCAGGTTGATCATTGCTTCACTGGTACTTTCGATTCCTATCGGATGGTACTTAATGAACCGCTGGCTTGAGGGGTATGCATATCATATTGAGATGTCATGGGTTACGGTTGCATTCACTGTCGTTGGAGTTCTTCTCATTACGCTGGGAACGATCAGTTATCAGTCCATCAAAATTTCAATGACTAATCCGGTGAATGTACTTAAGAGCGAGTAACGCTGGTTCTAAAGCTGTACAGCTCTGCTGCCGATAAAAGTGAAAAATCTTTTTGGCAGATATTGGATAATTCTGAAGGAACCTCTAATATTGCAATCCATTTGGGAAAATATTCCCCCTTAGCTCAGTTGGTTAGAGCGGCTGACTGTTAATCAGTAGGTCCTTGGTTCGAGCCCAAGAGGGGGAGCAAAAACAGGAACAGTTCGAGGATACAGGATACAGGTATCTTCGAACTGTTTTTGTTTTTACCTGCTTTGCACTCCGAAGTTTTAACGAAGGAGTGCTAAGTCTCCGAAGCATTGCGAAGGAGGATATCCTGTTCCTGTATCCTTTCTGATGTCCGTGGCGTGAGATAAAATGCTATGTGTTCCATTATAAAACATTACAGGTTTATCAGACAGCCAAAGATCTTTACAGATTTATTAGAAATGTATTAACAGTCAGTAAACCGGATAGAATTATTGCTGATCAACTTCACCGGGCAAGCCTAAGTGTACTACTAAATATCGTGGAGGGTGCTGGGCGACGTACTGCACCTGACAAAAGAAATTTCTACGTTGTGGCGAGGGCATCAGTATTTGAAGTATCTGAAATCTGTGATATTTTACATGAAGAGAAGTGTATCTCTTCAGAAGAGTTAGAAAAGCTCAATGATACGCTGGAACAGCTTTCCAAAATGCTCTTCAAAATGATTCAGGTGTATACCAAAAAGTGATTTATAAAGTCTTGATACTATTTTAGAAATTAGGATAGTTGGATTTCACAGCAAAAAGCTGAAGCGCTTAATCAGTCTTGTGCCTCTTCCCTTATTTACTGTTGTTGCTTTTCCTGATAATTTTATGAACAGTTTTTAGCCTGTCCCGCAGTATGAATATATCTGAATTATTGTATTTTGTTTGTAACCAACCAAAATCATCATGCGATACGTAGTCTTAATTCTTTCCCTGCTCATTGCAACCTGTGGAATTGCCCAGGAATGGAGTACATTAGAAGCTGCGAATAACTGCACACCAAGGCATGAAAATTCACTTGCGGCAGTTGGAAATACACTTGTGCTTCTTGGTGGACGTGGACTTCGGCCGGTCGAATCATTCGACATTGCTTCAAACACTTGGACACGGCATATTGAGACACCTCTGGAAATGAGCCATTTTCAAGCCATTACTTTCCAGGGTGAAGTTTGGGTATTGGGCGCATTTACAGGTCCATACCCGCATGAGATACCCATACCTGACGTCTATATTTTCAACCTGGAGAAAAATGAATGGCGCAAAGGGCCAGTGATTCCTTCCGGGCGCAGGCGCGGTGCGGCCGGGGCATTTGTTCATAATGATAAAATTTATTTGATTGGTGGTGAGGTTGATGGACATTATGACGGGACACAAGCCTGGTTTGATGAATTTGACCCTTCGACAAATTCCTGGAAAATTCTCCCTGATGCACCAACTGCCCGGGATCATATAAGTGCTTCCGTAGTAGATAATAAACTGGTTGTTGCCGGCGGAAGACAATCTAGTGCAAAGACAAACAAAGTATTGGAAACTACGCTTGCCTCAGTAGATATCTATGATTTCGAAACAGGAGAATGGTCAACGCTCTCTGCTGAAAAAAATATTCCAACAGAACGGGCAGGTGCATCCGCCGTTGCGTATGGCCAGTTGGTTCTTATCATCGGTGGGGAAAGTGGTGCGCAGGAGTCCTCTCACAGCGATGTAGAAGGATTTAATATATCCACAATGACCTGGGAAAAACTCCCGTCTATGCAACAGGGACGACATGGAACGGGGGCAGTCAATGTCAATGGAAAAATATACGTTGTGGCAGGGTCCGGTAATCGTGGAGGCGGACCTGAACTAAGCAGTATGGAAGTTCTTACTCCGGATTAATTTCCTGAAATATTGAATTCTCAGGAACACACATATATCGGGGGTACTGTTTCTGAACTCTGTCAGCAGTAACATTAGGAATATCGCAAACTCGGCAAACGAATTAACTTATCATAAAAGTTTTAATATTGCCTAATATGAATCCGCTTGAAGGTATTTTAATTTTTCTCCTGATACTTCTGGCCTTTTCTGGAAACATCCTATGGTACTGGATGAAGAATATTCTGAAGCAGAATGGATATGAGGTTTACGCGTTCGCGGTTCATTGGGCAGATTTTGGCAATATGGTTAATCTTATCCGCCGGACAAAAGAAGTTGAGTTGAAACGAAAATATAAGAGTATACTATGGTTATTACTCATTATTCTGATTATTTTCATTTCCTCCGCATACTTGCTCATAGTTCGACTCGACAGTGGGATGTAAATATACGATCCAACCAGTTAAAGCCGTTGGCCTAAATAAGCAGTATCCGCCAAATCGAGCAATCCAGCGATTTTAAGGACATTTGCTCATCAAAACCACCCCTGTTATCAATCCTCCAATCTCGGAATTTTGAGTTCAAAACCAGGATACTCCTGATAGGCGAGTGGACACGGGTCGATAAAACTCAGGTTCTGCCGGTACATAAGTTCCAGTGACGGCTTGGGATAGATGGCATCCACTTCTGAGCCACTCATGCCGTGTTCAGCGACCTTCTGTTTGCCATTATAATTAACACCCTCGGCTTCTTCCTGGCAATCTACCATGTGCATCATGCCGTTGTCCTCGTGAAGCAGCAGATGGCAGTGATTCACCCACTGCCCTGCAAAATCATCGAAGCGGGTACGGAATACCACACGTCCGCCATGGCGTGGAATCGGAACCGTATCCATCCACGCGGGTTCCGGCAGTATATTGTGCAGATCACCGTTTTCGTCCGGTACGTCGATTCGCAAGACCCACATGGGGTTTACATGGATATGGAACGGGTGATCCACTCCCTTGGTAGTAATAATGAACTCCGGATCTTTTGCAAAACGTTCTTGTCCTTCCTTTCTGGAAATGGGATACGAAACAAAATGACCTCCAAATGAACCCGGTTGGGGAAAACGTTTCCGATCTGAATGGCACCAAAGCATCTGTGAACAGTTATATAGCGCCCATTCCTCGGCAGTGTTTACCAAAACCCGGGTGCGTTTAGGGTCATTATGTGCGAATTTTCGGGGCAATCCAGGCTCCGGGTTTATAGACAGGTCAAATTCCGAATTAATTGCCATGGTGCGGGTAAGATTGGGCATTAATAAATCCACGCCCTGATGATTCGCCCAAAGCATATTCTTTTGATCAGCCCATTTCTCGGTAAAACCTTCCGGAACTTCAATGGTTGGCCAATCTGTTCCGCCAGTACCGGAGTAACTGATCACACGCGTTCTGTGTTGCCCGGGTTTGGCTCCGGTGATCGAGGCCTCCTTTTCCGGAACTTTGAGTTCATCTGCCCGAACTGGTTGAAACAGCGGTGGAACAGGTGGCAGATGTGCATTCAAAGACTGGATATCGAAATCCCCTCCTTCAACCGGTTTCCCTTCTACATGAATGTAAGCGACTACCACATCAAACAGTGGCCGCCTGCCGCCGGCTTCGGGCCTGACTACTTGCCTTTGCAAAACACTTTGCATGGAATCGGCATGGATATGTGCCTCCCTGGCAAATATGGTAAAGACCTGATCCACTGAATCCAAAGGAGCCTTAAACAAAATATCAGTACGATTAGCGTTCACCATGTAGACTTCGTTTGGGCGAACGAAAGATTGACGTAAACTTTCACCATCTTTGAAAACAGCTTCAAAACCCCGCAGCTGGGCCGCTGCGTCACTTTCACCGGGGAGAGGAGTGGTTATGTAGGGATTGGTTGTGCCGGCATTCTGACGTGAGAGGTCTTTAATCTCGTGCATGACCTTTCCATCCCGTTCCACTACTCGTGTAATACCGTCAATTGCCAATTGGTGAAGATCCAGCTTGTTTTCTTCATAGTCCTTATCGGTTACAGGTATCAAGCGACGCGAATCTTCTTTTTCGCCTTTTATAGTCTCGACCCGATACATTTGGCCATCCTTTTGTGTGTATTGGCCTTTTAGCACCATGAAACGCTTCGTGCCTGCTCCATCCACACTTCCATTGAGCACCCGCCACCTTTCCACGGCTCCGGGGCGCATCCGAATTACCCGGGGTTTGACAAGGCCATTGACCGCCGGGAATTGTGGGAAACGTAATTGTCCGCGTTTGGGGCCTGCATCCAGATCGCTGGCTGCCACGAATACGCGTTGCAAAAAGATCAGCCTTTCCCGGTAATCCCATCGGCCTGTTTTCAATTCAGGGTCCGGACTCGGATCTCCTGTCATAACTTTGTTAATCGCCTCATCTACGTCGCCTTCGATAATAAGGAATCCTGCCATACCGCTTGCCACCTGGTCGTGAGTCGCCCCGTGTGAATGCGGATGATACCAATGCGTTCCGGGAGGGTGGGGCATCTGCTGACCATTACGATCAAAGGAAAGCTGTATCTTGTATTCCAATTCTCCCACATGTTCATTTGGATCCAGTTTCGCATTTCCGACCGCCTTCCTCGCCTCCCAGTCAGCTTGTGGGATAATCCGAAGAAACAGATTATCAGAGTGGCTGCCATCCTTATTGCGCTGCGGTTCAACGTGCAGGCCATGCGTGTGTAAATTGGTAGTGTGGGCTCCGTGCAGACCATTGATATGACCTCCCAGATTCCAACCAGGGAGCAACTTTACAGGAATAACCTGATTCACCTGTTCAGGGTATATAAACGGCAAAAAGAAGTCGGGCAGGTTTGTAGTCCTGTCAGGTACCTGCTCCTTGATAAGTGAAATAACTTGATTGCGAACAGCCGGAACTAATTCGAGAGGATCGGGCGCAGGACCCACCGGGGTATTTTGCTGATTTTGATCCAAATGATTTCGCACCCTGAACCGTACCGTTCCGTCACTTTTCACGCGTACTGTCGGCCCCGGACTCGTTCCTCCGTAACTGAATAACGATGCTCCCTGATCCCCGGGCGAGGTCGAATCTCCCGGGTTTTGAAATTCAACTACGTTTAACTCCAGGCAGGAGTCCCGCCATCGTTCCGGGCGCCAAACCCAGGGCTCCTGCCAGGTTTCCGTCGGCATGTTTGCCGGGTTAACCAGGTCACCGGCCTCAGCCATGCCCTCCAAAGGATCAGAATCAACAGGTACAATTCCCGCGTCTTCTGTAATTTGGGCTGGCTGGCTCGTATTTTGATTTATCGCGCAACCAGTCAGCGTGGATGCTACTCCGGTAGCGCTGAGCATGAGGAACTTTCGACGGTCAAAACCTGAAGGATTCACTTCCTTAGGTTCATCTGTGACAACGGTTTTCTTTGTTTGGGTCAACTGAGAAGAGTTTTTCGGTCAAAATTGATTTAAGTAGGAGAGTTTACAATAAGCGTATTTCAGATCAATAATTACCGCAACTACGTATAAAGCCATTTACAACTCACCAATGCAATTTCAATATATAAATTATCCACTAAAATGGGTCAATCAGGACTGGAATTATAATATAAATCAGAATCGTACTAAATATGGAAAAATATAAGTGCACATATATATTACAACCTAATTGGTTATATTGTGTCTTAGGATAAAACGGCGAGAAATGAAATACAGCCTGCTTCTTATTTCTCTTTTACTCACTACGGGAGTAGTTGCCCAGGATGAGGAGAAAACAAAAGACCGATTATTCCTGGGAATACACGGCGCTCCACTGGTGAATATTGCGGATGGAAATTTTGACCTTATCGGATTTATGATTAGTCCGGGTGTTTATTACAACCTGAACAAGAAGTTTACACTGGCGGCTGTTCCTTTTTACGGACGAACATCAGAAACTACCTACCATTTTTATAATATGAACACAGGTATACATTCTGATGAGCGTTTGAATGTGCATCAGTCGGTCGGATTGAATATTCAGCTGAGGTATTCCTTTACGAACCTGGAAAACAGACCTTACGTCATGGCTTTTGGCGGACCAGGGTATACATGGGAAAAGGTGGAATACCTGGAAGAGCCCGGACGTGAGAGAAAGAATAGCTTTATGACGATGACCTATGGGTTTGGATTAGGATACGATTTCAAACTGAATGAAACCATAAATATGGACTTGAACATTCAATCGGGTTGGATCATGTCAGTAGAAGACCCTGCACCTTCGCTTTTTCTGATTCCCTCAGTAGGGATTATTAAGAAGTTATGAGAAGTTTAGCCCTACCTTCCAGGTATTGATATAGCAGGATTTTTGATTACGAGAAATTGCATGCTGATCACAGTTCATTATCTGTGTAAATAATTCCTGATTACTGAATGCCCCCCGGAATAAAATCTGGGGAAGCAAGAAATAAAAAAAGCAGCTAAAAGGCTGCTTTTTTTATTGAGAGTGGGTGCGATTGGGCCAGAAGCTAATCCGCACTGTTCGGGGAATGGAATTCCCCCGTTTATTACAACTTATACCCCTTTATCGAATCAGGTCCTGTTCGATAGAATACATACCCAAGCACACCGTCCATAGCATAGTCGGGATTCCGGTCACTTCCAAGGAATATTTTGCCTTCAACTTCACCCGAGTCTTTATTCACCTGAAGTAGCGCATTTTGCTGATCTACTCTTGACAGAATGATCAGATAATTTTCCCCTTCTGAAGTTGCCTTGAAGCGGGCATTTGCCATTTGAAAGGATTGTTTTGCAAAGCCTGATGCCTGATTACCCAATTCTCCGTAGGCTTGTCCCAGTCCATTCGCAATGGAGGATACGGCAACGTCGTCTGAATACTGCTGGCTGATGGCCCCTAATTGTGCTGCCGCACTATACGAAACAACACTAACATAGGAAGCATATATCGCGTTGGCATATCGAAGGGCACGCAAAACCCCTGGTTCCCTCGGTGCCTCGAAGTAATTCGTATAAACTACTTTCCCTTCCTGGTCCAATAACAGCATATTCTGTTCCGAAGAAACCAACAAACCACTTTCCCGCATTTCAATATTAGTAGGGATTTCTTTTCCTTCAAATCTTATATCCGGGGAAAAGATGCTTGTTTTGGCCGTATTCTTGTCTAATTTCTTGATCACTTTATGTTTAACGTCGTAGGCATACAGCACATCTGCATTTTGTACAATGGCCCGGTTGACACTTATCTGATCTTTCAAAAGCAATTCGCCTGTTGCAGGATCCAGGATATTTAATTCCTCAGTTGTGATGAACAGAAGTCCGTTCGGTGTCTTCTCACTGAAGGTGAGGCGACCGTCAATTTTCACAGGCTTGTCAAAAGTGAGCAGGCCCTGATTCACATCCAGGTAAGAAATAAAATCTTTTTCTCCCTGACGGGTCACCAGCAGCAAGCCATCTCCAGCCACGACATAGTCGTAGATTCCACCCTTAATCCGTACGCCTTTTCCCTTCTTACCCCACATGCCTTCCCCGGTAGTGTAGTCATACAAGTTAATAATGGTTCCTCCACCGTTATCAGGCAGGGATATAAATCCGTTGTCGGCAAAGTGTAATGTACCCATCATACCGTTTACCTGAATATCGTTTTTCCAGAGTTTCTCACCTGTACTCAGTGAGAACGCTATGTAGGTAGTGTTCATCTGTGGAGTATCGCCCGTGCTCATGGTAAAACCGCTGTTAGAGGCAGATCCCTCCTGTTCACTGGCGATGATAAACATGTCGTCGGTAGGATGCTGGAAGAATCCCACATTAATATCCATCTTGTTTGCCATGGAAGTCGTTGCATCCTTCAGAAGGGAACCCAAAGCACCCATTTTTTCAAGTTGTGCATTGGCATCCGAAATTTCATTCTTCCAGATAATATCTCCAGAAGTTGTATTGACTTTGTAGTTGAAAAATAGTGTGACTATCAAAACTTCATTGGGCGACACCTCACTTACTGCGACAACGCGTCCGTAATCTTCCCGTATTGACCAGGCGATCTCACCGGTTTCCAGCGAAGCCATGACGATGGTTTCATCATTGCTTACGTTCTTTCCGGAAATCAGGATGCCATTCGCTTCATACAGTACATGCTGGTCTATAATTTCCTTTATTCCAGCCTTGTTGCTGTCAAACTTCTTTTCCCCGGTAAATGGATCAAGAAAGGCGATGTCGGTTCCGATATTCACAGAAAGTAACGGCGATCCGTCCATTTGTTCGACGGCTTCCATGGGAACATTCGCAAATTCAGGTACCGTCCACAATATTTGGCCCGTCTCGGGATTGAACGCCGATAAAGACCGGCTCCCGCCTACAATGTAATGACCATAGGAGGTAACCTGTTGCCAGTTTATGTTTTCCGTATGATTTTCGGTCCATAGTTCCTTCACCTGACCAATTGCAGAGGTAAAGAAACTAATTGCTAAAAGAGTAATAATTGAAATTCGCATAATTGTTGTATTAATCGGAAGGAGGGCCTACCCGGGCATTTCCTCGTTTAAAAAATTGGTTTTCAAATAATTATGTCGAAAGGTACTATCTATTACAAATCGGAGTCTGTTTCAATCTTCTGAATAGTTGCACGAGTTAGATTTTCAATCGAAATGTTCTAAAAAGTAATCAAGCCGATGACAGACATCGGATGCTGCAGTTTAAAACTATTCCTCCTGCCTCACATCCCAGTCAATATTGAATCTGGCCTTAAGATAGGGTTGTAATGGTCCCAGTCCGATTTCGGCTCTTCTCTTGTCCACATGAACGGGGTCCTGGATTGGATACGGTTTTCGCTCCAAATTATTCATTTTTATTTGAGTCCCGTAAAGCTGTTCTTTACCTTCTTCCACTAACAGACGATCACGCATTTTGGCATAACGCAAGGGCTGTGCTTCCCCTTTTCGAAAGGCATCCTCCAGCATGGGAAAATAGGTTGACCTTAATTCGTAATTTGAATGGTTGATAATCAATGCGGCGCCTGCTGCTGCAAACTCTGTCACCTCGGAGGCAGTCGGCCAGCCATATTGATCCAGTAATTCAACGAGGCGCTTTTCATTTTGCTTCTTATATTCTTCTTCCATGGCCAGGACCGGAAAGATTGTCGGGGTACTGAAGTAACCTCCGTTTTCTATATATTTTCTTCGTTCAATATTGCCCGCGTACATAAATCCCTGGTCCCTGATGATCATTCTGAAAAGATCCCTGGCAAAGGGTTCATTCCGAATGGGTCCGTGCCGGGCTTCAAACTTCGCTATCTGTGAATCTTCAATTTTCTCCCATCTGGGATCGTGGATAAGGCTTAAGAATTCCGGGTTATATAATGGGGCCAACGTAGAATCTGTTTGCAGCGCATAATCCAGGAAATAGAAAGAGGTATCTCGCATATGGGTAGTCCACAACAGGGCCGTTGCAGCGGCAAAATCATAAGCTGTTTCAGGCGATGGCATCTTCGCCATGGCTTCTCCGTATTTCATCAAGGCAGGCATCAGCAATCCCTGAGCTTTCAAACTATCGGCTTCTCTTTCCAATGACTGGCTAGAGGTGGCTTGGTAGATAAATAATGACAAAAAAAGAATAATGCATTTTTTCATGACTGTTTCAATGGTTTATGGGACAATTATAGGGTATCCACGCCATGAAAAATGGAATCATCGACAGACGACAGGTTTTAGAAAGGATACTACGGTACAGTGTTAGTTTAGTGATATCTACCTGCTGGAAGGCAGGCAGGCTAGAGTGGTTCAGGACACAGAGAAGAGGGGCTTACTTCGTCTTCAATGTAGAGATTGATTACTATTCTGCGCGTTTGAAATACAAATTTTTTGAAATGAAGCCCAAAAATTCATATCTGTTTGAAATTAAATACTGATATATTTCATTTTCGGGAGAGCTCTCGAGAGAAAATGTTTCATCCTCCAGTACAATCAATTTCGGGGAATACAGTGAAAAATCTAACGATTTCAGGACATGAAAGTCATGTTCCTCCGCATCGATGGTGAGTAAATCGAAATTGCCGGGGGCTCCATGAGTTTTCAAAATGCTTGTCAATGTGCTTGTTTGGACTTCAATTTTTTTAATCTCTAAATTATTCTTTTTAGGGTATTCAAGGTTTTCAATTTCAGTGGTCGAGAGTACATCATTTTCTATCAGGTAAAAATCTCTTGTTGAATCGAGATCTGAAACAAGCGTGCAAACCGCCACATCTCGTGGTCGGTAATATTTATATTTATCAATTAATTTTTTATTCGCATCAATACAGATACCGCGCCAGCCTTTGCGGTATAGTAGATAAGTATTGGAAATGAATATTGGATGATTTGAGCCTACATCCACATAATAGCCATTGTATGAAATAACATTATTGAGAGCAAACTCAATGATTCTGTCTTCTCCAGCATGCGCAAAACTGTATTTGACATTCCTGCCTAAAACAATTCTCAACAAGGCTGATGAAATGATACCAATGGCTCTGAATAAACTCCTGATTGGATATCTCCTGGTATAGAATTGACGAAATGAACCCCTTATCTCTTTAATTACAACACCAAATAATGTGAACCGTGCCCTGCTATAAGCACGGTTATAAAGCTGTTGATGAAAAATCTTTTGTAGGTAGCTTCTCAAAAAAGGATAACTTAAATCTTCATCCATTCAGATGGAATAATACAGCAAGATGTGTTTTTTGATTCAAAAAGAGAAAATCCTCATAACTATACCATTGGAAACAATATCAACCTGAATCGTGGTTTTCCGGAAAAATTGACGACATCTGTTTCAATGAGTATCGAGGTTCTTTTCAAAGGCATAAAAGTTATTCAAAAATAGTTATCCCACCTCATTTGAAATTCAGCCAAATCAATACATTTGCCGGAATTTAATTTACCAATAAAAATGAAATATTGTTTTACTGTTATTTTGATTTTTCTGCTCTCCCAGCACAGCCTCTTGATGGCACAGGATACTGAAAAGACAAGGCCCGTAAAATTATTGATTGAAGCCGGGATCGAGTTCGGGGGTGATGAAATTCTCACCGTATTTTTTACCAATGGAGAAGACCAAAAAATGCGCGCCGGACAGGGGGGCTTCCTTGCAGTTGGCGGAGAGTTTATTGTTTCCCAGGCTTTTATGGTTCGCAGTACCATCGGGGTAAAATACAATACAACTGCAGCTGATAATGCAAATATCCGCCTGTTACGCTTTCCATTCAATCTTATGGGATTCTGGAAAATAAACGAAAACTTCAGGGCGGGAGCCGGTGCCACAACTCATTTGGGGACAAACCTCAAGGGCGACGGGTTTCTTCCGGACGTTGATTTTACCAGCAGCGTCGGGCCGAGATTCGAGTTTGGTTACAGGTGGATTGCTGTAACTTATACTTCAGTGCAGTATAAGGATGAATCCGATGAGAAGTTCTCCGCCAGCTCATTCGGAGTTGCATTGTCATTCACCATTCCGAACCGCTAAGTATTTGTCGACCCTTTGAAATTACTCTAACAGAAAAAGCCTTTATATGCGAGCTTTTTTTATCAACAAAAGAGCCTGCAAAACCTGCAGGCTCCGATATCTGTTTAACGGTTTTCGTTATTTCCTGATAAGTCCGGAAATAAGAGAAACAACCATCAGAACCAGGAATACAAAGAATATGATCTTCGCGATCCCAGCGGCCCCGGCGGCAATACCTCCAAAACCAAAAATAGCGGCAATAATTGCGATTACAAGAAATATAAGTGTCCAGCGTAACATAGTTGATTAGTTTAGTTTCAATTTTCAGATATCAAATTCAGATATCAGGTAATGACACCGATAGTCCAAATACATTGCCAACCTCCTAAACTTTGATCACAGGGCAGGAAAGTCTAAATGTTGGGGAAGAATGGCAACAACTATATTGTGAATTCGGGTCTAGAATACACACGAAAGAAACGGAAAACACGTTTATCTGCTTCTTATAGCTGTTGGCATGGAATTTACACCATATAGGATAGAAGCGCGATCGATAATTGGGCGTGCTTGAATTAACTTTAATTAACAAAGACTAAACAAAACGAACAAAGACATGAAACTTTTAAATAGAATAGCCTATATAGTTGGAGTCATAATAATTGCAGGGACATTTACCATGTGTACCGGTACATCAGAAAATTCACAGGATTCAAGTCAGGAAATAACCCAGGACTGGCAGGATAAAAAGGAACAAATGAAAAGTGATCTTGAATCGCAAATCAGTAAAATCCAGAATGACATCGATGAAATGGATGCAAAAATGGAAGATGCCTCAGATGAAATGAAAGAATCCTGGATGGCAACTAAAGATGACCTGAAGGAATTCAAAGCTGATCTTCAGGAAAAACTTGATGAAGTAGATGATCAGACAGAAGATACCTGGAACAATTTCAAAGATGAAGTGAATGATGAATTGGCTTCAATGAAAAAGAACTGGGATGATTTTAAAGAGAGTATAAATGAAAAAATGGAAGGTTAAATCAGAACACCTGATTTCCCAATGAGAAAACCCCCGTGAATCCTTCATGGGGGTTTTTTAGTGCATTCTGTTTTTCAACAATTCGTATCTCATTACTATTCTAATCCAAAATTAAAATTATCCAGGATCTTCAAAGTAGCTTCAGCCGGATAATAGCGGATAAATACCAGAAGAAGGGGTAATCACTTATAATTTTACAGCATCATTCCTTCTTAACTAAATTCTTAAACGCCGATCCAAAAATCAGGTAACTGGTATTCCCTCCAATCGTACCCTCGTTCTGCCCCCACAGGAAAGGCCAGTCGTCATAATTTTCGAAATGATCGGGCTTTCTGAACAGTATCCCCGGAGCTACATTACCCGGAATAAAGGAGAAATCAGCCCGGTTATTACCATAAAATACTTCCTTGGGCCGGACAGCTGCAGAAGTAGCTACAAGCGAATAGTTGTGATAGGGATGACAACCAAACAGCCAGTTGGTGGCTTTGAACGCATGATGTTCATCAATAATATCCGGAAAATACATGTTGGCAAAACAAATCGTAGTTCCAAACCGGACAATACCACCGGATCCCGCCCAATTGCCGAGACTAATAGGTACTCCATAGGGATTATCCTCTTCAAGCTCATCGATATATGTCTTGTATTGCACAACATAAGCACGCAGCCTTTCCTTGAATGATGAATCCATATACGGTATTGCATGGAGCGCTGTCAGAATACTGAAGCTCACATTACGGTCCAGCGAAGGCCAGAGAAGCTCCTGGAATTTATCTGCATATTGCTGCTCCCCTGTAGTAATGAATAATTGCAGATTGGTTGAAATATCCGCAAACCGGCCCCGGCTATTCTCATCTTCAGGCTGCTTGGCGAGTAATTCAGTGGCTTCTTTCAGCAAGCGCTTCGACTGGGCCAGCGCCCTGTCAGAAAGATCATCATTGTAGCCGCTCAACGCACGGCTTGCAGAGGCAAACATTGCAGCGGCCCTTAGATCCAGGCTTGGATTCCGGCTTGTAAAGGCCCACATGTCATCGCGTACTCCGCTGGACAGACCGTCCTCAGCTATTTCATACGGACCAAGTTCCGGATTAAAAGGAAGGCCATCCGTTATTGAAGCGGCGTCGCCAAGATGGTGATAATTGTCAAGGACGGAGTTGGAAAGGGTTTGTGCCATGTGGCCGAGAATCTCGGCCTGTGCAACCAGGTTCAGCGTTCCATGTTCAAGATACTGCAATATATCCGGAGTGCCATCCGGACGGTGAAGATCAACATACCTCTGTTCCTCATCAACAAAGGTTTGATCCCGCTGGGGTTTAAAATATTCCCATGTTTCAACAAAATTCTGCACCACGAAAATATTCGACGCTGTCTCGATATCGAAGTCCCCGGCATCAAAGAATCCACCAATGTTTAAGCCCGGAATGGTTTCCAGTGCTTCATATTCCGTATCGGTAGTGGGTCCCTGCCCATGTAAATCGAAATGATCGGTATTTGGCGGGGCCTGGAGGTAGCCTTCCCTGAACGGTTCGCCATGCCACACCCGGTAGGCCTCATTAACGAACATGTGATTCATATGAATAGGAATCCACACATCGCTGGTTGCATCTGTGATCTTGTCGTAAACATTCTCTTCAATTATGAAATGATTTGTTTTGATATCGCCATACTGAATATAGTAGATACCCGGTGTGTTCACCTCCGTAAAATTGAATTTCACATAGTGATATTTGTAATAATCGCCCCAGGGCTCTATGCTGCCGGTATAAACCCTGGTAGTTTTGCCATCCTCCTCTATTTTGTAGATGGATGCAGTTGCCTCCGTTTGATCATTCTTGTCAAGTTCTATCACAGAGACCTTAGGTTGCGATGGCAGGTATCCCACCTGGGAGAATCCGATATTCGGCTCCCTGATCCAACCTTCAATGGCATGCGGTTCTACCATCCAGGTGAGTACTTTGCCGGTTTGCCCCGATGGCAGCAAACTGCGAATAACATACCAGCCGTTCTGCGCCAGAATGCGGCCATCATAAAACATCAGATCTGAATCGGAGGTTATCTTGACCAATCGCCCGGGATCATCCGGCGCAAGAATCATGGTCTTACCCTTTTCAATAGGCAAAGGTTCAATAAACCTGCCCGTACCCCTGTCATCGGAGGTTACATATCCTTTAAATTGCTTTAGTTTTTCATTGCTTGGCCGTGTAGTCGTTTCACTAACCGTATAACGAGGAAATACACCGGGCCGGCCGTCCATCAGGTAAGTCTTCCCCCAGTACTGAGAAGGCAGGAATTCCAGGTTGAAGCCCACATCGCCTTCAATTTCCTGAGGAAGGGGTTCATCAAGATATACCGATATCTCAACCGCGTTTCCTTTAGCGGTTACGATAACACGCGATTCGAAATCATAATCCTCATACCGTAATACAGATGAAATGGACTTCGATTCACTGTCCACTTCACGGGAACGTATGACAGGAACAAGGTCCCACTGCTCCGGGGTACTGGAAAGTCTGACTGCCCCGCCCTGAGCCGTCCTCACACCGTGATGGATCAGTTCTATACCGGCAGTTTTTTCATCGTTAAAGCCTCCGGTAAAGAGGTTGTTGTATACGAGGACATTCACACCATTCCTTTCGAAATACTCCAGTTCATTGAGTTTCAATTCCTGGCTGGTTCCATAATGAAACGCTGATAACAGCAGTATTGCAACGGATAATTTTTTCATACATCTTTAGGACTTAACCCTTATTAAAGTCGACATACAAATTGGCGATTTTTTTCAGAAGTAAAAAAGAGTTGCAAAGCGATACGAAACCTGGCAGGACTGGCAATATTGATTATCTTTCACTTATTTTCTTAATCCAGCGGAATAACTTCATCCAATGAAACATTTGTTGATTATCATATACCTTTTCATCTTTTTTTCATGTTCAACACAACATGAAGGTCAGGAACAAGGGAAATCCGATCCTGTGATCATGGCGTATTATGTTCCTGAACGGGACTACAAACCCGATGAGATCCCCGTTGAAAAGCTTACCCATATAATTTATTCCTTTACCCATGTGATTGAGGGTGAAATGAAATTTGGCAAACCCGAAGTAGCAGGGCCTAAGCTCGAGGCACTCGTCCGTCAAAAAGAACGTAACCCTGATCTGAAGGTGATGATCGCCTGTGGAGGGTGGGGGGCCGACGGGTTTTCAGATATGGCCCTGACGGAAGAAAGCCGGTCGAAGTTTATAAGGAGTGCCCATGACTTCATTGAAAAATACCAGCTCGATGGCATGGACATGGACTGGGAATATCCGGGGATTTCCGGTGCCGGGACCATGGCCCGTCCGGAAGACACAAAAAATTTCACTGCCCTGATGAAGGGTCTTCGTGAAATGCTCGATACTTTCAATACGCCCAAAATACTCACATTCGCAGCGGCGGGTTGGAAGCGGTATTACGATCATATTGAGTTGAACGAAGTCATGAAATATGCCAATTACACCAATGTGATGACTTATGACCAGGTATCCGGCGTTTCAATCTATACGGGGCATCATACGCCATTGGGCAATGTAACAAGCGAACAAATTGCAGGCACACCATTTCATGATCACCTGGATAGTCTTTTCCAGGCAGGGGAAAGCCCTGATCCCAATCCCGAGTCTGTCGAAAAAATTGTGGAATTCCTGATCGGGGAGGGAGTCGATCCCGGGCAGATTGTGATCGGATCAGCCTTCTACGGACGGGCATGGAAGGGCGTGCCTCCGGATAACCTCGGACTGTACCAGCTAAGCGGCGGCCTTCATATCGGCTGGAGTGCCTACCATCATATAAGAAAGGTGTTTGAACCAGATACAAATTATACCCGCCATTGGGACGAGTTGGCAAAAGCACCTTATATGTACAGCGCGGCCGACAGTATTATGATCTCCTATGATGATACCGTTTCTGTGGCAATGAAGACCCGTTATGCCATGGAGAAGGGTCTCGGCGGCATTATGTTCTGGGAACTGGGCAATGATACAAAAGAGGAGGGAAGTTTACTTGATGCCATTTTTAATGCGGCAAGTGAGTGATCCTTCCAGATAAAACCAGGCTATAGCTTATCAAAAATTCCAGAATTCATTTTTATAAATGTTGAATATTTATTTACTTTGTAATTCAAAGTACTTTTAAATAACATTGAAAGTGAATATAACCATTTAAACTGTTCATCTTTTCAATGGTGGCTTGGGTAATCCCGATGAAATGGACTTTAAATTTTAAAATATGAATACAATGACAACGACACACAAGAACAGGCGACTGCTGATTATATTGGCGTCTGCCTTATCACTGCTGCTCATCCCGTTGATTGGCATGCAGTTTTCATCAGAAGTAGACTGGTCTCCTTTTGACTTTGTGATAATGGGTACACTCCTGGCCGGAGTCGGAATCCTGCTTGAAGTAGTGTTGCGAAAGGTTACCAAAACTGAAAACCGTATTGCACTAATAGCAATTCTACTGATTGCCTTCCTGCTTATCTGGGCTGAACTGGCAGTAGGAATATTCGGAACTCCCTTTGCGGGGAGTTAAAATACCGGTCAGATACCTATGATATCATCAGTTTGATCTCAGGGAATTCATATCGATCACGAACCGGTATTTCACATCCGATTTCATTACACGGTCCCAGGCATCATTTATTTCATCCATATTGATCATTTCAATATCTGAAACAATATTATGCTCTGCGCAGAAATCCAGCATTTCCTGGGTTTCTTTGATTCCGCCGATCAAGGATCCTGCAACATTTTTCCTTCCGAATATGAGTCCCATACTATGGACATCCACCGGGGTTGCGCCTACCAGCACCATGGTCCGGTCGTTTTTAAGCAGCGGCAGGTATGGATTAATATCATGTGCGACAGGAACAGTATTTAACAGAAAATCAAAAGATCCTGCATGTGCGGCCATTTGATCCGGGTCTGTGGAAACAATCACGTCGCTCGCTCCCAGTCGTTTGGCATCCGCCCCTTTTTCGGGCGAAGTCGTGATCATGATGACTTCAGCACCCAGGGCAGCGGCGAATTTGACGCCCATATGACCCAGTCCGCCCAACCCGATCACACCAACCTTTTGGCCTGGTCCGACTTCCCAGTGTTTAAGAGGTGAATACGTGGTGATTCCGGCGCATAGCAACGGGGCGACTGCTTTTACATCAAGCTTGTCGGATACTTTCAGCACGAAATAGTCGTTCACAACAATCTGCGTTGAATACCCACCGTGTGTAACACCGCCCATTACGGGATCCGGACTTCCATATGTCATGACCATACCTTTCATACAAAATTGTTCAAGGTCATCTTTACAGGAAGCACATTCACGGCATGAATCCACCATACATCCTACGGCCACCAGGTCACCAACCTTGTGATTCGTTACTTCAGATCCTATTGCAGTTACATGTCCCACAATCTCATGCCCGGGCACAATGGGATACATCGACATTCCCCAGTCATTATGTGCTGTATGAATATCACTGTGACAAACACCACAGTAATCGATCTCAATTTTTACATCGTTGGGCCCCACTTCCCGGCGATCAAAGTCAAACGGTTTAATTTCTTCGGTAGGACTGTATGCGGCGTATCCTTTGGTGTTGCTCATGACGGGATTGGGTTTGTGTTTTAAGAATTTATTAAAGTGTCTGAAAATAAGAATTTTGCACGTGGTATCAACAGGATTGAATTAAAATAATTTTCACATTTTCATCTTTCATGATCCCTGTGTTACGTGTGTTCCGAACTCATCTTTCTCAAACCAAAGAAGCACATGTATATAATGGTTAGCGAAATGATGATGTTAACCACATTGATGCCCGCCTGAAGCTTCAATGTCATGGCAATCGTATAAAAAATAGTCCCTGAAATCAGTATGATCCCTGTCCAAAGGGGGAAGTAATTTCGTCGCAATACCGCAATACCAAAGATGATAAATCCCGACAGGCTTAAAAGACCAGGTATTTTATAAATTGGGTTCAACTCGATAAACTCTGAAACGGTTAATCCTGAATTCAGCACCTGGACAGGAAAATAAGCCAGCGCGAAATACGTGATTGAAATCAGAAATGTCCCAAGAAGGCTGGGCAGGTTTTTGTTTTTTGACTGACAAAGATGCAATCCCCAGATACCGACACCTGCGAGAATATGGTAGGCGGATGTGAGGTAATAAACTGCAGCATTATAGCCCTTCCAAATTTCAATTATTTCCGAAACCATCCACAGGGTAAATGCCGCAATAGCGATATAGAGTAAATATTTCATGTCAGTTGAATAACTTTTTGAACCGGTAATATAGGGAGATTTATTTTTGCATTTCAGACCTTTTCAGCCAGGTCTCCACGCATTTAATTTCCAGTTATTTTTCGTATATTTTCATTGGTTTGGCGTTCTCTGGAAGCCGGGATTGTCGGATCAATTAAACCCTTAACCAACCATACACCAATGTACCAATTTAAAACGCAGGCAATGCTTGTAATCTGTGTGATTGCGGGCATTTGCATTACCAGTTGTAATCAACCGGTAACCGAAACACAAGCAGCAGAACCTGAAATGACTACACAGGATTATATTCTGAAGGGCAAACATCTCACAACCATCGGTGGCTGCCAGGATTGTCATTCACCCAAAATTATGGAAAACGGAGGGATGAAATTCGATGAATCCAGGATGCTCTCCGGACATCCGCAGGATTCACCGTTGCCTCCAATTGATACGAAATCGCTGGAACCAGGAAACTGGCTTTCGTTTTCTCCCGACCTCACCGCATTTATCGGCCCCTGGGGAATGTCCTTTGCAAGGAACCTTACCCCCCATGAGACGGGGATAAAAGGGTGGACGGTAGAGACCTTCATTAAGGCCATGAGAACCGGCAAGCATATGGGCGTTGAACAGGGAAGGCCTATTATGCCACCAATGCCATGGGAAATCCTGGGCGAATTGCCCGACGAAGACCTCAAGGCGATTCATGCATACCTGATGTCCATTCCCCCTGTTGACAACTATGTTCCAGACCCCAAATCACCAGATGAGGTAATGGAAATGGCAGCCAGTATGTGAAATGCATACTGCCTGTTTACATCATGAACCCTCTTTTTTAAGAGGGTTTTTTTCTTATCATGTATACCGTAGATGGAGGCTTGAAATTGGCTGACGGATGTTCATTTTTTTCCAATCATTTGTCATACCGAAACAGGTCAGTTTTTGCTAGATTATTTTCAAATTGGATCAAAATGAACACATCATCAACAAAATCCGGAAAAACGAGAACCAGTAAGACTACTCGTCCGGAAAGTAAGGGTATGGCGCGCATTTCGCCGGAGCAAATGTATTACATGAGTGAGCATTGGTTATCTGATCTGAAGTTCTATGAGGATGAACTGGGATTTCTGCAGATACTGATAGATAAGTATTTAATGTGGTTAATCGATGATAAACACATTGAAGATACGCGCGTGATGGTCTCACAATTGCACGAAATGGAGAAAGAACGTGCTCAGATAGAAAGCAGGCTTCGGATTCATTTTCAACATATTGAGGAAATCATTGAAAATCCATTCTCGCACGACATACAAACATGCCGGGATGAACATGCCGCTCTGGAAATCAAGTTATCTGAATACATGAAAAAATTCAGGGAAATGAAATTGAACATTTTCAGGCATACTGAAAAGATAATGGAATCGGAGAAAGCAACACACCTGTTGTCCCGGTAAAGAGTTTTAAATTTGGAATCAAGGAAAAAGCAGCGCTAACAGCTGCTTTTTTTGTCTTCAATTTAAAAGTTCCGGATTACAGCTAATTCAAGCATTTTAACATATCCGGGGTTTTGCCAAACAGCAGCATTATGGCCCATGGATGTGTAGAATGTCCGGCCCTGACCGACGGTTCCATGCCAGGCCACAGGATGTGACTTGCCCATTCCGAAATCCTTGTCGGTCATCCAGAGAATATTGCCGCTGGCGGAGATTGATTCTCCATCAATCGTATAGAGAATTTTGAAACCGTTTTCTTTCGGGTTTTCAAAAAATACGTACCATTCATCGGTCTGATTCCATTCAGGCATAAGCCCTGTCGATGTAGTATCCTGCAAAACAACCGTAGCTTCCTGAAGCTGTGGATTCAGGGAATGGTGTGAAAATTCAGATCCGAGCAAATTAGATTTATACCATTCCCAATGATGAGAATCATCCCCCGCTCCATGAATACCTATCAGTACACCTCCATTTTCCACATAGGATTCCAGGGCTTTGCGCTGATCATCATTCAACACCCGCCCGGTGGAATTATTGAATATAACCGCATCAAATCCTGATAGCTGAGATGGGTTGAAAATTCCTCCTTCTTCAGTATGGTACAGGTACCATCCGTTTTTATCTGCTAACTCCTGAAATATCTTCTGGCCGGCATCAATGGATTCACCGTGTCGGAATCCGGTGGTTTTTGAAAACAGTAATATGCTCAGCCGATCATCCGGTATCGTGATAGCAGGTGCTTCAGTTTCATAAAAAACAGGGAACCCGTACTTTACCTTATAAATAAAAATACCACCTCCGGCGAATACCAGGATAAGGAGGGATAGCAATACCCATAATATAATCTTCAGGAATCTCGGCATTTCAAATGTTAAAATGACTTTTCGTCAAAGATACGAATCACCACTTTCCCTGTATGCAGCCCTTCCCCAAAATAACGGATAGCCCAGGGAATTTTGTCCATAGTGTACGGTCCGTCTATGATACATTTCAGTTTGCCTTCTTCATAAAGACGATTAATGTGATCAAGGTCTTTGTTCGCCTCCAGCATAACCAATTTTACGCGTTTACGACTGAACAGGGAGATCAGCGGATTTGTCACCATCGTTTCAAAAATGCGATTTAAATATCCTCCAACGGTGACATATCGTCCTTTATCTGTTAATGAACGGAGAAAACTGAAGGAAGAACGCGTCGTCCTGGTATCCACGATCAGGTCATATTTCTGACCGTTACGTGTGAAATCCTCCCTTTTATAATCGATCACATGATCGAAACCCATGGCTTGCATTTTTTTAAGTTTTTTTCCCGTATCAACCCCGGTGACTTCCGCATTATGAAGCTTTGCTAACTGAAGTGCGTAAAAACCTACTCCTCCACCTCCTCCATTGATCAGTATTTTCATTCCATCTTTAATCTTGCCGTAGTCGTAAAGCGACTGATATGCCAGCATTGAAGCATGTGAAATGGATGTTGCTTCCACAAAGCTCATATGATCCGGCATTTTGGAGAAAGCCTTTTCATTGACGCAGGCATATTCCGCAAACGTTCCGAATCCGAATTGGGAAATATCTCCATAGATTCTGTCTCCAATCTTGAATCGACTTACATCAGGACCAATTTCCTCAACCACTCCCGAAAGCTCCATGCCCGGAATAGGCCATTTTGGTTTAGAAACCCCGAACAAGAGTCGGTAAATTTTAGGCTGCCCCCTGACCATTGCCCAGTCATAGTCATTAATAGCAGTGGCCATTACTTTGACAAGAACCTGATTGGATGCAGGAACAGGTTTAATGGCATCCTGCAACGTAAGATCTTCAGGCTTGCCATAACCAGACAGGATGAAAGCTTTCATAATATTGAATATTAATAAAGAAAGATGGCTTCACTTAGCAATTTTGGATAAACGGGTGCGTTTGCAGATAAAATCAATGAATCAGACAAGTCAGGTTTAATCCTTCTGTGACAGAACACTTTCTTATATTCCACGTAAAACCAATTATTAAAAGCTATTAATTTTTGTATTTTTGTTCCATGGCACGCAGATTTTTTGGCGCCCTGGTGGCTGCTCTTGTACTTGTCATTCCTCATTACCTTTTCCCTCAGGAGGTAATTCCGGATACCGTTGTCGCTCAGACCGGGGAAGGAATTTTTGCTATTCTTCGGCGAACTGATCGTAATCCTGCCAGTTATCTGCCCGACTTCATTGCGTTGAATAAGGATAAGCTGGGTACCGACAGCAGCCTTGTAAAAGGTCAGTACTACCTTATACCACCTCTTCCAGAAAAAAAGGAAACCGAAAAAGAAGTGATTTCAGCTCCGAAAGAGTCTGCAAATTCAATGTTGGAGCCGCTCTTTGGACCAAAATACAAGACCATAACGAAGAAGGACGATCAGTTGAAAGGGGCGGTCTATTATCTTGTTGCCGGTCACAGCGGTCCGGATCCGGGCGCTATCGGACAATATGGTCCATATGAACTAAGCGAGGATGAATATGCATATGATGTGACGCTTAGGCTTGCCAGACGTCTGATGGAACATGGTGCGACGGTTTACATGATCGTGCGTGATGAGGATGATGGCATCCGCGATGAGCCGATATTGCCATTAGACAACGATGAGCGCCATTACCCCGACAAGGAAATTCCCTACAGCCAGCGTTCTAGGCTTCGTGAGCGGGTTGCAGTTGTCAATGACCTTTATGCAAAACATCAGGGTGCGTATCAGCGAATGCTGGCAATTCATATCGACAGCCGAAGCAGGGGGGAGAATATTGATGTATTTTTCTATCATCACATGAATAGCGTGAATGGCAGAGCGCTGGCATCAAGTATCCATGAAACTTTTACAAAGAAATATAACCGGCACCAGCCAAACAGAAATTATTATGGTTCTGTGAGCTCGCGAAGCAGCCTTTATGTGGTTAAATACAGCTATCCTCCAACTGTATTTATCGAACTTGGGAATATTAAGAATGAAAAGGATCAACGCCGGTTTGTCCTTTCAGACAACCGCCAGGCACTCGCAAACTGGATCGCGGAAGGGATTATTACGGATCGGAATTCACATAAATAGTCTGCATAAACAATTCATCTTAAATCGGTGTAACTTCTAAAAAAGTTGCATATTGAAATTAGGGATTGCAGTGATATCTGAACCCACGATGATAGCGTCATACAGGTGAAAAAACTAAAAGCCTATTTGCTTGAAGAAGGCCGGCAGCTCACCCGGCCGGAACGATTCCATGCCATTTGGATAACAATGGCGTTCATTTTTGTTTTTCTTCTCTTTTTTCAACCGTTTGGAGTCAACAATTACGATCCCTCGGAACGTATCCGGTGGCAATTTGTCTATGCACTGGCAATCTTTGTTGGTGGTTCCGGGTTAATTTTGATATTGAATGAAGTCCTTCTTTTTCCTCTGTTCAGGCCTTCACACAGAATCGGGATCATAGTATGGACCCTCTGGAATTACATTTTACTTGCCACAAGCTCTTTTTTGATTTACAATATCCTGGGTGAGTGGCATGACTTCAGGTGGAAGAGTTATGTTGAATTTCTGATCAATTTTGCTGCACTCGGCATGCTGCCGCTCGCTGGAATTTTTATTTATCTTTTTATTACCTCGCTTAAGGAGTCGCTGTCGGCAGCCTATCATTACAGGAATGATCAAATCAATGGGGATGATATTATCCGTATTGTAGCAGAGAATGACAGGGATACGATGGTCATGAAGCTGCGTAATTTGTTGTTTATCGAATCTGCGGATAATTATGTGGAGATATATTATTTGGAAGATGATCTGACTCGTAAATCCATCATCCGCCAAAGCCTTAAATCGATTGATGAACAGGATATTCATCCGGCACTATTCAGATGTCACAGGTCCTATATGATTAATCTTTTTCATGTCGATCGCGTGGAGGGAAACCGGAATAAACTTTCCGTAAAGCTTAATCATTACCCCACTGTTTTCCCAGTTTCAAGAACAGCTATTGATGCCCTGATGGAACGTATCGAAAAATAGCTTACCGTTTATCCCAAATAGCTCAAATTCATCCCAGAAGCCACTTTTTCTGCAACTTCTATTCGCGGAATTCGATCATTAGGTCATAACCAAATAACAACAACAATGATAAACTTAACTGCTTACCGCCGGCCAACCCTGTGGAAAAACATTTTGGCCTTTATGATTTCACTCACCTTCATGATCGTATGGCTTCCATTCATCAGGTCAATCTTCGACGGATCCTCATATCCCTGGGGAACGCAATATTTTGGATTCACATTCTATGGAAATGGAATTACCACTGATTTCATTTTCGTCGTACTTCAGTTCCTTTTTTATGTATTCCTGATGTATTCCATATACCGGGTAAAGGATCGTACGATATTCTATGGTTTACTTCTGGTGTGGTTTGTCAACGTATTCGGAAACCTGTTATACGACATTGCCGTGAATGGCGACAGCATGTTTCATGGCGAAACCCTCAACGTGCATATTTCCATTACCTGGATTGTCATACCCCTGTCGGCACTCGCACTATTTTTGATTTATAAAGTAATCCGGGAAGATGCGGCCGGTCCGGCAGTCAATGATCCGTGGACTCGAAGGAATACACTCATGGCAATCCTGATTTTGGGTCCTATTCCTGTGCAGGCGGTGTTGCTGGCTACCGGGGAACCGGATGGCCTGACCGATCAGATCGGTGTGCTCATGTCGATTGCACAATGTTTTCTGCTGCCGTTTATTTACCGGCCTTATAAAACCGTTCAGGAGTTCAGTAAAGTACAGACAGCCACGGAATAAAGGTGGAAATGCCATTAAAAAAGGCCTGTATCAACAGGCCTTTTTTATTTTATCCCTTGGGAAACAGGAACACAACCACCGCCCTGACGCCCCAATTTGCTTTGGCATTTTCCGGTGCCGCAAGGTTAAAGCGCGGACCGATAGCCAGTTGAACTTTTTGTTTCCCGAGGCTGGTAATTCCGCTCACAGAAGGATTCATCCAAACCAGGGTATTGTCACCCTTCCAGTTTTGAGTGATTTCAAAATTTGTACCGACCCCCGCACCTGATGCCCAGTTATAAAATAAGAAAGGCTGAAAAAACAGCTGACTCACATCCATGCGTTCATCATTTCCCGCGATACTCCAGATCTGATTGATCAGTGCTCCATAAGTGAATCCATTGGCCTGCCTCAATGCCACGACTGTGGGGCCAATTCCAAACTTGTCGGCGGTAAAGTAATCCTTGCCAATTGGAACAAGAAATACAGGGCCGGCACCCCAGGTAAACCCATTTTTGGAGGCTTTCGGACTGATAAACCCGCTTATCACAGCATCACCAAAGCCCGTTTCCGTCTGGCCTTCCCCGGTAATATTATATTGACTGATTACCGGCAGAATTACCCTGGCTATCAGATTCAGATTTTCGGAAATGGAGACAGGGATAACGGGCTGAATATTCAGCAGGTAACGGGAGCCGTTATACGGGCCAATACCAAAATCCATATTATTCTGCAGCGGCGCGCTGATGAGTGATGCCACAGGGTTTGCCAATTCTTTCGCCAGTGCAGCAGCATCTTCCTGCGCGTAACATCGCGATGAAATCGAACTTAACATACCAAGAAGAACAGAAATGTATAGGATTCTCATCGCTTATATTTTTTTATTGCCTAACTGTAATTTGAATAATATGTTCAACTATTAGCATCAGTCCTTGTATGCATCTAATGTCTGAATGGTTCCATCCGGATTATATTTCAGCTCTTTTACCTTTACACTTCGGAGGTGGGTCTTTCCGCCTGACAATGAGCTATCATGGAAGAATAAGTACCATTTTCCCTTGTATTCAACAATCGAGTGATGGTTGGTCCACCCGATAACCGGTTTGAGAACAACTCCCCGATATGTAAAGGGGCCATAGGGATTATCCCCTGTTGCGTATGAGATGGTATGGGTATCACCTGTAGAATAGGATAAATAATAAGTGCCGTTATATTTATGCACCCATGCGGCTTCAAAAAACCTCCTGTCATTATCCCCGGTTGTTATGGGTGCACCATTCTCATCCAGGATCTGAATATCGCGCGGTGCTTCACTAAAGGATAACATATCTCCGCTCAACTTTGCCATTTTAGGGTTGATGGCAGGCTTGTCATTTGCCGGATAAACATCATTGCCCACATAGCTGCCGGTTTCCCATCGCTGAAGCTGACCGCCCCAGATCCCTCCGAAATACATATAGTATGAGCCATCAGAATCCTTGAAAACAGCCGGGTCTATACTATAGCTTCCTTCCATAGGCTTATCTTCAGGCTTGAATGGTCCGGCAGGATTTGAAGAGGTTGCAACACCGATTCGGAAGATGCCATCCGAATCTTTGGCAGGAAAATAAAGGTAATAGGTTCCGTTTTTCTCTGCTGCATCCGGAGCCCACATTTGCTTTGCCGCCCATGGAACATCATCCACGTGCAGAGCGATCCCATGATCCTTTACAGCCCCGCCAACCTTTTTCAGGGAAAAGACATGATAGTCCTGCATGTTAAAATGGCTGCCAAGGTCATCTTCAGGAATGCCTGATTCATAATCGTGGGACGGATAAATATAGATCTTGCCTTCAAATACATGGGCAGAAGGATCTGCCGTATAGATATCTGTAATAATTGGCTTGTCTCCCGTGGAGTTTTCCTGTGCACTGAGCGGTACGGAGATCCAGGTGATGATCAGAAAGCAAATGGTGTAGATTATTTGGTTCGTCTTCATAATTTTTTTCACTGATTTTTATTGATTCAATTTAAATAATATTCCTGTTTCCAGCCCTGTTATTTCGGCTAATCCTTTCATTCGTCCCATGAGCGAATAGCCAGGGTACGCATCTTTATGGATCTCAGCGTCAAACAGAAATCCATGGTCCGGCCGTACCGGCAAAGCAGTATTTCGCTTTTTCATGATTAACAGAATTTTTTCAATGATTTCCTCCATTGGATTGTCGCCATCCAGGTGGGGAGATTCCCTGAAGTTCCTGTTACCCGATTTTAACACGTTTCTAAGGTGCAGAAAATGAATGCGGTCTTGAAAGGCATCTAGAAAGGCAGGCAGAAGATTCCCCTCGTGCGCACCCAATGAACCACTACAGAAACATAGTCCGTTTGAAAGCGATGGCACCGCATTGAATATTTTAACTGCATCATCCATCGTACTCATAATTCGCGGCAGTCCGAGGAGTGAAAATGGAGGATCATCAGGGTGGATCGCCAGCGTACTGCCTGCTTCTTCTGCCACCGGTACAACGGCTTCCAGGAAATATATCAGGTTCTCCCGAAACGTGTCTTCTTTGATTCCTGAATACCCATCCAGAAGTGATAGTACTTGTTCCGGAGTGAAATGAACCGATGATCCCGGCAATCCTAAAAGTACGGTTTGGAAAAGCTGTGTTCGCTGATTTTCGGAAAGGGATTCAGCATGGGCCGCCGCCGCCAGTTGTTCATTTTCAGAATAACTCTCATCTGCGCCCGGTCTTTTCAATAAATGAATATCAAAGCAGGCAAATGCTGTCGAATCAAATGAAAGAGTCAGGGACCCATCAGGATTCCGGTGATGGTGATCGGTTCTGATCCAGTCAAGTACTGGCATAAAATTGTAGGTGATCACATGAATACCACAGGCAGCCAGGTTGCGGATGCTTTGTTTGTAGTTTTCAATATGCTTCAGCCGGTTTCTCCTCCCCCGTTTGATATCCTCATGAACCGGCAGGCTCTCAACCACCACCCATTTCAACCCGGCCGCAGAGATCAGTTGCTGGTGTTCCTCAATGGCTTCAATGCTCCAGACTTCTCCTACCGGCACCTGGTGCAATGCCGAAACAATGCCTTCACATCCGGCCTGGCGCAATTCCAGCAATGATACCGGATCCTGCGGGCCGAACCAGCGCATCGTTTTTAACATTTTCACTCCTTCCATATCAGAAGCCAATGCTGTTACCTCCATCAACCGGCAGAACTACGCCGGTAGTAAACCTGGAATGTTCGGTTGCCAGAAAGTAAACTGCTTCGGCAACGTCATCAGGATTCCCGAGAGCATTCATCGGAGTTCTTCCCAGAACCTTGTTTTTCCGCGCGGGATCTGAATCCAATGCTTTGGCAGACATGGGGGTCTTGATAAATCCGGGGGCGACGCAATTGACCCGGATGCCATCCGGTGCCAGTTCCACGGCCATTGCCCTTGTCATTCCCTCCACTGCCGTTTTACTTGCCGTATAGGCGATGACATACGGAATACCGTATTGAGCGGCCATCGAAGATATATTTACAATACTTCCATTACCCTGCCCGCGCATCACTTTTACAACCTCACGGCTGATGGCAAATATGCTTTGTACGTTTGTATGGAGAATTGAGGAGAAGTCATGATCCGAGACTTCGGTAAAAGGCTTCTTCATGTTGATGCCGGCATTATTGACCAGGATATCGATCGAACCGGCTTCCGCAGAAATTTCATTTATCAGCTCCGGAATTTCTGAAAGCTTATCCAGATCGAATACCTTGATGCGGGCATTTGAACCCAGCAATTCTTTCGCATTTTGGAGTTTCGAGGCAGTCCGGCCAACCAGGTATGTTAAAATGCCTTCAGCGCACATTTTGGATGCAATCGCAAAACCGATGCCTGATCCCGCTCCTGTTACAATGGCTACTTTACTTTTCATTCTGTTAAATTAATCCCAGCTTGGACGAATTCCCGGGGCATAGGGAAATTTTAATGATTTATAATAAGAAAGATCATGGTCCGGCGGCGTCATCTCTGAGGGAAACGGAAGGCCGGAAAACTCCTGGAAATAGGACATACAGGCATTTTTCCACCATTTGGCCTCTTCAAATTGAATTTCCAGATGCATTAATACTTCATTATATCGTTCATTGTCCACATAGGACTCCAATGATCTCCATGTTTCCAGCATTTGCTCCACTTCATTCACTCCCTGCTGGTATTTAATTCCCAGATTATCCCAAAGTGTTCTGCCATTACTCAATTTATGCGTCCAGGGAACATGATGAAACCACAGGAGATATTCCTCCGGTATTTTTTCCGGATCACTTAATATTTCCGCCAACGGGGGTGCATAGTCATTTATCGCTCCGCTGCCTGTGCTGGCAGTACGGTCAAATCCGATACCTTCCTTATCAGCTTTATGGTAATATACAGAAGTCCAGTCGGGCCGGGACATATTGCTGATCCACGGACCGGGTCCGTAATGATGACCGGCATCCATGATATGATGAAGGCCCAGGGGAGTCATATAGGAAACAGGCATTTCCCTTGAATTAAGAAGTTCGGGCAGAAATTTATCTATAAAATCAGGTTCGGTGGTGAATGTCATTCCCATCCATTCCTTCGCGATCTCTTCCACTGAATAATTCGGATCCCAGGCAAGTTTTCCAAACCCATACCAGTTGGCCTGTCCAAATATATGTCCCGTCCAGTTGATATCGGAACCAATATTCGCAACCCCGGCCATTCCGGTCAGCTTGTGATTTTCTTCTGTCCCGTCGATGATCCCCGCCACTGTGGATGTATTTTTTGGACGGTAAGTTTTTGATTGAAGTACTTCCTCAAACAGCTTTGGCAGGTATACAAGATGGGTGCTGAATCCCAGATACTCCTGGGTTATCTGAAATTCCATCATTAAAGGTGTTTCAGGCATTGCCCCGAACATGGGGTGAAATGGTTCCCTCGGCTGGAAATCAATAGGGCCATTTTTAACCTGTATGAGTACATTATCGGCAAATTTCCCATCATAGGGGACGAACTCTTTTGATGCCTGGCTTGCCCGGTCCGCTCCCTCATCCGGAGAATATACAAAAGCCCGCCAAATAACAACACCGCCATGTGGTTCAACGGCAGCGGCCAGCATATTGGCACCGTCAACATGGTTCCGGCCATAATTCTGCGGACCGGGCTGACCTTCTGAATTAGCCTTTACCAGGAATCCCCCGAAGTCAGGAATTTCAGTATAAATTTCATCTGCCTTATTCTTCCACCATTTTGCAACATCAGGATTCAGCGGATCCGCAGTCTCCAGGTCTCCCAGCTCTACAGGAGCTGAAAATCGGGCCGTCAGGTAGACTTTGATTCCGTAAGGCCGAAAGACATCAGCAAGAGCCTTTACCTTTTCCAGGTAATGATCGGTAAGTATCAGGGCATTGGCATTTACGTTGGTCAAGGCAGTCCCGTTAATGCCTATCGATGCATTGGCGCGGGCATAGTCGATGTATCGCTGGTCAATATACCCGGGCAATTTTTGCCAGTTCCAGATGGAAGCACCGGCATACCCCCGCTCAACAGTCCGGTCGAGGTTGTCCCAGTGATTCAGCATTCTCAATTTGATTTTCGGGGAATCTGAAAATTGAATGCCGCTGAGGTCCTCATGCAATTGCATCCGTTGCAGCACATTGAAAGTACCGTAGAGCAAGCCAATACTGGTTTTGGCAGTAATGACGAGGCGGTCGGTTCCGTTGATCTTTCGGGTGAAAATAATAAAGCCTTCATCATTGATGTCTGGCAATGCAACTTCGCTGAAAATATCCGGTAGGTCTGAAATAACGGCTATGACAAGTGTAGTGCTTTCTTCATAGCCCGAGCTGATTTGCGGCTGTTGGTTCAGCATTTTAGTGAGCCCCAGGCGGAGTTCGGCTGTGATGGCCGGAATTGATATGCCATTGCCTGCCACCATGATGTTTGTTGAAAAATCACTATACTGCGATCTGATTTCATCATTTTCGATGTAGGAATAGCGGAGCCATAGTTCATAACCATTTTCACTGTAGGCAGGAAGGGATGCGAATATCCAAAGTAACGGAATCCAAAGATTACGGAATTGGAACACGGACTTATTACAGTTGAATTTTGTAAAGCTCACGGGCGCAATTATTTTTGGTGCATTTTAAGATAGCAAATTATGAAATACAATAATGCGAAAAACTGTTGACCGGTTCATAGCGACTTTACTTGCTATTCTATTGGCATTGATGACACTGGATGTGCTTTATGGAGTGTTCACGCGATATTTACTTGATAATCAAAGTGAATGGACCGATGAGCTTTCGAGGTATCTCATGATTTGGGTAAGCATTCTTGGGGCGGCCTATGTTGCGGGAAAAAGCAATCACATTGCCATTGATCTTTTTAAGCGGGGCCGCTACCCCGGCAGGGAACGAAACCTGCAAATTTTCATTACAAGCGTTGTTCTTGTTTTTGTGATCGTAGTATTCCTTATCGGCGGAATACGATATGCATTCCTCACATTCAGTCTCGGACAAACATCAGCCTCCCTGAATATACCGGTGGGTTACGTCTACCTGATCCTTCCGGTTTCCGGTATTTTCATTTGCTTTTACAAAATTCATGATCTGCTCAGGCTGGTCAGGAATAAAACCGATAGCCCATGGAAATAGCAATCCTCTTGCTCAGTTTTTTTATTTTAATGGCGCTTCGTGTTCCCATCGCATGGAGTATTGGCATTGCATCGTTGCTTACCATCCTAACCGGCATGAGTTCGATGGCGGCGATTACCACCATGTCTCAGCGCATACTTACCGGGCTTGACAGTACTTCAATACTGGCGATACCTTTTTTTATCCTTGCCGGTCATATCATGAAAACGGGAGGCATCGCCAGGAGGCTGGTAAATTTTGCCAAAGCACTGGTTGGGGGGTTGCCGGGCGGACTGGCACATGTGAATATTCTGGCAGCGATGCTTTTTGGCGCAATCGCAGGTTCTGCAGGTGCCGCCGCCGCATCCATAGGAAGTTTCATGTCGAAGGAGATGCGCGATGAAGGATACAGCGAAGGTTATGGTGTTGCTGTGAATGTGACCTCAGCAACGACCGGTTTACTGATACCGCCCAGCAATATTTTTATTATTTACTCCCTTGCCAGCGGTGGCGTAAGTATCGGGGCATTATTTTTAGCGGGCTATCTACCAGGGATACTTACGGGCCTTTTACTCATGGTCGTAGCCTATATTTATGCAATAAAGCGCAAGTTTAAGACCGGAAGGACGCACTCCTTCATCGAGATCATTAAGGCTTTTTTAGCAGCATTACCCAGCTTGCTCCTCCTTGTCGTGATCATGGGTGGTATCGTTGCCGGTATTTTTACAGCCACAGAAGCCTCTGCTGTGGCAGTTTTATACTGTTTTCTACTTGCACTGCTTTACAGGGAAATCTCGGTAAAGGATATTCCCCGAATGCTGATTGAGGCATCGGGCACTATTGCGGTCGTCATGCTTCTGATTGCCATGTCGATTGCCATGTCGTGGGTCCTTTCTTTTGAAAATATTCCTGCACAGGTGACAGATTACCTTTTTCAAATGGATGCGTCACCCTGGGTTACGATCCTGCTGATCAATGTAATTCTTTTGCTGGTTGGAATCTTCATGGATATGACGCCGGCGGTATTAATTTTTACACCCATTTTTCTGCCGGTAGTAACATCCATGGGCATAGACCCCGTGCATTTTGGGATCATTATGGTTCTGAACCTTTGCATAGGACTCTGTACTCCGCCGGTTGGTGCGGTTTTGTTCATTGGGGTAAGTGTTGCTGAAACAACGGTTCAGAAAGTAATCCGGCCGTTGCTTCCTTTCTTTGCGGTCATGCTGCTTGCCTTATTGCTGATCAGTATTTTTCCTGAAATTTCACTCTGGCTTCCGTCCCGGTTTGGTTTCATTGAATAGGACAGATCAGCAGGTGCAGCCGTATCTCTTGCAACCGTTTGCGTAATTTATTTTGATGGAAATAAAATTTAACTAATCTTTAAACTCGAAAAATTGCCGATAGCAGAAATATGCATGAAGCATGGTTCCTTTAAACTTGTAAATCTTAACATATGAATTCGGTTTTAGAGTCCGCCGACTGGGTGGTTTTAGGTATTTATTTCCTGGCACTAATCGCCGTTGCAGTCTGGGTAATTTCAAAAAAGAATAAGGATACTGAAGACTATTTCCTGGCAGGACGTAATGTGGGATGGTTTGTGATCGGGGCGTCAATCTTTGCGTCAAACATTGGTTCTGAACATGTGGTAGGACTCGCCGGAACCGGTGCTGAGTCGGGAATGCCAATGGCGCACTATGAACTTCATGCCTGGATTGTATTACTGCTGGGCTGGCTGTTTCTGCCGTTCTACATGCGCAGCGGGGCCTTTACAATGCCTGAATTCCTCGAAAAGAGATTTGACAGTCGCTCAAGGTGGTTTCTTTCCATCTTTTCACTTGTCGGATATGTGATTACAAAAGTTTCTGTTACGATTTATGCAGGGGGTATCGTTGTATCTGAGTTACTGGGAATTCCTTTCTGGTACGGAGCGATCGGGGTAGTATTATTTACAGGAGCCTACACCATCGTGGGTGGAATGAAGGCTGTAATTTATACAGAGACACTGCAGACGATAATCCTGATTTTGGGTTCTGTGGTGATTACCTATCTCGGTCTCCAGGCAGTGGGAGGATGGGGCGAGCTGCAGTCCATCGTTCGTGAAACGAGCCCGGAACATTTCAATATGTGGCGCTCTGCATCAGATCCGGAATTTCCCTGGACAGGGTTGCTATTCGGAGGTACGGTTGTGGGAATCTGGTATTGGTGTACTGACCAGTATATCGTACAACGAACGCTTGCAGCACATAATATTACCATTGGCCGACGAGGTGCGATTTTTGGGGCCTACCTCAAAATTCTTCCCATCTTTATTTTCCTGATCCCAGGAATCATTGCCTATGCGTTGAATCAGCAGGGTGTTATTGAACTGGGCAGATCCGATGAAGCATTTCCCACATTGGTGAAAGTATTATTGCCTGTAGGCCTGAAGGGACTTGTCGCAGGCGGCTTAATGGCGGCCCTGATGAGTTCGCTGGCCTCTGTTTTCAACTCCTGTTCAACGATTTTTACCATTGATATATACAAAAAGCTTCGTCCTGAAACTCCCGAAAAACGTCTTTTGAATGTGGGAAGGATTGCTACCTCCATCGTTGTGGTTTTGGGTATTATCTGGATCCCTATTATGGATAAGATCGGAGGGGGTGTAATGTACCAGTATCTGCAAAGTGTACAATCCTATATCGCTCCGCCGATTACCGCTGTGTTTCTACTTGGTATCCTTTGGAAGCGGGTCAACTCGAAAGGAGCTATTGTCACATTGGTTTCGGGATTGGTCCTTGCTATTCTCAGAATTGCGGCTGAATTGAACTACACCGCCGAGATTGCGCAATTCCGCGAAACCGGGGTCCACGAGGCCAGCGGGTTATGGTACTATTTCGCCGTGATCAACTTCGCGAACATGGCATTTTTCATGCTGATCTTCTCTATGATCGTTTGTGTGGTAACAAGCCTTGCGACGCAAAGTCCGAATTATGCAGCCATTCAGGGACTCGCCCTCGGAACCCTTACCGAAGAACAAAAAATTGCCCAGAGAGAAAGTTTCAGCTGGGTGGATGTGGTGTTCTCGGTTCTGTTGGTGATGGTAGTTCTTTCTGTGCTGGTTTATTTCACAGGATAGAGACCTGTTGATGAGCTGATTCCAATTTCTTTTCTATTATTTATTAAAAATAGAAACAAATAAGATGCTATCCCGTATAGAGATAGTATGAAAGGATATCTCGGCGAATTTGAGGAACTCGTTTTACTAACAATAGCTGCATTATCGGAAGATGCGTATGGTTCCTCCATCAAATCACTTATAGAAAACAGAATGAACCGGACAATAAGTCTTGGTGCATTACATTCCACACTTACAAGGCTCGAAGAGAAAGGCTTTGCCGAATCTAAGCTGGGTGGTGCCACGAAAGAGCGAGGCGGAAGAAGGAAGCGTATCTATGAACTTACTCCGGAAGGTGTATCGGCCCTTGCAGACTACAAGCAACTGCGTGATACCCTATGGTTTGAAAGTAAACTTAAAATAGATTTTTCTGATGAGTAGGGCGTTGAGAAAAGCTGCAGTTGCCCTACTGGAACGGTTGGCGGGAAATGCTCCAATTGAAGATATCATGGGAGATCTTGAGGAATCCTACGCCGGTTATTTGTCAACCGGCCCTGTATGGAAGGCCAATCTAAAATTTTACCGGGATGTTTTCAGCTTATATGGTTCCTATGCACTGCGCCAAAGAAAGAATAGCAGGCGATCACATTATTTATCGGTAAATACATCTCTGGCCATGTTTGGCAGTTATTTCAAGGTGGCTCTACGTAGCCTTATGAGATACAGGTTTTTCACCATAATGAATATAGTGGGACTTGCCATCGGGATGTCGGTAAGCCTGCTTTTTTTAGCCATTATAGCGGATGTTCTTGAGTACGATAAATTTCATTCGAACTATGATAATATCTACCGTATCATCACAAAAGAAAGAGATCAGGAAGGGGTTGAAAATTATGCATCAGCGCCGCATGGGGTTATTAATTTCTTGCAGGACTATCCGGGGATTCAGGAAGTTGTGCGACTTGATGCTAATTTGTATGGAGAAGTTGAATACAATGGCAAAAATTTGCCGATGAATGGTTTTTTCGTGGATTCAGGATTTTTCGATGTTTTTGATTTTCCACTGGAAAGCGGAGATCAGGATCCGGCCATTGCTAATTCAGTACTCATCACAAAGAAGGAGGCAACCAAGCTTTTTTCTGACGAGGATCCTTTAGGAAAAATTATTTCCATTGAACCTCATGGTGATTTTATCGTGAGTGGAATTCTGAAGGACCATCCGAAAAAATCTCATCTACATTTTGATTTAATTGCACCGTATTCAGGAAATGATTCACTCATAAACGATTACCATTTCTCTTTCTACCCGTCTTACAGGAACCATTATGTTTATTTTCAAGCGGATGATAGCTTTTCGGAGGATGAGTTTTTAAAAGACCTGAATGAATTCAGCCAGGAAAGATCGGAGGCGGCCCGGGTGATTAGTTTGAATTTTCAGCCTATGCAGGATATGCCTATGGGTCTGGAGTTATCCAATAGTCCCGGACCGCAATGGGACATACTATCACTTACAATTTTCGCAATTTTGTCACTCCTGATCCTGTTACCTGCATGTTTTAATTATGCCAGTTTATCAATTTCGAGGGCCTTGCAAAGGGCACGGGAAATTGGAGTGCGCAAAGTAGTAGGCGGCAACCGGCAGCAAATTTTTCTTCAGTTCATTATTGAATCCATTGTCGTATTCATCGTCTCATTCATTTTAGCATATATTGGATTCACCTATATCCGAACTGAATTCCTTCAAATTCTTGCGCCGGCTTCTTCATCTGGCCTTACGCTCACGCTCTCTGTATCCATGTGTTTAATATTTTTGGGATTTATTTTAGTTGCGAGCTTCCTGATAGGAGTAATTCCAGCCCTTTATTTTGCCAGGATCAAACCGTTAAACGCTCTAAAAAATTCTCTTGGGCAACCTCAAAAGTCAAGAATTGGAATCAAGAAGGCCTTGATGACATTCCAATTTACCTTATCCGTTGGATTCATTGTAGCCGTATTCATTATCCTTGAGCAATACCAAAATACAATGAATTATGAACTTGGTTTTCAGAAGGAGAATATTTTGAATATAGACCTTCAGGATGTTGCCCCACAACACCTGGCGAATGCAGTAGGGACATTGAAGGAAATTGACCAGACCGCTTTTGCTTCAGATATTATCGGTGCAATTTTTTCCCGTCCGGTAGTTGTATATAATAACCTCAAGTCAGATTCACTTAGCACAAATGAATTATTTATAAGCGAAAACTATCTGCAGGTCCACGATTTGCAGCTTACTGCAGGAAATAATTTCAGGCCAGGTCAAACTGAGCGTGAGACTGATGTGCTGGTTAATGAGTCTTTTGTAAGTCGATTTGGCTTTTCCGATAACTCCTCGATTTTAGGTGAGAAATTACTGGTGGATGACGTGGAATTAACAGTGAGGGGTGTTGTAAAAGATTTTAATTATGCCAATTTGCGATATGCGATTGAGCCGATTATTCTAAGGAACAGTGCAGAGCAATTTACGCTGGCCACTTTAAAATTTACGACAACCGATTACTTTCAACTGGTAAATCAACTCGAGGATGTATGGGAGGAGCTTTCAGAATATGAGTTTAAAGCCACTCTCCTCAGTGCGGATCTGGATGCGGCATATCTGTGGTATTTCAACATGATTCGAATGGTCGGTTTTTTGAGCTTACTCGCAATTTCCGTATCCTGTCTTGGGCTATTGGGCCTTGTTGTTTTTCAGGTCCAGCGAAGAGAGAAGGAAGTCGGGATCAGAAAAATTCACGGTGCATCCACGACTTCAATTGTTTACCTGTTATCGAGGGATTTTCTCAAGCTCATGGTGGTTGGTACATTGATTGGCGTACCGGTCACATATGCAATGTTTAATTTTCTGTTACCTAAAATTCAATACTATTCTGAAGGTATTAGTGCTGCACCACTTGCACTTGGAACGCTATTACTTTTCCTCCTTGCAGGCGCAACTGTTACATCACAAACGATCTCAGCTGCTCAAAAGAACCCTGCGGATACGTTAAAGTATGAATGATGACGTTGAAATTATCTAGGGATAGTATAATTTTATGTATGCCAACACCCTATGAAATTACAGCGGCGACCATCGACGATGCCGAAGCATTGAATGAAATGATCAATTCGGCATACCGGGGTGATTCTTCCCGACAAGGCTGGACTACCGAAGCCGATCTTTTGGATGGAACCAGAACTGACGCAGAACTTATTCGGCAAATTATTGAAACGCCGGGCACTACCTTACTAAAACTGCAAACAGCAAACGCGATTATCGGTTGCGTTGAACTTCGGAAGGAAGGCACCAGGATGTACCTGGGAATGCTCACTGTGCGGCCTGATTTGCAGGGACAGGGAATTGGAAAAATGCTCATGAAAGCGGCGGAAGAATTTGCAGTTGAAAAGGGGTGTACTACAATGTATATGACGGTATTGGTTCCGCGAATTGAACTCATCGCCTGGTATGTTCGTCACGGGTATGTGGATACCGGAGAGCGAAAACCCTTTGCGTTTAATGACCCACGATTTGGTGAGCCAAAAAAGTCACTTGAATTTACAGTCCTGACAAAGACATTGTAATTGAAGGCACCCTGTTGAATAAATTCTGGCCTACATTTCAGTGATTTTTATATCTTTCTGAAATTTTCAATCAATTAAAGGATTATGAACCTTCTTTCCACAAAACCCAGGCTATCGTTTTGGCAGATCTGGAATATGAGTTTCGGATTTTTTGGGATCCAGTTCGGTTGGGCACTTCAGTTATCCAATGTAAGCCGGATATTTGAAACCCTCGGCGCGGAAATCGGCGATATTGCCATACTTTGGATCGCGGCACCTGTAACAGGTCTGGTGATTCAGCCGATCATCGGTCACATGAGCGATAAGACCTGGAACCGGCTGGGAAGAAGAAGACCTTATTTTCTTATAGGTGCCATTTTCGCTTCCATTGCGTTGTTCATTATGCCGAATTCGCCCACGTTGTGGATGGCGGCTGGCATGTTATGGATTATGGATGCGTCGATCAATATTTCCATGGAGCCATTCCGTGCATTTGTAGGCGATATGCTTCCGAAAGAACAGCGGACGATGGGGTATGCCATGCAGAGTTTTTTCATCGGGTTCGGTTCTGTAATCGCATCGGTGCTTCCATTTGTGCTTACCAGGTATTTTGGCATTTCGAATGTTGCCGAACAGGGTGAGATCCCCCTGTCACTGAAAATAGCCTTCTATGCCGGGGGTGTGGTCTTTTTCCTCGCGGTGTTGTGGACGGTTTTACGCACAAAGGAATATCCGCCAGAACAAATGGAGGTTTTTCACAAGGATGAGGAAAAGGATCAGATGATCCGAAATGAAGGCGAGGAGGAACAGATGGTGCGGGCAATAACATTCTATAAACAGGGGCCGGTCTGGATCGCTATCGGTGCAATTCTCACCATACTCCTGTTTAATTATTCTGCACACCAGGAACCGCTGGTGCTCACCATCGGAATGATCGTATTTGGAATTTTGCTTATCATCAGCGGCATTCTTACCCGACTTGGGAAAAAGGAAAGCGGATTTCTGGAGGTGTTCAATGATCTTTATAAAATGCCGGAAACCATGAAGCAGCTGGCACTTGTTCAGTTTTTTTCCTGGTTCGGATTGTTCTCGATGTTTCTATATACGACCGGAGCGGTGACCAGCTATACCTACGGCACTACCGATACTACTTCACAGGCCTATCAGGATGGAGCGGATTATGTGGGGATCCTTTTCGGCATGTATAATTTCATGGCGATGTTTTTTGCCTTTGCTCTTCCTCCGCTGGCCAGAAGGTCCAGCAGGAAAACAGCGCATATGATCTCGCTGATTGCCGGGGGCATCGGATTAATTTCCTTTTATTTCTTTAAAGACCCAACATTGCTCCTCATCTCGATGGTAGGAGTAGGGCTGGCCTGGGCCGCAATTTTATCAATGCCCTACGCAATGCTTACCTCGGCCATTCCTACGCGGAAGTTTGGAATTTATATGGGGATATTCAATTTCTTTATTGTCCTTCCGGAAATTACAGCTTCCAGTATTTATGGCTACCTGCTTGAAACATTTTTCGACAACCAGCCGATCTATGTATTGATTACCGGTGGTGTAAGCCTGATTCTGGCTGCCCTGCTGGTCATCCGGGTGAAGGATGACGACTAGAATAAATGGCAACATTTTTTGAATAGTCCGTGAGGAAATGCATTTTCCCCCTCTACAGGGGGTTGGGAAGAAGCGTTCAACATTCACGTTGTACATTGCCGCCAAAGTCCATTATCTTTGTATTATGAAAGCGCAATATTTAATCATACTATTTTTCCTTACCGGAATTCTTGGTTGTTCTACAGGTTCCGAAAAGGAAACCCAGTCTGAAGCAAGTGAAGAAACAGCAGGGGAGGAAGTGATGGAAAAACCAGCCAGGGCACTTGGTCTGAACGGTACCGATGCAGCCGAAGCTGCACGGATTTCCGGTCAGCTTACAGATGTTTTACTGGCTGAAGATATTGAATACCTCACGCCGGAACAACGCAGATTCCGCTATGCCGTATGCGACCTTAATGATGATGGCAGCAGGGAATATCTCATTGAATTGAGGAACAGTTATTATTGCGGTTCCGGGGGGTGTACCTACCTTCTGCTGAATGAGGATTTAGAGGAAATTGCCAGTTTCACCGTTTCATATTCTCCTTTCATCATTTCAGATGAAAAATCATCCGGATGGCGGGATTTGATCATACCACAGGGAAGCTCGTATCACGTCATGAAATTTGATGGTAAAACGTATCCCGGAAACCCCTCTGTGGAACCTGAAATCAGAATAGAAGAGGGATCAGACCTCGTTCGTTTGCTGGATGAAGAATCGGGGGATGTTCCGGAATTTACCTTCTGAAATGCCGGTTGTATAATTCGCGTGTAGTGATGCCAATCGGCCCCTCATAAATACCACCGATATTTCCGATATCCTCAACCTGAATGGTAATGGTATTTTCACCTTTCCATACAATGTTCGTTGGGATCGTGTATACCCTGAGTTTTGAGAACGACATACTTGAACCGAAAGGACGATGGTCATTGGTTTCACCGATCTTCTGTCCGTTGATATAAACCACATCGAAATCATCTATTTTACCTCCGATAAATACGAGCTCCTGTCCATAGAGATTATCGGGCAACGTGAATTTACGTTTATACCAGGCAAATCCATCATAATTTCGGTGTCCCTCTGATTCCCAGGGAACAGGTACCATCACATCTTCCCAGCGTTCTTCTTTGTATGATTTGCCGGTCTGAAATTGCCAGATCCCCTGGAGATTTATTTGCATGGGTGTATTGGGATCCCCCGAATAGATTCCGGGTTTTCCATCAACGATCCCGCCCTCATTGGTTACATCAAATACGCGTACGGCTATTGTGTTTTCACCTTCGAAATTGATAATTTCATTGGGCAGGTAATATAAACGCAATGCCCTGTAAGCGGTGTAGAATTTAGGGGGAAAGGATCCGCTGAAGCCAACAGGTTTACCATTAACAAACGCTTCATCGGCATCGTCGATATAACCCAGGTTGAGATATAAAGCCGTATTTTTTGGGAGCGACCTGCCATCAAAAGATATGCGGTACCATGCGAAACCATCATATCCGTGAAAATCCTGTTCTTCCCATGGTCCCGGGACGAAGATCTTTTCCCACCGACTGTCATCGAAATCAGGTTCTTTCCAGGTGATCTTATCACCAATGGAAAATTTCCACATTCCCCGGAGGTCCAGCCATTTTTTCTGGCCCGGGGAAGTGATGGAAATCAACATCAATAATATGACTAACAGGTGCTTCAATGTTTTGCTTTGTTCAATTGAAAACAGAGGGCCGCACTGCTTGGTTCACAGTACGACCCGTCTGACCCTTAATTAGAAGCCAGGGCTTCATTGGCTGGCATCATGCCATCCCAATAATGCGCCCAAACCATCTGATTGTTTTGATACGTGATCTCATATTTCACAACCATACTTGGGTCTGAAATTTCAATCCAGTATGTTCCGGCGTCGAGTTTTTTCAAGTTATACAATTTGATAAAACCGTTGTCGTCTTTGCTGAGTTTGACCTTGTCGTTAATAAGGAGACCTTCCTGACCAATGATTTTTACATGAACTGTTTTTTCATGTGCATTTACATACAATACCTTCAGCATTCCTGCCTGTGAGGGAAGGATGCGTACTTCCGGAGATCCCTTTACCGGGTCTGTTGCCATTGCTGCAACTGAAAATAATGTTGCAAATAAGAGTGTTAAAAGTGTTGTTGAGCGTTTCATGATTTTGTTGTTTTTGAGTTTTATGACCTTTATTACTACAATTAACGGCCTTCCATACCCATAAGGTGTCATGGTCTGGTAAAGCATTGTCACAAATTGTCACAACAAAATTTTAATGTCTTAATGATGTATCAGCCGGTATCCTGATCCGTGTACGGTAAGTATAATATGCGGATTTCCGGGGTCCTCTTCAATTTTCTGACGGAGTCTCAGGATGAAATTATCCACGGTTCTGGTCGTAATGCTTTCCTGGTACCCCCATACATTTTCCAACAAGTCATAACGGCTTACCAGTTCATTACGATTTTCGTGAAGGTATTTAAGCACTTCAAATTCCTTATGTGAAAGTTTCACTTCATCATCTCCTTCAAACGCCTGGAAGTTTTGAAAATCGATTCGAAGTTTTCCAATTGTAATATCTTCCGAGGCTGGTTTAGTTTCTGATGTAGATCTTCTCAATATAGCCTTGATCCTTGCAAGCAGTTCCCGAACGCTGAACGGCTTTGTGACATAGTCGTCGGCCCCAAGCTCCAAACCAAGTACCTTATCAATCTCTTCACCGCGTGCAGTTAGCAGAATGATGGGTGTTTCAATGCCCTGCGCCCGCACTTTCCTGCACACGTCGAACCCTGACATCCCGGGAAGCATTACATCCAGGAGTACCAGGTCGTAACGATTATTCTGGATTTTTTCCAGTCCGCCTGGTCCGTCACCCGATACATCAACTTCATAGCCATCGAATTCGAGGTTATCCTTGAGTCCCATCTGCATGGCGGGTTCATCTTCCACAATAAGTATTTTATGCATGTCTTATTCTTTTAACAGGGGAAATAGAATCATAAAAATTGAACCCTTGCCCGGTTCGCTTTCGAGGCGGATGTCACCTTCATGCTCATCTACAATTTGCTTTACCAGTGATAACCCAAGACCAGTGCCCTTACTTTGAGCCAGATCACCTACCGAAACACGAAAGAATTTTTCAAATACCTGTTGCTGATCTCTCCGGGGAATACCAATACCCTTATCCTGAACCGTAAGGACTGCTTTGTCATTTCCTTTTACCGTTCGTACGGTTATTTCCTTAACATCATCTGAGTATTTTATCGCATTATCAAGCAGATTTATCAGAACTTCCTCAATCGCTTCTTTATCTCCCGAGACAGGTAAAGGTTCATCACTCAGCAAAACAGAGTGTTTAAACCCCTTTGTGCGAAGATGAAATTCATAGTTCGACATGACCTCGGCAACAATATCATTCAGGTTCAGCCTGTCATGACGGAATTGTTTCTTGCCATTGTCCATTTGTGAGAAGGTCAGGATCTTGTTTACAATTCCGGTAAGGCGGCCGGATTCCTTTTGCATGATCTGATAGTATTCTTTTTTCTTTTCTTCGGATGGGACCCGGTCCATTTCCAGGGTTTCGGCAAACATGCTGATCAGGGCAAGGGGTGTTCTGAGTTCATGTGAAACATTGGATACGAAATCAGCTTTTTTCTGCGCCAGTCGCATATCCTTTCTAACATTCCGTAAAATCAAAAATGCGGCAATGCCTAAAAATACGATGAGCAGAAGGAGTATGCCAAGATTTGTCATCGTTCGTTCACGTACGATTTCCTGGATGGGTTTCCCGGGAGTACCAATGGCCAGGTAATAATCGGGAAGAAGCCAGAAATCCTTGGTTACGGCGATGGATTCTGAGTTGACGGAATCGGCTGTAGAATATATCGGATCAGTCAACTCACGCCGGTACGCAGAGATAATAAATTTATCCTGTCCCACCGTTTGAAATTTCCCGGACAGCGATTCCCTGATGAATAGTTCAGGATCCAGCGTGATGGCGCCAATTCTATCGGTGACAGCATTATCAGGAGAGAGCATTATGAAATAGAGTAACAGGAAATTCCTGCCTGAAGCAGTAAAACGGGAAGATTCAATTTTTTGGAATCCATTCTCCGCATAATTCCGAAGCTGTTCATATTTATCACTCGACCGGTCAGGAAGGTAATTTTGATAAAAATCACTTAAAAAGGTTGTATCTGCTTCGGGGGATGTAAGCATAATTTCCTTATCACCATCTGTAATGTAGATTTGAAAAACAGCAGGCTGAAACTGGAAAAGACTGGCAGAGATAAGTGAATCTGTACTGGATGTATTCTCCATCGATTCCTCCATGGTATTGATCCACCCTTTGACCAGATCATCGCTATACTGATTTACCGAGAATAAAATGGCATCAAGCTGATTCTGATAGATCATATTGATATTATCCTCATCCTCACTCAGGGTAGAGAGTTGATAGGCGGTGTAAGCAATGATTGGCAATACTACCGCAATTACAAGAAACCATGCATTTTTCCAGAATGAGCGCATCAGGTAAGTTAAACGGTAATTGCCGTTTCAGGTTCAGTCACGCACCAACATATGCAATCGCGAGAATAATGGCAAATAGTAATTTCGTTGCTTCGATTGTTTTTTTGTGAAGATCTTGTAAATGAGCTGACGTTTCACGGAGGCGGGGAGAAATGCAATCAGCAGCATGAGAAATTTGTTGTGAAGACCGGGTACGATCAGAAACTTTTTCGAAAAGAGCTTCCGAATCGCATACGCTGAAACTTCATCCGGGTATTGATTGAAGATGCCAAAGCTTAGGTTTGTTTTTTTTCGAATTTCCTCACACCTGTTGCTGGTAATAGTTGATCCGGGGCAAAGACATGAAACATGAATTCCATTTTCGCGTTCTTCAAAATAAAGTGCCCTGGAAAATGCGAGCACAAAACTTTTGCTGGCACAATAAATAGATTTATTAGGTACGGAGAGATGTGACAGTATACTTCCCACATTCAGAACGAATGATTCTTTAAACCTTCGCAAATCCGGGAGGAACTCATGGGTAAGCTGGGTGAGGGCCAGGTTATTTAAAAGGAGCATGTTCTTTATCTGGTCGCTCCCCGTTGATATGAAACTTTGCAAACAACCTATTCCGGCATTGTTCACCAGTCCCTGGATACGCAGTTCATTTTTATCGACATAATTTCGGATGGCGCCTATGGCGTTGCTTTCGGTCAGATCAATTGCGATATGATGTATTTTTATATTTTCAAATGCTGCTGTGAACTCAGAAACCGTAAGCTCCAGTTTGGGTATGTTCAGATCAATTAACAGAAGATTTTTTCCGTAGCGTGCGAGTTCAAAAGCCAGGGATTTGCCAATTCCATTGGCGGCCCCGGTAATAATGAAGAATGGTTCGTTCTTTTTCATCACTGTAGGTTTTTAGCAGAGCATTGTATCGGACTGTTCCGGTTCCTTCTGCAAATTCGCATAAATTGTCCATGCCTGTTCGTAATTTCCTTTCTCTGAAAGGCGCGCGGCATTAGTATAGTCAACGACAATTTTGTCCTCATTCAATGGCAAAATGACGCTGAACAGGGTAATCAAAAGAGTGGTTTTTAGCAGGGTCATATTACTTTTTTGATTTTAAATTAGATTGAGTCTGGAGAAATTCAGATGAAATTTCGCTGAGTGAAGCTTAAATTAATTGCAGATTTTTCAACAGACGCGG
>JBNKGL010000007.1:0-152990 GCA_050289805.1 Cyclobacteriaceae bacterium
GAGTATCAGGGCCTGGGATTTCGTATTCTAAAAGTAAAAACGGGGCATGACGTAGATATTGACATTGAGCGAATGGCCCGTTTGCATGAAACCTTTGGGTCCGGAATGTTGGTTAGAGTTGATGCAAATCAGGGTTATACCCGCGACGACCTGATCAAATTTTATGAAAAAACAAGGTCTTTTGGTATTGAACTTATTGAGCAGCCCATCCCCATGCGGGAAATTGATCTGATGAAATCCTTGCCTGTCGAGGTTAAAAATCTGATAGCTGCTGACGAGAGCTTGCAGTCCCCGCGAGATGCCTTTATCCTGGCGGATTCTCCCTATGCCTGCGGCATATTTAATATAAAGCTGATGAAGTCCGGGGGTATATTCCCCGCACGTCAGATAGCTCAGGTTGCGGAAGTCTCAGGGACAGACTTAATGTGGGGGTGCAATGATGAAAGTGCAACGAGTATATGTGCGGCACTTCATACCGCATTAAGCTTCAGAAATACAAAATACCTTGATCTCGACGGAAGTCTTGATCTGGTAGTTGATGCTGTAAAAGGAGGGTTTATTATTGAAGATGGTTATATGCGAATAAGCGATGCTCCCGGTCTTGGAGTAGAGCTGCTTCCGGAAGAATTGGCAGGTTAGTTTAGGTTAGGTTACCCTATGCTTATCTATAGGGTCAGGCCGGTACATACATTGTACCGGCTTTTTTGTTTCTTTCTCTTTTTCTGGTCGTAGGTTCTTACTTAAGGCCTGTCGGTAGGCACGGTGTCATACTAACGACTTAATAAAGAGATTAGGTACATAAATGGGGGATCCTGAGACAAGCTCAGGATGACGTTTGTGAGGAAATGTAATGATATCTATTCAGACTCGTCTCAAGAATCTCAACCCTTTTAGGTCTATGAGCGCTACGGTTTTGCCTTCTTCACAAATACACCAGGCATTTTTCCGGTATGATTTCCATTTTTGAGTACCTGAACTCCATTTACAAAAACATGTAAAACTCCCTCGGCGTAATGATGCGGATCTTCAAATGTGGAGGTATCGCGGATTTCATCCGCATCAAAAAGAACGATATCGGCAAAATATCCTTCGCGAAGAAAGCCACGCTCTTTTATTCCAAATTTTTCCATGGGCAAACCCGATAATTTTCGAATGGCTTCAGGAAGCGAAATGACCTCCTCTTCGCGTACATACTTTCCAAGCAGTCGCGCAAAATTTCCATACGTTCGGGGATGAGTCGACTCAAGAACAACATCACCTTCTGCGGCCACGGATCTAGCATCCGAACCGAAACTCATGAAGGGCAGGTGGATCTTTTTTTGGATATTTTCCTCTGACATCAGGAAATATGCCGCCGAAATATTACCCCCCTCTTCAATTACGAGGTCAACCAGCACCTCTGCTGGCGGCTTATTGCGCATATTGGCAATTTCGGCCAGGGTTTTCCCCATATAAGCGGAAAGTGAATCATTATCGAAACCAAGAAGAAGAATGTTCTGAGGATTATCGGCAGCCATGAAAAAATTTTCCCAATCCGTTTCAGGTTGCTGCATTTCCTGAATGACCACATTCCTGATTGAGTCATCCTTCAGCCGATTAACCCAGTCTGAATCGGTTCCTTCCTGAACCCAGGGAGGAAAGCACGCACCAACGCCTGTTGATGCCCCTGTATAATTATACATATTTGCCGAAATTTGAAGACCTGCAGCATTTGCTGAATCGATCAATTCAATCACTTCCTCCAACTTATACCAGTTCTTCTTACCGGCCGCCTTTAAATGATATACTTCCGCAGGCACACCCGCTTCTGCAGCGATATGTATCAATTCCCGTACCCCTTCCAACAGCCCGTCCCCCTCACTTCTCATGTGGGAAATGTACATTCCTCCGAACGGGGAAGCGGCTTTGGCTAACGCAATAAGTTCATCCGTTTCCGCAAAAAATGCAGGCGGATATATCAATGAGCTCCCTACACCTAATGCTCCTTCTTCCATGGCTTTCTTCACCAGTGATTGCATTTTTTTTAGCTGTTCCGGGCTGGGGTTCACATCCCCGGAGCCAAGTACATATGTTCTCACTGTTGTGGCACCAACAAATGAAGCCACATTTGGAGCTATACCGCTCTTTTCAAGTGATCTCATGTTCTCACCAAACCTATTACCCCGCTTTCGCCCTGTTCTTTCAGGGTTATATGGTCCCGGGGATGATCCTTCTCCGAATACTTCCAATGTAACACCCTGCTTGATATTACTCATGGAGCGTCCATCTGCTTTGAGCGATCTGTATGCCCAGCTAAGTGCATTTACGAACCCAGGAGCAACCGCCAGACCCGTGGCATCAATTTCATGCCGCGCCCTCTTCTGAGACAGATCTCCCACTGATTTTATCCTCTTGTGCTTAATGCCAATATCCGAGATATATGGCTCATTTCCACTGCCATCGTAAATAGTCCCATTACGAATGATAACATTATAACCCGTACAGGAAGTTATAAAAAAGGCGATCAGGATCAGCGGACTTAAAATAAATCGACGCATAGGATTTCTACTTATTTTCAGGCAATAAAAAATTGCCCTTCAGGGGAAGGACAATGTGATCATTCTCACGTGCTATTTCTCCATTGACAATAACAAAATCAAAACCGGTCGCCAGTTCGAAAGGATTTTGATAATCGGCAGTTTCCTTCACTTTCAATGGGTCAAAGATGATCAGATCAGCCACATTGCCGGGTGTAATCCGGCCGCGGTCACGCAGTCCCAGGATATCTGCCGGATATGAGGTCATTTTACGAACAGCCTCCTCTACTGGAAGAATTTGCCGATCTACCACAAATGTTTCGATTATCCTTGCGAAGGTGCCATGGCCGCGGGGATGAAATCCGGTAGGGCTGCCATCGGAGCAGATGGCAATGAGTGAGTCCTTCAAAAGCGATTCCTGAAGTGTCTCATCCATGACGAAGTAAGCCGCAGCAACTCCCTGGGGACCAATGGAATCTATCAGGATATCCTGGAAAGGAATTCCCATTTCACTCTCCAAATCGGCAAGTGTCTTTCCGGCATATGGCAATGTTCCAAACAGTGTTGCCTCCGGTCCATTTCGGGATGTTACTTTATTTACAAGGAATTCTTCAAGCTCAGCGCGCCTGTTCCGCTTTGCCATTTCAAATTGTTCACTAGTCTTCGACCAGTCCGGAAACAGGATTGATATTCCCGTATAACTGGCCGTATAGGGATACAAATCTGCGGTGATCGGGATACCGCTGGTACGAATGTCATGGAGCAGATCCAGGATTTCTGCCGCCCTTTCTGCGCCTTTGCCATAAACTGACTTCAAATGTGAAATGTGTATCTGGCAAAATTTTCCCTGATCGGCCAATTCACGGATCGACGAAAAAAGTGCCGTATCATCTTCATTCCGCATGTGGCTCATAATCATTTTACCGTTTTCCCCAACTATTTTTGCAAGGGAAATGAGTTCGTCTCCGCTGGCGTACAGACCAGGTGAATATTCCAGACCTGTTGACATACCAAATGTTACAGTCAGCTGTTTTTGAAGAATTCGCTGAATTGAATCCATTTGCTGCGGACTAACCTGTTCAGTTGAAATTCCGGCCAGATCCCTGAGTGTTCCATGGCCAACAAACATCACGATATTAGGCCCAAACCCCTCCTTACCCACTTCCATCATCCAATCCTCCAGATTATAAACCTGCGGACTGGAACCATCCTGGCCCAGTACGATCGTTGTGACTCCCATCGCAAGGAAATTTTCAAACTCAGGTGTCTTTTCAGGCCTTCCATGGGAATGCATATCAATGAATCCCGGTGATACAATCCGGCCCTGTGCATCGATCGTTCGTTTAATATCGATATCTGGTATAGGATCAGCCGATATGGAAAGTATTTTGCCGTCTGCAACCGCCACATTACCCCTGAAAGGTTTGCTTCCTGTTCCATCCACAATCAGTGCATTGGAAATATATACATCAACCCGCTGCCCCGGCTGGTCGGGTTCACGGGAATTACACCCCAGCAGTATGAGAATTATAAGTACGTTCAGCCTGTAAATATTACCTTTCAAGGACAAGAGTATTAATGATTTGATGATATTTATTATTAGTCAGATCAACCATAAATCCATTGATAATAGCAAATAAGTACCGGTCTTGATTCCTGAGGAAAAAAGTCGCCTGATCATCCGGCGCAAATTCAGGTGAAGGCTCAAATGACATATCGACAAGGTGCAGCGGAAACTTGTTTTCACGAGTTTCAGGTTTTTCGTTCAATGCAACGTAGCCATAGCCACTTTTCAGCAATGCGATCACATCAAGTTCTGAAAGGTCTTTTGATGATTTATTAAATGCGTACACTTTGCCTGGAACTAATTCCAATCCATTGGCATCAAATAGCTCATAGCCGTAATATGTTGACAGATCCCCAATATCCTCAATGGTTGATTCATAAAAGAATGTCCTGTGATCATCGTGATCGATCTCCTTCCTGTTGATACCTATATCAAGCAAATATGAATTCCCGTCTAGTTTATAACGAACTTCAGAGATCTTGAGATCGAAGATCTTCTGCGCATTTTCAGGAATTTTTTCATAGTCTGCTACAGACTCTTTCAAATAGCTGTCATCCGCAATAGACCACAGGGCATCAAGGATCGCCATATAGTTCAGTTTCCGAATAAACTGTTTTTCACGATCATCAGGATAACCTCCCGATTCAATAAGTATTGTACTTGTTCCCCATTTTTGAATATTATCTCCAAAGGCCCGTATCTCAAAATCATCGGAATAACGGCCAACATGGCCTGCTGCATATTTCTGCAATAGTTTATTGAAACGTACGATCACCTGCATCGCCCGGGAGCGAACCTGATTAATGTCCTTCTCCTGGTTAAATGCGGGAGCCAGCACAGAAATGCTGGCTGGTTTTGGTGTTCCTTCTACATTATAATACCTGCTCTGATCGTGCAGGTTGAATCCAAAGTCTGCATTCAGACTATCACGAACAGATTGGAGTAAACGACCTTCCGGAGTCTGCAAACGCAAGGCATCCCGGTTTATATCGATATTCAACGCATTGCGCCGCTGATGAAGTTCGGCCCCATCCGGATTCAGCATTGGTATAAAATGTATCGAAAGTCGACCCCTGAGCATTTTCTTAATATCAGGAAGAATTTCGTCATCATCCAGAAAATTGAAAATATCAAAAAGCGCCTGGGTGGCTGTTGATTCATCTCCATGCATCTGCGACCATAAAAGAACATTTACAGGGCCCGTTCCGTAACTCACCATGGAAATCGGTTTGCCTTTAACGGACTCACCAATCACGCTCACTTCAAATTTATCATTGTCATTCAACCTTGAAAGAAGGGGATTTATATCTTCCTGTTTGATTCTCCTTTTACTCAATTCTGGTTCCCTAAATTGAGAATAAGACTGATTTAAAATTTCATGCATAGGATTCGTCTGACTAAACGCAGTTGTCGATAGAAATATGAGATTAAAAAAAAGTAAATTATATATTTTCATTTGTTATTGCGGCAAATCTTTAAATCCTCTATCCTGAAGGGCCTGGCGAAGTGAAATCATAAATTTTTCGCCTGGATCCGTTTTTACAGTTCTGTATCCTTCATCTATTTCTTTCCATAACGGATGATCTTCAAACCGTGTGTATTCATAATGACCTATCATGTATTCCAATTCATAAATGTCATCCAGTTTTTTGATCAACCTGATATTGGATTCAAGCTGTTCTTCAGTAAGAGGTGTATCCCCGGTACCGCCTACATTTTCAATACCTATCGCGCAGTGGTTCAATCCTATTACATGACGTGCCATTAACGTATCGGGCATGAGGTGATAGACAGTTCCATCCCTGTCTACCAGGTAATGGGCTGAAACATTCAGACTGCCCGCTCCCGCGATTTCCGGTCTTGAATCAGGAAGTGTGGATGAAGAAAAAGCTTCAAACGATTTTTCCAGTGTTGGGATTTGTGTCCAGTGAACGACTACCATCCGTGGATTAATGGTCGGTATTATTTGGTGAATCCCATAGCGCTCTTTCAAATATTCAAGCGTTAGTTCCTTTCGCTCTGCTCCAAATTCTATGGGCCTTTCAATGATCTCAAATCGACTGCACCCGGAGACCAGTATGATTGAAAGTAGGAGGATGATTCTTCTCGACATAATTGATTGATTAATCAAGTATAATTAAGTCAGAGCTGAACAGAAAATGGTCAAAGTTTTTTCTCAGTATGCCCCAATATCCTGAACCAGAAGACTATAGCGTTACCATTACGTCAAATCATAGTCAAAAATCACCCGTCACCTGGCTATTTCCAGGTTGAAAGTATCGGAGATGAATTTTCTGGTTCCATCGGGCATGATCAATTCGCCGAATAACCTGTAATTACCATTGAGGTCAGAATCCTGTAAAAGTATTTGTCTTGGCTGATTTGGATAGAAACGGAAGGATGGATCCCAAAGTAATACGGGGCGAAGATCAGGTGTATCTTTAGGAACGACACCTGAAACGTCCTGAACAAGGTCACTTATCCCGGGAATCACGGGTAACTGATTTAGCTTTTCTGAAATAGGATTTGCCACTTCCTTCTTTAGCTTGATACTAAGAACACCAAACCGGCCCAATGTACCGAAACGTCGAAGACGATCGATTGAATTGAACACATGTACTACCTCAACATCCTGAACAGGCATGTCAATGAGCGAATCAATTTCAAACGTGGGAACCCCATTAATCAGGATAAAGGGAGATTCTGAATATCGAAATCCAGAATTTGAAGGAGACAACCTCACTTCATATTTTCCATCCCTGCGGATTACCTGTGACTTGGGAACGATGCTGGCCAGCAATTCACGAAGTGTCGCGATACCCTCGTATCGGTCCGGAAATGTTGAAGAGTCCGGCGTTCGGTCATATTCCTCTTCCAGGAGCGAAACAACCTGATCATTCTGATTTCGATAGACCTGGTCAATGAATTTTCGGATTCGTTTATTCTCAAGGATTTCCTGAATTTCAGTATTGAACGGCACGGAGTTGTCAAAAGAGGAAAATACCGGTTTGTTTCGGGAGGTTATATCAATATCTATTTCCTTCAGTCTTGAACCATCCTGGGCGAACTGGTAGGCATATACAGGTCCACTGCCATAATGCTCCCGAAGTCCCTTCATCATTTGCTCTTCATCAGCAAGATAGTATTCCTCGACTACCGCCTGATCAAGAAAATAGAATGAGACGCGAGAATTGGGATGATCAGATACCAACTTGAGATCAAATTCCAGGTTTGATTCTTCCCGCCGGGTGGTTCTAACCACTTTACCCTTTGAAGGTGCTGTATCCAATTTTTCATTGTATACTTTAACTACTCCAATACCCGGCACACCTACTTCCGGATTAATTGGTTTTAAAGAATATTCCATCCGTGCGTCGGTTCTGCCAAGTACACCTGAAACAGTACCGTTAACCGTTAACTGATCTATTCCTGCAGCTAAATCGGCATTGTCAGGAGCTATGGAAGAAGAGAATATTGAAGGGTTGTAGACATAGAAATTTACTTCCGTCTGATTATCAGCCCCAGGCAAAAAGGCGACAAATTTCAATACCCCGGTTTCAAGGTCGATTGGTAAATATACAGCTCCGCTTTTGTCCAGATCTGTGATCAGGAAACGTTCTGCAGAAAGGATCTGACCATTATGTGAAACCAGATATGCACTAATCAGGTGTCTTCCTGCTACCGGAGCGCCATTTTCATCAACGGGTACTATCTGAACACGTAATAAATCACCCGATACGTACAGCATGGATTCACTGTAAACATCAAGATGATCCACCTGTTGCCCGGAAAGGCTCTGAATGCTGAAAAATAAACAGATATATAGCGTTATAAAATTTTTCATATCAATACTCACGCCACCAGGATGGCTTCTGATTTGTTATAGATGTATGTCCGCCAGCGTAATCCAGGCAATTTGAACATCCACGTGGTGGAATAAATGGAACGCCCGGAACTGGTTCACAAGGATCCGGGAATGTTAAATTATAGGGTAATTCCGACATATTAATAAACCAGCGCTTTACCGATTCATGAGCTACCATGAAATATCCTGAGACTTTTTCCTCCGGATCATTGATGTTTCGAATATTTGAGGTGAGCGGAAAAGGAGGAGGGTCAAATATACCTCCGCCACTTTGCTGTTGAAGCGCCAGTTCTTCCCAGAACGCATAAGCATCTGGTGATAATGAATATTGAATAATCAATGCTGTGAAATCATATTCAACCCGATCATTATCATCCGTTTCAAGAAAGAAAAGGGTTTCATCATAGCCCCCCGCCCGGTCTTCACGAACATTGATTTTTTGAAAATAGAATTTATTGGTAATGTAACATGTCTTGTTTGGATTACCAGTGTTTAGCATGGAGGATTCAAAAACCCATCCCGGAACGACTTTCCAACGATAATAATAGGTTTTATTATCATTATGCTCCGGTAAACTGACAGCCAGCCGAACCCCGCGCTGTTCCACTATCGAAGTCTGATCACGAACCTGGATTTCCTTAATGCGGGTTTCATTGAAAGCACTAAGCTGTGATATCTGCGGAGAATCATATAATTCATCCTCTTCGGAGACATACGTTTCCCCGGAGGCCAACTGAATCTCAAGATGATATTTAACTCCGGAAATAACCCTGAAATTATCAAAAGGAATTTCATAGCGCTGAGTTTCCGGATTCCATAAATATTGGATAATATCGCCGTCAGAACTTATCAATTGAACATTGGCATCACTTATTGTTTCGTTATACTCATTGATTACCTCCCGTGTCCAGCTCAGTGAAACATAAAATCGCTCTGCCGGACCGGGAAATGATTGCCGGTCCACATAAGAATTATTTGTAACTAATCCCTCAACTACCAGTCGACGGGGCTCCTCACCTGTCTCAAAATCGATTGGTTCTATACAGCTGCTCATCAACAACAGAGAAAAAATGAAATATATGGTTTTCATCCTGATCATCTCCACCATTCAGGCTTTTGATTTGTAATGGTTGAATGTCCTCCCTGGTATCTCAGGCAGTTTCCGCATTCAGGAGGTGGTTGAAAAAATTCATCTCCCGGTATTGGTTCACAAGGATCCGAGAAGGATATACTGTAAGGCAATTCAGATTCTCTGATAAACCACCTTGTTACAGACTCGTGGGCCACCATAAAGTACCCTGAAACGTTCTCCTGAGGGTTATTTATATTTTGAATATTAGAATTCAGCGGAAATGGCGGAGGATCGAAGATTCCACCGCCGCTTTGCTGCTGAAGTGCAAGGTTTTCCCAAAATGTATAGGCATCAGGGGACAACGAATATTGAATGATCAGGGCAGTAAAATCATGCTCAATTTTTTCATTATCATCTGTTTCCAGGAAAAACAATGGGGCATCATAACCGCCGGATCTGTCTTCCTGAACATTGATTTTTTTAAAATAGTACTTATTGGTAATGTAGCATGTCTTGTTTGGGTTATCGTCACTCAGTAATGAGGATTCAAAAATCCAGCCTGGTACAACCTTCCAGCGATAGTAATATGTTTTACCATCATTGTGTTTTGGTAAATCAACCGATAATACAACACCTCGTTGATTAACGATTAATGTTTCATTTCGAATCTGAATTTCCTTTACCCGGGTTTCAAACGATGTATCCAGCTTTGAAATTGGAGGTGCAAGGTGAAGATATTCTTCGTCAGAAAGATAGGTCTCACCTGACGACAACTGCACTTTAATTCGATATTTTATCCCCTCAATCGCTTTGAAATCATCAAAGGGATTTTCATAGCGCTTATTCTCGGGATTCCAGGCATACTGAATAACATCCCCGTTGGAAGCGATCAATTCAACATTAGCATCACCAATTACTTCATCCAGTTCATTTGAAACATCCCTGCTCCATCTGAGACTGACATAAAATCGCTCCGCGGGACCAGGAAAGGATTGCCTGTCCTGGTATGAGTTATTTGAAATTAATCCCTCAACAACAAGTCTGGGTGCTTCCTGTCCAGTCTCAAAATCAATGGGCTCAATACAAGCTGAGAGAATAACCAATATGAGAAAGAGAGCTGTATTAAAAAGCTTTCTGGTCAATACATGTGATATGGTCGGGAATCGACTCATATTTTGAAGTTGTATGAAAGGGAAGGGAAGATACTGCCTAAAATAGAGAGTTGGAATGCATTTCCCCGCTGTGAAAAGTAAACCGAATAGGGATTCTTCCTTCCATAAATGTTGTAAAGCGACAATACCCACTCACCATTAATCAGCTTGTCTTTCTTCAACTTACTTTTTAATGTAAATGACAGGTCAAGTCTGTGATAATCAGGTACGCGGAATTGATTTCTATCACTGAAATTCAGGACGGATAAAATGTCCTCATACTGAAATTTTGAGACGGGGACTGTAATCGGTCTGCCTGTTGAATAGGCGAAATTAAGACTTATGCTAAACCGTCTGCTCGTCTTATAATTCAGAACAAGAGATACGTCATGCGGTTTATCATAATTTGATGGATACAATTCTCCTCCATTAATGGTTTCTTCCTCAAACTGCTCATTGTAGAATTTTCTCTTACTTCTGGAATAGGTATAACCTAACCAGCCCGTAAGTTTACCGCGGTTCTTTCTGAACAGAAATTCCACCCCGTACGCTTGCCCCTCGCCTTGCACAAGATCCGCATCAAGCGTCTCATTCAGCAGGATAGTAGCACCATCCTTGTAGTCAACGATCCGATCCGATTTTTTATAATAAGCTTCGGCAGAGATTTCATACATATTATCCCTCCAATTTCTGAAGATTCCAAAAGTATACTGATCAGCAATACTTGGTTCAAGATTATATCCACTTGACTTCCAAAAATCCACTGGTGAAATCGCGGTAGTATTTGAGATCAGGTGTACATATTGCCTCGTCCTGTAATAGCTCGCTTTAAGAGAGGTGTTGGAATTTAAAAGCCATCTGAAGGATAGCCTTGGCTCAAAACCGCTAAATGACTTTGCGATCTGATTTTTTGAATACGTGAGTGTGTCTTCGATACTTGCGATCGACTTAGGCTGATCATCTGCATACTGATAGTAGGTCCCGCCTAGCGTAAGGTAATTTGAAAAACGGACCCCATACACAAGTGACAAACGGGGTGTAATGCTGAATTCATCATTGATATAGACAGCGCTTTCGAGACCCTGCTCCCCGGAAATTTTTGTTGGTTCTTCGTTTTCATTATTAAGTAATGGCTCGAATGCTCCAAGGTCAAATCCATAATACAATGAACTGACCCCAAAATCGAGTTTATGAGAACTGTTGATCGTCCAGTTAAAATCCATTTTCCCCTGGTAATTCGTAATACCCGAATTATAATCAAATGCATTTGCCGCTTCACGGTTCTCAATATCGCTCTGATAATTACTATATACGAGGTGGGTTTGCATCAGTAAATCGGGAGAAAAGATATGAGACCATCCGAGGGTTGCAGCCTTGCTTTTCCAGAAGTATGTCGTGTCAGAAGCAAACTCAAAACGGTCCTGGCTCATATATGTCGACAGGTTGAAGACGTTTTTCTGATCATGTACATGGTTCACCTTCAGATTCAGATCATAAAAGCTCGCCGCGCTTTGATAGAGATTGGGATCCTTCATTTGTTTGAGCAACCAATCAGAATAGGATGCCCGTCCACCAACAATGAAAGATGTCTTTTCTTTTTTTATAGGGCCTTCAATGGTAAGCCTTGATGAGACCAGTCCGATACCACCGTTCGCTTCAAAATTCTTGGCATTTCCATTACGGAGATTCACATTCAGTACAGAGGATACGCGTCCACCATAGTTTGCAGGGCCGCCGCCTTTATAAAGAACGACATCACGGATTAGATCCGGGTTGAATGCACTGAAAAACCCAAACATATGAGCACTATTGTAGATAATTGCATGATCCTGTAGCAGCAGGTTTTGACCGGGGTCCCCGCCGCGCACATTATATCCGGCAGTACCTTCGCCCACCGAACTAATTCCAGGCAAAGAAATCAGGCTTTTCACAGGGTCAACTTCACCCATAAATGCCGGCAGGCTCTTTATGGCTTCTATTCCAATCACCTCCTTACCTGCTACCTTTTCGGATACTCCTTCTTCCTGGCCCAACGCGGATATGGTTACCTCCTCAAGTCGTACAGTTTCATTGAATAATTCAATATCAAGATTTCCGGTATTCAACACCTGGAGTGGAATATTCTGCCGTTCATATCCGGCGTATTGCACCTGTAATTCATACCTTCCGGGCGGAAGGTTAAGTTCATAATATCCGTTCAGGTTTGTAACGGTTCCCTGTGATGTGCCTTCTGCCTGAATACTGGCTCCAACCAGGGGTGAATTATCGCCGCCATCGCGTATATATCCGGCAACCTTTACGGCCAGGGTGGCATCATCAGGTTTGCCCTCGCCCACCAGCACATACTGATTAAGAAGGGGGTCATCATCTTCCCACTGTTCATAGCTATAGGATTCCAGCCCGGGTTGGTTTAATACAATGAGGTTATTCGCGAAAAGCAGGATATCGAAACCATTCGGCTCCAGAACCTCCTGAATAGTTTCAAGCAGTGGATCATTGATTTCGGCAGTAATCCTGAAGGCCTCCATGCCCCATTCTTCTTTAAAGAAAACTCTGATCGAGTGTGCCGCTGATTGTTCCTGAAGTACAATGGTGAGGGGAGCATCGTTATAGGATCGGGTAAATCCAAGAACAGGTTCATCAGATTCCTGTGAGAATCCCGGCAGGGAAATAAATACAATAATAAAAGCGGTAATGAACCTATGCATATTACTAAGTAAATAAAAAAAGCCGTCTACCCGGAGATAGACGGCTTTAAATTATATGAACGGTTTATTTATCCCACCAAACATGGGTATCAAGACCGTCAGCACCCTGACGTGCAACTACTGCTTCGTAGTTGTCTCCATTCAGGTCACGCTCGAATACAGGATAAGCCTGACGAACGGGGATCTCTCCGCTTTCGTTTTGGGCAGCAGGAGCTGGTTGAAGAGCAGGAATACCAGTTCTTCTCCAGTCAGACCATGCCTCATATCCATTCAGGAAGTTTGCTATATACTTTTGCGTAAGGATTTGCTCCTCGGCATTGTTTGAATCAAACTGAACCCAGCTATTGGAAATATAGTTAGCGTATCCGCTTTCCACACCATACTGCTCGAGTGATGCCATGATTCCGTCGTAGTAAAGTTGCTCTGAATCACCTGAAATCCATCCAAGCTCAACTGCTTCTGCCATTGAGAAGAGTACCTGAGCAGAGGTAAAGATATAGGTTGGAGCTGCTTGTGCTCTCAGGCTGCTTCCGAGGAAAGAAACAACGGTATTTGAAATACCACCTGCTTCCGCTTCACTCACACCATAGACCATACCTACATATTCAGGGTTATTTCCACTTGCTTCTGTAGGGTCTGCATATACTGGCAGACGAGGATCCATGCTATTATTCAGAACACCACCGTTTGCAGTTGTCTGCATAAGATCTACTAATGGCTCTGCCACACAGTAGTCACGACGAGTCTCGAAACGATCTTCCCAGGGGTTATCATAATCCTGGTTAGAAAGGTGAGCATAGAAGATGTTTTCTGAATTATCCACAGCAATTACACCAGCACTTACAGCGGCGTTGAACTCAGCAGAACCTTTTGCAGGATCTGCCTTTGAAAGTCGCAATGCCATTGTCATACGGATGGTGTTGGCAAACTTCTTCCACATATCCATATCACCTCCAAAGAGGATATCACCGGTAACGGGGTTTGCACTTGAGATATTTCCCTGTGCAGTAGCCAAGGTCGACAGGATGGAATTGTAAACAGATTCCTGTGTGTCAAATTTTGGCTGACGAACTCCTTCATTAATCAGAAGTGATTCTGAGTAAGGAATATCGCCCCAACGGTCTGTAATATGCATGTAGTAGAATGACTGAAGGATTTGAGCTACAGCGATCTGGTTCGCATTTGAACCGTAAGCGGAAGCTGCATCCTTTGTTTCCTCATCGGTATTCAACTGAATGATCTGATTCAGATCCATGAGGGGTCCACTGTACCATCCACCATAGCTCCATTCAACCGTCTGATAAGTATCAGCAGAGGTATACTGTGAGTTGGCAAGATATTGTACATAATGCTGGCCTTGTGTTGCATTCACAACATCATCAACGCTATTAATAGCACTGGTCAGCAAGGCTCCTGCGATAGGAGTAGTTGTCGCGTTCGGGTTCACGTTGGTGTCCCCGAAATCACCGGGATCACACGATACGATACCGACTGCGAGCAGCCCTACCACAAATAGTTTATTTATATTCTTAATCATAGTTGTCTTTTTTTAGAATCCTAAACGAATATCGAAACCAACCGTTCTAGTGGCAGGTAAGTTACCACTATCAACCCAAGATCCGTTATTTCTTGCATCACGAGTGTCACCACTGATCTGCGAAGGATCGATTCCAGGAACATTTGAATGAATCAACCAGGTGTTGTTCGATACAAATGCAATACTTGCTCTCTTAATAAAACCTGTACGGTCAAGCAATGCAGTAGGAATGTTATATCCTAAACGAACTTCACGAAGTTTAACATATGATGCATCATACATCCAACGCTCATGCAGGGCGAAAAGGCTCTTCCAGTAAGTATCAACCTCCAGGTAGGTGTTATTCGGAGTTCCGTCTTCAAAGACACCTCCGAACGTAAGTCCTCCACCTTCGCTAGGTGCATCACGCATCGGATTTCCTTTATCATTGTTTCCAACGGTTTCAGCTCCAAGACCTGAATATGCGTTAAACATATTGGTGATAGAGTGGATAGTTCCTCCGCTTTGCCAGTCGATTGTAAAGCTTAATTCAAAGTTTTTGAATGTTAAACGGTTGAACATACCACCTGTAAAATCAGGAAGTACATTACCCAATACCTGGTTAGCATCATATAATGGTTCTCCATCGGCATCTACGATAAGGTTACCGCTTTCATCACGACGGAATGCACGTCCTACGATGGTACCCCACTCTTCGCCCACTTTAGCACGGGCTGTTGGTGATCCCCATCCTCCGGAAGTACTTGTTCCACGGAATCCGTTTGCCAGCGTAATAGCATCGATACCTGGATAGATATCTTCGATCACGTTGCGGCTTCTTGCAATGTTAAAGTTAAGATCCCAGGTAAATGCACCTGAACGTACCGGAGTACCTCCAATTGAAGCATCCCAACCTTTGGTATATGTTTTACCAGCATTAATGGTATAGTTTGTAATACCAGTAGTAGCAGGTACAGCCACAGGAAGAATTTCATTCTCGTTGTCATAATAGTAGTATGAGAAATCAGTTCTGATTCGATTGTTCAGGAATGACAATTCAATACCTGCTTCAATCGCAGCTGTGGTAGAAGCACGAAGTGTAGGATCTACAAGTGAATTAGGAACACCCATTGTAGGATTTCCATCATAAGGAGTTCCCAGTCCGTATGCAGGATCCAGCTGGTAAGGGCTTAACTCACCACCAACTTCCGCATAACCGGCACGCAGTTTACCAAATGAAATGATATCCTGGCTGTTCAGCAATTCAGAGAAAATGAATGACGCTGAAACCGCAGGGTAGGTAAATGCAGGGCTTGATGAAGGAAGAACAGAATCCCAGTCGCGACGTACTGAAGCGTCAAGGAAAATGATCTCTTTAAATCCAAAGCTCGCAGATGCAAACATACTGTTTACACGACGGTCATAGATATAGTTCGAAGTCGACGGACGGTCAACAGATGCACTGATGTTATAAAGATCAGGTACAGAAAGACCACCCACTGTAGACATTGACTGACGACGTCCATTATTCTTACGAATGTTACCACCGGCAAGAACACTTACAGAAAAGTTTGTAAAGATCTTTTCATACCGTGCGATAAACTCATAGTTATCTTCAGTGTTTTCATACATGTTCTGGCTGAAGTTATCCTGATCCAGTGTACCGGAGGCAATACGAGATTCGCCCCATCCTGATTCGTAATAACGGTTCAGCATTGCAGATAGCGTAAGTCCTTCAATTACTTCGTATGAAAGACCAAATTTACCATTGTAAACTTCTTTGTTAGACTCGGAAGTATTGGCATACATCGTGGTATACGGGTTATCCCAGTACAACGGAGTTGAATTACGTGCCGAGTTAAGGTTCCAGCTGGTATATCGGCCATCCGGCATGCGGTAATACTTCTTCAGTAGGTTGATATCCAACTGACGCTGCCACCACTGGTTTACGTTAGAAGCAATACTGTTGTATCCTTCGAAAAGGTTACCAAATGTATTGGTCTTATTGTAGTTCGCCATAGTGATCAACTTCAGGTTCTTTGCCAGATTAACTGAGGCATTCAGGTTCAGGAAGTTACGATCCTGTGAAGTATTAGGCAGAACACCAGTACGGTTGATATTGGTAAACGTTGCAGTTACATTGTAGCTGTCACCCGCTTTACCAATGGTAAGGCTGTTCTGAACATTCACGCCGGTTTCAAAGAAATCCTTAATGTTATCAGGATTCGGGCTCCATGGACGTGTTTTACCATATCCTTCCGTTCCGGGTGTAAAGGCATCCCACTGAGCTACCTGACGACCATCAAGACGAGGTCCCCAGCTCTCATCCGCATAGAATTCAGGGATAAGTGCTCCATCCAATGCAGCAAGCGCAGGATCGTCACGATCAGGATCGAACGTAAATGTATCGAAATCCTGTACGTAACCACCACCGTACTCGTTCTGGTAATCAGGAATTACTGAAACGCTTTCGAATTGCGTGGTATTGTTAAAATCGATCTGAACAGCACCTTCTTTGGCTGTTTTAGAAGTAATGATAACTACACCATCGCGTGCACGTGAACCATAAAGGGCCGCGGCATTCGCACCTTTCAGTACGTTGATTGATGCAACATTGTCCATGTTGATCGAAGATGGATCTGCAACAGGCAAACCATCAACTACATACAGAGGATCTGATGATGAGAAACCACGAACACCACGAATACGGATTGCAGACTGGCCGAATTTAGCTCCGGAACCAGATACAACCTGCACACCGGCAATTTTACCGGCAAGGGCTTCATTCAGGTTTTGCTCACGTGCAACACGTAAGTTCTCAGACTGAACTTCCTGAGTGGCATAACCGAGCGTCTTCTTATCACGCTCAACGTTCAACGCAGTAACAACAACTTCACTCAGTTGGGTAACATCAGAGGCCATCGCAACATCGATGGTTGTCTGATTTCCAATAGGCATTTCCAGGGTTGATAACCCTACGAATGAGAAAACTAATGTTCCCCCATCTTGTGGAACTGTTAAACGGTAGTTACCATCGATATCGGTAACCGTACCATTTGAAGTTCCTTTCAATATGACGTTTACGCCAGGTAGTGTGGATCCATCTTCCGCAGAAGTGACCTTACCGGTTATGGTACGGTCCTGGGCCCAGGCAAAACCTGCAAACATCAACATGAAACTTAGCAGTAAAAACTTCTTCATACTGATTATTTTAGGTTAGTAAATAGTATACAGAGTGCTAATTTATAATTATTCACAGACAATTAACAATATCATAACATGATTTACCCCGTAAAAAGGGGGAGTTAATTGCAAAAAGTGTAATGTATCTTACGTGAAATAGGGGATAACTGAAACATTTTCAGCGTTTATACGTTTACGATGAAATTTTTTCATGGAATAATTGAATAAAAAAATATTTTAAAAAATAAAAAAAGGCACGCCATTAAAAATGACGTGCCTTCGAATTTTCTTACAAAGAACAGTTTATGCCTCTTCCGGTGTTACCGAAACATACGAACGGTCGTTACGACCTTTCTTGAATGTTACAACTCCATTGGTAAGTGCAAACAACGTATGATCCTTACCAATACCAACGTTATCACCCGGGTGGTGCTTTGTCCCCCGCTGGCGAACAATAATATTTCCGGCTACGGCCTTCTGACCACCGTATATTTTAACGCCCAGTCGTTTACTTTCCGACTCTCTTCCGTTTCTTGAACTACCGGCTCCTTTTTTATGTGCCATGTTATTTAACTTTTCGTCGTGTCAAAAATTATTTCATCAGGTCTTTTGCCTGCTTGATCCATTCTTCGTTCTTAACGAGATCTTCGCTGATACCATCGATCTTTTCTGCGATCTCGGCAATCTGCTCAGTCGTTAATTCCGCAATTTGCTTGAATGTGGTGTAACCCAGCTTACCAAGCTCTTCAGAAAATACAGGTCCGATTCCAGAGATCTTTGAAAGATCATCACCTTCCTTCTTTGCTGCGGCTTTCTTCTGCTTCTTAGGAGCGCTTCCATTCGCTGAGATTTCACTGATCTGGATCTGTGTGTAATCCTGGCGATGACCATTCTTCTTACGGAATCCCTTTCTGCGCTTTTTCTTAAATACAATTACCTTGTCACCCTTTACGTGACCAAGGATTTTGGCAGATACCTTTACACCTGATAATACAGGAGCACCTACTTCAACCTTACCATCATTGTCTAGCAATAATACGCGGTCGAATTCTACGGAAGCGCCTTCCTCGCCGTCCATCTTAGGAGCGTACACGAGTTGGTCTTGCGTTACTTTGAACTGCTTTCCGGCTATGTCTACAATTGCGTACATGTGTATATATTCGTTATTTTAAAAACGGACTGCAAAGATAATTCAACCTTAATTCTAATCCAAGCCGCAAACTTCCTTTTTTTATTGATGCAGAAACATACCCTACAGCCAAAAATACAACGTTTTATACCTTATATATATAGTGCTTTTAAATTCAACGTGCGTTAACCTCATGAGAATTGTCATTATTCACTTCAGAATTAACCGTGGTCATCCTATCAAAAAAGACAATTCCTTCATGCAGATCAATGTTTATGCTCCAGCAGCAAATAAATTAAAATGAACAGTACAACGCATAAAAACCACGTTTACACTCAATTCTGTACCACTTATCGTAAAATAGCTTGAACCGCTTGACTACTTTGCTTGTTATGCTTGACATCAAGCAGGATTTAACGTATACTGTAATCAAGTTCCGATAGCGATGAAAATTAATGTTCCTGAGAAATACGCCGATCTCTACTTAAAGGCACTTTCTGAAAAGAAGCGGGCACTTGAGGAGCGTATCGAGGAATTTCGGCGTGAGATTGAAGAAATTGACACGCACATCAGCAATCTCACCAGTATGCCTATATTTCAGGAGCCTCAGTTTCAAACAGTTGTAAAATGGGACACCGCCACTTACCGGCAACAATGGTCCTGGACCCGTAAGATTTCCTATTATCAGGAAGCTCACCGGTATCTCTCCACTTCTGCGGATGTTGTTGATTTTATCATGGAGAAAGAACCTCATCAGGATAAATCAAAGGTGCGCAGCTCCGTCTCTGCGGCGCTGTCCAACGGGATCCGGTCAGGTCAGTATAAAAAATTCACAGATCCGGTAACCAATACCGCCTACTACGGGCCATCCGGATGGTTTGATCCAAAGGACCAGCCCGGGGTTGACTATTTGCCTGAAGCACTTCGGCAGCGCCTTACGGGATAACGAGTGCTCATTACCAGGTATTTATATTTATAGCCACAACGCGCTCACATCTATCCACATGCACTTGTTAACATCGCTTGGTATTGTGGAAAACTTTTTCCAATCATTCAAAATCGCCTGTAATGGCATTTTTCCATCCAAGTAGAATCTATATTTTGTGTCTTAAATAACTGTTTATCAGCTGCTTATTAGTGTTAACAACTTTGTGTTTTACAAGATTTTCGCCACTTTGATTTTAATAATCCATTCTCAATATTTGTATGACCTATTGGCCAGTATAGGTTCTTGTTCACCGCAACACGCTTCCTCTTCTCTACGGAAGTATTCAGACTGAAACGGCCAAATTGAGTATCATATTAGTCAACTAAAAACGCGTCAACGATGAGTGAAATTGAATCTGCTGTAGAAGAACCGATTTTAACGGAAAATAATACTCGATTCGTCCTTTTTCCCATTAAACACAATGACATTTGGGAGTATTACAAAAAAGCGGAAGCCAGTTTCTGGACCGCAGAAGAAATTGATCTTAGCCAGGATCTAAAAGACTGGGCGAATCTTAATGATGGTGAACGCCATTTTATATCGCATGTGCTCGCATTTTTCGCTGCGAGTGACGGCATTGTAAATGAAAATCTGGCAGAGCATTTTGTAGCCGAGGTACAATATACCGAAGCTAAATTTTTCTATGGTTTCCAGATCGCTATGGAAAATATCCATTCCGAAACCTATTCCCTCCTAATCGATACCTATGTAAAGGATCCAACAGAAAAGGATAAGCTTTTTAATGCCATTGAAACCATGGACTGCGTAAAGAAAAAAGCAGATTGGGCCCTTCGATGGATTGATGAAGGTAATTTTCAGGAACGCCTCATCGCATTTGCTGCCGTAGAAGGAATTTTCTTCTCTGGAAGCTTCTGCTCCATCTTCTGGTTGAAAAAACGCGGCCTCATGCCCGGGCTCAGCTTCTCTAATGAACTCATCTCCAGGGATGAAGGTCTGCATTGTGATTTTGCATGCCACCTTTACACAAAACACGTAAACAACCATCTTCCTGAGCAAACCGTGATCGATATTATTAAAGATGCGGTTGAAATTGAAAAAGAATTCGTGACCGATGCCTTGCCGGTCAACCTCATTGGTATGAATGCAGATCTTATGTGCCAGTACATTGAATTCGTGGCAGACCGCCTCCTCAATGAACTGGTGGGTCAGAAAATCTATAATTCATCCAATCCATTTGACTTTATGGAAATGATCTCCCTCCAGGGTAAAACCAATTTTTTCGAAAAACGCGTTGGAGATTACCAGAAAGCCGGGGTAATGAAAGGCGATCAGGACGAAAGCAAGCCGAAGTTTTCTCTTGACGAAGATTTTTAAAGATATTATTCACTCCTAACACCCATGACATTATGCTAGTAGTTAAAAGAGACGGACGCCGGGAGTCCGTAAAGTTTGACAAAATTACTGCCCGTATTGAAAAATTATGCTACGGGCTGGACACCAACTTTGTAGACCCTGTTGATATCGCCATGAAAGTGATCAACGGAATCTATGATGGAGTTACCACCGTGGAACTGGATAACCTCGCTGCGGAAACAACCGCGTCCCTTACCACCAAACATCCTGATTATGCTAAACTGGCTGCAAGGATCGCCATTTCGAACCTGCACAAAGTGACGAGCAAGTCGTTCTCAAATACAATGAAACGACTGTATACCTATATAGATCCTAAAACCGGGGAGAATGCACCGCTGATTTCGAAAGAGGCATATGGAGTGATTAAGAAAAATGCGGCATTACTTGATTCATCGATTATTTATGATCGCGACTTCGGCTATGACTACTTTGGGTTCAAAACCCTGGAGCGCAGTTACCTCATGAAAATTGATGGTAAAATCGTGGAACGCCCCCAGCATATGCTCATGCGGGTTGCAGTAGGTATTCACATGGATGATCTGGAATCTGTCATCGAAACCTACAACCTGCTGTCAGAAAAGTGGTTTACACATGCAACGCCTACCCTGTTCAATGCGGGCACGCCTAAACCACAGCTTTCTTCCTGCTTCCTGCTGACCATGAAAGAGGATAGCATCGATGGTATCTACGATACATTAAAGCAATGTGCCAAGATCTCCCAGTCTGCCGGAGGTATCGGTCTTAGCATTCATAACGTACGGGCTACAGGATCCTACATTAAAGGAACCGGAGGTGTCTCCAATGGTATTGTTCCCATGCTGCGTAATTTTGACATGACGGCGCGTTATGTTGATCAGGGCGGAGGAAAAAGAAAAGGAAGTTTCGCCATTTACATGGAACCCTGGCATGCCGATATCTTTGAATTCCTTGATCTGAAGAAGAATCACGGTAAAGAAGAACTTCGCGCGAGGGATCTGTTCTATGCAATGTGGATCTCAGATCTGTTCATGAAACGTGTGGAAGACAATGATATGTGGTCCTTATTCTGCCCTAATGAGGCTCCCGGACTGGCCGATTGTTATGGAGAGGATTTTGAGCGTCTTTATACTAAATATGAAAAAGAAGGTAAATACCGTCGCCAGGTAAAAGCGCAGGACCTGTGGTTTGAGATCCTGGAAGCACAAATTGAAACGGGTACACCGTACATGCTTTACAAGGATGCGGCCAATAAAAAATCGAACCAGAAAAACCTGGGGACCATCAAATCAAGTAACCTCTGCACCGAGATTATTGAATATACGGCTCCTGATGAAGTAGCGGTTTGTAACCTGGCATCAATAGCGCTGCCCAAATTTGTAACGGAAGAGGGTACATATGATCATCAGAAGCTATACGAAATTACCAAGGTGATCACACGCAACCTGAACAAGGTAATTGATGTGAATTATTACCCTGTTGAAGAAGCCCGTAAGTCCAATATGCGTCATCGCCCGATTGGAATCGGTGTACAAGGCCTTGCTGATGCTTTTATCAAATTGCGTATGCCATTTGATTCTGAAGAAGCAAAAGGTCTGAACAAGGATATCCATGAGACCATCTATTATGCGGCAATGGAAGCATCGATGGAAATCGCCAAAAAAGAAGGTCCCTATGAGACTTTCAAGGGATCTCCTGTATCCAAAGGAATCTTCCAGTTTGATATGTGGGGTGTGACGCCTGACAGCGGACGATGGGATTGGGACGCATTGAAGCGTGAAGTGAAAAAGAATGGTGTACGCAACTCACTGCTCCTGGCACCTATGCCGACGGCTTCTACATCTCAAATTCTCGGAAATAACGAATGCTTTGAGCCTTATACCTCAAACATTTATACTCGCCGTACTTTATCAGGAGAATTCATTGTAGTAAATAAGCACCTGTTGAAAGATCTGATCGAACTTGGGCTTTGGAATGACGATATGAAAAACCAGCTCATTTCAGCGAACGGATCAATCCAGCATATACCCGAAATTCCACAGAATATTAAGGATCTGTACAAAACAGTTTGGGAGATTTCTCAAAAGGCGATTATCGATATGGCGGCTGATCGTGGTGCGTTTATCTGCCAGAGCCAGAGTATGAATGTTCATATTCAGGATCCTAATTTCGGAAAGCTTACTTCCATGCACTTCTATGCCTGGAAAAAGGGTCTCAAAACCGGAATGTACTACCTCCGATCTAAAGCAGCTGCATCAGCAATTCAATTTACGGTAGACAAGTCTGCCAAAAAACAACCGGAAGTTGAAGGTGCGGTAACTGAAGAAGAAAAGAGAGCAGCCATGGTTTGTTCACTGGATAACCCGGATGAATGCGAGGCGTGTGGAAGTTAACAAACCATACATTCCCTAAGAAAAAGTCCTGCCCTGCAGGACTTTTTTTGTTATTTGCTTGCCTATCATTAAATAAGCACTACTTTTGATAAACCAAATGACACCCGTCTTCATTCATATTGCCCGCCCGTCATTCGTACAAACCGGTACGATGATTACCATTACCCCGTTGCGGGGTTAGATCTACCATATTATCCGTTCAGGGCAGGGCCCAATTCAACAATCATATCAACAATATAAATCGCCTTCTTTATGCAGGTCTTAAAATTCGGCGGCACTTCAGTTGCCACCCCAAAAAATATTGAGCTCATCCGGAAAATTCTGGATGAAAAAACGGCAAAATCGGATGTCGTAGTCGTGGTATCTGCATTCGGGGGGATCACCTCACTTTTACTCGAATGCGGGCAGCTTGCGGCCGATGGGGATGAGAATTATTCCAAACCTCTCTCGGAAATCACGCAGAGACACATACAAATGGTGAAATCCCTGGTCGGATTAAAAAATCAGGGAAAGACCCTCAGCAAGATCCGTATACTTTTAAATGAACTTGAAGATATTTTCAGGGGCATATACCTCATTCGGGAACTTTCACCTAAAACAATCGACCGTGTACTGTCTTTCGGTGAGATAGCTTCATCAACCATTATAACGGATGCTTTCCGGGATAAAGGTTATGCCTGTGAACTTGCAAATTGCCAGGAACTCATCAAAACCAACAGCCAGTATACCAAGGCACAGCTAAAAAAGGAGGAGACTTACAAGCGGATCCGTAAATACTTCAAAGACTCCAGTGCCTCCATCACTTTTGCACCCGGGTTCATAGGTTCAGACGAGGAAGGGAATATAACTACACTGGGCCGGGGCGGTTCCGATTTTACCGCAGCCATATTTGCAGCTGCCCTGAAGGTTAAACAACTCGAAATCTGGACCGATGTAAGCGGAATGATGACCGCAGATCCCCGGATCGTCCGTTCTGCATATGTGATCCGACAGATCACCTACGAGGAAGCCATGGAGTTATCCCATTTCGGCGCCAAGGTAATTTACCCGCCTACAATCCAGCCTGTCATGGAACAGGATATCCCTGTGCTTATTAAAAACACCTTTCATAAGGATGATCCGGGAACCATCATTACCCGTGATGTTCCAAATGGTGAGGACCGGCTCATCAGGGGCTTATCAAGCATTTCAAATATCGCCCTGCTGAACTTCAGCGGAAGCGGAATGATCGGAGTACCGGAATATTCCCATCGCTTCTTCAAAGCCTTATCCGCAGCATCTGTCAATGTAATCCTGATCACCCAGGCATCTTCAGAACACTCCATATGTGTTGGAATATCCATGGATGATTCAAAAAAAGCGCGGCAGGCCATTGAATCTGAATTTCAGGTTGAATTGCATGCTTCCCGGATTGACCCGTTGCTGATTGAGGAAAATCTTTCCATCGTCGCACTGGTTGGGTCTTCCATGAAAGAACAGGTTGGTGTTAGCGGTAAAATGTTCAGTACATTGGGACAAAATGGCGTAAATATAAAAGCCATCGCTCAGGGTTCATCCGAAAAGAACATCAGTGTAGTTATCGAATCCAATGAGGTGAAGAAAGCACTGAATAGTCTGCATGAGAGTTTTTTCCTGTCTGACAAGAAAAAGCTGAATCTCTTCATCATTGGTGTGGGCAATGTGGGAAAAGCCTTCCTGAGTCAGATCAAAAAGCAAAAAAGCTATCTCTCAAAATATCATCATGTTGATCTTTGTGTAGCAGCTCTGGCGAACAGTAAGAAAATGTATTTTGAATCATCCGGCATTTCGCTTTCTAACTGGGAACGTGACCTCAGTGAAAAGGGGTCTAAAATGAACCTGAAGAAATTCCTGACCGAAATGGATACCATGAATTTGCGTAATAGCATATTCATTGATAATACTGCGGATGAAACCATTGCCAACTGCTATGAGGATGTTCTCAAGATGAGCATATCGGTGGTTACACCCAATAAAATTGCATGTACTCAATCTATTGAAAGGTTTATTTCCCTGAAAAAGATTGGGCTCAGATATAAATCAAAATTTTTGTACGAGACCAATGTTGGCGCCGGTCTTCCCGTAATCAGTACCCTGAGTGACCTCGTCAAGAGCGGGGATGAAATCAATCGAATTGAAGCCGTACTTTCGGGTAGCCTGAATTTCATCTTTAATAATTATAATGGCGAACGACCATTCGCAGAAGTAGTTCAGCAGGCAATGGCCGAAGGCTATACGGAGCCGGATCCGAGAATCGATCTTAGCGGGATTGATGTCAAAAGGAAAATCCTCATCCTGATCAGGGAAAGTGTGATAAATATGGAGATGGAAGATATCACGACCGTTGGCTTCATCCCGGATGAGTGCATGAATGCTCCATCTGTTGATGCTTTCCTTAGTTCTTTGGTTGACCATGAAGATCATTTCAAGGCGCTGTATGAGAAGGCTTCAAAAGCAGGCAAGAAACTGAAATATGTCGCTTCATTCAATAAGGGTAAGGCCGAAACAGGTATCCGTATGATTGATCGCGGCCATCCGTTTTTCCAGCTTGAAGGGAAGGATAACATCGTAACCTTCAATACAAGAAGATATCCCGAACAGCCACTGGTTATCAAGGGAGCGGGAGCGGGAGCGGATGTTACCGCCTCCGGTATTTTCGCGGATATAATGCGCATCGCCAACTCATGAATAGCGAAATAGCCATATTTGCCCCGGCTACCATCGCCAATGTAGGGCCCGGGTTTGATATATTCGGACTGGCCCTGAATGATATTGGCGATACTTTACAAATGTCGCTCCTCCCGGAACCGGGAATCACTATCACGAATGGCACAGGCTGTGAGGGACTTCCAACAGATCCTGAAGCCAATGTAGCTGGTGTTGCACTGATGGCTATGCTCAAGGATCTGGGCAAAAATCAGGGGGTCTCGGTTCAGATCAACAAAAACATTATGCCGGGCAGCGGAATGGGCTCAAGTGCATCAAGTGCTGCCGGTGCCGTATTCGGTCTGAACGAACTTTTAGGAACACCATATACAAAGATGGAACTGGTTCGTTTTGCCATGGAAGGAGAAGGTGCCGTATCATTCTCACCTCATGCTGATAATGTAGCACCCTCGCTGCTGGGAGGCTTTACCGTTGTACGCAGTTATGAACCGCTGGATATAATCAGTGTTCCGGTCAAAATGGAACTTTGGTTCACGGTTGTTCATCCCCAAATTGAGGTGAAAACATCTGATTCCAAGCGGATGCTGAAGAAGGAAATTTCCCTGCAACAGGGAATCAGGCAATGGGGCAATGTTGCGGGTGTAATTACAGCCCTGATGAGCGGCGATCTAAATCTGCTTGGGCGTTCAATGCAGGATCCCCTGGTGGAACCGATCCGATCGATGCTGATCCCGGGTTTTGATGAAGCAAAACAATCAGCTTTACAAGCAGGCGCGCTGGCCTGCTCCATCTCAGGATCCGGTCCGTCAATTTTTGCTATTACTTCTTCAGCTGGTGACGCTCAGAATGTTTCGGATGCGTTTTCAGCAGTATACAAAAGGTACAATATTGACCATCACATATATATTTCAGGTCTGAATAGTGAAGGAACTAAAATATTGAAATGAATTTTTACAGTACAAATAATAAAGAATATTCTGTTTCCTTCAGGGAGGCGGTTATCGAGGGTCTTCCAGCCGACAATGGTCTTTTTTTTCCGGAATACATCCCTCAACTCAAGTCCGGATTCATGAATTCTTTCAGATCCCTTAGCCTTCCTGAAATTGCCCACGAGGTTTTGGCCCCGTATGTAACCGGGGATATTCCTTCGAATATTTTACAATCCATTCTTGAGGAAACTCTGAATTTTGAGATTCCGCTGGTTCCGGTGAAAAAAAACATTTCGGCACTGGAATTATTCCATGGTCCGACCCTCGCTTTCAAGGACGTTGGGGCACGTTTCCTGGCAAGATGCCTTGGACATTTTGCGCTCGCCGCAGACCAGAAAGTTACCGTTCTTGTAGCAACCAGCGGTGATACCGGGAGTGCCGTTGGTCATGGATTCCTGAATGTTCCGAATGTAGAGGTAGTAATTCTATACCCCAGTGGGAAGGTCAGTCCGCTCCAGGAGAAACAATTAACCACACTGGGCAATAATATAACCGCACTTGAAATTAACGGTAATTTTGATGACTGCCAGAATATGGTTAAGCAGGCGTTCCTTGATAAAACTCTTCGAAGCGAATTGCAACTCACATCTGCCAATTCAATAAATGTAGCCCGGTGGCTCCCGCAATCGGTTTACTATTTTTGGGCAGCGGTACATGCTCCGAAAGATAAAAAGCTCGTGATATCTGTTCCATCCGGCAATTACGGCAACCTGACAGCCGGATTACTTGCAAAGAAAATGGGGCTTCCGATAGATCATTTTATTGCCGCATCGAATGCCAATAAAATAATACCTGAATATCTGCACACGGGAAGGTTTAACCCTGCACCATCAATCGCCACGCTTTCCAATGCAATGGATGTTGGAAATCCAAGCAACTTTCCGCGTTTGCTGGAGGTTTATGACAGGGTATTTGAAAATATAAAATCGCAGGTAAGCGGTACTTCATACTCTGACGAGCAAACTAAAGGCACTATTCGTAAAGTTTATGAATCAACAGGATACCTCATGGACCCTCATGGCGCCATAGGATATCTTGCACTGGAAGACTTTGGCCTTGGGGATGATGAATCAGGTATATTCCTTGAAACTGCACATCCTGGGAAATTCGATGAAGTCATGAATCAAATTCTTGACTTCAGGATTTCACTTCCCGAGAGATTGAATGAACGCCTCAGTATGCAAAAACATGCGATCCCGCTTCCAGCCGAATTCGCAAAATTCCGCGATTGGCTACTTCAATAACTTAAACACTTAATAAAGCACCGATCAAAATGATCAGCACAGTAAGAATGAAGTAGAATTTATAGTGTTTCTTTTTACTCTTTCCAAAAATGACATTATTCAGGTCATAGTCATAGAGTCTTTCATAGATCGTTTTCATATGGAGTCCTCCCTTAAAAAAAATGGTAATTCAAATAAACGAATATTGAATTTACGCAAAAAATTGGAATTTTGCATGAATAATGTACGAATAAGGCCCTTATGTAATATTTTTTCGATTTTAAAGGAGTAGGAAAAAACCTCAGTTACCGCCTTATTCTACTGTTTTCTCAATAATTACCGGCCGATTAAATGATGTAATAAGTTGAAGATAATGCTGACGCAATTTTGCGTAAACGGCCGGTTTATAGACAGCTGATTTGAACTGCACCAAGGCCCGAATTTCAAGATATTCATCGTTTACAGAATGGTTCAGGTCAAGTTTTACAAGATTATCTTCAATGGAAACTACCTCAGGAAGTTCCACAATACTATATCCGTCCGGCATTCTGATTTTGGAAACAATTTGTTGCTGTTTACGGTAGATCATATCAACCGGATATCGCCGGATTGAAGCTTTTAATGGAGTTTCACTTTCCATCAGTCCGAGAAAAGGCTGAATAATGATCTTATTGTCATAATTATCCAATTCAACCTGACCTTCAAAACTAACCAGGTATGGCTTTTTGGGATCAGTTACATCATCAAATTCAACCGCATCAATAGATTCCAGCGAACCCGCCAATACTGATTCTGCAAGTCTTTCAGTGTTATCAAAAATTCTTTTCCTGGCAATAAATGCGGTATAACCGGTAAGACGGTTTGCCGTCTTAACATTTGCTGTCATCTGATCAGAATCAATTTCCATATCAATAAATTGGAGGGCCATTGATTCATCCGAACTTTCGAGTGATACCCAGCGTTCATCACCCTCTTCTACGACTAATCCAATCTCATTCACGCACCTGAGCGGCAATTTATTATAGGGAAGCAAAATTTCTGTAGCATCAACAAGCGCGCTTTGCCCGTCAAACTCTACAAAACAGACCACATCATTAAAATAATGACTGAACGGATATGCAGGGTGCACCTTGCCATGGTTTCGTGTACTGAGAATTACAGGTGACGCTTTCATTCCTGCTTCATTCAATACAGCACACAGGATAAGATTCAGCTCTGCTGAATTACCGGTTCTGGATTTAAATACATCTTTGGCTTTATCACCGACATATTTGTCCGTCCGCCCATCCCATTCAAAGTCATTCCGGATACGGCTCACAATCGCCTCCAGTTTCTCCGTATTATTAGAGACATCCGATATACCCGGATGGCTTGCCAGGTAATCCCCGGCCTCCTTCTCTGCCTGTTTCAGATATTTTCCAAAATTATCCGACTTCAATAGCTCATCTTTGATCAATTCCCATGATGTCATGATCTCCTTTGAGCCACCTGTTGGATAATTAATCCTTGAAAGCTGAAAGTCAAGTTTCATTATATAATCTCCCCTTGAAGTTATAAAGGACTCATCTTCAAAAGCGGGAACGTTCTCCATGATATATTGATAAACCATCAGGTTATAGCGCACCCCGGCAAACACATCAGTACCGGTTGACTTATAGGAACGCATCTTATCAAATTTTGTAGCCCCCTGCAAAAGGTAGGTATATTCATAAAAAGGGGTCAGATGAATCTCATATATGCTTTTCCTAACAGGAATACTGTATTGAAACTCCCAATCCGGAGGATTGAAAATAAAAGGAGTAATCTTTTCATAGCTGTATTCGATCACCGAACCTTCATGCACATTAGGAAAAACAAACTTCTTAATTCTCCAGTATTGATTTAATTCCTCTTCATAAATTTCAGATGGAGATACAACATCCTTCGAAATCATTCCGGTTTCCTGGTCTATGTTGTACGTAAACGCCTTGATATCATCAATTCGCTCCGTTTTCCCATACCCATCCTTGTAGTAGGGTATGGAAATCTCGGCATAATCAAAACCCGATTTCTTATTGATCTTCATCCTTGTCTCCCGAACGTAACGTATATCCAGGCCGTCACCGGAAATAAAAGTCGTTTTACCATAATCCTGAAGCACAATAGCAGCAGCTTCAGGCTCGAAATCATTTGAAAAATCTTCCAGATTCACATCACCAAAAGTCTTTATATCCTGCCCGGATGTAAAAAACCATGTACATGTGAAAAGTACTACCAAGAGAAAGTTCCTGTGCATCAGAGTTTTAATAATTCGTTCAAAATTGAGATAAAAATATATGCATTTCAGCACATATATTAAGTGAAATCCCAAATTTTAAACGTCAGCTCAGACGGCCCCTTCAATGATTGCCTCGACAATTTCAGGGTTAAGCAGGGTTGATGTATCTCCCAGGCTTGAGGTTTCCCCTGTTGCAATTTTCCGTAGGATACGGCGCATTATTTTTCCTGAACGTGTTTTAGGCAGACCCGGAACAATCTGAATTTTATCCGGCTTGGCAATCGGGCCGATGATCTTATTAACCGTCTGACGGATTTCAGATTTCAGGTTTTCCTCGGTCCTTCCTTCCATGTCACAAATCACATAGGCATAAATCCCCTGGCCTTTTATATCATGCGGATATCCAACAACGGCAGATTCAATGACTTTCGGATGTTCATTAATAGCGTTCTCGACTTCGGCCGTACCCATTCGATGCCCAGAAACATTGATTACATCATCAACACGCCCAAGGATCCTGTAGTAACCGTCTTCGTCTCTTTTTACGCCATCACCGGTAAAATAATAACCTTTGAAGCTGGAAAAATAGGTTTGCCGGCAACGCTCATGATCACCATAGGTTGTTCTCAACATAGATGGCCATGGGTATTTTATACAAAGATTTCCTTCAACGCTGTTTCCGGTTAGCTCCTTCCCATCATTATCCAATATTACCGGTTGTATCCCGGGCATTGGCAGTGTAGCATAGGAAGGTTTGGTGGGCGTAACCCCGGCGATAGGGGAAATTAATATACCGCCTGTTTCAGTTTGCCACCAGGTATCAACGATAGGGCAGCGCCCTTTGCCAACGTGATCATGATACCAGTGCCAGGCCTCTTCATTGATCGGCTCACCCACCGATCCGATCACACGCAAGGAGTCCAGCTTATATGGTTCGATGGGAGCGGTTCCATAGGCTTGCAACGCACGAATTGCTGTTGGTGCCGTATAGAACTGATTAACCTGGTGCTTATCGCATATCGCCCAGAATCTACCCGGATCGGGAAAAGTAGGAACTCCCTCGAACATAAGCGAGGTAGCTCCGCAGAGCAACGGGCCATAGACGATATAGCTATGGCCTGTGATCCAGCCAACATCTGCGGTACACCAGTATACATCGCCATGATTATATTGAAAAACATTCTGGAATGAATAAGCGGTATAAACCATATAGCCGCCGCAGGTATGGACTACACCCTTTGGTTTCCCGGTCGATCCGGATGTGTACAGAATGAACAGCATATCTTCTGCGTCCATCAGTTCTGCCTTATTTACTGTGCTCATTCCTTCTACAGCATCATGCCACCAGATATCTCTACCCTCTTTCATTCTGATATCCTGTCCGGTTCTTTTCAAAACAATCACCTTTTCAATGGATGATGTAGTTTCCAGCGCCTCATCAACAACCGCCTTAACCTCTATTTTCTTGGAGCCTCTGAAATTCCCGTCTGACGTAATTACCATTTTTGCCTGGCAATCATTTATCCTGTCGGAAAGTGAGTTGGCGCTGAAGCCTGCAAAAACCACAGAATGAACGGCACCGATCCGTGCGCATGCCAGCATTGCAATGGCGGCTTCGGGAACCATTGGAATGTAAATAATTACCCGGTCGCCTTTTCCGATGCCCTGTTGCTTCATGGCATTTGCAAACCGGCAAACTTCATCATGAAGCTGCCGATATGTAAGTGTCACAGAATCCTCCTCCGGGTCATTTGGTTCCCATATGATCGCCGGTTTATCACCCATAATAAACAGGTGTCTCTCGAGGATATTCTCAGTTATATTAAATTTTGCATTCTTGAACCATTCGACCTTTGGCTCCTCAAAATTCCATTCGACAACTTTATCCCATCGCTTGTGCCAGAAAAAGGAATCTGCAACACGGGCCCAGAAATGTTCAGGGTCCTGCACGCTTCGTTGATATTCATAAATGTATCCGCTTAAGGTCTGAATTTTATTACTCATAATGATGTGGTTTCAATAATCTAATTTATAAAATTCTGATGAAGGACTTACTAGTTTGATGGAGTTACGGGGGGTTTTCCCGGATATCGTATGGATTCAACAATATCCTGAACATATTCAGGTGGCACCGGTGTAAACCTGGAAACGGCAATTGATACAATGAAATTAATGATCATCCCAATCGTACCGAATCCTTCCGGGGAAATTCCGAACCACCAATCTTCAGAAGATGTCGGACCACCAATCCAGCCAAGTTTGTATCTCATCATGTAGTAAAGAGTGATCCCCAAACCGGCGATCATTCCGGCTACGGCCCCTTCCTTATTCATTCGTTTTGAAAAAATACCCATAATAATGGCAGGGAAGAATGATGCCGCTGCAAGGCCAAATGCAAGGGCGACAACTGCTGCCACGAATCCCGGTGGATTAATCCCGAAATACCCGGCTACCATTACAGCAAATACAGCAGCTCCCCTGGCAATCCAGAGTTCCGCCTTGTCTGAAATATCCGGAGCAATTTGTTTTTTTACGAGGTCATGTGATACGGATGTGGAAATAACGAGCAAAAGTCCCGCCGCGGTGGAAAGCGCCGCTGCCAGTCCGCCTGCTGCGACCAGTGCAATCACCCAATTGGGTAAACGGGCAATTTCAGGATTTGCCAGCACCATGATATCTTTATCTATATAAAGTTCATTGCTGTTTTCATTCAACGTATTTGTGATGAGTCGTTCTCCCTGTGCGCCGCGCTCCGCGGCAAATTCCGGTGCTTTGCCGGTAAATAAGTCTCCGGGTAAATATTGAACATTGCCGTCACCGTTTCTGTCTGACCATGCCAGCAAACCTGCGTTCTCCCAGGTACGAAACCACTGGGGAAGCTGTTCATATGGTTTATCGCTTACCGTCTGAATGAGGTTGGTACGCGCAAATACCGCGATTGCCGGAGCAGTTGTGTAAAGGATGGCAATGAACAGGAGCGCATAAAATGCTGATATACGTGCATCACGCACTTTATTTACGGTGAAGAAACGGACGATCACATGAGGGAGACCCGCAGTGCCTACCATCAATGCCGCTGTGATGGCAAAGACGTCTATCATGGATTTGGAACCATCGGCATATGGCTGAAAGCCAAGTTCGGTTAAAAGGCCATCGAGACGATCCAGAAGATAAACATCCTCCCCGGTGATTTTTGAACCGAACCCAAGTTGCGGAATTGGGTTGCCCGTAAGTTGAATGGAAATAAAAATTGCCGGAACCATGAAAGCAAAGATCAGCACACAATATTGCGCCACCTGTGTATAGGTGATTCCCTTCATACCTCCCAGGACAGCGTAGAAGAATACGATCGCCATTCCAATATAGACCCCTGTGTTAATGTTTACCTCAAGAAATCTCGAGAATACTATACCAACACCACGCATTTGGCCGGCCACATAGGTAAAGGAAACAAAAAGGGCACAAATAACTGCTACAATCCGTGCTGCGCGGGAATAGTACCGGTCTCCGATAAAATCAGGAACGGTATATTTACCGAATTTCCGGAGGTATGGTGCCAGTAATAAGGCCAATAAAACATAACCACCGGTCCAGCCCATCAGGTAAACCGATCCGTCATATCCTGAGAACGCAATAATCCCCGCCATGGAAATGAAGCTGGCGGCCGACATCCAGTCTGCAGCAGTAGCCATTCCATTTGCCAGGGGTGAAACACCGGCTCCTGCCACATAGAATTCTGCCGTAGAACCAGCCCGTGACCAGATGGCAATCCCAATGTAAATCGCAAATGAAATGCCTACCAGTAAATATGTCCAGGTTTGTACATCCATAATCGCTACTTTTCGTCTACATTATATTCCTTGTCCAGCCGGTTCATCCATCGGACATAAACAAAAATGAGAATTAGAAAAACATAGATCGATCCCTGCTGGGCAAACCAGAACCCAAGCTTGAACCCTCCCAACTGGATCTGGTTCAGCTGATCAACGAGGAGAATTCCAAATCCATAGGAAACCACAAACCAGATACTCAACAGAATGGACAGGTACCGAAGGTTTTTCTTCCAGTATGTTTTCATGTTGTTCGCCATTTTTTGAATTATTTAATCAAAATTCTTTTCACGATCGATTGAACGGGCGATGTTAACCGCAGATAATACATGCCCGGAGGCAGCATTGATACATCAAGTTTGAACGGGTCCTTTGATAGCATTGGAATCTCAAAATTCCTTCCGGAGCCATCAAATATTTCCCATTCTCCGAATTCCCGATTGTCAATCATAATCCAATCAGCTGCAGGAACCGGATAGACCGATACAGAACTATTGAGCAGCTCTTCATTACCTGTAACTGAAACCGGAAATAATTGACTTCCGGGCACCGCTTGCCTGGGCAGAAACTCATGTTCCCAGAGGAATTGAATTACCGCGTCGCCCCCGTCTTCGAAATATTCGATTCTCACATCATACAGCTGATCCTTTGTAAATGATCGCGACACACTATATTCAGTGGCCGCCTGGGGAACCCAGGCATCAATAAGCAACGTATTGTTGATATACAAACGTACCCCGTCGTCAGCTACAACATATAGCGTATATTGGCCTGAAAATGGAGGCAGAAGCTGCCCGTCCCATCGTATGGTAAAATTATCCGGATTTATCGCATCATCCGGGGATCCACCACCCCAGTTGAAATCGACTTCAGCGTCTGTACGCTGTAAATCCGGACTTCCCTCAAAGCTTCTGGACTGGTTATAATAATTTCCTGTCATCCCGGTACCATTTCCGAGGGGAACCTCTACATATTGAAGTGTAATGGTTGAATCCTGTGATGGAGTATTGAAAGTACGTAATGTGCCTTCAAATCCATCCTGCCAGCCTTCAAAGACATAAAGTTTACCATCAAAATACTGTGACCGTGTGGGGGCGATACCACGGGTAATTCCTTCTACCCCCACATAAGTGTAAGGTGTTATTACATTACGGCCGTCTGCATTAACCTGCAAACCGGATGGGGAAGTCAGCAATGTAATTTCACTGGTGCGAGGATAAACTTCTGTATACGTGGTACGGCTCAAGCCTTCTGAATCCGTCGCCTGAAGGTAAATTCTGAACCAGACATTGCTGGCAATCTCTCCAACCCTGGGAACCGTAAACGACCCTTCCGATATACCGCTTATGGGATCGAGGGCAGGATGTGTATGTTCATCATGATGGAAATCCACCCACCAGGTAAGGGCTTCGGGATTCAAATTGCCATCTTCGGGATCAGTGGCAATTCCACTGAAGGTAATTATTTCACCGCCTCCATACTTCAGGTCAGACTGAGGTAATTGAATCTGAGGTTCCGGGCGCTGATTGCTGGTCACGGTAAGAATAGCTGCTTCTGAAAGCACTGTGCCCTGATCATTTTCCACCCTGCATTGAATCACTGCGCCGTTATCGGATAGCTGAAGATCAGCAAGTGTAAGTGAATTCTCATTTGAACCTACGGGAACATCATTCTTAAGCCACGTATAGGTTAATGGCTGATTCCCGGAAGCATTCACAGTGAACTGCGCACTTTCCCCAGCAGAAACTGTTACAGCTTCCGGCTGCTTCCCGATGAAGGGTTTGCCATCATCGGTAAATATTATCTGCCAGAGCGAACCATCTTCCGTTTGCGTGTTATCTTCAACAGAACCTCCCCCTTGGCCGGCCCGTTCCAGGAAATACATTCTCCCTTCTGAGGAAAATTGAAATGCCAGCGGACGGTTGATCTGGGTAGCAAAGGTTTCGATAAGTTCACCTGTGGAAGGTTCGATCACATTGATGTAACCCTCACAATAATCGGCATAGAAAAATTTTCCATGATATTTCTCCGGAAAGCGAAGTAATTCCGGGTCATAAAATGCCGCACCAACAATCGCACATCCCTGGTCGTGACTATAGACATGCAATGGGTTTTCATAATTTGCCGGGACAAAACCTCCTGTAACATTGCCTTCAGTGATCGGCCATCCATAGTTCCTTCCCGACTTCACATCATTTACCTCCTCCCAGGTTTCCTGGCCCACATCGTTTGCGAAAATCTTTCCCTCAGCGGAGATGGCCATCGTAAATGGGTTTCGGAATCCCAGGGCATAGATTGACCGGTTTACCCCTGCTGTCGTTGTATAGAACGGATTATCCTGAGGTATCGATCCATCATCATTCAGCCGCAGAATTTTTCCCAGAAGTGTATTGAACGACTGAGCATTGTCGGCATTTGAACCATCACCAACCGCGACATAGAGTTTGCCGTCTGCGCCAAACGCCATGGCTCCGCCGTTGTGGATGGTTCCGGAGAGCTGGTTCAGTTCCAGAAGTATATCTTCACTGCCGGGCAATGCCACATCACCATTCGCGGTGAAACGGCTGAGCCGATTGTGATTTTGTCCGGGCACTGTATAGTAGAGATAGAAATAGTTATTCTGTTCGTAATCGGGATGAAAAGCAATTCCTGAAAGTCCGCGTTCATTTGTAATATCAACATCTACTGATATGAATGGATCCGGCAGGAGTTCCGTTCCGTCATAAATCAGGACTTGTCCGTTCTTTTGGGCGATATACAGTCTTCCATCTGGCGCAATGGCCATGGTGGTTGGATTTAACCCTCCGGCTAATTCCTCAACCGTAAAGCCTGATGGAACCTGCTGGGCATGGAGCGGAAGGAAATTGTATATGCATAAAATGAATACAAAAAATCGGATCATAACCGGAAGATAAGGATTCCGGTTTTGAATGCCGAACCGCTGATAAAAATCGGGCGTCTAGTTCTTTAAAATTCGGTAACTGGAACTTTCTCCTTCGGAGTTAATAGCCTTGATAATGTATATTCCATTTGATAATCCTGAAAGGTTCAGACGAATTCGGTCCCCTTCGTTATTAAAGTAAGTTGGATAACTCCTGCCAGTTAGGTCATATACATTAATTTGTTCAATTGAGTCATCACCTGTTACGATCCATAGATTGTCAACGGTTGGATTTGGAAATGCAGCACCTATGAATTGATTCAATTCATTATTTCCCGATAACTGATTCGTAATCTCAATTGAAGTTCCAGCATATGGCTTGGCTGACAATAAAACAATGGAGCTTTGTGTATTTGCGATCAATCTCACATAACTGGTGATGTCCTTCTCAGCCGCATCTTCCAGATATCCGGGATAGTCATATCCAAATTCCTCTTCCGTAAATCTAAAATTATAGATTTTTATTAATGTACCATCCGGATTAAATTCTGCAATATCACCGCCCGGAGCAAACAATACGAAGCCCAAATCAAATTTGGTAAAATCAGAACTGCCTACTGCAGGTTGGTATTCCTCCACCCTGTTTTCAAAAATGACACTGCCATTCCCATTATACTTTTGAATAAATGCGTCAATATATTCATCAGGATCTAAGGAATACACAATTGAATAAACAAAAATGCCATCAAGTGATTTTCCAATACCATCTGCAAGTCTTAATATCGGTCTTTGCCATTTTACATTACCTTGGTAATCATATTTAATGAGATAATTTTCCACTTCTGACTCACCCAATCCTCCCTGAGCATAGAAACTATCCCAATATGTTTCAAAGTGCCATACAGAATAAGGCATTGATGCCAATTCCTTGCTCCAAATTTCATTTCCTTCAAAATCAAGATGATAAAGCAAATTATCAGAGGAATAATGGTCACCAATATCTGTCACTTCCATCATTACAAGTCCATATGGAGAATCCTTTATACTCCGGACAGTATTATCCCTCTCATCACCGTAACTTCGTTCAAATTCCAAATTTCCATCATTATCAATTCCCAAGAGCCAGATATCATTCAAGCCTCTATTAGCTGAAGTTTTTACACCAATCTGGCCTGATTCTGTAGTGACACCAAAGTAATACCCATCTTTATGCGGGGTACCTACGATATTCCTGATTTGGTCATCAAGCTCAAATGTGCGGTCCCATAAAACTTCACCCTCATTTGAGGTCTTTATAAGTAAAATACCTGGAAAAACATCCGTTTTGTTTCGACCCTCCCCATCTTCAGTATAGCCAGCTACGAGGTTTCCTCCATCAGGACTTTTAAGTACAATCACTTTCTTGTCTATGCCATAATAAGAAATGGGAAATCGTGCCAATGGTAAAATCCAGTCATTAGGATCCACTTCCGGATATTCAGAAGCCTCTATATACCTGGTTTCAAAGGTTTTCCAATCATCTAATAAACCAGAACCAATCATCAACCAGTTATCGGGGAATTTAACGACAAATCCACCACTCAGCGTTTGTTCAAAATCGGTTTTCCCTTCCCATGTTTTATAGCCGTAAGGACTTACATCAATTATCCACAAATCACCGTTTGCCATGTTAGCCGTATCACGATCCTTAGAAATGCCAGATTTGGAAAAACCTGACAAAAAGAATCGACCATCATCAGATAAACCTGCATCCGCCAGTACCTCATCGCCGAGTCCGCCATAATTGCGATGCCAGTTCTTATTCCCCCAGCCATTCACACTGATGGCTGTATAATCCAGGTCACCGTAGGAATTCCGATGGGTTCCTGCCAGGATCAGGTCATTGTCACGTTCAACAATGATGAACCGGCCATGGGCATCATTCAGATCAAGCGTTGCTGAATTACGACGCCAGCCGTATTGATTATACCTGAAGAAATCAAGTGAATCCTGATTTAATCCGATAAAAACAATATCACCGGAAGAGATGAGTTTTATATCGGTAAGTTCCTGATTACCGGTTTCTTTCCAGGTTCGGTCCCACAGCATATTGCCATAAACGTCTGTACGTATAAGCCAGTAATCATCTTCATCCGATTGTTGAGACTTCGTTGATGACCGGGGTGAATCGGAGGTTGCACCGATTATTAATCCGCCGTCTGAATTTTCATCAATATAGCCGCCCGTTTCAGTACCGGTACCACCAAAGGTGCGATCCCAAAGCTTTTTACCGGTGTCATCGAGTGCCACAACCCAGATGTCGGACATACCTATATGATTCTCAGTTTTATCGGCAGACTTGTTAGAGAATGAATAACCTCCGGCAACGACAGTACCGTCCTGCAATTCCCCGATGGAGACCAGAATGTCATCCTGACTGCCACCCAGGGTCCTCTCCCATTGGAGATTATTATCCTTATCATATTTAAGAATCCAGTAGTCAAGTCCTCCCTTGTTTCCTTCCGTTTTTATCGCATTCCTGGGCGACGACGAAACACCTGCAAGAATATATCCTCCATCCGTTGTTTTTGTTGTAGCCGTGATGCTGTCATAACTGTTTTTTTGTACCTGTTCCTTGAATTTAAGAACCCACAAGTCACTTTCTCCGAAAAATAAATCCTGCTTTATGCCTGTAGAGTTTATTTGTGCAGTGGATGTTCCACCGAAATAAATGGACTCATTATCAGTGGTTAAGTGCAAATTTGCATCGGGAACTGTTCCTTTAATTCCTGATTTCCATAGCAACTTAAAATTCCTGTCCAGACGTACCAACCCGAAGTCCTCACTGAGACTGTAATTTATCGTAGGGTTTAATGCGGCATAATAACCACCATCCGGGAGCCGGATGATATCTTCCATATAATCAAACCCTTCCACATAGCGCTCATTCTTTATGGTACCGTCCGGATACAGATCATACGACATCAGCAGCGGTACAGGAATATAATTATCTTCATTTTCGTCCTTTGCATCAATCTGACTGAAGCACTGAATGAATCCTCGGTCATCCGGGATCATTTTAATTAAATCATCCCCATAGCCATAGCAACTATCCCAGGTTCTATGTGCGTATTCAATGGCTTTATCCCATATGATCTCACCATCATTATTTAGCCTCAATGTCCATGTTTCATGGGCTAAACAATGAAAGGATTCCGTTTTTTCTCCGCCAGGATATGAATTACTGGTTCCGCCCACATAAATAAAACCATTTTCGTCCTGCACCAGTTGCTTCAGTTTTTCCATGGCAAATCCACCAAGGGTACGTTCCCAAATTAATTCACCATTGGTATTTATTTTGATTACCCAGTAATCCGAGGTATAACCTTGACCGTTCCAGGACCGTGAATTTTCGGACTTATCTCCTGAAGCGTCCGATTCACTTGATCCACCAATCAGATAATTGCCATCCTGTAATTCAATTACCGAGGTTAGGATATCAAAGCGATTTCCACCAAAGGTTTTCTCCCAGAGTACATTACCATCGGGGTCAATTTTAATCAGCCAGTAATCAAAGAATCCCCTTGAATTTTCGGATTTATCCCCGGATTTATCAGACCGGCTGGATCCTCCTAATAAAATATTTCCATCTGAAGTAAGGATCGCGGTTGAAAGATTATCATTATGATTCCCCCCATATACTTTTTGCCACAATTTCTGTCCACCGGCATCTGTTTTGATCAGCCAGTAATCCTGTAACCCCTTAGGATTAATTTCCTTATTTCCGCTTATGAAGGATTTGGAATAACCGGCAAAATACACCGAGCCGTCCGGATGCAGTAAAGTAGTCGAAAAATAATCCAGCGATGTGCCTCCAAAAATCCATTCATCCTCCACATCAATAAAGGCTGCATCAGGTTGCAATACCGAGATATTCTCATCCGTCATTTCAACCAGCCAGATATCATTTTCACCAATGGAAGGAAGCGATTTTGCTGAGCCAATACCTGACCTGGACGTACCACCTGCCAGAAGATGATCCGGTCCGACAGATACCAACGCCGACAGGTAATCCTGATCATTTCCGCCTATCGTGCGGTCCCATGTTTTATCCAATTGTTCGCTGAGGGATATGATCCAGAAATCATTCTTTCCGGCATTATTCTCTGATTTATCATTTCCATGATCAGAACCTGAAAAGCCTCCCAGGTAAACCTTCATACCATTGTCATCCACCCAGGTAGCCAGGTCCTGAACAATATCATCACCGGTTGTGCCAAATGTTGCCTCTTTGATGATTTCCCCTCCATTATCGAGATGTATTACCCAATAATCAAAGCCACCGATCAGTGAACTGCTTTTCCATTCATTCGAAGGGGATTTTGAACTGGCCGCCACAAGAAAACCACCATCCGGGTGCGGTTTCACATATCCGCCAATTTCCATTTGATCGCCACCCATGGTACGCTCCCAGTTAATTACTCCTTCCGAGGTTAACGATATTACCCAAACATCACCAAGCGCATAACCGGCCCTTCCCAACCCCCTGTCTGAAGTTGATATGCCGGAAACAATCAGGTCACCGGATGGACCTTTACACATTCCGGAAACTCGTTCGTCATTGTCCCCGCCATAGGCATAATCGGCTATTAATGATCCATCTTTGGATAATTGCAATACCCAATAATCCCAGGACCCGTTTGATTTTGCTGTTTTATCACCGTAAACACCTGAATAGGTACTTCCGGCTAATGTAATTACACCATCATTCCGACAGGAAACATAATTTTCCATATCCTCGCCCTGGCCGCCAAAAGTCCGTTCCCAACGAATTCTGCCATCGATATCCAGTCGTAAAACCCAGAAATCACTGTATCCCCTGCTCGATTGTGATTTATCCCCTGATATCCCTGAATTGGAGTAGCCTGTAACCACATATCCGTCGCCAGGAATTTCTTCCAGGTCAGTAAGAATGTCTGTTTTATCTCCGCCATATAAATATTCCCAAATGATTTCCTTATCTGCATTCAGTTTTGCCACCCAATAATCGGGACTTCCGTTGTGCCCCTCATTTGTAATACTTGATCCGGCTAAATATCCACCAGATTGTAAAGGAATTATGGTTAGAAGTGAGTCGGATTTATTCGTGCCAAATTGCCAGTCTCTTACCATTTTTGGGCCGGGTATGGTATCAGTAACCAGCCGGAAATAGATTGAATCTGTCTGAATAGAATTTCCTGTTTGTAAGGTAAGATAACTGCTGGTAACACAATCAGGGACCACAAAATTGAGCTCGACACTGTTCGAATTAATTACAGGATACCGGCATGGATCATCTGTGATGATGTTACGTTCATTTTGAAGATTGAAGTTTGTTCCAAAGAGACGAATGGTATCACCAGGATAGCCAGATGAAGGTTCCATTTCAAGGATTGTGGGATAGGTTGTAAAGACAACATCGGTAGAATCTGAATTTCCCGCAACGGCCACAACTACTTTTCCCTCGAGGTATAAAGAAGGAATCTTTGCCGAAATCCGGGTCAGGCTGGAGCTCAATACCTCAATTTCATAACCTGAAATGGAGACTTTGTTTAATTCAGGAGTAGGGGAAAATAAATTTCCCTGGATTATGAGTGTATCCCCTGCCGTACCGGAAACCATATTGATTGCCGCTATATCCGGCTTGAATATTGGTGTAAGAAGTTTGCCCTGCACAGTCCAGGTATTTGATTCCTTTATCTGAATTTTCCGTACAAACGAAGTGGTATCCATCACTTCAAGGGTAACGGTAAAGAATTCATTGGAGGATGTATCCACTTCAATCGTCAGCTCATCCGTAAATTTTCTAATTGGTATACCTTCAATCAACCAGTTATAGCGATAGGTTGGCTCTGATTTTTCAATCAATTCAGCACCAAATGAAAGTGTGCCGCGCGAATTGATCTGGAGTTCATCCGCATCCGGAACCCTTGAAATAAACGGAGATACATATTTGTAAAAATTAATGACAAAGGATTCCTCACAAACATCACAAAATGGATAGCTAAGGCTTTTCATAGTACAATTCAGCGCAGGCCTGAACCACCCTGACGGTCTGTAGGAAGCCCCTTCAAATAACCCGATAACATCGCTGTACGCACTTATTTCGGGAGTTGGAATGGGAGTGGAATCTTTTATCCAGCTATTCCATTTAATGAATTCCCTACGGGTTTCACTTGTTGTATTAGGCCTCTCCCTCCCGGAGCTGCTGGTACCACCATAATCATATTCATCACCCAGTCCGCCGAGTGAATGTCCCAGTTCATGAATCGCGATCAGAGGTGCGGATGGATGCATAGTAAATGCCGCAATAGAACCGCTTGCCGCCCCACCGTAATAGGTGGAATTGACCATAACAAGGATATTGTCATATCCCGGATAATTGATGTTCAGCACATTGTAAATGGCACTATAATTTGTAGGTAAAACAGCCCTGTGGGTGCCTCCCCGATCAAACGAGCTTCCGAAATAATTATTGACCGCTTTTACCGGATGATTTCCGGCTGATGCCTCATCCCTGGCTGTTCCCGGGTGACTGGCTCCGGATTCCTGTGAAATAACTTTGATCAGAACAATATTCAGGAAGTTTTGATAGTCATTAAAAACCGGTGTAGATAACAGACGATCTTTTATCCGGTTCGCGTCCGTTTCCATTTTATCCAATTCGTCAGCTGTATAGCCGTCGGCGAGAATTACAATATCAATCCTTTCATCAGCGGGACCCGATTCATGGATTGGCACGACATCGAAATTCTGTGAGAATAATATGAAAGGAAACAGTACGTATAGCGCAAGTAATAGCTTTCTCATGACCGTGTGATTTGGGTCGCGAAAATAAGTGCCAGTTCCCCACCGGAACTTTGGCGGTATAATTTTATTATCTGGATTTCCGGATCAAAATTGATCCGGACAAAAAAGTCAACCCGTTTCTCTTCGATGATGACCCCCTCAACTTCACCGGCCTGGGTGAAAATCTCGACCTCCTGTCGTGTTGGATCTTTGACCAAAACATTTTTTACAATGTTGCCTGAATAATTCAAAAAATCGATTTGGATATCTCCCGGGCTCAATTTCTGAATTTCACTCCTTTCAATGATATGCCCTTCAGAAAACTCCTTCATTGTGATATAAACAGAATCTTTTTCTGCTCTTTCTACCAGCGTGAATCCAAGAAATAAAATCGATTGCGTCGTTTCCGGGGATGATTCATAAACTGAATAGGTAGATACGTTATCAGATGGCTGTGCGGGAGGTTTAGTCGCGCAGCTTATCATTATGCTACCGAGACATACCACCAGGAAGATGGATTTATTAATCTTATTGTAGCATCCAATGGCATCCATCACTCAGGAATTAATGATCTGTACCCTCAAAAAATTATCGGAAATTCAGCATTACCAAAGAAAGGATCTCTCTACAGACACTATATAAATATACAAATATTCGTGATCAAGCTCAATACCTATAAAGCGGTATTTTACAGGATTTTACATAAAAAAACAGAGCCGCAGAAGCGGCCCTGTCATTCATGAACTATTGACACCTTATTGTCGATGGATGCAAGATAAAGAGAGATTCCTTCTTAGACCATACCTATTTTTGGGTATTTTTAAAATATTTCGAGCAATACTGCCAGACCCGCACCCAGAATGGCAACAAACCACTTCTGATAATTCATCCTATGCCCTTCATTGCTTTCAAAAACAATCGTAGTGGAGATATGAAGAAAATTACCGGAGACAATGGCGAAAATAATTGAAAATGAAGTCGACGATAAAAGTTGATTGTTGATGGCTTCCTGACTGAAAAGCATACCCGCCGGTGAAGCCAGCGCAAATATTAATAAATATATTATGGAACGGAACTTTCGGTCATCCTGGCACCGGATTACAGACATTAATGCAAAGGCTGCCGGCACCTTATGAAGTATGATACCCCATAATAATGGCCCCGTCTCATTAATCTGATGAAGTGAAGAGGGATGAGAAAGTAAGGCGCCTTCGAGAAATGCATGTGCCGATAAGGCAACCAACAATACCAGGCCTGATATTCTGGTATGATCATGACCGTCATGTTCATGCAAATGTCCATGTTCAACACCCTGCGTATATGTTTCCAGCCACTGTTGAAGAAAGAAACCAATCAGTACATAAACACCAATTCTGGTTGGATTTTCAGACTGAATGAATAATTCCGGAAGGATGTGAACAATGGTAATGCCAAATAAATAAGCCCCGCTGAAAACCAGTGCAAGACGATAATATCGGGATGAAAGCCGTGGCGTGAAAAATGCAAGACTGCCACCAGCAAGACTAAAGATCACAAGTACCAGAAAATTGAAAAGCATAATGTAATTTCAGCAAAGATACAACAATGTTGCATTAACCATCCTGTTATTTTTTGCAATAGAGGATCAGACGTTCAGACCTGTCTGTATCGAATGGCCCCAGGTCATAGCTTCCCCATTTCTCCACAACATTCATTCCGGCAATCTGAACAAGTTCAATCAATTCTTCTGCAGTAAATGCACGGACTCTTTCCTTGAAATGATAATTCCTGTCTGAATCCTTAAAATAAATATCTTTTTCAATAAAATCACCTGATATTCTGCGGTGCAGATCAAAGGTCACCCCGCCGATCGTAGTCTTATTTTCCTTTACCAGCTTTTTCTTTACGTAAGGAGCATTCATATAGTCAAGCACAAAGCATCCATCAGGCAGCAGCCCGCCGGCAATATTTTCCAATGCCTGAATATTTTCGGCATTGGTCTCAAAATAACCGAAACTTGTAAACAGGTTCATAATCAAACTGTATTTCCCGGGCAGTGGGCGCCTCATATCATGAGTTGCAAAATGGAGACGATCATTTTCAAATTGTTTTGCTATCGCGATATTTTGCGGAGAGAGATCAAGCCCTGTTACATTGAAACCCTTCTTATTGAGGTAGATCGCATGACGGCCCCTGCCGCAGGCAAGGTCCAGGATATGATCATCGAGTGTTACCTGTACATGGGATATAAGTGCATTAATGAAGTTACGTGCATCCGCATCATCGTGCTGAAAGTAAAGCATATGATAGTATGGCGAGTCAAACCATTCACTAAACCATTCAGAATGTTGTCCCATCACTATATGCCCGTCAATGTAACGTTTAATCCCTGTGTAGAATATGTTGAAAGGCCACCGGGTGTTGAAAAAATCAGGAATGCCCCGGTTTCAGGATGCTGATTCAGATATTCAATGGCTTTTTCATGCCCCATCACCATGAAAGCTGTTGCCAGTGCATCCGCTTCCATACATGTTCCAGCCGTTACCGATGCACTGAGCAAGGCATGGACCACCGGATAACCGGTTGATGGATCAATGGTATGGGAAAATTTTCTTCCATCCACAATCCTATAGTTAAAGTAATTTCCGGAAGTGGCAACCGCAGTATTCTCCAATTCCATGATCGCGTATTGCTTAATATCTTCACTGGTTGAATTCGGATCTATAATTCCAATTCGCCAGGGCCCGTCATTTTCGATATTTTTGCCAGTAACCCGTACTTCTCCACCTATCTCAACAAAGCAGTTATCAATACCCTGGTCCTGAAGGAATTCAATAACAACGTCCACACCATAGCCTTTTGCAGACGCCGAGAAGTCAAGCTGAACACGAGGATCTGATTTAGCAACATGTGTTTTGTCAAACGAAATTCGATTGAAGCCGATAAACGCCCTGATCGAATCGATGGCTGAACTATCGGGCAGCTGTTGCTCACCCGGGCCAAACCCCCAGGCATTCACAAGTGGCATCACCGTTGGATCATAGGCACCATTTGTGCCATTATAAATGCGCTTGCTCAGTTCCAGGACCGGATAGAAATATTCTGAAGTAAAGTTCCAGGTAGAATCCCCGTTAAACTGCGAAATTTCCGATTCCGGTATATAGGTATTCAGGGACTGGTTAAATGCGATCAGGATGGAGTCGACCTCTTTCTTAAAGTTCCTGCCATCCTTGTCGAAATATTTAACGCTGTATTGAATAGGTCCCATGGTCGTTCCGGAAAAAGCTACAAGTTCAGATTGTCCTGAATTTCGCCAGAAATAAACAATCACAACAGCGCCGGCCAGAATTAACGTATATATAATGTTTTTAATCCGCAGGTCCATTTCCCTTAAATTTCGGCGCCAAATTAATTAATTTGATCCGCTAATGACTAATTTAGAGATCAATTATTCCCAATTGGCCGTATCATGAGAGAAGATTACCTGCGTGCAGATGATGATGGGTTAAAGCCCGAAGAGAAAGAAATTGAACGGGCGCTGCGTCCGCTGTCGTTCGCCGATTTCACAGGCCAGCACAAAGTTGTAGAAAACGTGAAGGTTTTTGTACAGGCTGCCCGCAACCGGGGTGAGGCGCTTGACCATGTTTTACTTCATGGCCCTCCCGGACTGGGGAAAACCACGCTGTCCCATATCATTGCGCATGAACTTGAAACAAGCATTAAAATTTCATCCGGGCCGGTATTGGACAAGCCGGGGGATCTGGCAGGCTTACTAACAAACCTGGAGGAAAGGGATGTCCTTTTCATCGATGAAATTCATCGCCTCAACCCTGTTGTAGAGGAGTATCTCTATGCTGCCATGGAGGACTACAGAATCGACATAATGCTCGATTCCGGGCCGAATGCACGAAGTGTGCAAATCGCGCTGGCTCCTTTTACCCTCATCGGGGCTACAACTCGTGCGGGCCTTCTTACTTCGCCTCTGCGTGCCCGTTTCGGCATTAATGCTCGTCTTGAATATTATGACACAGGCTTGCTCACCTCCATTGTGAAGCGTTCCTGCAATATTCTTGGTACCCCCATTATTGATGAAGCAGCTGTGGAAATAGCCCGGCGAAGCAGGGGTACCCCGAGAATTGCCAACAACCTGCTGCGACGGACACGGGATTTCGCCGAAATCAAGGGAGATGGCACCATTACCCTTGAAATAGCTCAAATAGCATTGGATGCCCTGGACGTCGACAGTCATGGTCTGGATGATATGGACAACCGTATTCTGTCGACGATTATTCAAAAATTCAAAGGTGGGCCGGTAGGTATCAGTACCATTGCCACTGCATGTGGTGAAGAGGCTGAAACCATTGAAGAAGTTTACGAACCCTTTTTAATCCAGGAGGGATATATAAAAAGGACTTCCAGGGGACGCGAAGCAACGGAGCGGGCCTATAAACATCTTAAAATTGTACCTCCGCAGCAATCAGGGAGCCTGTTCGAATCCTGAATATGAGTAGCGAGACCCTTGACCGACATCATCGAATCATCAAGGAAACAGCTCAGCAGCTCGGTTTCATGCATTGTGGTATCTCAGTAGCTGAGTTTCTTGAAGAGGAGGCACCAAGACTTGAGAACTGGCTTTCAAACAACCTTCATGGCACCATGTCATGGATGGAGAATCATTTCGACAAACGGCTTGACCCCAGGCTTCTTGTCCCGGGAGCAAAAACAGTAATAAGCCTGCTCTACAATTACACACCAAATGAAACGCTGCCTTCAGACTCTTTCAAAATATCAAAATACGCCTATGGCGAAGATTACCATTTTGTAATTAAGGACAAGCTCCGGGATTTTCTTTCCATTTTGAGGGATCAAATCGGAGCAATTGAAGGCCGGGTTTTTGTAGACAGCGCACCGGTTATGGAACGCGCCTGGGCTCAACGAAGCGGAACGGGATGGATTGGAAAACATTCCCTTCTCCTCAACAGGCAACATGGAAGTTATTTTTTCCTTGCAGAATTGATCATCGACCTCGAAGCAACCCCGGATACACCAACCGGTGATTACTGTGGAACGTGTACCGCTTGCCTGGATGCATGCCCGACAGACGCTATCACGGAACCCTATATTGTCGACAGCAACCGCTGCATTTCCTATCTTACCATTGAACTCCGGGATGCCATTGCTCCGGAATTTCGGGATAAAATGAATGACTGGATGTTTGGTTGTGATATATGCCAGGATGTCTGTCCGTGGAACCGTTTCGCAACTCCACATAACGAACCTGCATTCTTGCCAAACCCGGATTTAAAGGATATGTCACGGGAAGACTGGATCAATCTTTCGGAAGAATCCTTTCGCAAACTATTTAAAAAATCTGCGGTAAAGCGTACAAAATTCGACGGACTCAAACGCACGATCACCTTCCTTTCGGAAAAATAAAAATGGTATTTCCTGACCCGAATTATGCGACCACCCGCTTCGCAGGGGTCGTTCTTCTATTAAATGCTGATGCTCACTTATGCGACCACCCGTTTCACGGGGGTCACGTTGCCTGATATTCTTCATTTGACATAAATAACTGCATTGGCCCTTAGCAGGAAAGGATGGCCTGTTTCAAAACAGATGACCCATGCGTAAGCGTGGGTCAAATATGTGAGATCAGGAATAATTAAAGGAACAACGACCCCTGCGAAGCGGGTGGTCGAATAATAAACAATTCAATTCAGTAAAATAAAAAAGGCCATCCTTTATGGATAGCCTCCTATATTCATTTTAATTGTTAAACATTAGACATTAGATGCGAAACATCGCTGCAAAACATTGTGGTGTTCATTATTGAACTGATCATAACACCACCGACGTAATTCTCTGATTTCATCACGAATTAAGAGGCGAAGTCCCTTTCGTAACTCCTTCTCAAATAACGCGGTGTCAAAACTCACTTTCGTAAGGATTGTCTTTACGTATTCTAGCATCTGATTTTTGGTTTAAAAGTTGATAACAAGGAAACCATCTTTATAAATGTTACCTTTCTAAAAATGAAGGTGTCTTTAAAAGAATACTCTAAATTTGTACGTTTAAGAATAAAAAAAGATTCAAACAATTTTGTATGTCTCTGATTCACAGATATAAAAAAGTATTTATCGTTTTCGGCCTTCTGTTGGTAACCGGTTTTACCGCACGTTCTCAGGATGTTTCCATTGAACTTGGCCCAGGGGAAATCGGCGAAAATCAGGCCTGGACAATAACCGTTACCATAAGCAACGATAAGATAGAAAAATATTCGGATTTTCCAAATATTGACGGCTTTAAAAAGAGGGGAACTTCATCCGCATCAAGAACGCAAATTATCAATGGTCAGGTATCTTCTACGCAAAGCGTAACAATGACCTATGTGCCTGACGGTCAGGGAACTTATACGCTGCCTCCATTTGAGATGACAGTGAATGATAAAAACATTCGGTCTGAGGGAAAGACCATAATTGTGGGTGCCCCGGTAGACCGCCAGCCCTCCCGGGATCCATTCCGTGATATGTTTGATAAAGATCCGTTTGACAGCTTTTTCGGAGAGGATAATGCCACGGAATACGTTGACGTGAAAGAGGATGCATTTTTAGCGCTCACAACCAGTAAAGAAGAGGTCTATGTCGGGGAAGGATTCACCACAACATTATCCTTTTATGTGGCTGATAATAATCGTGCCCCGCTTGAATTTTATGAGCTGGGAAAACAGTTATCCGACATAATGAAACAGCTTCGCCCTGAAAATTGCTGGGAAGAGAATTTCAATATTGAGAATATTTACGGGGAGCATGTTATGATCCAGGGAAAAGGTTATACCCAATACAAGATTTACCAGGGCGTATTTTTCCCATTGAATACGGAAAATGTCACCTTCCCGTCTGTGGGGCTCGACATGATCAAATATAAAGTAGCGCGGAATCCATCTTTTTTCGGTCAGAACCGACAGGAAGATTTTAAAAAGTTCTATACACGGCCAAGAACCGTTAGAGTGAAGGATCTTCCTCCTCATCCACTAAAAGATGCTGTAGCTGTTGGTGACTATAAACTAAATGAAAGTGTAAGTTCAAGAGACCTTCAGACCGGCCAAAGCTTTACCTATGAATTCAATATTTATGGTGAAGGGAATATTTCCTCGATCAATTCCCCCACTGTAAAGGAAAATGATGATTTTGAATTTTATGATCCGGATGTCAGCCAGAACATCAACCGCCGCAATGGACGTGTAACAGGCTCCAAATCATTTAGTTTCTACGGAATTCCCAATGAACCCGGGGATTACTCCCTTGGCAAATACTTCAAATGGATCTATTTCAACACAAAAAAGGATTCGTATGATACACTCACTTCGAGAGCTGTGGTTTATGTAACCGGGGAAAGCCGCCAGAATGAAAATATACTTTCCAGTGATGTAGGGACTTTCTATGATCGCATTGAATTCGAGAATAATGAGTTGTCGGGAACACAGGGAGTGGAATGGCTCAAGGTTTTTGCCAACATTCTAATTTTAGTTATGTTAGCACTTTCTGCCTTTATCATTTTCAAAAAATAACATCTTTTGAGCAACTCATTCGGTACATTATTCCGCATCACTACCTTCGGAGAATCACACGGCCGCGGGATCGGAGTTGTTATTGACGGATGTCCGGCAGGAGTGAAAATCGACCACGATTTTATTCAAAATGAACTGATCCGCCGGAAACCAGGACAATCCAGGATAACAACTCAGCGTCGTGAGGAGGATGAATTTGAAATCCTCTCCGGGACGTTTGAAGGGAAATCAACAGGAACACCGATTGCTCTTTTCATTCCCAACACAAATGCAAAAAGCAAGGATTACTCCCACATTGCAGACAAATACCGTCCATCGCATGCAGACTTTACATATGATGTAAAATACGGCATACGCGATTATCGGGGAGGCGGGCGTAGTTCTGCCAGGGAAACAGCAGCAAGAGTGGCTGCAGGAGCCATCGCCAAAACGATACTTGAAGAAGCCGGAGTTAAGGTTTACGCCTATGTATCTTCTGTAGGAGATATCCATGCACCGGATTACCGGCAACTGGACCTGTCACGAATTGAAGAAAATATCGTCCGTTGTCCTGATCCGGAAGTTGCCGAAAAAATGATTCAGCGGATCGATGAGATAAGAAAGGACCGTGACACCATCGGCGGCATCATTACCGGCGTCGTACAAAACTGCCCTCCGGGCTGGGGAGAACCTGTTTTTAACAAGCTTCATGCCGCATTGGGTCATGCCATGCTTGGCATCAATGCCGTGAAGGGCTTCGAATACGGGAGCGGATTTGCCGGCACGGAAATGCGAGGCTCGGAACATAATGACATCTTTCGTATGGACGGTGAAAGGGTTCGCACCGATACAAACTTTTCCGGGGGTATACAGGGAGGGATCAGCAATGGAGAAGATATCTATTTCCGCGTTGCATTCAAGCCTGTGGCAACGATCATGAAAGATCAGGATAGCATTAACTCTTCTGGCGAAGCGGCAACCGTTTCGGGAAAGGGTCGGCATGACCCCTGTGTAGTTCCCCGGGCGGTTCCAATTGTTGAAGCCATGGCTGCTTTGGTATTGGCTGATCAGTATTTATTGAATAAAAGCTCCAAACTATAATCTCATGAGCAGCGATAAAAAAATGCCCTTACACATAAAGATCATTATCGGTCTTGTGCTGGGAATCATATGGGCATTCATCTCATCAACGATGGGCTGGAATGAATTTACCATTAACTGGATTGATCCTTTTGGCGCAATATTTATTCGACTGTTGAAATTCATTGCCGTTCCACTCGTGCTTTTCTCCATCATCAGCGGCGTTTCCGGCTTGAGTGATTTAAGCCGGCTTGGGAAAATGGGACTGAAAACCCTCACTCTGTACCTGATCACGACGGTAATGGCGGTGAGCCTTGGATTGCTGCTGGTGAATACCATCAAACCCGGTGCCTTCACAGACGATACTCAACGTGTCAAAAACCGGATGGAATATGAAGTTTGGGTACAGGAAACAGCGGGTGTAGAAAAACCGAAGGATGGAAAAAGCTATCTGACAGATCCTGAATATCGTGAACTTGCTGAGGCTGCGGCAAACCCGGAAATGATACGTCAAATTCAATCGGAAAGGGAGAGCATGGTGAGCAAGCAAATGCAAACTGCCGAAGCCAATGAATCTGCAGGTCCGCTGCAATTTCTCGTGGAGATGGTTCCCGAGAACCTCATCCTTTCCATTTCAGATAACAGCCTCATGCTGCAAGTTATTTTCTTTGCAATTTTCTTCGGTATCACACTGATAATGATCCCATCGGAGCATTCAGCGCCTGTTATCGCCTTTGTAAATGGTACGAACGAAGTATTTCTAAAGATGGTGGAGTTGGTAATGAAAGCGGCTCCGTTTTTTGTCTTTGCACTTCTGGCCGGAGTCATTGCCAAAATGGCCGATACCCCGGCTGAGGTATTTGAAATATTCAAAGGACTCGGCTTCTACTCGCTCACCGTCATGATTGGACTCCTTTTTATGATCTTTGTATTTTATCCGCTGGTCGTGACTACTGTTATCAGAAAACTTCCGTACCGTGAATTTTTTAAGAACATAAGTCCTGCACAGTTCCTGGCATTTTCAACAAGCTCAAGTGCGGCCACACTTCCGGTTACGATGGAATGTGTCGAGGATAATATGGGCGTTTCAAAAAATGTGACCAGTTTCGTACTCCCCATCGGGGCTACTGTAAACATGGATGGCACCAGTTTATACCAGGCAGTTGCGGTTATTTTCCTTGCGCAATTACATATGGTTGACCTTTCATTAGGACAACAGCTCACCATTGTACTGACCGCCACACTGGCCAGTATTGGATCTGCGGCGGTTCCAAGTGCCGGTTTGGTCATGCTGATCATTGTACTGCAGTCAGTGGGCCTCAATCCTGCATGGATCGCGATCATTTTTCCGGTAGACAGAATCCTGGACATGTTCCGTACGGTAGTAAATGTTACCGGTGATGCCACTGTTTCCACGCTGGTTGCCAATTCGGAGGGAGAACTCACAAAATATAAATGAGGGGAACCAAAGATCCTTATATTTGTTCTTCATCTAGGTAAAGAAATTACACTATGAGTCAGACTACAGAAAAAAGACCTGTAAATATTTACATGGAAGCGAATCCCAATCCGCATTCCCTGAAATTCGTAGCGAACTTCATGCTGGTTCCGGAAGGCACCAGTTATGACTTTCCTGATGCTGAGTCGGCTGCAAACGCAACTCTCGCACAGCGCCTTTTCGATCTTGACTACGTGAAACGTGTATTTTTCATGAGCAATTTCATTACAGTAACGAAGGCAGAAAGCGTAGACTGGCTCGAAGTACGCGAAGAGATTAAGAATATTATTATTGAATTTCTAGAGGCGGGTAATGAACTTATTGAAAAGCCTGCTATTCAGGAAGTTTATGATGAGAGTGATTCAGAAACCGTCAAGAAGATCAAAACTATACTTGATGAATATATCAAACCTGCGGTAGAACAGGATGGCGGCGCTATTACTTTTCATTCTTTTCAGGATGGCAATGTATGTGTACTTCTCCAGGGGTCCTGCAGCGGTTGTCCCTCTTCTACGATCACCCTGAAAGCCGGAATCGAGAATCTGCTAAAACGCATGGTACCGGAGGTTGAGAGCGTAGAAGCAATCGACGGCTAAAAAACATTCATTTTTGTCTTAAAACACACATCCGTGTGATTTCCTATTGATTACATGAAATAGGATTTTGTTCTATTGATATGCCTGAATATCTTGGGGACAGTTTGTATGTATTTTTTAGTCTAACCCCATTTTTTGATGTCTGCATACAGGGAAATCGAAGAACAAGAACTTATACCCTTTCATCAGGAGGTTTATAAAGCTGCTGATAAACTTACACAATATTTCATTCTAGGCTATTTTGGATCTGGTATATGCCTGGCATTTTTTCATCAGACATGGATTCTGGCCATAGCAATGGGAGGGATTCTCGTAGGTGCATATTACCTGATGAGACAGTTTTTGCAAAAAACCAGCTTCTTCCGGATAAGCATCAGCCTTATATTCTGGCTTTTCCCGCTCCAGTTCATTTTTCAAATGCACGGAGATCTGTCAATGGCCTTCTTTTACTTTGTAAGTCTTACGGTCCTATTGTTCTATGAAGATAAATGGGTCCTGTTTCCGGTTATTTTTTCTGCGATATTTTCATATTTCATCCTGTACAATGGAACTGTCGACGGCGTATTTCTGGGGCTTCCAATGGAAGAGTTGCCTGTCGACCTGATGCACATGTTCCTTCAGCTGGGAATCATGGCACTGTATGCAGTACTGGCAGTTTTGTGGGCAAGCATACAGCGGAAACAAACACGTGAATCCGGGATTACTTTCATCAGGATGGATGAACAGCTTAAAATGATGGATGTGAATATTACCTTTGCCGATCATATCAGCCAGGGGAATCTGGAAGCGAAATATCCGGTTGAAAAAGCTGACCGACTCGGAGATTCGTTGCTCAATATGCGCAGCAGTCTGCGCGAGGCATCCATACGTGAACAGAAAGAAAAATTTGTAAACGTCGGAATGGCAACGATCGGTGAAATTCTACGGAACCATGTCGATGATCTTGATCTGCTTTCAGACAAGGTAATTGAGAACCTTGTTTCTTACCTGAAAGCCAACCAGGGTGGAATCTTTATTCTGGAAGAAGATAATAATGAAAAATACCTTCATTTGCAGGCTTGCAGGGCTTATGAACGTAAGAAATTCCTGGAGAGACGTGTTGAAATCGGTGAGGGACTTCTGGGACAGGCTGTACTGGAAAAAGAAACCATTCTTCTTACCGAAATACCGGAAGGATATCTGAAAATAACCTCAGGATTGGGTATCGCAAGTCCGGACAACCTGATCATTGTGCCTCTGAAATCCAATGAGGATATAATTGGTGTTATTGAATTGGCGTCTTTCAAGGAGTTTGATGATACGGATATTGAATTCCTCGAGAAAGTAAGTGAAAGTATTGCTTCTACCGTGATATCGGCCAAGACAAATCAGCAAACCAAGGAATTGCTCGAAAGCTCTAATCAGATGACCGAAGAAATGCAGGCACAGGAAGAAGAGATGCGCCAGAATATGGAAGAGATGCAGGCAACACAGGAAGAAATGGCCCGGACGCAAAAAGAACTTGCTGAAAAGGAAGCAAACCTGAATGCATTAATTAACAATACAGACGACAGTATCATCACAATCGATCGTGATTACAAGATTGTGATCATGAATAATGTAGTGAAATCACGTTACAAGGGAACCCAGTTTGAACATATGAAAGAAGGCGACAATGCCCTTGATATGCTGGGTGATGTAAGCGAGGAATGGAAGGGGTATTACGACCAGGCAATGTCAGGAGAAAGGCTCAATTTTATTCTGAAGAGCTCCGTTCAAGGTGAAGATACCTGGAGAGAATATTTCCTGAATCCAATCTATGATGAACATAAGTCTATTCTGGGAATATCTGTATTCTCCAGGGATATTACAGATAAGAAACGCGCTGAGGAGCAACTGGCACATGAAAAAGCGCTGTTCCAGGCATTAATGGATAATATTCCGGATGCGTTGTATTATAAGGATCGTGAAAGCCGGTTCCTGAAAGTGAGTAAATCCATCGTCACGAATTTCGGACTGACCTCATACGATGAGGTGCTTGGTAAAACAGATTTTGACTTCTTCTCCGAGGAGCATGCACGGCCGGCTTATGAAGGCGAACAAAATATCATTAATACCGGTGAATCCATAATGGGTGAGATTGAGAAGGAGATTCATAAAGACGGCAAAGTAACATGGGCTGAGACGATTAAGATGCCGTTGTATGATGAAAATGGTGAGATCATGGGTACTTTCGGATTGTCGAAGGATATCACCCGATCAAAAATTGCTGAACAGCAGGTTCTTGAACGAAACAACCTCCTGAACAGCGTCATAGAGAATACGCCGGATTCAGTATTTACCATCGACCGGGATTATAACCTCATGCTCTCCAACTCCAAGGTGAAAGATCTGTTCAAAAAAGCCGGATTAAATATCGAAGTTGGCCAGAAGGTGCCATGTTCGGGAAATTGGAAGGAATACTATGACCGCGCCCTGAGCGGGGAAATATTCTCCATTGAAGACCGTGAGCTAAGTGCCTCTAAAAACAGTGATGAGCTTTATCTTCATATTCTAGGGCCGGTTAAAGGGGTGGATGGAGAGATCATCGGGGCCTCCATTATATCTCGTGATATGACCGTGGAACTAACCACAAGAACTCAGCTGGAAGCACTCACAAGTGAAGTAAATTCACTCAAGAAGAAAAAATAACGCTAGCTCACAAGCTTTTTAGGTTTCCTGTTGGCAAGATACACGCCCGTAATAATCAGGGACATTCCAATAAAATGGGCCGGAAGTAATCGTTCCCCATCAAGGACTCCCCAAATAACGGCGACGATCGGAATCAGGTAGGTCACAGAACTTGTAAAAACCGGCGAAGTGATCTTTACCAGTTCATTGAAAAGGATCAATGCGACAGCAGTACCTACGAGTCCAAGAATAACCACCGCAAGGACCGGCACCATATTCGATTCGTTCACATGCTGAACAAAATCTGTCATTCCAAATAAATATATTGCCGCAAAGGGTCCTACCATCAAAAGGGAAACACTGGTAATTGTACGGGCATTGAGATCCTGAATTTTGAACTTAATCAGGTTCAGGTTGGCCCCGTAAAATATGGTGGCCAGTATCACAAGCAACGCATTTAGATTAATTCCTTTCAGGCCATCAGCAGATCCTGCCATAATTAAATAGGCCGTCCCGCCTAAACCAATGATTAGCCCGCTTAACGTTCGGAGCGAAAGTCGTTGTGAAAAGAATAATACTCCCAAAAGCATCGTGAAAAGCGGTGTTAATGCATTCAGAATACCCGCAACTGAACTGGGCAGTTTAGTTTGAGCTTCGGCAAATAAAAATGCCGGGAGGAGACTTCCAAAACATCCAACAGTAAACAGCAAAAGCAAATGACGCTTCCGTAACTTGTGCACTTTTGACAACGCCAGAGGTGACAGAAATAAGGATGCTGAAACGATTCTTAATGCACCTACCTCGCCTGATGAAAGACCGGTAAGCCCGGTTTTAATTAGAATAAATGAACTTCCCCAAATTACAGCAAGCACCAACAGAAGCGCCCATGCCCTGATAGCGTTAGAAGAAGTATTCATCCCTTATTGGGGTATGAGGATATTTGCATCCGAGAATACATCACTGATTTCTTCCAGCAACGTCATCAGCTCTTCGAAAGATTCAGAGGTCACCAGGCGTGTCCGGTAGGGTTTGAAATTCTGAATTCCCCGGAAATAATTGGTGTAATGCCGGCGCATTTCAAAAATACCCTGTTTCTCCCCTTTCCATTCAACCGAAAATTCAAGATGTTCACGCGCAGCTTCCACACGATCTGAAAGGGAAGGTGGTGTTAATCTTTCACCCGTTTCAAAATAATGTTTGATCTCATTAAAGATCCAGGGATAGCCGATTGCAGCCCTTCCGATCATGATGCCGTCGACATCATATTTTTTACGGTATTCCAGGGCCTTTTCCGGTGAATCGATATCGCCATTTCCGAAAATCGGAATATGGATATCCGGGTGATGCTTAACTTCTGCGATCCTGGTCCAGTCGGCTACCCCCTTATACATTTGTTTCCTCGTCCTTCCGTGAATTGTAAGTGCCTGAACTCCAACATCCTGCAGCCGCTTGGCTACCTCCAGGATTCTGATTGTACTGTCGTCCCACCCCAGTCTCGTCTTCACCGTTACCGGAAGGGAAACTTGCTTCACAATTTCCTCTGTCATTTTCTGCATCTTGGGAAGATCGAGCAGTATTCCTGCCCCGGCTCCCTTGCAGGCGACTTTTTTTACAGGGCATCCATAGTTTATATCAACCAGCTCTGGGCCGGCAGATTCTGCAATCGCGGCAGCTTCACGCATACTTTCGATCTGATCTCCAAATATCTGGATACCAATGGGGCGCTCGTAATCATAAATATCAAGTTTCTGAACACTTTTATCGGCATTGCGAATCAGTCCTTCCGATGAGATAAATTCGGTATACATCATATCTGCCCCGTGTTTTTTACACAATGCACGGAACGGCGGATCACTAACGTCCTCCATCGGTGCCAGCAGCAAGGGAAAATCTCCCAATTCAATGTTACCTATCTTCATGATTATGATGCAGTTTTAAAAGAAACCGTAAATTTACGCGAAATTATGAACATTACAGATAATCCAATTTCCGAAGGTGACAAACAACCCCTGTTAACGGGTCTTCTGGGTTTACTGATAGCCCTTTTCGGTTTCTACATCCTTGGTCCCCTTATCGGATCTGCCATAGCAATACCTTTTTTTGAAAATGGCCTGACGGATATGATGGAGTTGAGCAAGGATCCTACGGGAGATCCATCGTTTAAGATTCCGTTATTTATTATCCAGGGCGTCGCCGCATTAATCGGCCTGATCATTATTCCCTGGCTTTTTCTGTATATCCGTCGCGACCATCCCTCGAAGAGTCTATTCCCCAAATCCACGGGAGCCCTGGGATATATACTCACGGCCGTGGTCGTTTTTACATTCATGGGAGTAAATTCATTATTTATTGAATGGAACGCTTCGATTCATTTTCCTGAATTTCTTAAGCCCCTCGAGGAATGGGCAAGAATGAATGAAGACATGCTTGCCGAGGCAACAACTTTCCTGACCACTTTTGACTCACCCGGCCAGTTTGTGCTGGCGTTTATGGTTATCGCTGTCATCCCCGGCATTGGGGAGGAGCTTGTTTTCAGGGGGCTGGTTCAGCGCAAACTCATAGAAGGCCGTTTGAACCCTCACCTGGCGATCTGGCTGGCAGCGATCATATTTTCCGCAATACATATCCAGTTTTTTGGATTCATCCCGAGAATGTTGCTGGGTGTGCTCTTTGGTTATCTTTATTACTGGTCCGGTGATCTACGTGTCCCCATTCTTGCCCACTTTATGAACAATGGTCTGACAATCTCCATTGTTTATGCGCATCAGATGGGTTGGATAGACTTTGATATTGAAAATAGCGAATCACCAACATTGGTATCCGTAATATTATTCAGTATTATTACCGGTATAGTGTTAGTTGTCTTATACAGGTATTTTAATCTCAGGAAAATCGATGAGCCAGTGGAAGGTAGTTTTTAAGTCGGGCGAGGCTTATCAGGCAGAAATTGTTAAGGATGTTCTTGAGGATCATGGTCTTCAGCCGGTAATTGTAAATAAAAAAGATTCTTCCTATCATTTCGGCTATTTTGAGGTGCATGTTGAGACACACGAGGTACTTGATGCCATGCAACTAATCAAGAATGAGATCAATTTTGAGTAAATACAGCAACCTTACCCAGCGGATCATTGCGGCATTAATCGGAGCAATTATTATTGTTGGCAGCCTCATTCTGGGAATGTGGTATTTTTTTGTCGTATTCCTCGCTATTGGTGTGGTTACGCAGCTCGAGTTTTACAAACTTGTAGGTCTGGATGGAATGCTCCCATTAAAAACGTACGGAACGATCTGTGGAATATTTCTCTTTACCCTTTCCTTCCTCGTTGAGAGCGGCCAGATAGAAACACGGTATTATGCACTCATTTTCCCCACCATTGCATGTGTTTACCTGATTTACCTGTATCGCAAGAGGGTTACAAAGCCATTCCGGGGAATTGCATTTACATTTCTTGGGATCATATATGTCATGGTTCCCTTCTCCCTGCTGAATGTTGTCATTTTCGAACCGGGCACCTACACTTTCATACTGGTTCTGGGTTCAATGCTCATTCTTTGGGCCAATGACACGGGAGCGTATTTTACAGGAGTACAATTCGGAAGACGAAAGCTATTCGAACGCGTCTCACCAAAGAAATCCTGGGAAGGGTTTATCGGCGGGCTGCTGTTCTCCATTGGCATGTCGCTGCTGATCGATTATTATACCGAAGTCCTGCTGACATGGCAATGGATTTCCATTGCATTTATCATTTCAATCGGGGGAACATATGGAGACCTGGTTGAATCACTTTTTAAGAGAAGTATTGAGATAAAGGATTCCGGACGATTAATACCGGGACACGGTGGCTTTTTAGACAGATTTGACGGTTTACTGCTATCGGTACCATTTATTGTCGCTTTCCTCAAAATCTTTTAGTCTACATCAACGTGAATGATTAATATTCCATAAATTTGCAAACGTTTTAAATACTTAAAAACTCCATTTATGGCCTATATTGAACCGGCTCCGATCAAGGATGAACAGAATCCGTTCGAAGCCATGATGTCAAGGTTTCACATTGCCTCTCAAATTCTTGGAATTGATGATGAGGTTTATAATGTTTTGAAGAACCCCGCCAAACAGGTTATTGTATCCCTCCCCATTACGATGGACGATGGATCCATCAAAGTTTTTGAAGGCTTTCGGGTAATTCACTCCAACATTTTGGGTCCGTCAAAGGGTGGAATCCGGTTTGATCCGGGTGTACATCTCGATGAAGTTAAAGCCCTTGCAGCATGGATGACGTGGAAATGTGCGGTTGTTGATATTCCATATGGTGGAGCAAAAGGTGGTATCCGATGTAACCCCCGCGAAATGTCGTCTGGGGAGATAGAACGACTCACCAGGGCTTATACGCTTTCAATGCTTGAAATTTTCGGCCCGGACAGAGACATTCCTGCCCCGGATATGGGCACGGGACCTCGTGAAATGGCATGGTTGATGGATGAGTATTCAAGAACACAGGGTATGACCATTAACTCCGTCGTTACAGGAAAGCCGCTCGTACTGGGAGGTTCGCTCGGACGTACAGAAGCCACCGGACGAGGGGTAATGGTAAGCGCGCTGGCCGCAATGGAGAAACTTAAAATAAACCCTTACAAGGCTACCTGCGCAGTTCAGGGATTTGGAAACGTTGGTTCCTACGCGGCATTGTTACTGGAAGAGCGTGGCGTAAAAATAGTCGCCATAAGTGATCTCTCGGGTGCCTATTACAATGAGAACGGAATCGACATTGAAGCTGCAAGAAAATACAATGAACACAATAAAGGTTCGCTGGAGGGCTTCAAAGGCGCCGAGGTCATCGATGGTGAGGAACTTCTGGCACTGGAGGTTGACGTTCTTGTTCCGGCCGCGACTGAAGATGTAATTACTTCCCATAACGTCAATAACATTAAGGCCAAGCTGATTGTGGAAGGCGCAAACGGGCCGACATCTGCGAAAGCTGATACAGTAATTGCCGACAAGGGAATCATGGTTGCGCCTGATATCCTTGCCAATGCGGGTGGCGTTACCGTTTCCTATTTCGAATGGGTTCAGAACCGCCTTGGGTATAAGTGGACTGGAGAACGTGTCAACCGCAGGTCTGATCGTATCATGAAAGATGCCTTTGACAACGTATACCGTACATCACAGGAATATGATGTGTCGATGAGAATTGCAGCCTATATCGTGGCAATTGATAAAGTAGCTAAAACATATAAATTCCGGGGCGGATATTAATTCTTAAGATTTGACTATTCATAAGGAAGGAAGGGTTTTACTTTTAGTCCTCGCCATTATTCTTGTGGGGATCAATGCCGCCGTATATCACTATGCGACCAGTGATGGCCCGTGGTTTATGTTATCTGTAATTGCCAGTCTCTTTGTATTTCTGCTGATCCTGCAATTTTTCCGAAATCCGATAAGACCGGTTTCCGACAATGATATTCATGTGATTGCACCGGCCGACGGTAAAGTGGTGGTGATTGAAAAGACAACCGAAAACGAGTACCTGAAGGATGAAAGAATTCAGGTGTCGATCTTCATGTCACCTGTGAATGTACACGTCAACCGGATGCCTGTAAGTGGTGTTGTTGAATTTTTTAAGTACCATGCCGGTAAATATCTTGTTGCCTGGCATCCAAAGTCAAGTACTGAAAATGAGCGTACAACCATGGTTGTAAGAACCACAAATGGACAAAAGTTATTAGTGCGGCAAATTGCCGGAGCGGTTGCCAGAAGGATTAAATGGTATGTTAAGGAAGGCAGTCAATTACGCCAGGGAGAAGAATTTGGGTTCATCAAATTCGGAAGCCGTGTGGATGTATTTCTGCCTCTAAACGCAAAGATCAATGTCGAGATCGGTCAAAAAACAAAAGGCGGGGTAACTGTCCTGGCTGATCTTACGAATTCCTGATCTCAGAGCATCGACAGGATCTTTTCCAGGTAAAGCGCATCCGTTTTATCGAATGTCCCAATTTCATCACTATCTACATCCAGGATCAGATCCACACTGCCCTGTGAAATATGTGGCACGACAATTTCCGATTTCGAGAGTGAGCTGCACGCAATATGTCCCGGAAATTCATCTACATCATCCACGATAATAGTTTCTTTTGATTCCCACGCCTTTCCGCAGACGCCTTTACCAAACCCTATCCTGGTGCACGCTACAGGCCCCTGGAATGGCCCCAGGACCAGCTGATTTTTCGAGGTATCCACTAGATAAAAACCAACCCAAAAAAATCGCATGGCTTCCTTGAGCGCCGCAGCGATATTGGCAAGGTTGGCAATGAGATTTTCCTCGTCGGTGATAAGCGCCCTGATCTGCGGCAGCAGTTCCTCATAACGCTCTGATTTATTTGTTTTCGTGAGAATCAGGTCTTCGGCCATCAGATTATTTATTTTCGTAGTACAATAGTCTGTCAGAAAAAATTATTTTCTCCCTAAGAGAATTTACAGGTATCGCGGGTGCGGCAATGCCATCACCAAATGACTCCTTCGAGACAAAGATACGCGCCTCATCCCAGACATCCTCGTCAATAAAACGGTTAAGTGTTTTTGACCCCCCCTCCACAAAGACAGATCCGATGCCCCTGGACAGGAGATCCTCCAGGACCATAGAAATAGTAAAGCCTTTTCCGAGCGCTATCCATTCACATTGCTCCCCTTTTTGCATGTATTCATTTGTATAACACAATGTATGGCCTCCATCCCTGAACAACTTCAGGTCCTCCGGAAGTGAATGTTGATGATCAAGCACAATTCGCACCGGATCCTTTCCATCCCATTCGCGTACATTCAGAGAAGGATTATCGGTAATGGCCGTATTCGCACCCACAAGTATACTGTCTTCTTCAGAACGCCATTTATGAACAAGAACCCTGCTTTCGGGCGAGCTGATCCATTTCGAGGAGCCATCCAAACGGGCAATATAGCCATCCGAGGTTTCGGCCCATTTTAAAATCACATACGCCCGCCCCTTCTGCTGGTTCACAAAGAAACGGCGGTTAACATGGACTCCTTCTTCCTTAAGGATCCCGCATGTAACTTCTATACCTGCATCCTGCAAGCGCTTAATTCCTCTGCCGGCAACGGCAGGGTTCGGGTCTTTCACACATACTACTACCCGTTTCACCTGATGCTGGATCAAAAGGTCCGCACATGGAGGTGTTTTACCATAATGTGAACAAGGCTCCAGGCTCACATAAACAGTACTTTCTTTCAACAATTCGTGATTGTTCACGGCATTCAGCGCATTTACCTCCGCATGGGGACCTCCGTAGGATTTATGCCAGCCTTCACCAATGATAATGTCTTTATGAACCACAACTGCCCCGACCATCGGGTTTGGACTTACGCTTCCCAACCCATTTTTTGCCAGGTCGAGCGCCCGTCGCATATAGAGTTCATCTTTATTCATTACATTTAAGATCTGATACAATGATATACAAACAACTTTTTATTAGAAAGGTATATGGCAGAAGGTATACCGGACTCATCGAAGAAACTTTTTGAATTTGTCCGAGATAATATAAATACGGATGGCAATCAGCGTGAGGCGGAAGCGAAAGCTCAACTCCTCCTGGAACACCTCCTGAAAATTGACCGCAATGACATAATCCTTGACAGGTCTGTGACATTGTTGGCTGAAAAATCCAAAACGCTACTGCAGTACATCGACAGGATAAATCAGGGAGAGCCTGTTCAATACATTCTAGGAGAAGCATATTTTTATGGACGTCCTTTCATTGTAAATGCAAATGTACTGATACCCCGCGGAGAGACTGAAGAGCTCATCGAATTAATCCTGAATGAAAACCCGGATAAACGCCTGCGGATTTTTGATGTTGGCACCGGAACAGGCTGCATACCGATTACTCTTGCCAAGGAACGTCCGGGATTGAAATGCTTTGCGCTGGATTTCAGCCCGAGGGCATTGAAAGTGGCACGACAAAATGCAGAACGTTACAATGTTCCCATTGAGTTTTTCCTGATTGATATACTCAAGGAGGGAATCCCGGTAGATCACCTGGACATAGTGGTGAGCAATCCACCGTATATTACCCAACAGGAAAAAGCATTATTGCAGCGCACGGTAAAAGATTTCGAGCCACACACCGCATTATTTATTCCGGACGATGATCCTGTTCTTTTCTACAGGCATATAGCCACAAAGGCTTCATCGAAGCTTAAGCCATCCGGACGTATTTATTTTGAGATCAATGAGGAATTTGGGGAGGAGGTTAGTAATTGCCTGACGAATGCCGGGTTCGAAAATGTTAAGGTCATCAAGGATATACACGAAAAAGACCGGTTTGTACGTGGAGAAAAGTCAGCTTAACAGTTCCGTTCACCAACCCAGAATACATCATCAGAGGTTATTTCTACAATACCATCCTTCACAGTTATAAAGTCTGTTAACCCGGCAGAATTATCAATACGGATGTTACCCTGAAAATCAAGCCGTTGTCCTTTTGGAAACCAGGCCCGGTAATTTCCGGAAGAAATACATTTCCAGATATGGGTTGGGGTAAACACTGTCATGCCCAAACCACGCCCGATATCTTCCCATCGACCAAAGTCACTATGATGATCTGTAACAATCTGCACATGCTTACATGCCACATGCTCAAGAATTTGATTAATTGCAGCGGCCAATGTGGTATTTTCAATCTCATGAACGCGTACGTGCGGTATGCGGGAAAGGGCCCCGGGATCACCAACCAGGCTCATATCCGATAGCAGGACATGATCAATATTTACAGAGGCGCTGATCAATCCGGGTAATGACTTTTCAGTCGCTATAATGATTGGATTCCACCCGGCAAGCTGCTCAAAAAAAGGATGTTCGATTGGCTGATTTGCTTCGACCAATAAGGACGGCTCCTGTCCTTCACGAACAAAATGATGAGAAGACATTATTCCTCCTCCTCTTCTGAATAGGTATCTACTATATGCTGTGAAATGAGTCTGTAAATTTCCGAGAGTTCTTCATTATCCTTCAGCATATCCAGGTGTTTATCGAGAGTCGCATAGTCACGACGTCTTGCCGGTCCGGTCTGGGCATCTTCAGGTCCGATATCCATCATTTTTTCGACAGTTTCACGAATCAAAGGATAGAATACCCTGAAATCAACTTGATGATATTCTGCAATATCCCTGGATACTTTGAACATGTGATTGGTAAAATTACAGGCAAATACAGCCGAAAGATGGGCGGCTCTGCGCGTTCTCCCATCCAATTCCACTACCTGTCTCGACAGCGATGACGCTACATTCTGAAGAAGCTTCAGGGTACTGGAATCCATCGATTCAATTAATATGGGAATGTTTCTGAAGTCCACCCGCCGGGTTTTGCTGAAGGTCTGTAATGGATACAAGACTCCAAACCGATCGGTGCCTGCATTGGCCAGTATACCCGCTGATTGGGATGCTGAAGTATGGACGATGCATGCAGTTTCTGAGATTTCGATCTCCATAGCAACCTCTTCAATCGACTCGTCAGAAACTGCCAGTATTATCAGGTCAGAAGCGCTTTCTGTAAAATCCAGATCCGTTTTCACGCGGGCCTGATACAGCCGATCTGTGAGAGCACGGGCATCGCTCTTTTTTCTTGCATACACTTCTCGGATCACAATTCCGGCATTATCGAGTGCCGGTGCAAGGTGCCAGGCGAGATTACCGGCACCAACAATTGATGCTGACAAATTCATTCGATGAATTTAATAATTATTCCAGTCCTTTTGCCCGCATTTTACGGAATTCATCATATCTGCGAACAGTAGCAATACTGAAACCGACCATCAGGACAAGCGTGCCGAGCCAGAGAATATTGATCATTGGCTTTTCCATAGCCTTCAAAATGATCCAGTCTTTTTGGCGTGTCTCTGCTGAAAGCAGGAAGGTGTTGGATTCCGGATAAATGTTAAGAAGTGTGAGTCGAATTCCGAGGTCACTGATCTCATCCGGAATACGCGCTGCCATATTATCCTTGATTATGAAAAGCGGCTCTGCGACATAAGTCCCATTTTCTCCTTCGGCGGTGATGATCGCTTTGACGGCAACATCCCTGGGACCCAGATCAATGCCTTCAATTTGCTGAAGGCGTTCGAGTTGCTCCACCCTGGCCACATAATCATTCAGAAAGAACTGCTCTCCGGGACCTACCTGGAATTCTTCGGGCTCATTCCATTCCACATCTTCGCGGGAAAGTCTGTTCACCACGTGTGCATACAGATCTTTTCCTACATCTCGCTTAATGGAAGGCGATGCTGCCAGACCCATGGAAGGGTTATCCTGAATACGGGGATATAGTCTGTAAATGTCCCCATCATCATCTTCCAGTTCCACTTCATAGTAGGTGTTTTCAGGATGGATCTCAATGGTATCGGACTCCTGATAAAGGATCTCATCATCATCCATGATATCTACCTTTGCGACAACACGGTTTACATCAAGCCTGATTACATCGTTGATGTTGATATATCCGGGCCCCGACTTAGGTTCGAGCCGTTCTCCCTTGTAGACAATTTTATATCCGGCCATCTGGCGGGTTTCATTGATAAACAGCAGCAAATTTTCCCGGTTGAATTCCTCACTTAGCTCACGCGATATCAATAACCCTGAGTTATTAAGGGAAACAACCCTGGAATAGCCGGATGAGAACAGGATTCCAATCAGCATCAACCCTACACCAATATGTGTAATTGCTCCTCCTGAAAGTCTTGGATTTGATTTCCAGATATCAGCCAGTATTTTGCCATTAGCCACAATTGTAAGAAGGCCGGCGGCAAGCAGGAAGAGATAGTCTAACCTGTCGATCCCTGCAGCTATGGAAATGATGATGGTCAGGATCAACGCGATAATAAATGGAGCCGACAATTCATGAAACAGCTTCTTACGATCAATCTTCTTCCAGTAAAAATACTGACCTACTGCAGAAAGCAGCGCAACACCAATCGAAAACCAAAGCTGTGCTGTTGAATATTTTTCAGGCGCCAGTGGGGCCAGGTTTGATACGCCTCCAAATGCTTCAACTATACGGTTGATAACCGGAAAAGACGTTGAAAAGATCACCTGAAAGCCCATCAGGCATAAGGTAAGTGCACCAATAAAAAGCCAGAACTCCCGGGAATAAACGGAAGCCTCCCGATCGGTGGTGGGCAATTCTTTCCATCGCGTGATCATGAGATACAACGACACCCCCATGAAAAACAGCAGGTAGAGCAGCAATTGACCCGACATCCCAAGGTCGGTGAAGGAGTGAACGGACGCTTCCCCTAGAATACCGCTTCTCGTTAAAAACGTCGAATACAACACAAGCACATACATGATCACAGTCAGAATAATGGATGCTTTCAGAGCGGTATTACTCTTTCGGAATGAAATCATGGTATGGATTGCCGCAATGAGAAACAGCCAGGGTACATACACCGCATTTTCTACAGGATCCCAGTTCCAGTATCCTCCAAAATTAAGTGTTTCATAAGCCCAGTATCCACCCATGAGGATTCCAAGTCCCAATACTGCACCTGCAAACAGTGACCAAGGTAATGCTGGCCGTACCCAGTCCCGGTATTTCCTTAGCCAGAGACCTGCCATACAATAGGCGAAGGGCACAACGGTAAGTGCGAAGCCCAGAAAAAGGGTGGGCGGATGGATTACCATCCAGTAATTTTGCAGGAGGGGATTCAACCCCGTCCCATCCTGGGGAACAAAATCGGGGTTTTGCTGAAAAATGGGAGCATCGAGAGCATCGCGCAGCAGAATAAATGGTGAGCTGCCAATTTTAAATTCAAGCGCGGGAATAACGACCCCAAGAATCATGGATGCAAGGAAAGCCTGAACGGCGGTAAAGATTGCCATGACAGGTGCTTCCCAAAATTTATTCGTTGCGATAATCACAATACCAAGTACGGCATGCCAGAACATCCACAGCAGGAAACTTCCTTCCTGCCCTTCCCAAAATGCAGAAACCATATAATATGGCGGAAGCTGGGTCGAGGAATGAGACCACGCATAATGATACTCAAAATAATGATTGGAGATTATGGTGAAAAGTGAGGCCACAATACCAAAGACGGCAATGGCATGGATGTAATAGAAGATTCTGCCGTTCCTGAGCCACTCCTGCTTTTCCCCGGCATTCGCATTAGTTGCCTTGAAAAAGCTGAATGCTGAAAAAATCGCCATTACGAATGAAATAATGACGAATAAATGTCCCATGTTACCAATAAAGGTATGTATCATATCAGCGGTCCGATCTTCAGTTATAAGCTTGCTTCAACAGTAGTTTCCTGATATTTTGAGGGACATTTCAAAAGAATCTTGTCTGCAACAAATACGTCATCTTCCGTATATCCTCCAATTACCACCACCTGTTCTGATCGCATGAAATCAGGCGGCATGGGCTCGTTATAATAAACCATTTGCTGGTTGGATTTTTCATCAACCATTACAAAAGAGAATGACATGTTATCGGCAGAAGAGCGAATCCCCGTAATATGGCCGGCTTCATCTTTTAAAAGCTGTCCCACAACATGTATATCATTTGATTTACCGTTCGCAGCCATTTCCTTTGCTTGGTCAAAGGTAACATAGGTACCGGCATCCCCGGTGGAAGAGATAATGATCGCTGCTGCAATGGCAATGACAACAATAGCTATAATATGTGATCTTTTCATACTTAGTGTTATAACTCCGTACTTTGTACAAAGTTACAGCATAAAAGGTTCTTCTACTGCTGGTTTCCTATTTGATTTTCGATTCTGGTCACCTTCCTGTCGATCAGGAATAAATAAAGCAACAGCCCCAGGAGGATTACCAGGATAACAGCAACAACCACATAAATCTTGCCGTCAGCCCTGAATGCATCAGCCATCTCTACCTGTTGGTTTGTATAGTCGGCTTCGCCGATATCAATTTTCTCCTGAGCAAAAACCCAAAAGGATGACAGGATGAGGAGTAAACTTGTGATTACCCGTTTGATCATAGAATTTCTGATTGAATTTTTCGTATTCTGAAACGTAACGTTGCGATCCATACCCCCAGCAATGACCATCCTATCACGGCGGGGTAAAACACCAGCCTCAGGCGGTTATCCAGGTCGTACGCATTAAATCCGGGATTTCCGCCATTCCCCGGGTGAAGGGAATCTGTAAGTCGCGGAAGAATGAACAATAAAGGCACGAGTGCCGCAAACGCGAAAATATTATAAACCGCACTGATCCGGGCACGCTGCTCCTCATTGTCAAACGACCCGCGCAAGACAAAATAAGCAAGGTAAATCATTAACCCGATTGCGGCCGCATTCTGTTTTGGATCACCACTCCACCAGTCACCCCATGTAAACTGAGCCCAGACCATCCCCGTAAGAATTCCTAAAATTCCGAGCACAATCGCGACATTGGCAAACTCAACCGCCATTAAATCATCATCTTCCTTCCCGCTTTTCAGGTATTTGACCGAGTAGATTACCGAAACAAGGAAGAGTATCAGCATTCCAAACCACATCGGAACGTGATAGTGCAATACCCGAACGGTTTCATTCAGAATATTCAACCTGGGTGCTTCCAACAGCAAAGAAGCAAAGGCTACATATACCAACAGGATGGCCGTCACAATTTTCCACCAGCTTGATCTCATCCGTTACAATTTAAGTACGCCAAAGATACGGGAATAGTAGAAAAGAAACGGCCCCTACAAGGACATTAATAGCAACCAGGGTAAGCAATTCATCACTGCTGGCAGATCTCTCCAATCCATCAAGCGCATTTTTACTTAATCTGATCACCATTAACAACATCGGAAGCACAATGGGAAAACCCAGTATTGCCATCAGGGTCTGATTATTCCCGGCTTTTGCCGCGATAGCTGAAATCATCGTAAACGTTACCGAAAATCCCATTGATCCCAGTATCACCGAAAGGAAGAAATACGTCATGTCTCCAACCGGATTACCCAATACCAACGCATATATAAGAAAACCCAGCAACGACAGTCCCAGCATCAGAACCGTATTATAAATCAAACGAGCAAGAATGAGGACCTGTGGGCTGAATAAGGAATAATAATACAGGAGACGGCCCTGGTGTTCCTGCATAAAGCTTTTGGCTATGGCATTCACGGCCGAAAACAGAAGTATTATCCAGAAAAGCGCATTCCATGTGAGAGGATTCAACTGATTGACCTTCACATTAAAACTCAGATAACAAATGAATATGGTACTCACCAGATACAACAACAATCCATTCAGCGCATAACGCTTACGCCATTCCACTTGCCATTCTTTGGCAATGAGTTTTAAAACCTGCTGACTTTTGGTCGAATGGGCCATCATTAAGACAATATTAAATATAAATCATGATTTATGTTCCTATGGAGATATTATTACCTTTGTCAGCAAGCACATAGAGACAAAATTGATGAATAAAGTATTAGTTACCGGAGCTGCCGGTTTTATTGGATTTCACCTGACACAGCGGCTGACAGGCGCTGGGTATCACGTGACTGGAATTGACAATATCAATGATTATTATGATGTAAACCTAAAGCTGGACAGGCTTAAAATTCTGGAGTCCCTTGATAATTTTCAGTTCGAAAAGATGTCGCTCGAAAATAAGGAAGGCATCGATGAATTGTTTGCAGCGCAAAAATTTGATTATGTAGTTAACCTTGCTGCCCAGGCCGGGGTTCGATATTCTTTGGAAAATCCCTATGCCTACATATCCAGTAATGTTTCAGGTTTCATGAATATACTGGAAGCTTCCCGGCACAACAAGGTCAAACACCTGGTGTACGCGTCATCAAGTTCTGTATACGGAGCCAATACAAAAATGCCGTTCTCAGTCCATGATAACGTAGATCACCCGATGTCTCTGTACGCAGCGACGAAGAAAGCCAATGAACTCATGGCTCATACATACTCCAATCTCTTTGATCTGCCAACCACGGGGCTACGGTTTTTTACTGTTTACGGCCCGTATGGCCGTCCCGATATGGCATTGTTCATCTTCACAAAGGCGATCCTGGAGGGAAAACCAATCGATGTCTACAATCATGGCAAGATGCGCCGCGACTTTACGTACATCGATGATATCGTCACAGGTATTGAACGGCTGATACCCAACATTCCGAAACCAAATCCTGCATGGAGCGGGGATCATCCGGATCCAGCCAGTAGTTTTGCGCCTTATAAAGTATATAATATTGGAAATAATCAGCCTGTGGAACTGATGACCTTTATTGAAGCGATCGAGGATGCTATTGGCAAGAAGGCCATCAAGAATATGATGCCCATTCAGCCTGGGGATGTTCCTGCGACGTACGCAAATGTTGATGACCTGATGACTGATGTTGGATTCAAGCCGGCTACTGAGATCAGGGATGGAATTCAAAATTTTGTGAATTGGTACAGAGAATATTATAAGTTATAATTTTAAAAAGACAGCATGGAAAAAGTTGCCATCATCGGCCTGGGTTATGTTGGATTGCCACTTGCAGTGGCCTTCGGAAAAAAACGCCCGGTTATAGGTTTTGATATTAATGAATCAAGGATTAATGAATTAAGAAACGGGGTTGATCATACACTTGAAGTAGAATCCGATGAATTAAAATCGGCAGATCAGCTGAGTTTCACCAGTAATATACGGGATCTGGAGGAGGCCGGCATTTTTATTGTAACCGTACCAACTCCCATTGATCATTTCAAAACTCCTGATCTGACTCCCCTGCGAAAAGCAAGTGCAACGATTGGCAAAGTCCTGAAAAAGGGAGACCTGGTAATCTATGAGTCGACGGTTTTTCCCGGCTGTACCGAAGAAGTATGTGTGCCCGTCCTGGAAAAGGAAAGCGGCCTGAAGTATAACGAAGATTTTTATTGCGGATATTCTCCGGAACGCATTAACCCGGGAGACAAAGTACATCGCCTGGAAACCATCAAAAAGGTGACCAGTGGAAGTACCGATGAAATTGCCGAGCGTGTGGATAAGCTGTATCAGGAGGTAGTGACAGCCGGCACGCATAAAGCAAGTTCAATACGGGTTGCCGAAGCGGCGAAAGTTATAGAAAATTCACAGCGGGATCTCAACATTGCCTTTATCAATGAGCTTGCCCTTATTTTTGGCAAGATGGGCATCGATACCCACGAGGTTCTTGAAGCTGCCGGAACCAAATGGAACTTCCTCCCATTCAAGCCGGGTCTCGTGGGTGGGCACTGTATTGGCGTGGATCCATATTATCTTACCTATAAAGCTGAAAGTATCGGCTACCATCCGCAGGTAATCCTTGCCGGAAGAAGAATAAATGACAACATGGGAATTTACATTGCCAATGAGGTCATTAAATTGATGGCGCGTAAAGATAATCCTATTAATAACAGTCGTATCCTGGTGCTTGGTATTACATTCAAGGAAAATTGCCCAGATATCAGGAACAGTAAAGTTATTGACGTAATTCGTGAATTGAGTGGTTTTGGGGCAGATGTTTCCGTATATGACCCAATGGCTGACACTGATGAGGTGAAGCACGAATACGGGATAGAAATGATTCCGGAAATTTCGGAAGAACCCTATAATGCCGTTGTACTTGCGGTTGGACACAAAGAATTTGAAAGTATTAATCTGGAAAAAATTACGGGGGAAAAAACCGTTATTTATGATATAAAAGGATTTTTTGATAAACAGCAAGTTACCAGCCGATTGTAATTTGAATAAACGCTTAAATAAACGGGATGTCTAAAAAAATCATTGTTACCGGGGGCGCGGGATATATCGGTTCACATACATGTGTTGAGCTGAGCAAAGCAGGATTCGAGCCTGTCATAATCGATAATTTCTCAAACTCAGAAACCTATATCGTAGACCGGATTCGTGAGCTAAGCGAAACTGAAATTCATCTTGTTCAAGGAGATTGTACAGACAGTGAATTCCTCAGGACAGTCTTTGGCAGTTTTGAAGACGTCCTTGGCGTAATTCATTTTGCAGCATACAAGGCAGTGGGGGAGTCATCGGCTTTCCCGTTGAAATACTACCATAACAATATTGAAAGTACAATCGCAGTATTAAAAGCCATGGAGTCTTCCAATGTTGAAAATCTGGTATTTTCATCTTCATGCACGGTTTATGGTCAGCCCGATTCACTGCCGGTTACGGAATCTTCCCCAATCAAACCTGCCGAATCTCCTTACGGACGTACAAAGCAGATTTGTGAGGACATCCTTACAGATTATCTGCGTGCTTCCAATCCTGTTAATATCGTTTCATTACGATATTTTAATCCTATTGGAGCGCACCCTTCCGGACTCATCGGGGAATTGCCCCTTGGTGTTCCGAATAATCTTGTGCCGTTCATTACTCAAACAGCGATCGGGAAGCGAAAGCAGTTGACCATTTTTGGTAAAGATTACAACACGCCGGACGGCACATGTATCCGCGACTACATACATGTCGTTGACCTGGCACGAGCCCACGTCGCAGCCATTCAGTTCCTGTCAGAACTGCCGGAAAAGGGTAGTTACAGCTTATTTAACCTTGGTACAGGCACGGGAAGTTCAGTGCAGGAAGTCATTGATACTTTCGAGGAAGTTACGAATGAAAAGTTGCCCTATGTCTATGGCGACAGAAGGCCCGGCGATGTTGAAAAGGTATACGCCGATGTCTCAAAAGCCGAGAAAGAACTCAACTGGAAATGTGAATTCTCACTTGCAGACTCACTCCGTGATGCCTGGAACTGGGAAAAACTAATAAACGAACAGATAGCATGAAAGGAATAATCCTTGCGGGAGGTTCGGGTACCCGATTGTATCCTCTTACAAAATCAGTATCGAAACAGATATTACCCATCTATGACAAGCCGATGATCTACTATCCCCTTTCGGTATTGATGATGGCCGGTATTCGTGAAATCCTGATCATATCCACACCTCAGGATATTGGTAATTTTGAAAACTTGTTGGGTGATGGAAGCCAGTTTGGAATAAAACTGGAATATACGATTCAACCCTCGCCTGATGGACTGGCACAGGCCTTTATTCTGGGAGAATCCTTTATCGGTAACAGTCCTGTTTCATTAATACTTGGCGATAATATTTTTTACGGGTATAATTTTTCCAAAAAATTGAAACAGACTGCCGAGCTCACCAGCGGAGCCACGGTGTTTGGATATTATGTAAATGACCCCCAACGGTATGGCGTTGTTGAATTTGACCGTGAAGGAAACGTTTTATCGATACAGGAAAAACCGGAAAAACCTAAATCAAACTTCGCGGTAACCGGTTTATATTTCTATGACAATACGGTCGTTGAAAAAGCTAAAACTATCAAACCATCTCCGAGGGGCGAACTGGAAATCACAGATCTTAATAACCTCTATTTAAATGAAGGTTCATTGAAAGTGGAGCTCCTGGGGCGAGGAATGGCCTGGCTGGATACAGGAACCCATCATTCTCTTTTGCAGGCCAGTAATTTTGTGCAGTCTATTGAAGACCGTCAGGGCCTGAAAATCGCATGTCTTGAAGAAATCGCTTACCGCTACGGATATATTACCCGGGAACAACTCCTGGAAATGGCTGAGCCGTTATTGAAAAATCAGTATGGCCAGTATCTTGTTAAGATCGCAAATGAGCAAAATTACCTATGAAAAATTTATTGGTGACTGGAGGTGCCGGTTTTATCGGCTCAAATTTTATAACCTATTTCCTTGATGCTTATAAAGATTATGCCATCGTAAATCTCGATTTACTCACATATGCCGGCAATCCGGATAACCTGAAGGAAGTTGAAAATAATGAACGGTATACCTTTGTGAAAGGCGATATCTGTGACCGGGAACTGGTCGAAAGCCTTTTTGAAAAATATGACTTTCATGGGGTTATACATTTTGCGGCAGAATCCCATGTAGATAATTCAATCCATGGCCCGGAGGCTTTCATCCGCACCAATATTAACGGTACCTTCACCCTCATTGATGTGGTGCGAAACCGCTGGCTTAGCAAGCCACACCAGGTAAAGCCCGAATACGCCAATAATCGGTTTCTTCATGTTTCAACCGATGAGGTTTACGGCACACTGGGCAAAACCGGTTTATTTACGGAGCAAACACCCTATGCGCCGAACAGTCCATATTCTGCCTCCAAAGCCTCGAGTGATCTCCTGGTGAGAAGCTATTTTCATACCTACGGACTGAATGTAGTTACGACCAATTGCTCAAATAATTACGGTCCAAAACAGCACGGAGAGAAATTGATACCTACCATCATACGGAATGCAGTTCAGGGTAACCCGATTCCGATTTATGGCGATGGCGAAAATATTCGTGACTGGTTATATGTGAATGATCATTGCAAGGGCATTGCCCTGGTATTTGAAAAAGGAAGGGCGGGCGAAACTTACAACATCGGCGGAAGAAATGAGCGCACCAATAATCACATTGTTCATACCATATGTGAAATATTAGACAAGATACATCCCCTTGAAAACGGCGATTCCTATAAAAAGCAGATTACTTATGTTGAAGACCGCGCAGGGCATGACCGGCGATATGCCATTGATGCCACGAAAATCGAAACAGAGCTGGGATGGAAGGCTGATGAGAATTTTGAGAGCGGTATTTTGAAAACAGTAGATTGGTATTTGGCTGATTATTAGATATATTCAGGCTTTAAATTGTCGGAACTATTACTGAGTTGGTTAAATACATTTTAAGTTCCTTTTGCTTAGCGTTTTTCTTATACCCGGCTTTTATCAGTTTTCTCGAGAAAACCAGAATTCTGGATGTGCCGGATCAACGGAAAATACATGCAATCCATACCCCATCGATGGGCGGTGTGCCTATGTTTATAAGCGTAGCCTTTGCCCTGTATCTTTGGTACCCGGAACCACTCCTCGAATTCAAGTTTCTCATCGCCGCGCTAATCCTGATGTTCAGTGTAGGGTTACGGGATGACCTTGTACCGTTGCCGGCTTCTCTGAAGCTTGCCAGCCAGCTTATACCTTTTTTGTTGCTGATTAATTGGGGAGGGTTCACACTCAGCTCTTTTTATGATCTTGCACCGTCGCTTGAGCTGCATCCTGTGATCATCTGGAGTATATCCGTCTTTGTTTTTATTGTTATTACAAATTCCATAAATCTGATAGACGGGCTGGATGGGCTTGCAGGTTCCATCAGCCTGATTATTTTCAGTTCCTACGGAGCCTGGTTTATATTTGCCGGATTCGAGGAGGCGGGCTTTTTCTGCTTCGCGGCGGTCGGGGCAATAATCGCTTTTCTTTTTTTCAACTGGCAGCCCAGCAGGATCTTCATGGGCGATACAGGCGCATTAACGCTGGGTCTTATGAGTGCGGCTTTCACGATCCTGTTTATTAATGTCAACTTCAACCTTGATCCGGCTAATCCCGCATACCTGACCGGGGGAGTAGCCACCGCAATTTGTATCATGATCATCCCGCTAACAGATACACTACGTGTTTTTATTATCCGGATCCTTGCAGGAAGATCTCCATTTTCAGCTGACACGAATCATCTGCACCATATGCTGATACGGTGCGGAATGACGCATTCAGCAGCGGTTAAAATACTTGCCGGTGTAAACATTCTGTTCATTGCGCTGGCATATGCAGGAAGAAGCTGGCCACCGAGAGTTTTATTGTTTGTTGCCCTTCTCATGGCCGTGACCGGAGTTATTACGCTCACATTAGCGGTGAAGCTGAAATCAAAAACCAAGCCCCAGAAAGCTCCCGTTCAATAGATTTTCCTTATTGTAGGTAAATCGCTCAGGTCCTGTATCCTTGTACACGATGCCACCCGCACCTTCAAGAACAGCCTGGCCAGCTGCGGTATCCCATTCCATGGTAGGACCAAAACGGTAATAAACATCCGCTTTGCCTTCGGCCACCATACAGAACTTCAATGAACTTCCCACAGAGATGCTATTGACTACCTCATAACGGTCTAAAACTGACTCTTCCTCTGGTGAAGGATGTGATTTGCTGCGTACGGCAATGCGGTTACCCGTACTATTGTTAACCTTAAGCGGCTGTTTGTCTCCTGCTGTTATTTTCCATGCCTCACCATTGCAGGAATAGTAAAATGTATCCAGCACCGGCGCATATATAAACCCCGCAATGGGCTTCCTGTCATATATCAGGGCAATATTGACTGTAAACTCACCATTCCTGTTGATGAATTCCTTGGTGCCATCGAGCGGGTCCACACACCAGTAGTAGGTCATATGTTTTCTTTCCTCATATGGAATATTCCCGCCTTCTTCTGAAAGGATTGGTATTTGAGGATAATGTTCCCTGAGTCCTTTCATGATTACGTCATGCGATGCCTGGTCGGCCAGCGTAAGCGGCGAATCGTCGCTTTTATAATCAACCTGCTCGGCCAAATTTAAATCATTGTAAATCTTGAGGATAGCTACACCGGCGTCCCGGGAAATGTCGAGTAAAATGTCTGTATTGAGTTGCATAGGCTTGGATAAGGTGTTAAAGCTAAGAAAATGAATTATTGTTTAAAAGTTTATCTTTTAATTGTAGTTTTGTTGCTTAATCAAAGGCGTATGGCGGATAATATCCATCCGATTTTCGATTCCATCCTTTCCAGATCAGAAAAAGAAAAAATGCTCAACCAAAAGTCATGTGTACTTTGGATGGTTGGTCTGTCTGGTTCCGGCAAGAGTACCCTGGCAAAAGGCCTGGAAAGCGTGCTTCATGAAAAAGGCTATCTCACAGCATTGCTGGACGGCGATAACCTCCGTTCAGGAATTAACAATAACCTTGGATTCTCAGAAGAAGACCGGTATGAGAATATCAGGCGCGCAGCCGAAACCTCCAAACTGCTTGCCAATAATGGACTGATCACCATATGCTCACTCATAAGCCCGACCGAAAAAATACGGGATATGGCATCTGAAATATTGGGTGACCTTTATGAAGAAATTTATATTAATTGTCCGGTCGAAGTATGCGAACAACGCGATGTAAAAGGCTTGTATGCGAAGGCACGGAATGGTGAAATTAAGAATTTTACGGGCATCGATTCTCCATTTGAAGAACCTGTAAAGCCGGCACTAATGCTTGATACTGCTTCAAATGACCTGGAAACATCGTTAAATCAGCTGCTGTCTTTCGTTTTGCCCAGAATTAATTATGATAAATAAGGTATGAGACCATATAACTTAACGCACCTCAGAGAACTTGAATCGGAAGCAATCTATGTGATCCGCGAGGTTGCCGCGCAGTTTGAAAATCCGGCAATTTTGTTTTCAGGAGGAAAAGACTCGATTACAGTCGCTCACCTTGCTATGAAAGCGTTCTTTCCGGCTAAAATTCCTTTCCCGCTGGTTCACATCGATACCGGCCACAACTTTCCCGAGACCATCCAGTTCAGGGATGAATATATCGGTAAGCTCGGAGCCGAACTGATCGTTGGATCTGTTCAGGAATCAATCAACGAAGGAAAGGTGATTGAAGAAAAGGGACTGAATGCCAGCCGAAACGCCCTTCAAACTGTAACCCTGCTCGATACAATTGAAAAGTATAAATTCGATGCATGTATCGGCGGAGCCCGAAGGGATGAGGAAAAGGCGCGGGCTAAAGAACGTTTCTTCTCGCACAGGGACGAATTCGGACAGTGGGATCCAAAAAATCAGCGTCCTGAACTGTGGAATATTTTCAACGGCAAAAAGCATTATGGCGAAAATTTCCGCGTTTTTCCGATCAGCAACTGGACTGAAATGGATGTATGGCAATATATCCTCATGGAAGGGATCGATTTGCCCAGCCTTTACTTTGCCCATGAACGCGAGGTATTTGAACGGGATGGTGTGGTGATGGCTACAAGTGATTTTATTCCACGTAAGGACACTGAATTACCGGGAAAGAAGGTTGTTCGTTTCAGGACAATCGGTGATATGACCTGTACCGGTGCAGTTTATTCGGAAGCGTCTACGCTGGAGGAAATAATTGATGAGGTTGCCGCTTCAAGAAAAACAGAACGCGGCTCACGATCCGATGACAAGCGATCAGAAGCAGCAATGGAGGACCGGAAAAAGCAAGGGTACTTCTAGACATAAAAATTTAAACGTTCATCAGCAGATTTATGAATACTGAAACAGTTGATACCAAGGGTTATCTGAATATGGAACTTCTGCGGTTTACTACCGCAGGAAGTGTCGATGACGGAAAAAGTACATTGATCGGCCGTTTGTTGTACGATTCGAAATCAATTTTCGAAGATCAGTACGAGGCCATTGAAGAATCCAGTCGACGAAAAGGCGACGAAAATATAAACCTCGCATTGCTTACCGACGGGCTTCGCGCGGAACGCGAACAGGGCATCACCATTGATGTGGCATATCGCTATTTTGCGACTCCCAAGCGAAAATTTATCATTGCAGATACTCCCGGCCATATCCAATATACACGGAACATGGTAACAGGAGCCTCCACTGCCAACCTGGCCCTGATCCTTGTGGATGCACGAAAAGGCGTGGTTGAACAGACGTACCGCCATACATTCATCGCCTCCTTGCTCGGAATTCCTCACGTTGTTTTCTGTATCAATAAAATGGACCTGGTGGATTATGCTGAAGATGTATTCACCGGCATCAAGGATCAGATTGAAAACTTCTCATCCAAGCTGGATGTGAAAGATATCCGGTTTATTCCCATCAGCGCCCTGAAAGGCGACAATGTGGTGAATGAATCTGAGCAAATGCCCTGGTATAAGGGAGGAACGCTACTCTATCTTCTCGAAAACATTCATATCGGTAGCGATCATAACCATATCGATTGCCGCTTTCCGGTGCAATATGTTATCCGTCCTCATTCCGACAAATATCATGATTTCCGCGGCTATGCCGGGCGAATCGCTGGCGGGGTTTTCAAACCCGGGGATGAAGTTGTCGCATTGCCATCGGGATTTACATCAAAAATAAAGGAAATCAATACCGCAGACGGACCACTCGATGAGGCTTTTGCCCCTATGTCTGTCACGCTTCTCCTTGAAGATGAAATTGACATCAGCAGGGGGGATATGATCGTAAGGACCAATAACAGGCCAACAGTGAGTCAGGATGTGGATTTGATGATCTGCTGGATGAATGAGCGGCCGCTGTTGCCGAACGGTAAATACGCTGTAAAACATACCACTAATGATGCCCGCTGCCTCATAAAAAGTGTGCAATACAAGGTTGATATCAATACACTTCACCGTATTGAAGACGACAAAAGCGTTGGCATGAATGATATTGCCAGAATCACTATCAGAACCACTAAACCATTATTATACGATCGTTACCAGCGTAACAGGATCACAGGAAGTCTTGTGTTGGTTGATGAAGGAACCAATGAAACTGTTGGTGCCGGAATGATCGTTTAGTAACTTTATTGTGATGCAGGATAAAGTACAGGAGATACTGAATGATATTCGAGGTTTTAATGCCGAAAACCAGGAAGACCTTGAAGCCTACAGGCTGAAATACATCAGCAAGAAAAGTGTTATAGGTGAGCTATTTGGTCAGCTGAGAGATGTGGCACCGGAAGACCGCAAAGCAGTTGGACAGCTCCTGAATGATCTTAAACAGGAGGCACAGGACAAGTTTAAAGACCTGATCCAGCATCTGGAAAGCAATAATGACCAGCAGCCGTCGGATGTGCCGGATCTTACACTTCCTTCCTACACGTTCCCACTTGGAGGGATGCATCCGCTCACTTACGTTCGAAACAGGATCATTGAAATTTTTGAACGCATAGGGTTCAACGTAGCTGACGGACCGGAAATCGAAGATGACTGGCACAATTTTACCGCCCTGAACTTTCCAGAGAATCACCCTGCACGCGAAATGCAGGATACGTTCTTCATTGAAAGGAATCCGGATATTGTTTTACGAACTCATACATCCGGTGTGCAGGTGCGACTGATGGAAAATAAGAAACCGCCAATACGATCGATAATGCCAGGACGGGTTTACCGTAATGAGGCTATATCAGCTCGTGCACATTGCGTGTTTCACCAGGTGGAGGGTCTTTATGTGGACCGTAAGGTGAGTTTCGTTGACCTGAAACAAACCCTGTACCATTTCGCAAAGGAAATGTTCACCCCTGAAACACGGGTGCGATACCGGCCTTCCTATTTCCCGTTTACGGAACCCAGTGCAGAGATTGACATTTCATGCCAGATCTGTGATGGTGACGGATGTCAGCTATGTAAATATACAGGATGGGTAGAAATTGCCGGATCGGGAATGGTTGATCCTAATGTGTTGGAAAATTGCGGTATCAACTCAGAAGAATATACGGGATTTGCCTTCGGTATGGGGATCGAAAGGATTACCCAACTGAAATTCCAGGTAAATGATCTCCGCCTGTATACCGAAAATGATATTCGTTTTCTAAAGCAATTTCAATCCCTTCATTAATGATTAACCGGATTGCAGTTATCGGCGCAGGTACCATGGGTTTGGGAATAGCACAAATCTGCGGCCTGGCGGGATTTCAAACATTATTATTTGATATTTCTGAAGACGCACTCTCATCCGCTGCAGAACAGATTGACCGGAATCTCGAAAAAGGGATAGAAAAAGGTAAATTAAGCAGCGCCGCAAAGAAAACCGCACTTGAAAAAATTCAATATTCCTGCAACCTCGGCGACGTGAAGGCAGATTTCATCATTGAAGCCATTATTGAAAAACTGGATGTGAAACAAAATTTGTTCCGCAAGCTGGAATCTCAGAATACTTCTGAAACGGTAATGGCCAGTAACACCAGCAGCATCCCTTTAACACAAATCGCCGGCGGCATGACGCATCCCAACCGCTTTGTGGGCATGCATTTCTTCAATCCGGCTCACATCATGAAACTTGTCGAGGTAATCAGCGGCGCCTCCACAGACCAGGATACCTTGGAGAAGACTATCAAACTGGCCAGGGACCTTGGGAAAACCCCTGTCGTGGCAAAGGATTCTCCCGGATTTATCGTGAACAGGGTTGCACGGCATTTCTATGTTGAATCCCTTAAAGCTCTCGAAGAAGGCGTGGCCACAGTAGAAGAAATTGATGCCCTGATGCGGTCAGCAGGTTTTAAAATGGGACCTTTTGAATTAATGGACCTGATCGGGGTCGATACCAATTTTTCTGTTACTGAAAGTATGTTCAATTCCTTTTACCAGGACAGTAAATTCAGACCAAGCCGTATACAAAAACAAAAAGTTGATGCAGGCCACCACGGCCGAAAAACGGGAAAGGGATTCTATGACTATGAAAAATAAACTATCATACGTGTTGCTGGCTTTTTCCCTAACCCTATTCACAGGAGGGTGTGAAACAGATACGTTTGTTGATGAAATACCACCGATTACGTTTGACGATATTTTTATAAATCTAAGTCTTCCGGGATACAATGATCTGATAATCAAGGGGTATCAACCAATTCCCGCGGGTGGCAACAGCAGGGGAATCATAATTTACAGGATGAATAATGAATACAGAGCCTTTGAAAGAACATGTTCATTTCAACCTTATGAAGCTACGGCTCTTGTAGATGTGACGGTTGCCGGAACGGCCATGACCGATTACAGCTGCGGTTCAATCTTTAGTTTCCTGAATGGGTACCCCGAAGCCGGCCCGGCCATTGCTCCGTTGAATCAATACCGCACTATTTTGGATAATGGATTTTTAACGATTACGGACGAGGTAATTAACTAGCCTCCTCGACCAGCCTTTCAATCAATGAGTCTATTGTAACCCCTTCTGCTTCCGCTTTGAAGTTACGCACAATACGGTGACGTAAAGCGGGTTTCGAAACAGCAATAACATCCTCTATATCAGGCGAATATTTTCCGTTTAGCAATGCATTGCACTTGGCACCAACAACCAGAAACTGTGAAGCCCTGGGACCGGCGCCCCATTCCAGGTATTCATTCGCCAGCGGAGATGCATTCGGGTTGTTTGGCCTGGTTTTATGTACAAGGCTAACCGCAAATTCAACGACATTATCGGCTACCGGAACCTTGCGAACGAGCTCCTGAAATGCCAGGATCTCATCACCTGTTAAAACGGTTTGCACATTGGTGGTCAGGTTTGATGTAGTCGCCTTAACAATCTCAACTTCCTTATCATACCGGGGGTAATCCAGTCTGACACTGAACATAAAGCGGTCGAGTTGAGCTTCCGGTAACGGATATGTTCCTTCCTGCTCGATGGGGTTTTGCGTTGCCAGCACGAAAAACGGCCTGTCAAGTCCATATTTCTTTCCGGCAATTGTCACTGAATATTCCTGCATGGATTCAAGCAATGCAGCCTGTGTTTTCGGCGGTGTCCGGTTAATTTCATCGGCCAGAATAATATTCGCAAAAATTGGCCCCTTGATGAATTTAAAATTACGATCCTTATCCAGTGTTTCTGAACCGAGTATATCGGATGGCATCAGGTCTGGCGTAAACTGAATCCGGTTAAAATCGAGATGAAGCGCCGAGGCGATGGTCTGGATCAGGAGTGTTTTTGCAAGACCGGGCACACCTACCAGCAGGCAATGACCCTGGCAAAATATTGAAGTGAGTAATAATCGTACAACCTCGTCCTGCCCGATTACGACTTTTGATATTTCATTTTTAAGTGATGTATACGCTTCAAACAGGGAGTCAGCGGCTTCAACTTCAGACTTAAATTCTTTCATATATCTTGCTTTATGCGGATCTGAACAGTTTTAGTTTACAATCCCGCAATAATCATATTCATCATCGAGATTAATAAATACGTCATTCCGTGCCTTATTAAACCATTCATTCAGGATTCTGTTCTTTTTTTCATTCAATGCCGCGTTCTGTATTTTTTGCCAGTCATCTTTAAGGTTGGCCTGATGGGGCGGTAGCTTCGATTTATAAAAAAGAATTCGAACGGCTTCCTTTTCCTCCAGCGTTCTGAAACGCATTGGTTGAGAAATACTACCCACTTCCATGCTATCGAGGGCAAGGTAAATAACAGGATCCATTTCTTCAGCAGCCACACGAAGGCTTCCCTGCGAATCAGTAAAGAAACCACCGGAACTGGAAGTAAGCTTGTCATCGGAATATTCACGGGCTAATGAAGTGAAGGTGAGTGTATCCTCCATAATCCTTGTTCGAAGACTGTCCAGGTACTTTTCTGCACCCATTACATCTTCTTCCGAAGGTTCAGGAATGATAATGATATGTCTAGAATTGTATTCATTACCCCGACGTTCAAGCAGTTGGACAATATGAATTCCAAAGGATGTCTCAAAAGGCTCTGATATTTCACCCGGCTTTAATTTCAACGCATTCGCTTCATATTCAGGAGCCATCATTCCCCTGGATGCCCATCCCAGGTTACCCCCGTTGGGTCCGCTGGGGCCCTGTGAATATTCTTTTGCCAACGCTTCAAAAGATTCACCCTGTAATGCACGGGATCGCAGTACAGCAAGCTGCTCCCTGATCTGGGTCTTAATCTTATCATTGGGTTCCGGAATTCTTACAATTTGCGAAACTTCCATTTCAGTTGAAAAGAAAGGTAAACTGTCCCGTGGGATTTGGTTGAAAAATTTTCTCACTTCGGAAGGTGTCACAGACACATCTGCCGTAATGGTCTCCTGCATCCGCTGTACAACCATTTGCTCCTTTACCTGATCACGTATCTCGGCCTGAAGCTCTTCCATACTCTTGCCGTAGTATTGTTCGAATTGCTCTTCAGTACCGCCATATTGTGACAAAATCACCTGCATCCTCCGCTGTAACTGATTATCCACCTCAAAGTCGTTTACAATAACCGAGTCGATCTCAGCTTTTGCCACCATGAGCTTACCGGAAATCAGCTGGGCAAGAATACGGCATTTTGTATCCGGCGCAGCCTGATTCCCGCTTGACAGGTAATTCAGGTACGCCTTTTCCAATTCAGATTTCAGTACAATGTAGTTATCTACCTTTGCAATAATTTCGTCAATTATCACCCCTTCCCCTGACTGGGCCCGGGCATTGACTGACAATATCAACAGGGCAAAAAGGAATAACTTATTTATATATTTCAAACTGTTCATTTTCACTTGCCTCATTATATACTTTCTCCTCCAATTGTTCCGCGAGCGTTACCTTTCGTTTATTCAAAATAATGTTCCGGATGTCATCTTTAACAAATTCCAGCGGAGACACATTATCGGAAATCTTGTATTCCTCTATTTTAAGGAAATACCTGAACTGGTCATCACTCGTTTCAAAATACCGGTTATTTCTCAGAAATTGCACTTTATTCGGAATTTCCGCCATCGGTGAATTCTTAATAACCTCATCAAATTCCATCCAGACAGAATCATCCAGCTGGTACGCATTTGCAAAACTAAGACAATAGGAGTTAAGTTCTTCAAAATCCTCCCTTTTCGTCGATTTGAGCCAGCCTGAAATCCGCTCTGAACGCGGAGCGGAGACGGGAAGTTTCACATATTTACACCGAATGATATTCTGCTTCAATAGAAAATTGTCCACATTCTCATCATAGTAAGCCTTTATTTCCTCTTCACTTACGTCTGTATCTAGATTTTCGTTGATATAGTGCGACTGATATTCATAGCCCATGAGACTGTATCGGTAATCGAGGATTTTCCGCTCAATATCCGCTTCATTAAACTGGATATTTTCTGAAGCCTCATGTATGAGCAACTGTTTTCGAATCCAGCTGTCAACAAAGCTTTGAGCCCGCATTGTACTGTCTTCCGGTGTCATATCCGAACTTGCAATACCATCGAGATCTGTTGCGTATAAATACTGATCGTAAACCCGTGCAATGGGTTCCTGGCCGCTTGCAGCGTCCGGTTTATCTTTCATCCTGATCAAATCACATGATGTGACCAATAAAAGTAATATCAGCCCCTTACCGTACCAACGCGTCATATACATAATTTACACCTGATTCATTTCTTTTTACGGGATACTTCTGCTTCAGTTGCCGTACCCATTCTTCTTCAAGGTATTGTTGATAATCAGAGATAACAAGACCCCTTACTTTATCAAAAGGTTTTACCTTGTTGTCCTGAACGTCTGTTACGTGTATAACGTACCATTTATTCATGATATTTTTTTGATAAATCCCTGTTTCCATCGGGACCGCTTTCCAGGGGCTGTCATCTCCCTTGCTCCATTCTACCGTCACCGGCAATAACGGACCGCCATAGGAGCGTTGAAATTCTTCCAGGAATGTATCTAAAGAAGACCCTTCCTTCAATAAAGTTAATAATGCAGCAGATTGAACAGAGTCGGGCAAGGCATAAACAGTGGCTTCCGCCGCTGTTGTACCGGGATAATTATCTTTATGACTTTCATAAAATAAGCGCTGACCTGTCGAATCCTCACTGGCTCGCTTCCAGATTTCTTCCTCCATCAGTTTAAAATACAAAATTCCCTCGCGATATTCACGCAACAACATTTTGTATTCGGGATACTTTTCCTCAAGATGCGACTCCTCAAATTGAATTATACGATCCTGTTTGTATTCGCTGTACTTTCCTGAAATATAGCTTACCGGTGATTGGGCATTCGGCAGCTGATGATCAGCAAGGTACAGCGCAAAATCATGCATTGTCCAGGATTGGTCACCGATACTGAAAAGAAATGTTGTATCCTTTGGAGGAAGGGCCCATTGCCCGGTGTTCAACGTGGAATCAGCTATATTCTGAACCATTAAATTTGCTTCGGGATTTTCGGAAAATCCCCACTCTTCCTTTAAGCGGGAGATCAGGAATTCCTGCCCAAGCAATGAACGTTCATCCTGCTCGATCCGCTGACGGATTGTTGGTTCAAGGTCCTCACGTGACGGAAGTGTCCTGCGTTCCACTAATCTCAAAATATGCCATCCGAACTGTGTCTGAACAGGATCGGATATATCACCTTTCGCCTGTAGGGAAAAAGCAGCCTCCTGGAAAGCCAGGGGCGCCTGTCCCACGCTAAACGGATTAATTACTCCACCCCGCTCTTTGGAGTTGACATCTTCAGAATATTCCATCACCAACTGCTCCCAGGGAACTCCGCCCACTGCCTGCTCATGTATTTCAAAAATTCTGTTTCGCACTGCGGCCGTATCCGGCTTATGACGAAGCATCAGGTGCGAGACGACAATCTGTCCATGTGCGGGGCGTCTGTCTGCCACCTTCAGAATGTGATAGCCAAAGCGTGTTCTGACAATGGGTGAAATATTACCTACAGGGGTATTGTAAGCAGCGTTTTCAAAGGGATACACCATTTGCATGGAGGAAAAATAACCCAGATCACCAAGGTTACTTCGCACAGAAGGATCTTCAGAATATACCTGTGCGAGTGAATCAAAGGGAAGTCCGTCAACTGCAAGTTGACGAACCCTGGAAATTTTGTCGTACGCCTGGAGTGTATCTTCGGGCATGGGTTTCTCAGAAAACCTGATGAGTATATGCGACGCCCGGATTTCCTCCCGGCTTCGGTCGAAGGCTTCATCAATCAATTCATCGGTAACCCTTGATTCCGTCAAATATGGTTGTTTCAATTGCTCCTCATAGGAGGCTAGTTCAGTTCGATAGTCATCGAGCGTATCATATCCGCGATTATACGCTTCCATGATCTTCAGTTTAAAGTTCTCGTACAGGTCCAGGTATTCGGAAATATCATTTCGCGTAAAGGCACTGTCCAGCCGGGCGTTGTTCTTTTCATAAACATAGACGAATTCATCCGCATGGATTGCTGAATCTCCTATGGTAAAGAGTACCGGAATTTTTTCAGAAGGCGAATCAGCAGATTGCTGTTTTACAGGCTGGCAGGCGATCCAGAAAAGTGGAATCAAAAAAATAAACTGTCTCATACCAAAGAGTTGGAAATGTGCAAGTTTACATCATTTAGATGGAAAAGGCGAATCAGGCTATTATCAGATGAATTTTTTGGTGAGCTGACAAACATAAAACTCACCCTTTGGAAAAATCCTGATCTCATCCATGATCTTTTTTACGAGAATCAGGCCAAGGCCACCCTTACGCTGCATCTTGATAATGTCTTCGAGCTGGGGCTCCTTATATTTATTTATATTGAACATCTCACTGCGGTCGATTATATCAAAAATTACCTTGTCATTCCTGATATCAATTTCCAGTTGTAGCTCATCCTTTTCGTCACATTCATGTCCGTGAATGATCAGGTTGGCACAAACCTCATCCACTGCCAGGACAACCGCGCTGATTTCCAGTTCATCCATATCATGTTTACGTAGCACACCTTCTGTGAAGCCTCTAATATCACGCAGGCGGCTTTTGCTGCAAGATGTACTGTAAGTATATTTCATGACAATGCTGATTTGGCGTCCTCCACTGTTTCCTTAATTGTCAATAGCTGGTCGAGCCCTAATATGTCAAACACATTTCGAACCTTCGGGTTTAAACCGAAAATCACCAGTGAAGCATCCTGCTTTCTGAATTCCTCAATATAGGACATAAAAACACCCAGCCCTGCTGAAGAAATATAGCTCAGTTCAGAGCAATCAACGATCAGGTTTGACGGTCCTTCGGCGACGATCTCACCAATGGCTTCGTCCAGTTGAATCGATGAACTGGCGTCAATTTCACCGATTACCTTCATCAATAAATAATTATCTTCCGATCTCGTTCTTATATCGACCATAGTCTTAATACGTATTTTATTATCATTAGTTCAATTCAGATTTAGCATTATTTAAATTTCAAACAGATCATGGTATAATCATCATCTATTGTCTTGGAGCCCGTAAATGCATAAAGCTCCTCAATCAGGTTATCCAGTATTTTCTGTACGTCGTGCGCCTGGTTTCTTTCCAGAATTTCCTGTAAACGATCATATCCGAATTCTTCCCCCTTCCTGTTCTTGGCTTCTGTGATTCCATCCGTATACAGGAGCATCACATCACCGGGCTGATAGTGAAAATAATTGGTATGAATGTATTTGTCATATTCTCCGTTTCTGATGATTCCCAGGCCTAGACCTTTGTTTTTGAAATAATGCGCCCTTCCTTCCTGCTTGTTGAAATATAACGTGGGACAGTGACCTGCCCGGGTGAATTCCACCTTTTTCTGATTGCTGTCGATCACAAAAAATGAGGTTGTAATAAATGAATTTTTATCCAGACACCTGCTTAATGCATCATTGGCGCGGATAAGGAAATCACTGGGAGAAAGATCCATTTGTGCCAGGCTCTGAAAGATACCTTTCATCTGGGACATATGAAAAGCTGCCGATGTCCCTTTACCGGAAACGTCACTGATTATAAGCGCTACACGACCGTCACTAATGCGGTACGTATCATAATAATCACCCCCAACTTCATCTGCCGCCTCTGTGAAAGACATGATATCGTAATCGGCATCGTGCTGAAGTTCCTTTGGAAGGAGACTTTGCTGAACGCGTTGCGCAATTTTCAGCTCTTCCTTATAGCGTTCGTTTTTCAGGGCTTCGGATAGGAGGCGGAAATTTTCAATGGAGATTCCAGCCTGGTTTGTGAACGTTCCCACAATTTTCGACATCTCCTTATTGAAGCCATCACTCACATCCTTTAATACAACCAGTGTTCCAAGCTGGTCATTCTTTACATAAATGGGCTGGGTGAGAATTGATCTGAAACGTGTGCCCTTAATGAGTCCGAGGTTTCTGGATTTATCCGTTCCGGAATCAAACAGGCCTTTGATATTATTTTTCGCAACATATTTTTTGATTGCATCAATTTCACCCCGTGTGATCTGGTACATATAATATGTATCATCTTCACCATTCCTCGGGTGTATTTCTATCCAGCTGGCATCCGCAAATACGGTGGATACAACACTTTCCAGCAAAATTTCATAAACGCGATGTTCACTTTGTTCCGTTTGAATGGACTGGCTGAGCCGCTGAAAATTCACCACCTCTTCCAGCTTTTGCTCGAATACCGATGAGGTGGGCAGGTTAAAGAGAATCACCAACAGGCTGAATAGCGCATATATGAATATAAAGGCAAGTATTGCGGTAATGAAAACATTCTCCCGAACATCCAGGAACTGTCCACCCGTAAGATTGTTCAGTTCAATTGTTGAGCTGTAAAGAACAAAAGTGAAGTAGAAAAGGTAGAACATGGCCAGGAGAATGAGCAATATGCTTTTCCATTTCTGCTTGAAATTCAGGTAGGCCACCCATTTCATATTCGCCGAGAGGAAAATACCCATCAGCACTAAAGCCCCGCCATAAAATTGATCCAGCTGATCATGGTAACTAAACGGCAATGCCATGTAGACCAGGCTTATCAGGAATGCATATTCAAATATCTGCCAGGACCGAAGCAGGAACTTTGATTTCTGATAAACAATCAGTCGTTTCCATACAATAAAGGTCGACACCAGGTAAGCACTCACCAGGCCGAGGTTTGCCAGGTAAATAAAATTCAGAAAAAGAACATTCTGAGCCAGGGATGACTGACCTAATATCTTTAATAATAATTCGAACGAAAGTGAAACAATCGTAATGATCAGTCCTGTAACGAATACCTTCCAAAGGAGATCGACAAAATTTATACTATCGGCCTTTTCAATTTTGAATTTATAAAAAATGAAAAGGGACAGGATGTAAACGCTCAAAAGTATGCCGGGAAGGTCCAGCGAAACTTCGGGCTGGATATTGTTCATCGCACTGAACAGGATAGTCTCACTTGAAAATACAAGCGCCAGCCAGCTGAAAATGGCTACGATCGTTGCAAATCTCGTGATGGTGCGTGAACTAATTCTCATGGTCTAATTAAACGCCATGAAGATACAAAAATGATGTGGATTCATGCCAGAGAAGAAGGTTGTCAGGCATGAATCCATGATGATGCGTTATTTTCGGCTATAATTGGGTGCTTCACGTGTGATAAATACATCATGCGGATGGCTTTCGTGAACACCTGCAGCCGTAATTTTCACAAATTTGGCTTGCTTGAGTTCATCCATTGAGGCAGCTCCGCAATAACCCATACCTGCACGCAGACCTCCAACCAGCTGGTACAGCACTTCCGATACCAAACCCTTGTAGTCGACCCTGCCAACAATTCCTTCCGGAACCAACTTCTTAATATCATCTTCGGCGTCCTGGAAATAGCGGTCTTTTGATCCTTCCTCCATGGCTTCGAGGGATCCCATTCCCCTGTAGGATTTGAATTTTCTTCCCTCATAAATGATCACCTCACCCGGTGCTTCTTCGGTTCCGGCCAAAAGTGATCCAATCATCACACTATCGGCTCCTCCCGCCAGCGCTTTGACCACGTCACCTGAAAAACGTATTCCACCATCGGCAATTACAGGAACCCCGGAACCGGAAACCGCCTTGGATGATTCATAAACCGCTGAAAGCTGCGGCACCCCGACTCCTGCAATAATTCTTGTTGTACATATACTTCCGGGACCAACACCCACTTTGATGGCATCTGCACCGGCTTCCACCAGCCGCTTTGCTCCTTCACCTGTTGCGATATTTCCCACAACCAGCTCGAGATCAGGATATTGTGATTTTACCTTTTTACAGGCATTGATAACCCCAAGGGAATGTCCATGCGCTGTATCAATACTTACGACATCCACGCCTGCAGTGATGAGTGCGTCAATCCGTTCGAGTATATCATCGGTTACTCCTACAGCCGCCCCTACTCTCAGCCTTCCATACTCGTCCTTGCAGGCATTCGGCTTATCCCTTTTCTTCAGGATATCCTTGTAGGTAATCAGTCCTGTAAGAACCCCATCCTTATTAACGATTGGCAGCTTTTCTATTTTATATTTCTGCAGGATACCCTCGGCTTTTTCCAGTCCAATGTTTTCCTCCGCAGTTATCAATCCTTCACTCGTCATGATTTCACGAATGGGTGTACCCATATCCTTATGAAAACGCAAATCTCTGTTGGTAATGATTCCGATAAGCTTTCTGCCTTCATCCACTACAGGTATACCGCCAATCTTGTATTCACGCATGATTAACTCGGCATCACGTACATTGGAATTAACATTCAAGGTAATGGGATCAAGGATCATCCCGCTCTGGCTCCGTTTCACCTTACGAACCTGCTTTGCCTGTGATTCTATATCCATATTTTTATGGATGAATCCCAGACCACCCTCAAGGGCCATGGCGATGGCAAGCTCCGATTCAGTAACCGTATCCATGGCAGCTGAAATCAACGGGATATTCAAACGGATATTTCTCGTAAGCTGTGTGGAAGTGTCTGTATCTCTGGGAAGAACCTGTGAAAAACCGGGAAGTAGAAGCACATCATCGTAGGTGAGCGCCTCAAAAAGGAATTTGGAAGTATCTAGGGACATGGCAAATAAGCGTTAATGTTATTTGCCGTGCAAAGCTAATGAGATGGGAGCATATAAAAAATGAAATCCACCTAATTAATTTCACTTTAGCTGCGTATATTTCAGAAATGAAGTTTCTAAAAGCATGTTTTTTTGTCTCATGCTGGCTTTTTACCATTCCAACAACTGCTCAGACCTATGAGGGAAAAGCCTCATACTATGCCGATAAATTTGAAGGCAGACCCACTGCCAGCGGTACGAAATACCGCGCCACTGAATTTACAGCCGCCCACAGGACACTTCCGTTCGGAACGGTAGTGCGGGTAGTAAATCTTGAAAACAGGCGTGAGGTAATTGTAACGGTCAATGACCGTGGTCCCTTCGTTAAAAACAGGATCATCGACCTTTCCAAGGCAGCAGCCCAAAGCCTGGATTTCATCCTGCAGGGTGTTACGGATGTTCGGATCGAAATCCTCCAATCTGGTGATGAGGATCATTTCCTGTCAACAACCGGCGATAAAATCAGTCCGGAGGGATGGTATATCCAGCTCGCCAGTTTCAGCCAGAAAGATAATGCAATCCTGCTGGCACGTGAGATCGGACAAGCCTATGATACCTCGATTTTTATTGAACAAAAATCCATCGAAAATATTCCGCATTATCGCGTCCATGCCGGACCATTTGCCGACAAATCCAGTGCAGAAAAAATAATGAAGTCTCTCGAACCTTCATTTCGCGGGCTCCTCTTGAAAGAGCACAAATCTTTTTAAATGTTTTTGCGTACAATGTTAAATGAAGGAAAACCTAATTTCCCATGCAGCCACGGTAATTCCGGTGAGCGATATAATTCGATCCATAGAGTTCTACCAATCACTGGGCTTTGACGTTACCTATCGCCATGGCTCCCCAACCTACTATGCTGTGCTCAAGGCTGGCAGCGCATCCATACATCTTACCTTATCTGCTGAAGTAAACCCGGAAAAAAATATTCGCATTTACATTTTTTCCCATGATGTGGAGAAATTCTTTGAACACTGCCAATCGCAGGGATTTCAACTGAATGATTTACAGGACACTGACTATGAAATGAAGGATTTTGAAGTCAGTGATCCCGATGGACACCTGCTTTGTTTCGGTGAGCATACTTCCCGCTGAATCTTACATCCTGTTTGTAATTACGGGTTAAATTTCTATAATCGTGGATGCAATATATTTTATTACTAATACTTTTACTCCCTGCCTTGCCTTTAATTTCGCAGGACCAATCGCTGGATTCCCTGGCCTTCAATTCCAGCTATGAATACGAAATAATAAACCAATCCCTGACAGACTCCGGAAATGACCGGCTGGCACTTTTCGCAGTTGTTGACGAAAATGTTGATCAAAATGATGTTGCACGTTTTCGGGAAAGATGGGACGGACTCATGTCTTCCTTTCAGACCGAAAAATTCAGTAAGAAAAGCCGCGAAAAGCAGGTCAGGACAATTTATAAAGAATTGCATGACGCGCTACTGGTGAAATATGAGTTGAACAACCGCTATCCTGAAATTTTTACCAAAGGATATTACAACTGCGTTAGTGCGACGGCCATGTATGCCATGGCGCTTGAAGAATTAAATATCCCCTTTCAGATTAAAGAAACACCGACGCATGTATACCTTGTAGCCTACCCGGACGACGAAAACATATTGCTCGAGTCAACCGATCCATTGAATGGTTATGTTACCTTCGATACAAATTTCCGGCGAAATTACATTCAGAACCTTGCTTCCGCCAAGCTAATCTCACAGGAAGAATTAAAACGCCGTGATCCGGATGAACTTTTTGAACAGCATTTCTTCAGTAATGAAAATATTGACATCCATGCACTGGCGGGTATTCAATATGCCAACGATGCACTTCTCAAATTAGAAAACAATCAGCTTGAAGGTGCTTTGCATCAATTGGAGAAGGCCCAAGCGCTGTATCCTTCAGATCGGTACAGGACATTGATTGTCGCCCTGGCGGTTGAAATATTACACACCCGGGATGCAACCGATCCGGAGACAGCCATATTTTACGCCAGAATTGGCAACTATTCTACCGGGGAGGTGAAGCTGGATGAAATGGCTGGCGAATACATGAGGATCAGCCAGGCTTTACTAAATTCTTCCTATCAGCCGGATGTGCTGGCCAAATGGGTAAAATACCAGGAATCAAACCTGAAATGGCCCGAGTTACTGACGAGAATTAATTTTCTCTATTTATATGAAACGGGCCGAATCGCCTACAACAGAAACGATTTTAAAACGGCTATCCAAAATTTCGGTGAAGCCATGAGAAGCGAACCCGAAAATACTGATGTTCAAAACGCGCTGATATCTTCCATCGACCAGCGGCTTACGACCTTGGGCTCGAATAAGCAGGAGATTGACACACTGCTGAACTATCAAAAGCAATTTGCTGAGCTGGAATCGAACCTTACCTTCAAATCGATGCTGGCATGGCGGTATTTACGCCAATTTGCAATGTCGTATGATCTCAACAATCCGGCTGAAGCCGAAACCTACAGAACTCCATTCGAGCAAATGATGAGCAGCGATCTGCTGGTTGATCGCAACGACATCGGCCGTGCATATTCCATTGCGGCAGTTTATTATTTCAAGCGGGGAAATTCCCGAAAAGCCCGGGAATTAATCAACAAGGGCCTTGAACTTGCCCCCGATAATTATGAGCTACTCCTTCGTAAAAAGGCGATCCGTTAATAATTACGGTTTTCCACAGAAAGATTATGGGTATGCTGAATGAAATAGGAATTACCCTGAAGTGTTGTGATCTCAGCAACCACGGGCACCTCCTTCATAATAAACATTCCCGGCGGAACTACGAATTCCATTTTTGCCTTGCCTTTGCCATTACCTTTAAGCTTGGTGGCACCGTCGGGAATCGCTCCATTCTCATCAAGTACGGTCACATAGTATTCAACACGCCTGTTGCCGTTGGATACGTTGAATTGAACAATGAATTTTCCATTCTTTAACAGCTGATCTTCCTCCGTAACAACCAGGTGGGGATATTTTTTCTTGAGACTTCCATCCAGCAAATATTCCTTCAGCCCGGTTGTTGGCTTGCCTTCAAAATATGGTACCTCAGACATCAGTTTCCCATTTTCATGGTAACGCTCCCGGATGCCATGTAATTTCCCGTATTCATATCGTGATACCTGGTATGGGTGCCCATTTTCATAGAAGGTCTTTGCCTCGCCGTGCTTATATCCATTCACATACTCAATGGATTGACGCAGGGTGCCATCCTGATAAAAGTTTTTTGCCAGACCATTTTTCTTCTTATTTTCGATCGGAACTTCGGTCTTTAGTGTGCCATCGGGAAAATAGGCTCTGAAAAAATTCTCATCTTTCTTTTCCTTTTCCTCCGACTGCATGAAGTCAGGAACACAGGAAGTAAATACCACAAAAATCAGTGTAAAAGTTATATAGTGCATCCTAAAAAATTAATAGTCCTCAAATAAATTAAATTTCAAATGTCAGGCAAAGAAATTCTTCAGGAAATTACGTCATACCTTCTTTCCATGCCAGTTTCTGAAGGATTGGGTCTCATTTTCGGAATACTGGCAGTCATTTTTTTAATTAAGGAAAGCATATGGACATGGCCATGGGGGATTGCATATACGATCGTTTCGTTGATCGTATTCTGGGAGCAGCGGCTTTACGGCGATCTGCTCCTTCACATCATATATCTGGTACTGAATATTTATGGTTGGTATCACTGGATTCACGGTACTTCCAATAAGGATGATGAATTACACATCACCAATATTCCCGTTAAAAATCTTCTGGCCGTGACCCTGGTATCTGCCCTGGGAATAGTTGGTTTTGGGTTTCTGCTTAAAGAATATTCCAACGCATCAGTGCCTTACTGGGATAGCGCCACCAGTATTTTAAGTATTGCTGCCATGTGGATGACCACGCAAAAACGAATTGAAAACTGGATCCTTTGGCTTATTATTGATATCCTGGCTACGGGTATTTATGTTTATAAATCGATGTATTTCTATGCACTCCTCTACTTCTTGTATATCGGGATGGCAATTGCAGGTTATATGGAATGGAAAAAGCTTCAGAAAAGACAACTTCAGCAATCAAAATAGGGATTACAGGCCCCGAAAGCAGCGGTAAAACATGGATGGCACAAGCCCTTGCATCGCAATTCGATGACCTGTGGCTACCCGAATATGCCCGCGAATATCTATCTGCCCTGGACCGGGAATATGATATTCATGATCTGGATATCATTGCAGGGAAGCAACTGGATCGTGAAGATGAATACCTGAAGCAGGCGCATCGTGTATTGTTTTGTGATACCGATGTATTGGTGCTCAAAATTTGGTATGAACATAAATTTGGGAAGGTTCCGGCATTCATTGATGAAGCTTTATCAGCTAATTCCTATTCCCTTCATTTGGTGATGAAACCAGACATTGCTTACGAGGAAGACCCGTTACGGGAAAATCCAGCATTGGGTATGTATTTCTTTGACCGTTTTATTGAAAACCTGGAATCGTACGGATTTGCGTATGAAGTAATTTCAGGCTCTTTCGCTGAGCGCATAAAAAAAGCCGGAAAACATATCCAGCAATTGCTGGATAATGCCCCGGCCTGAAAAAATTATCCTAATGGATTAACGTCTTACCAGCGAATTATTGTATTCATGGACAACAGATTTATTATCCAATCCCATCGCATCCATCACAGCATAATAATCATCGAAGTCAACTGCCGCCATTTTTCCGTTCGCTGAAACAAACTGACCTGGTATAACAACTACACGCACTATCCAGTCGTCGGTATCAATGGGTTCCAGTAATTCCGTATTAAAATCAGTATTCAGGAAAAGACTTACGTCATAACGCGTAAAATCATAATTATACTGGATCAATCCATTATCGGAAAATACAGTCTGGGGAAGTGCTCTCCAGATATCAACAAGTTCACCATCGATTTCAGTTTGTCCCCACAGAAAATAAACAAGCGTTACATCCGAAGGCAGGGCTACAAAATCATCAAGGTACGGCAGAAATACTGTGTAGTTTTCTTCCGGCAGGAAGTCAACTTCATATTCAAATACAAAACTTTCAATATTTACTCCGTCTAAACCAGGTTCTCCCTGGGGACCACGCGGACCAATCGGGCCTTCCGGACCTTCACACGCCATGAAGGTCACGATTACTAATAGGAATGGAATTAACTTTTTCATCACAATCAATTATTTATTTTCATACTACACAAACACCGTTCCATTTCACGGATTATCAAAAAAAACCCACATAAGAATGTGGGTTTCAGTTCGTTGCAAATCTATGTATTATAGTCTAATTATCCTCAGGCATCAGGACTATCTGGATGTATCGATCATCCGTTAGGTACTTTTTCGCCGTTTCTTTGAGCTTATCAGAGGTTAAAGCGTCAATTTTTTCGGTGAAATTTTTCACTCTGTCCAGCGGCAGATCATAATAATACGAGCTGTACAGGGTTCCGAGCCAGTATGAATTCTGTTCGAGATTTTCCTTTCTTTCACGACGCTGAGTTTCCTTGATCTTTTGCAGATCTTCATCGGAAACACCCTCCTTCTTTATCTTATCTATCTCCGCCAATGCGGCATTCATCAGGTCCTCTGCGTTATCGGGAGAACATGGAAATCCGATTCTGAACGTATAGTTTTCATACGGAATTTTAGTCATGCTTCCACGCGCTCCAACACCATACACTCCACCTTTTTCTTCCCGGAGGATTTCGATGAGCTTATTAGAAAGCACTTCACCGAGCGATGACAGGTAATAACTTTCATCCAGATCATACGCTGCAGGACCAGTATAGATCATTGTAACTGTACTTTTGGGGTCTGTACCCTTTTTGATTTCTTCCTTCAGCGGTCCTGAAGGAGGCCGTATTCCAAGATCTTTATAGGATTCAGCGGAAACCGATCCAGGCAAACTGCCAAGGTAGAGTTCAAGCATTGGCTTGATCTTTTCAATGTCAAAGTTCCCTACAAAAAAGAAGGTAAAATCGCCGGCGTTGGCGAAACGTTCCTTGTAAATTTCAAATGCGCGATCAAAATCGATACTTTCCATTTCTTCAACGGTAGGGAAATAGCCACCCCTTGGATTGTCTTGCGCAAGAATTCGTGACACCTTATCAGAATAATAAAACTGAGGGCTTGCCATAAGATTCTGCATCAGCATCTTGTTTTTGTTCACATAGGAACTGAATGCATCCGGATCTTTTCGTGGGGCACTGAAATACAGATGAACGAGCTGCAATGCGGTTTCCAGGTCTTCCGGTGTGGTACTTCCGCTCATACCTTCATTATAGGTACTAATAAATGCACCCACATTTACAGATTTTCCTGAAAGCATTTTGTCAATATCAGAAGGAGAAAAATCCCGAACGCCACTTTCTGATATAATACCGCTGGCATTGGATGCCTCGATATCATCCTGCAAAGGATAAAGAGAACGACCACCCATTGAAAACGCGCGAAACACGATCTCATCATTTTTAAAATCGGTCGATTTTAAAATCACTTTCATCCCGTTCGACAAGGTAAGCTCTGTGGCCTCCACATCTTCCAGGTTCTTTGAGGAAACGATTTTACCGGGATTCGGCATTGTATCAATGAATGAGGAAGCCACTTCCTTATCCTCATATGGAGTTATTTCTTCCGATTCTACCTCATTCAATATCTGCATGATATCACCGGTTCCGGGCATTGTAACTCCCTCTTTTTCCGGGCCCATTATAACCACCACACGGTTCTCATCTGTAATCCACTTGGCAGCCAGGCTATTTACTTCTTCAAGCGTTATTGTTGGAAGTACTTCTTCATAAAATTCATATTCGAATCCGATTCCCGGAATAGGTTCATCTGATAGAAAATTCCGGATATATTCAGAGGCATAACGTCCTGATTCGGTCTTATCCCGCTCCTTAAATGCAGTTTCATAGCGGTTTAGAACGGTTTTCTTATAACGATCAAGTTCTCCCTGTGTAAAGCCAAATTTTTTAACCCGTTCATTTTCCCGAACGAGTGTTTTCAGCCCTTTGTCAATTCCATTTTCTCCTACAACCGCAAATGATGAATAGGAGCTTTTGGTGCGCACCATATTCCCATAGCTCGTGCTGGCAAAGAGGAAGGGTGGATCGGCAGATTCCTGGAGTTCCGACAGGCGCTGATTCAACATACCGTTATACAGGGAATAGACGGCATCTCTTCTGAAGTCGCCGATCGTCTCTGTTTTCTCAAGGTCTTCCTTGTAAACCAGCTGAATCTGGGTAAACTGAGCCTCTTTATCTGTGACAATGGAAACAAAGGTTTCTGTATGGTCAGGAACTTCGAACAACTCTTTCGGCCGGGGATTCGCAGGGTTCTTCAATTTACCGAAGCGTTCCTTAATCTTTTTTTCCATCGCATCAACATCGATGTCACCCACCGCTACAACAGCCATAAGATCCGGTCTGTACCAGTCGCGGTAAAATTTGCGCAACGTCTCGTAATCGAAACTTTCCAGGACCTCTTTTTTTCCTATAGGCAGTCTTTCGGCATACCGCGAATCCTTGAACATCACGGGAAACCATTCATCCCTCATACGCTGATTGGCACCCTGTCCCAGTCTCCATTCCTCTATAACCACGCCTCTTTCCTTATCAATTTCTTCATCTGTGAGGAGCACATTTGATGCCCAGTCTTCCAGTACCTGGAGACCCTGGTTTAAGATGTCTTCATCATCAGAAGGTATTGGCAGAATATAGACCGTTTCATCAAAACTAGTATACGCGTTCAGGTCTGCGCCAAATTTTACGCCCACCGACTGGAGGTAACTCACCAACTCATTCTTTTCAAAATTCTTAGTCCCATTGAAGGCCATATGTTCCATGAAATGGGCCAGTCCCTGCTGATCCTCATCTTCCATCATGGAACCAACATTTACCACAAGACGGAGTTCAACTTTGTCCTCCGGCTTCTCATTATGACGGATATAGTATTTAAGGCCATTATCCAGGACACCAACTTTTACATTGGGGTCGATGGGAATTTCCTGATTTATTTTTCCCTGAATTTGATTTTCCTGCGCAAAAAGTAATGCAGGAAACAATAGCCAGACAGCTATCCAAATAAGATTTTTCATAGAATAGAAAGTTTTGTCGTTTACAGAAATAAATCGACTGGGGGTGTCATTAGTGAAGATACACAATCTTAAATACTTGAACCAAATGATTTGGTCAGGATATTATTTCTCCGGTTTCTTCTTTAGTTTCCTCATCATCAACATGATCCTGCAGAATATGATCGGTTCGATCCTTAAAGAATCGCTTCTGAAAAATCAGAATTGAAACTACACCAATGAAGATTGAGGAGTCGGCAATATTGAAAACCGGACTGAAAAAGAGGAATCTGCCGCCGCCCACATAGGGCACCCAATCAGGATAGTAGCCATCGAATAATGGAAAAAACAGCATATCGACCACCTGTCCGTGAAACCAGGGTGTAGGAGACCCGGCAGGTGCATTTCCCAGTAAAACACCGTAAAACGTACTATCAATCACATTACCAACGGCACCGCCCAGGATCAGGGCAAGGCACCATAGAAGGCCCGGTCTTGCATCGCGTTTATACAGAAAATAAATATAGTATGAGATCCCCACCATGGCCAGGAGCCTGAACAGTGTAAGGACAAGTTTACCATAAGCATGGTCGGAACGTAACCCAAAGGCCATTCCCGGATTCAGCAGGTAATGAATCCTGAACCATTCACCGAACACGTTGAATTCAGTATTCAGATCCATATTGTAATGTACCAGGAGTTTTACTGCCTGATCGATGACAATAATTAAAAGTGCCAGCAAATAATATTTTTTCAACTTCACTTACAGTTCAATTTTAACCTGGAGTTTTTGATCATCGATGTCCAATTCAACCAAATCTGAAATTCCATCTTCAAATTCCAGCGACAGCGCCTGTGTTTCACGGCAAATATATTCTTTATTTGCTTTTAAAGCAGTTTCAATTAACTCCGGTGCGGGGGCGATCCTGATCTTAATTTTATCCTGCACATCCAGCCCCATATCTTTCCTCAGGTTCTGAAGGCGATTTACCACATCCCGCGCAATCCCTTCCTGCTTCAGTTCATCACTCAGAGTAATATCCAGGGCTACGGTAAGATTTCCTTCCGAAGCCACAGACCATCCTGGAATATCATCATAAAAAATCTCTACATCTTCGGGGGTAAGAATAATTTCTTTTCCACCTGCCTGAACGCTGACGGATCCAGTTGTTTCCAGTTCAGAAATTGTCTCCGGCCCCATTTTATTAATCGCTGCAGCGAGCTCTTTCATCGCAGACCCGTACATCTGTCCGAGCCTCCTGAAGTTAGGCTTAATCCGTTTTACAAGAATTCCGTCTTCGTCTGAAACAAATTCTATTTGTTTGATATTCACTTCAGAAAGGATAATATCTTCGACCGCTTCTACCTGACGCTTAAATTTTTCATTTACTTCCGGCAGCAATATCTTTTGTAATGGCTGGCGCACTTTCAGCTTATGTTTTTTGCGCAATGAGTGAACCAGTGAAGAAATACGTTGCGACAATCGCATACGTTCTTCCAGATCCGCATCAATGACCGTATCATCAAATGCAGGGAAATCCGCCAGGTGCACAGAATCCCTGTCCTCCAGCGCCGTTACTTTATTCAGATCCAGGTATAACTGGTCCATATAAAACGGAGCTACAGGGGCAGATAATTTGGCGATTGATACAAGACAGGTATAAAGTGTCTGGTATGCTGCTTTCTTATCCTCATTGAAATCACCCCGCCAGAAGCGTTTCCTGTTAAGACGTACGTACCAGTTGCTCAGATCATCGATCGTAAAATCCTGGATCAGCCGGGTCGCCCTTGTTGGCTCATACTCATCATAGGCTGCTTCAACCTGTTTAATAACAGTATTCAATCGTGAAAGAATCCATCGGTCACTCTCCGTTCGCTCGCTTACCGGAATTGGCGTTCCTGAAAAATCAAAGCCATCAAGGTTCGCATACAGTGCGAAGAAGCTATACGTATTATGCAGGGTGCCAAAGAAACGGCGTTGTGCCTCCTGAACTCCGTCAAGGTTAAATTTCAAATTATCCCAGGGATTTGCATTTGAAATCATGTACCAGCGCGTGGCATCAGCCCCGTAGGTATCCAGTGTCTCAAAAGGGTTGACCGCATTACCCAGCCGCTTCGACATTTTATTCCCGTTCTTATCGAGCACTAGCCCGTTAGCCATCACATTCTTGAATGCAACGCTATCAAATAGCATGACAGCTATGGCGTGAAGTGTAAAGAACCATCCCCTGGTCTGATCTACGCCTTCGGCAATAAAATCTGCGGGAAAGCTCTTTTCAAAAATATCCTTGTTTTCAAATGGATAATGCCATTGCGCATACGGCATGGCACCTGAATCAAACCAGACATCGATAAGATCGGGCTCCCTCCTCATCGGTTTGCCGGACTCACTTACCAGGATTACATTATCCACATAAGGTCGGTGAAGGTCGAAGTCCTCCGGAAGCTGACTATCCATAAAACCGGCAGACACAGACTTGGCAACTTCGGCACGAAGTTCTTCCAATGAACCAATGCAGATTTCCTCAGAACGGTCTTCTGTCACCCAGATAGGCAGCGGAGTTCCCCAGAATCTGCTTCGGGAGAGGTTCCAATCGACCAGGTTTTCGAGCCAATTCCCAAATCTGCCTGTACCTGTAGATGCCGGTTTCCAGTTGATGGTTTCATTCAACGCAACGAGCTTATCCTTCATGGCTGTAGTCCTGATGAACCATGAATCAAGGGGGTAATACAGCACCGGTTTGTCAGTTCGCCAGCAGTGCGGATAACTGTGCTCATATTTCTCAACCTTGAATGCGCGGTTTTCCTCCTTAAGTTTAATTGCGATATCAACATCCAGCGATCGTTCCGGGGCCTCACCCTCCGGATAGTATTCATTCTTTACAAACCGGCCTCCAAATTCCCCGATCTCTTTGACATACCTGCCTTGCTTATCTACAATCGGTACCTTGTTTCCTTCATCATCTGTTACCAGGATCGCTCCGATGCCATTTTGAGCGGCAACACGCTGGTCATCTGCACCGAATGTAGGCGAAATATGGACAATTCCTGTTCCGTCCTCTGTGGTTACAAAATCCCCGACAACAACCCTGAAAGCCGGCCCATCCGGTTCGACAAAGGGAAAAAGCTGTTCATAAGTACGCCCGGCAAGTTCTTTTCCTTTAAAAGTTTCAACGATCTGATACGGAATTACCTTATCCCCTCCGGTGTACTCTTCAAAGCTGGCATTCTCCCCCTTTTCATCAAAATATTCCTTGATGCGATCACTGGCCAGAATGACATTTACCGGTTCATAGGTATAGGGATTGAAGGTTTTTACCTTCACATATTCAATATTTTCTCCAACAGCCAGCGCTGTGTTTCCCGCAAGTGTCCACGGGGTGGTAGTCCATGCAAGGAAGTAAACATCTTCTTCATCCTTTGCCTTAAACTGTGCTGTAACGGTTGTATCCTTGACATCCTTATAGGTGCCCGGCTGGTTTAGTTCATGGGAACTAAGGCCGGTTCCCGCTGCGGGGGAATAGGGCTGGATGGTATACCCTTTATACAACAGACCTTTGTCATAAAATTTCTTCAGCAGGTACCACAATGTTTCCATGTAGTCCCGGTCGAATGTAACATAGGGATGTTCAAGATCGACCCAGTAACCCATTTTCCGGGTAAGATCATCCCACTCATTCTTGAATTTCATCACCGTTTCACGGCATCGTACATTATACTCCTCCACAGAAATGGTTTTCCCGATGTCCTCCTTCGTGATTCCCAGCTCCTTCTCGACCTGCAATTCTACAGGAAGCCCATGGGTATCCCATCCTCCCTTGCGCTTCACCTGGAATCCCTGCATGGTCTTGAACCTGCAGAAGACATCTTTAATTGCTCGCGCCATCACGTGATGAATGCCGGGAGTACCATTTGCAGAAGGCGGACCTTCATAAAATGTAAACGTGGGCCTGCCTTCCCTGGTCTCTACAGATTTTTCGAAAATCTCGTTCTCCTCCCAAAATTTCAGGACGTCCGCCGCAAGTTCGGCATAGTTAATCTGTTTGTATTCCTTATACTTCACTTCTTCTCTTAGGTCTTTTGGTCTTTATTTTGTGGAATTTCAATAGATCCGTTCCCATTCCGGGTATTCGGAGCATCTTCCTCAAGATCCTGGTAAAATCCGTCATCATATTCATCAATCAACGGATGCTCCTGTGGATCACGTTTTCCATCATCAAATGTCAACAGTAATGATGGTAACAAAATTAAGTTTGTACACATTGCAATCAGCAGCGTAATGGAAGTTAAAATTCCCAGCGCGATTGTTCCTCCGAAATCCGACCATGCAAATATCACAAATCCTGCAAAAAGAATGACGGAGGTATAAATCATACTTGCACCTGTTTCCCGAAGCGTCTTGCTCACCGTAATTGGTACCGAAAATCTGTTGAGGAATAATTCCTGCCTGTATTTAGCCAGAAAATGGATGGAATCATCCACGGAGATTCCAAAAACGATACTGAATATCAACGCCGTACTTGGTTTCAGCGGAATTCCAAAAAACCCCATGATACCTGCCGTAATAAGCAGGGGAATCAAATTCGGAAGCATTGAAATCAGGATCATCTTGAGGTTGCCAAAAAGAATCCCCATAATTACTGCAATCAGAACAAATGCCAGGATCAGGCTGAATCGTAAATTCTGAATCAAAAATTTATTTCCACGGATAAACAGCGGAGTAGTGCCCGTGATCGAAATTTTTAAATCTGTTCCTGCAACCAGGGAATCCACTTCAGGGCGGATCACCTGCTCAATCAGGGAATCCATTTTTTCAGATCCAATATCAGCTACCTGCATGGATACCCGCATCACCTGCAGTGTGGAATCCACAAATGAATTAAAAAGGCCGGTACTATCCGACTGATTACGCATGTATCGAAGAATAAATGCCCTTTCCCTGCTGGACGGCAGGTCGTACCTGTCAGGATTATTATTATAAAAAGCCTGCTTGGATGCCTTGACGAAACTCACAAGCGACACGGGGAGGGAAATGTCGTTCTGGCTGTGTAAAAACCCTTCAAGTTCCTCAATCTTTCTCAGATTTTTAAGTTCCAGAACTCCACGTCTTTCACCCGTATCAACCACCATTTCCAATGGCATAATTCCATTGAAATTATCTTCGAAAAATGCCAGGTCTGTTCTTATTTCACTTTTTTCCGGAATGTCATCTACCATAAAGGCGACTGCTTTTAAACGGGTCATGCCTATTGCTGCAAGGGCTACCAGCAAGCCGGTCATCAGGTATATGGTTTTACGGTGTGAATATATCCATTTATCGAGGGCCGTCAGTACGACATCGAGGGGTTTGAATTTCAGGTGTTTCAGCTGCTGTGTATTCGGGGCAGGCAACCATAGAAAAACCGCCGGGATCAAAATTATTGAAACGACGAATGTGGCCATGATATTCAATCCGGCCACAATCCCAAACTCCCGGAGTATGACAATTTCGGTGGTGGCAAGAACCAGGAAACCAATAGCTGTGGTAAAGTTTGTAATCAAAGTAACCACACCGATTTTGCGCACTACACGGCTTACCGCCATGACCTTGTTGCCATGGAGTTCGTATTCCTGATGATATTTGTTCAGAAGATAAACACTATTCGGAATCCCGATGACCACGATCACCGGAGGTATGAGCCCGGTGAGCATGGTTATTTTATACCCCATCAAAACCAGTGATCCCAACACCCAAATAACCACAACCCCGATAATCACCATGGGGAATACTACCGCATCCCACGTTCTGAAGAACAGGAACAGAATGATCGCTGTTACCAGGACCGACAGTATCAGGAACATTTCCATCTCCCTTTTTACTTTGCTGGCAATTACAGAACGCACAAACGGAAGCCCGGCATAATGCACCTTTATCCCACTTTGTTCTTCAAACGAATCGCCGGCATTCACGATTTTTTCCGTTAATCCGATCCGCCGTTCCGAATTCAGCACCTCACTGTTAATGGATATCAGCATGAGCGTGGCTCCGTTTGATTCATTCAGCAAACGGCCGCTGTAAAATTTCTGGTCGAAGGCAAGCTGAATCAGACTATCCATCTCAGCCTGATTTGTTATTTCGCTTCTGAAAATCGGGTTCAGATCAAATTTTCTTTCAGCGGTATCCTTTTCCAACCGTTCAATCTGCGGAAGTGAATAAACCTCGTTAACACCTACAAAAGTTTTGATGCTATCGCTGAGTCGCCTGAATAATTCAAAATTTTGCACCTCATACAGACTGCTATCCTTAACCCCGATGGCGATCAGGTTGCCGTCCTCACCAAAAAGTGATTTGAAGCCCATGAAAGTGATCATATCCGGATCATCCATAGGTACCGTCTTCGCGAAATCATAGCTCATTTCAGCCTTTCTGGCATGGTAACCCATGAATAACGTTATAACGCCGATCAAAATGACCAGCGTCAATCGGTACTTCATGATGATATGGGAAAGTTTAGTCCACATTTCGGCAAGCCACAAAGGTAAGGATTTTCATGTTTTAACCTATCCTGGAGACGGTATTAACCGGGGAGGGAAATACCCTTAATTCCCCGATACAGGTAAATGGCATGGGTATCCGTCAAACCTGATACGAAGTCATTGCAAAGCATCAGAAGTTCATACGCATTGGAGCACTCCTTCATCTCACGCGTCAGGTCTTCCGGAAGAAGTCTCAGAAGCGTCTTTCTGCCACTCGAAGGTTCATCTTTTTGATACACGTTTAATGCGCTAAACGTAATTTGCTCAAGCAGACCGGGCAACACTTCAAAACCCGCCACTTCCGTCTCCATTACCTGCCGCGAGCGATAAATATGAGCTATGGAAATCTTAATGATCTCACTAAGAACCTGTGCCGAAGGAATATCATCCGTGAGCGAACGGTCTTCGTTACCTTCCCGCATCGCTGCTTCTCTTTCCAGGAATAGGTCTGTACATTCGTCAATCAGCACCCCGATGGCCATCGCCCGGAGCGTACCGATTCGCTCTTCCCTCGATCTGATTTTTTCAAATTTTGCGGGATTAAAGCGATCTCCAAGAATTAGCCTGTAGAGGTCTACTGTCTCATTGTAGGAAACAAGACCCAGCCGACAACCATCTTCAAGATCTATGAGGTGATAACATATGTCATCAGCGGCCTCCACAAGAAACGCCAGCGGATGACGGCACCAGGTCTCATCTGTTAATGCCAGCAGACCTGTTGTTTCTGCCACCTGCCGAAATGCGTCCTTTTCGCTGCAGAAAAATCCGTATTTCTTCTGACTCCTTCGGGATTTGTCGGCCTGCTTAACCAGCGAAGGTCTTGGGTATTTTGTGAAGGATGCCAATGTTGCCGCGGTCAATTTAAGACCCTGATAGCGTGATTTATTCAACAGGCGAAAGCCCTGGGCATTTCCCTCGAAATTGATCAGATCTTCCCATTGCGCCTTATTTACCTCACTTTTTAATACCTGACCTGCACCATGCCGGTAAAATTCACTGATCGCTTCTTCCCCGGAGTGTCCGAAGGGCGGATTTCCAATATCGTGGCACAAAGATGCTGCTGCGACAATCGAACCAATATCCTGAACGGAAAATTCATGGAGCGCATAACGCTCCTTCAAAACCTTTCCAACATTTTTACCCAGTGAACGCCCCACACTGCTAACTTCGAGGCTATGGGTCAGGCGTGTATGGACAAAGTCATCTTTTGGCAAGGGGTGTACCTGGGTTTTGTCCTGAAGCCTGCGAAAGGGATGTGAAAAAATGATCCGGTCAAAATCCTGTTCAAACGCACTCCTTGCAGCATCATGAGGCACTGATTTACCACCCGCCCGCTGGTTGGACAATAATTTTTTCCACTCCATCAGAGCTTTTTAAGTAGTGTGTTGACTGAAACAAGCTCATTTACGCGGGCCTGCAGTTCATCGATAGAGATTCGCTCCTGTGATGCAGTATCCCGCTCACGTAATGTGACAGTATTGTCCTCCAGGGTTTGGTGATCAACCGTAACACAATACGGAGTTCCGATCGCATCCTGTCTCCTGTACCGGCGGCCTATCGCATCTTTTTCATCATACTGGCAATTCATATCAAACTTCAGCGCATTAAATATTTCCATTGCCTTTTCGGGAAGCCCGTCTTTCTTGATCAGGGGGAGGACGGCGACTTTCTGGGGCGCCAGCGCTGCAGGAATTTTCAAAACCACCCGCTCACTGCCATCATCGAGCGTTTCTTCCGTATATGCGGCCGTAAGTACCGCCAGGAACATCCTGTCTAATCCGATTGATGTTTCGATTACATATGGTACGTAATTCCGATTCTCAACAGGATCGAAGAACTGCAGTTTTTTTCCAGAATATTTTTCGTGTGCGGAAAGATCAAAATCCGTTCGGCTGTGAATACCTTCCAATTCTTTAAAACCCATGGGGAAATTGAATTCAACATCACATGCAGCATTTGCATAATGTGCCAGGTTCAGGTGATCATGAAACCTGTAGTTCTCTTCCCCCAGACCGAGGGTCTTATGCCATTTCATACGTTTTTGCTTCCAATGCTCATACCATTCCAGCTCTTCCCCGGGCTTAACAAAATATTGCATCTCCATTTGTTCAAATTCGCGCATACGAAAGATGAACTGACGGGCAATAATTTCATTCCGGAACGCCTTACCGATTTGCGCTATGCCGAAAGGAATTTTCATCCTCCCGGTTTTCTGAACGTTTAAATAATTCACAAATATTCCCTGGGCAGTCTCGGGCCGAAGATAAATCTTACTGGCACCTTCCGCCAGGGACCCAAGTTCAGTAGAGAACATAAGGTTAAACTGCCGGACATCCGTCCAGTTTTTAGAGCCTGATACCGGATCGGCGATCCCCAGCTCTTCAATGAGATCTTTAAGCCCTTCTAACCGGCCTTCATCCACCGCCGCTTTCATTCTTTTATTGATTGAGTCAATCTCTTCGGCATACCCCATTACTCGCTGATTGGTAGTTACGAATTGCTCACGGTCAAATGATTCACCAAAACGTTTTTCAGCCTTCGTGACTTCCTTCTCAATCTTTGCCTCCACTTTCGCAATGTAGTCTTCGATAAGTACATCAGCACGATAGCGCTTTTTGGAATCTTTATTATCGATCATGGGATCATTGAATGCGTCCACATGTCCTGAAGCCTTCCAGGTAGTGGGGTGCATAAAAATAGCAGCGTCGATCCCGACAATGTCCTCATGAAGCTGGACCATTGCCTTCCACCAGTATGTCTTTATGTTGTTTTTGAGTTCAACGCCCTGCTGACCGTAATCATAGGTTGCGCCAAGGCCATCATAGATCTCACTAGATGGAAATATAAACCCGTACTCCTTGGTATGGGAAACAATTTTCTTCAATAAGTTTTCGTCATTCACTGCCATGGTTGCAAAGATAGAAAAATGATCTATTTGGCAGCAGATAAAGTCAAAGGTATCGTAATTGTGAATTTCGACCCCTTACCTTTCTCACTTTCAAGGGATAGTGTCCCCTTCAACGCCTCTGCCATCTCCCGTGCAATGTAAAGTCCGAGACCAGATCCATCCGAAGATTCCGAGGCCCGATAGAACATTTCAAATACGCGTTCCTGTAGTTCCTTGTCGATCCCTGTTCCGTTGTCCTCAACAATTATCTCAATCGTGCCATTGCTCTTTTTCACAGAAGAAAGTTTTATATAGGGTTTCTCCTTACTGTAATCATGATACTTGATAGCATTCCCGATGAGATTATTAAGAATAATTTTCAATCTGCTTTCATCCGATGATACGCAATGTTCGGGATCTATGTCATTTTGGATTTCAATTTTATTGCGGTTATCAAGGTACTCCAGGTTTTCAAGAATTTCATTTACCTGGCTCCTGATAATAACCGTATCATTATGACGTATTTCCTTTCGTGTATTCCGCGAATACTCTATAATTTCTTCAATAAATTTATTGAGTTGATTGATCCGGTTTCGCATCATACCAACACATTTCTTTGCTTCTTCCAGGTCATCCGACATCTCAGTGATCGTGATGAGACCCAGAACAGAACTAAGGGGAGACTTCAGGTCATGGGAAACGCTGTACACGAAACGATCGAGTTCCTTATTGGCCTTCTCCAGTTCATCCTTCTGTTTAAGCACCATCGACTCGGCATTTTTTCGTTCTGAAATATCCACAATAGAGCCTACCATTCGAACAGGATCCCCATTTTCATTCCATTCAGCCTGCCCGGTATCAAGAACCCACATGTACTCTCCATTCTTCTTCCTGATCCTTATTTCTACTTCAAATTTTACATTCTCTTTAAGGTGCTTCCTTAGCTTTTTACGAACAATATCGAGGTCATCGGGGTGAAGCACTCCATAAAATGACTGTTGACTGACACCTTTTATGTCATCTTTCTCGTATCCCAGTATTTGTGTTAGGAGCGGGGATAAATAAAGGGAATCTGTAACCGGATCCCAATCCCAGATTCCTGCTGAGGACCCTTTTATCGCAAGCTCAAAGCGATTTCTGCTTTCCGAGAGTTCATTTGCCAATTTGGTGAGATCCTCTTCCTTCTTTCGAAGATCCGTGATAATCTGGTAATTGATCAATATCATATAGTAAATCATCATTACCGACAGGAGCACAGAGGTAACAAAGTTCAAACCGAAGGTTCTTCGGGCAAAAGCATCTGAAACCTCAGGTGCATTTGCTATCGAGTAGTCATTAAAAAATATGATCAGGAATGTAATGATCACAAAGGCGGAAAACATCACCCCCAGCGTAATCCGCTCATAACCAAATATGGTCATGGCACCAATGGTAATTACAAAATAAAAAAAGTAGACACTGGCATCGGTTCGATCCAGCATCACGAAGAGTGTAACGAGTAACAGTGTGGTAAGAATCAGTACTACCCTTCCCGTAACATAGGACCCGTGCCGTAAAATAAGGATACAGAGCATACAGGAAGCTGCAAGGGCGCTGTAATAGGGAATGAATTCATTAACCCCTTCCAGAAGTCCCAAAATAATGTTAAGGAGTGAGTAGAAAATCCCAAAAAGAGCAATCTGACCTGTAAGCAGGACTCTTTTATATAATGTCCAGGAGGGTATAAATGAATTTTTCCCTACTATCAGGTTACGGAATAAATTGAATTCGGTCAGATACGACAATTCTGCCTTCATATATTTTTAGCTTTCTGCCAATAGTATTCCATTTCATCAAGAGTCATCTCTGTTAAATCCTTACCATCTGCTCTTGATTGCTGCTCAAGATATTGAAATCGTTTCATGAATTTCTTATTGGTCCGCTCAAGTGCTTCCTCCGGATTAATATCAACGAATCGCGCAAAATTTATCAACGAAAAAAGAAGATCACCAAATTCACCAGACGCCTTTTTGTGATCAATCGATCCTGGCTCACGGCTCAACTCATCGCCGAATTCTGCCAGTTCCTCCTGGACTTTTTCCCAAACCTGTTCACGGTTATCCCAGTCGAAACCTACACCACGGGCTTTTTCCTGCATCCTCATGGCCTTGATCAGTGCAGGAAGCGAACGCGGGACCCCTTCCAATACAGACCTGGGTGTATCCCCGTTTTCCTTCAGTTTTATTTTTTCCCAATTTGCCTTTACAGTCTCTTCATCAGTGGCAACTACGTCTCCATAGATGTGGGGATGCCGTTTCACAAGTTTGTCACAAACCGAATTAAGGACATCTGCCATGTCAAACGCATTTTTCTCACTGGCTATCCGGGCATAAAATACGTTGTGAAGCATCAGGTCACCGAGCTCCTTTCTTATTTCATCCATATCGGCATCAAGAATTGAATCACTCAGCTCGAATGTTTCTTCGATCGTTAAATGCCGCAGGCTCTCCATGGTTTGTTGACGGTCCCACGGACATTGCTCCCGCAATTCATCCATGATAGTAAGAAGGCGGTCAAATGCCTTGAGTTTTGCTTCTCTGCGGGGATCTGCTGCTGAAGTACCTTCACTCATATTATTCTGAGGATAATGGATTTATGGAAACTTTAATTAAAGTTCTCTCGTTTCATTTTTGATTTAATAAATTTGCGTAAAATTTTTCAGGATGACGACTATATTATTAGGAATTGGTTTCGTAGCAGTATTCTTTGTTTTCATGTCTGTACGACTACTCTTCATTAAGGATGGAGAATTCAAGGGAACCTGCGCCAGTCAGAACCCTTATCTGAACAAGGACGGAGAGGCCTGCGGCTTTTGCGGCAGGATGCCGGGCGAAGCATGTGGCAATGAGAATTCCGAAGTAAACAAAGTCATGTCTAAATTTGATTGATCCGCACTTAAGGAAATATCATTCATTTTTTTTCGATTGAGTCCGATCCTTATTCTAATTTTTTAAATTTGACCTACACTAAAGTGTTAATAGCTTGACCTTAATCAAATCAATTTCAGGAATCCGGGGAACCATCGGCGGAGAACCAGGATCAGGACTAACGCCCCTGGATACAGTAAAATTTGCAGCAGCCTATGGGGCATGGACCATGCAAAACAGCGATGCAAATAAAGTTGTCATAGGGCGGGATGCCCGGATTTCCGGCGAGATGATATCCCATTTGGTTGCACAAACCCTCATCGGCATGGGAATCGATGTCGTTGACCTTGGCTTATCAACTACCCCAACAGTGGAAATGGCTGTGACAATGGAAAAAGCCTCGGGCGGTATAATCATCACGGCAAGTCATAATCCGGGTCAATGGAATGCACTTAAATTATTAAATGATTCCGGTGAGTTTATTTCGGATGAAGAGGGCAAGACTGTTCTGAAAATTGCAGACGAAAATTCCTATGAGTTTGCGGATATACTTCACCTGGGCAAATACAAAAAAGATGATACTTACCTGGATAAACATATCAAAGCCATCCTCGACCTGCCGTTGGTAAATAAGAAGGCTATTGGCGATGCTAAATTCAGGATTGCCGTTGATGCGGTGAACTCTACCGGTGGAATTGCCGTACCCAGGTTATTACGCGCACTTGGTGTTGAGCAGATTAAGGAAATTTATTGTGAACCAACGGGTCACTTCCCCCACAACCCCGAGCCCCTGCCCGAAAACCTTACTCATATATCAAATGAAATGAATAAGGGCAATTACGATTTGGGAATCGTTGTGGACCCCGATGTTGACCGGCTGGCCCTGTTACAGGAAGACGGCACTCCGTTTGGCGAAGAATATACGCTTGTGTCGGTAGCAGATTATGTACTGGGAATTACGAAAGGAAATACTGTCTCTAATTTATCTTCAACAATGGCATTGCGCATCGTTACCGAGCAAAAGGGCGGGCACTATTTTGCCTCGGCCGTTGGGGAAGTAAACGTTGTTACGGAGATGAAAAAGCAAAATGCTGTGATAGGCGGAGAGGGAAATGGTGGAGTCATATACCCTGAACTGCATTATGGCCGGGATGCATTGGTGGGAATAGCACTATTTCTGTCACATCTGGCAACCAGTGGAATGAAAGCATCACGTTTGAGGGCATCCTATCCCAACCTTCATATTTCAAAAAATAAAATTGAATTAACCCCGGACATCGATGTTGACGGAATTCTCAGCAGCATTCAGAAAAAATATTCGAAACGACCTGTAAATGCGATAGATGGCGTGAGAATTGAATGGGATGAAGAATGGGTGCATCTGCGCAAATCAAACACAGAACCCATTATTCGTATTTATTCAGAATCGTCCTCGGAGTCGACAGCTGAACACCTCGCAAACAAACTGATTGCAGACATCAAGGATATTATAGCAGAGACGAATTCAGTAAAGGAATGAGTATTTATCTCGATAATGCGGCAACAACCCCTGTAGATCCCGCTGTATTTGCCGAGATGGAGCCGTTTCTAAAAAGTTTCTATGGGAACCCATCATCCATTCACGGGGTGGGGAGAGAATCAAAGGCAGCCCTTGAAACCTCAAGAAAAACAGTCGCCGGATTACTCAATGCTTCCCCGATGGAAATCTATTTCACCTCAGGCGGAACTGAAGCTGATAATACGTTTCTGATGTCGGCGGTGCGGTCCTATGGTTTAAAACACGCCATAACTTCTCCCGTAGAGCACCATGCCGTGCTCCATACGCTCGAATTCATGCAGGATCTGGGTATGCTGGAATTACATTTGGTTAAAATTGATCAAGATGGCCGTATTGACTTTGAAGATCTTGAAAGGCTTCTGACAGAATATCCTGAGAGTCTCGTAAGCCTCATGCACGGGAATAACGAAATTGGCAATTTACTCGATCTCGAACGAGCCGGGAATCTATGCAGGGAGGCAGGAGCCATTTTTCACAGTGACACGGTTCAAACCGTCGGCCATTTTCCGCTGGATCTTTCAGCCCTTCCGGTCGACAGTATTGCGGCATCTGCCCATAAATTTCATGGTCCGAAGGGAGTCGGAATCATGTACATTGATAAAAACCGTAAAATGGATGCCTATATCCATGGCGGATCACAGGAACGAGGTATGCGGGGCGGAACTGAAAATGTCGCGGGCATTGTGGGCTTAACCAAGGCTCTTGAGCTGGCTGTCTCTAATATGGAGAAAGACCGGAAGCATATCCTTATGCTCAAGGACCGCATGGTCGGTCAATTAAGGGAAGCAGTAACGGGGATAACCTTTAACGGCCTTTCAGCTCAGAATGATCAAAGTCTTTATACGGTCCTGAATGTATCGCTTCCACCGTCTGACAAGAATGACATGCTGCTCTTTCATCTTGATCTGAATGGTATTTGTGCATCTGGCGGATCTGCATGTGCCAGCGGTGCAACTACAGGTTCACATGTTCTTGCTGCGCTTGGCCGAGATAACAGGGGTGCAGTTCGTTTCTCCTTCAGTAAATTCAATACTGTGGAAGATGTTGACGTTACTGCAGGTGTGTTGAAAGAATTTTACAGCTAGGCAGTTAAAACCAGGTCTTTCAGACATTGAATCCAGAGAGGGTGGTCATTGAGGCTTTCCACAAGCTGCACTTTCTCTCCACCATGCTCTTCAAACAGCTCCTGGTACTCATCCCCAATTTCAATGATGGTTTCAAGACAATCTGCCGTAAATGCCGGAGAAAATACCAGCAATTTTTTTGCCCCTTTCTTGGCTTGTTCAATAACAACCTTATCGGAGAATGGCTCCAGCCATTTTTTATCAAGCCTCGACTGAAAGCATACTGTATAATGATCTTCAGGAATACCTAATTTTTCAGCAAGCAAACGTGTTGTAGCAAAACATGTGGCTTTGTAGCAATATTTGTTCTCATCGGTGATTTCATGCTCACAATCACGATCGGAACATAATCCTTCACCATATACCTTGTCTACCTGTCGCTCCGGCAGGCCATGATAGGAGAAAAGCACATGGTCATAATCCTCATGATTATATGCGGATCCCTTTTCAACAAAGGCATTGATGTAATCGGGGTGATCATAATACTGGCTAACGAATCGTAATTCGGGAATGACCCACCAGGAGCTGATCACCTTCATTACCTCTTCCAGGGCGCTCCCGGTACTTGCAGAAGCATATTGGGGAAACATGGGTACTACGATGATCCGGTCATAATTTGCCTTGCGCATTTCTTCAAGCACATCCGGGATCGAAGGGTTTTTATAGCGCATTGCAAGATGCACTTGATACGATGGATCTAGTACCTGCTGCAGGAGATGTGCTGCCCTCTCGCTGTAAATAATGAGCGGAGAGCCATTATCGGTCCAGAGTTCCTTGTATACCTTCGCGCTTTTAGGCGCCCGAAACGGGACAATGATGAGGTTCACAAGTATTTTACGAAGCAACCACGGTATGTCAATGACCCGGGGATCATTCAGGAATTGAGAAAGGTAGGAGCGGACATCCCGTACCGAAGGGCTGTCGGGCGTTCCCAGGTTAACCAGTAATACTCCTGTTCGCTTCTTCTTATTTTTATTTTCAGTCATAGTTTTTCGATCATACCGGCTTATTTGTCTGCCATATTACCCATGCATAGGCAGCAAATCGGCCAAAACGAGCTAAAGATATCAATAGAAACCGCTGAAAGGGGTAATGTGTTCCGCCCATCAGCATACAAATTGCAGAAAAAGGAACAGGTGTTACGGCCCCAACGAATATCAGGAAGCCCCCATACTTATTAAGAAGATTCTTATACCTGTGTACATTCTTTTGCATGAATGAATTGGTCCATTTGAATTCAAGGAGATGCCTCCCGATGTGATAACCAATAATTCCGGCCAGGTAGGAAATAACCGCCAGGAATGCCACATTGAGGGTATAGCTCTCAAACAGGCCGTTATTAAGAGACCATATCATGAATAATTCCGGTGGTATGATACCAAAGACTATTTCTGAAAGAATGAATGCCGAATATATGAGAATTGGCCAGTTCCCAAGATAATTGATGAAAGTATCAACATTGGTATATCGCTGAAGTACTTCGTAAAAAATGACGATTACCGCGAGCCAAAATAATCCTTTCAGCAAATTGTTGATCAGAAATCTGTTTCTCCGGTTCATATTACTGCATCGGAGCCCTTTTGAACTCTTTCGTTTCGTCAAATAATTTCCGATACGTAAAATGAGTTTTTACAATATCTCCCCCAACCTGTTCGACGACGCGAATCATTTTTGGATTGAAGTCGCCAATCCAGTTCATCTCAAGGTCATCATACTGGGTATACGCTTCCTGCACCATCCCGGCGGTGGCAATAACAAGTGCGCCTTCCAGGCCTTTCCCCTGATGCTCGGGAACCACACCAAACACAAGGCCCAGCATCTTTTTACATGTCTTGAAGGTTTTATGGTAGAGAAATTTGAGTTTTCCGATCCAGTCAAGCTTCCCGTTTACATGTTTGAAGATCTGGTTTACCTCGGGCAGATTGATATAAAATGCGACGGGTTCATCCTCATAATATCCGAACCAGATAATCTTCTCATCGATAATCGGCTTCATCTGCTTCATAATGGCCTTAGCCTGCAGAGATGACATCTCCGCTACGCCGGTATGTCTCGCCCATGCTTTGTTATAGACTATTCTGAAGTCTTCGGTATACTTGTCGAGGTTTTTCAGCTTCAGATGCTCAAATCTGTACCCTGGATTTTCCATTGCCTTTTTAGCCTTTTCGTATAATCGGGGATGAAAGGGCTCCCTAACTTTTCGGCCAAAAGTGAATTGTTTAAAGTAAATCTGAAATCCGTAGTCTTCAAAAAACTGCTGGTAATAGGGCGGATTGTAATTACAGTTATAATTAGGCTCAAGTTCAAATCCATCAACCAGAAGACCCCACCATTTATCGCGCTCACCAAAATTTATAGGGCCATCCATTGCCTCCATGCCTTTTCCCTCCAGCCACTTCCGGGCTGTATCGAACAATGCAAAAGCTACTTTTTCGTCCTCTATGCATTCAAAAAATCCAATACCACCTGTTGGCTGATCATTTCCCTTGGTGGCGGTTTTTTTATTTACGAATGCCGCAATACGTCCCGTAACTTTGTTTTTGTCATCTTTCACAATCCAGCGGGCGCATTCTCCTGACCGAAATGCCTTATTCTTTTTTGGATCAAAAACAGCATCAATGTCCTTGTCCAGCGGACGGATCCAGGTTTTATTATTCCGGTAAACTGAGAGTGGAAAAAGCAAAAATTCCCGGGCTAGGGAGGAATCGGTAACTTCTACGATCTTCATGGTGCAATTATACGCTTTCTGAGCCGTATTTCCGCCCGGAATAATCATTTGAGTCCCCTGTTACAATGATGATTTTGTATCTTTAACAGACAACCGAAACTATGAATTCAACAAAAATTTCATTCATAAACAAAAAGGGTCAAAACCTCATTGCCCGGCTGGAATTACCTTCTTCAAAACCTGATGCCTGGGCCATTTTTGCGCATTGTTTTACCTGTTCAAAAGACATCAATGCAGTCATTAATATCAGCCGATCACTGAACCTGGCAAATATCGCGGTTCTTCGGTTCGATTTTACAGGACTTGGCGAAAGTGAAGGTGACTTCAGCGAAACCAATTTTACCTCCAATATTAATGATCTGGTGTCAGCAGCAGAGTTTCTTAAAAAAGAATATGACGCTCCCGAACTTCTTATCGGGCATTCACTGGGAGGAGCAGCGGTACTGGCCGCCGCTCCTGAAATCGAATCTGTGAAGGCAGTTGCAACCATTGGAGCTCCTTCAGACCCGGTTCATGTTGAACATTTGCTGAAAGACAAACTTGATGAAATAGAATCGAACGGTCAGGCCAAAGTCTCCATAGGCGGCAGGCCATTCAACGTTACGAAACAATTCATCTCAGACATCAGGGAAAGGGATCTTGAAAAAATCGTTCCGAAGCTGAATCGCGCCATCCTGATCATGCATTCACCCCAGGATACAATCGTTGAAATTGAAAATGCGAGGATTATATATGACCGGGCCCGGCATCCAAAAAGTTTTGTGTCACTTGATGGCGCCGATCACCTCCTCAGTAATAAGAATGATTCAATCTATGCCGGAAAGGTTATTGCAGCATGGGCAGAACGTTACCTGGAACTCACCAGGGGCGAATCGCTTCCGGAGTCGGAACGGCAGGTGGTCGTTCGCACCGGTGATGACGGATTCACTACCGAGATCCGTGCAGGCCGACATTCATTCTTGGCTGACGAACCAGAATCCGTTGGAGGGAGCGACCTGGGTCCCACGCCTTATGATCTGTTGATTTCCGGACTGGGTGCATGTACTACGATGACCCTTCGTATGTACGCAGACAGGAAGAAATGGCCATTGCACGAAGCCATTGTTCATATTGAACATGACAAAGTTCATGAAAGTGACTGTGAGGACAGCGAAGACCCCAATGCGCGGATCGACCAGATTACACGTGAAATTCAGCTGATAGGTCCCCTTGATGAAGATCAGAAAGCGCGACTCATGGAGATCGCCGACCGATGCCCGGTACATAAAACGCTTTCGGGCAAAATAAAAATAATTACAGAGCTTTATGGGGAAACAACGGAGTAATCAATTCCAGCCAGATCCCAGTCAATTACCAGCCCCCTTCCAAGCCCGATAGCCACTTCGCGCCCGTAAAGAACCTCACACAGGTAAAGAGCCGGATCGTAGGACTTTGCACCCCCGGCTGATGTAACAAGTTTCCCATCATGAACAAAGCTCACGTTACTTACTATATCCAGATCCGGATACATTTCCTTATAGGCTTGAATATCGGATGGAAATGTGGTGGTTTTTCTGCCTTCTGCAAGGCCTGCTTTCGCCAGCACAAATGCTCCATCACATAGCGACATAACATACCGGGCAGAATTTCCCTTGTCCTTAACAAAACTTATGAGCTCCTCATTCTCCAGGTCGGAGCCCATGCTTTGCTCGGCACTGGGAACTACCAGGATGTCAATGGAGGGAAGATCCACAGAATTAAATGCATAATCAGGTAAAATCCTCAGGCCTTCAAACGATGTGACCACCGACGTATCAGGAGCGACCGTAAATACCTTCATGGCCGGTTCTGTATGAAAAACAGTATGATGAAAGATATCCATCGGAGCTACCAACTCAGAGTTATAAACCCCATTAACCACAACAAAAGCTACATTCAGCTCTTTCGAGGGAGGGTCTGGAACAACTTCCTGCTCCACTTCGGAAATCTTATTGTCTTTAGTACCGCACGCCGTTATCAGTATTGCCAGGATTAGTGTATTCAGTATCTTTACCATAGGCCCAATTTAAAATAAAATATAAGGATGTCTGAAAATTCTGTTTTAAAAAAGATGCGGAAACAGGAAGGCCAAACCCTGCATCTCATCAATCAGCCGGAAAATTTCCCTGTATTTTCAGGTGAATCAGGCATCGGAAAATGGCCGCTATCAGAGCCGGCCCTGCTCATCAAATTTATTAAAAATAAGGAGGAACTTGAAAATGATCTTCCGCAACTTGCCTCCCTCCACTTTGATACTACAGTATGCTGGATCGCTTATCCAAAAAAGTCTTCCTCAATTCAATCGGATCTTTCCAGGGATAACATCTGGGGCATATTGGGCGCCCAGGGTCTTGCTCCTGTCTCACAGATCAGCATTGATGAGGATTGGTCGGCGTTACGGGTTCGGCCGGAAGCAGATGTGAAAAGATCCGAAAAGACATCCGTTAATATTCCCCGAAATATGATGGAAGTATTGAGGAAAGATGAAAAGGCACTCTCATTCTTCATGAATTTATCTGCGACCAACAGGAAAGAATATATCCGGTGGATCACCGATGCGAAACGCCAGGAAACTCTTGACAAAAGATTGAATGCCCTGATACCACGCCTAAGGGCCGGACTTAAAAACCCGTCGGAAAAGCCTTCATGATGGTTGATACAGCCTGCTTTCGATCATCCCATGGTAAAATGACTGCACAGCCGTTAACCGAATCGTGCTGGCACTGAACGCTTTTTCATAATCAGGCAATTGCGTCGTCTTCAGGCCCGTTGTTACCCCGAAAAACCAGTACATCACACGAATCAATAATCGCTGCCACGATTTGTTTGTTTCAACAAAATCCGTGAAACACCACATGCCATCCTTTTTCAGCATCCCCTTCAAATGCAGGACTACATCACAGAGCTCAGAGGTCGTGAAACAATCCAGGAAGAATGGTGTAATGATGACATCATAGGGGCTATCCCCCTGCCATTTCATAATATCTGAATGATGAAAATGAACATCAATATCATTGAATGGTTGGTGCCGGCGACTCAGCGAGATCATTGCTTTTGAAAGCTCCACATAATCGATTACAAAGTTATTTCCGGGATGATCAAGATCCTGTAATATGGTTCCGTCTCCACCGCCTGCAATGAGAATTCTACTTTCCGGATCAATATAGCGATTAGACCAGTTTGTTGCCTCCTGAATGGAATTGCCAAACACAAACCTGGAAAGCGCACCATAGGACGAGGCGATCGCATCAGCATTCATGACTTCTATGAAAACAGGATGAACACAGGTAAAAAGAACAATGCATCCCCCAAAATACGATAACGTGACTGAGCCGACCAAAAACCGGGTTGCAGTACGGGAATTATCATTGCCGAGGCCATGCAGAACCATATGAATTCAAATCCGGGATAAAAACCTGTTGCGAAAAGAACCAAAGCAAGCACAATCTGGATCAGCCCTAATGCCAGGAGCATCCAGCGACTATTTTCATGACCCATTCGTTGAATGAGGCCGGCAAACCCTTCCTGGACATCGGTTTCATGATCAAACCATGAAAACAGGAGCAGGTTATTTAATGCCAGAAGGAATAACTGAAATATATGGACCATGTATCCTGACGGCGGCGTTCCACAGGCCAGCGGTCCGATGACGATGCCTCCTGTGTAGAGTATCGCTATAATAAACTCCTTGTTTACGACTCCCGATTTAAGGAAATGAAGAGAAAAGTAATAGGCTATCACCAGGCATGACAATACAGATCCAAACAGGAGCAATCGTTCGGGTATCATGAACAGCAGGAAACAGGACGAAAGCAACAGGGCAATACTTATAATAACCAGAGGCTTGAAGTATTTCCGGTGAAAATCCCTGCGAGGAGAAAGGCCGGGCACCTTCGTTTCATGAGCGTCCTTGATATGATCAAATGTATAGATGATCCATACGATCATGGCAAGTAATATCGGTACGGTATAGGGAAGATCGATATTCCAGATATTGGCTACGACCATCGCTAATCCCGCCGCACCGAGTGCAACATCAATGCTTAGAATGTTTAAAAGACGCAGGAAACGCATGATGTATAAACGAAAAAAGCGGACTCCAGGCCCGCTTTAATTTTAATTATTTTTTCCTATCCCAGTGCTTCAGCTCCGGCGACAATTTCAAGGATCTCCTTGGTAATGGCTGCCTGACGTGTCCTGTTATAGGTTAATCGAAGTTCCTTCAGCAATTCACCGGCATTTTCCGTTGCCTGATCCATGGCGGTCATACGTGCTCCGTGCTCTGCAGCATTGCTGTCCAGGATCGCCTTGTAAACCTGAATTTTCAAAGATTTTGGAATCAGTTCAACTACAATCTCGTCACGGGATGGCATGAAAATATAATCAACTTCAAACTTATTGTCTGATTCAATTTCAGCCGGCTTAACAGGGAGAAATTGTTCTACCTGCAATACCTGTGTAGCCACATTCTTGAATTCATTATAAATGATTTCAACACGGTCGAAGCGTCCTTCCACAAATCCATCCATCGCAAACTGAGCAGCTTCTGACGCTCTCTCAAATGAAACAGGGCTGAAAATATCCCAGTAATCTTCAATGAGTTTATAATCACGACGTCGAAAATAATCAAGGCCCTTTTTACCCAGGGGCATGATAGTAACATTGCCGGCATCAAACTGTGATTGATACTGCTCCTTGATCTGACGAATGGCTGCTTTAAAAATGTTACTGTTAAAAGCACCGCAAAGTCCCTTATCGGAGGTCACAACCATTAGCAGAATCTTTTCCGCAGGACGCTGAACCGAATATTTACTCGATTCTTCCTGTACACCGTCGGCAGAAAGATTCTGAAGCAAGGACGCGAGTTTCCCTGCATAGGGACGCATGCGTGTGATATTATCCTGGGCACGTCTCAATTTTGCAGCCGCCACCATTTTCATAGCCTTAGTGATCTGCTGCGTCGAGTTTACCGACTGAATTCTATTTTTAACTTCCTTTAAATTCGCCATAGGTCTCAGAATTCCGGACCGGTTATCCCGGTCCGGGAGTTACTGTTAATTTGTGTATTCCTTGGTTAGGTCTTCCGCAACGCTTTTCAATACCTCTGTTGTGGAATCTTCCAGCTTTCCGGCGCGCAGTGAAGCAAGAGCATCACTGTGTTTTGTGCGAAGGATATCCAGGAAATTGCGCTCGAATTCACGCACTTTTTCAACAGGCACTTCATCGATCATTCCATTCGTGGAAACATAGATGGTAGCCACCTGCTCCTCTACAGGAACTGGTGAAAACTGAGGCTGCTTCAATATCTCAAGGTTTCTGCGTCCACGCTCAATGGTAAGTTTTGTAGCAGCGTCAAGATCAGACCCGAACTTTGCAAATGCTTCGAGTTCACGGAATTGCGCCTGGTCCAGTTTCAGAGTACCGGCTACTTTCTTCATTGACTTAATCTGTGCAGCTCCACCTACCCTTGATACGGAGATACCAACATTAATCGCAGGACGGATACCTGAGTTAAACAGGTTTGTTTCGAGGAAGATCTGTCCGTCTGTAATTGAGATCACGTTCGTAGGAATATAAGCCGAAACGTCACCTGCCTGAGTTTCAATAATTGGCAATGCGGTAAGAGATCCTCCCGCTTTAACAATGCTGGTGAGTGACTCGGGAAGATCGTTCATCTGCGATGCAATTTCCTGGCTTTCGGTGATCTTCGCAGCGCGCTCCAAAAGGCGTGAGTGAAGATAAAATACATCACCAGGATATGCTTCACGTCCCGGAGGACGACGAAGAAGCAGCGATACTTCACGGTATGCAACCGCCTGTTTCGACAAGTCATCATAAATTACCAGTGCAGGTCGGCCGGTATCCCGGAAGAACTCACCAATAGATGCTCCTGTAAAAGGGGCAAAGAACTGCATTGGAGCAGGATCCGAAGCGGCAGCAGAAACTACCACTGTGTAATCCATAGCACCGGCTTTTTCAAGCGCAGCTACAACACCCGCTACGGTAGATGCTTTCTGTCCACAGGCAACATAAATACAGTAAACAGGTTCGCCTTTTTCGTAAAATTCCTTCTGGTTGATAATGGTATCCAGTGCAACAGCTGTCTTTCCAGTCTGACGGTCACCGATGATCAATTCACGCTGTCCGCGTCCGATGGGAATCATGGAGTCAATTGCTTTGATACCCGTTTGAAGCGGCTCATTCACTGGCTGTCGGTAGATCACACCCGGCGCTTTACGCTCAAGCGGCATCTCATAAAGATCTCCGGTGATAGGACCTTTTCCGTCAATTGGATTTCCAAGTGTGTCAACAACACGACCCAGCATTCCATCCCCAGCCTTGATTGATGCAATTCTTCCGGTTCGCTTTACGGTATCACCTTCACGAATATCCTGTGATTCACCCAAAAGTACGGCACCCACATTGTCTTCTTCAAGGTTCAGTACAAGTGCTTTCAATCCGTTTTCGAATTCGAGCAATTCTCCTGACTGAGCTTTAGAAAGCCCATAGATGCGGGCTACACCATCACCGACTTCCAGTACGGTACCTACTTCTTCTAATTCAGCTTCAGTTTTCGCTCCTGAAAGTTGTTCTCTCAGTATCGCTGAAACTTCATCGGGTCTTACGTCTGCCATGATAATAAGCTATTAAAGTTAAATTTCTTTGTTATAATGATTCTGGCTGAATCCTTTCGCCAGAGTTTTAAGTTTTGTTCTAATGGAATCATCGATTTGCTGATCGCCCATTTTCAGGACATACCCGCCGATGATATCGCTGTTCACAATTTCCTTCAGATCAATATCCTTCTTACCGGTAATTTTCACTACCATGTCTTTCATTTCAGTACGAAGGGCCTCGTTAAGCGGGATCGCAGTTGTTACACTTGCAACACCAATTTGCTTGATAATGTTGTACTGATTTTCAAATTCACGGGCAATTGCCGGCATGATCGCTTCCCGGTTTTTTCGGGTAATGATATCAAAGATCGCCAGCGTAAGTGAATGAACCTTATCCTTGAAAACACTCTGAAGGATGGCCCTTTTCTTGTCATGCTTGATCACAGGATTTTTCAGCATGAGCACGAACGCTGTGTTTTCTTTACAAACCTTGGAAAAGAGTAACATATCATTATGCACCTCTTCCAGGACCCCCTGTTCATTTGCCAGTTCCAGCAATGATTTTGCGTATCTTGAAGCAGCTCTGAAGTCGGACATGATCTTAGTTAAGGTTTGCGTCTTTTACATATTTTTCGATCAGCGCTGTCTGGGCCTTATCATCCTGCAGCTTTTCACGAAGAATATTTTCAGTCACCTCAAGAACGAGACCTGCTACCTGATTCTTAACATCAGACAACGCCGCCTGTTTCTCGGTATTGATAGCTGCCTTTGCATCGGCGATCATTTTTTCAGCCTGTTTAGCGGCATCTTCCTTCGCTTCTTCCTTGATGCTGTTGGCCACTTCACGAGCTTCCTTCAGGATCACATCGCGTTCCACACGCGCCTCATCCATCATTTTTTTGTTATCTGCCTGCAGCTTGGCCATTTCTTCCTTGGCTTTTTCCGCGGCATCCAGCGCACTTTGAATTGATTCCTCACGAATTCTAAGCGAATTCAAAATAGGCTTCCATGCATATTTTGCCAATAGGAAAAACAGGATCACAAAAATGATCGTTTGCCAGATAATTAAGCCAGTTCCCGGGGTTAATAATTCCATGTGTTATATCTTATACCTTGTAAAATCAACAATAAAAATGGCTCCGCGGCCTAACGCCGCGGAGAACCCATTTATGCTTTGAATGAAATAAGCAAACAAACAACAACACCGAAAAGCGCGATTACCTCAATAAGGGCAGCGATGATCAGCATAGCAGTCTGTACTTTTCCAGCAGCCTCAGGCTGACGGGCCATGGCTTCCATAGCGGAGCCACCAATTTTACCAATTCCAAGACCGGCGCCTATCGCAACCAGACCAGAACCGATGCCAGCACCCATAATTGCCAGGCTCATGTCTACTAAAATCTGTAATAACATAGTTTTATATTTATTAATTGAACAAAGGTTCCTTATGCTAACCCGGTATCTACATCATTTTCCACATGATGATGATCCTCTGTTGCCAGACCAATGTAAAGCGCAGAGAACATCGTGAACACATAAGCCTGAATGGCCGCCACAAGAATCTCAATGAGGTTGATAAAAAGTACAATCGCTGTACTTCCCAATCCCACGAAATAGCTGCGGAAGATAAAGACCAATCCAATCAGGCTCAGTATTACAATGTGACCAGCAGTTATCGCCACGAAAAGACGTATCATCAGTGAGATCGGCTTGGTGAAAATACCAATGATCTCAACCGGGACAATTATAATCTTCAAAGGCAATGGTACTCCGGGTGTATTAAATATGTGGTTCCAATAATGTTTGTTACCACTGAAATTTGTTATTAAAAAGGTGAAAATCGCCAGCACGAATGTTACTGCGATATTACCTGTAAGGTTCGCCGCTCCAGGCAGCAAGCCGAGAATATTTCCGAAAAGAATAAAGAAAAACAAGGTTAACAGATAGGGGGTATATTTTTCATATCCCCTGCCAATATTTGGCTTGATCACTTCGTCCTTGATGAAAAGGATTACCGGTTCGAAAAATGACTGGATCCCTGAGGGCGCTCTTCCTTCATTTTTCGTATAGGCACGTGCTACGGAAATAAATACCAGGAGAAGCAATGCAGCATTTAGGAAAAGCATCGCAACATTTTTGGTAATGGAAACATCAAGAACAGAGGCCTCACTCCCTTCAATGGAAATATGACCATGATCCAGGACATATCCGTTGTAGGGCTTCAGATTGTGCTCCTCATCATAAAAATTGGAAGAAGAAAATACATCCAGTCCTCTTTCCTCAGAATATACGATGATCGGCAAGTATAATGTGCCATAATGGCCGTCGGCGAAATGCCAGATGTGATCATCCACAACGTGGTGCATGATCATATCTCCCGGATTAAACTCCTCACCCTCACTTTCGGCTGCCTGAGCTCCGGTGATGCTGAATGACAAAAAAGCAATGACAGCTGTGAGCGCCATTGCCATCTTTCTGAATGAATTTCTTACGTGGCTATCAATCATTTATGTACTTGCAGTCAGGGTCCTCAAAATTCGACTGCAAAGGTAGATAAGAATGCCCCAAAAAAAAATAATTTTGATTTAATTTCTGTCCCCTATTACTGAGACACGCGTATATAACGGAACAGACTTGTAATTTCAAGTACGGTGAACAGCACATATCCAACAAAGAAGAAAAGTACGTTGGCCCGGGCATGTGCGGGATCCGAATAAATCATATAGAAATTGTAGGCGCCAAACAGCAGGAGTTTTACAGCCGTCCCTGCAATGACGATCTGGACGAAAAGCTGCGGGGTCACGGTAAAAATGCTTGCCAGGAAGATCAGGAGAATTACCAGGAACAGGATAAATACAGACAAGTAGGGATAGGTTACCTCAGAAAGCTCCGGCCACGCGAACTGTAATAACCGAAACGATATCAGAAAGAGCACTGCCATTCCTGCAAGGAGAGCGGCAAACTTAAAAAATGCCTTTTTATTCATCTGAAATCCGTTTGATAAGCAGGTAAATTGACCCAGCGAGTGCAATCATTAAAAAAAGGAGGAGGAAAACAGGAAACTGCCAGCCGATCCATTTATCCATATAATACCCACCAGCGCCAGCAATTGCCAGTGTAACGACCAGCTGAAGACCGAGGTTGGCAAATTTAAGATACTGGTTGGCGTGCTGGGTTACTTTGCCCGGTTTGTTGGGTTCTTCCATTATCGTTCGGTGTTGTACTGTTCGATGTTACGCCCATTCGGCATGCCCCGTTAAATGCGGCACCGGATTCCACGATTAATTTATTGGTCGTAATGTCACCATGGATCAGGGAACTGGGCTTAAGTACCAGGGTATCGTAAACACGAATATTGCCCTTCAGCTCACCTTCAACCTCCGCATTCTGAGCGGTAACATCACCTTCAATTTTTGATGATTGTCCCAGAACGATTTTTGCCTCGGTTTTTACGTTGCCTTTCACATCACCCTCGATACGTATGTTACCATTTGTTTCCAGGTTTCCTTCCAGCAGCGTACCTTTTGTAATGATATTACTGGTATTGCTCTGAATTTCTACATTGCGCTGATCATCCTTGGCATTAAACATGGCTATTTCGTTAAAAGGTTACAAATTCCTCCGGGTTCACCGAATTCCCGTTTAACCAAAGTTCGAAATGAAGGTGAGGCCCGTCTGTGAGGTCGCCGGTGTTTCCAATGATTGAAATAATTTCGCCGGCATTAACAAAATTACCAACTTTTTTCAAGAGTTCAGCATTATGCTTATATACCGATATCAGGTTACTGCGATGTTGCACGGCAATCACATAACCGGAATCCTGTGTCCATGAGGCCATAATCACCGTCCCGTCTGCAATGCATTTTACCGGTTCGTTCTTTTTGGCAACCACATCCACCCCATAATGTCCATCCTTCACATTATACGGGGCAGATACAAATCCTGCAATCGGCGAGAACAGAAACACTTCGCGAAGTTCACGATAGCTGCCCGATGTATTGATCAGGGACATATCGGTCTGCTCAAACTCCTGCCGAAACATGGAATCAATGGGGGATACTTCAGAAACATCAATTTCTGTATTTACAGGAGGAGCACTGCGCTGCATTTCTTCAACATCCATAAAAACGTCGGTCGTATCGCCGCTAAGTACCCGCTTGAAGTTATTGATGAATCGGTCCTTGCTTTCGACTTCAAGTGCGAGGGAATCCACCTTAACGGTAAGTTCCGCCAGCCGCCGGCTGGCTTCCATCTGGGCATACCGCGGATCAAACCACTGATTGAGCAGCGTCTTGACCAGGAAAAGACTCAAAAAAAGCATGATCACAAAAAATACCACTGCGATCAGGATGACGCGCGCATAGGTAAAGGAAAATGTTGACTTTTCGGCGAAATTCTCCTCGTTGCGGATGATCAGCAGGTACCGGTTGGTAAGCCAGCTGGATAATGTCTTTCTTGCCCTCAATATTCCATAAATTTCTTCCTAATTAACAAAATTATAGATTCCAGTCCATTATTGTATGAAATGAGGTACTTTTTACGTTTCCTCTACTAAACATCGTTGCCATAATTTAAGTAATTTAGAGGTAGTATTTTTAAAATGTATGCATACGCTGTTCAAACCATTATTAATTTGATACGCAGCTTCGGTATAATTATTAGCACAGGCGCGTTATTTTTTGCGCTGTTCCTGATTTCCGGATGTTCCGCGGAAAGAAAAAATGTGATATCCAAAACCTATCACAATACCACTGCGCGGTATAATGCCATATTTTATGCAAAAAACCGCATCGCCGAAATTGAAGAGATCATTGAGAACGAAAACGACAATAACTACGACCAGATTCTGAGGATCTATCCCTACTATGATTCGGTTATGGCCCTCTCATACCGTGAGCAGACTGAAGATGCCATAAAAAAAGCTTCTATCGCAATCGAACGGCATAAAAACTCAAGGTGGGTGGATGATGGTTACCTGCTCGTAGGAATTGCCCGCATGTATGATACTGATTACGTAAATGCGGTTGAGACCTTCAAGTACGTTTATAAAAACGGGGAAGATCATGAACGAATCATGGCACTGGCCTACCTGATGCGTTCCTACACCGATGACGGTGAATTCAGGAATGGTGTAGAGGTCTCAGGATACCTGGATAAGGAAAAGCTGAATAAGGAAGAATCAAAAGTGGTTTATATTAACCGTGCCTATCTGTACCAAATGATTGACGATGAAAATCAAATGGTACAAAACCTGGTGAAGGCAGCTCCCCTTTTAAAACGGAAAGACGGTAAGGGAAGACTCTATTTTATCATCGGTCAAATTTATGAATCCCTTGGATTTGAATCTGAAGCATATGGCTACTATCGCCAGTGTATTGCCAGCAATCCGGAATACGAACTTGACTTTCATGCACGAATCCGGATGGCCCAGGTAGCGGAACTCAAAGGAGCCTCGGATGTAAAATCCACCAGAAAGTTATTTGAGAAATTACTGACCGATAAGAAAAACAAACAGTTCATAGATAAAATATACTATGAAATGGGCGAGTTTGAAGCCAAGCAGGGAAACCTTGAACAGGCAATCGATAATTACAAACTAGCGCTTGATGCAAGCACGCAGCCGAACCGTCAAAAATCACTGTCGTATCTGCGCCTCGGTCAGATCTATTTTGACAGTTTGAAAAGGTATTCCCTCGCAAAATCGTATTACGACAGTACCATTCAGATCCTGCCAAAGGATTTTGAAGACTATGAGAAGATCGCCCGCCGGCAGGCAGTCCTTGCCGATTTCGTGGAACAAATAGATGCTATTCAATTGCAGGACAGCCTGCTCACCCTGGCCGGACAGGACAGCCTGATAACACGGAGGATGATCCGAACCCAACTTCAGCGCCAGGACAGCATCGAACAGCAAAAAGAAGAGAAAGCAGAGAAGGAGCGTGAAAGAACCGCCCGCAGAAACAATACCGTTCTGATGGGTGATAATACGGGATTTTCTTCCACCAGCTGGTATTTCGACAACCCAACTGCAGTCGCCCAGGGCCAGTCGGAATTCCGCAGGATCTGGGGAGACCGTCCGCTTGAAGACCACTGGCGAAGATCCAACAAACAGGTATTCAAAAATTATGACGAACAGGCAGCACTCCAGGCAGATGCCGACGTGCCGGTAGAGATGCAGGATCCCGAAGAGGTTGCAGCGGCGATGGAAGCCAGGCTTGAAGCCCGCACCAACACCCTGATGGAAACGATCCCTTACACTAAACAGGAGCAGCAAAATAGTCTTGACATCATTGAAAATGCCCTGTTCCGTCTTGGCAATATTTATTATTTCGATCTTGAAGAGGAAGAAAATGCAACGATAAATTTCGTTTCACTCATCGAACGGTTTCCGGGTTCAGAGCATGTTCCTGAAGTACTTTATCAGCTGATCCTTATTCATGAAAAAACCGATCCGGCGCAGGCAGAAGCATACAAGGAAAAACTCCTGAATGAATTTCCAAATACCACCTATGCTCATCTTGTGAGAAATCCGAATTTTGATCTGGAAAACTCACAGGCCGTGGCAGCAGTAAAACGGGTCTATTCAGATGCTTATCGATTATACAATCAGGGCGAATATGCATTTGCGCTCGACAAACTTGACAGTGCCCTTGAAATCTCCCCTGAAACAAGTTTTACACCACAAATGGAATTGCTGAGAATCCTCGTGCTGGCAAACAATGAAACGAAACAAACTTACGAGGGCAGGCTGGAATCTTTTATTCAGGAATATCCGGATTTTCCGATTACCCCCTATGCAGAGCAATTACTTCAAAAATCAAGGGATTTCGCAACGGCAAATTCGAGAAGCACGGTGGTCTTCAGTGAGAACCGGAATCAGGAACATTATTTTGTATTGATTTATGACAGTGAAAACGGGGAGCAGCAGGCGGTTACGGAAACTATCCAGCTCTACAATACGCTCAACTTTGATGATCAGCAACTCAAACTTTCAACGCTGCAAATGGAAGGGAACCGTAGGGTATCCATTTTACGTTCCTTCGAAAACGGTCGTGATGCCTACCAGTATCTGAAAGAATTTGAAAAAAGAGGAGTGATCCCACAGGGAACTCTCAACAGTAAAAGTTATACATTTGTAATTACGAAGGACAATTTCGATATTTTGTATCAGTCCAGGGATTTGGCATCCTACATGCAATTTTTTGATAAAAACTACAGGAATGGAATCTACGAACAAGGCCAATAAAACCAAGGAGCCGGCATCAGGGAAGAAAGGAATTCTGGGCTGGATCATTCGCATCAGCTGGATCATCTGCCTCTGCCTGCTGCTGCTTGTACCCTTTTATGTATACACGGTAAGTGTAGACCTGTTCGGACTTTATGGCGGAATGCCAAGTCTGCGGGCACTTGAAAATCCGGAAAACGATTTGTCAAGTGAACTTATTTCTTCAGACGGACAGGTACTGGGAAGATATTTCCGGTTCAACCGTTCCCAGGTAACATATGATCAGTTATCGCCGGAGTTGGTCAACACACTTCTTTCAAGTGAGGACCACCGGTTTTACGAGCATTCGGGCATCGACTTCCAGGGCCTGATGCGCGCTGTGGTTGGAAAACTAACATTCAATTATGCCGGGGGCGGGAGTACGATTACCATGCAGCTGGCGGAAAACCTCTTCCGAACCATGACTGAAAACCAGGGAACGCTGTATTCTGTACCCGGAGTTCGGGATATTGTTATAAAAACCAAGGAATGGATCATTGCGGCGCAGCTGGAAAGAAATTTCACCAAGGAAGAAATCATCGCGATGTATTTCAATACGGTAAGTTTCGGAAGCAACTCCTACGGTATTAAAACTGCTGCGGAAACCTTTTTCGGAAAGCAGCCAGATCAGCTCAATTACCAGGAATCAGCGGTACTGGTGGGTCTGCTCCAGGGAACCACCACCTTCAACCCGATCCGTAATTATGACAACTCTTTTACGAAAAGAAACCAGGTGCTTTTGAAAATTGAGCGCCACGGACATATTACCGAAGCACAGCGGGATTCGCTTTCCGATCTTCCGATCGATCTCACAAACTACAGTGTAGCAAACCAGAATAAAGGGTTGGCTACCTATTTCCGCACTGTTATTACACGGGATCTGCTGGCCTGGTGCGCCGAAAATAATCTTGATCTTTATGAAGACGGCCTGAGGATCTTTACAACCATCGACAGCCGCATGCAGCAGCATGCCGAGGATGCGGTGAATGAACATATGACCGCGCTTCAGAAAGTATTCTACGATCACCTTGACGGACGGGAACCGTGGGTTGATGATGAAGGAAAGATCATTCCGAATTTTGCTGAGAACAGGTTCAGAAGGACTGAACATTACCGGAACCTGGTGAAGAAGTATGGTGAGGGCAGTGATTCCATCAAAATTGTAATGACTACCAAAAAACCTATGACTGTGTTCAGCTGGGGAGGTGAGATCGATACGCTCATGAGCCCCCTGGATTCGGTTTATTATTACAAACATTTCCTTCAGACAGGAATGATGTCGATGGATCCGCATACCGGCCATATCAAGGCATGGGTTGGCGGCATAAATCATAAATATTTTAAATATGATCATGTGCGGCAGGGAAAGCGGCAACCCGGATCCACCTTTAAGCCATTTGTGTATGGCGCGGCTATCGAATACGGTTATCCGCCATGCTATGAACTGGTGGATGCCTCACCAACATTCCAGGTGGTGGGTGATCCGCCAACGTGGTCACCGCCAAACTCAGACGGAACATACGGTACCGGTGAAAAACTAACCATCCGGGAAGGAATGGCGCGATCAATCAATACAGTAACTGCCCAGCTCATGCAACAGATAGGCCCTGAGAATGTGGTTGAATTCGCCCATCGGGTTGGCATTGACAGCGAACTGGATGCAGTTCCGGCATTATGCCTTGGAGTTAGCGATGTTTCAGTTTTTGAACTGGTCGGCGCTTATTCCACATTTGCCAATAACGGTCTTTACACAGAGCCATACTATATTACCCGGATTGAAGATAAAAACGGAAATGTCCTGGAAAACTTTGTGCCGAAAACACGCCAGGCAATCAGTCCGCAAACAGCCTACAAGATGCTGTATATGTTGCGGGGTGGTGTTGAGGAGAGGGGTGGAACATCCCAGGGTCTGAGCCTTGAGCTGAAAATCGACAATGAGATTGGCGGCAAGACCGGAACAACGAACAATGCTTCCGACGGATGGTATGTGGGTGTTACCAGGGATCTGGTTACCGGTGTCTGGGTAGGTGGTGACGAACGCAGCATTCATTTCAGAAACTGGAGTAACGGACAAGGTGCAAAGACGGCACGCCCTATTTGGGACATTTATATGCGCAGGATATATGCAGACGATTCACTTTCCTATGTTAAAGCACCCTTCCAGCGTCCTGCGGAAGGTATTGATGTAGAGCTTGATTGCAGCCAGTATGGCACCGAAGAAAGTGATTCTGTACAGGTGGAGGAACAGTGGGATCTGAATCAGATTCAATAAACAGCGATTCTATCGGGGAACCCCGGTTTAGTGTGGAAGAGCGTAATAAGCTTCCACATCAGCCGGGTGTTTATAAATTTTACGATAAGGAGGATATACTCCTGTATGTTGGTAAGGCGAAGGACCTCAGGAAACGGGTTGCCAGTTACTTCACTAAATCACACAATCTGAATCGTAAAACCAGGAAACTGGTCCATGAATCCAGGGCCATTTCGTTTACGCTGGCAAATTCTGAATTTGATGCGCTCCTGCTGGAGAACAATCTTATTAAAACCCATCAGCCGAAGTACAACATCCTGCTGAAGGACGACAAGACCTTCCCCTATATTTGTATCCTGAATGAACGCTTTCCCCGGATTATCAGCACCCGAAAATTCAGGCCTGCCGATGGCGAATATTTCGGCCCGTTTTCCAGTGTGGTTGCCATGAAAAGTGTGCTGGACCTGCTGCGGAAACTGTATACCATACGCACCTGCAAGCTCAACCTCAGTGAGAAAAATATTGAAGCAGGGAAATTCAAGGTGTGCCTTGAATATCACATCGGGAATTGCCTGGGGCCCTGTGAAGGACTTCAGAGTGAGGATCATTATAACGAGGAAATTGAACAGGCACGAAATATCCTGAAGGGAAATCTCTCCGTGGTAAGCCGTTATTTCAGGTCACATATGCAGTCGTCCGCCGAAAAGCTTGAATTTGAGCGTGCACAGCTCTACAAGGAAAAGCTGGACCTGCTTGAAAAATTTCAGCTTAAGTCAACTGTTGTAAATCCGAAGTTGACAAATCTCGATGTGCTTGCGATTGTGAGTACGGAAGACGTGGCATTCATTAATTACATGCAGGTGGCCAATGGGGCCATCATACTTGCCAGGACGTTGGAAATTCGGAAAAGACTGGAGGAAACCGATGCGGACATTCTGGCATTTGCAGCAATGCACCTGAGGGAAGAGCATGATAGCGGCAATAAGACCATCATTACGAATGTTCGGTTCACTCTTGAAGAAGATGATGAGATCATTGTTCCTAAAATCGGGGATAAAAAGAAGCTGGTTACTCTTTCGCTGAAGAATGCACTTGAATTGAAACGGGAACGAACAAAACCCGATCCGGAATCTGCACCACCAAGTGAAGTACTTCTGCGGATGCAAAAAGACCTGCGACTTCCGGAAGTTCCTGATCACATTGAATGTTTTGATAACAGCAATCTGCAGGGATCAAATCCGGTTGCCTCGATGGTTTGTTTCAGAAATGGAAAACCCAGCCGAAAGGAATACCGTCATTTTAATATTCGTACGGTGGAAGGACCCAATGATTTCGCATCAATGCAGGAGATAGTTTACCGCCGATACAAGCGTGTTCTCGCCGAAAATGCAGACTTGCCGAAACTCATTGTAGTTGACGGCGGCAAAGGGCAATTGAGCAGTGCATGCCAGGCACTTAAGGATCTGGATCTTTACGGAAAAGTCCCAATTATTGGAATTGCCAAGCGGCTCGAAGAGCTGTATTATCCGGAGGACAGTCTGCCGTTGCATATCAGTAAAAAGTCTCCTTCCTTAATGATCCTTCAGCACTTGCGTGATGAAGCTCATCGGTTTGCCATCACATTTCATCGCAACAAGCGAAGCAAAAACGCCTTTAAAACTGAGCTGGAGGACATTGAGGGGATTGGAAAGTCGACAGCCGATAAACTCCTGAAAGCGTTCAAATCCGTTAAAAAGATCCGTGAAGCTCCCTTTGAATCACTGGAACAGGTCGTGGGTACGGCAAAGGCCAGGGTTGTGGCGGAACACTTTAAGGGCAGGGAATAGGTGGTAGGGAATAGGCTGTGCGGAAAAGGCACCCATTCTCCGTCATCCCGGAGAGCCTCCGGCGAATGCCGGAGCCGGTCCGGGATCTATTTGTCGATCGGCTAAAATTGCAATGTACACGAAGAGATCCTGAAACGGCTCCGGGTCAAGCCCGGAGGCTCTTCAGGATGACGAAAAAAATCGATCATTCCGTCCCAGCGGGACGGCGCATGGGTAGAAAACGGCATTATGTACGAACCGTGCCGTCAGGTACGGCGCGCATGGGTAACAAAAAAAGGGAGAGGCTAAGCCACTCCCTTTTTTTGAGATAATGATGAGTTTAAAGAAATTAATATTCCCAGAGATTGTGTTCTTTCTCCATTAACTGCATCTCATACCATTCGGAAGCCATGACAGCCTCTTTACGGTTCTGGTACATATCCACGATAGGATCGTTGTCGGGATTTTCATACTTGAACAACGACGCACGGAATAACCTGAGCGTAAACGCGTCTGCGAAATTCTTATTCTCAGCGCTGTTATACCTGTTCACCCAGATGGCTGATTCAGGATGCTCACGGAACAGCTTGTATAGATCCTTGTATTTAAATACACCAAGGCTCAATTCTACCTGATCAAGTGTTTCAGATCCAGGGACGATCAATTCCATCGACTGGATTTTGTGATAAAGGCGGGATCTGCGTTTGTCAAAAATCACATCCTCCATAACCCTGATTTTACTGATCTGTCGCGGCAGGAAGAAGGTTGCTGCACCAAAACCTGGTGTTGCTTCCCAATCATCCGGCGATTCTGAAGGAACAGAAGAGATCTCATCGAAGATAGCCGTATAGGTTACCCCGTTATACTTCACTCGGTCTCCTTCATAGTACTCAAAGCCGGGCTGCCATGTTTCGATCTCAACACCCTCCTGGTAAACCAGGCGATCCATGAAATCTTCCTTGCTGATACGAGTAGTGAGTGAATCATTGGCATAGATGTCTGACAGCTCGCCTGATCTCACAGAATTAATTATAAACTGCGTAATCTCACCACCGCGGGCAAAGAAGCCCTTATTTTGTTTTTCATTCAGGTCAATCGTTCTCCATACCCGACGCTTGAACAAGTGCTCATAGCGGGGGATTGGATCGATGGAATTCGGATTGTACTGATCCAATTCACTTACCTGTGAGTAACCGGGAAGCGCAAGGGCTCCCAGGATTACTGCGGCAAAAAATTTCTTTAAACTCATCATGTTTCCGATTAGTTAATTGGAATAGTATAAATTTCAGTTAAAGGACGTGCACGCTCATTTTCACCAGTAAAGGTTCTACGTGTAACACGTTCTACATTGATAATTATTGCATCACCGGGGCGAAGCTGGCTTCTCCACTGACGAAGATCTATATTCTCAGTAGTGAAATCCTGTGTGCGCACGGCACGACCGCTTCGGGCCAGTTTAACAGTTATTTTATTTACACGGTAACGTGCATCATTTGGCACTTCACGCTTGAAGTTCTCATCAGCTTCTGCGCTTACAGTAAGAGTACTGATTGCTGCAGCAGTTGCTCCGTCACCAGTTACCGGCTTACCTCTGGAGGTAATCACGATATTCGGCGGCGGAACCTTTTTCACGTCAAACACTTCAGTGCTTAGTAAGCTACCGTTGTTAGATACATTCAGCTTCACCTTGCTGCGTCCCTTAGGGATCACAGTTACAAGTCCCGTTCTGTTACCCTTACGTACTTCCGCGTCATTCGACGAGAAACCAGGGTTATACGATGTACCGAGCGCAGGAACCTGGATATCAAGTTCGTTTCCGCAATTCTGGTACAGCGCCTGAAGGGCTGCTGATTTAACCTGTACCACAGGCTTAGCCACATAATATTTGTGCGCCATAGTATAGGTAGTATCATTCAGTTCAATGGTTGCACTGATGCTTTTTTCAGCAAGCAGTGTTTTTGGATCGTAGTTTCCGGCTGTAGCCGTAAATTCGATCTTACCATATTCGATACCGTTAGGAGTTACTCCCTTTTCAACCTGCTTGCCGTCGTATTTGAACACAGGGTTGGCACCTGAAGCAGCGGCTGTGATAAACAGCTCAGCTTCAAACTTCGCACCTGCAGCCACTACGTTGGAGTTCGGACGGATCAAAGGAACGATGGTAGTAAATTCCACATCCTTTGCACCTACCTCCTCGGCGATAAGGCCAAGAGCATCTGCTTCATATTCAAGAACCTGCGTCTGAAGCTGGCTCATTGTTGCCATACCGGCTACCATTGGCGCATCTTCGAAGGTAAGGGTTAGGAAGTCCTTGTTTTTCTGATCCGGGTTGTTCTTGAACATATCCATGTCCTTCGCATCCGGAGTCAGGGTAGGGAATTCCTTTCCTGTAAGTTCCTGAAGTTTCTTTACATAATTATCCAGATCGGCTTCGAACTGCTTACCTTTCCCTTTATCGGGAGCAAGCATCATGGAGGCAACCTTTTCTACATCAGAGGCTGCTTTAAAATTTCCATTTTCATCGAGGCCACCTGTTTCCGCAACAAATTGTTCTTTCAGATCTTCCATCTCCTTGATGAGTTCTGTAGTCATTGTGCGTACTTCCTGGGCTTTCTTAAGTGCCTTTATATCGGCCGCCCGGTTTCCTTTTTCTGTTACCGTCGCCTGGATGTTGGCAACCAACTGGTTGTTTGCCGAGGCTGACTCTTCCGCCAGACCTTCCAGGGTTTCGTTGAAGATCGTGAATTTGTCCAGTACTGCGCTACTTACGTTGAGTGCAAGCATCGCGGTGAGTACCAGGTACATCATCCCGATCATCTTTTGTCTAGGTGTTTCTTTATGACCTGCCATTATTGCTCAAGTTTTATTAAAAAATAAGGTTATTTAAAACGTTACTTCCAGCAAATTAATGATTAGAAGCGGGACTAGCTCCACCTCTCATGGCAGTTAGCATATTACCGTATACCGTATTCAATGAAGTCAGGTTACCAGTAAGTTTATCAAGTTCGTTGGCAAATGCCTTAGTCTTCTCACCTGCACGCGTCATGCCTTCGAGGGCACCAGCCATGTTAGTGTAGAATTTATTCATTGCCTTCACATGACTGTCTGCATCCTTAAGTTCCATTTCATAAACGCTGTTAAGCTGGCTAAGGTTCTTAGTTGCAGAAACAACCTGTGTATGATACTCCTGTGCATCTTTGGAAGCATCAGCAAACTGTGCCATTGCCTGCGCAGTAGTTGCATAGGATTTGTTCATGTTGATAAGCGATTCAGAAGCTTTCTTCACATTACCTGCATAATCATTAGTCGCTACTGCAGCGTCTGCAAGATTAGACATACGTGAAGCAGATTCTGCCATGCTCTTCATTCCTTTTCCAAGGCTGTCGATCAATTCAGGACCGATCTTAGCATTTTCAAGCATTTTGTCAAGCTGCTGTGAAGCAGGTACACCTGATTTGTTTGAAACACGGGCAGGAACAGTTCCTTCGAAATCTTCTGCCAGTTCAGGGTATACTTTTGCCCAGTCTACTTCTTTGTGAGGTGGCTCAAACGCACTCAGAAAGAAAATCAGGGCCTCTGTGCTTAGACCAATCATAAGCATTTCGTTAGCTCCGGGAAGGTGCAGGATCTTAAAAAGTGCACCCACGATTACTACTGCAGCTCCAATACCGTATATTTTAGGCATTACTGTTGAGAACAATAGTGCTGCAAATCCGCCTTTTTTAGTACTCATTTTATTAAAGGTTTAAGGTTAAAATTGAATATAGGTCAGTTAAAAAAATTTGTAGGTTGATTATTGTTTAGAATTCGCCTCCAGATGAACGTCCCAGGTGCGTCATCGCATTCCTGAATCCGATATAGGCTCTCGCCGAATCCTTGTATTCGTATGTTCTTGTACCAGTTTCCAGGTAATAGGCCACATCTTTCCATGAACCACCACGTATCACCTTTTTAGGGAAGATATTAGGGTCATACTGTGAACTGTTAGGATCGGTACGCTTGTCGATGTACTGCGGGTTCAAATCCCATACAACCGGTACAGACGCAGGGTTGAAATCATCAAGTACCCACTCTGATACGTTTCCGGCCATATCATACAGACCGTAGTCGTTTGCGAAATAACTCGCTACTTCAGCAGTGTAAGCAAACCCATCATCGTAATAGTTACCACGGCCGGGCTTGAAGTTCGCCAGCATACATCCTTTGGAGTTACGGATATACGGGTTACCCCAGGGGTATTTCGCCATATCACGTCCACCGCGGGCTGCATATTCCCACTCAGCTTCGTTAGGAAGTCTGAATGAAGGCATAGGCACTTCACCGATGCTGCGACGATAGTCAGCCCAGTAGGCTGTTCTCCACTTGGAGAAGTATGTCGCGGCTTCCCAGTCTACACCAACCACCGGATAATCATCATATCCCGGGTGCCAGTAATAGTAATCCTGGATCGGATCTCCCATATGATGCGCAAAGTCGCGTACCCAAACAGTAGTATCTGGATAGTACTCCGTCATAATGGTCTCCTCTCCGAGAACACTTACTGAATCCTCGAGCAGATGATTGATAAACTGCCGGTATTCGTTGTTGGTGATCTCCGTATCGTCCATATAAAAGGAACCAATGGTGACCTGCTTGTTAAAATTTATTTGTGTGGAAGCCGGATCCTCATCTGCTTGTCCCATATGGAACGTACCAGCAGGAATCGGAACCATCCCGTAGGGCTGGACCATCTGCCAACCTTCTCGACCGGGAACGCCGACCAACTCTCCTCCGTCGCCGCCGCTACCACCGAGTCCGAGGAGCCCGCAACCTCCCAAAAAAGTCGCCGCTAGGAGCGAAAGGGAGTAGAACAAATGTCTTGAAACTTTACGCATAACACTTTATTTTAAAAAACTTTTAACTTGTCGGTTTAAGTCAAATTCAGTTACTAATTAATCCAATTACAATCGAAATATATAAAAATTATTCTGCTCAATCTTAGAAGATGTATGTTTTTAGTGAACTTTACAGTAAAACCGAAATGTTTAATTATCAGGTTTGTTCAGTAAAAAATACCTCTCAAACAGACCTAATCGTGTCTGTACCTTGGCGTTCTTACAACACGCTTACTAGCTCCGGGGTTCACCGGTAATTGATAGCTAAGTAAGAATTCATGTGTTGTCGGTTGCTTCGCGTCCTGGTCTTTAACTACATAACCGAAGCTGTAGCCAAAACTTAACGACTTATCCTTTAAAAAATTGTATCCAAGGAGGACGTTAATGTCTTCAGACTGTCGAAAGGTAACCCCACCCCACATCTGTTCCTTATAATATGCCATACCACCCAGAATAAAACTGTATTCATTGAAGTCGGTAGACACCATCACCGATGGCTCAAGGACCAGATCAAAATTTACCCGGTGAATATAGCCGAACATAAAATAGCCATGGGTCTCGAGTGCATTCCTAATCGGAACACCGAAGTCGAATTCTGAATTCAACAGATGGCTAAAGCTCAGGCCGGCATAATATTTTTCATTCCTCAGATAAACACCTAATGCCAGATCAGGCCTAACCTGGGATTCCGAACTATTCAGGATCACCGGGTCGTCAGAATCTATAAAGCGGTATTCCCCTTTACCGATCGACTGCGAAAATACTCCCATCCGAACTCCAAAGCTGAGCTTGGAATTTTTGATGCCGAGATGATACGCATATGACGCCTGGACTTCCAGATTATTCAATGGTCCCAGATTATCGTTTACAACATGTACACCAAATCCACTTTTGAATTTGTATATAGGTGAGGTTACACTGAACACCTGTGTTGTTGGAGCTCCTCCATCATCAAAGGTGCTGTTGTACCCCGCCCATTGTGTGCGGTGCAACATCGTTATCTTGGTTAAACCTTCCGTACCTGCAAAGGCCGGGTTGTAGAAAAGCTTGTTCATCATATAGTATGAGAACTGAGCATCCTGCTGGGCAAAAGCGGGTTTAAGGCCAAAAAATGTTGCCCCGAAACAAACAATAAAAATTAGTTTTCGCATAACATGACTCAAAAGCGAACTTAAATATAAAGTTTTTTCCTCATTACATTCAAGCCGCCCTAATTAAATGGCGTAATAAATTGTATTCGATTATACTAAAATTAACGAATATTTCACGCTATTTAATATTATTAGCCTTCTTAATGTACAATTCTATCGCTCCGGTCATGGATGGAGCATTGGGCAAGGGGGCTTCAATATCCAGAACCAGGCCTGCATCACGCACCGCTTTCGCAGTTGTGGGCCCGAAAGCCGCGATCCGCGTCTTATTCTGTTTGAAATCCGGGAAGTTGTCAAATAGCGAATGAATGCCGCTGGGGCTGAAAAACGCCAATATATCGTAATATACGTTCTCTAAATCAGACAGGTCACTGGCTACCGTTCTATAGATAACGGCTTCACTGTACTGGTACCCGTTGTCAGCCAGGAAATCCGGAATATCGTCCTTGCGGATGTCTGAACACGGGAAGAGATACTTCTCATTTTTATGCTTTTTGAGGATCTCCAGAAGGTCCGAAGCAGTCCTGTGGCCGGTGAATATCTTACGTTTTCTGATAACGATATACTTCTGTAAGTAATTCGCGGTTTGTTCCGAAATACAGAAGTATTTCATATCTGCCGGCATCTCAATTTTGAGTGCTTCACAGATTTTAAAAAGATGATCTACCGCATTTCTGCTTGTGAAAATGATCGCAGTGTGATTGAGAATATCAATCTTCTGCTTTCTGAACTCCTTAATCGAAACAGGATCTACCTGAATAAACTGGCGGAAGTCCACCTTCAGATTATACTTTTCAGCAAGCTTAAAGTAGGGGGAGTTTTCGTCCTTGGGCTCTGGTTGAGAAACTAGAATACTTTTAACCGGAAGCATTCTATCTTTCGCTTTATCACTCATAGCTAATTCGTACCTTCACATTGTTTGATTAATACCCCATGATAACACAATCATCAAGGGTATCAATTCTGTGGCGCAAAGGTAGGAAAATAAATGTAAAATCGTATGTGACGATTCATTCATTAATTTAAAATAGATAAAAACAGCCCTGAGCCCGAACAATATTAACAACGTGATCATGAGCCCTCTGTAAAATGAAGGATCCACCACATGGAGCGTAAAAACCGTTACAAAAAGGAATAGCGCCAGGAATGTATAAAACAGTAAGCCAAGGCGGATATAATTGTAAAAGTGATTATTCAGGAAACCGGAAATCCTGAAAAGGCCTTTGAAAGAGCGGACTAGAATATATTTAAGTAGTAATAACCCAAAAATCACCAGGGCAAGCCTGGCCCAGATGAACATTCCCCCGGTAAACCCTTCGAAGTACATGAAATTAAATCGGTAGTGCAGGCCGGAATACTGGAAAAGCACGAATAAAACCCACGCCGCCAGCAGGCTTTCCAGGGCGTAGAAAAATATATTCACCAGCGATAAGGGCCGGGTCTTCATCAAGTTTTCATCGAGTTCCCTGAAACTCACCGCACGCGTGAAGCGAAAAAAGTCACGTGCCATGCGCGGATAGTAGTAATAAAGTATCGCCGCGAAGCCCAGAATCACGATCATGGAGAAAATCAAAACATTCCGAAGGACCGATTTTTCCCTCGCATCAATGATAACCTGTTCACTGCGGATTTCACGTACGGTCTGCGCATCCGCAACCCTGTATATTTCTGTAGAAATTGTATACGGATTCAGGCGCCTGTTATATAAGGTGTAGATAACCGAATCCCCGTATACCTTTTTAAGGCTGTCAACCGGCATCCATTTTTCTCCCTGGAATATCAATAAAAGCTTGTCGCCCTGAAAAATTGAAACCTCTTCCTGGGAATATAGCCGTAATAAATTTCCGCTATACTCAGCCAGGCGAACCGGAACAAATAAAGTATTTCCCGAAAAGGATTCAATACTGATGAGTGGAATGATCCCTTCACGGGATGATCTCATACGCCACTCAGCCGATAAATCCTTGATTTTCATAGTATCCGGCTGCGCCCTTGAAGGGAGACCGACGAATAAAAAGATAATTGCAAAGAGGAAATGCTTCATTGAGGTGCAATTTATCAGAATTTGGCTTTATAACCGAAATGAAATTTTGAAAGACGTAAATCAAATGGCTGATTTTGATCGCGCCCTACAGCATACGCCAGCTGAAGCAATCCTCCGCCGGTTTGCAATGTGAGTCCGATGCCAATACCAGTGGGATTATCCCATTCGTCCAGGGACCTGAGGAAAGCCTGGTCAGCAAAAAGAAAAATATTCGAGGATTCATCAAAATACAACTGCCATTCTATGGTATAAAGAAGGTACTGGCGAGCAAAAAACTGGTTTTCATTAAACCCCCTGATCGTCCGAAAACCCCCCAGCCGGTACAGGTCATTTAAAAACAACCGGTCGCTGTTAAGCCAGCCTCCGCGAATTCGTTGAAAAAGAAGGGACTTTCTTCCGGTTGCGAAACCATACCTGCCGCCTGCAGTGGCAGACAATTGTAACAAGTCAAGATCAATTCCTTCATAGATCTCAGCCGGAAAAGCCGCATTTCTCCTGATATTTTTGTTTCCCACCGTAAACTCCGCTGATAGATGAAGCCCTTTAAAACCTAACCAGCCCGGATCTGCCCGGTCATAGGCATAGCCTGCGCCATAATCATTCAGGTTAAAATCTGCGATTTCCGGGAGAATATCTACATCGCCATCCGTCTCCAGCAGACGCGCAGTGCGAAACCGACTCAAAAATGAAATCGTATGGCGACCGTTCCGGTAATCTATCTTCAGGTCAAAATCCCGTGTGATAAAAGTAGTATCCTCTTTCAAGAGGCGGAACCCCGCAAAGACATCGAGATTTGTACGTAAAAAATTGGGATGGTAATACCCAATGTCAAGAAATTGAGTTTCAGGCCTCATGCGCTGCCAGTGAAAATCAAATACTTTCCCTGAACTAAAGAGATTTGCCAAATGTAATTCAGCCTCCCCCGTAATTCGGAGTCCCCCGTCCCCTTCCTCATTCGGTAGAAATCCGATAATGGCATCGATGCGGTTCGAAGGGCGTTTACGTATGGGAACCCGCACCTCAGCAGCAGTTGAATTGAAATCAACGGTTATCGGACCTTCGAGCTCTACAAATTCCAGTGCATCAATCCGTGCATTCAAATTATTCACCGTACGCTGATTATAGACATCCCCGGGACGGATGTCAAGATATGCCGCCATCCAACCCGGCTTTACTATGGTTTCATCGGGCAACTTCAGATCATTATACACAATAATGCTGCCCTCATCGTAATTGATCACCGCGGAGATTTCATCACCATTCAACCGAATTGAATCAAGACGAACACGCGCAAACGGATATCCGTTGATCTCTGATTCCCGCAGTATCCGCTGAAAAAGTTTTTCCAGTTCATTCCTGTTAACAGCAGTCGTGCTAAACCTGCCGGGCCTGAATCCAACCCTGTTCTGAATGCGCAGCGGAAGATTGCCTTCTCCAAGGTTTGCCCATGTATATCTTGCCCCGGACGTTAATTCTACCTGCCAGTATTCCCCCGTGTTTTCCAGACGGTCAATCTGGGCCAGCAAATATCCTTTCTGCTGCAGCATGATCAATGCCTGATCCAGCTTTTTGCCGATGACCGCGGAGTCTGCCGACGCCGGAAGCTGTTCCGTAATTTTTGGTTCAATTTCACCTTTAATTACCCACTGAATCTCCTGTCCGTAGCTTTTAAGACAAAAGAGGAAAAGACATGGGAAAAGTATAAGGAACCTGGACAATTTTCTCTTATTTTTATTACTAAGTTGTGAAATTATAGTCAATTGGCAGGTATCTACATTCATATTCCCTATTGCAAACAGGCCTGTCACTATTGTGACTTTCACTTCTCCACGATGCTGAAAAGTGTACCGGAGATGGGCAAGGCAATTCTGGAAGAAATCCGCATGCGTGGCGACTACCTCGGGAAACAATCCGTTTCAACCATTTATTTCGGCGGGGGAACACCCAGCTTACTGCCGGCCGTTTATATCAGCAGCATACTTTCGCTTATCCGGCGGTCATTTTTTCTGACGGAATATACGGAGATCACCCTTGAGGCAAACCCCGATGATCTGTCGCATGATAAACTGAAAATGTTCTATGACCTCGGCATTAACCGGCTGAGTATCGGGGTACAGTCATTTGATAATGACGTTCTGAAATTTATTAACCGCGCGCACAGCAGACAGCAGGCACTGGATTGTATTGAGGATGCCAGAAAAATCGGCTTTCGCAACATAAATATCGACCTGATCCATTCTATCCCGGGAAGCAGGCCGGACCGCTGGCAGCGTGACCTGGAAATTATTTTGGATATTTTTCCCGAACATATCTCCAGCTACGGACTTACGATCGAACCAGGAACAGTTTTCGGTAAATGGCAAAAAGAAAAGCGGCTGATACCCCTGGAAGAAGACATGGCCGCATCAGAATATGAATTATTGATCAACCATTTGCAGCGAGCCGGTTATGAGCACTATGAGATCAGCAACTTTGCCCTGCCCGGTCACCGGTCAAAACATAATATGAGTTACTGGCTTGGAGACCATTATTTGGGCATCGGTCCGGGAGCGCATTCCTATAACGGGACCAGCCGCCAGTATAATATCACCAACAATGCACGCTATATCAAGGCGATTCACAATAAGGAACTGCCGGCAACATTTGAAACGCTCACGAGACTGGATCAGGCCAATGAATATCTGCTCACTTCTTTGCGGACATCCTGGGGTATTGACCTTAAAGTATTACGTGAAAAATTTGATTTGAATTTGCTGAATGAGCAGGAAACCTATCTGAAACGCCTTATCGAGGGAGGATTATTGATGCAGCAAAATGACCATCTTATTCTAACCGATAAAGGTAAGCTTCTGGCAGATCAAATTACTGAAGATCTTTTTTTAACCAGTCCGTAGTTTTAATTTTGATTATTAGTCTGAAAATAGTTTCTTACCAGTAAAAGAGCGCTTTATGGACAGTGAAGAGAAAAAAGCATACATGCTTCTTAAATCTGTGATCTTTCATTATCACGGGCTGGACCATGAAGAAATGGTGGAACTGAGTCGTACGGCCGATGAGTTGGATGCCCATGATGAACTTGCCTGGGCCAATACGTTTATCTCGGAAGACTATTTCAATTCATTCGAGCGCGCCCGTGAATACCTGAATGGAATCATGGCTGAATATCCCCATGAAAAACGGGTTTCCTACATCGAGATGGTATGGCAGTCGAATCAGCTCAAAGGATATGTTACGGAATTTGAAGCTGCCTCCATTATTAAACTCGCCAAGGACTGGAAAGTGGAAGATGCCCTTCTGCGCCACATCGAAGAGGTCACGAGGCCCAAGAAGGAATCGTGATGCCCTCCTTCATTAAATTACGATATTAAGCCGAGTTTATACAATACGTCATCCTGAGCTTGTCTCAGGATCCCCCATTTGTATGCAATAAATCATGAGATCCCGAAACTAGTTCGGGATGACGGTAGTATATATGTTGGCTTTGCCTACTCAGACACGGCCAAGGACGTCTTCATTGTTGTAATCCCTATAACCCCCACCGTCATCCTGAAAGAGTGAGCTTAGCGAACGATGTTCAGGATCCCCATATACCACTGACTACTGACTACCATAAGGTTGGCTATTAATTATATTTTTTATATATTTAAGTAAATTATATATTATGAGTTCAAATCAATACATAAAAGGAACGATAAAGCCGATTGTCCTGAAGCTGCTTTCCGAAAACAAGCGTATGTACGGGTATGAAATAACACAGGAGGTGAAACGTCTTTCCGGCGGTGAGATCGAGATCACGTATGGCGCATTATACCCGATCCTGTATAAACTTGAAAATGAGGCGCTGTTAAAAACGGAGCAGGAAATTGTCGATAACCGGGTGAGGAAATACTATTCCCTAACCGAGAAAGGCAAGGAAGAAGCAAGGGTAAAGGTTGCAGAGCTCGAGCAATTTCTGAAAGTAATCCGCTCGGTACTGGCACCTTCTCCAAAACCGGGACTGCTGGCATGGGGAATTTAAGTTCATCCCAGGCCGACATCGTAAATCTCTTCCTCGATGAGCAGGGCATTACATTCAGTCCGCTTCGCGAAGAGCTGCTCGACCATCTGATCTCCGATCTTGAATCACGCATGGATTCAGGAATGTCTTTTCCCGAGGCATGGGAGTTGGTGCAGAAGGAAATATCGGGCCATCATTTAAAAACTATAGAACGTGAAACCATGAAAACAATCAACAAGAAGATCGATTTAACACGGCTTTTCAGTATCCTGTCAGTGATACTCCTCGCTGTAGCCACAACATTTAAAATCCTGCACCTTCCGGGGTCGGGAGAACTTTTGCTGGGTTTTCTTGCAGTTACCAGTGTTTTACTGGTCACAAGTACTGTCCGCAATATTATAAATTACCCGGAATCAAGAGGTAGACTATTCCTATCGCTCATTACCTTGTCGCTCATCTTCTTCCTGCTATACCTCACATTTACCATATTACACCTGCCCGGAAGGTCTGAGCTTCAGATCATATCTTCCTCAATGTTGTTAATCCTGTTCCCGGCCATTTCCATCTATTTTTATCGATCCGGCGGAAAACTGAAGGATCATGTCATTATAGGATTACTTTCCCGGAACAGTTCTTTGATGGAGGCGATCGCACTAATGATGATCGGGTTTGGATTGGTTTTCAATTTTAGCTCATGGCTAACAGGGGAAACCGTATTGGTAGGTATCGTTTTCTTTATCCTGACCATCATATGGATAGGACTCTATGCCTACAGCTTTACCTGGTCCACCTATCTCAGGATGCCCCGCGGAAGAATCGAATTACCACTCCTGATATTCTCAACTGCGGCACTGGTATTATTTATTCTGCCCTTGTACGGTGAAAACCTTCAGCCTGAAATTCGTAACCTGGCAGCATTTATTGCCCCCATAATCTATATCGGGATCATTTTTTACCACTACGCACGGGTATCGGTTTCATCAAACCGCAAATGGATCCTCACTATGTGTTGTTTACTGGTATTATATCCAATACTTCGCCTGTCGGCCGGAATGGAGTGGTCTCCCATGGCAATTTCCATGGTAAATTCATTGACATTCAATATATCGATGCTGCTTTTTCTGCTGGCCAACCTGATGATTTTCCGAAAGGAGACCTATTTCAGAATTTTGATCATTTTCATGATTGCCATGCAGATGATCCCCAACTTTTAACCATGGAAGGGATCAATTATTCCGTTATAATATCTCTTTCGGAATAATTTTTCTGGTCCAGGTTTTTATACGCTTGTATTTGCTTACCTCAGAATCCGGATTGAAATCCAGGGTAGTCTCCCAGGAATTTTCTGGTTTGAATTCAATTTCCATACCTGAAAGAACACCATTTGAAACTTGTTCAGAGTCCACAACCACAATACACTCGGTATTCAGATTTGCACTTCTTGGATCCAGGTTAAAAGTTCCGACAACCGTGATTTGCTGATCAATCACCATAGATTTCGCATGTAGTCCGAATATTGGCGTATGATCCAGCGTTTGCTGCAGTTCACCGGTCATGATCCGTGTGCGTTCCGCAGCATCGGGCCGAAACTCAAATATTCTCACACCTGTTTTCAGCAATTCCTCCCTGTCCGTCTGGTAGCTGCTGAATGCTTCTACATTATCTGTGGATGCAAGGCTGTTGGTGAGTATCCTGATTTTAACTCCTCTGGCCACTGCTTCAGCGAATAAATTCCGACTAAGTTCAGTTGTGATTAAATAGGGTGACTGGATATCGATGGATGACTTCGCATTTTTCACGAGCTCAATCAGTGCCGTGGTTGTTAAACCTCCACCACCAAGGCCTTCTTCTCCTTCGTTTTTACCAGGCTTATCTGAAATAAATCCGATACTGTCAAGCCACACCAAATCCCCTGAGTTTTTAATGTTTTCAAAGGCCTCAGGTAATTGAGCAATTCTCTCGCGTATCTGTGGCCAAAAATTTTCTGGGTTACAGGCATATTCATGAAGACGATCAAAGGTGTCGGGCGACGATATCTTTTCCGGATCTTCATTTATAACCTTCATCACATCCTGGCTCAATTCGCTATTCCAGTATTCCTCGAAGGAATGACCAACATCTTTTACGGCTTTTCCGAGGAGAAGTATATCACGGTCCCGGAAATTGTATTCATGGTCATAATCGAAATATTCATCGGCGATATTTCGTCCGCCCGTAATGACCACTTTACCGTCCACAATGAATGTTTTATTATGCATCCGCTGATTCGCAGACCTGAAATCCGTTGTGAATTTCCCGATCTTCTGAAGAATGTTTTTCCCGAGGTTAACTCCCGGATTATAGATCTTTACGGATATATTTTCGTGGGAGCTGAAAGTGGCGATATCATCGATATCGGCGTCCACCATGATATCATCGACGATGATCCTTACTTTCACGCCACGGTCTGCCGCCCTGACCAGGTAATCACAGGCAATAAGACCGATGTTATCGGTAGAAAAAATAAAATACTGTATATCGATGGTCTTTTCGGCATATTCGGTGAGCCACGCCCGGGCAATCATGGAACCGCTCCCGTCTTCCAGGACATAAACCCCGGTTTGGCTTTCCATCTTCCCGGCGACATCCTCCAGGGCGGATGTCAGGGTTATATCATCGTTGCGATGAATGTTTTCACAAAAATCCGTCTCTGCTGTTGCGGTTTCCTTCTCCTTGCAGGCCGAAAACATGACAGCCAATATAATGAGAAGATACAGCGGACCGGAAATGCTTTTCATTTGTAACGACATTGTTGTGGGATAGCAGATTGTTTTGTTAATACCATTTGTATCCGAATGGTGTGAAAAATTCTTACTTAATTCCAAAAAATCGTCATTTTCATGGTGCTCAGCTATGTAATATAGTGAAATTAGTTGTAGTCATCTCAAACCATGGACTAACTGATCGATTCCTGATCTCCCAGGGAACATTTATACTTTCACGTCATCCCGAACTTGTTTCGGGATCCCCTGGATTTCGATATAGTTGCAGTATAGAACTCGTTTCCCTGAAATCAATATCCAAAGGATCTCGGATGAGAATAGAATCAAATTTTTTTCAATGAGGGTTTCGAGTGGATTTTGAAACAAGTTCAGGATGACGTTTGTGGGAGGTCAAAAAATCTATACCCTGCAAAGCAAAGTTCCCCGCCCGACTCCGTGCTCCCACGGAGTTCCGCCGGCCTGCCAACCGGAAGGCAGGCCGGCCAGGTTCTGAGCCGAGTTTAAAAATTTGCAAAGATTCTGAGCTTTTATACAGTGCTGTAGGTAGTGCTAACTAATTTCTCTATTAA
>JBNKGL010000008.1:0-147852 GCA_050289805.1 Cyclobacteriaceae bacterium
AGGATTTACCGGGTCACATATCGGTTTCAAAATGCCAATGGTTACGACATCCAGTGGGCCCGGATGAACCAGTCCTGGGTTAATGAACTGCCGAACAGCTTTCCGCGGATTGATAAGTTGGTGCGTTTTCAGTCTTTCAGAACCAGGGACATTCAGATCGGTAGTAATAATTTCAGAGAAAACTACGCCTATGCCGTGGATAAGGAAGTTTTTGATCTGTTTGATTTAGAGATCGTCAAAGGCAGCCAGGCAGAATCGTTAACACCGTATACCGTTGTGCTAACCACCACTACTGCACAAAAATATTTTGGAAGTGAAGATCCTATTGGTGAGACCATGGAGATTTCCAATGATTTGGGCATTAAAGAAACCTACAAAGTTAGTGGGGTCATAAAGGACCCTCCGTCAAATACGCATTTACCGATCACTCTACTCACCAGCATTAACAGCGAGAACGAACGGACCGGCTGGGCCTATGTTTACATGCTTCTGAAAGATAAAGCGGATATTCAATCCATACAGGAGAAAATGCCGGATTTCATTGCTGACCATGAAGATTTGGCTGATGAAGATATATTGACTGTAAATTTTCAACCGCTGACTTCCATTCATCTTCATTCCCATTTGAGCCGGGAAATTGCCGCCAATGGAAATATAAAATACGTTGTCATCTTCATTTTTGTAGGCTTGTTTTTACTGATTATTGGAACCGTCAATTTCATAAACCTTAACACTATCCAGTCAATTGAACGCATCAAGGAGTTCGGACTAAGACAAACTTTCGGGGCTCCAAAAGGAGAAATGAAAGTTCAGATGGTATTAGAGGCGCTCATTATTGCACTTTTCAGTGCTGCCATCGCGCTCGCAGGTTTTACAACAGGCCTGAAATATTTTGAACAATTTGTTGGGCACAGCCTTGTGTTTTCCTATTTGGAAATGGTTTTAGGGCTGATTGTACTGACAGGTCTTATTTCCCTCGTTTCTGCTTTAATTACAGGCTTGTCAATGATGCGTATAGATTTTGGGCAGATCGGCAACTGGTTTAAACCATCCGCCGGTTACAGGAGTGTACAAAAGTATATCTTGTTAGGGCTGCAGTTTTCGGCAATGCTTCTATTAATTACCAGTATGGTGATTGTGCAACGGCAGTTCACGTATATGACGCAGAAAAGTCTTGGTTATGACAGTGATCAGATCCTGGTTCTCAGGAATAATAACCGTGAAGTGATGCGTAAATATGAAAGCTTCAAAAATGAATTGAAGAGGATATCGGGGGTGCTGGATGTTACCGCCGTAATGGAAGTGCCATCTGTGCCGGTTAAAGATCAGGGGCCTGTCACGGTTTTGGGTGATGAGCAAAACACTATCTCTGCCGATATGCAGGTAATGGATCTGAATGCCCCCGAAGTCTTGGGAATGGAATTTATTGCCGGTAGTCAGTTGCCGCAATATTTGCAGCAGTCGGCAGATCATCCGGATTCTGTTTTGTGGAAGGACTTTGCAACGAAGCAACGGGTTTATCTCATTAATGAGTCGGCCTGCAGGAAGCTGGGTTGGAGTCCTGAGGAGGCCATTGGCCAGGAAATCAACTGGTCCATTGGAGATTTCAGCCTGCAACACGGGCCCGTTATGGGTGTAATTAAAGACTTTCACCAGGAAAGCCTGAATGAGCAGATCAGACCCGTGGTTATCACCTATGAACCGCTTTGGGTTCGCAATATGCTGGTTAAAATAAATACAGATGATCATTTCGGGTTGCACAGCTCGATTGAAGACTTATGGAAAAATACCTTCCCAGACCAGCCCCTGGAGATCAGCAACCTTGATCACGAACTGGAACAACAGTACCTGCAGGAAAAGAAACAGCTAAAACTGATATCATCGTTTACTTTTTTGGCCATCCTGATTGCATTTATCGGACTTTACGGAATGATGGCCTATACCATCAAACTTAGGCTCAAGGAACTGGCGATAAGAAGAGTGCTCGGCTCCAACTGGTTTAATTCGTTACGACTCTTAAGTCGTGAGTATATGATCCTTGCACTGGTTTCAATGATCATCGTTTTTCCGTTGTCATATTGGTTGATGAACGGGTGGCTGGCGAACTATGCCTATCATATTTCCATCAATGGTACAGGTTTTTTGCTCTCGGGCGGATTGCTGTTGATGTTGATTTCTTTGACGCTCACGTATCAGATAACAGTTACTACTAATACAAACCCTTCAACTGTGCTAAGAGGGGAGTGATAGTTATCTGTTGCTATGTTGTGGTATTGTAACTAACTTATCAGTTAAACACGAATCCTTCAGCACTTAAGGAAAATGAAAAACAAACTTCAGAAAATAAGTATCGTCACCGAGGTGGTAGGTGCTGTCGCGATTGTCATATCACTGATTTTTGTCGGAATTCAGTTTACTGAAAACACCAAGGCAACAAAGTCGGCAACAGCTGCTAGTACGGTCGCTACTATTTCTTCCTGGTATACTGAAATGGGCAATAATCAGCAATCCAGCAGTCTGTTCTATAATTTCATGGCAAATCCTGATTCATTAACTTCCGAAGAAAGATTTCAGGTTATCATTAGTTTGCACGGATTGTTTTTGACCTTTCAAAACAGTTTCTATTTAAGTCAGCAAGGAACACTCGATTCCCATATTGAAGAATCTATTACGAAGGCAGCAGTAGGGGTAAAGGACCAGCCTGGATTTCGGCTTTTCTGGAAATTACGAAGGGAATTATTCTTTCCTGAATTTCAAAAGCATATCGATGACATTGTAAATACCGACATTGAGATTTCTGAGGGATTGTATAAATCGGTGGAAGAGGGGAAATCAACTGATTAATCACTGCTATTGGCATTCAGGTATGTGATTAAGATAGGCACGAAAAAGGGATACTAACCCTTCCTTCAGGGCGGATATCTTCAATCCTGTTTTGGGGATAGAATTTTGATGTCCTATATGCAGCATCAAATGACAAAATAGTCTTACATAAAAAATCACTATTTTATGTAGGAAAATGAACTTTTAAAACCATCTCCAAATGAAAATAAAGAACATTCCTTATTTCATTCCGATAGTATTTATATCCCTGGTTTTTGCACACAAAACTTCAGGGCAAGAAATATTACCATTTCCACCAACGCCTTCAGCGTCAAAGGCAGGAATAACTCTATCAGAGTCCACTCATAATAAAAGGAAAACGGAAAATCACCTACCAGATGACGCTCCCAACATTGTCATTATATTGATTGATGATGTAGGTCCCGGACAAGCCAGTACTTATGGTGGTGAATTTAACACGCCTACTTTAAGCAAAATTGCTGAAGAAGGGATTTCTTATAACCGATTTCACTCTACAGCTATGTGTTCCCCTACCAGAGCTTCATTGCTGACTGGGAGAAATCACCACCGTGTAGGAAATGGCCAGATCCCAGAATATGCTAACGACTGGGATGGCTATACAGGAGTGATCCCAAGAAGTGCTGCAACCGTTGCAGAAGTACTAAAAAATTATGGCTATTCCACCTCAGCTTTTGGGAAGTGGCACAACACTGCACCTGAAGAATCAAGTGCTGCAGGTCCCTTTGACCACTGGCCTATAGGTTATGGCTTTGAATATTTCTATGGTTTCATGGCAGGTGATGCTTCGCAATATGAACCTACTTTATTTGAGAATACAACATTAGTTCCTGAGGAACACATGCATAAAGAAGGCTATCACCTGAGTGAAGATTTGGCAGACCAGGCTATCAATTGGATGCGTCAACACAAAGCAATACAACCCGACAAGCCTTTTTTCATGTACTGGTCAAGCGGTGCTGTACATGGCCCGCACCATGTTACAAAAGAATGGGCTGATAAATACAAGGGAAAATTTGATGATGGCTGGGACGAATACAGAAAACGTGTCTATGAAAGGGCAAAGAAAATGGGATGGATACCTCAAGATGCAAAACTAACTCCACGTCCTTCAACCATGCAAGCCTGGGATGACATTCCTGAGGATGAAAGAGCATTCCAGCTACGTTTGATGGAAGTGTATGCAGGGTATGCCGAGCATGTGGATGCACAAGTAGGTAAAGTAATTGATGAACTTGAAAATCTAGGATATAATGACAATACCCTGGTATTCTATATATGGGGAGACAACGGTGCCTCGTCAGAAGGACAGCAAGGCACCCTTGCAGAGTTACTCGCTCAGAATGGTGTTAAAACAACTACAAAACAACAAATTGAAGCACTCAATAAGATTGGTGGTCTGGATGCTTTGGGTGGGAATAAAGTGGAAAATATGATGCATGCCGGATGGGCGTGGGGAGGTAGTTCTCCTTACAAAGGAACCAAGCTTGTGGCAGCTTACTTTGGTGGTACTCGTCAGCCTATGGCTGTCAGATGGCCTAAAGTAATTAAGCATGATAACATACACAGATCTCAGTTTCATCATGTCAATGATATCGTCCCAACAATATATGATATACTCAATATCACCCCTCCGAAAATTGTAAATGGGGAAGAGCAAATGGAACTTGACGGGATAAGTATGAAATATACATTTGACAACCCAGCTGCTGAAGGTAGAAAGGGAGCCCAGTATTTTGAAATTCACACAAGTCGGGGTATTTATAAAGATGGTTGGTTTGCCTGTGCATTTGGAGTTCGAACTCCCTGGTTACAAGGTCTTCCGGATATCAGTACATGGGATCCCTTAAAAGAACCCTGGGAATTGTACAATTTAGAAGAAGACTGGACGCAAGCCAATGACCTGGCAAAAAGTAACGCGGATAAACTTAATGAAATGAAGAGTACCTTCCTGGTAGAAGCAGCCAGAAACAATGTATTGCCGATTGGCGGGACATTTTGGTCAACAGCAGCATTGCACCCCGAAGATGCTCCGGCGAGCCCAATTTCGGAATGGAACTTCGCCGGGCCAATAAAACGAATTCCCGAAGCGGCTGCGCCTCGATTTGGAAGCAATTCGAACCAAATGGAATTTGATGTCATAGTCCCAAGAGATGCGAATGGTGTATTGTGTTCGGTGGGTGGTTATGCAGGTGGAGTAAGCTTTTTTATAAAAGATGGATATCTGAATTATGAATATTGTTTTTTTCTGATGAATCGCACCAAGATTGTAGCTAGTGAAAAACTTCCCGAAGGTAAAGTAAATATTCAACTTTTGTCGGAGCTGGAAAATGGGCCAACTTCAGCATTGAATATCACTATAAAAGTAAATGGGAAAGAGGTAGCAAAAGGAACAGTACCTCGTTCTATTGCATCAACTATTTCCTATAATGATGGATTTGATATCGGCCAGGACTTAGGATCGCCGGTTTCTGATGCCTATTTTGACATCGCTCCATTCAAGTTTAATGGGAAGATAAACAAGGTTGTGGCGAGGTATTTAGAATAAAACAGGCTTCTCGCCCAATCAAAAACTCCACACCAGAAGCTGTTAACTCCTGTATCCTGTATCCAGTATCCTCAAACAACAAAGCCACGACATTTCTGTCGTGGCTTTGTTCCGTGGGCCCACCTGGGCTCGAACCAGGGACCACCTGATTATGAGTCAGGTGCTCTAACCAACTGAGCTATAGGCCCGGAGCAGCTAATGGGTAATAGGGAATAGGGAATAGACCCAAACGCTATTTCCACTCTGCCGTGCGGTGATGAGCGCTATGCTCATCTTCACCGGACACTTGTTAAGTGACTGCAATGTTACATATTTGTATAGTATTTTCAAACAAAACGAAAAGTGGATAATAACAAGCCGACCCATATTATTTTCGATCTAGGTGGAGTACTGATAAACCTGGATATGCCGCGGACTTTTAAAGCATTTCAGGAACTGGCGCCACAGTCAGGAGTTAACTGGCAGGAAATGCTGCATCATCCGATCCCGCTCCGCTATGAGCAGGGGTTTATTTCCGATGCTGAATTTCGCGACGGACTGCGGGAGATTCTAAAGGCGGAAGTGAGCGACGAACAGATCGACTGGGCCTGGAACCAGATGATCCTGGACTTTCCGGAAGACCGGTTCAGCCTGCTTGAGCAACTGGCCGAAAGATATGTCGTGCTTCTGCTCAGCAATACCAATGATATCCACCTGCGTTTTGTTCATTCGAAAGTTCAGCAGTTGGGCTATGATGAACTGGATCAGTTTTTTACAAAAGCCCATTATTCACATCGTATGGGACTTCGGAAGCCGGATCCCGCAATTTACAACGCCGTTCTGGCTGAACATGACCTCAGATCCGCCCAGGCATTATTCATTGATGATAATCCCTTCAATATCAAGTCTGCAGCCGATCTGGGTATTCAGACCCATCACCTGACGGATATCAATTCGCTTCCGCAATATTTAAAAGCGAACCTGCTCTGATTAAATCATTATGAGCAACCAGCAGGAAATAAGTCCGGTAACGGCCAGCACCAGCGTAAGTACACTGAAATACTGGTAACTCTCGCGTACCGACAGATCTGAGAATTTCGACACCACCCAGAAATAGGAGTCATTGGCATGGGAAATGGCCATGGCACCTGAACCGATCGCGCTGATGAGCAAGGCAGTCTGCCACATTGTAAGTCCGGTTGCCAGCGGATAAAGAATCGAACTCGTGATGACGATCGCTGCAGTGCTGGATCCCTGGGCTGTTTTAATAATGAGTGCCCCGGCAAATCCGATCAACAGAAGATGTCCTGCCGATCCACCCGACGAGGTAAATGTCTCAGCTAGGGAGGCCGCCAATGAGCTTTCTTTCAGCACCTGGCCAAAGGCTCCGCCCATACCGGTAATTAGTACAATGGGCAGGGCATCGGTAAATCCCTTTTTCCAAAGAAGGAACTTTCTGTTAGCCGCAGGAATTTGCCCCCACGCAATGAGCGCGGCAATGAACAAGGCGGTTACAGGGTGTACAATGATTTTCACCAAAATTGGCAGCTGTTCGTCCGACATCGCAGTGGCTACCGATCCAAGGGAGATTAAAAGCATCGCAATAATTACCGGAAGGAGCAAGGTCCACTGTGCTTCCGGATGTTCTTCAAGGGTTATACTTCGATCCCGTTGTTGCTTCCGGGATAACCATGTTGTTCCCAGGATCAGCACCAGCAGGATCGGAATACTCACCAGCAATCCGCTTCCCAGAACCATGCCCAGCTGACCGCTCATTCCGAAATTTCCAGCTGCAGCCACAGGACCAGGTGTGGGTGGAATTAATGTGTGCGCAGTATATAGACCACCGGCAAGCGCCATCGCCGTATATCGTCTTTTCAGACCCCGCTGATCTGCCATTCCATTGGCGACCCTCGAAAGAATAATAAACCCGGAATCACAGAATACAGGTATCCCGATGAACAATCCAAGGACAGAAAGCGATGTGATGGGTCTGTCCTTGCCAAAGATGCGAAGTACATATGCGATGATGGTATCCATGGCCCCGGAATGCTCCATGAGCGTTCCCAGAACCGCTCCCAGGATGATCACAACACCAACGCCCAGGACTACGTTGCGAAAGCCGGTGTACATCGCATTCAGAATGGTTGTAAAACCAAATCCGAGGACCAGGCCCGTCAGTATGGCCGCGATTCCCAGCGCAATGGCGGGATGCAACTTGAAGACAGATATCGAAACAATGATCCCGGCGACAACACCGGTAAGGATAAGAAGGATTTCAACAATCGGACTCATTTGGAACAACGGGTTTGTCCAAAATAATCAATTTCCAGCGAACAATACAGGATTTATTCAGGGCAGATCCGGTCCCGTGCGTCTGCAGCGACTTCCAGTCCGACAGCCTTTCGCAATTCATCACACGCTTCATCAAGCCGCCCCAGCTGGTATAACGTAATGCCCCTGTGATAACGGGCGAGAGGATAGTCGTTCTGGTACATCAGGGCTACATCATAATCATTGAGCGCCTCGGGATATTCTTTTAGCTGGTACAGGACATTTCCGCGGTTGAGGTATGCGGAAGACATATTCGGACGGAGTTCTATCACTTTTGAAAAGTCACGGAATGCCTCTTCATAAAGCTTCAGCCGCATCAGGACGATTCCTCGGTTTAACCAGCTGGTGGGTTCATCCGGATCCAGGGCAATGGCTTCATTGAAGTCTTTCAGGGCTGCTTCATTGGCCCCGGTGAGAAGCCTTGCCCGACCGCGGTGACGATAGGCGTGAGGCGAATTCGGATTTTCCGCGATGGCTTCAGTATAAAATTCGATGGCCTTTTTCGAATCACCTTCCTCATCGATCATCATGGCAAGTGTGTTTTTAGCAATGGCATGTTGTGGGCTTATAATTAGTACATTCCTGAGCTCCTGCTCAGCTTTCGTACGCATGCCCATGGCAAGGTAGGTCACAGCTCTGTTGGTCAGGTAATCGGGATTTTCCGGTTGAATGAACAATGCAGAATCAAAATAGGCGATAGCCCTGTCCAGCTGACCAAGCCCCCTGTGAGAAAGACCCAGGTAATTATCCAGGTAGGAGCGGTCATTCGTTTGCGTTGTAAATATGCCTTCAACGCCATCTTCATAGGCTTTTTGTCGATAATAAACCCGGTTCGTTTGTCCGCCCGGTAATTTCTTCAGTCGCCGGAAGCCATCAATCGCCTGCGTATAATGCCCTTCGCGGTAACTCAGCTCACTGTAGGAGAACAGGGCTTCCCGGTTTTCAGGAAACCAGGTAAGGTACAGCATATAATCCCGAATGGCTCCGCCTGTATCATTGAGGGCCGCCCTGCAATCTGCCCTGTAAAGATAAGCCTCCTGCAGTCCGGGATATTCCCGGATCGCCTCATCGAATCTGGCAAGGGCCTTTTCATAGTCTCGTTCTCCCCAGTACACAATACCTTCATCCAGCTTTTGCTCGGCAGTCAAAAGTTTTTGTGCATTACCGGTTGTGCTGGTAAAAAGCAGCAGAAAGATTAAAATCAGACGGACCATCTATGGACAAACATAATTCAGCTTTTGAAAGTTGCAAACTCCTGAAGGCAGGCTCTGTGCAAATTCACAAACAAATACGGACGTAAATTAATCAATCTGGTAACGGAAAGATTGTTTAACGGCACGTTTGCATGTATAATTGGGGTGTCGAATATGAAAGGAATTAAGCGCATCTACATAATCCAGTTGGTATTGTTTATTACCACCTTCATAACGGTAACCCTGTCCGGGGAATACTGGATGCGTGGCAAGCTCCCCTGGTTTACCGAATTCACCTGGCAGGATTTTCAGGAAGGCTTATTATTTACACTCCCTTTTCTTGGATTTTTAACGGTCCATGAATTCGGTCATTATTTTACCGCACGAAAAAACAATGTTGACACCACGCTTCCGTATTATATTCCGCTTCCGCCGTTCTTTCTCGTGGGTACGCTGGGGGCGATCATTCGGATCAAGGAAAAGATTCAATCGAAAAGAAAGTACTTTGACATAGGCATCGCGGGGCCTCTGGCAGGTTTTGTAATTGCGGTGTTATCGCTTGCATGGGGCTTTACCCATTTGCCGGATAAGTCCTACCTCTATGAGATTCACCCTGAATATGAGGAGCTGGGGATTGAGCACGGGGCGGAATTGACGGATTCAGATTCGGTGATCAACCTTGCAATCGGTAAGAATCTGTTATATACAGCAATGGAGCAAACATTGCCGGGGGAGAATGATTTTGTCCCTCCGACGAATGAGATCATTCATTATCCCTTCCTTTTTGCGGGCTTCCTGGCGTTATTTTTTACAGCCCTGAATTTGCTTCCGATCGGGCAGCTGGATGGAGGTCATGTCCTCTACGGATTGATAGGGTGGAAGCCTCATTCCTATGTGGCGAGAATCATATTTTCAGCATTCCTGTTTTATGCAGGTCTTGGTTTATTCACCCCCAATGACACACCTGAAGAATTACTTTGGGCACCGATTTATGTGGGATTCTTATATTATGTACTGAAGAGTTTCCGGAAACCCCCACAAACGACTCTGATGTATGCGCTCATCATGTTTACTGCGCAGTTTCTTATACCGATGATACATCCCGAAATTCATGGTTACAGTGGATGGCTTTTATTTGCGTTCATGATCAGCCGTTTAATTGGCATTGAACATCCCCGCGCCAAAGATGAGGAACCACTGAATAAGACAAGGCAGATCCTGGGATGGCTGGCGTTACTGATATTTGTAATATCCTTCAGCCCGGCGCCGTTTGTGATCAGTTAATTTACTTTCGGAAGATTTTCAGGGATTGCTGTTGTCCATCCTGAAGGGTGACCTGAAGGATAAACATGCCCGCATGGAACTGACTAAGATTGATGAGTATGGGTTGAAACGCTTCCGCAGGATTTGCCAACCCGTTAACAATTGATTTTCCTGTTATGTCCATCACCTTCCAGGAGTGAATATTTCCTCTAAGCTGAAAAAGTCCGTCCTCACTCGGGTTAGGCCACAGTTGTAGTTTTTCTGAGATCAGCGGATCATTTCCAACAATAGTGTCATCCACTTTACCAAACACCGGACGGATCATCAGGCTCCCCTGGACCAGTGAATTTTCTTCCCAAAGCTCATCCAGGTTATAGAACATGCGGTCTCCTGAAAAGGTGTTCAGGTCAAGGCCGAGCCCGAGCTCTCCGTTTGTGTTCTGCCGGTACCCGACATAGTAAGTGCCCTTCACTTCTACGGATTTATTAAATTCATACCGTACAAAGTTGTTGAGCCCCTCGAGGCGCTGAATCATGATCTGTTGCCTGAAGATGATATTTCCCGGAACGCCACTATCATCGTTCCAGATCATCAGGTCTACAGACTTACCGGCCGGTTCATTGCCGGTAAAGGGGAAGTACATGTCTACCGCGGTAATTCTTGCGCTGTCGGGCAATGTCTCAAACTGTACCGCAAGACGGTCTGCCGCGAAATTAAGCCCGGCGGCCGCTTCCGCAGTGCCGTCATCATAGGCATACACGTCAGTGAGAAAATAGACAGACCGAAGCGTATCATTGATGGTGAAATCAATTGGGGCATATTTGGAGGGGTCATAATCCCCGGAATCATTGATGGGCCTGTTATCTTCCGCATCCAGAATAATTTCAACGAATACCCGGGCTGAATCGGCGCCATCGATTCCGCTGAAATCAGCGAAAGGCTCGCGGATTACGACTTCTTCGGTCTGACCGATTCCAATCGGGCTTTCCAGAGGCTCAATAAACTGGCTGTCTGAAAACTGATAATTATTTCCAAGGGTATCGGTAACATCAATCTGGTAGTTGAAATAATATTTATAGGCTTTATTCTGGTTGAAAACACCTGTTACCAGGTTTCTGATCCAGAAATTAGGTTCGATATTCTCACTGGAAATATAGTGTTGATAGGGAACGATAAAGTAATTCTGAAGGAATGACGTCAGCGGTTCGTTGATGGCACGATCCGGGAAAGACGTATCACCCGAATTTCTGTTCCTGTTGATATAAATGTAATCGAGATTCCAGATATCAAACATCCCCGTTAGATTACCTACACTTTGAAACCTGAATCGAAAGTTAGAATGCAGAAACTGTGCAGCGCTGATCGGCAATATATGCTCATGCCATTCGCCATCCATATTGATATCACCATCCAGCGGCCAAACTGCAATCCAATTGCCCTGGTTATTCAGGAACTCCAGACGGAGCGAATCGTCACCATCGTTCGGAATATTCCCCAACCCACCGGCCTGGTAAAAAAAACTCATATAAATATCGTCGGCGAAAGAATAGCCACTCAGGTTGATCGCCCTTGAGGAAAGGCTATCGACGAGACCGCTTGAAGAGCCGCTTCCATACGGCTGTCCCTTTACATCCAGGCCATCAAAACTGGCAACATTAAGGCTTGGAGGAGTAAAGGTGAGCCCGTCATTGATCCATACATTATCACTGTTTTGCCATCGGGTGGTATCCAGTGTTCGGGAGGCTGAAAAATCTTCCCAGAACGGGAGCAACAAGGGTTGATTTGCCACCTTGGCTGCAGAAGTTTTTTTTTGTCCAGGCTGATTCGACTCAAGCGGAATAATCCTGATCTGCGCCGTTGATGCAAAGAACGTCAGTAACAGGAGTCCGGTGATAACGAATCTGAGTTTCATTAATTTATTAGCATCGCCTGAGGTTCACTTCTTACCGTATCGGCTGGATTTCCCAGCCACAGGTCAATCGGATCACCCATTTTTATCTCAGTCCCTGCCTTGGGCGACTGACGGATGATCACTGCCCTTGTCCTTGCCGTATCCACTTCGAGAGAAACCTGCCCGATCTGCAGACTTGAACCAAGAATAATAAATGTGGCATCTTCATAATTCTGACCGATAAGATTCGGTGTAGGTATATTTGACCTTGCAAAACCGTTTCCAACCACCAGGTCGATCACACTACCTTTGGGAAGCCGGTCACCGGCCGAAATTGGTTTTCCGTCATGGTACATCTCCAGAACGAGGTTCAGGAACGGACTTGGTTTATAGTCAATATTACCTCTCCGTAATTCATTGCTTTTAAGTACAGCTTCCGCATTCCTCAGTGAAGACTGATTTACCAGGTCGGGAACAGGAACCGAAGGAGGGTTGACGCGGTTTACGGATATAAATATTTTGCGGCCTTCCTTTACCTTGGAGCCGGCTTTAGGGTATTGCTTTAATATTGTGAGCGGGGGAAAATCATCTGAATACGCTGAGTCATTAACCTCATATCTCAAATTACGCTGAACCACATACTGTTCCACGTTATCCATATGAATCCCTTCGAGATCAGGAACCGTAACTGTTTCCCCGTGATTGGTTTTGCTGGGAAGATAGACGAAAAAGAAAATGAGGAGCGCACCTAAAAGTAGCCCGGCCATAATCGCCAGGTTGATCAGCAGTGCTCTGAAATTATTTGAAAAAATATTCATGATTGGAGAAATAACGCTCTAAAATATGCAATTCTTGTCTTCGTAAAAAATAAACCATTCATCACCTTGTTTTCACAATCCGCTTATGTGCTTCATGCCGCTCGATTGCCATGTCAATCAACTGGCTGATCAGGTCCGTAAAAGAAATTCCACGTTCTTTCCACATCATCGGAAACATGCTTGAATTTGTGAATCCAGGAATTGTATTGATCTCGTTAATCAGGATGGTGCCATCCTTTTTATAAAAAAGATCAACCCGTGCAAAATCCTCACAGTGCAGGGTCTTGTAGGTTTTTATTGACAGCTGCCGGATTGATTCAGCAATATCATCCGGAATATCTGCAGGCACGACAATTTTTGCCGCTTCCGGGTCCAGGTATTTCGCTTCATAGGTATAGAACTCGTAATCCGGACTTACCACCACCTCACCGGGCAGGGAGGCCTTAACATCCCGGTTTCCCATGACGGCGCATTCCAGTTCGCGTCCTTCAACAAATTCTTCAAAAAGCAGGGTGTCGTCAAATTTGAAGACTTCGTCCACAATGGCATCGAAACCTTTTTCTCCTTTTACTTTGAATACACCAACCGAGGAGCCCAGGTTCGCTGCCTTGATCATAAAGGGCAGTCCGAGTTTCTTTTCGACATCACTAAATTTGATGGCCGCACGTTCTTCATAGGTAAAGGTGAGGAATTTGCTAACAGGTATCCCTGATGCTTCCATGAGCTTTTTCGTATACAGCTTGCTCATGCTCATTGCCGAGCCCAGAACACCGGTTCCCACAAATGGCATTTCGAAAGTCGTGAGTAATCCCTGGATGCTTCCATCTTCCCCATCCGTACCATGCAATACGGGGAAAATAACATCGAAGTGTAAAATTTCGCTATTGAGCCTCATGAAGCCTTTTCTGGATCCTACCATGTTGAGTCTCAATGGTTCACCGCTGGAAATATCAGCATTAACTTCCTTTTTCAGGTACCAACCGCCGGTGCGCGAAATTCCAATGAGTGAAACGTCAAAGCGGGACCGGTCGATAAATTCAAAAATATTTCTGGCAGAGTTGATGGATATCTCATGTTCAACTGATTTTCCGCCAAAAAGTATGGCTACGTGCAGCTTGCTCATATATGTAAAAAATAAAATTAACCTTCAAGATAATGCACTTTTCATTAATATAATGCATGAATCAGCCTTTTTGAGAAGGAAAAAGTTTCCCCTTTTACCTGAATGATATAAACTCCCTGTTTTTGTTGATTCAAATCAAATTCATAGGTCTGATTCAGAACTTCTGAAAAGTTATTTTCAAATACAACCCGGCCAGTCAGGTCGATGACTCTCATATATACATTTTCCCGGGAGGGGAGGTTGAACGTTAGCTTAAACCTGCCATCAACAGAAGGATTCGGAAATAAGGTGCCGTTCACGGCTGCCACGGGGTCGTTTACAAAAAACTCGATATTATCAATGAACATAGCCCCGGCATTGCCATTGATACCAAGAAAGGCAATATTCAGATTATTCAGGTCCAAATATGCTGTCAGATCCAGCGTTATCTTTTCCCAATCCCCGGGTTGGGTAGGCACGTCTCCACCATTAAAGTCATTATTGCCCAGGTCAGAGCCAGATCTGGTAAACAAGACTTCATCGTATGAAACGCCGCAATCATCTGAGAGAAGTACGCTAAAGGAATCAAAGGTATCATTCACACGGCGATAGGCGAAGTCGAAGGTAATGAATGCATCTGTTACACCGGCAAGAGAGAATTCAGGGCTGATCAGGTAATCAAAATCCCCCGGATCATTATTATTCTGATTAAAAAGCGCCATGGATAGGCCACTGCCCGTGGAAACCAATTCCCACCCGGGTGTAGCGGGTTGCGATAATGGAAGCCAGGCAGCTTTTTCCTCGGGATCATAGCTTTCAAAATTTTCCCTGAACGGGATCTGAATTTCCTTGTCGCTTACTATGAATCTCCTGGTTAATTCTCCGGTTTCGCCAAGTCCTGTTCCTGTATTGTTAATATTCCGAACCTGGGCGAAGAGCAGATGATATCCCAAACCGAGTGCGGGCATATCCGTGGTGATCTCGATCTCTTCCCCAACCGGGAGATTCCCATTGAAGACATACGTACCCTGCGGCTGATTATCGATGCGCAGTTCTAATTCAAAATAGGTAATGGCGGTAGTTGTGGTATTGGTTATCCCGAAGGTGAGAGGTACGCTTTGATCTGAACAGTAGGAAGGTCCTGGCGATAGGAGTCTGACAGATGAACCAATGTCAAGCCTTACATTGTCGATATAGAGGTTGTTTCCATAACCGTTGATACCCACAAATGCGAGTCTCACCTTGGTGCCCAGGTAGGGCAGGAGATTAATGACCTCTGTACGCCAGTCACTCGCACCGCCAGGGGTATATGCCTGAGTCCTGGTGTTGGTGGTACGTAATGATGAACCCACCTTATAGAAAACAGTATCACTGGCGAATATCGGGGAGATGCAGTCTGATGTTGCAGTGATCATCAATCCTTCGAAATTCGCATCCACACTGGGGTATCCTGAATAAGCTACATCAAAAATGAGGGAAGCCTGAGATACATCAGTCAAATCTATCACCGGAGAAATGAATAAGTCGAGCTCGCCATAATTTTCGTAGTCGAAAAAGTTCATGTAAAGGCTCTGGTTAAGTGCTGATCCATTGTCTGCCTGAATCAGTTTCCAGGTCTCCAATCCATCCGGGTTCTGAATGATCCATTCATTGGGTAAAGTATTGAAATCCAGGTCAACAGAAATCGATATCTCATCAGAAACTTCAATAGATTTTGATTTCCTGTCATTAAGTGAGTTGCCGTCCGGACCCCCGTTTACACTTGTGATGGCAAAAGCGATTTCTCCCGTATTGTCATATTCAATCACAGGCATCATAACGGCAGTAGCCTCACCGGGCGCCAGTGTGACATTTTCATTTTTGGTACCTATTACTGAACCGTCCTTTTCAATGGTTACAGAAAATGAAGTAACAGCATTGGTGCCGTAATTGCGCACGGTTATAATCGGCGCGAAAGGACCGGGGCATACAAATTCTGATGGAGTTTCAATCGCTTTCACACCCATGTCATTCGCTACAAGAACCGGAGGGACCGCACCGAGGGAGGACTTGAGGCTAACGCGTCTTGGGCTGTTGTCGAGTACGATGCGCATACGGGCTTTCTGATCCTGTGTAAAAAGGTTCAGGCATGCGTCATTGGAGTAATCCATATAGTTCTGAAACATATCTGGCAGATCTCCGGGTCCTGTGGAGCAGCTGTTTGGTCCGGGAAAGGTACAGGGCACACCTGCGTTGGTATTCGGACTACCCTGAAGGGGTGTGTCATCGCAAAAGTCATCCATGCTGCAATCACCATCGCCCCATATATGCCGGAGTCCGAGGTAATGACCTACCTCATGGGTGGCCGTACGCCCCAGGTTGTATTGGTTGATAAGATTCGCGCCGGGAAATTTATCTTTTGAACCAAAAGCCTTGTAATCCACGATCACTCCATCGGTAAATGGATATTCACTGCCATTTTCCAGGCCTGCCAACCCTGATACGGGAAATTGAGCATATCCCAGGTAGTTATCATTCAGGTCGGTAACCCAAATATTCAGATAATCCTCTGATGGCCAGTAACTCAGGTTTTTCAAGGCGTAGTTATCGGTAAGCTGCCAGATATTTTTACCTCCTTGCTTGCGAACGATGCCATTGGTGGGAAGTCCTTCCGGATCACGTGCGGCAAGAACAAAATTCACTTCAATATCGGCGGCAATAGGTTCAAATACTCCCGGTGTGTTCACCCGGTCGGCGTTTAGCCGTCTGAAATCCTCATTGAGGACTTCGATCTGAGAAAGGATCTGTTCCTCGGGCAGGTTGGTTCCATTGCCGATAAGCTCTCCCTCGTGGATAATATGAACTACAACAGGAATGGTAATAACTTCCTGAACAGATTGCGGTGATATTCCCGATGCATCGCGTTGCCGCTGCTGTGAAAGTTTTTCCTGCATCCAGGATTCAAAGGTTTCCGGGTCTTCAATGGATGGGTTTTGCATTTTCTGCAAATCCTGGAATGCCTTAATTCCGCATTTTTCCTGTGCCAGAAGGGAAGATGAGCTTATGAATAGCAAAAAGCCTGTTAAAAACAGGCCAATGAAAAGAACAGATTTATTTTGCCGTGTTCTAGCCACAGTTACAACATGTTATCAGGGAGTTTCGCATGAGGGTCATCAGGCTGCGTAATATTGATTGCTTCGACAGAAATTACCTCGGGAACTGATTTCTTAATGGCCTCTTCAACACCTGCCTTTAACGTCATAGTAGACATGGGACAATTTCCGCATGCACCCAGAAGTTCTAGCCGCACCACCATATCATCCGTTAGCTCAAGAATTTTAACATTCCCCCCGTCAGTTTTCAGGTAGGGGCGAATATTATCCAGTGCCTCATCAATCCGTTTTACTATATCCTCTTTTTTCATGTCGCTCCAGCAAGCAATTATTGAACTTCAACTGTTTTTGTTCTGTCTTTTGTGGCATTCCGGATGGCTACCTGCTGTGCAAGTGATTCTGCCAAATTCCTGAATGCTTCACTCGATAATGTATTTTTCAGCGCTATCGGGTACCCCGAGTCACCGCTTTCACGTACTTCCTGTTCGATTGGCAGCTGACCCAGCAAGGGAACATCATATTGCCTTGATAAGTTCTCACCACCCGATTCTCCAAAAATAAAATACTTTTTATCAGGTAGCTCCGGCGGAGTAAAGTAAGCCATATTTTCAACAATACCCAAGACAGGCACATTGATCTGGGGCTGCCTGAACATTTGCAGTCCTTTCCTCGCATCTGCCAGTGCGACCTTCTGCGGAGTGGTCACAATAATTGCCCCTGTGACGGGTACCGTCTGAACCATCGTGAGATGAATATCGCTCGTGCCCGGAGGAAGATCAATCAGCAAATAATCCAGCGGTCCCCACAACGTATCACTGATAAATTGCTTGAGCGCCGAACTTGCCATAGGTCCACGCCATACTACCGCGTTATCGGCGGGAGTCAAAAATCCAATTGACATTAGTTTTACCCCGTATTGCTCCAGGGGTATGATCATATTCTTCCCGTTTACCGGCTGAACTCCCGGCTGTTCATGCTCACAATTAAACATGACAGGGACACTCGGGCCATAGATATCTGCGTCGATCAGACCAACTGAAGCCCCTTGTTGGGCCAGTGAAACAGCGAGGTTTGCGGCGACAGTAGATTTTCCTACGCCACCCTTTCCCGAGGCGATCGCAATGATATTTTTAACATCCGGGAGAATCGGTCCATCGGCCCGGGTGGTCGTGACATTTGAAGTCATCAGGATCTCTGCCCTGATTTCAGGTGATAAATGTTCATGGATTGCCCGTTCACAGTCCTTGCGGATCACTTCCTTCAGCGGGCATGCCGGGGTTGTGAGTACGACAGTAAATTTCACCGCATCACTAAATACCTCGATATCCTTCACCATATTCAGCGTCACCAGATCCTTTTTCAAATCCGGATCAATTACCGTGGAAAGGGCCTTTTTTACATCTTCAATTCCGTACTTCATATTTCCAGTCTGTCCGTTCTTTGTTGAAACGTCAAAAATACGTCATTTATTCCCTTGCAGCAATGTATGAAGGATTCTTTTACCTGTTTAGTTCTCCTTGTTGAAAACTAATGTAAGCGTTGCCGGATTGTCCCCTGCGATCATGATTTTTTGGGTAAGCTTGCTTCCTTCGAATGTCATGGTTCCGTCAATTATTTTTATGCCGCTCATATTCGAGTCGGAATAACGAAGTACATTTCCTTCGAATCTTCCTTCAGCCCTGTAGGCGAGCGGCCCGTCGAAAAGTAACATATGGATTTTGTCGGTTGCCTGGTCGTAAACCATGAGTTCAGACTGTGTTACCTGGAATTCGCCGTCATCATTCTGAGCGGAAATGGTGCAATAAAGTCCATTCGTCGCGGTAACTTCCTCGCATGAAACCCTTGTTGCCGGCGGAGATGGGATGTTAGCAGTTGAGGTGAAGTCTGCGGGTGTAAAATTCCATGTTCCGGAAAGCATTCTCAACTTCTCCAGTTGTGAATCCTGGGCCATGACGAAAGAAGAGCTGAGAACAAGCAGGAATAGGAGGATAATTGGTTTTTTCATATACAGATGATTTAGATATTCTGAAGATACCATTTTATTTGAAAAATTAATTCAGATCGAACGGCACCATATATTTTAGTAGATTTACAGTATGATTTCAAAGGCCACCATACAGGAAGTGCAGGATCGAATGGATATCGTTGATATCGTTTCTGATTTTGTGACCCTGAAGCGAAAGGGGAGTGGTAAATACCTGTGGGCGAATTGTCCGTTTCACGATGAAAAAACCCCTTCTTTTTCAGTGACGCCCGACCGCGGAATCTATAAATGCTTTGGCTGCGGTAAATCAGGTGATTCCATCAATTTTATGATGGAGCACGATGGCCTCAGCTATGTAGAGGCAATTCGATACCTGGCGGGGAAATATGGTATTGAAATCCAGGAGACGAACATGTCCGACAAGGATCAGGAGCTGCAGAATGAGAAGGAAAGCCTTTACATTGTTCTTGATTATGCGGCAACTTTTTTCAGCAGGAACCTGTCAGAAACGGATGAAGGGAAAAGTATTGCCGGAAGTTATTTCCGGGAACGGGGTATCGACCAGCGATCGATTGAAAAATTTCAGCTGGGCTATAGCCTGGATCAATGGACCTCCCTTTATGAGGATGCCAAATCAAAGGCGTACAAGGAGGATTTGCTGGAAAAAGCAGGACTGATCGTTCGAAAATCCGAGGACAAGGTATATGACCGGTTCAGGGGCAGGGTCATCTTTCCGATCCATAATGTATCAGGCCGGGTAATCGCTTTCGGAGCGCGTACCCTGCGCAAGGATGATAAGCCGAAATACCTGAATTCACCCGAAAGTGATGTGTACCACAAGAGTAAGGTACTCTATGGTATATTTCAGGCAAAGAACCAGATACGTCAGCAGGATAAATGCTATCTCGTGGAAGGTTACACCGATGTAATTTCAATGCATGAGGCCGACATCCCCAATGTTGTGGCTTCATCAGGTACTTCGCTAACCACAGATCAGATCAAGCTGATCAGCAGGTTCACCAAGAATATTACCGTGCTTTACGATGGGGATCCCGCGGGCATCAAGGCGTCCCTCCGGGGAATTGATATGATCCTGGAGTCGGGAATGAATGTGCGTACTGTTGTTTTCCCGGAAGGACATGATCCTGATAGTTATTCCCGGGAGCTGGGTACAGCGGCCTTTCAAAAATACCTGAGCGAACATGAGCAGGATTTTATTTCCTTCAAGGCTTCAATTTATGCGAATGAAGCGGCAAGAGATCCTATCAAACGTGCGGAATCAATCAAAGAGATTCTTTCCAGTATTGCCAAAATACCCGATGGACTGAAGCGGGCGGTGTATATCAAGGACACTTCGCGACTACTGGAAATGGAAGAATCGGTCCTCTGGTCCGAACTTAATAAGCTTATCATCAAAGATCAGCGCAGCCAGCGAAAACCAGAAATGCCTGAGCCTCCACCGTTTGACTATTCCGAAGAACCGGTGGCGGAAGACAAGCCGGTAGCTCATGAGGAACTCATTGCGCTGCATGAAAGGGAATTTATTCGCCTGCTGATCAAATACGGATCCCATGCGGATGAGGAGGAGCAGCCGATGCACGAGGTGGCTCGGCAGGAGCTTGAAGATGTGGAATTCATCACCCCGGTTTACAGGGATATTTTTACAATCTATACTGCCAGAATCAAAGCCGGCGAGCCTGTTGATGCCGATTATTTTATTCGTAACGGATCGGAATCGGTAAAGAAAACTGTGGTGGACCTGATTTCGGAGCGGCATGAAGTATCAAACCTGTGGTTTGATCGTTTTAAAATATACGTGCCCTCGGAGGAAGATCTGGTGGGAAGAATGTTTTTCACCAACATGGCGCGCCTGAAACGAAGCATTATTCAGAAACTCATCGATGAACATAAGGAAAAGTTGAAAAACACATCAGATCCGGATGAAATTGATGAATTGCTGCATATTCAGCAGGAACTTAAAAGGACGGAAAAACAACTTGCCGATGCCCTTGGAATCGTCATACCCAAATAAAGAAATTTCAGATTTGAACGACATCAGGCTTTTGATTGTTAATCCTGATAAGTTTTTTAAGCCGTAAAAAATGCGGTAATTTCACACCAGCAGGACACTTATGCAGGATAAAATAAAATTGAATACAATTCCGGAAGCCATAGAAGATATTCGAAATGGCAAGGTTATCATCGTTGTTGATGACGAGGACAGGGAGAATGAAGGTGATTTCATTTGCGCAGCAGAATGTATTACGCCTGAGATCGTGAATTTTATGGCAACGCACGGTCGTGGCCTGATATGTGTTCCGCTGGTGGAAGATCGTTGTGTTGAACTGGACCTGGATCTGATGGTCGGAAGAAATACGGCGGCCTATGAAACCCCATTTACAGTATCGGTGGATTTACTTGGTGATGGATGTACCACTGGAATATCGGCGCATGATCGTTCCAAAACAATCAGGGCCTTAACACATCCCGATACAAAGCCGGAAGACCTCGGTAAGCCGGGACATATTTTTCCATTGAAAGCCAAAAGGGGCGGTGTTCTCCGAAGAGCAGGTCATACGGAAGCTGCGATTGATTTTGCCCGTCTGGCCGGTTTTCAACCCGCCGGTGTGCTTGTTGAAATCATGAACGAAGACGGGTCCATGGCCAGGCTCCCTGATCTGCGAATTGTGGCGGATCGTTTCAAACTTAAACTGGTCACCATACAGGATCTGATCCAATACAGGATTGAAAAGGAATCACTGATTGAAAAACAGGTAGAGGATGTGGATATGCCTACAGACTGGGGCCATTTTAAGCTTACATCATACACTCAGACCAACACAGGGGATAATCATATTGCACTTGTAAAAGGAACCTGGGACAAGGATGAGCCAATTCTTGTGAGGGTTCATTCGAGCTGTGTAACCGGGGATATTTTTGGTTCGTGCCGTTGTGATTGCGGAGGACAGCTGCATGCGGCTATGAAAATGGTTGAGGAAGCTGGCAAAGGGGTAGTGTTGTATATGAACCAGGAAGGCCGGGGAATAGGACTTGTGAATAAGCTGAAAGCCTACAAACTCCAGGAGGAAGGATTAGACACCGTTGAAGCGAATCTTAAACTGGGATTTGATATGGATCAGCGGGATTATGGAGTAGGCGCACAGATTTTGCGTGATTTGGGAGTAAATAAAATCAGACTTATTTCCAATAACCCCAAGAAACGAGTGGGACTTATTGGATACGGGCTTGAAATTATTGACAATGTTCCCATCGAAATAAAGCCTAACAAATTCAATGAGCGTTATCTGACAACGAAGAGAGACAAGATGGGTCATCAGATCTTGCGTGATGCGAAGTAGAATATTGACGTTGATTTTGTTTACGTGCCTCTTTTCAGGAAGCGCGGTGTTTGGCCAGCGGTTTTCCAACCAGGTTTGGCATAAAGGCAGCCTTTTTCTTTTTGAAGGAGATACCCTAAAGGGAGAGATCAAATATGATATGGATAATCAGACCGTCCAGTTTACCAATGACGGCTTAACAATCCAGGCATTCAGCCCCCGTAAAATTCTCGCTTTTGAATTATATGATGAGATCATTGGCTCCTTCCGCGTATTTTATGTTCTTCCGTTCAGAAGCCAGGGAAACTACGAGGCTCCTTTTATTTTTGAATTATCCTATGAAGGACCCTATGTCTCACTTCTGAGAAGTGAAAAACTTGAAATGGTAGTTCGGAGTTTGCCTTATATGTATTCAACCTACGTGAATGAGGAAGTAGTTTATACCTATTATTTTCTGAATAAATCCGGGGAGATTCTGGAATTCAATGGCAAAAAGAGTGATTTAAACCGGATATTCAGGGATCATGCATCCGAAATCCGACGCTATGTAAAGGAGGAAAGACTCAAACTCGACCGGCTGGACCACCTTATAAATATATGTTCGTACTACAATTCCCTTGTTAGCCCATGAAAAAACCCCTGATACTTGTTTCAAATGATGACGGGATTACATCCAAAGGTATACGTCTGCTGGTGAATATTATGAAGGAACTGGGGGAGGTGGTAGTGGTAGCACCTGATGGCCCGCAGTCCGGCATGGGCCATGCGATTACCATTGGCAATACACTTCGTCTTGAAGAAAATGATATTTTCCCGGGTGTCGCAGCATATGAATGTTCGGGTACCCCTGCAGACTGTGTGAAGATTGCTAAGCATTTCGTTTTGAAAGATCGAAAGCCCGACCTTGTTGTGAGCGGTATCAATCATGGCAGTAATACTTCGATCAGTGTGCTCTACAGCGGAACCATGTCGGCGGCCATTGAAGGAGCCATAGAGGGGATGCCTGCCATAGGATTTTCCCTGTGCGACTATTCTTCTGATGCTGATTTTAGCCATGTGGCTGATTATGTACGCAGCATTACCATGAAAGTACTTGAAAGCGGATTGAACCAGGGCGTGGCGCTGAATGTGAATTTTCCACCAAAACGGAATGAATCAATTCGCGGAATAAAAATTTGCCGCCAGGCTCGTGCCCGCTGGCAGGAAGAATTTGACCTGCGGCATGATCCTAATGGTCGCAGGTACTTCTGGCTGGCAGGGAATTTCGTAAATCATGATCGTGGAGACGATAATGACGAATGGGCCATCGCCAATAACTATGTCTCTGTGGTTCCCTGCGAGTTTGATATGACTGCACACCACAGCATACCCTTTCTCAATTCAAATTGGGACGATATCCTGTAATCAGATAATGGAGAGTAACCCGGTCACCTGCTGATGTAGCGCATGTGATTCGGTAACATGATCCTCAATGGCCTTCTTCAGGTACGAGGGTACCTCGTCACCTGTCTGTAATTTTCTGATAACATCATTGAGCATTGATACAAGATCCGAATCGCCCATTTCTTGTGCATCTTTCAGGACTGCATTGGCCTGGGTAAGAATTTCTGTATCCACATTCGAATTCATGATGGCCTGTCTTCCCGCAAACTGTTCGGTGGTATTCAATTCGATGCAATCATTGTAGGCATCCACAAGTTGCTCAATATCTTTTCGCTTGAATTTGCCCTCTTCCAGGGCGAGGTTCACCGAGTTGCAGCCATCGAGAAATTTCGACATGGTTTTTTTAAACATCATGTTGGGCACTTCAATACCTGATCCATCAACCCTGTACGCATATAATCCGGAGAAAGCATAGTTATTATCAACCCGGAAAAGGTAGAGACTGAGATAACCTTCCTTTTCAAGCTTCATGATGCGATATTTATCACGAAGCTTGATGGTTCTGTAGTTCTCGCCATCGACGGTCAGGCTTTGAAATTCAAATGCTTTCATTCGCTTCTTTTCCGAATCATTTTCGAAGAGAATTTCTTCATAAAGATCTTCCGGAAATAGAATATCAATTTTTCCCGTGAGGGTATCACCCTTTACGGTCACAAGCTGATCCTGAGCGTAAGAAGTGAATGCACCCAGTAAAATAAGTAGTAATGTCAGTCCTCTCATGTTTGCAAAATTACAATTAATCCGTTCTTTTCCCATCTCTTTTTAATCGACCTGCTTTTTTTAGGGCATCATTGAGTATCCATTCAATTTGCCCGTTTGTGCTTCGGAACTCATCCGCGGCCCATTTCTCTACAGCATTAAGCAAATTTGGGTCCAAACGTAATGCAAAGGCTTTTTTCTTAGACATAATCTGATCCTTTATCCATCATATTCTCCATTGCGTTCCCGATACCCTCCGGATCCTGTGTTCCAAGCAGCAGGGTTTTGCCGTTTTTTAAATACAGTTTAAGGCCCTTGTTGCCGGAAATGGTGAGTGCCTTACCATGTTTCAATGAATAACGGATACCCCATCCACCATAACGCCTGATAGGGTAGGAGTTCACAATTTCGAACTTGTCAATCTCCGTCCTTGAAATGGACTTCTCCCCATTGATGAGCGGTGGCATTTTGTATACGAGTCGGTTCTCCTCAATCCGCACATCGAGGTATAATGTGAAAAGAAGCCAGTACAGAAGGAACATTACCACCACAATGATTGCCGAAGATATGATCATTTCATTGGGGTCCCGATCCTTGCCTTCGACTAAAAAAACCACCAGCATTCCACCAAAGGCAAGTAAAGTGAAACCAATGATAATGAAGATAAAGACGGTTTTCCTCATATACTGAACTTCATGGTAAACGCGGGATTTCATGTGGCTAGTGATTGAGTGTTCCGGTGTTCACTACAGGACTTACATCCTTGTCGGCACAAAGTACAACCATCAGGTTGCTTACCATGGCTGCCTTACGTTCATCATCCATCTCGATGACCTCGCGTTTTGAAAGGTCTTCCAGGGCCATTTCAACCATGCTCACCGCTCCTTCGACAATTTTATGCCGGGCAGCGACAATAGCGGTTGCCTGCTGACGACGAAGCATTGCGCCAGCAATTTCAGAAGCATAGGCAAGATACCCTATGCGTGCTTCAATCACATCAATTCCGGCGATTTCCAGCCTGTTGCTAAGGTTTAGTTCCAGCGCATGGTTTACTTCATCCAGCCCGCTTCTGAGGGTGATTTCGGCTTCATCATCTTCAAAATTATCATAGGGATATAAACCGGCCAGCTTCCGTACGGCGGCGTCGCTTTGGATACGTACGAAATTCTCATAATCATCCACCTCAAATGCAGCTTTGAACGTATTGCTAACCTTCCATACGAGAATAACACCTATTAAAATGGGGTTTCCTACCTTGTCATTTACCTTCACGCGCTCGCTGTCGAAATTCCGGGCGCGAAGTGAAATGGATTGTTTTGTGTAAAAGGGGTTGACCCAGTAAAAGCCATTCTTTTTTACAGTTCCCTTGTAATCACCAAAGAGCACAAGTACACGTGAGCTGTTGGGATTTACATAGAAGAATCCAGGAAGCGTGAGCATGAACAGTACTAAACCGGCGATCCCGAATAAACTTTTCATTCCTATAAAAAGGAAGAGCGTGACTGCAAGAATCAAAAAGGTTACAAACAACATCAGGTAACCAGACAGGGGATTATTTTCTTTTTCCATTTGAGTGATATTAAATTGATATCATAAATATATTACTATAATATATCATACGCAAATGAATTAAAAGGGTTGCCTCTGAGGATTTTAAATGATCACAGCGGTATAAAAAGATGTTTTCAGATGAGGCAGGGCTTCCTGAAGTATGCTGACAACGATTTACTGGTTTCTCCAGTAATAAAGGAAAACGGGGAAAGTCACCTGAAAATCTGATGGATTATTTCTGTGCCTGAGCTCAAATTCTGAAAGGGGATTTGAGGCAAAGTGGCGCCTCATTTTTTTAAGTGCAGACCATGTGCTCATATAGCCAATGAGATCGGCCGATGTCCATTCGAATTGCATTTCGAATTCCTGATGTACCGGGGAAATGTCTGAAAAGGGGAGGTCACGGTAATGATTATCCACAAAGCCTCGTTCGGGTTCCCAAAATGGATCCGTATCTTTTTTGTAAAAATCATTGAACATGGAGTTCCAGTCGGGATCAGAAACAGCGGGAAGTGCATAACCCCAGTAACAAAATATCCCGCCCGGTTTCAGGATGCGCTGTACCTCTTTCTCAAATACCGGGATATCAAACCAATGTATTGCCTGGGCCACTGTGATCAGGTCTGCTGACTGGCTTGTAAGACCGCTATTTTCGGCGGATGCCACATAATAGTTAATGTTGTCGTATCGCTTTGCCCGGGCTAATTGCATTTCGCTGATGTCGGTAGCAACGACCTGGCTGAACTGTTGCGATAAAACAGAAGCTACCTGCCCGTTGCCTGTACCAACATCCCACGCAAAACCAGTGTTGGTAACCAATTTAAGTATAAAGGAAACAATATGATCCGGATAAACAGGTCTGAATCGCTGATAGTCACCCGGGTCCGTAGAAAAAAGGTCTTTCATCGCTCAGAATTTCCGTCGCTTAATCGATTGCATATTTTACTCAAAGTCTTGATTTTCAGAACATGATTATGGTAAATTTTTTTCCATAGAATTTCCACGATCAGCGAGGTTGAGAGTACAACCATCACTGTGATGCCAGCCATCATTAAACCGGGAATGGGCAGGTACAGGAGGAAATAAACGAGCAGCAGTACACATGCAAAAAGTGGAATGCCATATCGATACAGGTTTCTGTAAAATTTCAATAAACGCAGCTCCTGAATCATACGCTGGAACAGACCGTCGTTACCTGGCCTGACAGGGTTAAGCAAAAGTACCTTTAATCTGAAATGAACCCAAGTGACCACACTAAATCCCGTCATAGCAAGGAGTACGATCCATTTGTATTTGAAGGAAAATGAAAATGAAATGGAAATAATTAATAAGCTGATAATCAATGATATTATGTAGTCATATTTTAGCTTCTTAATTAGTAATGATCCGGATTTTTCCAATGAATGACCAAGAAACGACCGTATCTCATCTGATGAATAGCCGGGTTCCTCAGCATTTGACTTTTTCCATAATTCCCTGAACTGATAATCTTCCATGGCAGCCTAAATTTTTTCAATGATTTCCTTCAATTTTTTCCGGATGCGTGTTAGTCTCGCGCCAGCATTGGATATTGTAATCCCCAGAATTTCAGAAATTTCCTCATAGCTATAGTCTTCCATATGCAATATGAGAATTGCTTTTTCTTCGGGTTTTAATAATGCCATGGCAAAATGAATAACTTCTTTTGCATCCGTATTGGTATTGCGTGCCGGCATATTGTCCTGAAGTGCATCGTGGGTTCTCAACGTTTCTTTCCTTTGATAATTCAGCGCGGTATATAATGCCACTTTATAAATCCAGGTGCCGGGCTTTGACTTCCCTTTAAAACTGTCGATGCTTTGCCATAAATGAAGCAAAATCTCCTGGAACAAGTCATCACGATCTGCAGGCCCCGAATACGCATTGCAGATTTTATGGAGAATCCCCTGATGCTCCGTGATCATGATAATAAATGCCTGCTCCTTAGTTTGCACCTGTTTTATTAGTCACCCAAGCCTGAATATCCTTACACATCGATTAATAATTGCTCTTTTTGAAAAAAAAGTGAAGACAAGTGTAACAAAAGTTATCGGATATCAGTCTAATACATAAAGAACCGCAATCATGTTATCCGTAACCAAAAAGATCCGTAATATTTTCGTTGCACTCTTCCTGTGTGCATGGTGTGTTAGTGCGGTACATCTTGGAAAACAACATTTGACGGCATCAGAAGCTGAAAGTACTGAAATCGATTCGGTTATTTCGGGAACTCCTGCTTCCCAGACTCTCGAAAACACCTCATTACTCATTACCACATTTGTGGGTGTTGTACATTACATCTATCAAAAGTAACAAAGGCGCGTGCGCGTTTATTTATTCCTTTTTTGCATCTTGTGTTTTTGTTGTGGAAGTGATTCTTCTTCCGATATTCTATTAATGGATGCTCAATCCGGTCAAATGGACTCAATCATGCTCAATTACCTGGCCCTGGGGGATTCTTATACCATTGGTGAATCTGTTGATGCAGGTGAACGCTGGCCTGTTCAGCTGGTTGAACGGATCAATGAACTAGCAGAAACTCCTTTTTCAAAACCAATTATTATTGCCAGAACAGGATGGCGAACCGATGAACTGATTAAAGCCGTATCCGATGCGAACCCTTCGGATGATTTTGACCTGGTTAGTCTTCTCATTGGTGTAAACAATCAATATCAGCATCGTCCTCTTGACGATTACCGCAGTGAGTTCAGGGAACTGATTGAAATATCAATAAAGAAAGCCGGGGGAAATGCAAACCATGTGCTGGTTTTATCGATTCCGGATTATGGCTATACGCCATTCGGATCAGAAAATCGTGAAACCATATCTGAAGAGCTGGATATTTACAATGAGATAAACCGCAGCATTGCTGCAGAATATGAGGTTATGTATGTTTCGATTACCGATATATCACGCAGCTCGGATAAATCTCTTGTTGCCGGGGATGGTCTTCATCCCTCAGGCCTTCAGTATACCTTATGGGTTGAACGGATAATGGAGGATGAAAAGTTTGTCTCTGAATTTTTGAATAACTAGGCGCCTTTTGCAACTCTTAGTGTTCTTGCCAGCAAAATCGCAATCAGGCTAAATATTACGGCGATCCAGCCGACATTTTCATAACCAATCAAGGCTTTTGCCCCTTCGGTAACTTCAGAAGGACGTTCGGTTATCATCGTACCTGCGATCAATGTTGCCAGACCGCTGCTCATCTGCTGGATCGATGAACGGGCACTCATAAAGCTTCCCCGGTTTTCCGGGCGGATCACAGAGGTCACCATCGTAGTGGATGGAACCATTCTCCCGTTGGCAAGGACAAAGAACAGACCACTAACGATCAATGCTTTCCATAATGGTTCCGGCGGCATATGTGTGATGAGAATGATGGGGATCAATACAAGGAAACCGAAGATGGTGAAGATCTTTAAGCGCCCGTATTTATCTGCCATTCGTCCGACCCACGGAGATGAAAATATAGTAAGAGCCCCACCCACCAAATAGATGTATGTGAGTTCCTGTTCAGTAAACCCAACATTGCCAACCATGTAGGGCGCGATGAATGGAATAATAGTGAAGTGTCCAAACATCAATACTGATGTGAACAACAAACCGAGCAATGGATTTCGACGCCCAAATACATTGCGAATCACTTCCCGGAAGCCCGCGGGTTTCTGACCTTCCGCCAAATGCGATTTGAAAGGAGGGATCATGAACCGAATCATGAATAGAATTGCCAGGGAAATACCTGCAAGGAAGAAAAAGGGTGCCTGCCAGCTGAACAAGCTTGCCAGGTACAATCCAAAAGGGACACCGAATACGGATGCTGCAGAAAAAGATGCCATTACAATACCAATGCCTGCAGCTCTTCGTTCGAGTGGAATAGCATCACTCACGATGGAAAGGATAAGTGCTCCCAGGACTCCTCCGAATGCACCGGCCAAACACCTCGACAGCAGCAGGAAGTGATAGTTGGGCGCCAGCGCACATGCAATTGTTCCCAGCAAAAATCCGGTGTAAATAAAAATCAGGCTATGTTTCCGGTCGAACCTGTCGATCAGGAATGCCGCCAGAAAACCACTTGCGCCTGCAGTGAATGAATAGGAAGAAACGAGAAAGCTGAATTGCTGCGGGGTGATATCAAATAGACGCATTAGCTGAGGACCCAGCGGCATCATGATCATAAAGTCCATAATATGTGTGAACATGGCACTTGCCAGGATCAGCAAAAATAATCGCTCCTTGTTCATTCGCTATGTGTCAGATGCGTTGTCTTCCTCTATCCATTTCCCTTCAGCAACGATCGAAGATACTGATAATCTTTTTCTGGGACCTATTTCACTTTCCTCAAGGTCATTGGGCAGGATGGAGGGATCGCCTCCATAATATCCCACAGCGACCGCGGTGGTTACATGATATCCTTCCGGAACGGAAAATTCTTCCTGAATTTTCTTCCAGTTCAAACCGGCCATGTGGTGCAGGGCAATTCCCAGGCTTTGGGCTTGCAGGCTCATGTTTCCCATTGCCAGGCCCAGGTCATGTAAAGCATGAAAATTATCTTTACCCGAGTTAAACTTTTCCTTGTAGGCGGTTATAATTAAAACAGGGGCATTTTTTACCCACTGTTGGTTGAAGGGATCGAGACAATCAAAGAATGTGTTATAGGCCGCGGAACCTTTTTTTGCATACATAAATCTCCAGGGTTGTTCATTCATGGAGCTTGCTGCCCATCGTGCTGCTTCGAAAAGTGAGCTGAGTGAATCATCGTCGACAGGTTTATTTGCAAATACCCGGGGACTCCACCTGGATTTTATTAAAGGATGTACGGGGGTGGTTGTTCTGGCCTCTTTAATCATTTGACGGAAAGTTAATTAAACTAACGGAAAAGTAACGGGGGAACCCGCCGGGTTGTTCATCATAAAGAAGGCTTAAATTCGTATCGAAACAGTTATCATTGTGACGCACGTAAGTAATTGGCAGGAATTCAAATGTTTAGGTGAGAATTAATTGCAAACTTCGGGATACAGAAAATTTCAACCACTCATCGATTATTTCTGTTCATTGATCTTGAATTTTGGGTGAAATTATAAAATGCATGTACCTTCATTAATTGAATGAGGGGTTTAAATAGTGATTGATAAATGTATGATTAAGAGGGATTTGATATTACTAGTTGAGGATGACGATACAGATGCGTTCATAGCAAGGACCTTATTATTACGACAGGAGCCCGGATTAAAAATTGAACGATTGAATCATGGACTGGAGGCGCAGCGTTACCTCAACGAATTGAAGGATATGCCATCGCTGATTATCCTTGATTTAAATATGCCATTTTTAAACGGTCGGGATTTTTTAAAAGAGCTTAGGTCTTATCCGGAAGGAAGTGAATGCGAAGTTGTGGTGTTAAGCAGTTCTGAGAACAAAGAAGACCTCCGCCAATGTAAGGAACTTGGAGTGACCCACTATTTCATTAAACCACTTACCCTCGACATGGCAAATAAAATTATCTCGCTTTCCCGTTCAACAGCAGGTTGATCAATTTTTATCTTTGATGCCCGTTGATATTTACTTATTTTTCTAACTCAATCAACCCTTTCAAACATGAAGAGATTACTGGTACCAACAGATTTTTCACCGGCATCTGAAGATGCGTTGAAACTTGCATCAACCATCGCTGACAAGACAGGAGCAGAAATATTCCTGGTTAATTTTACAGAACATCCCTACGATGAATCTTTTTCATCGAGCGGAGATCATCGGGCGAAATTCGATGATGAGGAATCGCTTTTCACAATTCAGTTGATAAGAAGGAATAATGAGCGGCTTCAGGCGCTTGCCATGAAATATACAGAAGGACGTGTGATCAATATCCAGGTTTTTGGACAGGAACTCAACGATGGTATTGAGGCCTATGTACGAGACAAAAATATCGATTTGATCGTCATGGGAACTTCCGGAGAGGAAACCGCCAGGGAATTTTTCACCGGAAATCATACCGAACGTGTAATTGAAAATGCGGCCGTGCCGGTACTATCACTTAGAAGCGGACAGGAAAACGTGAACTTTGAAAATGTTGTCGTGGGTGTTGAACTGGATTCAGATGATAAGGATAATTACCGGGCAGCCACAGATCATTTGAAGGCGTTTGCTTCGGCAATGGGTTCAAAACTTCACCTGGTGCACATCAGCAAGCCGGGTGACAAGAACCGGGATGAAGTGGAGGCAGAAATTGATGCTTTTGCTCATAAATTCAGTATTGAGAATTATACTTCAAACTTGCATTATTCTGATGATATCGAAGATGGGTTAACCCGTTTTGCCCGGTTGAATGAGGCGGGTATTATAGGGGTGCTTACCCACGCAGAGGGAGGATTCTTCAGGATCTTTAGCTCCAGCGTATCCGAAGAATTGAGCAAAGAATCTGAAGTTCCTATATTAAGCATCAACCTCCATAATGTATAGAAAAAGAGTTGAGACAAGTAAAATTCAGTAAAAAGCCAGTGTTATCACTGGCTTTTTTATTTCCTTAGCAAAATGTGTTTGAAGAAAAACATGCTTTTTCTGTGGTTAACCCTGCTCACATTAGGGGCATGTAATACCGTAAAACCTTATTATGCAGGAGTTGATGAAGACTGGCAAACCCAGAATCTTCCGGAATCGCAGCCTGATTATGTCATATATCTTGTTGGAGACGCCGGAGATCTTCATGCAGATGATCCCATCGGCAACATTCTTACCTCACAAATGTCGGCCCACCCAGCCGGTGCCAGTTCATTAATATTTCTTGGTGATAATATTTATAGCTACGGGATGCCGCTTCCTGAGGCGCCTGATCGAAGAGCCAAGGAAGTAATTATTGAAAATCAAATGAATCTTGCCAAAGGATACGAAGGGAATACCTTTTTCATCCCCGGCAATCATGACTGGAATAAATCTAAAGAAGGAGGCCTCGATGCGTTAAGAAGGGAAGAAGAATATGTGGAGAATTATTTTGGCGGGAAGAATGCCTTCAGGCCGGACAATGGATGTCCGGGCCCTGTGGAAATAGAGCTGACAGATTCGCTGGTACTGGTCATCATTGATTCTGAATGGTGGCTGAGCAAGTATGAGACGGCTTCCGGCGCAAAGGATGGCTGCAGTATAGATACAAGAGAGGAGTTTGTGAATCTGCTGTATGAGCGAATTGCCGCGAATTCCGGACGGGAGGTGCTGCTGGTTGCGCATCATCCAGTAATTACTAACGGGGAACATGGAGGGCACTTTGGATTTCAGGACCATATTTTTCCCCTGCGGAAGATTAAGAACTACCTCTATATTCCATTGCCGGTAATTGGTTCGATCTACCCGGTTTCACGCATGAGTGGTGTTTCCCGCCAGGATACGCCCAACAAGATATTTAAGACTTACAAGTCGGTCATTGATTCCTCGTTTAACCTGCACCCAAGGTTAATATATGCTTCTGGTCATGAGCATAATCTGCAGTTTTTCAATTCCGGGGGCATTCGGCAGGTGATCAGCGGTGCCGGATCGAAAATTAATTATGCCAGACGTGGTCGTGATGCAAATTTTGTTTATCAGGGCAGGGGGTACAGCCGGCTTCTTTACTTTCCGGGACAGAAGGTATGGATTGAGTATATAGCGATCAATTACAAAACCGGGAAAGGGGACATTGTTTACAGAAAGCGGGTTTTATAGTAAAAAGAACGCGGTAAGAAGTACAGCCTTTTTTACTGAAAAGGGCTAATTTTAATATTAATTATGCCAGTTTCGTGTTATGAGTAGAGTCGTTTTATCTTTTTTGATAGCTGCAATGCTGTTAATTGCATTTTTTACTTACCAGGCACATAACGCTTCCATAAAATCACTCCGGGCCCGTTACAATGTGCAAGAGATTCTGGCCGCCTATGATGATATTACTCTCCAGATAAAGGATGCCTATGAACAGGTACTGATCTTTAATCTATCTGGTGACAGGAGTCATATCGACCGATACCTCGGCTCCGAAGAGAATATTTATCGGAAGCTTTCAGACATAGAGACCATGACTGAACAGTTGGATCAGGCTGATTTGCCATCCGACAGCTTACGAATTCTGATTTCCCGTCAATTCCTGCGCATGGAAAAATTTCGTTTGCGCAGTGATGAATCAGTATCAGGTGATTCTGTATCGCTGTTGCTGCTCGGGGAATCATTAGCCGATCAGCAATATATTCAGAACATCATAGATTCAGATAAGGATGACATTTCCAAGTTAACGGAAGACCTTGCGCAATCGGGGGTTTTGACACCGGCATTCATCGCATTCCTGGTTTTACTGGGCATCGGGAGTGTCATCATGATGAGCCGTCAGATGGGGAAAATAGAGAGTGAGGTGAATGGTATTGAGGACAAATTGCGCAGGAATCAGCAAATCCTGAGTGAAGAAATTGAAGACAGGGAAAAGCTTCAGTCAATGAAGGACCTCATTTGGAAAATTTCCGATGAGTTTTGGCTGGAGGTCAAGCCGGTTCGTGACCTCGACGAGGTAGTGGATTTCCATGTTAACATGATGAACGAAAAGGCAGAGGCCATCCTGAAGCCGGAAGGAGAATCATCGTTGCAGCGCATCCTGACAAAAATAATTTCAGAAGATGCGATGGAGGCTTTTATAGATGAAATGGTAGAATCTGTTGAATCAAGAAAACCGGTGACGACACATTTCAAACTACAGGAAAAAGATACGATGGGTGAATACACTGTCATGATCCAGCCGAACAGTGAAATCATTCTGATTAAGGGAATCTACAAAGGCTATGTCGCTGAACTTGAAAAGAGAAATTCCATCCTGCTACAGGAGAACGATATCTGGTTTAAAAATTCAAAGGACAAGCTTGCAGTTTTGTCGGCACAAGGAAAAATAACACGTATGAACCCCGGCTTTTCGGCTTTTGCGGGAACTAACGTGATCAATGGCACGTATCTGTGGGAGATACCGGTATTTGAACAGGCAGGAAAGCATGAATTACGTGCGGCAATTCGGGAATTAACCTCATCATCTGATCAGGTAGCTTTGGATGAGCTAATTCCGGGCGGCACCATGAGGGGAATTTTCGATAAACGACATGAGCTGGTTTCCATTCTGTTCTCCATTCCGGCAAATGAAAGCGCATAAATAAGTCTAACATGAAATCGGTTAATCCTTACAATCTTGAAACTATCCGGGAATATGAACCCATGACCTGGAGCAAGGTAGATTCTATCTTGCGTAAAACCGAAAATGCATGGGAAACCTGGAAATTCAGCAGCTGGACGCTTCGTTCACATCACATGAAGAAGGCGGCAAAATTACTTCAGGAAAGAAAGGAAGACCTGGCAGACCTTATGATGCGGGAAATGGGAAAGCGGCGGAAAGATGGTATTTCTGAGGTTGAGAAGTGTGCCTGGGTTTGTGATTATTATGCCGGGAATGCCGAAGCCTTTCTGAAAAACGAAATAATTGAAAGTGACGCATCCAGAAGCTATGTCGCATACCGGCCGATGGGGGTGATTTTGGCAGTGATGCCCTGGAATTTTCCATTCTGGCAGGTTTTTCGGTTCCTTGCACCCGCACTCATGGCAGGGAACGCAGCGGTTTTAAAGCATGCTTCGAATGTTATGGGCTGCGCCCTGGCGATTGAGGATGTTATACGAAGTGCTGGATTTCCCCGGGATCTTTTTAATTCCTTGATTGTACCTTCGGCTGATGTGGCAGATATTATAGAACATCCGGTAGTGAAAGCAGTTACGCTCACTGGAAGTACGCCAGCGGGCAAATCTGTTGCTGAAGTTGCGGGCAGGTCTGTTAAAAAGTCAGTTCTGGAGCTGGGTGGAAGTGACCCCTATGTGGTTCTGAAGGATGCACCTCTAGAAGCTACGGTGACTGCATGCGTGAGCAGCAGGCTGATCAATGCCGGACAGAGCTGCATCGCGGCAAAACGTTTCATCGTAATGGCCGACATTTATGATGCCTTCATTCAAAAGATGAAGGAGGAAATGGAGAAAGTAACGATGGGGGACCCCGCTAGTGATGAAATCGGAATTGGCCCGATGGCCAGGCTGGATCTCAGGGATGATTTACACAGCCAGGTTAGAAAAAGTATTAGGGCAGGGGCTACCTGTATTCTTGGCGGTACTGTTCCCGACCTTGAGGGGGCATTTTATCCGCCAACTATCCTCGCCGATGTTGTGCCGGGAATGCCGGCTTTTGACGAAGAATTATTTGGACCTGTAGCTGCCGTAATTAAGGCTGAATCTGAAGAGGAGGCCTTTAACCTGGCCAATCAAACAGAGTTTGGACTTGGGGCAGCTGTTTTCACAGCAGATGAAAATCACGGACGTGAAATCGCAGAGAAATACCTGGATGCCGGATGCTGCTTTGTTAATGACTTCGTTAGATCAGATCCCCGTTTGCCCTTTGGCGGGATTAAAACATCTGGCTATGGACGGGAATTGTCGGTCTTTGGAATACGTGAATTTGTAAATATCAAGACCGTTTATGTGAAATAATAAAACCCCCTGAATTACCAGGGGGTTTATTGATTCACTGATTTTAAGATCTGATTAACTTCTTTACTTCCTTCCGAAGGTTATCCAGACTTGATTCAAGTCGTTCAATTCGCTTTGAATCGATCAGGCCGGCAGAGGTAAAGGCGGATGTGACCTTTCCTTTGATCATCCATATCTCATCAATTTTATCATGGTGCAAATTGAGGTTCTTCACTTTGCGGTTATCACTTTTAAGAATGAGCACATGTTTTTCATTCGCGTAAAAATGTACACGCCTGATGATTACTCCATCCTTATTAACAATGACCGCAAGTGTCCCGTTTTCGATTTTTGTATGATCAGTTACGGGAGTGCCAATAACAATTTCCTTGGGTAACAGCGATGGCGACATTGCGTCATCTGCTACTTCAAACATCCGGAAATTGCCTTCCTCAAAGCCCGGTATCAAATACATATCGAGCCCCTTGATAAAATCAGCATTGCTGAATTTCTTGGCGTATTGTTTTTGTTCTTTTGCCCTTACGAGCGGCAGGCCGGGCTTTTTAGCGCCGGTAGGCTTGACGACAATTTGCTTTACTTCTTTCGGCTTTGAGAGTTCAACTTCTCCGTTCATAAAGATGTTCCCCTGGCCGTTCACTACCCAATTGCAGTTCACATTCAGCTCATGGCTGATGTTTCGTAATGTTTCAAGCGAAATTTGCGACTTTCCATTTTCAATTTGCGATAAGGCGCCTTGTGAAATATGGATTTTTTTGGCAAAATTCACCTGAGACAATTGCAGCATGTTGCGAAGCATAATGATTCGCTCTGGTTTGAATTCGTTGTCAATGTTCATGAAATAAGGTTACTTAAGTTGTTGTTGGTTAATATATTAGTTCATATACGTTGGTTTTTATTGTAATAGCAATATACTATTAATAAATAAGTTAAGCCAGCGACAACTGACTCCTTTTATTTTTACCTTCCTTTGCCTGTATTTTTGTAATAAATGGATGCCAGTTGATCGGCCACATCATTCAATTGGTCTATTCGCTGAATCAGAATATCACTGTGAAGACCCCCCGTTCGTTGATGTATACTCTCAGGATAAGAACTGAAGGCGTCATGAATTAATTCCCTTGAAAATGCCCGTTTTAGTGAATCAGCAACTATATTCCACTGTTCACGGTTTACAGAAGCCAGAATTACCGAATCCAGTTCCCTGCCATTTACCAGGTATCCGCTAATATCATCGATCACAGGTACGAAAGACTGGAATTTTGGATTTATCCGGACCGCCAATTTATTGATCACCCCGTCATTAAAAAGATAAAATGCCATATCCCGATCCATCGGTAACGGATGTGCTACGCCGATGGAATCGATGGCCCATTTCCATTGCTTGCCATGACGGTCCCAGTCGCCGATTGCGATATCAAAAAGTCGGCAATAGGCATATTGGAGGTGATCAATTTTTATTTCACCCAATGCCAACTTTTCCAGCATGTTTTTTGACGATATAATGTTCTGTGGAGAGCCAAAAAATTCATAGCCCTGCCATGTCTTATCAGGTTCAATTTCGAGCAGCATGATTCGGTTGGCGAGGATATTTTTCAAGGAGTCCGGGATTCTCTGGCTGTCCTGAACGAAGAACAATTTTGGTTTCGTGGAATATATTCCTACACCTGAAGCAAGCCGGTCAACAACAGGTGCAGCATAGGGATCCAGGGCAGATGCCTGATCGCGAAACAATGTTCTGATGCCTGTTTTTCGTAACCATGCGGGAAGGGCATTCGCCTGGTCCTTATTCACTGACCGAAGTGTGAATGATCGGCCGTTGTCATCTATGAGTGCGAAACTGGTTGTTTGCTGTCCGCCACCCAGATCGGTGATCGATAATTCAACGGTGTCGTTCTTCCATTGAAAAACCGGAATCGTTACGGCTGTTGACCACAGATCTCGGTGATGTTTCCCCAGGAGTGTTTCAGTTACACTTCCACGGTCATAGAAATCGGATGCAATCACGGTTACGGTCTTGCCTTCATCATGCAGAATATATTTCCCTTCAATCCTGTCTGCCCCATCAAAGGCCGCCGTCTCACGCCTGTTGAATACATTCGGAAAAAATGTAAGAATTGAAAAAAGTATCAGCAGTGAATACATGATCACATGAAATGTGCGGCGCATCATAATGAAATATATTCGATATCAGGTTTGTTTAGCTCCATATCCCCGGCAATTCAATGCGATAATGATAATTATTCCGAAAGGGCTGAAAGAAAACCCATCCCATCCGGTGAAAGTCGATGCTCATCGTTACCGCATCATGGGTACGGATGACTTCCCATGCCCTGGACATTTCCTCCGACCAGTGGATGTCGTCGAGTATGATAATGCTGTCGTCATTCGTGTACTCAAGAATTTTTTCAAAATATCGAACCGTGGGTTCAAACCGGTGATTCGCATCCATATATACCATGTCAGCACATTTCATATGTTCTAATGCTGTTTCAAGCGTATCATCTATATTTCCACGTACCAGCGTAATATTTTTCCGGTCAAATTTCCGGAAATGATCCAGAGCAAGCGCAGTTAACGTTGGGTCGGCTTCCATCGTTGTAAGCCTTACGGCCGGATTTTCTGAAAGGTATAGGCTTGTCAACCCCAGGGATGTACCCAGTTCCAGAATATGCGAAAAGTTTTTATACGCGATGAGACGAGACAGAATGCGTGCAATCTGAGGTGTTGTGCTCCCATTTTGGGCGATCTGTTTCAATGATCTTTCACCCTGCCTTGAATCTGCTCCGAATGTTGGTAACGGAATTTTGGTATCCGCTGAAAAGCTTTTTCTCAGCAGTTCAATTGAATTGAAATCATGAACGGAATCACTTTCGCTGATCACATGATCGTATAAATCAAATATATAGGGTTCATGAAGGGAATGCCGTCCGGTCGCAAGTAACCAGTGTTTTAGATAGGTTTTTGCCTGGTGCGTAAACGACAATATTAGTTGAGCTTGAAGGGTACTATCATGCTGAATTCAGGAATCTTCACTTCAAATTGTTTTCCATCAACAATTCTCTCCATCAAATAGGTACCGGTCATTTTCCCCAAACCAGACTTCAGGTTACATCCCGAAACATATTCATGCTTTTGGCCAGGTTCCATTACAGGTTGCTGCCCCACAACTCCTTCACCTTCAACTTCACGAATGCGGCTTCCCGCATCATAGATATGCCAGTGACGGCGTAATAACTGAATTGTGTTCTCACTTTGGTTTTCTATCAGCACGCGATAGGTAAAAACATAATGATACTGACTAGGGCTGGAGTATACAGGCTGATACTCCGTCACTACGCTCACTTTAACACCCTGTGTGATTTCAGTCACCATATTCAATAATACGATTATTTATAGTATTAACGTCGTTAAAAGATAAGAAGTTATAACTTTAAAAGAGTATTTTTTTAGCACCAGATCTTATGGATGTACAAATTGAACCTTCCTGGAAGGAGATGCTGAAAGATGAGTTCGACAAACCTTATTTTCACGAGCTCATACAATTTGTAAAACAGGAATATCAACAATACAGGATTTACCCTCCGGGCCGCAAAATTTTTAATGCGTTTGCCCATTGTCCGTTTAATGCCGTACGCGTGGTTATCCTGGGCCAGGATCCCTATCATGGTCCGGGTCAGGCGCATGGATTGTGTTTTTCGGTTCCCGATGGAGTGGTAAAACCCCCATCCCTCAGGAATATCTTTCAGGAAATCTCTGCAGATACGGGGACACCGGTTCCAGAAAGCGGCAATCTCGAGCGGTGGGCCGATCAGGGAGTTTTGCTGCTGAACGCCACGCTTACCGTTCGGGCCTCTTCACCTGGTTCCCATCAGAACAAGGGATGGGAGACATTCACCGATGCGGTGGTAAAAAGACTTTCGGATGAAAGGGAAGGGTTGGTATTTTTACTTTGGGGAGCATATGCGCAACGAAAAGGCGAAATAATTGACACAAGCCGGCACCTTGTGCTGAAAGCGGCGCACCCCTCACCATTTGCCGCCCATAAAGGGTTTTTCGGCTGTCGTCACTTCGGTAAAGCAAATGATTATATAGGGAAAAACGGCGGAACTCCTGTCTCGTGGTAATTTTGTTTGAATGTGGCGCATAATTTTTATTACATTAGGGGTCTTTATTATGAGAAAGGGAGCCTTATTTTTTTTACTCGTAGTGCTGTGCAGTCATGCTTTCGCCCAGGCCCCGGTTCTGAACAGTAATCCAGGATCTGTTCGTTGGGATCAGGTAATTACGCCCTCCTTTAAGATTATTTTCCCATCAGGATACGATCAACAGGCCCTGAGAATAGCAAATACCCTCGAACATCTCAAGAATGCTGAAGCGGAGACCATGTCAGATTCCCCGCCCAAACGAATTCCTATTATCCTTAATCAATATCAGTCCATCAGCAATGCCTTTGTCACTATGGGGCCATGGCGCTCTGAATTTAACCTGATGCCCTCACCACGTCCCGAGCTTCTTGGCACCAATACATGGGATAATCTGATCGCTGCCCATGAATACAGGCATGTGGTTCAGTTCCACCACAGCAGACGTGGAATTAATCGGTTCCTGTATTACATTTTCGGACAGCAAACGCAAGCCGGAATGGCATTTGCCGCAGTTCCGAGATGGTTTTGGGAAGGGGATGCCACTCTCACCGAAACACTGTATTCAAGAAGCGGCAGAGGTCGTATTCCGGCATTTGGGAGAGTCTTTAAAACCAACCTGCTGGAGGAGAAGCGATATGACTACAACAAGCAGCACCTGGGGAGCTACAAGGACTTTGTGCCGGATCATTATAAGCTCGGGTATTATTTTGTTACTCATATCAGGCGCAGAACCAATGATCCTGAAATCTGGGAAGATATCACCGGGGAAGCCTTCAGTAAATCCCTGATACCCTTCACTTTCTCGAATTCGATGAAGAAATATACGGGTATGCACCTGGTGCCCAACTATGAGGTCATGATGGATGAATTATCACAAACATGGCGTGATGAGCAGGCAGGTGTGATATTTGATGATTCTCAGGATGTAAACCGCAGGAAAGAAACCACCTATACCGATTATCTCTATCCTCAGCAGCTTGACGATGGAAGGGTAGTTGCCCTGATGAGCGGCCTTGGGGATTTTGCGCAATTCGTGACATTTGATAACCAGGGATTTGCCCGCAAGCTGTTTATTCCCGGGATCGTCAATGATGCCGGAATGCTATCAGCCAGGGGCACGAAGATCGTCTATAATGAATTTAACTTTGATCCAAGGTGGAGAAACAGGACCTACAGTGTATTGAAGTTGTATGATATCTCCACGGGTCGCATAAAAACCCTCTCAAAAGGCAGCAGGTATATCGGTGCAGACCTGGCCCCGGACGGACGCAAGGTTGTTACTTCGGAATCGGCAACTGACCAGTCCAGCAGCCTCGTCGTTCTGGATGCACTTACCGGTGCGAGGCTAAATAAGCTCCAGAATCTTGCAGGAGGTCTTTACTTAATGCCGAGATGGAGTGATTCGGGTGATGAAATTGTTGCCGTAAAACTGGACGATTCGGGAAAGAAGCTGATTGTTTATGATTACCTCAGAAATACCGAAAATACATTGTGGGACGCCGGGGATGAAAATATTGCACATCCGGTCCCATTGGATTCTGTGATTTTGTACAACTCCCCAAGAACAGGAACTGATAATATTTTTGCCGTCAGCAGGACGTCGGGGCTGCATTATCAAATTACCAACAGCCGGTATGGTGCTTACAATCCAGAAGTAAGCGCAGACGGCCAGTGGCTGATTTACAATGAACATCGGCTGAATGGGATGGACGTGGTAAGGAAACGGCTCCTGCCCGAATTATGGTTGCAGGTTAAAGATTCTGTGAGCCAGCCAGAAATGTATTTTGAACCCCTGCTGGCCCAGGAGGGTTTTGATCTGATGGATTCAATCCCACAAAAAGATTTTCCAGTTCAGAAGTACAGCAAAGCCGGACATATGTTCAATATCCACAGCTGGGGGCCACTCGCTTCAACAGATCTAAACTCTATTGAGGTTGGTGTAGCCAGCAGGGATGTGCTGAGTACAACGCAGCTGAGAGCCGGTTATATTTATGATCTGGCTGAGGAGACGGGGGATATTTATGCTGAACTCAGCTACCAGGGTTTGTACCCGATTCTCGATTTTGGGGTTGAGCTTGGGAATCGCCGTTCCAACAGGGGATCCTTTGATGATGGAAGAGATCTTGTATTTGACTGGAAGGAGACTACTTTCTATGGAGGAGTGCGCCTTCCATTTATTTTAACCCGCTCAAAGATGCTGAGTGAACTGATTCTCTCCGATCGGGTGGGTTATACGCGTGTTTCTGAATTCAACAATCCTTCATCCCCGCCGAGACTTGATGATTCTGTTTTTGTACAGCGGCTGGTGCCCTTGCTCAGAAGCCCGAGAGACAGTCTGGCACTGTTTTTTGAAGATGAACTGGCGGATGGAAACCTAATTTCGAACAACCTTTCGGTCACCTACTATGCACTTTTAAAGCAAAGTGAACGCGACATTAACAGCCGATATGGCTTAGTCTTTAATGCAAGATGGCTCGCAACACCGTTTGGTGGAGATTTCAATGCGCATACTTATGCTGCACGGGCCACCGTTTACATGCCTTCCCCGCTTCAACTCACCGGAATCGCTGCATTCAAACATCATTCTTTATTTGTAACCGGGGCATGGCAATCTTCAGAGACCAAGCTTACGAGTGATCTGTATGTTTTCAGAAATCAAATACCGCGACCCAGGGGGTACTCATATGCGCTATATCCTGACTTTCAATATCTTGGGGTGAACTATACCTTGCCGGTATGGTATCCTGATATCGCGCTGGGGCCTGTCTTGTTCATCAAACGCCTGAGGGCCAATTTATTCTATGATTACGGGGAGGGGAGCAATCAGATCTATTTTTACGATTATAAAAATAATGTCGGGTTGGTAACTCCTGAGCGAACCGATATTTTCAGGTCTGCAGGTATAGAAGCATCGCTGGATTTACATGTTATGCGCTTCCCGCAGGAGTTTGGAATTGGGGTGCGATATTCAAGACTTTTAACCACCGGAGAAAATACCTTTAATATTCTCCTGAATATTGATTTCTAAAACTGCATAAATTAGAAATCATTTATTTTGTCAAAAGTAGATATAACCGCTATTTTTGACGTTCATTTACTGTAAATAGAAAAAAATGGCTGAAGTAATACGAATGCCCAAAATGAGCGACACCATGGAGGAAGGTGTTATCGCCTCCTGGCTTGTAAAGGAGGGCGATAAGGTAAAATCAGGTGATATCCTCGCGGAAGTAGAGACTGACAAGGCTACCATGGAACTTGAATCTTACGAAGATGGAGTATTGTTACACATTGGGGTAAAGGAAAAGGAGAGCGTTCCGGTTGATGGTGTAATTGCCATTATAGGAGAAAAGGGCGAAGATATTTCAGGTTTGCTGAATGATATTCAATCCGGCGGAAGTGCGGAAAAGAAAGAAGCACCAAAAGAAGAAAAGTCAGCCGATGCCTCTGCGGCTTCGGAAGAAACCATAGATACATCTTCCATCAACGCATCGGTAATCACCATGCCTAAAATGAGCGATACGATGACGGAAGGGACGATTGCAGCCTGGTTGAAGAAGAAAGGGGATGAAGTGAAGTCAGGTGATATCCTGGCAGAGGTTGAGACAGACAAAGCAACCATGGAACTTGAGGCCTATGAAGACGGGACCTTGTTGTACATTGGGGTTGACGAGGGTAATGCCGTACCCGTTGATGATGTGATCGCGATAATCGGGGAAAAAGGGGCGGATTACGAAACTCTCCTGAAAGCACATAAGCAGAAGTCGGCATCCGCAGAAAAGTCAGAAGAAGAACCGGTAAAAGAACAAGCCACCAGTGCTTCGGCTTCCAGTAATGGGGCAGCGAAAGCCACACCTGTACAGCAGCCGGTAACAGCACAGAGCGGTGGAGCCAGCAATGGACGTGTAAAAGCATCACCGCTCGCCAAGAAAATGGCCGAAGAAATGGGCTACAGGCTTGACGATATACCCGGCAGCGGAGATAATGGCCGCATTGTTAAGCGGGATGTGGAACAGTTCACACCGGCACAGGCCCAGCCATCTGTCGCGACTTCAGGAGATTTTGCGATACCTGCCGTAGTAGGACAGGAGCAGTACGAGGAGGAGAGCGTTTCGCAGATGCGGAAGACCATTGCCAAGCGGCTTTCGGAAAGCAAATTTACCGCGCCTCATTTCTATCTTACCATGGAGATCAACATGGACAAGGCTGTTGAAGCCCGTAAATCCATGAATGAATATGCCCCGGTTAAGATCAGCTTTAATGATATGGTGATTAAAGCCGTTGCTGCCGCCCTGCGTCAGCATCCGGATGTGAACTCATCATGGCTTGGTGACAAGATCAGGTATAATAAACATATTCACATTGGCGTAGCGGTGGCAGTTGACGAAGGCCTGCTGGTACCTGTCGTGCGTTTTGCAGATAACAAGTCACTCTCCCATATTTCGGCTGAAGTGAAGCAGCTTGCAGAGAAAGCACACAGCAAGAAATTGCAGCCAAGCGACTGGGAAGGTAATACGTTTACAATTTCAAACCTTGGTATGTTCGGAATTGAGGAATTTACCGCGATCATCAATCCGCCTGATGCATGTATTCTTGCCGTGGGTGGAATTAAACAGACAGCCGTTGTGAAGGACGGACAGCTTGTTCCCGGTAATGTCATGAAGGTTACACTCTCATGTGATCACAGGGTTGTGGATGGTGCCAAGGGTGCTGCCTTCCTGAAAACCCTGAAAGGATTGCTGGAAGATCCGGTCAGGATATTAATTTAATTTAGAACATAATTCGAACCCTGACCTATTCCGGATCAGGGTTCTTTTTTACAGGAAAGATAATGACGAAGGTAAGATCAACAACAGTATTGGCCATTGTGCACAAGGGCGAGGTTGCAATCGGCGCAGATGGCCAGGCAACAATGGGGAACTACGTTGCTAAAAGTAATGTAAAGAAAATCAGGAAGCTTCAAAACGGAAAGATCGTTACCGGTTTTGCCGGATCAACTGCAGATGCATTTACATTGCTTGAGCGGTTTGATGAAAAACTCAACAGCTATGGTGGAAATATGAAGCGGGCGGCAATTGAACTGGCGAAAGACTGGCGTACAGATCGATACCTTAGGAAACTTGAGGCCATGCTGATCACTGCAGACAAGGATGAGCTGCTGGTTGTATCCGGCACGGGTGATGTGCTTGAACCAGATCATCAGATTGCGGCGATCGGATCCGGTGCAATGTATGCACAGGCTGCTGCCCTGGCGTTGAAAACACATGCGCCAAATCTGACCGCAGAGGAAATCGTGAAGGAAAGCCTTCATATTGCTGCGGACATCTGTATTTATACGAATCATAACCTGGTCATTGAAACCCTTAAATAATGCTCACTATTTACCATAACCCACGCTGTCGAAAAAGCCGCGAGACCTTGAAAATCATTGAAGATTCTGGGCAGATGGTTCAGGTAGTGGAATATTTGAAGATGCCGCCTTCCCGAAGTGAAATTGAACATATCGTTGAGAAACTTGGGATCAAGCCCATAGAACTCATTCGGAAGGGGGAATCTGTCTACAAGGATGAGTATAAAGGAAAGACATTGTCCGATAGCGAATGGCTGGATGCGATTTCAGATAACCCGATTTTGATGGAACGACCGGTTGTGGTAAGTGGCAACAAAGCCATCATCGGGAGACCCCCGGAAAATGTTCATGAGCTATTGTAGGCTGTCGAAACACTCCTGGATCAATCTGCACGCTTCCCTTATTTCATCCTCGGTAATCGTGAGGGGAGGTGCAATGCGGAAGCTGTTTGGATTTGAAAGAAACCAGAAGCAAATAATACCTTTTTTGATGCCAAGCTGAACAATCTGGTAAACCTCATCAGGACTTTCAAATTCAATAGCGAACATTAGACCTTTTCGTCGAATTTCCTTAACACGTGGATGATGGAGGAGGGATTCAAACAGTCGGCCTTTCTTCTCTGCTTCAGGGAGCACTTCTTCAATGACATCCAGCGTGGCGAACGCTGCCGCACACGAAACCGGATTGCCTCCAAAGGTTGTGATATGACCCAGCATCGGATCATGGGTGAGCGATTGCATCATTTCATACGATGCAATAAATGCGCCTAGCGGAAGTCCTCCACCAAGGGCTTTGGCAGAAGTAAGTATGTCCGGAACCACTCCGAAATGTTCAAAGGCAAATAATTTACCCGTTCGACCCATACCAGTCTGAATTTCATCGAATATGAGTAAAGCCCCGGTTTCATCACATCTCTCACGCAGCGCTTTCATGAATGAGACATCCGGGATACGGACACCGGCATCGCCCTGAATCGGCTCAATAATGACTGCCGCGGTTTTTGCGGTTATCTTCTTAAGGTCGTCGGGATTATTGAATTTCAGAAACCTGACATCGGGTAATAAAGGGCGGAATGCAAACTTTTTATATTCATTTCCTGAAACACTGAGGGAGCCATGCGTACTGCCATGATAAGACCCCCGAAATGATATCAATTCAGTCCTTCCTGTCACCCGTTTTGCAAGTTTCAGGGCACCTTCATTGGCTTCGGTGCCACTGTTGGTAAAATAGCAGCAGTTTAAATTCCGGGGAAGGAGAGAGGTGAGCCGGTGCGCCAGGAGATTTGATGATGACTGGACAAATTCTCCATAGACCATTACATGGAAATGACGGTCGACCTGGTCCTTCACTGCCTGAACGACCCTGGGATGGCGATGACCAATATTACTTACGGCTATCCCCGAAATGAGATCCATGTAACGCTTACCGGATGGACTATACAGGTAAAGCCCTTCGGCTCTTTCAATATCCAGCATGAACGGAGATCCCGTTGTCTGGGCAATATTCTTTAGAAAGATATCATGGCTGAATTCCATGCATCAAAAGTACAAAGGAAATTCAGACCTGTGGAAGTGAATACTTAAAATACTGTAAAATCGATACGGGGTACAGCATCATTGCTGGCCAGCGGACGGTTGCCTGTGATAGACAAAAGAGATTCATCAACTCCCATATTCACCATGAGCTGCTTCACACGTTCCATACGGTCGTTAGAAGACTGCGGACTTCCAAGGTGTCCATCAATAATGATGATCCGACCCTGGCGGCCAAATTCAACGGCCATCAGGAATGGGCGCATATTGGTTATTTCCAGCTGACCATTATTATCCTTGAATAACAACGGATCCAGTTTAAGTGGTGCGCCATCCTTTTTATTCGCAATTAGCTCTGTAACCTCGCTACGGATTTTCGCCATCTCATCATCAGACGGCATTTGCATACTGTTGAAAATGATTACATTGGCGCCGGCCAATCCTACTTCTTCAGTTGCTTTTTTGGCTGATTTTTTAGACTTCTTTACAGGAGCTGAAGCAACGGCAGATTCGGTTTCCGCCATTTTGAACGGTTTATCGTTCCTGATTTTCTTAACGCGGGGTCGTCTTGAAACAGATCGTTTGAACTTTCCCTGGCGCTTTTTAATAAGAATTTTACACTGTTTATCCGGACTTATATCCTGCGCAACCACAAGATTTCCGGAAACAGTGAATAGTAAGCATAATATCGTAAATACAACTACTTTCATTTCTATCCCTTCCGCCGTATAACGACAGATTATTACCTTTCATACCCCCTGGGAGGAGGCAGTAACCGCAATCTTCGACAACGGGCTGAAAGTAACGTTAAACGGGTGGCATGGATCGATAGAATACATCCGTTTCGGTTGAAAAAAGGTAGGATAAAGCAAATGGATATAAGATAAAAATATTCTAAATAACTGGTTATTAGCTACTTATATCGTATTAGAGTGTAAAGGGTTGATTTACAGGGAAATGGATTGAGAATCTGAAAAATGGGGTTTAATCGACAGAATGACTTTGACTGTCATTAATCATCAATCATACCATAGAGCTTCAGGTAATCCCGAATTTCATCGCGAACGTCGTGCGCATTTCTTCCGTCAAATGGAGCGGTTGCGATAGCCTTGAAAAAATCACCTACCAACGAGGTATCTATGCCAAGTTCGCGGGCATATAGAATGGCAATTTCCAGTTCGACATCTTCCACAACATCATCAAGATATATCATATAAACAAGGTTGTAGAGTGACCTGGCCTTATCTGTGGTATCGGTGAATTCCTTGCGCATGGCAATGCTTTCGTAGGTCTTGATATCCTGCACATTCACATTCAGATGCACTCCCCATTTAAGCAGACATGTAATATATTTCGTCTCCACCATTTCCTTGCTGAGAAATAGCTTTAAAATCTGGATGTAACTGTCTTTAACTGACGTGATTTCTTCCGGTGAGAGCTGCATGATTGGAAATTTATGGGTGCATGATAGGATGAATTTCCCTTTGATCAAAGTTTATAAACCACAATTCTTTTTTAGCAGCGATTCTGCTTCTGAATTGCCCAACTCGACGGCCCTTGTCCAGTCGGCACAAGCTTCCCGGACATGTTGCTGACGCAGGTGCATCCTCGCTCTCAGCATGTAAGGCGCGATCAGCGATGGACGGAGAAATATCGCCCAGTTGCAATCCGTTATGGCCTCATCCACATTGTTGAGCCGCGAATTTAAATCTGCACGTTTCATAAAAAGTTCAAAATATATGTCGGGAGTCTGATCCACGGGCATGACCAGTTCAAAGGCTTCACCGTAACTTGTCGCCTGAAATTTTTTAAATAGCGCTTTGGCGTCGTTGTAATAGGCCAGGGCCTCTTCCGGTTCTTCCAGGTTATGATCATAGATACCTGCGATCTCAAGAAGCAGGGAGAGATTGTTACGGTCACGGATGAGTATATAATCGAGAGCATGGACGGCTTTCCGGTATTCACCCATCTTATATTCACACATGGCGATCTGATACCAGGTATTAAGGTTAAGCGGCTCTTCGAAATCCTTTATGATTACATAGGTCTCAACAGATTTCCGGTAGTTGCCTTCATTGAATTGATCTGCTGCTTCCCTGCGAAGGGAATTCAGCATTTGATCTCTTGCCTCGCTATATCGTTCTTCGTTGGGTATTCGAACTGCGAGGGTAGACACTTCCTGGAGAGCTGTGCGGTAATCTCCTGCGGCGAATATTTCACGGGCTTCATTGAGACGTGAAATACTTTCTTCCCTGATACGAAGCATTTCGCGATGTGAGATGTAGTCGTTCAGCCAGTAAAATCCAAGGAAAAAACCACTTAATATTACGAATAGCCCCAATGAGAGGAATAAGTCCCTGAAATATTTTCGGTCGACCTGGTATTCTGTGTGACGGCCAAAGTCTGTGCCGCCGTACGCCTTGAATCGCGCATAACGAGGATAAATAGGAGGTCTTTTCCGTTCGGGTTCCTGGGCCTTTTCAAAGGTTGAATATGCGATGTGACCATATTCCAGGATAAAATCATATCGGGAACGTTTTTCAGGATTTGACAGAACCTGATAGGCTTCATTGATCTGTTTGAATTTCTCCTCAGCTGCGGTATCCCCGGAGTTTTTGTCCGGATGATGACGGATCGCCAGTTTTTTGTAGGCTTTTTTTATCTCATCGGCCGTAGCAGCGGAAGAAATTCCAAGCAATTCATAATAATTCAGCATGCATTCCTTTTATGAAGTCTTCGAAGTTTTCCTGCTATTAATGTAATTACGGCGGTAAAAGTAAACGGCCGCAATAATTACGAGCAAAGAAATAAATTGTGAATGGGAAATGATCCCATCAATAATATAACCACGGCTTTCATCTCCGCGGAATATTTCAACGACGGAACGTCCGATTCCGTATAGAATAAGATACAATAAAAATACCTGTCCGGGAAAGACTTTTCTTTTTTTAACGATGACCAGTATTATCCCGATCGTGGCAATCATAAAGGCGGAATAAAGCTGTGTAGGATGAAGACTTGTATTTAGAGGCCTTGCAAAACAGGCAGGATCCGAGAAAATCACACCCAGCCATCCGTGCGTTTCCTTTCCATAGCAGCAGCCTGCCATAAAACATCCGATTCTACCGAAGAAATGAACGATTACGGTGACAATCGCCATGATATCGAGCATGGGGAGTATGGGAAGTTTGTTCTTTCGGAAATACCACAGCATTACCGGTATGCAAAAAAGCAGCGAACCATAGAATACAAACCCCCTTCCTGACAGCAGGTCTGCCGGATTGCTTTTGTAGTAACCCGGATTTTCAAAAAAGAGAAAAACCTTCCCGCCAATAAAGGCACTGGCGAGCAATAATAGGAAGAGGTTATTTACGGTATCGAAAGGAACTTTAAATTCTTTCTTTGCCTGTACAGCGAGATATGTTACTGCAAGCACAGCGCCAAGTACAATAAAAAATCCATAGCTGTAGATGGTGAATTCTTTTCCAAACAGATCAAAACTGAACAGTATGGGATGCATAGCGTAATGTTTTTTTTGAAGATAGGAAATTTAGATAAGTCCGGTTGGTTCAAATCATTTCAAATCATGTTATTTACAAAATGATCTCACGGGGTGTAGGCTTTATGCTGTTGGCAACATTTGTTTTTGCCTTGATGAATGTGTTCGTCAAACTCCTTCCCGAAATTCCGGCGGTTGAAATTGTCTTTTTCCGATCACTCATTTCACTTGTCATCAGTGTGGCGATACTCCGTTCCCAGGGAGTATCCATATGGGGCAAGAATCAAAAGTTGTTGTTATTCCGGGGGACTGCCGGGGCCATTGCCCTGGTATTATATTTTATCACCATCCAGATGATACCGCTGGCCACTGCCGTTACCATTCAATTTATAACCCCGATTTTTACCACGATCATAGGTATATTTATGAACCGCGAGCGGGTGGCGCCCATTCAATGGCTGTTTTTTATCATTGCTTTTTCAGGGGTGTTGCTCGTGCAGGGGTTTGACCCGCGGGTGACCCCTGAATTATTGCTGATCGGAATTATAGCGGCATTTTTCAGCGGAATGGCATACAACTTCATCCGGAAACTGAAAACCTCGGAAAATCCCCTGGTCATTATCTTTTACTTTCCCCTGGTAACTATGCCAATTACCGGGGCGTACAGTGCATTCCGCTGGGTTCAGCCAACCGGGTGGGAATGGATTTTTCTCCTGATGGTTGGCGTCCTCACTCAAATCGCGCAATACTACATGACACGCGCCTACCAGGAGGAAGAGCTTAATAAGGTAGCGAGCGTGAGCTATATCGGTATATTTTATGCGTTGATTTTTGGCTGGATTATCTTCGGGGAAAATTTCAATTTACAGACCTATATCGGCATGGGTGTTGTTTTACTGGGAGTTGTTCTTAATCTATGGTACAAACAATACCGGATGCCAAAAATTAGTTAATTTTGTTCCGTATCATTTTATTGAATTTATGGCAGGACATAGTAAATGGGCGAATATCAAGCATCGTAAAGGTGCCCAGGACGCGAAAAGAGGGAAAATTTTTACCAAGCTAATCAAGGAGATCACCGTTGCCGCCAGGGAAGGGGGTGCAGATCCAGATATGAATCCACGGCTTCGGCTGGCAATTCAGAATGCCAAAGGCCAGAATATGCCGAAGGATAATATTGATCGGGCTATCAACAAGGGAGCCGGTAAAGATGCGGTTGATTACCAGGAACTCACCTATGAGGGGTATGGTCCCAATGGTGTAGCCGTATTTGTAGAATGTGCCACAGACAATATTAATCGTACCGTATCCAATGTTCGTAGCCTTTTCTCAAAATATGGCGGAAGCCTTGGGGTGAATGGCTCTGTTGAATATCTGTTCGAACGGAAGGGCAGTTTTCTCATCAAGGAAAAGGAAGGGATGGATCATGATGATATCACGTTGGAATTGATAGACGGGGGAGCTGAAGAGGTTGAGTTCGATGAGGGTTACATCAGTGTTACTTCTGCGATGGAAGATTTTGGCAGCATGCAGACTAAACTGGATGAACTTGGTCTGGATGCCGAAGAGGCAGGCCTGGTACGAATCCCCACGACCAATGTAAGTCTTGATAACGAAGGGTTTGAAAAGGTGATGAAGCTTATTGAAGCACTGGAGGATGATGATGACGTACAAAAGGTCTATCATAATCTTGATGCCACTGAAGAGCAACTGGAGTTGCTGTAAGCTGATATTCCAAGATAATAAAAAAGGCATGCTTTCGGCATGCCTTTTTTTATTCGGTTAATCGGATAATTACAGTCTGGCGATCAGATCAGCCACACGGTTTGAATATCCTGCTTCGTTGTCATACCACGAAACTACTTTCACCAGGTTTCCATTCGCTGTCGTTACACCTGAATCGAAGATAGATGAATGCGGGTCGCCGATGATGTCTGTTGAAACAATGGGATCTTCCATGTAGCAAAGAATACCTTTCATCGGTCCGTCTGCCGCAGCTTTCATTGCAGCATTCACTTCCTCGGCAGTCACTTCTTTCTTCAGGATACACACCAGGTCGGTAAGAGATCCTGTAGGAGTAGGTACGCGAACAGCGTTTCCATCCAGTTTACCATTCAGTTCGGGTAATACCAGTCCGACCGCTTTGGCGGCACCAGTAGACGTAGGAACAATGTTAAGCGCTGCGGCACGTGCACGTCGTAGATCCCTGTGGGGTGCGTCCTGCAGGTTCTGATCTGCGGTGTACGCGTGGATCGTGGTGATAAATCCTTTTTCGATACCAAACGTATCGTTCAATACCTTGGCTACAGGAGCGAGGCAGTTGGTTGTGCATGATGCGTTGGATAGGATATCCTCATCTCCTGTGAGGGTATCATCGTTTACGCCAAGAACGACGGTAGTGATGTCTCCTTTTGCAGGTGCCGAGATCACAACTCTTTTCGCGCCGGCTGTGAGGTGTTTACCAGCGCTTTCACGATCTGTAAAGCGACCGGTTGATTCCAGAACAACATCTACATTGTTCTCTCCCCAGGGCAGCGCAGCAGGATCACGTTCTTCCAGGGCGAGAATTTTCTTTCCATTTACGATAATATGTTCAGCGGTTGCTTCAACAGTGCCGTTGAATCTTCCGTGGATTGAATCGTATTTCAACAAGTGAGCGAGTGTGGCGTTATCGGTAAGGTCGTTGATGGCAACCACTTCGACATTCTCTTTTTCCAGGAGGATCTTGAATGCCAGTCGGCCAATGCGACCGAAACCATTGATAGCTACTCTAGTCATGGGTATAAGTGTTTAAGTTAGAATTTCTTTCTTTTTTTGAGAGCGGTAAAATTACATTACCTGCAGGCGAAATGCAAAGGAAGGGCCGGAGTAAAAAATGAAGGTATTGTAAATTTTTTTTCGGGGAAGTTTTGCAAATATTTAAGAGCCATCTATATTTGCAACTCCATTTAACAAATGGCCCGTTCGTCTAGGGGTTAGGACGCCAGGTTTTCATCCTGGAAACAGGGGTTCGATTCCCCTACGGGCTACAACGCGAAGGCTACCAGAAGGTAGCCTTTTTGCGTTGTAGCCCTTCGTGGAAGCTTGCGCGACATGCTGGCCCCTTCGCTAAAAAGCTCCACTGGAGCTTTTCTTAACGCTCGGTCCTCCTATTTCAGCCACCGAAGCTTTAGCGAAGGTGGGCGGTCTTTTACAGAAAGAGAATGAGAATGAGGGTATTCTAATTCATTCTGCTTCACATTCCCATTCTCATTCTCATTCTCATTCTCATTCCAGCCCAACTTCGAGCTCGTACATCCAGTTATCCTCGGTTCGATAACGTTTATTGAAATTCCTGGATCTTACCCCAAGGTAGATCATGGCTGATCCGGGAATCATTAGTAATAAACCTGCGGGATTACCAAAAATGCCAATCAGGGCTCCCATTCCGGTAATGACCACACCACCATAAATTAATACGCCTCGAGTAAATGCCGACTGTAAAACGGGGACGCGTTGGATCTCCAGGATATTGATCAATTCAATGGACTGACCATCAATCGAGATATTTCCTGCATCGTTTACAATAAATCTTCCCGCGAATTCTTGTCCGAATTTATTCTTAACCCTCACTCGCCTGGATTCCTTAATAAAGATCTCCTTTCCTGTTTCCTGGCTGATAATCTTCAGTCCCGGCTCCTGGGCGAATGATGTAAGGGCGAAAAGAAAACCCAATAAAAGAAGAGTGATTTTTTTCATATGACTTTAATGACTATTCATTTAATAATTTCTAATAACTTATTTATAATCACAATGTTGTAGTTGATCGAAATTTATTTTTGTTCCTAAAAGATATTTCAAAATCTACGTTTAATGTGTTGAGCATCATTGGGTTCCAAACAAGATTTGTAGATCATTCGAGGAAACAACCGGTCATCCTTCCGCTGTTTGAAATTATTCTCCTGCAATAGCAAATGGATTTTATCGTTTACTTTTCATTCGCCGGGGTAATCTATAGGTGTACCTCAGGGGAATTGTCTAAAGGCTTTATATATGAACAGAAGTAAATTTTTAGCGGCACTGGCTGCCGGCGTTATTCCTCTGTCCTTACTACCGGCAGGTTTTATAAAAGCATTTGCCAATGACTCGATCGTGGATGCCCGCAGAAATTTCATGCGCATTTATTCCGATGAAAAGCTTCGCAATGAATTCTATTTCTTCCTTAAAAATGTATTCAACCTCTACCCGGAGGATGATTTTCATAATCTGATAGGACAGGCGGTAAGTATAAAAGAAGGCGACAGGGAAATTTATCTTGAAGTCCAGTCGAAGCTCAAAGAAATTACCCCTCTGTTTTCAATTTTTAAATATCAGCTGCCTGCCTTATTTCATCAAAAGGATGTGATGGCAGCGCAATCCATGGAGTTGCTGGGGAAGAATAGCCAATATAACGGCTACCTGGAAATCGGATCTTCCGGTCGGTACCTGGATTACCTTGAAGAAAAGGTAAAAATAACCGGGGAACGCTATTATGCCGATGGCAAGAAACCCGGCTATTCTATTACCGAAATGGTTGATCGGGGTCAAATTCCAATAGGAGCCAGCTATATTCCCTTTACAAATTATGAAACACAGTATGGATGCGAAATCCCGCGGGGCAGTCTTGACCTGGTAACGATCTATATTGGTTTTCATCACTGTCCGATTGAATTGCGAACCTCCTTCATTGCTTCCATCCGGGACACCATGCGTACAGGCGGTAAACTGGTTTTGAGAGATCACGACTGTGACACCGAGGAGCAGAAAACGCTTGTGGCCCTGGCCCACGATGTTTTCAATATGGGAACGAAAGAGCCATGGGAGAATAATGAAAAAGAGATTCGGAATTTTTACTCACTGGCCTTCATACAAAATTTTGTATCCAACCTGGGTTTCAGATATGAAGGATGTTCCCTTTACCAGCCGGGTGATCCGACCAAAAATGCTTTGATGCTTTTCACCAAAATATAGGGGCCAACTCATGAGACTGTTGAAATTAATTTTCATTAAGGCGTGGGCCGTACTCATCTGGATATTTCAGATTATTGTAAGAATTATTGCCTCATTCTTCCGATTTATCCATAAGAAAAAAAGACGGGCCATCCCGTTTTACCTGGTTTGCGCATACTTCATTTTTGTCTTCATTCTAATTGTGATTTCAGGTGATTCAGATTATCAAAAAGTGCTGCCCGATAAACGTGTAAATGACGTAACACAGCTGAACCCCGTCATGGTAGGCAAAATAGTTCAGCCCCATTCGATTACCGACATCGTGGAGGCCATTCGTTCCACTTCCGGACCTATATCCATAGGAGGGGGAAGATTCAGCATGGGCGGGCAGACGGCATTTGAAAACAGCCTTCACCTGGATATGCGGCAATTCAATGAAGTGCTGGACCTCAATATTGAAACGAAACAGGTCATCGTGCAGGCTGGTATTGTTTGGCGCGACCTTCAGAAGATTATCGACAAGGAAGACCTTTCCGTAAAGATTATGCAGACCTACGCAAACTTTACCGTGGGTGGTTCCATATCCGTTAACTGTCACGGACGTTATGTCGGTCATGGTCCGATCATATCTTCTGTGATCGCACTTAAAATTGTTACGGCGAATGGTGAAGTTCTAACTGCCAGCCGGCAGGAAAATGAAGAATTGTTTCGCGCTGCGGTCGGAGGGTACGGCGGTGTTGGGGTTATTGCTGAAGCAACGCTCCAGCTGACAGATAATGTAAAGGTCGAAAGAAGGACGGAATTGATTGATGTGGAAGACTATCTGACCTATTTCAATGAGAATATCAGAAATGATACAACCGTCATATTTCAGAATGGAGATTTATATCCACCAGATTATCAAACTATTAATAATGTTTCCTGGCGTTCTACTGATAAAGAACTGACCGATACCACACGGGTAACACCGGAAGGGGAGACCTACTGGCTGGAGCCACGATTAGTGAACGTTGTCTCCTGGGGGGATTTTGGGAAATGGGTTCGAAAAAAATTAATTGACCCGAATGTTTATAAATCTGAAGCGGTGGTTTGGAGGAATAAGGAAGCCAGCTATGATGTGGCAGAGCTGGAGCCTTCTTCCCGTGAAAAGCAAACCTACGTACTGCAGGAATATTTTATCCCGGTGAGCCGAATTATTTCCTTTATTCCTAAAATGAGGGAAGTCTTTGAGCAATATGATGTGAATGTCATTAATGTCTCCCTGCGACACGCCTATCCGGATCAGGAATCCTATTTGTCATGGGCGGACGAGGAAGTGTTTGCATTTGTGGTGTATTATAAACAGGGGACCGGAGATAAAGACAGGCAAAAGGTGAAGGATTGGACGGTTGCAATGACGGATGCAATCTTAAGTGAGAACGGTAAATGGTATCTGCCCTATCAGCCGAATGCAACCATTGCGCAGTTCAACAGAGCTTTTCCCGGGGCTGCGGGTTATTTTGAATTCAAAGACAGTATCGATTCTTCCCACCGTTTTACGAATAAACTGCTGGATAAATATAATCCGTATGTCAGGAAAGAAATCGAAACGCATCGCGATGAGGTCAAAGGATATTACAGGGATGAAGAGCAGACGATCCTGACCGTGCCGGAGTGGTACCTGGTATTCAATCCCGGGGAGTATTCCGACTGGCTGGAATCCGGGAAAAATCCTTCAGATTTTCCATTCTACGCTTCCATTGATGAATACTGGAAACTATACGATCGTTCGATCAAGCTGGTTTCCGACGCGTATCCACCCAACGATGAGTATATCACCATGTTAAATGTGATCGGCGTTAGTGTTACGATGGAGTATGCCGGCAAAATGATTTATGAGAATACAATCGGACGTGTTTTTGGCTGGTTCGCAAATGAGGAAACTTCAGCACAGGAAAGAACTATTATTGAGGCGCAGCGGGCCTACAGCGACTTTATCTATCATACGGCATGGTACGAATTTAAATTTCTCCCATGGATCGGGAAGGTTTGGAAGCAGCATGATGTTTCCAGCGCGAACTGGCTAAGAAAATGGGAGCGCACCCTGTTTTTTACATTCGAATTTACATTGAAAGCAGGATATGCCCAGTTAATTGAATGGGCAGCCAGGGCAAGTTATGAAGAACCGGTAACGGATATTTATTTAATGGTCTCAGCTGATGAGCCAATACTTCCCACAGAAAATTTGAAAATAGTATCACATGAGGAGGATGAATCATTAATCGGTATTACCCGGTGGGGAGCTTTCACCGAGACAATCTTGCTTCTGAGTAAGTCCAACCTCCGGATCAATGAAATCGGCGGCAATGATGAGATTGCAGTATCTGTGTTGGTGGATGAAGGCAAATCCCTTGAATTTGATGGGGCAGAGTTCCTGTATGAGTCTTCCGTCGTCACTAATACCCAAAGAAAACGTTTGGTTGTTTTGCTTGGGGTGGATCAGCTTCTTCCCTTTATGCGGTACGTGCAGGAGGGATCCGGGACGATCGAACATGTGTTTGATTATTGAATCAATTTTTCCCGGATAGAACAGGAAAATATGGCATTCTGTGAGTTATTTTTTAACTTGTTATAAACCAACCCATTGAGCCATGAAACCATTTCCAGCCGGACTTTTCCGTGCATTGCTGTGCATGGTTTTGTTAGTAAACCCCATTTCTTCATTTTGTCAGTCTACAGATCCCGCAAAGGTTCCTTCATTCACCCTCACCGACCTGCAGGGTAATTCCGTTAATATTGATGATTACCGCGGAAGTTTTGTCGTAATTCATATTGCCACCACCTGGTGCCCCTTTTGTAATGCGGAAGCGCCCTACCTCAATGAGCTCTCACAGGATTATCAGGAAAAAAATGTGAAAGTGCTGATCATTGATGTGAAGGAACCAAAGGAGCTTGTTCAATCAAAATTGCAGGACAAGTACAACTTTACATTCCCCGTCTTGCTCGATCCCGATGGAAACGTAGCAGCTATGTTCGCCCCATCGGATGTACTGCCAGACCTGGCCCGTGATGATGTGATGCTGGCTTCGAATCTGATTGTGGACCCTGAAGGGAACATCCAATTCATGTCGTTGCTGGATTCAAAAAACTTCGATGCGAAACTGGTTTCACTCAAAACACGGCTTGATGAATTGCTGGCCGCACATAATCAATAGGAGTCTGTGGCTAGTCATCATTAGTTTGTGCTGTACATTTTCCTATGCCCAGGAGAAGCAGTGGGTCCGGCTAAGTACAGGAAAAATTGAAATCGACCGGCAAACCGAATACATCAACCTTGAATTCATTATTGAGGAGGGGATGCATATTCAGGCGGATACATTGTCGAATTCCAATTTCATTCCCACGGTTCTCACATTGGAAATGCCCGAAGGCATGAAATACGGCCGGCCGGTATTCCCGGAAATGCATGTGATTCAACTTGCAGGATCAGAAGATGTTATGGAAGTTTTCGATGGAAGAGTCCAGGTATCGATACCTCTCATTCACAGCGCAATACCTCCTGGTGATTATCATCTTGACGGGCAGCTGTACTACCAGGCCTGCTCAGATCAAAAATGCTTTTTTCCCCGGACCCTTAAATTTACAATTCCATTATTGGTTTCTTCAGAATGATTAATGCTGAAATAATTCACTATACTTACGGTCGAAAAACCAATATACCAATGAAACCTTTCCTTTTCTTCATTTCCGTTACCCTTGTCTGTTTCGGCTGCAAGGATAAGATCCTTACAGATGATCAATTAGTTGCCTTTGCGGATTCAGTAGAGGCAGATAAGTTCCGGCATCATGTGGCGGTACTGGCCGACGACAGCATGAAGGGCAGACTTCCGGGAACACCCGAATATGAAACGGCAATGGAGTATGTGATCGATCAGTATGAGGCATTCGGACTGAAACCAGTTGGGGATGATGGTAGTTATCTTCAGCACCTGACCCTTCGTACCACAATTGTGGATCAGGATCAGTCCTACCTGATGCTAGATGGGGATACGCTGGAAGCAGGTGTCGATTATATCTTTGTCGGTGATGCGAATCACAAGGAGCAAACGGTTGAGGCAGGTGTGGTATTTGCCGGGTATGGAATTGAAGCCGATAAGTTTGGCCATAATGACTATGCCGGGATTGATGTCGCAGGTAAAATTGTACTTGTGCTTTTAGGTGCGCCGGAAACACTTCCGCCGAGTGAGCGGGCCTACTTTAACAATGTTTCAACAAAGATACGAACGGCGGAAGAAAAGGGAGCAAGTGGAATATTGATGGTTTATTCGCCGCGTGGCCGGGGAAGTTTTGAAGGTGCACGCAGGGGAATTTCTACCAATGGAATAACCAACGTAGTGATGCCTACAGGCTTGGCCGACGGAAGGGCTAATTTAGGAAATTTGAAAATAGCCGGAATCTATAACTACGAATCGATCGATCGGCTGATCCCAGGTTCAGGAGACTCACTTATAAATAAATACGGGGAGGGAATCCTGTTGCAGCCCGGTACTGATATAACGCTTTCCGGAACTGTAAAATCCGAATGGAAGGAATTTGAAAGTGCGAATGTTTTGGGGCTGCTGGAGGGCTCTGATCTTAAGGATGAATACATTATCCATACGGCACATTTGGATCATGTTGGAATCGGCAGGCCGGTAAACGGTGATTCTATCTATAACGGAGCCCATGACAATGCCTCAGGGATCAGTGCGATGCTGGAAATTGCTCGCTTATATACCTCCCTTGATTCAAAGCCCAGGAGATCGGTCATTTTTGCCGCTGTAACCGCGGAAGAAATGGGCTTATTGGGTTCGAAGTACCTCGCTCGTAATCCACCTGTTCCGAAAGATCAGGTGGTGGCGAATGTGAATACCGACATGCCTACTTTAATTGCCCCGCTGCTGTCGATCGAGCCGTTGGGTGCTGAGCACAGCAGCATAATGAAACATGTGCAAACAAACGCCCAACTGCTGAACCTGCAGGTAAATGAGGATCATATGCCCGAGGAAGTACGGTTTGTGAGAAGTGATAATTATAATTTTATCCTGGAAGGAATTCCTGCGCTGCGCATGAAATACGGACTCAAAACTGAGGACTCCGAAACGGGATTGGATTCCCTGATTAATGCCTTTACCCGGGAGGTTTATCACCGGCCTTCTGACCAACTTGATGCCCTATTTGATTTTGAAGCGGCCAGGACCTATGTGAAATTGCAATTCATGAACAGCTATAAGATCAATGTAGATGACCTAAGACCAACATGGAATGAGGATTCCTTCTTCAAGCGATTTGAGCAGTAGTTATTCTGAATTCTTAAAATTGACTTAAAACAGCTTTTCGACTACAATTTATCAGTCTGTCAGACGCTTATTATCTGTAATTTTCCGCAGATTAATGTCCGTCTATGATCCGTACAATATTGATTTCCCTGATTCTAATTGCGAGTTCTTCGCTTCAGGCACAGGATTGGCTTACAGACTTTGAAGCTGCCAAAGAACAGGCTTCCAATGATCACCGTGCGATCATAATGGTTTTTCAGGGATCAGACTGGTGTGCTCCCTGTATCAGGCTTTCAAGAGAAGTCTGGGAAACTGAAACTTTCAGGGAATTTGCTCCAGCGCATTTCGTAATGCTGCAGGTTGATTTTCCACGGCAGAAGAAAAATGCCCTTGCTCCTGAATTGCAAGAGCAAAATAACACGCTTGCTGAAAAGTATAACCCGAATGGCTATTTTCCTTTTGTGGTAGTGTTGGATGAAAATGGGAAAGTTCTTGGGGAGACGGGATATCAGAAAATGACCCCGGATGAATATATTAAGCATTTGTCATCCTTTATTCCATAAAATGAGCTTAAGATTTCTTTTGCCCGGATTACTGCTGATCCCTCTCATAGGTCAGGCACAATTTACTGCACGGAAAACCAGCAAATTGATGGGGAGCAGGTTTGATCTTACCATCGTGGCTGAAGATTCTTTAAAAGCGCTGGAATATATTGATCAGGCATTAGCGGAAATTACACGAATTGAAAAACTGATCTCATCGTGGGATGAAAACTCTCAAACTTCTGCCATCAACCGGAATGCAGGTATTGCTCCGGTTGTTGTTGACCAGGAACTTTTCGATCTAATTCAGCGCTCACTGGCGATTTCAAAGCTTACCGACGGCGCATTTGATATTTCCTATGCTTCGATGGACCGCATTTGGAGATTCGATGGTTCGATGACCGGTATGCCCACCGCTGAACAAATTCGTGAATCTGTTTCCAGGGTTGGATACGAGAATATCGTGCTGGACACTGAAAAACACAGTGTTTTTCTTAAGGAACACGGGATGAAAATTGGTTTTGGCGCCATTGGAAAGGGGTATGCGGCGGACCGTGCAAAACAATTATTGATGGATCAGGGCGTACCTGCGGGAATCATCAATGCTTCCGGTGATATGAATACATGGGGGAAGCAGGCTAATGGCAAGGATTGGACAATCGCCATTACAAATCCACTGAACAAGGATCACGTATTTGCAACTTTGCCGATGCGTGAAGGAGCAGTAGTGACTTCAGGTGATTACGAGCGCTTTGTTTCCTTCAATGGGGTTCGTTATGCCCATATCATTAACCCGAAAACCGGCTATCCCGCCACCGGAATTATCAGTGTAACGATTTTTGCAAAATCCGCTGAACTGGCAGACGCACTGGCTACATCAGTATTTGTGCTGGGAATTGAAGTCGGTATGGATCTGATTGATCAGCTGCCAGCTGTAGATGTAATCATCATCGGAGAGGATGGAAAAATCCACGCCTCCCGGAATATTGAAATAAGACCCCAATGAAAAAACGCATTTTAATTATTTGTGCCTCCGTAGTTGTATTAAGTTCATGTACTGCAGTGAAGGAGTATGAGAAAGTTTATCTCAATGATCCTGATATGGCACTTGCTCCCAAAGGTTCAGATCGCTTCGAACTGAACTTTCAATCATACCGTGAGGCGGCTTCAGGTGCCAATGGAGGTAAAACAGGAGGCGGTTGTGGCTGCAATTAAGTTCATATCACGTTATGTAATTCTCATTGCAATCATTGCCGCTCCGGTTCAGCTGGTCAGGGCCCAATCGTCCGATTCGGTAAGAACATTTAAAAAGCGTGTCCTGGAAAGCATGGAAGTGGATTTTTTGATGAGCTATTATTTTCAGGATGGCAATAATGCCGCGGTCACAGGAGGTATAGGTACCGAGAAACTTCAGGATATAACACCCACAATCGTTGTTTCTATACCATTGAACGCAGATGATGTGCTTAAACTGGATGCTGGAATATCTGCCTATACATCGGCGTCATCGAGCAATATAAACCCGTTCGATAAGAGTGGTTCTGAAGCAGATCCGTTTCAGGCTTCTTCTGGCGCCTCATCAGGGGATACGTGGGTTAACCTGACCACCACGTATTCGCACAGTTCAGATGACCGGAACAGTATCTGGTCCGGTAAATTCTCGGTTTCCTCGGAGTATGATTATTTCTCCATAGGCTTTGGCGGAAGCTATACGAAGCTATTCAATGAAAAAAATACTGAATTAAATGTTCATGGTAATGTTTTCCTGGATACCTGGCAAACTATTTATCCATATGAACTCCGTCCGTTCAGAGAAGGAGGCCGCGGGCTGAACGACCCGCTTTTTACCAGGAATACAATAACCGGGAACCCGGATTATGCGCCGGTATTCACTGAATTTCAGGATAAGCAGAGATATTCATATTCGGTAGGTATTGGCTTCAGTCAGATCCTTTCAAATCGATTGCAGGGTTCGCTGGCTCTTGACCTGGTACAGCAACAAGGATTACTTTCAACGCCCTTTCAGCGGGTGTATTTCAATGATATTGATCCATCCTTTATTGATAATTTTAGATTGGCGGATGATATTGAACGTCTGCCTGATAAACGTTTCAAGGTTGCAACAGGAGGGCGTTTGCACTATTATATCAATGAGTGGCTGGTAGTGAGAACATATTACCGCTTTTATCTGGATGACTGGGGCATAACATCAAATACAGCATCACTCGAGTTGCCGGTAAAGATATCCTCAAAGTTTACGGTCTATCCTTCGTATCGATTTTATAATCAATCGGCGGCAGATTATTTCGGCAAATATGCCGAACATCTATCGACTGATTCCTTTTATACATCAGATTTTGACCTTTCAAAATTCAATTCCAACCAGTATGGTATCGGGTTCACCTATACAGATATTTTTACTTCATTCCACCTCGGACCATTCGGTCTGAAATCAGTCGATCTTAAGTTTAATCAGTACAAAAGAAACACGGGCTTGTCGTCCTTTATCATCGCCGGAGGGGTCAAATTTGTGCTTGACTGAATAGCTTCCTGAGTGCATTCAATGCCATATTTCATTTTTCAAACTGACAATCCGCATGAATTAAATCGCTGAAACGGATAATCTTTAAGGAAAAAAATGTGCTGCCATGAATATCAATAACTATTCAAAACCGCAGCTGAATATCCTTATTATCCTAAGAATATTAATCGGCTGGCACTTTCTGTATGAGGGTGTATTAAAAATGTATAATCCTGAATGGACCGCCAAGGGATTTTTGCTTTCCTCACAGGGTATTTTCCGTCCTTTATTTACCTGGTTTGCCGGTGAAGGGCAAATTGGCTTCATAGATTCGGTCAATATTGTGATCCTGATGTTCGTCGGTATCGCCCTTATTGCCGGAATTTTTGAAAGGCCCGCGGCTTTTGCAGGCTTCGTCCTGCTGGTATTGTATTACCTGGCGCACCCTGCGTTTCCAGGGCTGGAGCAAGGCCCTGCTGAGGGTAATTACTGGATAGTGAATAAAAACCTGATTGAAGGTTTTACGCTGCTCCTGCTTTATTATTTCCCTACGAGCGCAGCATTCGGCTTAAAGCGAATATTAACAAGGGACAAGAAATTAGCCAACACCTAAAAATTACTGAATCATGAAATGGACCAGAAGAGATATGTTAAAAGGCCTGGGTGGTTTACCTGTACTGGGTACTGTTTGGTGGGCCGGAGGAAGCTATGCGGCAAGACAAAAAAAAGATCGTGAAGCGATTCTTGAAACACTGAATATTCAGGCGGCTCCCCCTGCCACGACAGGGCCAATGAGTGGGGATCCTGTACGGATTGGAATTATTGGGTTTGGAATACGTGGTCAGCAGTTGGCGCGTGCATTAGGGTTTGCAACTAAGGAATGGTTAAGTGATATGCAGGAGTCTGCCCGGCGCAACCCCAGGGATACGAGGCTTTCGGAGTTCCTGGACCAGGAAGACCTTAATGTGAAGCTTACGGGGATCTGTGATCTCTTTGATGTGAGGGCAGAGATTGCTCAGGATTCGTTCGAAGGGATTCAGCGCTATCGCACACACCAGGAAATGATTGAAAGCGGCAATGTGGATGCGGTAGTCATCGCAACACCGGATCACTGGCACGCTCCGATCTCTATCGCAGCGCTCAATGCAGGCGTTCACGTCTATGTAGAGAAGCCAATGACACATAATATTAGGGAGACCTATGATCTCCGAAATGCGGCTATGAATTCAAGTGCCGTATTTGCCGTAGGTCATCAGCACCGTCAGACGCAGAGTTTCAGGACGGCACAGGATATTATCGACAAAAAGGTTGTCGGACATATTTCTCTGGTAGAAACAAATACCAACCGTAACGATGATAATGGAGCCTGGCAATATGAGATCCATGAAAAGGCAAGCCCGTCAACGATCGACTGGAAGCAATTCCTTGGCAATGCACCGGAAGAGCCCTTCAACAAGGAGCATTTTTTCCGTTGGAGAAAATGGTGGGCCTATGGTTCTGGGTTATCAGGAGATTTGATGACCCATGATTACGACAGGATTAACTGTGTACTGAAAATGGGAATCCCCCGGTCTGTGATGACTTCCGGTGGAATATACACACACAATGATGGCAGAAATGTACCGGATGTGATGCAGATCAACATGGAATTTCCGGAATTCTCAACAGGAAGCAGCCAGGAGCCAGGAAAGGAAAAAGGAATGACGTTGGTTTACAGCGCTACACTCGGTAACCAGTTTAACAGACCAACACTGCTCATGGGTCATGACGGAACTATGGAGCTGGGTAACAGGCTCACCATCTGGGCCGATCCAAGGTCGACCCGTTATCAGCAGTCAATACAGGAAAAACGTATTGATCCCAGTGTACCCATTTATCAGTATGACCCTGCAGCGGATGCTGTAGACGGGGTAACCTCTGCAACGTCGAAGTATTTTGCGGACAAGGGTTTGCTGTGGACTTACATTGATGGTAAGCGTGTCGATTCTACCTTCCTCCATCTACGGGAGTGGCTGAGCTGTATTCGAAATGGAGGCAAGCCCAGCTGCGGTATTCAGGAAGGCTTTGAAGAGGCCATTACTGCTCATATGGGTGGTCTTTCATATAAACTTGGTCAGCGGATATACTGGGATGAGGACAGCCAGGAAATTCTCCCGGTTGAGGGTTACGATCTGGATGAGGTTCTGCTGCTGAACAAGGAACAAATAGCGCCAAAACCGGCATATGACCCGGCATGGTCCTGAAATAATTATTTCCTCAATTAAGATCCCTCAGGTTTGTTCTTTCCGCAAGCCTGGGGGATTTTGTATGTTGTGAATATGAAATTATCAACCGTTCATACCAATGTGTGCCCGTATTTCCTTTCGTGTTCAGATTTTTTCAATAATTCTTTAGATTCACCGTAAAGAACATTCCGCCATGATAAGTCCGTTCATAGATGCACATGTTCATTTGAATTCACTTTCCGTGGAGAAAATATCCATTGCGCAAGCCATGGGTGGCAAGTTCGTGTCCATCAATACAGATGTCCCTGAATTTGTTTCCATAGAAGAGCAGGGGCACATCACGCGATCCCTGGCCTTTGCATACCCGGAAATGGTACGGTATATTACCACCTTTGATTTTGATGGCTTTCCTTCGGCAGAATGGGTCGATAAAACGATTTATACGATTCAGGCTGCCATTAGCGAAGGTGCAGCAGGAGTTAAGATCTGGAAAAATCTGGGTATGGAAATCAGGGATGAATCCGGAAATTTTGTGATGATCGATGACGAAAGGCTGGATCCGGTATTTGATTATCTTGAATCACATAAAATCATGGTCCTTGGCCATCAGGGTGAACCCAGGAATTGTTGGCTACCGCTTGAGGAGATGACGGTAAATTCAGACCGGAATTATTTTGAAACCCATCCGGAATATCATATGTTCCTGCATCCTGAATTCCCGTCGTATGAAAAACAAATTGAGGCCAGGGATAACCGGCTTACCAGGAATCCTGAACTCAACTTCGTTGGATTGCACCTTCTGAGTCTTGAATATTCAATACATGAAGTTGCCATACGTCTTGATCAATTCCCTAATCTGATGACGGATCTTGCCGAGCGAATTTGTCACCTACAGCTCCAGGCGATGCAGGATCATAGTGGTGTCCGTGATTTTATGATCGCTTATCAGGATCGAATCATATACGGGACGGATGTGATCGACGATGGATCCGATCCCGGCATCGCCGTACGTTTCGAGTCTTTATGGAAACGGCACTGGAAGTTTTTTGCAACGGAAGAATGGCAGGAGGCGCCTGAATTCAATGGAAAATTTAAGGGGCTTGGTCTTCCGGAAATTGTACTTTCAAAATTATTTTACGAGAATGCAGCCCGTACTTACGGATTTTAATATCTAAACTTTTCAACAATGAAATCAACTGATCGCAGATCCTTCCTCCGAAATTCAGGCCTTTTGGGCCTGGGGTTGTTCGCCGGAAATGTCAGAACCGCAGATGCCCGCACTTCCATGTTCCGTACAATCCGGAAGACGGCTGATTTTAATATGAGTGGATATGCGGCACCGGCACTGGAAAAAGTCAGGGTTGGTATTGTAGGTCTTGGAATGCGCGGACCGGGTGCGGTCCGGAGGTTGAGTTTCATCGAAGGGGTTGAGATTAAAGCACTGTGTGATCTGATGCCAGAGCGGGCTGAGCAGGCGAAGGCATCCCTGAAGGATACGCCAAATCGCCCCGACTTGTACAGTGGTTCCTCGTTTGCATGGAAAGAGATGTGTGATCGGGAGGATCTGGATCTTATTTATATTGCTACTCCATGGGAATGGCATACACCGATGGCAGTTTATGCAATGGAGAGTGGTAAGCATGCGGTTGTTGAAGTGCCGGCGGCGACCACACTGGATGAGTGCTGGCAACTTGTTGAGACGTCGGAGAAAACCAGGAAGCATTGTATGATGCTGGAAAATTGCTGCTATGATTTCTTTGAATTGATGACACTGAATATGGCTCGCCAGGGATTTTTCGGAGACATCATCCACGGGGAAGGCGCCTATATTCATAATCTTGTCGATCTCAATTTTAACAAGGAAACAGGGTACCAGGGAATGTGGCGTCTGAAGCAGAATTATCGAAACGGAAATCTTTACCCCACACACGGCCTGGGACCTGTTTGTCAGGTTATGAACATTAACAGGGGTGACCAGATGGATCACCTCACCTCGATGAGCACAAATGACTTTACCATGGCCGCCCATGCAAGGGATCTTGCGATGGAGGATTCGTTTTACAATGAATTTGCTGCACATACCTATCGTGGCAATATGAACACCACCCTTGTGCGTACAAAGAAGGGTAGAACCATTATGATTCAACATGATGTTTCCTCTCCAAGGCCGTATTCCAGGATTCACCTGATCAGTGGAACGAAAGCCATGGCACGCAAATGGCCTGACCCCCATATTTCCAAAGGGCATGGATGGTACAGCCCGGAGGAAATGAAGGATCTCGAAACTAAATACACACCGGAAATCGTGAAGAGAGTAGGGGACCTCGCACGCGAGGTTGGCGGTCACGGTGGGATGGACTTCATCATGGACTGGCGCTTGATCGATTGCCTGCGAAACGGGCTGCCGCTGGATCAGGACGTTTACGATGCCGCTTTATGGAGTTCGATCAGTCCGTTGAGTGAGTGGTCTGTTGCCAATCGTTCCGAATCGCTGGATGTACCGGATTTTACCCGTGGGAACTGGAAAACCAATAAGCCGGTAAGTGTGTTGACCGACTATTGATTAAAACGTTGGGGGGATGCGTAAATGCTTCGGATACAGGTTGTTAATCCTTTGCTGATTGGACTTTCCAAAACCCAGTGGAAGTCCTTCGTGGGTGAGAAGAACAGGTCCCTTTGCAGTTTTAATGGGTAATGCCTGACCTGAGAGAAATTTCAGCGCATCCTGCTCTGAAAGCGGCATCTGATTCTTGAATTCATGTACAATAGGATGCATTGCCAGGTCATACGAAGGGATAAAATCAGCGCCTTTCTTCTCTCCAAGAAATATGCCCCTTTTGATAATATTTCCGAATTTACGAAGCAATTCAATATGTATGACTTCTGCTGTGGTAAGGGCATAAAATCGATCCTGGAAAAGCTGAATCCAGAATTCTGAAAGATCAATTTCCGGCAGATACGGAAAGGCTGCTTCCCTGATCTTATTTTTCCCGGAGATGGCTCCTGTTTTTATACCTGTATGTTGCAGGACGGCAATAAAAAACCCTTCACCATCGACCCAGTGAGGCCAGAATTGATATCCTGTGAATCCTTCCTCTTCAATTGCTTCTATATTCCAGTGTTCTGAGAAATTGAATATTCGTGGTTCACAATGGTACTTCCTGGCGAAACGAACGACCTGATCCATGTTTTCTTCAGGGTTGAATGTGCAGGTTGAATAGATGATCGTGCCTCCGGGTGCAAGAAGAGTTGCCGCATCATCCAGGATCTGTTCCTGCCGGATTCCACACCCCGAGGCCCGTTCCACAGACCATTCCAACCGGCTGTCGGGGTCCTTTCTGAAAAGGCCTTCACCGGAACAGGGTGCATCTACAAGGACCAGGTCGAATTGTACCCCTGATTGCGATAATTTTTTTGCATCAGACTGGATGACCAGGTGATCATCCGTACCCCATCGTATGGAATTTTCCTTAAGAATGTGGGCTCGTTTGGATTCTATTTCATTGGAAACGAGAAGGTTATATCTGAATTGGTCTTTGAGTATAAGTGATTTTCCTCCCGGTGCGGCGCAGAGATCAAGGATTATATCTTCGCTTCGGAGTGGAATTTGTTTTAAGATGAAATCAAGGAACATCGAACTTGCTTCCATCGGGTAGTACAGACCGGCATGGTAATCGGGCCTTCGGAGAAAAGACGGACGGTTGTCGAGGTAAATTCCATCTTCGTTCCAGGGCACGGGCTCGCCCATTGGCAGGTTTTCTGCCAATGAAATTTTGGCCTGATTCAATCTCACGGTGGTGCGGGGTTGAAGATCCAGGTATTTAAAAAGCAGGCTTGAATCCTTTATTTGCCCTGAAATCCTTTCTTTAAAGGATAATGGAAGAGCGGGCAGGACGTCGGTTTTTTTCTTCTCATTCATTAATCATAAACATACTTCCAGGATCCATCAGACATTCGCTTCCAGACGGTGTGAAATGTTCCCTGATTCGAAAATGTTCTGCCAGTACTGTCCTGGCGGATCATTTCATATGGCCCGTATGTATAAGCCATATCACCGGAGGCGGAAACGTCAATAAATGAAGGTTCCCATTTTAGTGATACACGATCAAAGTTGGAGTCACTGTAGTATTGGTCAATGGCATCCTTACCCTTAATAAGCTCGCCCCTGTTCAGGACGGCATCGGGATGCGCATAGGTTACAAAAGCAGTACGCAATCCTTCCTCCATGGCGAGTGCTGCAAATGCTCTTTCGGTCTCCCGCACCGAATTGATCAGCTCTGTGGGGTTCTCGGCAGGATGGCCGCAGGAAATCATAAGGATAAGAATGGCAATGAATTGAGTTGATCTGGTCATTTTGGGCATAATAGTTAATCCTGTAAATTTATTAGTCAAATAAGTATTTGGTCAACTCAAAAGGTTTTTGAACCATTAATCAATGTGTAAAGGAAACACAATAAAATTTCACCTATCATTGTACTGTCCGGTAATCCGGTTTTCAACACTTTTGATCATAAGATAATAACATGTTTAAAGTTAAAAATTTATTTAGGTCTGTCATAGTTCTATTATTTGCAGGATTGATTTTTTCTTCCGTATCGTGCAGTGGTCCTGAAGGTCCTGCGAGGGTATTGGTTTTTTCAAAAACAGCGGGCTTTCGTCATGAATCGATTGCCGCGGGAATAGAAGCAATTCAGAAGCTGGCAAAGAGAGATGGATTTGTTGTGGACACTACTGAGAACAGCGGTGCTTTCAATGAGGAAAATCTGAGAAATTACAAGGCTGTTATTTTTCTTAATACCACCGGTGATGTGCTGAATAAACAGCAGCAAAATGACTTCGAGCGATTTATCCAGGCGGGTGGCGGCTTTGTTGGTGTACATGCGGCGGCTGATACCGAATATAACTGGCCCTGGTATGGTCAATTGGTTGGTGGGTATTTTGATGGTCATCCCAATGGCCCCAATGTGAGAACAGCATCTTTTGATGTGGTTGATAAAACGCATATTTCGACAGATTCCCTTCCGGAACGTTATGAGCGAACTGATGAATTTTATAATTACAGAAACATCCAGGAAGACCTGAATGTGCTGATCACGATTGATGAAAGTACCTACGAAGGTGGAACGAATGGTGATTTTCACCCCATGGTATGGTATCATGATTTTGATGGCGGCAGAGCCTTTTATACGGCAATGGGACATACCGATGAGTCTTACACGGAGGCATATTTCCTGTATAATCTTGCTGGCGGTATTCAATATGCATTGGGGGGTGAAAAGCCTGCCGAACTGGATTATCAAATGGCAAGTACCATCCGCGTTCCAGATGAGAACCGCTTCAGCAAAGTTGTTCTTGCTGAAAAATTAAATGAGCCCATGGAGCTGGCTGTAATGGGATCCGGAAAGGTTCTTTTCATTGAACGACTTGGAAAAGTTCGCCTCTTCGATCCTGCATCGGGCGGAATAAAGGAAGTTGGCCAGATTGATGTGAGCCATAAATACAATAACCAGGATGGAAATCAGCCGGAGGCGGAAGACGGATTGCTCGGCCTTGCCCTGGATCCGAATTTCGAGAATAACCACTGGATCTATCTCTACTATTCACCTGCCGGTGATGAACCAGTGAATGTACTGTCCAGGTTTGAATTCAGAAATGATGAGTTGAATATGTCGTCGGAAAAGGTGGTATTAAAAGTGCCTGTGCAACGTGACCAGTGTTGCCATACCGGTGGATCCATTGCCTTTGATTCGAAAGGAAACCTGTACCTGAGCACAGGTGATAATACGAGTCCGAGGGCCACACCCTATGCGCCCATTGATGACCGGCCGGGTCGTTTGCCATGGGATGCGAGAAAAGGCTCATCCAATACAAATGACCTTCGTGGAAAGATTCTTCGTATCCATCCCGAGGAAGACGGCAGTTACACTATTCCAGAGGGAAATCTTTTTCCCGTTGGAATGGAAAAAACACGACCTGAAATATATGTGATGGGTACGCGAAATCCTTTTCGCATTTCAGTTGATCAGCGAACAGGGTATGTGTATTGGGGTGATGTTGGGCCTGATTCCCGCACCGATTCAACAGGACTCGGACCCATGGCATATGATGAAGTAAACCAGGCACGACAGCCCGGTTATTTTGGATGGCCATTATTCGTTGGAAATAATTTTGCCTACAACGATTATGACTTTGAGACAGGAACATCAGGCCCTAAGTTTGATCCTGAGAAGCCCATAAATGATTCAAGATATAATACGGGCTTACGTGAATTACCGCCCACTTCTCCTAGCTTTATCTGGTACCCGTATGCCGAATCCAAAGAATTTCCTTTACTAGGGTCAGGCGGCCGTACCGCCATGGCCGGACCGGTTTATTATTCCGATGATTTCGCAGGCTCTGATCGGGCATTTCCTGATTATTATGATGGAAAACTTTTCATTTACGAATGGATGAGGGGTTGGATCATAGCTGTAACCATGGATGAGGAAGGAAATTATGTGGATATGGAGCGTTTCATGCCAAACTATAAATTCAGCAATCCGATGGATATGGAATTCGGACCCGACGGAGACCTGTATGTACTTGAATATGGAACCGGATGGTTCGTTCAAAATGACGATGCCCGCCTTGTTCGAATCGAATATAATGGCGGAAACCGCAAGCCAAAAGTTCAGGTAGCCGCAAGCAAAACGAAGGGTGCTGTGCCTTTAACCGTTGACTTTGATACAAAGGGCACCGAGGATTTTGACCGTGATCCCATTACCTATGAATGGAAAGTATTAAATGCGACGGGCTCACAGGTTGCGAGCTCAGAGGAGGCAAATCCTACTTTTACTCTCGACGAACCGGGTGTTTATAATGCCCGTCTTTCTGTTCGGGATGACAAGGGAGAGCGTGCAATTGCAGAAACAGAACTGATCGCGGGAAATGAGCCTCCTGAATTATCCTTTAATATCCTGGATCATAACAGCACATTCTTCTTTGAGGGCATTCCGTTCCGCTATGAGGTGAAGGTGAAAGATAAGGAAGATGGCGAGCTTGGTAACGGCATCGACGAGAACCAGGTAGCAGTGACTATCGACTATCTTCCGGAAGGGTTTGATCAGATAGAGGTGGCACAGGGTCATCTTATGGCCAATGAAGCGGTAGCGGCGGCGGGAGGAAAGAAATTGATGGATGAAAGCGACTGTGCCGCATGTCACAAAGTGGACAGCAAATCAATAGGCCCGAATTTCAAGGAAATTGCTGCCAAGTACATGAATGATCCTAAAGCGATCGATTATCTCTCGGCAAAAATTATCAATGGCGGTAGTGGCGTATGGGGCGATGTTCCTATGGCAGCGCATCCGCAAATGTCTACAGACGATGCAGCCAACATCGTAAAATACATTTTCAGTTTAGGCAGGGAAGACGAGCCGGTAGTTAACCTGCCGGTGAGTGGATCTTACACAACCAGAATTGAAGACGGACAATCAAAGGATGGGGTTATAATAATCCGGGCTGCTTATACCGACAGAGGTGCAAACGGTGTTCCGCCAATCACCTCACAGGATGTCTTTATTCTGAAAAGCCCGAATATCATCCCAGCAGAGGCAGATGAACTTGAAGGTGTGAACGTATTTACGACGAATAACCCTACACGGAAACTGGCGATTATCCAGGGATCGGGTTCCTATACAATGTTCAGGGATATAGACCTCACGGGAATAGGCGGAGTCATGTGTGTGGCCACCATTCCGGTCAATATGCTGAATGCTGCCGGTGGAATCATTGAAGTACACCTTGATAGTCCGGATGGACCGGTAATCGGTACATCCCAGATGCTTGAACCTGCAGATGGACCGATTATGCGAGTGCCGCCGAGAACTGCCATGATCTCAGTAGAACAGACTTCTGGCAAACATGATGTGTACTTCGTTTATCGCAATAACGATGTTCCGGAAGGACAAAGTTTGATGATACACCTGGCCGCAACATTCCTGCCTGCTGAAGGCAATGCGCTCAGTATGAGCAACTGACGATAGGCTAGTAAAATTTATAATAAAGAAAAGGCCGTGGAAGAATTACCACGGCCTTTCTGTTTGAATATCGTTTCATTCAAATATCACCCTGAATGAAGTCGTTGAGTATTATGATGTTACTTCTTATTCCGGATAGCCCACTGTAGGTTTTCCTTATTTGCATAGACCAATTCAAGGCCATTTTCCGCGACAAATTCATCCACAGCCAGAAAAACACCGTGGTGAACATGGTTGGGATCTGAATTATAATCGTCGCCGGCAATAATTCCACCGTCTTTAACTTTATTCTTCAATATATTGAGCTCCTGACGAGTATGTTCATACTGATGACTGGAATCTACATATGCCCAATCGAGGTAATCATCAGCGAATGCTTCTAATACAGGTAAGTCAAAGTCTACATGAACCAGAACCTGTCCGTCCTCAATCTCTTTCTTGTACTTTTTGAGGATTGTTCGAACAGCACGAACAGTACTCTTATTTCCATTGGCCCATTCCCAGTGTGGCTCGAGGAAATACCACGGATCTACCAAATGGAGTTTTTTTGGTTTTGCCACATCCAGTAAAATCTGACTGAAATGGCCGTTAAGCACACCTAACTCTGCACCAACGCCGTTTTTAGGGAAAATGGAATCAACAAAATCAATACGACGGTTGTAAATTTCTCTTTTCACATATCTGCGATAGCGAAAATAGATGTCTGTCTCCTTTAATTTTTGAGCTATTATATTGTTGGATATAATGTCTTTCATTAGGTGTTTCTTATGTGTTTATGCTGTACTTCAAATATATCAAGTATATGCTTAATTGTCCTGATGAAATTAATGGTCGCGTTTCTTGCTGTTATCAGGATCATCAAATTTTGGCAAATAACCTGAATTTGTTCATTATTACTTCTTCTTAATGCCCGTCCGTTACATGAGGTAACCCCCTTCGAATCAGTAATTTGGATTTAAAAATTCAATTTTTTATTTAATCAATATTTAATGGTCAGCATTTGACCTGGCCCACTTCAAAATGCTTCATATTCAGGATTATATGAGTAAATGAAAAAAGTGCCGCTCCCATTGGAAAGCGGCACTCATAACTCAAAACAACAACCTGAATTATTCAAGTACAATCTTGATGCCAGAAATTACATCAAGCCAAAATCACGAGCTGAAGTTTGATCAGGATTTTTGGGATGATTCGACATAACAATCTGAATGATCATCTGTTAATTTCAAAAAAATATATATGGCGAAAATAAAACTCGGCGGAACCGTTTGTGATACAAATGGTAGTATGCCTGAAAAAGGTTCTCAGTTACATGATTATAATTTTACCCGTAATAATCTTACCGATTTCTCCCTGCATGAATTAAAGGGCAAGAAGGTAATATTGAATATTTTTCCAAGTGTGGATACAGCGGTCTGTGCTGCGTCTGTCAGAACATTTAACAAAGAGGCTGCAGGCCTCTCAAATACTGTTGTTGTATGCATTTCTAAGGATCTTCCATTTGCCCAGGCCCGTTTCTGTGGTGCAGAAGGTATTGAAAATGTTATTACAGTTTCTGATTTTAAGGATTCCACCTTTGCAAGGGATATGGGGCTAGAGATTGCCGATGGTGCTTTTTCAGGATTGGATGCACGTTCGATCATCGTTTTGGATGAAGACATGAAGGTGTCGTACACGCAGCTTGTAGAAGAAATTGCGGATGAGCCTGATTATGCCGCAGCCATTGCGGCAGCCGCGGATTGATGCTATCATGCTCTTGTTCAAAGGTTAAAGTGTGTCTGTTTTGATGCGCCGTCTAACCGTCTGTCACCTTCTTCAAACGTTCCTTTTATTTTCTGAAAAATTTCAGCTATTTAAAGCCTGAATTGACATCATTTCATATGGACAGAAGAACTGCAATTAGGACTATGGCGTTGGTAACAGGCAGTGTTACACTCCTTTCAAGATGTGGTTTCGGGGAGGAAAGGCTTCCGATCGCATTGAATAACCTGAATGTAACAGTAGAACAGGAAGACTTGCTGAAAGCCGTTGTTTCCGCTGTAATACCTCAGACCGACATCCCTGGGGCTGAATCCCTTGAGGTTCATAATTTTGTCTGGGTAATGGCCGATGACTGTCTTGACAAAAAGACCCAGGACCAATTTATGTCGGGACTTAACGGGTTCGACAAATTTCTGAAACATTCGAAGGAGAAATCGTTCTCAGAATTTGAAGCTGTTGAACAGACTGGTATTCTTGAGGAAGTGATGACAATAACCAGAGACTATGAGGTGCCCGCAGATAATGAGGGAAATCCTGAATTTAATATTACAGACATACAATATTTCGTGGGCCGTACGAAGGGGTTCACGATCCAGGGCTTTATGAATTCTCAGTTTGTGATGACGGATATAATGCCGTACAAGCTGGTGCCCGGACCGGCTTCCGGCTGTATTGTAATTGATCCCAACAAACGAATTAATATCAATGGCTAATTTGAATATAAACGCGAAGCAACAAAATACCTTTGACGCTATTGTTATCGGTTCTGGAATGAGTGGCGGCTGGGCAGCCAAGGAGCTGACGGAAAAGGGATTAAAAACACTGGTGCTCGAAAGGGGACGGGAAGTTCGTCATTTGCGGGACTATCCAACCACGAACATGATGCCCTGGGAGTTTCCCCACCGGGGCAGGATTCCAGAGGAGGTTCAGAAGGAAAATCCCATAATCAGCAGATGTTATGCTTTTCGTGAGGACGCGGCACATTTTTTCGTCAAGGATAAGGAGCATCCCTATATTCAGGAAAAGCCATTTGACTGGATACGGGGCTACCAAACCGGAGGTAAGTCATTAATGTGGGCCCGCCAGACTCAGCGATGGAGTCAATATGATTTTGAAGGACCGGCACGTGACGGATTTGCGGTGCCATGGCCAATCGGATACGAGGATATTGCTCCCTGGTACAGTCATGTGGAAAAATTTGTTGGAATTTCCGGCAATGCAGATGGGATTGACGTCTTACCTGACGGCGAATTTCTGCCGGCAATGGAAACCAATTGTGTTGAAGATCATTTTAGCCAGGTGGTTAAAAATGAATACGGAAGCAATCGCCATATTATTATCGGGCGTTGTGCCCATATTACCGGTAATGCTGAGAAATTTGCAGATCAGGGTAGAACGTTATGTCAGCATAGGAATATTTGTCAGCGCGGATGTCCTTTTGGAGGTTATTTCAGCAGCAATTCAAGTACTTTGCCTTGGGCTGAGAAAACAGGCAATATGACCCTTCGGCCCGATTCAGTCGTAGAGTCAATTATATATGATGAAAATGAAAATCGCGCAACCGGTGTTCGTGTGATAGATGCAAAAACAAAAGAAGCCACGGAATACTATGCCCGAATAATTTTTGTAAATGCCGGGGCGCTGAATACGAATCTTATCCTTTTAAATTCTACATCCAACCGTTTCCCTGACGGACTGGGGAATGATAATGGATTACTGGGAAAATATATTGCATTCCATAATTATCGAGCCGTTATCAATGCCGAGTTTGATGGATTTCCGGATATGCATACAGAAGGAAGGCGCCCGAATGGCATGTATGTACCTCGTTTCAGAAATGTAAAATCACAGGAAACGGATTTCCTGAGGGGCTATGCCGCAGGTTTTGGTGCTTACAGGTCAATAGACACCGATTATGATGGTTTTGGAGAATCCTTAAAGAACAATCTGTTGAATCCATCCTATGGTCCATGGCGGGTTAATTCCCATATGATGGGCGAAACGATTCCAAAGGAAAACAATAAAGTGACACTGGATCGGGACAACCTTGATGAATGGGGTATGCCGCAATTGCGCATTGATGTGGATTATGATGATAATGATGAAAAAATGATAAAGGACTATTTCGAGCAGTTTACCGAAATGTTCGAAAAAGCAGGATTTACGAATATCCGGCCGTATGATAAAAAACAAGCCCCGGGTTTGGATATTCATGAAATGGGCGGTGTACGCATGGGCAATGATCCTTCAACCTCGCTCCTCAATAAATGGAACCAGCTTCATAGTTGTCCGAATGTTTATGTGACGGATGGAGCATGTATGACATCTACCTCGACTCAGAATCCATCACTAACGTATATGGCTTTCGCTGCAAGAGCGGTCGATCATGCGGTAAGGGAATTCTCCTGATTTTTTTGTGACATATTATTACATACCGGATGCAACCCATGGGGGTAAATAAACGTCTTTTGACTAAAACCCAATTATACCATGAATAAGTTATTTGCCATATTACTGATCGCACTGGCACCTTCGCTGGTAAATGCACAGGAATCGTTCACAAGAGAGACGGGAGATTTTGACCGACTTATACTTTCACCCCACATAAACCTTGTACTGGAAGCAGGAAATGAACCAGGCGTGCGGATTGAATACGAAAATGTCGACCGGCATGAAATCAACGTGGAAGTAAACGGATCTACTTTGCGTATATATCTTGAAAATGCCAAAATGGTCGAAAAATCTGAAAGGGTTGATTATCACTACAGCCGGGGTATTTATGAAGGTGCTGTAGTTACTGCCTATGTTACGTTTAACACCCTTGAAATGCTTGAAATCCGGGGTGACCAGTGGGTAAAAGTGGAGTCACCTGTTAATGCAGGTCAGTTCAAGCTTAGGATATACGGTGAAAATGATGTTACCTTCGATCAGGTAAATGCTGAATATTTCAAGGTTTCTCTATTCGGTGAGAATGAGCTCACTGTTAAAACCGGAGATGTTGAATATCAGAAGTATACCATGTACGGTGAAAATTCCGTGGAAGTTTCGGGATTGAAAAGCCAGCATACCAATACGAAAATATATGGTGAAAGCGAGGTCTCACTTTATGCAAGTCACGAACTGGAGATTACAGCGATGGGTGAACCCATTATAACTTATGCCGGAAACCCGGTGGTGAATAAAGGGATTATTATTGGTGAGGTAAAAATATTCGGAAGGGATTAAAGTATTCTGCCCTAAACAAAAAAGGTCCTTCTCAGGACCTTTTTTGATTTTAAATGGTACTTCTACTCTTCGAGAATATAGAATTCCCGATTCTTGAAAATATTAAATGTCAGGGCAAAGTAGAAAACATGGGCATCCAGATTTCTATAAGGATATACTGAATTTCCATCTATAATTTCTTCATAATCGGGGTTAAGGAAGTTGTTCAAATAATACTTGAATTTAATATGTGTCCCCCCCACAAATTGAAATCCTACAAAAAGGCCGTGCGCAAGTGATGGAGTTCTGTTACTGAACCATGAAGTGAATTTTTCGTTCTTTTTTTCATTCACAAATGTTTTTTGTTTGAAGACAAAGGGCACTTCAAATTCGTATCCTGCATATAATCCGACAGTCGGACTGAAATCAAATTTGAATCCAATGGGAACCCCTACGTTGTAAGTTCTGAATTTAAATCGTGTATTAGTTGATCGGTCTTCAGCTATAAACCCGACGTTTCTGATAGCAATTCCATAGAAATATCCAAAATCACCGTAATCATGAACCCGCCAGGATTGCGCATTGAAGACAGGAGAAAAGCGAATTATATTGTCATAACCTGAACCTACATTGGCAAAGGAGAAAATCAATTCTCCTCCGGAGAGGATATATTTTTCCGGTTTGTCCTGTGCATTCGCCATAAAGCCAAAGCCAAGTAATGCTAATAGTATTATCGAGATTTTCTTCATAGGAGAGGAGTTTTTGGGTTGATTCGCAAGATGTTAAAAAAAATTCAATTGATGCTGATGTTCGTCTCAGATTTGAATGATGTGGGTCATAGTAAAATGCGAAAGTCTTTTTTACATTCTATAAAAAATAACAATGGCGGTGAAAAAAATTCTTTGTCCGACAGATTTCAGTGACATTTCCCTCAATGCAATAGCCTATGCGGCAAAGCTTGCCCAAATTTCCGGTGCCGACCTTATTTTATTCCATGAACATTCTCTCTGGAGCGCATCTCCGGAGGAATTGTTGGTGGGGAAATCAACATTCACACAGACGATTGCGGATGAGCTTGAAAAGCATTGTATGCAAATTTCCAAGGCCTTTCATATTTCCTGTTATTCGGATGTAATTGCATCGGGACGTTCTCTGGCCGGATTAATTGAAGAGTTTTCGGATGAGTTTGATTTGATCGTTATGGGAATTGATAAAGAATATGATTTCTTCAGCTATGTTTTTGGAAGCAGGGCTTATCAGGTATCCAGGCATACGGAAATCCCCATGATCCTGGTTCCGGATGAATATACGTATGAGAATGTTGATCAGATCGCCTTTGCCTTTGATCCCACAGAAAAACGGGAAACTCCTGTCGGCCAGTTAACCGAATGGTCCGAGATCTGGAATTCCAAAATCACGTTATTGGAGGCAGTTATGAATGAAGACGTTGCGCCAGTGGATAAAAAACATCATTCAGGGGTAAAAGGCGAAACCATCCAGGTTGAACATATCAGCAGAAAAAAGATGATAGACGAGATTGATGGATACATGCATGAAAGCGAAACGAATATGCTTGCGTTGTTTTCTCGTCACCGGAGATTCTTTGAATCCCTGTTTCATAAAAGCGTCATCCAGGAGATGACCAAAAGGGCAACCTATCCGCTTTTTATATTTCACAAGTAAACCGGGAGGTTCAGGGAATTACAAAAATTCCGGGATGTTTAAACATTATTTGATCGGTGCTGTTTAACTCTCGATAACCGTACTCTTTCGACTGTTCATGACTTTGTTGCAGATTATAGGGATATTGATATCAGTAATGGGCTTGCTGGCCATATTTCTGTTTCTGTTGTTTAATTTAAAGCAAGAGTATTCAAGAGTATTTCTTGCCCTGTTTGTTTTCTGTCTGGTAGAGATATGTCTTCTCACAATTTTGACTTCTTCAGGAGCAATATTGTATATACCACATGCATATCGCACCGCCCTTCCGTTTTGTCTCGCACTAGGTCCGTCATTGTATTATTACGTAAAGACTGCAATTAAACGCACCGAATCGATGCCCTGGGATTTTCTTTGGCATTTGATTCCATCTGTAATTCTGACGTTTATATATCTTCCTTTCTATCTGAAACCGGCGGGAGAAAAACGTGATTTATTGAATCAATTGTTATATTCGGATCAAACAATTTTTGAAACTACAGAAGCCGTGATTCCCGCATATATTGTCTATTGGACAATTATTTTGTCGGGTTTAATTTATACAATTCTGAGTTTCCGGCTTTTATTGGCAAACCGAAAGCAGGGCGGGCAAATTCAATTGCGATGGATTACAGGGGTGGTTGTTTATGTTATGTCGTCCTACATTTTTCTTTTTGTATCATTGGTCAGAAATACCCAGGCATCCTTTGATTGGTTTGCATATTTCTATGTATTCGCATCCTTTATATTGCTTGTTAACCTATATATGAGACCTGATATCCTGTATGGAATGGTGCCGGGGCGGGCCCTGGCAAAAAGTAATAATGATTCGCTTCTCACAGAAAATCAGATAGAGGAATATATTGAAAGACTGGAATATTGCATCCGGCATCAAAAGCCCTATCTTGATCAGGACCTGAAATTGAATACGCTCGCAGAAATGGTAGAAATTCCAAGAAACCAGTTGTCCTGGCTTATTAATTCTTATTACGAGAAGAACTTCAATGATTATATTAATTCACTCAGAATTGATTACATCAAGAGGCACATGACCGCGGAACAACTTGCCAGGTTAACGATGGAAGGAATTGCCTACGAAGCTGGATTTCGATCAAGAAATACATTTATTCTTGCAGTCAAGAAGAAAACCGGCTTAACGCCTACTGCCTTTTTCAGAGCTGGAATGGTCAGCGCTTAATTCTGCTAACGCCAACTTTTTTTATCCCATTTTCAGTAATTTGAAGGAAATGAGAACATCCTTTTAATTATTTTTACCGGATGTGGTTGCGAACATTGCTGGCAGGGATTCTCCTTTATTCGTATTGTACGACTCTATCGGCCCAGGTTTCATTTACGGAAATGATGAATGGGTCAGAAGCTTTTCAGATTACCGGCGCCAGGGGAGTGGCTGTAGCAGATTTTGATAATGATGGTGATGAGGATTTTTTTATTACCGGTCGTCCGTCACGATTGTTTCGCAATGACGGGCAATTCATATTTACTGACATATCAGGGCCTTCAGGAATGGATGGCACGGAGTCTACCGTCGCTGTTTGGGCAGATCTCGACAATGACGGCTGGCTGGACCTGGTATCGAGCAGTTGGACTTCTGCACATATCTATCTCAATAATGGAGACGGGACATTTCGCGAAGGGTTTTCTCCAGGCATTTCGCGTCGGCAGGCCCTCCTGGCAGGTGATTTAAATGGGGACGGTTGGGTTGATATCTTTTCGGCAAACTTCCGGGATGCTCATCAGCTTTTACTCAATGCAGGGCAGGGTTTACTCATTGATGAAGCGAAGCGCAGAGGTGTTGCAAGTGAACGAACCGGTATGGGAGGATTGCTGGTAGACCATGATCTTGATGGTGACCTTGATATTTATCTTGTCTATGACAACTATGAACCCAGCGAATTTTTTGAGAATGACGGCGAGGGAAATTTCAATGAGGTAGCTGGAGAATTTAGTCTGAATAGTAAGAGCCAGGGGATGGGAATTGATGAAGCCGATATGAATGGAGATGGCTTTCCTGACTACTACATTACCAACCTGTTTGACAACTTTCTGTTTCAGAGCAATTCAAACGGAACCTATGACGAAAATGTCATGGAAACCGGCGCAAATGATTACGGTATGAGCTGGGGAGTACGGCTGTTTGATGTGGATAATGATTCAGATATTGATATTTATGTACACAATGCCTATGGCTTTTCTTCCTATATAAGCCGGCTTTTTATACATCAGCCGGATGGCACTTTTAAAGACATAGCTGAAGGAACACCGCTTGAAAATAAATTGACCGGATATGGCATGGCCTCAGCAGATCTTGACAATGATGGCCTTCAGGATATTATTCTTGTAAATGGTGAAACTGAAAATGCGGTGAGGATTTTCAGAAATGAAACCTTCCAGCCGGGAAATTGGATTCAACTGGATTTAGCCGGTGTTTCTGTAAATTCTTTTGGATTAGGTGCCAGGGTTTCAGTGTACTTTAATGGTGAACAACAGGTGAGCCAGGTAAGGGCAGGAACGGGCTGGGCAAGCCAGAATGGTTACCGCCAATATTTCGGGCTGGGTTCTGCTGAACAGGTAGACTCAGTCGTTATTCACTGGCCTGATGGATCACAAACCCGCCAATATCCGCCACAGATCAATCAGCGGTATATCGCGTCACAGTCTGGTGAGCTTTTACCCTATAATCCCGATGTATTCAACAACCTCATTACTTCTTCGTCCTTGGGATCTTTACCAGCAGGTATTTTACCGCCATTGCCAGACTCAGAAAAAAGTATTGCACGGCAATGGAATGAAGCATTATTATTTGCAATACGGAATGATCTTGCCAGGCCTACCGTTCATGCCCGTAATTTGTTTCATCTTTCAATAGCCATGTATGATGCCTGGGCTGCGTATGGTGGCAATACATATCTGTTAGGCAAAAACTTAGGCTCTTACCACAGTGAATATGAGGGTATTGACATGCCCATGGAAACGGAGGCTGCAAGGAATAAAGCAATTAGCTATGCAGCGTATCGGCTGCTGGATTACAGGTTTGAAAAATCACCTGGCAGTGGTGTATCCCGCGCCTACTTCAGGGCATTGATGGACAGACTTGGGTATGATATTAACTTTACAAGCTCGGGATATCTTACAGGTGATCCCGCCGCGCTGGGTAATTATATTGCGCGTGAGGTAATTAATTTTGGTAAATCCGATGGTTCGAATGAAGCGGGAAATTATTCCAATACATTTTATGAACCGGTAAATCAGCCATTGAACCCTTTTAATCCCGGAAATCCGGATATTGTTAATCCAAACAGGTGGCAGCCATTGCAGTTACAGAATTTTATTGACCAAAGCGGCAATGCCGATGGTACAACACCACCATTTCTGGGCCCGGAATGGGGCAATGTAGTGCCCTTTGCGCTGGATACAACCAAGGCTCTGATCAGGAACAGGGATGGCCATGATTACCGAATCTTCCACGATCCCGGGGTTCCGGCGAAAATAGGGAACGAACCAGGTCTCTTAGATCCCTATAAATGGACTCATACGATGGTGAGCGTTTGGGGCTCCCATTTAGATCCTACCGATGGAGTCATGATCGATATATCACCTGCGTCTTTCGGAAACAACCGTGCATATCCGGGAGACCCTGATGAATACAAGGATTTTTACGACTATTTCAACGGTGGTGATACGGGAACCGGTTATGACCTGAATCCGGTTACCGGGGTACCATACGAACCACAGGTTGTTCCACGCGGTGATTTCAGCCGGGTGCTGGCCGAATTTTGGGCTGATGGTCCAGACTCGGAGACACCTCCCGGTCATTGGTTCACCCTGCTGAATGACGTTTCCGACCATCCTGAATTCGAGCGACGATGGCAAGGGATTGGCGAGTTTCTTGAGCCTCTTGAATATGATGTAAAGGCCTATCTCGCAATGGGTGGAGCCATGCACGACGCGGCGGTAACGTCATGGTCTATCAAGGGATATTATGATTATGTTCGCCCTATTTCCGCTATCCGGTATATGGCGTCAAAAGGTCAGTCATCTGATCAGACACTTCCTTCCTATGATCCTCATGGGTTACCGTTGCTCGACGGGTTTGTGGAGTTGGTTTTCCCAGGGGATCCTCTTGAAGGTGTGACCGGGGAGAATATTCATAAAATTAAACTTTACACGTGGCGCGGCCATGATTATATTGACAATCCCGAGACGGATGATGCCGGTGTAGGCTGGATCCTGGCGGAAAACTGGTTCTCATACCAGCGACCAACATTCGTAACGCCTCCTTTTGCCGGGTATATTTCCGGACATTCAACGTTTTCGAGTGCAGGGGCAGAGGTATTAACCCTTATCACCGGTAGCGAGTATTTTCCGGGTGGACTGGGTGAATATGTAGCCAGGAAGAATGAATTCCTGGTTTTTGAGGAGGGTCCCAGTACAGATATCATTTTACAATGGGCGCGATACCGGGATGCATCTGATCAAAGCAGTATGTCCAGGATTTGGGGCGGAATACATCCACCAGAAGATGATATACCGGGACGGCGAATCGGGATTGAAATTGGCAGGGATGCCGTTCAACTCGCTGGCGATATATTCAATAATCAGCTGGTTACATCGCTTGAAATGCCAGTGTCCGTCTCGTCGGTTTATCCGAATCCATTGTCCAGGAATGGTGTATTGAATGTCCTCACCAGGGGCAGTTCGATTTTCACACTCATGGATCTTTCTGGAAGGATTATTTCTGAACAGATTTTGGGCGATGGTTCCCGGCATGAAATTTCATTTTCTGACATTAATCCCGGACTTTACCTTATTTCTATCAAAGGCAGCAGTGGTTCTGAAATCTTCCGCCTGGTCATCAAATGATGGTTTTATTTTGATTCTCTTCAGCAGACCCGGTTGCTATCGTTGCCCAGTGGCAAATAGGAGGGGTTTATATTGCTTTTATGCCTAAACTTCGTGAACTTTAATAGTACTCATTTTTCTTTTTTGCATAAAATACTTCCATTATGGCAAATTACACCTTAAACGTAAATGGCAAGAGCCAGACTGTTGAGGCAGATCCCACAACACCCATACTTTGGGTTCTTCGGGATAACCTCCGGCTGGTTGGAACCAAGTTTGGTTGTGGCATCGCTCAATGCGGCGCCTGTACTGTTCATCTTGACGGAGCGGCTGTACGTTCTTGTTCACTTCCCATTTCTGCGGTTGGCGATAAAAAAATCACCACAATTGAAGGGCTTTCAGAAGACGGAAGTCATCCCTTACAGCAGGCCTGGCTGGAACATGATGTTCCACAATGCGGATACTGTCAGGTTGGTCAGATAATGAATGCTGCTGCACTTCTTCAGCGGAACCCGTCTCCAAGTGATGCGGAAATTGAGGCCTCTATGGCCGGAAATATTTGTCGGTGCGGTACCTATACCCGAATTAAGGCAGCTATCAAAACAGCTTCCAATACCTGATTTTTCATACTTCTCAAACAACTAACCTGATCATGATCAAAGAAAAAAATAAACTGAACAGAAGAACCTTTCTGAAGGCATCAGCGATGGCAGGAGGAGGTATGATGATCACCTTTAACTGGTTAACAGCCTGTAAACCAACTCCGGAACAGGTAGCCTCGTTACCCAAAGACTGGTTTGATATTAACGCCTATCTGAAGATTGCAGATAATGGAATGGTGACCATCTTTTCGCCGAACCCGGAAATCGGACAAAATGTAAAGACATCCATGCCAATGATTATTGCCGAAGAGCTTGATGTTGACTGGAATGACGTTACCGTAGAACAGGCGGGGCTTGATGTCTCTAAATTCACACGCCAGCTGGCAGGTGGTAGTCAGTCGATTCGTCTGGGCTGGGAAAGCTTGCGAATGGCAGGTGCAACTGCACGCAGTATGCTAATCCAGGCCGCAGCACAGGAGTGGCAGGTTCCCGCATCCGAAATAACGACTTCAATGGGCAAACTCAAGCATGGTGATAAGGAATTATCCTATGGTGAAGTGGCCTCTATTGCAGGTACGCTTGCTGTGCCCGAAGAAGTGACCCTGAAAGACCCGAAAGATTTTAAAATTATTGGTACATCCAGGAAAAACGTAGATGCACCTAAAATTGTAACCGGGCAACCATTGTATGGAATTGATACCTACAAGGATGGAATGCTTATGGCAATGATCATTCATCCGCCGGCTTTCGGCATGAAGGTGAAATCCGTAAATGCCGACAAAGCGAAGGCGATGCCGGGAATAAAGGATGTGTTTACCATCAATGTAAGACCCGAAGGTGCAGAAATGCAATGGTCTGATGTAAATGCTTTTCCGGAGCTTGTGGTCGTTGCGGGTGAAGGCACCTGGAATGTTCTGCAGGCAAAAAGGGCTGTGGAAGTGGAATGGGAAAGAACATCTCCTGCTGAAAGCACCTCGGATCACGAGGAAGGCCTCACCAAGCTTATTTCCGCTCCTGCCAGGGAAGCGGAGCGGGTTGATGGGGATCCGGATGGAGCCTTCAAACGTGCCGCCAAAGTAATCGAGCGAACCTACAGTGCTCCTTTCCTTGCTCATAATACAATGGAGCCTATGAACTTCTTTGCGGATGTGAGAAACGGTAAAGCCGAATTACTCGGTCCAATCCAGACACCTGAATATCTCAGCAAGACAGTTTCTGCCGTTCTCGATATTCCAGAGGACAATATCTCCATAATGATGACCCGTCAGGGGGGAGGTTTTGGCCGACGTTTGTATGGTAATTTCGGATTGGAAGCAGCCGTTATTTCGCAGAAACTACAAGCACCAGTAAAGCTTCTTTACACCCGTGAAGATGATATGACACAGGGTACTTACCGACCCAGCTATAAGATTCTCTATCGTGCAGCACTGGATGAAAATAATAATCTTATTGGATTCCATTCCCGCGGTGCCGGGGTTCAGGGAGGTCCGCTGTTCGCGAACCGTTATCCGGCCGGTGCAGTGGAAAACTACATTTGTGAAAACCTGAACCTGGAATCTAATATTTCGACCGGCGCATGGCGTGCACCAAGGTCAAATTTTGTTGCAGGTGCGGAACAGGCATTTCTTGATGAAGTAGCAGAAGCTGCTGGAAAAGATCCTATTGAATTCCGGCTTGAACTATTTGATCGTGCCATAAAGGATCCAATAGGTGAAAATAATGATTATGAAGCGGAAAGATACGCTGGGGTCCTGAAACTCGTAAAGGAAAAATCCGGATGGGGTAAAGACACTCCCGGTGTTTATCGCGGAGTGGCTGCCTATTTCTGCCATAATTCCTATGTGGCCCAGGTCGTGGATATTATTCTCGATAACGGTCAGCCGCGTGTCAAGAAAGTGTGGTGCGCAGTTGATTGTGGCATTGTAGTAAATCCGGATGCAGCACGTAACCAGGTTGAAGGGGGAATCATTGACGGAATTGGTCATGCCATGTACAGTGCAATGACATTCCAGGATGGTGAACCCAGATCGAATAACTTTAATAGTTACAGGCTTATTCGACATAATGAGGCTCCATTGGAAGTTGAGACTTTCTTTGTAGATAATGGAATCGATCCTACAGGATTGGGTGAGCCTTCATTACCACCGGTAATGGGAGCACTGGCCAATGCAATGGCAAAACTTACGGGCGAACGTCTGTACGATCAGCCATATGTAAGCCATACCATGAAAATGGGATGACAAACTTAAAATCCAAATTAAAAAAGAGAGCTGAAAATCAGCTCTCTTTTTTGTTTAACAACTTTTAACATTAAAAATTTATCGCAGAGGTTCAGTTTTTGTATTATTGATTGGTCAAAAATTCAAAAACATCATGTTTAAGCATATCATCAAAATTTCGCTCCGCAACCTATCCAGAACCCGGTTGTATTCCTTTATTAATATACTCGGACTTACCCTGGGCATAGCCTGTGCGATTCTGATCATCTTCTTTGTGAAGGATGAACTTACTTTCGATAGTTTTCACAGTAATAAAGATCGGCTCTACCGCCTGTTTTATGAGTCCGAAAGGATGGACGGATCACTGGGAAAAAGCCCGATGGTACCCATCATCATGGGCCAGGAGATCCTGAGTAATTATCCGGAAGTCCAGGCTAAATCTATCTGGTATGAGTTTAGCAGTGAAGTTGATGCTAATGGCGAATCATTTGAAGAGTCGTTAAATCTGGTAGATTCATCATTTCTATCCATGTTTGATTTTGAAGTAATATCCGGAAGCGCCGTCAGGGCATTGGATGAACCCGGCGACCTTGTCATGACGGAAAGTATGGCAATAAAGTACTTTGGAAATACACAGGCCGCCGGTAATCCGCTGGCCATCATGATTGGTTCGGGTAAGAAGGAATTCATCGTTTCTGCGGTGGTAAAGGATCCTCCTTCGAATTCTTCGTTCCAGTTTAATGCGTTGCTGAATACATCACATGCAAAGGAGCTGATGCCGGAAGAGATGATGAATACCTGGCATTACATTGCTTCGGAATCGTATGTTTTACTTGAGCCTGATGCAGACGCTGAAAGCCTTATTGCTAAATTTCCGGCACTGGTAGAAAAGGCTATAGGGGAGGAGCGTGGTGATCGAACATTTGAAATTGGTCTTCAGCCCATTGGCGATATGCACCTGGATACAGATATGCCCCAGGGGATGGCACCTGTGAGTGATCCTAAATATACCTTTATCCTGTCGGCCATTTGTCTTTTAATCCTGATTATGGCCAGTATAAATTTTATGAACCTTTCCCTGGGAAGATCATTTGGCCGCGCACGAGAAATTGGCGTTAAGAAAGTTGTGGGAGTACAGCGTAACCAACTCATCTTCCAGTTTCTGGGGGAAGCGGTCATACTCAGTTTAATTTCTCTTGTATTCGGACTTGTTCTGGCCTATTTCGCATTGCCATTTTTCAATGAATTATCCGGCAAGGAATTGGCGTTTAATTTGAATTTCCAGGAAGTCCTCCTTTTCATAGGCCTTGCATTGCTGGTGGGGCTTTTGGCAGGAGCTTATCCGGCCATTGTCATTTCGGGTTTCAAACCTGTGAATATACTCAAAGGGAATCTGATGGTCGGTTCCGGAAGACAAAATATCCGGAAGGGTCTGATTACAGTGCAGTTGATCCTGTCTGTATTTCTTATTACAACGGTTCTTTTTATGAAAAATCAGCTCAACTATATGCAGGATAAGAATCTTGGTTTTAACAGGGAACAGCTGGTTGCTTTACCCATCACGGTAAATGATTCCAGAGGCTTCATGGATATCATTACAAAGGGTTGGGAAAAGGCTATGAGGGGAGAGAAGGCCATCCAATCCCTGTCTTCGGTAGAGAATGTGGCCGTGAGCTGTCAGAATTTTGAAGAAGGTTCCTGGATGGAGGCAAGTTATATGGATGAAACACAAACCATGCATAATTTCTATTTCAATGTTGTGGACCCGTCCTATATTGAAACACTTGAAATTGAAATATTGGCAGGCCGGAATTTTCGACCATCAGACCCTTCAGACGAACGACGGTCGGTGATTGTGAACGAGGCATTTGTAAAGGAATTCAATCTTGAAAGCGCCCTTGGCGAAAGAATACCTAATGAAGCATTCGGTGATCATGAAATAATTGGAGTTGTGAAGGATTTTAATTTTGCTTCCCTGCACAGTAAGGTCGAACCGCTTGCTTTGGTGATTAACCCTCAAATTATATTGCAGGGAATTCATGGTCTAAGTATTAATTCTTCTATAGAACCAAAGTTAATGGTTCGTCTTAAAGCAGGCCAGACTGCCGCGGGCGTGGAAGATCTGAAAAATGCCTGGAATGAAATTTATCCGGATGACCCCATAAACCTGAGTTTTGTTGATGATACCATTCAGGCTCAATATCAGCGGGAAGGAAACCTGAATACCATCATTGTTACCGCTACACTGATTTCTGTATTGATTGGCGCACTGGGGCTATTTGGTTTGGCCGTATTGACCATGAATGCGCGAAGAAAAGAAATTGGTATTCGTAAAGTGTTGGGTGCGGGTATCAGCAATATGATCCTTGAACTTAGTAAATCATATCTTCTCCTGGTTGTACTGGCAACGCTCTTATCCATACCGATAACGTACTATTTTGTAAGCCAGTGGCTGGACAACTTTGAATTTAAAATTCCGATCGATGCATTTACCTATGTGGGCGGGGGAATTATTTTGTTCGGAGTGGCCCTTGTGATTTTAGTATTTCAGTCGGTACGCGTATTGCAGGATAACCCGGTAAATGCACTGAGATCTGAATAGCCTTACCTGTACCTGTGGTCCAGGGTGAATTTTGCCGGGTGCTTAGGCGATTTGTCGGAATAAAAATCCATAATGATCTTCATGTCCTGCTCAATATTACCAGAGGGCATGAAGCACATACCAATACCGGCTACTTTTTCTTTGTAATCCAGGTAGGAAAGGCATAACGGAACTTCTGCTTTCAGGGCTGAATAGTAAAATCCTGTTTTCCACTTGGTCACTCTGGATCTTGTGCCCTCGGCTGTAACCAGGACTGTTAAAGGAAGATTTTCCGGATGCGTGAAAAAATCCGCCATGATTTCGGTCATACTGGGCCGTTCTTCTCCTGGCTTTCGTGGTGAACGGTCAATCCATAGTGCCCCCATCGAAGCGATCAGGGATCCTAAAGGAAACCGGTTGAATTCCTTTTTGATCGTAAAACGAACATTAACGCCCAACATATCCAGCGCAGCGATGGCATATACAAAATCCCAATTACTTGTGTGGGGGGCCGCAAGCATGATGCAATTGTAGGACTCTGCGGGAATACCGTGTGACAGCTTCCACCCATTAATTTTGAATAAGAATCGAAAGAAAGCTTTTACCATAGGTGCAAAGGATATCCGAAATAAGGATTTAATATTCAGTAAATCAAAGCGATTAATTTAAAAACTTATATTCCCGGTAGGGCAGAACATCGGGCTTTACCGTGGTATTATAATTGAATCGAAGTCGTGTGGACACCGTCAGCTTAAAGTAGAACCTGTCTCCATCGGGAGGAGGATTTGTAAAATATTTTATTCCCAATTCAAAAGAACTTAGAAATAGTCCGGGGTTCGTAATTCTGAAACCACTGCCAATTGCAGGATAGAACTCCTTATATCCTTCCGAGATACGGTCTTCCATAACATAGCCAAGATCTAATGTAAAAAATGGGGCAAATCTGAAACCGTACCAATACCAGGGGGTAAACCAAACAGACTCAAAATTCATGGCTACCGCCTGATTACCCTGGGTATAATATCCTCTGAGTCCATGGATGTAATTCCTCAGGCGAACAGATACAGGGAGGGAGAGATTGATCCCTGTTGTGTAGTTAAACCTGAAAAAGGATCTGAACGTAGACCTGCGAAGTTTGAACAATTGTGTCATATAGCTGAGATCATTGACCCACATACCGTCTGAAAAATCCTTTGAATCGAAAAATGTCCCTAATTCACTTCGGAAATATATGTATCCAAACTTCAGGTAATCGCCCCAATGCCACCTCATTCCGACATACATTTGGTTATTGAATTCGTCAAAATTTGCACCCAGGGTAGCCCCAATATAGTAGCCAACAGGTAAATCCTCCGTAATTCCTATACTGATCACATTCGTGGTTTTAATAAAGTTTGTTTTACGAATATCGATGGAGGTGAGAAATGTATTGCGATTATAAAAAAGTGAATTACTGTCACTCCGGACTTCCGGGCGGTCTTCAAAATCCACATAAACATTCCGCGCTGCAATATTGACTGTTTTTCGATCGTCCTTAAACGCCTGAAAAGCGCGGCCCAAAAAAACATCGGCATAATTAAGACTGATATAATTTTCAAAGGTTGAATCTTCGAGAATGTACTCGTAATCCCTTGAAAGGGATGCGAATTCGATAGAACCCGCATATTTAATTACAGGGCTTATGTTATTCTTTTCAATTTTGAATCCATAATATTCACGCTTATAACTGTCTTCGGCGAATATGCTCAGATTTGTATATGTATTTTTAAATGGTGCTGATACATATTCCAGTATATAGCCATTCTCCGGTACATCTTTCTTGTTGCGAATGTATCCAGCGGATATACGATGACCGGTTCCTAAGATATTCCGTTGTGAAAGTTCAATTCGATATTTCGAAAAACTGGATGCGTCAAGACTGATTCCCCAGGGGAAACGATCCTGCGTAACAACGATAATATCTACGCTTGCTTCATCTTCAATGGATGGGAGTACATATATCCGTACATCATTAATATATTCAAATTGCCTGAGAATTCGCTCAGAGTCCGCCATTCTGAAAGGATCCAGGTGGTCTCCTTCCTTAAAAAGAATGTTGTTAAGGATCAATCGGGTTCGGGTGTCGATGTGCGATTTATCGACCTTATTGATGAATGGGTTGGAAGATTCCCGAAGCGTATCTGTGACGCTTCCTGTGATGAGTTGAACCGGCAAATGTCGTATGGAATTGATTCGCATCCCATTGAAGTCTCTAAAATAGGCTTCGGAACGAACGGGGTTGACCTTATCAATCACGTTGTTGGTCGTATCCCTGATGATCAGGTCATATAGTTCCCGCGACAGGGCACTCTTTTCCTTATTGTTTTTTAACTTTTCATAGAAATTCCGGCTCTTGAAGTAAGGGTTTGGCTTGATCTTATACCTGAAGCCAGACGGAACAATGAAAAAGGTATCCTTCTCCGGAATAAAGACGGAATCGGGCAGGACCAGAATTTTGTTTTTTGGTAAACGTACGGTATCGGCCTGCCCGTATGAGTAAAGGGTAATGAATGTGCATATGCAGAACAGCAATGGCCGGATTAGCCCACGCTTCATTTAATTGTTAGTTCAGGATCAATGAATGATCAACCTCAGGGAGGTAATCTCCCCCTCGCGGCTGTATAGTTGTAATATATATAATCCTGAAGATAAAAATCCATCGATCGTAACAGATTTCACAGGGCCACCAAATTTCAGTTCGTCGTGAACCTTGCCCTGCAGATCTATCACCTTAACCCTGGAGATATCCTGGCTTTCCTCAAACCGGATATGAAATGGATTGCCTTCATTAACAGGGTTCGGAAACAGCTGTATTCCTGTTTCAGACGTAATTTTTTCAAGGGAAGTGACAGGATCATTGTTGAATATTTGTTCTGCTTTATCGAATGCCAGAAGACCAATTTTAATCCCCATTATTCGGCCCGGGATGTCATCGGCAGGCGGATGAATTCCTCCCCATATCCTGGAAAGGCTCGTTTGATCGGATGCATCCCTATAAGTTGCCCATTGCAAAATCACATCTTCACTCGGACCTTCCTCGAAAACCAGGAACTCGTTCCTTCGTGCAATAAATTCACCCATTCCCCGTGGAAAGAACGGATCTCCAGTCAATAGTGTAAGCACTTCCGCTGCGGCGCGTGAGTAGGTTGAATGCCCAGAAACATATCCGGCAAATGGAGGGGTTACAAAAGTTGGGCGCTGATAAGGCCACCAGTTTTCAGCCAGGATCCAGTCGACATCAGCATAATCCACTTCAGGATTTGGAATATAATCGGGGCCTTTCCATGCTTTTAATTTTATTTTTCCAACATTTTCATCCTGTGGTCCAGCCAGAGGATCACCGGAACGTACAAGTTCGATATAGCCTTCCAGCAATGGAATACCGGCCGGATGGTAGCTAAGATCTTCAGGATCGGAGGATTGACCTTTGTCTGCCATATACCGGATGGCAGATACAGGGCGGATATAATCATACCATCCTTTCACTCCCCAGGCGGAGATGGCACAGTCATGCATTGCACCGCCAAGGACAAAATAGGATTTTATATCCCATTCCAGGTCATCGAGTACCGGACCTTCCCCCTTGAAACGTTTTTCAAGTTCGGGCTGGTCATTTACATAATTCAGAATGGTAAACCAGTGACCCGGTGGGGTTTCCGAATCAGGTCCGTCTGCCCAGAATTCTGCCAGTACCCGGGTATAGTCACCTCGTTTTACAATTTGCGGCTCGTAGGGTTGTCCGGTAAAGGGATTTAGGGCGTGACCGGTACCGGGGTCACCGCCATTTTCCTGGTCATAGAATGCCTTCATCCCTTCCGGAGTGGTAGGCAGGAAAGAGGCATCACCCAGTGAACCCGGAGAAATATCCCACATAACCCCATCGTTCGGTGTCAGATGCGCAGACCATATGGCCACCAGGGAAAACCCCCATTGATACATGTCACTCGTGCCTTCGCCATCTTCCTGAATCAGGGGCGGAGGTCCCGGATCCATGTATGTCCAGTAGGTATCTCCGTCGCGTTGATTGAATTTTCTGTCGGAAGTTCCCATCGCGAAAGGGACGACGTTACCCCATTCCGGACTGAGGAAGCTGATTTGTCCGACAGGTATCGGATTTCCTGACTGGTCTATAAAATTATCAAGGAATAAAGGCTGCCACCTGTTAGGGTCAATTATCTGAGGGTTGCCACTACGGGTTGGAACCAGCGGCGGATTTACCGGTGAATAATACTGGTTAACATAATCAAGCTGTTCATTTGACCCATCGGTGAGACCAAATGCAATGTATTGTGATGCGATATAATTTCCCACCTGTGCGGGATCACCTGACCTGTAGTCGGTTCCCGTAACATTAGGGTCATATCCAAGATCCATCATGAGCGAAAACGCTTCATTCCGAATTAAAAGTGAGCCCGGTGAAAATTGGAATCTGTGCAATAACATTCGGTATGCTGCGTAACTTATCGCCGTTTCACGGTCTGTCTGAACGTTGTCTGATACCGGTATACTCGTATACACCGAAGTGAACTCACCTCTCGTATTACCAAGAAGCCAGGGGGAGGGGTCATCGGAATACACCGCCCATGCGTCGTACATGGCGGCAGAGATGTGGAAGAGGTTCCTGGCATGAACCGTTGGACGGGCAAAATCATTTCGTATGGCGTCCAGCAGAACTTCGTTCCACTGCCGGGCAACGGAATGCTGGGCCTCAGCAGGATTGAATGAAATGCATAGACCCAGAATGAGAAATAAAAAACTTAAAAATCTATTCATTGGATAGTGTTTCATTAATTGTCGGGTGCTCCGTCCTTTATCCAGCATTCAATTTGTAAAATTTCGTCTGCTGAAAGTGGCACATCCGGAGGCATTGATTTATCAAGAATGGTGGCCAGTACTGCTTCAGAATTACTCTTTATGCCCTGTAAGGTCGATAAATCAGGATCAATTGAACCGTCATGGCATCCCGAACTCGCGCAGGATGCACTTATAATACCACTGATGTCATTTTCAAAAGAAATTCCACTCAAAATATCCACATAGACGCCGATGAAACAATCGTTGGCATCTCCAACCCAGATACTGTAGGAACCACTGGCCAGGTCATAAAATTCATTGGAATCCTGGTAATTACTATTTTCTCCCAGTTGATATTTGTATGGTTCCACACCATTTCTGGCGGTTACGATTATACTGCCGTTATTCTCATTGCAACCTGAATTGGTGGTTAATGCAACTGCGCGAATACCTTCGTTGCTTCCTACAAAAGTTTCAACCTCGGCTGAACATCCATTTTTGTCACGAATGGTGATGACATAATAGTCAGTATTAAGATTTTCAAAAATGCCTGTAGAATTCGACTGACCTGTGTTAAGAGAAAAGGAATAGGGGGCAGAGCCGCCTGAACCAGAGACGCGGATCCTTCCGGTAGGGGCACCGCAATCTGTATAGTCAACCTCTGTTACCTGAATCTTTAATCCGGATTCATCGCAGCTGACCTGTACCTCATCTCCACCACCACAGCCGGTGTATAATAAGATTATGAACAAACCGATGATAAATCTCCCTTTCATATGCCGAATTTTTTCGACGCTGCTTTCCTCGCCTAAACCTCAAATCTACTAAATTACTTGGGTGTTTGAAATAATGAATTGATGGCAGAGGGATTAAATAAAAAAAGAGGAAACCCTTTCGGGTTCCCTCCCTTATGAAGAAAGCTATTTTAAATGTCAATTTTCGATTTACCCGGCAGGCGAAGACTTATGCCTACATTGATCAGGTAATCGGCGAAAGCGGCGTCACCATTTCTGGGATTACCGGTTTCATTTTCTATTTCTTTATCCGTTAGGCTTTGAGGTCTTTCCCTCCGTACCGCCACAGGAACAGACAGCATGAGGTTCCAGTTTCCTGCCGTGTAGTTAATACCGGGCTCGACAGAAAGAACATTTCCGGGTCTTCGAAATCCCTCACTATCGCCAATAACATCCTGAACGGGTATGCCTTCATATCGAACTCCTGCCTGAAGGCTTAGCTGAGTTCCTGCCATGTAGGAAAATCCGCCCTGAACAGAAAACTGATCGGTGACCGACATAATGGCCTCATTTGATAAAATCGGACTCAGTGTTTCGCGGAATGTTCGGATTCCATTGGTGTTTCGTGGGTTGAAGAGGTAGAAACCCGCCGCAAACAAGCTAAATTTCTCGTTGAGGAGATAGTAGCCCTGTCCCTGCAAGGTAAATCCGAAGCCGCCATCACCAGGCTGGATGCTTTGATCTACAGGTCGGGTTTCAGGTGTTTCGTTCGGGCCGACATTATAAAAAATATCGGAAGCATTGTAATTACCTGTGGGTAGTTTAATGCCTGCTCCGGCCTGTATATTAAAATTACTGTTACGGAACGGATCAATCAGCCAGTAGTTTGTATTAATGGTAATGTCACCCATTCCCCTGGAAAATGTGCTGTAGCGTTCTGATCTTCCGTGTTCATAAAGAGATGAACGTGAATTGAGAACGAAAGGTACGTTCAGCGCAACCTGCCATCTGTCGGATATACCATAGGAAATGAAATAATCAAAGGAATGGGAATGATTGACTACCTCTGTATTATTGGTAACGCGGTCTGGTTCTTCCTCGGTTCCCCGGAAATGACGGAATGACTTGAAATAGCGATAGTTCATTCCAACCTGAAAGTCTCCTCTCACCGACGGGTTTGTCTGACCGTATGTCGGGCTGCAAGTCGAAAAATGCCGGATAGCAACACATCCCTGGGACCATGCTTCAGCCGAGAAGAGTAGAATGACAAGTGCTGCTGGAATTATTTTGAATCGCATAATTTTGAATAAACTAAAATGATGCCTCCAAGATGAGAAGAATCTATGGCGGAAAGGGTGAATGATAGGTTAATGTTTCTTAACGAAATGTTAATACCTTGAATAACTCGTGAAATAATTATTACTTTCCTGCATGTATCGGATTACGCGCGAAAAAAGCTACATCATCATGCTTGTAATTATCTTTTCCCTGATCGGTTTGGGGATCATTCAGTATTTGATGCTGAAGAGCAACCTGACGGTTTCCAAGGAAAAGTATGATCAGCGCATAGCGGAAACTCTGGCCTTTACCGGGGATGAGATTTCCATCAGGACACCCTTCACTAATTTGCTGTCGGCTATTATCCGCCAGGATACGGTCGCTTTCCCTATCGGACTGGATTCCCTGAAATCAGCCGGATCAAAATTTTACAGGATGTACCTGACAGATCGCTTTGCGCGCGCAGGAATTTCTTCCTCCTTTGAATTTGTAGTGAAGGACCGCATCGACGACAAGGTGTATTTCGCATCCGAGAATTTCACGCAGGAGTTCCAGAAGGAAGGCAACTATAAGATTCCGATCGAGGGGATTATTGCTTCTGATTGTAAATGTGCTCCCTATCTTAATATTCGTATCACAGATTATAACCGGCAGTTCTGGGATAATGTATGGTGGTATGTAATTCCGGCTATCATTTTTCTTCTTTTGCTTACGGCCGGATTTATTCTCCTAATCAGGGTGGTACGTGAACAACGATTTCTGAATGAAGTAAAGAATGATTTTATTAATCATCTGACACATGAAATAAAGACGCCTGTGTTTGCGACCAGTCTATCGTTAAAGATTCTCCAGCAGAAATCTGATCCTGCGTTATTGCCCTTTGTTGAAACAGCACGAAAGAAAATTGATTTCGTGAAGATGAATGTTGAGAAAATACTTGAGCTGGCATCCCTGGAGAATTCCAGCAAGGTATTGAAGCTGGAGCCGGTAAATATGGGTGACCTTTTAAGAGTTTGCGTGAACTACATGGAAGAGGTGCATCCTGAAAGAGAGTTCAGGATCGACAGCAACTGTGAGCATGTAGTTCAGGGTGATGCCTATCATTTGCAGAATGCTTTGGTTAATTTAATCGATAATGCGATTAAGTACAGTTCAGATTCCATAGAGATCGGTTGTAAGGAAAGCGGGGATATGGTCGAAGTTTCTGTAAGGGATTTTGGCGAAGGTATAGAAATTGGCATCCAGGAAGACATATTTAAAAAATTCTACAGGGTGAAGAGCGGGGTTCCTGGATTTGGTATTGGGCTGAGCTATGTGAAACAGGTTGTTTCGATGATGGGTGGTGCAGTCCGGGTAGAAAGTTCACCCGGTAAGGGTAGTTTATTCACTATACAATTACCATTAACAAAATGAAAAGCCAGATACTTCTCGTGGAAGATGATAACGACGTTGGCTACATGTTATCTGAATACCTCAAATTGAAGGACTTCCGTGTCCATTGGGTAACGCATCCTGATGATGCGCTGGTATGGGTACGGAATAATCCTCTCCAGCTGGCGGTATTGGATGTATCGCTTCCTGCGAAGGATGGATTTGAACTGGCAAAACTGATTAAAGAGATTCAGCCTGGTATTCCCCTGATTTTCCTTACAGCCCGATCACTGAAAGTTGATGTCCTTAAAGGGTTTAACCAGGGAGCAGATGACTATATTCTTAAACCTGTGGATGAGGAAGAACTGGTAGCCAGGATTAATGCGGTATTGAAGCGTTATGCGAGGGAATCCGGCGGGATCAGGTCGGCCGACCTTGAATTTGAAGGGGTTCGGCTGATTGTGTCAAAACACGAACTCCTGATCGAAAATAACCCCGTTAAACTTACAAGCCGCGAAGTGCAGCTGCTGGAACTGTTTTTCAAATCACCCGGGGAATTGATTTCCACTGATATGATCCTGCGTACGATTTGGGGTGAAAGTGATTTCTTCAACCGGCGAAGTATGGATGTCTTTATTTCAAGACTCCGTAAAAAGCTTAGACCCGCACAAATCGAGATAGAAAATGTTCATGGGAAAGGCTTTGTATTGAAATCAGAAAAATGATTATCTCCGCGGACACTTCTTACAGTAACGACCCTTTTTCTTGTATTTCTTACAGCACTTCTTTAATTCACATTCAGAAGAACAAATAATACTCTCCCGGGTGAAAAAGGCCTCTGCTGATGTGTCTTCCGGGAAAAAAGGTTCGTTCATTTTATTTAGACTAATTCTAAATACAAATGTAATTTATGAAAATGAATTTCAGAAGAATTTCAGATTATTTTTGTTCATCCCAGAACATTTTAAGTCTGAAGGTATTTCGAGGTTTCAATTTATGTGGTTTGTTTAATTGATTTAAACTTATCAATATTGATTTATTCTTTTAATTTAAGACACCTCCTTGGATACGATAAATCGAAGCAGCACGGAGTATTTCTCCAAATACGGTAAGCCTGTTATTTCTGTAAGGGCTCCCGGCAGAATCAATCTGATCGGTGAGCATACAGATTACAATAATGGGTTTGTGCTGCCAGCCGCAATACAGCAATCAGTATACATTCATGCAGGCTTTTCGAATGACGACACATGCAGGTTGTTTGCCAGTGATCTGGACACAGATTATCATTTTAAATTGCGTGATTTCTATCCTGTTGGCGGATGGGCTGACTACATTATGGGAGTACTTCGGGAGTTCCAGGCGAAATTTGCCACAGAACGGGGCTTCAATATGGTGATATCGGGGGATATTCCACAGGGTGCAGGATTATCATCTTCAGCGGCTCTGGAGTGCGCCGCATTACTGGCAATCTCAAAATTGTATGAAAAGGACCTGCAACCCCTGGAAATGGCCAGGATGGCATTAAATGCCGAACGATCCTTTGTTGGACTTGAATGTGGGATCATGGATCAGTATGCCTCGATATTTGGCAAGAGAAACCATGTGCTGCTGATCGACTGCATGAATGAAACACACAGGGACGTTCCTCTTGACCTGGGAGATCATTCGCTCGTATTGTGTAATTCCCACGTGGTCCATGAACTTGCAGGATCTGCTTATAATGAGCGCAGGCAACAGTGCGGGGAAGGGGTTACTGTCATAAGAAAGGAATATCCGCATGTCACTTCATTACGGGAGGTTTCCCTCGATATGCTCTCTGCATTCCGGAATACAATGAAACCTGTGATTTTCGATCGTTGCGCATATGTAATTCGTGAAAATAACCGCGTGCTGGATGTTGTCGATAAACTTGAAGCGGGAGACCTTACAGGGATCGGGAAGTTGCTGTACGAGGCCCATGACGACATGAGGGAAAATTATGAAGTCACCTGCCCTGAAACCGATTACCTGGTGGAGCTGGCTCATTCGTCAGGAGTTGTACTCGGTGCTCGTCAGATGGGTGGCGGATTTGGCGGTTGTACCCTGAATTTGATATTAAAAAACGATGTGGATGCATTCCGGGAAGCGGTTACTGCACCTTATTTGGAAAGATATGGAAAGATGCCAACACTGATTGAGACCGAGACATCAAACGGAGCGGGTATACTCTAAAAATATGACAACATTTTTTGAACAGCCGCACCGTAGAAAAAATCCATTAACCAATGAATGGGTACTTGTATCTCCCCAGCGAATGAAGCGACCGTGGCAGGGCAGGACAGAGCCATTGGCGGAAAATGAATCACCACACTACGATCCCTCATGCTATTTATGCCCGGGAAATAATCGCAATAACGGGCAGCAAAATCCTGAATACACAGGTGTATTTATTTTTGATAATGATTTTCCGGCCTTGTTAATGGATGGATCGGAAAAGGTGTGGTCTGCAGGATTGTTGGAAGCGAAAGGAGATCAGGGCATTTGTCGGGTTGTTTGTTTTTCACCTGATCACAGCAAGACCCTCGCCGATATGTCCGTTACGGATATCAGGGTAGTTGTAGCAGCATGGCGTGAAGAATTTGAACGTTTGGCAGGAGTTGAGGGTATCCGGAACATTCAAATATTTGAAAACAAAGGTGAAATTCTTGGCTGCAGCAACCCGCATCCGCACGGACAGATTTGGGCGGAGACTTCTGTGCCAATTGAGATTGAAAAGCGATTGGTCACCCAAAACAGGTTTTTTAAAGAAAACGGACACTCCTTATTGGCTGATTATCTCAGGACTGAATGGGAGCTGGAGGAGCGGATCATATCCCGGAATGAACACTTCACGGCGTTGGTTCCGTTCTGGGCGACCTGGCCCTATGAAGTCATGATCATTCCGCACCGGTACTTTCCAAGGATTACTGATATGTTTGACGCCGAGTTGGATGACTTTTCTGCCATATTGAGTGAAGTGACAATTCGCTACGATAATTTATTCAGAACATCCTTTCCCTATTCGGCGGGTATGATGAACGCACCGGTAAGGACGAGCGGTACTGAAGGCTGGCATTTTCATTATTCGTTCTATCCGCCGCTTCTGCGGTCTGCAACGGTAAGAAAATTTATGGTGGGCTATGAAATGTTTGCAAATCCCCAACGGGATATTACGGCTGAATATGCTGCAAGAGCATTAAGAGAACAACCCACCGTTCATTATAAACTTGAGTCCACATAAATAAACAGCCATTTGTAAAGTGGTCGGTTTAAAAAAGGATTTATTATTTATATATTCACCGAGTTTTAACTAAAAATACGTGCATGGCATTATCGACGATCGACTGGGTAATAGTAGGAATATTTTTCACCATTGTACTAGGTATTGGCTGGGTAGCTTCCCGAAGCGCAGGTAAAAGCACAAGTGAATTCTTTCTGGGTGGCAGGGGAATGCCCTGGTGGCTTCTTGGTATTTCCATGGTAGCCTGTACATTTTCTGCCGATACGCCGAACCTGGTTACCGGAATGGTTCGTGAAGATGGAGTGGTGAAGAACTGGGCCTGGTGGGCGTTCCTTATTACGGGTATGGTGACCGTATTTATCTATGCACGTCTCTGGCGCCGGTCGAACGTAATGACAGACCTCGAGTTTTACGAGATTCGGTATGGTGGTAAGCTGGCGTCTTTTCTGCGCGGTTTCCGATCCCTTTACCTTGGAATTTTATTTAATTGCCTCATTATGGGTTCTGTTACGCTTGCCGCGATCAAGATTGGCGGTGTAATGCTGGGTTTGACACCTGTAACCGTGGTGGTTGGAGCTTCTGTGGTAGTTGTTCTCTATGCCGCTCTGGGAGGTATCAAAGGTGTGATCTGGGCTGATTTCTTCCAATATGGAATGGCTATGCTGGGTGCCGTCATGGCTGCGGTGGTAGCCATCGAGCAGCCTGAAATCGGAAGCCTGGACGCTTTATTCAGTCACCCCAACGTTGCAGGAAAGCTTGATATCATGCCTGACTTTTCGGATGCTTCGGTGTACATCCCGTTATTGATCATTCCTGTTGCCGTTCAGTGGTGGGCTGTATGGTATCCCGGTGCAGAACCGGGCGGGGGTGGATATATTGCCCAGCGGATGCTCGCAGCAAAAGATGAAAAGAACGCCATCGGTGCAACGTTACTCTTTAATTTCGCCCATTACGCATTAAGACCCTGGCCGTGGATCATCGTGGCGCTGGCCTCACTCATTATATTCCCGGACCTGGCATCAATCAAGGCAGAATTTCCAAACATAACAGATCAGTATCTGGGTAATGATGTTGCGTATCCGGCCATGCTCACCAGGCTTGGTCCGGGATGGCTCGGACTTGTAGTTGCCTCCTTAATAGCTGCATATATGTCTACGATCGGGACCCACCTGAACTGGGGATCAAGCTATGTAGTAAATGACTTTTATAAACGATTTGTAAATCCGGATGCCACTGAAAAACAAATGGTGACAATGGGCCGCATTTCAACAGTAGTGTTAATGGTGATATCGGCCACATTTTCTCTCACTTTCCTGGAAGATGCTACACAGGCATTCGATATTCTACTATTGTCGGGCGCAGGTACAGGCTTGATCTATATTCTCCGATGGTTTTGGTGGCGAATTAATGCCCTTACTGAAATCGTGGCGATGGTGGTTGCAACGGTGATGGCTGTGATCATGGTACTCGTGGTAAATGACGAGGCCTTTGAAGGTCATCTGCTGGATCCTTTTACCATAAAGCTTCTCATCACCATCGGCGTTGTTACCATTGCCTGGCTTGTGACTACACTTTCATCACAGCCGGAAAATAAGGAAACGTTGCGTGCCTTTTACAGACTTACTCATCCGGGCGGGCCCGGGTGGAAACGGGTTATCGAGGAAGCTAAAGCAGACGGTGAGGATATCAACCAGGCTGAGGAAGGAAAGGCATGGGAAATGCCCAAGCAGATCTTGTTGGTATTTCTCGGCTGTATCTCTATTTATTCCAGCCTGTTCTGTATTGGAGGGATTATTTATGGTGAATTCGGACGGGCAACACTGCTGGGTGTTATCGCCGCAATCTCTACGATATTCCTGTTCAGAATCCTTCGGACACTGAGACTCTCGAAATAAAGGATCAGGACCTAGAGCATAAAATTGAATCCGTTGCGCAGGTGATTTTCGTAAATATCCCTGTCAAAGGAATAAAGCTGGGCGGCCCGGTGGGGGACATCCGATTGTTTCTTTTCTGATTTTACCAGCAGGTTCATTCTTTTGATCTTTCTCCTGAAGTTGGACTTGTCCAGTTGAGTCTGCAGGAGTGCCTCATAGAGTTTCTGTATATCCAGCAAGGTGAATTCTTCCGGCAGCAGGTTAAAGCCGATGGGCTCATGGCGTACCTTTTGCCTGAGGTGTTCTTTTGCTGAGTTAATGATTTTTCCGTGGTCGTAAAGTACCTCGGGCAACTGATCGATCGGGAACCAGGTAGCCTCAGTTGCCGTGAATCCCGGAATCAGTTCATATTCCTGCGGGTTGACAAGGGCAAAATAGGCGATTGTGATCACTCGTTTCACCGGAAAACGATCCACATCTCCGAAAGCCCCGAGCTGCTCAAGGAAGATTTCCTGTATTCCGGTCAATCCTTTCAATATACGGTATGCCGCTGCGTCCAGTCCCTCAGACTCCCATATCCAGCCCCCCGGTAATCCCCAGTTGCCCTTCCCGATACCATCGGCATGTTTTACCAACAGTAACTGCAACTGATCATTGGTGAACCCAAAAATAACACAGTCAATGGAGACGGATTCAATCACAGGATGGTCCGACATTTTTACGATTTTCTTTTTAGTATTCACAAATAATATCTATCTTGTAGTCAATTTGACCATAAGATATGGATAATTTGTTAAATTTGAAACATGGATAACCAAAAATACCTTCTTGGCATAGATCTTGGCAGTTCATCGGTGAAGGCCTCCCTGGTAGATTTGACTACTGGCGTTGCCGTGGCCTCCTGCTTCGAACCTGCCGAAGAAATGCCTATCGACTCGTTAGAGGCACACTGGGCTGAGCAAGATCCTGAGATGTGGTGGGTTAATACGGTGAAGGCGGTCAGAAACCTGGTGAAGAAACATCCTGATAGCAGTAACCGCATTGCAGGAATTGGCATTTCATACCAGATGCACGGGCTGGTATTACTCGATGAGGCAGGGGAAGTTCTTCGTCCTGCCATCATCTGGTGTGACAGCCGTGCGGTGGAAGCGGGCGCGGAGCTGACAGATATGCTGGAGGAGTCTTATTGTTTTGACCACTTACTGAATGTGCCGGGCAATTTTACGGCGGCAAAACTGAAGTGGGTAATCGATAATGAACCGGAACTGTTTGAACGGGTTCATCATTTCATGCTCCCTGGTGATTACCTGGCATATCGCATGACGGGTGAATATACAACAACATCAACAGGACTGTCGGAAGGCATTTTCTGGGATTTCATTTCATGGGAGATTTCAGAGCCTGTCCTCCGTGTACTGGGGGTGCGTAAGGATGTCGTGCCGCCGCTCGTTCCGGAATTTGGCGTTCAGGCCAGGATTCATGCGGATGCTGCACTTGAATTAGGTCTTCAGGATGGTATACCTGTTGCCTACAGGGCGGGTGATCAGCCGAATAATGCCCTGTCGTTAAAAGTATCAGAAGCGGGACAGGTGGCAGCCACAGCGGGAACTTCAGGGGTTATATATGCGGTAACCGACGAGCCTTCCGGCGATCGCGTCTCGCGCGTAAATACATTCCTTCATCCTTCACAATCGGAAAGAAAATACGGTATTCTGTTGTGTGTAAATGGTACTGGTATCGCTTACAACTGGATGCGAAAAATGAGTGCCGAATCCGGGCAATCCTATGAAAAACTGAATCATATGGCAGAAGAGATTGGGCCGGGAGCAGACGGGTTGCTTTTCTTTCCTTTTGGAAACGGAGCTGAGCGCATGTTGTCGAATAAAAAGCTTGATGCTGCATTTATGGGCATAAGTTTCACCCGGCATTCCAACAGTCACATGTTCAGGGCTGTACAGGAAGGGGTATGTTTTGCCATGTACTACGGCTTCGAGGTCCTGCAGTCATTGGGCAGCAAACCTTCCATTATACGCGTTTCTGATGCCAACATGTTTAAGAGCACCTTGTTCTGTCAGTTATTTTCAGACCTCACCAACTGTAAGGTTGAAATTTATGATACCGATGGTGCCCGCGGTGCGGCATTGGCAGCGGGTGTTGGACTAAATATTTATCCTTCCATGCAGGATATTCCACTTGAACTAAAAAAGACGTACACCCCGAATTCTGAAAACAGATCGGAATACCTGGAGATTTATCAGGGCTGGAAAAAAATTCTTTTAGAAAAATTAATGTAAACACTATGACTATTGTAACAGGAGAAAAAGAGTATTTCAAAGGTATCGGCAAGATCGCCTATGAGGGCAAGGATTCCGATAATCCGTTTGCGTTTAAGTATTACGATCCCAAAAAAGTTGTGGCCGGGAAGACCCTGGAGGAACATCTGCGGTTCGCTGTTGCCTACTGGCACACATTCTGCGGAACGGGCGGTGATCCTTTTGGAGTACCTACCAAAGATTTTCCGTGGAATGAAGGGGGAGATGCCAATACTGTAGCCCGCCAGAAGATGGATGCGGCATTCGAATTCATCACCAAAATAGGTATTCCGTTCTACTGCTTCCATGACTACGACCTGGTGGATGAAGCTCCCACCCTAAAGGAATCTGAAGAAAGGCTTGATAAGATCACGGCCTATGCTGCCGAAAAGCAAAAGGAATCTGGCGTTCGTTTATTATGGGGAACGGCAAATCTTTTTGGTAATCCGCGCTACATGAATGGCGCTGCCAGTAATCCTGATTTCCAGGTGGTGACGCATGCAGCTTTCCAGGTTCGTAATGCCATTGATGCTACCATACGTCTTGGCGGAGAGAATTATGTCTTCTGGGGTGGCCGTGAAGGATATATGAGTCTGCTGAATACAAATATGCAGCGCGAGCGAGAGCATATCGCGACCTTTTTCACGAAGGCCCGGGATTATGGAAGGTCACAAGGCTTTACGGGAACGTTCCTGATTGAACCAAAACCGATGGAGCCTACCAAGCATCAGTATGATTTTGATGCAGCGACATGTATCGCATTTCTCCAGGAATTTAACCTGATGGATGACTTCAAGCTTAATATTGAAGTGAACCATGCAACACTCGCCAGTCATACCTTCCAGCATGAGCTGCAGGTGTCAGCTGATGCCGGCGTACTTGGAAGTATTGATGCCAATCGCGGGGATTATCAGAATGGCTGGGACACCGATCAGTTTCCGGTGAATATTTACGAGTTGGTTGAAGCTATGCTGGTGATTTTACAGAGCGGAGGATTTCAGACCGGAGGAATTAATTTTGACGCTAAAACGCGCCGGAACTCAACTGATCTGGAGGATATTTTCCATGCGCATATCGGCGGAATGGATGCCTTTGCGCGGGCACTGCTCATTGCCAACCGTATCCTTACAGAATCACCATACCCGTCGATGATCAAAAACAGGTATGCTTCGTTTGATTCAGGAGCGGGCAAGGATTTTGAAAACGGAAAGCTCGACCTTAAGCAACTTTCTGAACTCGCTGTTGAAATGGGCGAACCGGCGAAAATCAGCGGTCAGCAGGAACGCTATGAAAATATCCTGAATCAGTACATGTAAGTCAGGATACTGTACCGCAATTATCAGGTATTTCCATGATCATTGTCAAGGCATTTGACAGACGTTTTAGGCAACTTCAACCATACTCAAATGCACAATTATTATGGAAAAATATGTTTATAAATTCGGAAACGGAACAGCTGACGGTAATTCCGGAATGAAGGACCTCCTGGGTGGCAAGGGTGCCAATCTTGCTGAAATGGCAAAAATTGGTATACCCCTGCCTCCCGGATTTACCATTACAACCGACGTTTGCAAACTCTTCCAGCAGAAGGGAAGGCAGGCTATTCATGATATGATCTTTGATCAGGCGCTGGATGGTCTGCATTTCATTCAGGACGTCATGGGCACTGATTTTGGAAGCAGTGAAAACCCGTGTTTGCTATCAGTTCGTTCCGGCGCGAAACAGTCGATGCCCGGTATGATGGACACGGTTCTTGATATCGGTCTTAATGACGAAGCTGTAGAAGGTCTTGCCAAACTCACAGGTAAAGATCATTTTGCGTGGGATGCATACCGACGTCTCATCCAGATGTATGGAGATGTTGTGATGAAGGTCGTGGATGAACACGGTGAAAATCCCTATGAAACAATCCTTGAGGAAGAAAAACGTAAATATGGTAAGCGTTATGATAAGGACCTGACGGTTGAACAGCTGAAAGAACTTGTTCAGCTCTATAAGGCAGTAACCTTAAAATATGCCGGAAAGCCTTTCCCGCAGGATCCCAAAGATCAGATCTGGGGCGCCATTATGGCTGTTTTTGAAAGCTGGAACACGCCAAGGGCAATACATTACCGCGAGATTCACGGGATTTCCAATGATGGTGGAACAGCCGTGAATGTTCAGGCCATGGTTTATGGCAACATGGGTGACGAATCAGCTTCCGGCGTGGCCTTTACCCGGAATGCCGCAACAGGTGAAAATGTGTTCAACGGGGAATATCTGATTGATGCCCAGGGCGAAGATGTCGTCGCGGGTATTCGAACACCACTTCAGATCACCTTAAAGGCTTCGAGGAACTGGGCAGAATTTGCCCATGTAAGTGAAGAGGAGAGGGCTGCTGATTATCCTTCGCTGGAGGAATATATGCCCGAAATTTTTACTCAGCTCATGGATATCCGTGAACTTCTCGAAGAACATTTCCGGGATATGCAGGATGTGGAATTCACCATACAGGAAGGCCGTCTCTGGATGCTTCAGACCCGAACAGGTAAGCGTACCGGAAGTGCAATGCTGAAAATTGCCAGGGATATGCGCGAAGAAGGACTGATCACCGACGAGGAGGCTTTATTACGACTGGATCCTGAAAAGTTGAATGAGCTTCTACATCCCGTATTTGAACAAGGTGCGCTTGACAAGGCTACCTTAATTGCCAACGGATTGCCCGCATCGCCGGGCGCCGCCACCGGCCGGATCGTTTTCTTCCAGGAAGATGTGTTCAAATATAAAGATCAAAATGAACCTGTCATCCTCGTGCGCATTGAAACATCAGCTGATGACCTTAAGGGAATGTATGCCGCTAACGGTATCCTTACCGCACGCGGAGGAATGACCAGTCATGCGGCTGTGGTTGCCCGCGGACTCGGCAAATGCTGTATCTCAGGAGCCGGAGCTCTCAACATCGATTATCGCAACCTGACAATGACCGTTGGTGACGATGTATATCGTGAAGGGGACTACATATCATTGAATGGTTCAACTGGAAACGTATACTCCGGAAAGATAGATACAGTTCAACCTGAACTGACAGGTGATTTTGAAGAATTGATGGAGCTTGCTGATATGCACTCCCGTCTGAAAGTACGTGCAAATGCCGATACACCTGATGCAGCCACAGTTGCCAGGCACTTTGGAGCGACTGGTATAGGCTTATGCCGTACTGAGCATATGTTCTTCGAAGGCGACCGTATTGTGGCTATGCGCGAAATGATCCTCGCAGAAGATGAAGCCGGCAGGGAAAAAGCACTTAAAAAGCTTCTTCCAATGCAGCGTTCAGATTTTGAAGGAATTTTCAGGTCAATGAAAGGATACCCGGTAACGATTCGCTTGCTGGATCCACCACTGCATGAATTTATTCCGTTTGAACTGGAAGAACAGGCCGTGGTTGCCAAATCACTTAATGTACCTGTTGAGGAAATCACAAGAAAAGCAGAGCAGCTGCGCGAAGTGAACCCCATGCTGGGACACCGCGGCTGCCGTCTTGGCAATACCTTCCCCGAAATTACCCGCATGCAAGCCAGGGCCATCCTGGAGGCGGCACTGAATATTTCGGCCGAAGGACATGTGGTGACTCCCGAGATCATGGTACCCCTGGTCGGTGATTACAAAGAGCTGAAAATGCAGCGGGAAATAATCCTGAATGAGGCAAAACAGGTATTCGGACAAAAACATGCTTCAATCAAGTTTTCCATCGGTACCATGATAGAGGTGCCACGAGCTGCCATTACTGCTGATAAAATAGCGAGATATGCTGATTTCTTTTCTTTCGGAACAAATGACCTTACCCAGATGACTTATGGATTCTCACGAGATGACATGGGAACTTTTGTACCTGAATATCTGAAAAAAGGTTTACTGAAAGAAAGTCCGTTCAATGTCCTTGATACTGAAGGTGTTGGTTTCTTGGTTAAAACAGCCGTTGACCTGGGCTTGAAAACCAATAAAGAGCTGCATTTGGGTATCTGCGGCGAACACGGAGGTGATCCGTCGTCAATCGAGTTCTGTGATAAGGTTGGTTTGGATTATGTGAGTTGTTCTCCATTCCGTGTACCTATCGCCCGATTGGCCGCAGCGCAGGCAAACCTGAAGCATTCCAAAAAGGAACTTCAGGACGCCTGACAAATGAGTGTGAAGTTGGGAAGGGTACCTTAGCGGGTACCCTTTTTTTGTTTCATCAGGCTGATGTAATTTCGTAGCCTAAGTCCATTCCATTATGAAGCATAGAACCCAGATTTTGTCGGCACTGTTCTTTTTTCTCTATTCAACTGTCGCTGTCGGTCAGCTGACCCGTTCGGAAAAGAAAATCATTTCTTCCGTGGAGGCCAACGGAGCAGCGCAATCTGAGCTACTTAAGCGTGTAGTAAATATCAACAGCGGCACCATGAATTTTGATGGCGTACGGCAGGTCGGAAAAGTATTTCTTGAAGAGTTCGAAGACCTGGGATTTGAGACATCCTGGCTTGACGGTGATTCCTTTGGCAGGGCAGGACACCTGCTGGCTTCCCATGAGGGAGAAAAGGATAATGTGAAGATTATGCTTATCGGTCATCTCGATACGGTTTTTGAACCGGATCATCCATACCAATCCTTTCGGATGGAAGGTGATTCGATCATTCACGGCCCGGGAGTTGTTGACATGAAAGGGGGAGATGTTATCATCCTGTACGCGCTGCGGGCACTGAAGGAAGCCGGTGTTCTGAAGGATATGAATATCCGTGTTGTGATGACGGGGGATGAGGAGAAAAGTGGTCATCCACTGGCACGTTCGAAGCAAATTTTAGTTGAGACGGCCGAATGGGCAGATATCGCCATTGGGTTTGAGAATGGGGACAGTAATTACAGAACCGCGGTCATTTCCAGGAGGGGTTCAATAAGATGGAAACTGGAAGTGCAAGGGAATGCGGCACATAGTTCCCAGGTATTTTCCGAAAGTGTTGGTGCCGGGTCAATTTATGAAACCTCCAGAATATTGAACGCCTTTTACCAGGAGCTTTCATCCGAGCCGCTTCTTACCTTTAATCCCGGTGTGATTCTTGGCGGCACCGCTGTAGAATTTGATGCAGGAAAGGATGGGGGAAGCGCGATCGGCAAGTCAAATGTTGTGGCGCAAACGACTATTGTTTCCGGTGATATCCGGGCTGTGTCTCCGGATCAACTCACCATGGCAAAAGAAACGATGAAAAGAATTGTCGCCGCACACTTGCCGGGTACGGAAGCCACGATAACGTTTGAAGATGGCTACCCGCCTTTACCGCCATCGGAATCAAACAGGCAGCTTCTGGAAGTCTATAGTTCCGTTTCGTCTGATATTGGGATGGGTCCTGTTACCGCTGTTGATCCGATCAGGGCAGGTGCGGCGGATGTATCGTTTACCTCGGGCCTGGTGGATGCAGCCATGGATGGCCTTGGGTTAAGCGGCGGGAATGATCATACGGCCCAGGAGTTTGGAGAGCTGAACCGATTGCCAGGCTTGACAATACGTGCCGCCTTACTGCTTTACAGGCTGAATGAAAAAAAATAAGGCCGAAAATCCGGCCTTATGTGGTTATGCTTTTGCGGGCATATATTGTTTTAAGATATGTTCCAGCGGGGTTACCTGAACCACACCGGATTGTCTCCATTTTACTTCGCCCTTCTGGAAGACCATCAGTGTAGGGACTCCCTGAATCCTGTAATCCATCGCCAGCTGACGATTTTTGTCGACATCGATTTTTATGATTGTCGCATCATCACCAACGCGCGTCTTCAATTCCTGAAGTATGGGCGCCATCATTTGACACGGGCCACACCACACTGCAGAAAAATCGACGAGGACGGGCTTTTCTGATTTGATCAGCTCATCAAATGAGGTGTTTGGTTTATCTGCCATTTTAACTTGCCTTTTGTGATAATATATAATTTACGTCGGTCCATGAACCGGCATTATAACATTCAATTCCCAGTTGTGAAAGATAGTCTGCTGCCTGTCCGCTCCGGTTGCCACTTCGGCAACATAAGATTAACGGTTGTTCCATGCTTCTTAGTTCCTCAAGCCGCATGCTAACTTCATTCAATGGTATATTGATGCTCCCGGGGGCGTTCGCACCAGAGAATTCCTGCGGTGTACGAACATCAATAACGGGTGCACCATTTAAAATATATTCTTCGATTTTATTCATTTCTGTCTTTTAATTTTAAAGATTTATACAAAATAACGGGGATTTACCACGCAGGTTTGTAACTCTTGTTACACAGAAAAGTCCTCTACTGTCTCATCTTTACAATTCAAATTTTATCATCATGAAGTCAAATGTCGTCCCTAAGAAAGTCTATGATGAAATCGCAGCCATGATATCCAATCCGGATAGTGTTGTAGGTATAGACGCCAAGGAAACTCATATAATCATTATTTATAAATTGTTGGAAATTGAAAAACGAATCAGCGCAATCGAAGAAAAACTATCGTAAACTAATGATGCCGCTGTTGGCGAGTCTTACACTGGGGCTTGCGCCGTTTCTTCCGGAGCCGCATATCGTGGGTAAACTCAGATGGATCATGGGGGGTGGTGTTGGGATGGAGCAAATGGATTATTTTGATCTCGTTCTGCATGGCTTCCCGTGGGTGTGGCTTGCCATATCCATTGTCATGATGGTTAAGAACAGATGAGGTTCTTGCTACAAACCTCTTAAAAGCTATGATTCAAAAACTGTAATAAAGATCAGACTCTTTTGCTTCAACGATCTGTTTGCTTCAATGAAAATGCTCATTTATATTGAGCCATGAAAAATATTGTTTGGCTCCTGCTGTCCGTTGCCGTGGCCGCTTGCTCATCAGGTACGAATTCAAATATTGAATGGCCGGTATCCGGGGGTGATTTTCAGCGAACCCAATTCAGTGCAGCTGCTTCCATTGATACCTCGAATGCAGAAAATTTACAGGTAGCCTGGGTGTATCGCACAGGAGATGCACAGGATCGTTCCCAAATTCAGTGCAATCCAATTGTATTGGATGGTAATCTTTTCGCGACGACTCCCACACTCCGGTTATTTGCCTTGAACGCTACCAGCGGAGAGGAGATATGGTCCTTCGATCCAAGGGATTATATCCCGGATTTGCCCAATGGACTGAATACAAACAGAGGTGTCTCTTACTGGACAAACGGTACCGATCGTCGCATATTCTATGTGGTTGGTTTCTACCTGTTATCAGTTGATGCGTCGAACGGTATTCCTGATTTATCCTTTGGCGATCAGGGAAGGGTAGATTTGCGTGAAGGGCTGGACCGGGATATTGGATCCCTTTATGTGACGGCAACTTCTCCGGGAGTAATATTTAATGATCTGCTCATTTTGGGTTCCAGGGTAAGTGAGTCGAATCCTGCAGCTCCGGGGCATATCAGGGCTTTCAATGTAAGAACTGGAGAACGTCAATGGATCTTTCATACCATCCCGCATCCCGGCGAACCTGGTTACGAAACATGGGAGGACAGCACCGCATATCTGCGAACAGGAGGGGCAAACTCATGGTCAGGACTGAGCCTGGATATGGCACGGGGTATGGTATTTGCTTCGACAGGTTCTGCGGCCTTTGATTTTTATGGCGGCGACAGGCTTGGAGATAATTTGTACGCGAATTCCATACTTGCGCTGGATGCATCGACCGGGAAATATAAATGGCATTTTCAGACGATTCACCATGATGTATGGGATCGGGATTTACCAGCACCACCGGTACTGGCCACTATTCCTGTTAACGGGGAGAACAGGGATGTGGCAATTCAGGCAACCAAAACTGGCCTGATCTTCATCCTCGACAGGGATACCGGTTTGCCTGTATATCCTGTGAATGAAGTAAACGTTCCCACTGAAAACTCATTGCAGGGTGAGGTATTGTCACCAACCCAACCGATCCCCTCGAAACCGGTGCCTTTCATGCGGCAGAAAATGACGATCGATGATCTGAACTCTTTGTTGCCGGATTCATCTTTCAACGCCTTGAAAGAGCGGTTTATGACATTCAATTATGGACAAATGTTCTCTCCTCCGTCGGAAGAAGGTACGGTATTTTTTCCAGGTTTGGACGGGGGTGCAGAATGGGGCGGTTCGTCCTTTGATTCCGGTAATCAATTGCTGTTCATTAATGCCAATGAAGTCCCCTGGATCATAACCAATGTGAGGAAGGTGGGCAACATGGCAGATATGTCGGCGGGTAAGATTGTTTTCGAGGAACATTGTATGTCCTGCCATGGAAGTAAGCTGGAGGGAGCCGGAAATTATCCCGGACTAATCGGGGTAAAGATGAAAGTGGATGAATACGCCGTGAGCCAACTATTAAAATCTGGACGCGGGATGATGCCGGCGTTTTCATTTTTAAGTGATGATCAGGTGGCTTCTGTGACCGATTATATTCTGAATTTTTCAGATCGTTTGGATGACTTGCCGGCGGATACATCATTTTTCAGGGGTTATTCGATTCGTGGTTATGAGAAACTTCAGAGCGAGGAGGGATACCCGGCGATCGATCCTCCCTGGGGTACTCTTAATGCAATTGACCTGGTTTCAGGCGAAATACGCTGGAAAATTCCGCTGGGCAATTACCCCGGACTTGATTCAATTGGTATCCAAACCGGTACAGAGAATTATGGTGGTCCTGTTGCCACAAAAGGAGGGGTGGTTTTCATTGCGGCAACTCAGGATGAGATGTTCCGTGCTTTTCGGGCGCGGGATGGGAAATTGCTTTTCGAAACAAAATTGCCGGCGGCAGGATACGCTACACCGGCTGTTTACGAGTATGACGGAAAGCAATTCATAGTGATTGCATGTGGAGGCGGAAAGCTGGGCACTCCATCGGGCGACTATTATGTGGCATTTTCACTGCCCTGACATCATTCTATTTCTTCAACCTTGTAAACAAAGTATTTGGTATCGCCCAGCCAAAACATTCTCACGAACTTCTCTTTATAAAAGAGCTTTACGCGTTTTCCATTTTCGATGGCATGATCTATGTCTTCCCGCACCTGGTCTTCACTGTCCCGAATGGTAAACTCCCATGTTGTAGGTATAACACCTTCGGACGAACTGGTGAGGCCGCCAATATTCATTTCACCTTCCCAGGTTTTAATGATTGTTCCTTTGTGGCTGATTTTTATGGGTACACCCGCACGGTAACCATCGCTGTAATTGGCAAAATAGAGAAAAAGGAATATGATCAGGCCTAATATTCCCAGGGACACGAATGTCCATTTTATTATTCGTTTCAGTAAATCCATGTGGTCACATTTGGTTTCCGAAAATACAAAAATTCAATGTATTTAACATTCAAGATTACCGCATGTACTAAAAAAGACCTAAATGTACCCGGGATTTGAACCTTTATCGGGTTCATTTTGTATCTTTATGGTGTCGGCGGAACGCAGGGTGAGTTTTTAGCAAGGTCCCTTATTTTCTTCTGTGCAAGGGTGGGCTTATTTTTTTAATGTTTAGAAGCCCGTTATTTTATTAAAATTATATGATCGTACGATTCAAAAGATCTGATGAATCTTTTCAGAAAAATCTGCAGAAGGCATTGGATTTCCATTTCACATCAGAAGGGATTTCAAGAAAAGGGAATTTCAAGATGTATTTAAAGTCATTTTTGTTACTCACCGCTTACATATTACCTTTCGTTCTCATATTGTCCCTGCCATTGCCGGTTTTCGTCATGTGGATTGGTTGTGTGATTATGGGGTTTGCATATGCCGGATTAGGCATGTCGCTGATGCATGATGCTTGCCATGGGTCTTATTCAAAATATCGGATAGTCAATCAGATTATGGGATATTCCATGAATTTTTTGGGTGGAAACCGGTTTAACTGGGTTATTCAGCATAATGTAAAACATCATACATTCACCAATATTCACGGAGCGGATGAGGATCTTGAAAATGGAAATGTTATCCGCTTATCGCCCCATGCCGAATGGTTCAGATTTCATCGCTTTCAGCATATCTATTCATGGTTTCTTTATACGCTTGGCACACTGAGCTGGGTAACATTTAAAGATTTTAAGCAGCTAGGGAAGCTTCATGGAGATCCGAGGTATGCAGATAACCTGACGCGGGAATGGGTAATTCTGATCATTTCCAAGATTCTGTATTACGCATATATCATTGTACTGCCTGCCATGGTGCTGGATGTTCCCTTCTGGTATATACTTGTCGGGTTTGTGACGGCTCATATGGTTGGAGGATTTGTGTTGAGCGTAACCTTTCAGCTTGCACATGTTGTTGAGGGTGTCGATCACTCTGTTTCCACAGAAACCCCTGAAAATTCATGGGCAGAGCATCAATTGCGTACTACGTCTAATTTTGCACGGCAAAACCGTTTCCTTACCTGGTATATGGGTGGTTTGAATTATCAGGTAGAACATCACCTTTTCCCACATATTTGTCACATTCATTATCCGAAATTATCCCCCATTGTGGCCGAGCAAGCCGGTAAAATGGGGATACCCTATAATGAACAAACAGGTTTCCGAAAGGCAATACGCTCGCATTACCTAACCCTGAAAGAGTATGGTAAGCGTCCTGTAATGCGGGTGGCGTAGTATGGGTTGACCTCTATCACGCCTCTGCCTGACACTCCTCATAGCTTTGGTACCTAATTTTGCTGATCTTATAAATAAATCAGCAGGGTCATGGTTATAATAGTATTTGGCTTGCCAGGAACTGGAAAAACCAGGTTTGCAGAAAGGCTGGCACAATTTCTCAAATTTGATTTTTTAAATACAACGGCTATTCGACGTAAATGGATTGCGTCTCCAACTTTTAGTAAGCAGGAGAAAGAAGCAATCTATTTGAACCTACTGCAGGAGATGTCTGAGCATACGCTGGACAAAAAAAACCTCGTCCTCGAGGGTACATTCTTCCTTAAGAGTATCAGACGTGATTTTCACGATGTTGCCGATATCCTGAACACTGAAATATATTGGATCGAAATTGTTTCGGACACTTTCAGTTCCGGATGGAACCTGTTCCGGCACGATCCTGCCATATCGGATAAATTTTCAGTCTACCGTAAATTATTAAATTCATTTGAGCCCATGGACTCAAAGCATCTCGTACTGGAGTATACCCGCGACGGACGCGTAAATGATTTGATCAGGTTAACATTAAAATCCATTCCTGCCCTCATTCGAAAAAACGGAAAACCCAAAACCGCCAATATTTTAATCTAAAATGATGAAATTATGGAAAGCGTAACACATCTCAATATGCACCGCGAACATGGTATCTGGCAGTCGGATATAAAAATGTGGTCTCATGACCTCAAAATGTGGGAGCAGGAAATAGAAGGACAGGAACAGGTTCTGCAATTCTTCGAAGAAGCTGTTCAGCAACATAAACTGGCCCTGGTGGATCACGTCAGGATACTCGCAGAACACCGGAGTAAACTTGATCGGCACGAAATTGACCTGAGCTTAGTGGTCGAAGGAACCAGGCTCGATACTGAGCTTGCCATGGAGCATGAAAACGAATATAAACGTCATGAAGAACAGCGAAAGGCGCACGAACGCTTAAAGCGCTATCACCATTCATTGATCACGATTACAAAATCATTAAAAAAAGCGTTGGAAAGCCCGATTTAAAGAGTATTAACGTTGTGTGGAGAATTTAAATACATTTAATATGACCGTGAAATAAAGATATTGCAGGATCGATAACGATCCATGTTTTTTCTAGGGTGTTAATTGGTTGGAAAGCCGGGATTTTTCCCGGCTTTTTCTATTGGGTAATTATGTTTAGCGTTGAATATCAATACTTTAAGACTGTAGTTTTAATAGAGTCTCAATTTGGGACAATATTCTTTGCAGATTCTCTCAAACGGGACAATTGAAATAACTTCAGGATGTAGTTACCTTTTGAAAAGGATTGGAATATATACCAGATAACAATCTGAAAATGTTATGAGACTACTTTTAGCTACCTTGATTTTTGTGTTTAGCGCTGTTTCAGCAAATGCTCAAATCAATACTTTTAAAATCCTTGTCCAGAATGGTGAATCTGAGATTCAGATAGGTGAGGTTGTAACCCAACTGAAAAAGGGTATGGTTCTTTCCGGAGATTTTACTCTAAGAGTTAAGGAGGGTGCATATCTCGGTTTGGTTCACAATAGTGGCCATGTCCTTGAAATTAAGGAGAGTGGACAATACAACGCGCATGATCTTTACAGTAAAATTGATGTTACTGAAACGAACATGGTTGTTACGAGATACACCGATTTTATTCTGAATCGTGAAATTGCCGAGCGGGCAACAGGTTTTACTGCAGAAGTAATGCGTAATTATGAGCCCTTGTCGGATGAGGAGGTAAATCTTTACATTCCTACCGCTACTGAATTATACGGTGATAAGCTTGCTCTTGAGTGGGCAAATGAAAGCGATTATTCTGTAATCAGGGTTATGAACATGTTTGAGGAAGTACTTCTCGAGGAACGTGTGGAAGGCCAGCGACACATGCTGAACCTTTCAGAAGAAAACCTGAAGAAAGAGCAGATTCTATTGGTAAAGGTTTACCAGGAAAATGATATTGAATCGAAAGCAGTGGCGCTGAAAAGGATTGATCATGCAGCTAAAATCAGGCATTCTGAAAATCTTGATAATTTAACATCGAACATATCGAATAATGCGCTCATGGAACTTATCAGGGCTGCGTATTTCGAGGACAATAATCTTTTGGCTGATTCATTTACATGTTATGTGAATGCCATGCTTCTCGAACCAGCTGTGCCTGATTATAGAAATGCCTATAATGAGTTCCTGATTCGTCATAAGTTGCTTAAATTAAGGCAGTAAGAAGAGTTTAGTATACTATATAACCAGCCGGAATACCGCCGGCTGGTATTTTTTGTTTTATGAACTATATAAGATTCATAACATTTTTTAAACGGGGCTTATTGATTTTTTTGATGCTCCACTCGATTCAGTCTTCCGCACAGGATTGGAAGGAATCCTATGCGCTGGCTCATGAGAACTGGGGAAATTCCTGGGATAATACAATCCAATACCTTACAGATGCGGAGAGACAGGCTAAAGTTGATCGTGGCATATTTGATCATGATTACCTGGTGATTTTGAATGACCTGGGAATTGCCTATTATGAGTCCGGTGATCTGAGCCGTGCTCTTGAGATCCTTGAAACATCCGCAAATTACCGCAATGAGATCCTGGACACTAATGATAAGGAGCGCCTCGTTTCACAATTGAACCTGGCACAAGTTTACCGCAATCAAAATCCTCAAAAAGCCATTCAGATCTACGAAAGCATCTTGCAGAATTCAGGGGGTGCCATTGGGGTCAAAGCTATTCAAAGCTTGTATGATACCTATATTGAAACAGGTGAACTTGACAGGGCGCTTGCCCTTCTCCGGGGACCGCGTTTGAAGGAAATCAACCGTTCTGAAGAATTTGAGTTTATGGTACTGTTGCTTGAGGCTGATGCGCGGAGGAGGGAAGGAAATTTTACCGAATCCGGGCGATTGCTTGATGAGGTTTCTGTTAAAATGGACAGTATAAATAACCATTTGCTGTTTAAATCTGTAGAATCTGCGTTCCAGGAACAGTTGGGATTGCTCTATATGGAGCAACAGGACTTTACAGCCTCTGAAGCATGTTTTAAAAAGACGCTTCAAATAAAAGATTACCTGGGACTCGCGCCGGAGGAAAAGATAAATACGTATAATAACCTGGCATCACTCTATGAGAAGTTTGGTCTTTACACGCAGTCGCTAACCTACATTGACCAGGCCCTTGAAAACTGCACACATCATTGCGAAAAGCTGCTGCAAAATAAAGCTGCGCTGTATTTTAGAACCGGGAATATCCTGGAGTCAGAAATAATTCTCAATGAACTTTTTGAAAGTTATTCGTTTAAATCAAATTCGGAAGAACTCATATTTCTTTTAAATTATTCCAACACCTTTCGTAATGCCTTCGGTATTTCAGCAAACCCGGCATTGAAAAAAGCAGCTGAACTTGTGAATGCTTATTATCAGGCATTTTCAGACAAGGACCTGGCAAATTACTATGCTGCAATTGGTGCCTGGTCCGTTTATGAAGGAGATATCGACAGCGCCGTTTTTTCGCTTGAACGGTCAAGGGAAAAATTCATTGCCATATATGGAGAGAATGCACCTCAGCTGCGTCAAATTGAAAATAATCTCGGTGTTTGCTATGTTCTTTCCGGCAAACTGGAAGAAGGTTCAGCCATTCTTCATGAAGCCAGTCGTAAGGAAGAGCAGTTGATCCGGTATATTTTCCCGATGTTGTCACGATCTGAGCAAACGGTTTTTCTCTCTGAATTAAGGAAGGAACTGGATGTTATTTATTCTGCGATTGCAGGTTTTGCCGGCAATAACAATGACCTTGCCATGCTGATGTTCAATAAGCAGCTTTTGTATAAGGGGTTGACGCTGGAATCAAAAAGAGAATTGAAGGAAATTCAGCACTTTGAAGACAATTCGAAAGCCAGTCCATTATTTTCCGAATTCATTGCAGCACGCCAGGAATTGACAAGCTCTTTTACCGGTAATGGGTTTGATATTGAAAACCAGGAGCAGCTCATTCGCCGCCTTAATGAACTTGAATCTGAAATTGCCAGGCTATCCGGAAGACAGCTAAGCGGAATCGCGGATTACAATTCAATACGTTCCTCATTGGATGAAGAAGAGGCAATTATTGAGGTAATCCGGTATAAAAACCAGAATTTCAACCGAATTAGTGGTGAATCGGATAGTATACGTTATGTGGGACTTGTTATCAGACCTCAGTATTCCGACGGGCCTGAGGTGATCCAGCTTTCATCAGGAGATTATCTTGAAAACAGGCAGCTGAAATATTATCTGAATGCTGTAAAATATGAGGTGGACGACACTACTTCCTATCGCTATTTCTGGGAACCCTTTTCGGGAAAACTGGAAGGCGTAAAAACAACCTATCTGGTTGATGATGGGTTGTATTTCAAGATCAATCCGGAGTCTTTGAAAGATCCTGAAAATGGTTCGTTCCTCGCTTCCTCAATGCATATTCGTCATTTGCATAATGCCGGTGAGGTAATAGAGGTTAAACAGGCCGGAGGGTTATATGAAGGATCGCGCGAGGCGATTCTCATTGGTGATCCTGTATTGGATGATACGGAACAAGATTCCCGTTTTTCAAACCTTCCCGGAACACGCCAGGAAATCTCTGGAATTTCGACTGAACTTAGCAGTGATGGCTGGAGTGTGACTTCCCTGATGGGCAGTGATGCGACCAAAGAGGCCTTTCTTCGTCAGGAAGTACCCGGTCTGCTTCATTTTGCCACACATGGTTTCTTCTCCAGGAAAGAAGTACAGAAGCGCCAGGATCTTCCAGACCTGGAACTATTCCGATCGGGGCTGGTACTTACTGCGCCCGATTCTAAAGAGGGTGATCTTTTAACTGCTTTTGAAGTAGCTGACATGGACCTTTCATCAGCAGACCTGGTGGTATTGTCGGCATGTGAAACCGGACTTGGGGAATTAAAGAATGGCGATGGCGTATACGGTTTGCAGTATGCATTTTTTGTTGCCGGCGCCGAGACAATGATCATTAGTCTTTGGCAGGTAAGTGACCAGATCACCAAGGAATATATGGCTCTGTTTTACAAAAAACTGTTAAGTTCCGGGAACAAGCGCCTGGCGTATGAATATGCGGTGGATGAAATGAAAAGTAAATACCCGGCACCAAAGTATTGGGCAGCGTTTATTTATCTCGGTAATTAGCGGCAATCAAAAAGGTCCGGGTCAGGCTTCATGCCTGATTCAATCAGAATTGGTATATACGGCCGGTATCGTTCATTTTCAATGATTCCATTCAGCCTGATTGATGAAGGATCTCGCAAGGAACGTATTAGTTCTGCGCCGTTCAACGCCCTCGATGTGAAACAATAATCAAAACGTTCATTAGGCTTTTGTCCTTTACCTGAAATAATAAATTCAACACGACGGTTCAGTTGACGGCCAAGGGGGGTGTCATTTTTGGCAACCGGTTCTCGGAACCCCCGTGCCCTGATCATCATTGAGAGGGGCGAGACCCCCATCCGCAGCAGGGCATCAAATATTGCCTGACCTCGTTGCCTGGTCAAAAGTAAATTATAACTTTCACTGCCCGTATTATCTGCATGGGCAATTATTTCAAGCTGAAACCCGGGATTTTCATTCAGGAATTTCGCTAATTCCTGGAGGACACCATAGGATTCGGGACGGATCTCACTCTCCGCCAGATCGAAGTACACGGGCGTAAAGGGATACGCCATGTAATCCGGAATGAAGGATGCCGTTACATTTGAAAATCGTACAACTCCCGTAAAGGCACTGTCAATTTCAAGCAGGACACTTTCTTTTCCGGTTAAATGCCCAAACCGAAAGCTTCCAATTGAATCAGCGATCGTGAGTTGACGTCTGGTACCATCCAGCTCAGTCAAATAGATTGTAGGGATATCATCACAATATTCACATGCAAGGGAACCTGTAATTTGAAAATGACCTTCTGCATCGTGTTCCTGAAAATCAACTCTGTATCGGCGTTTATCCCGCGAGGTAAGGATTGTTTTTCTTTCATTCAGCAATGCAACCACTTCTGCCTGTGACATGTCGTCAAACGCAGCGGCTGCACCTGGTTTGCCCAGGGCAATGTTATCGATGACCTCCTGTTGTGCGGGTGATAATTTGCTGAAATCAACCTCTCCGGTATTCACGATGGACGTGATCTCACCAGCCGGATCAGGGAGAATAATGGAGGCTTCCAGCGCATTTGCCCGGCTTGCATCTCTGTTGAGCGCACTGATAAGCGAGGTAAGGTACAGCGGGGACTTGATCCTGGCACTGTAGATATCAAACCCGCCTGCTCCGCCATCACGATTTGAAGTCCAGAATATGCGTGTTTTGGAAATATTCGGATACATATCATCCCTGCTTGAGTTAAAGGGTGTTCCGGCATTGACAAGCGTTGTATCCCCATTGAGTAGTCGACGCGCCATAAAAATATCCATTCCTCCGAACCCCTGGTGACCATCTGAGGAGAACATCAGAATATTATTCATTACAGGAAAGGGCGAGTTTTCATTCAGTGAAGTATTTACGGTATTTCCAAGGTTCATGGCAGGGCCCCATCCACTTCCTGAATTTATGGAAAGCCAGATATCATTTCCCCCGTGACCTCCGGGACGATTCGATACGAAGAACAGCGAATCACCGGATGCTGAGATTCCGGGTTGCTTGCTATCACGCCCCGGAAAGTTAATGTTCTCGGGCAGGAGTTCTGGTTCAGAAAATTTGCCGTCTTCCAGGAAGCTCACGAAAATCTGGCAATAGGGAGCTTTATAGCCGCAGACTGTGAAGTAATATGCCCCGTTCTCATTGCAATAGCTTCCGCTGCCATCATTAAATTTGGTATTCAGGGCATCGGCAATTTGATTTTCGTGGTTTGAACCGGGATCAGAAAGGTTAAAATAAAAATGATCTGAAAACCCTTCTCCGAAGCGCTGATCCCGGGCCTGTCGCTTACGTTCAATTCTGGAACTTGTTATGAGAATTGCGGAATCCCCTAGCGTGACAGGCGCATAATCATTGAATTCCGAGTTTAAAGGTTCTCCGACATTCAGGGGTTCAAATTTATCTTTGCCGTTATAGGCCATTGCCATCACGCTGCCGGCACGTTCAACGCGTGCCTGCTCGACGATTTCGGAATATCTTCCTGATTCCTCCCACCGCCTAATAAAGGAATCAAAATTTGTTATGGAGGATTCATATTTGCCCGTATATTTTTGCATGAGGGCCAGGTAGTATTCACTGAGGGGATAGGCGGATTCATCCAGGAAAAATGCCTTCTGAAACTGCGACAACGCCTTTTCATATTGGAATGTTGCCATATAATTCCTGGCCAGGGAATAAATCCCTTCCATATTATTTTCATCATAGGTGAGGAGTTCATCCAGGGCATCAATTGCCGCAAAATACTGTTCTGAATTTTCAAGCGCACGGATTTCCTCAAAACGCAGCGCGGTTTGCTGAGCTTCCAGCATGGAAGACAGGGTCATAAGCAGGCTAAAACATACAATGGCTCTGTGGAATATCATATCAGAGGCGTTGAGAAATAGACTTTTTGATGCTTCCTGATAATTCTGTATTGAATTGAAAACTCATAGCTTCCGGTGTTTCCAAAGTAACGTTGGAAAGAAGATACATTCCGGTCATAGCTGAATGCCAACCGAAAATTTTTGATTTCGGTACCAAGGTTAATGATAAATGAATCATTCAGTCGATACCAGGCACCGATGATGACCGCGGCATTGGAAGAATTTCCGGCACTTCCCAATGAATAGGTAAGGTAGCCGCCGGCATTAATCTGAGCATCGCCGTGTTCAAACACAACCAGAGCACTGGGTGTGACCTTTGCCTGTGCCGCCACAGGGAAGCTGATGCCTCCATGAATGCGCATGCTGAGGGGTAAATTATCCACGTCATTGATCAGGGATGTATTTGGCCTGTTCAAGTGATAAATTGAAATACCCGCATAGGAAGACCAGGACCTGGCACTGTAGCGTTGTTGCTGCCGGTAGTACCACATCATTCCCGCGTTGATGACCGCATAGAACCGCTGATCCTGCAGGTTACCAGGGTCTACTTCAATGGTCGGATCAAATCCGCTGAACGTATTGTATTGCGAACCCCATTGTAAATTTTCAATATTCAATGCATTCCGATATACCCCTGCCTGTAATCCGAATGTCAGGATATTATTCCCATAGGAGGACAGGTGATAGTTAAAGGCTCCTGTAAAGTTGACCCCGGTATTGGACAGGCTGTTATTACCGGCCTGATCATTCAAAATTGACACTCCAATACCACCCACATGTTTACTGCGTCCTCCGGGCTTGATGAGGGGGTGCATGTAGGTGAGCTGCGCAGTTTTGTATGGTGACTCAAGTTGATTCCACTGTGCCCTGTAATTGAGGCCTATGGTTATATCACTTTCCGACCCGGCAAGGGCAGGATTCAGGTATAGCGAAGTCGTGTAATACTGGGAGAACACCGGGGATTGCCCGAAAGATTCATGAAAACCGGGTAGGAGGAGAAGGAGTGCGAGCAGATATTTTTTCATCAATTGAGGATGGTTAAAGTACCTGTTCGTTCTACGATTTCATTGCGGCGGTTCCTTGCCCTCACTGCATACACATAGGCACCCTGGGGCAATATTTCCCCGGAGCGGGACGATGTTCCGTTCCATCCGTTGAATTGCATTCTGGTAAGACTGTTACTTTCAAAAACCTGTAATCCCCGCCGGTCATATACGACGAATGAAAAGTCTTCCTCGATAAAGTCGCCATATACCTTGACTACGCGGTTCTCAGGATCAGGAGCATGTGGTGAAAGAACGTTGGGAACATAAAACGCTGTTTCATCACGTACGACATCTTCCAGGGTGCCCAGGAGGAGGATCTCTTCAGAAATCACATCATTTGACGAGATTAATTCGTAGAAATTTCCGGAAGTAAAGTTCAGGTCGCTATACAAGGTAATATCTCCCGACTGCCGCCCGACCCCAATGATCACAGCTGAAGATCTGTTCAGCTGGGGGTCGAATAAAGGCAATGTGACCTCACTGCCTGAAAATGCATCACGATAATTTCCGCGTTCCCAGTAAAACGCCCGGCTGATCGCTGCAACACCCTGAGGTAAATTCCCGGTATAGTCGGCGTTTGCCTTCAGCACTGTTATCGTATTTCCTCCTGTGACATTCTGAAGGGTCACTGGCAGGTAGGTATTATTGAGTCCAATCGGAAAATCAATCAATCCGCGTCCGCCCCGATGTAATGGTCCGTTTACAAAACTTGAGGGTGATCCGCCAATAATTTCTGCATCCGTTTCTGTGAACAGTGTGTCTGTGGTGGAAGTACTGATCAATCCGTTGGTAAGAACCAACTGCCTGCTGACAGGGATTTTCCCTCTCGCCAATATGCCGGCAGGGTTCGTTACTTCCAGGTTGGATATGGCCTGTCCGTTATGACGAAATGTCTGTACTTGTGTTCCATCAAGCAGGATGGATCCGGCTCCCTGGTAAATTCCTCTGTTGGTCCAGTTTTGCCGAACATGAAAGGTTCCTTCATTTTGCAGGAACCCTGAATTTGAGACATCGGTGCTGGCACTGATAATTCCATCAGGAGATATGAAAAATACGGCCCCATCCTGTATCGTCTGTGCAGGCAAGCGATTGAAAGTGATGATAAAAACGATAAAAATTAGAGCCGTCCTGAAGTACATAAAAAAATGAATCAATTGCATGGAACTTCGCCATGAATCTGAATATTAAATAAATATATTTATTTTTGGTAATAAGACCTTATCATCCAAAGGCTTTACGTATGTAATTTTAGATATACTATTGTTACGAAAATTTGAGGTCAATTTATCATATTACTGATATTTTTTGGATGAATTACATTTTTTGAATGCCAATTAATGGTGGCCATGACATTCCGTAATTATAAAATTAAGCATATCACAGTGTTGTTTTTGCTTGTTTGCGCCTGTTTCGTCCAGGAAGCAAGCGGACAATCTGTTGGGATTGGTACGACAAGCCCAAATTCAAAAGCGGCACTTGATATAGTTTCACCTGCTAATAACCAGGGGGTTTTACTGCCCAGGCTAACCGGCGGACAGCGAACCAGTATGAGCCTTGGGACCACCGAGCGGGGCTTGATCGTTTATGATACCACGGATAATCTGTTTTATTACTGGGACGGAAACCAGTGGATCGCAGGTTTGGGAGATACTGCAGGAGGGGGAGATGTTCAGAATCTGGCTTTTAATCAGGCAACGGCCATGCTTTCAATTGACAATGGCAATACGGTTGATCTTTCTTCACTGATCAACGATGCTGATGCAGACCCCTCCAATGAATTGATCACGGATGTCCGGTTGAATGGCAATAACCTGGAAATTGAGGAGAACGGCCTGGTCTATCAGATTGATCTATCGCCCCTGTTTGCCTCCTTTACTGATAACCAGGAAGTGACCGAATTTCAACTGGGCGGGACTAATTCGTCCATACTCCAACTCACCCTTGAAAATGATGTAACCGGCCAAAAAACTGTGGATCTTCATTCGGTGTCGTTCCCTGCGACCAGCGACCTTTCAGGAACGTTAGGAACTGCGGTTATTCGGGATGCTGCTGTTACAAATGCCAAGATCGCTGATGTTGACCCATCAAAAATTAATCAGGCAGGTGCTGTGATTGGTGACCTGCTTCGGTGGGACGGCTCACAATGGGCACCCGCATCTACGAGCATTGTTTCCGGAATTAGCTATTACAGCATTGACCCATCCGATTTTAATGGTGTATACCGACAGAATTTTGTAGGTACCGAAAACAACGTGATCATCTTTGAAAATGATAACAGTTTTGTGACCATCAAGGACGAGACCCTGGGTAAATCGATTGTTGCCCCGGTTCATTTACCACATGGGGCAACCGTACAGTCGATCACGTTATATTTCATGGATATGCATGGGCCTCCTGTAAAATTAAGCTTACTGGAACGTCCTTTCGACGGTTCCAGTGTAGATCTTGGCGGAGGATTAAATGTAAATGAAAATGGCCCGGGAATATTCTCAGGAGTCCTTAACGGGCCTTTCATAATCGACAATCAAAATAATTCCTACATGATCAGCGTGGAATTCAACATCTCAGGTATCACAAGCCAGGTGGGGGATGTTGAGCAGGGGGTTTATGGCGTGGTAATCGAATATATTTCTCCCTGATTTTGCCTTTTTTGGTAATTCTTAACATTTGATACAAACTTCCATCGGCGGGGGATAGACAATTCGCGCTATTTTTGTATTATAGATTGTTTCTTGTTTTAACCAGTTAATAATGAAGCAATTCTGTATAATTTCCGGATTATTGTGGATCCTGGTATTCACGTCCTGCGGTTCAGAGACGTACCCGCCAATCGTAGATATACCCACGTATAATTATCGTCACGGGCAGTTTGTATGGCACGAACTTGGAACATCTGATATTGAAAGTTCACGCTCATTTTATGGTGAATTGTTCAATTGGGAATTTGAGGATATCAATACTTCCGACGGTCAATATGTCCTGATCAAAAGGGGGACCACATATATTGGCGGAATGATAGCAACATCGGCCAACCAAAACCTGTGGGTTGGGGCTGTCTCTGTGGAAGATACGGAGAAGTCGGTCGATTTACTGAATACCCTCGGTGCATCCACGCTCATTGGCTCAACGCGTGTAACGGGCAGGGGCACGATGGCCCTTGTAAAAGATCCTCAGGGTGCGCTTGTAAGCCTTATTCACTCCTCGATAGGAGATCCTCCTTTGACTGAGGTGGCAACCAATGATTGGTTATGGATGGAACTTTGGTCGGATGCGCCGGATGCTTCTGCTGAATTTTATGGCACAACACTCGGATATGATATCCAGGAGCAGGATGCGAATGGCAAGCCCTACTGGATCTTTGGCAAGGATGAACTTAAAGTTGCCGGAATCAGTCCGAACCCGGTATCCAATATGAAGACACAGTGGGTGCCGTATATCAGGGTATCGGATCCTGCCCTCATAGCTGAGCGTTCGGAAGAACTTGGGGGCACTGTATTGATGAATCCGAATGAGTCTATAAGAAACGGATCTGTCGCAGTATTAACAGATCCGAACGGAGCGATCTTTTGTGTTCAAAAATGGCCATTCAACTAAACATTGATCTGAAATGAAATCATTCTTCGCTAAAATAGTTTTTTGTCTCCTGTTGATTGCCGCCATGGGATTGATGGAGAGTTGTTCGAATGCTCATTGGGGCTCCAGCATGGGGGTTAATATGTCATTCGGACCAGGTGGCCCGCGTGTTACACCCTCGTTTAACGTAGGCGTTTACAGCGGCGGCAGATATTAATTCAATAATCTCTTATTTTCCATTTCAGGTTTGGGATGGCAGATTGGTATTAGTAGCTTTGTATAAATAAGATAAAGCAAATTAATTATGAAATACCTATCAAGATCAATCTATGTGTTGGGCTTTTTAATTGTCTTCAGTGCATGTTCTTCTTCTACAAAGGAGGAAGATAATGCTGAGGAAGTAGTTGAAGAAACAATCGTAGAAGAAGTACCGGTTGCTCCAATGGCATTGGCATCCATGTCTCCTGCCAGCGGAAGCAATGTTTCCGGAACGATCACGTTTACTCAAACAGGTGACAACACCGTTCAGATGGATATAGAGATCAATCATCTTGCACCCGGACAGCATGCGATTCATTTGCATGACAATGGTGACTGCAGTGCTGAAGATGCAAGTTCAGCCGGTGGACACTGGAATCCTTCGGAAGTTGCCCACGGTAATCGTATGGGAGAAGGAGAGCATCATGCAGGTGATATCATCAACCTGGAAGCAGGTGCAGATAGTACCGCTACAAATTCTCTTGAAATAACTGGCTGGACAATTGGTGGAGATGTATCTACCAACATTATAAATCATGCTGTAATTATTCATTCGGGAGCGGATGATTTTACCTCACAGCCATCCGGCGCTGCCGGTAGCCGTGTTTCGTGCGGTGTGATTCGGGAACAATAAAAAAGTAGAACGTATAATAAAAAAACCCGCGATTCGGCGGGTTTTTTTATTTCTATTGATCACTTAATGAGCATATCTCATTCACAATATCATCCGGTTCGCTCCCGGCCTTCAGCATGGTAAGCATATCCGAAACAATCCGGGGATTAATATTTAATTTTTCAGATAGTTTTCTGCAGATAACAAGCTCTTCCTCGTCGATATTCCCGTCCGCCAGCATAACATCCACCAGTTCAAAGATTTGAATAATTTTTTCCTTGTAGGTTGGAGGAGGTATAAATTTGATGGAATCTGCCTCTTCACGGATGTCATGGAGTTCTGATTCACTCACGCCCCTGTTGCGGGCAATTGCTGCGAGACGATCCCACTCGGTTTGGTCAAGTGTACCATCGGCCAGTGCTACGGCAATCAGGTTGTTCAGATGACTCAATACCTGTCCGTAACGATTAGATCTGAATAAATTGAACATCATTAATCGATTTAAATATAAATTCTCCTTATTTCAATGTGGTAACCCGTAATTCAGAATAATACTGCAGGATCATCACATTTTACGCAGAATATCGCGAATCCGGGCTTTAAGTGATTCGGATGCCTCAAAAAGCGGTAATCGTACATAAGGTTCGCATATACCCAATTCTGAAAGCACAAATTTTACCCCTACCGGATTCGATTCTTCATACATCAGGGGGTTTAAATCAAGCAGTTCATAAGAAGCTCGTGCAGCCCCATGAATGTCCCCTTCGGTAAATTTCCCTACCATCCTTCTGAATGTGTCTGGTAACGCATTGGCAAGTACGGAAATAACACCGGTACCGCCAATACTCATCAGCGGCAGCGTCAACAGATCATCCCCCGATATCAGGAGGAAACCGTTGGGCATATCCCTGGCAATGCGCATCGCCTGGTCAAGGTCACCTGCAGCTTCCTTGGTGCCAATAATGTTGGGGTGGCTGGCCAGAGTTAAGGTCGTTGCTGCAGTAAGGTTACTTGAGGTTCTGCCGGGAACATTATAGAGTATTACAGGCACCGGTGATTCATTGGCCAGATGTTCATAATGAGCTACGATACCTCGTTGCGATGGCTTATTGTAATACGGACTCACCGACAGTATTGCGTCAACACCGTTTAAATCGGTTTCTTTCAGTTCATTTATGAGCGCGGAAGTGTTATTTCCACCAAGGCCATAGACAATCGATAATTTGGATGGATTATTTTCTTTTACAAACTCAAGAACTGAAGCTTTTTCAGCAGGAGTGAGGGTGGCACTCTCTCCGGTAGTCCCCATGACTACATAGTAATCTACCCCATTGGAGCGGGTATAATCAAGTAATTTCGCCAGACTGTCGAAATCAATTTTGAGCGATTTTGTAAATGGTGTTATTAAAGCAACCCCGGTTCCTGATAACCTATTCATCACGACAGGATTTTGGTGTATTTATACATCTCATAAGCCAGGCTTTTGTAATTCGGCTGCTGAGGGGCAACCATCAGGTCACAAAATGGCCGGTTGATTTCCTCGAAATATCCCACCCGGCATTGTGCCCGGCTTGAGGCGAGCAGATAACGCATCACGGGGTCTCCTTCGAAGTCTACGTAGAGCAGGTAATTAAAGGGTTTATTTACAAATGTTTTCACATCTTCTGAGTTTACAGACCCGAAAAGGCTAATCTCCTTTTCAGTGAAAAAATTATACCTGAATTCAAAATTCTGAATATCCTTCGGAAGAAAGGATAATACACTTACTTTTTTGCCATCCTGTTCGAATTTCCTGGCCAGGTCCTTAATGACGTCATGCTTGTTCATATCTTCAGCGGTGTACAGAATACCCACGTTCTTGGCATCGTCATACAATACACTTCCACGAAATGCCGTATTCCTCTTTAACTGCGCTTTTGTTCTATACCGTACAAACAAATTTCTGAACATCCTATTGATCGATCATACTTTCAAAATCAGCTTCGGAAATAATTGGAATATTAAGTTTATCAGCTTTTTCCTTTTTTGAAGGTCCCATATTATCACCTGCCAGTAAAAAATCCAATTTACCGGAAATTGACGAAAGTACCTTACCCCCATGAGCAACGATCAATTCCTTTAGTTCGTCACGTTCATGTCTTTCGAATACTCCCGAAATTACAAAAGATTTTCCTTCCAGTTGATTTCCCAGTTTAATTTCCTCTTTTTCTTCGATAACCATCTGAACACCTGCATCTTTCAGTCGGCGGATCTCATCAATATGCTGAGGTTTTTTCAGGAATTCAATCACGCTGTGCGCAATGCGCTCCCCAATTTCAGGTACAGCGATTAAATCCTCGTATGTGGCGTGTATCAAACCATCAATCGACTTGAATGCTTCGGCCAGCTTTTCTGCCACTGTTTTACCTACAAAACGAATTCCCAATCCAAAAAGAACATTTTCAAAAGGTACCGTTTTTGACTGCCCGATCCCCGACAGCAGGTTTTGGGTTCCCTTGTCCTTGAATCCCTCCAGCGAGATTATATCTTCATAACTTAAATCATACAGATCAGCAGGTGATTTAACCAGACCCTTGTCAAATAACATATCAATCGTCTTCTCACCGAGGCTATCAATGTCCATGGCCTTTCGCTGGATGAAATGTACGATACGTCCTTTTATTTGCGGCGGACACCCATCCTGGTTCGGACAATAATGAACGGCTTCACCTTCAACCCGTTCCAGTTCAGTGCCACATTCAGGACAGTGGGTAATGTATTGAACCGGTTCCAGCCCTTCTTTTCGTGCTGAAAAGTCGACACCTGTGATTTTGGGAATTATCTCACCTCCTTTTTCCACAAATACCTGGTCGCCGATGCGCAGGTCCAGCCGGGCAATTTCATTAGCATTATGCAGGGAGGCGCGTTTGACCGTAGTTCCTGCCAGGAATACCGGCTTCAGTTCTGCAACAGGTGTGATGGCACCTGTTCTTCCTACCTGGTACGTTATTCCCTTCAGGGTGGTGACGGCATCCTCTGCCTTATATTTATAAGCAATTGCCCAGCGCGGACTTTTTGCGGTATACCCAAGTCTTTCCTGCTGATCAAGCCGGTTCACTTTAACTACAATTCCATCCGTTTCAAGCGGTAAGTCCCTCCGTTTTTCTTCCCATTCCGATATGTAGGCGAATACTTCATCGATACTGCGGCATAAGCGGTACGTAGGGGAGACATTGAATCCTAGTCTTTCCAAAAGTTTGATGCCTTCTTCATGCGTTTCCACGGGAAGGTCATCACCCATGATCGAATACAGGAAACAATCGAGTTTCCTCCTCGCAACGACGGCAGAATCCTGCATTTTCAGCGTGCCGGATGTTGTATTCCGGGCATTGGCATACACTTCTTCCCCAATATCTTCCCGCTCCTTATTAAGAGCGATAAAGGCCTTTCTGGGCATAAAAGCCTCACCACGAGCTTCAAAGAAAGCAGGGCTTTCCTCAATGTGGCGCACCTTGAGCGGAATACTGCGGATAGTCTTCACATTGGCCGTAATATCATCACCCCGTGTGCCATCACCCCGCGTTACGCCTTTTGAAAGGTATCCGTTTTCATAGGTAAGGCTCAGGGCGACCCCGTCAAACTTCAGTTCACAGAAGTATTCAAAGGTTTCATCTTCCAGGCCTTTCCGAACACGTTTATCAAATTCCTCCAGCTCTTCCCTGGAGTACGTATTGCTCAGGGATAGCATGGGGTATTTGTGATACACCGTTTCGAAGGACTTTGTAATGGTTCCGCCAACCCGCTGGGTAGGGGAGTCGGGGAGCCGAAGGTCCGGATATTCTTCTTCCAGCGCTATCAGCTGTTCGAGCAATTGGTCAAATTCATAATCGCTGATCTCAGAGCGATTATTCTGGTAATACTGCTCGTTATAATAATTAACTTTTTCAGAAAGCGATTCAATCGCTTTCTTCGCTTCTTCGCGATTCATTACCGGGTTGGGTCTTTATAGATTTTAATTGAATTAACTCCGTCAAAAACATTATTGGTTCGATCAATATCGGCCATCCTTTCGGTCGGATCAATTTCTATGGACTTAATTTCTGTTACGGGCCGGTTTATTTTCAGCGTGTAGGTCGGGTAGGTCCACGGCCAGGCTTCTTTTGTAATCCTGGACACATCCATATTTTCCACCGGTTTTTCGCCCCTCATGATCCTGAGAGGAATATAAAGTATTTCAGTTGAACCGTCGGTATATTCTATGTAGAGATCTACCGGCATCATCATTTCCTCCACTCTTTCCAGCGTTATGAGTGTTTCATCGTCTACGCCTGTTACATCCTTTATTCCATAGTCAATTTTGTTGGTGGTATAGGCGAAATTTTCAAGATACCAGTCGAGCTGGATTCCGGATGTTTTTTCCATTACGCGGATGAGGTCGATGGATGTCGGGTGTTTAAATTTCCAGGTGTTGAAATACCTTCGCATGCCTTTCATCAGGTTGTCATTGCCGATCACATAACCAAGCTGTGCAAGGAATACCGCGCCTTTGGAATACGCATTGATTCCATAGGACCGGTTGGTATGGTACATATCTGAATGCGTTGTGAGCGGCTCTTCATTCCCGCTGTTGGCCATGAAGAAATAACCATTGTAGGAGCCCTGGTGCGGATTGCCGTTTTCAGTACCTGACAGGTGCTGCATTGTGAGACTCGACGCAAACGAGGTGAACCCTTCATCCATCCAGGGGTAGAGGCTTTCATTGGTAGCAAGAACGCCCTGGAACCAGCTGTGAATCATTTCATGCACGGAAACGCCAACCAGGCTTCCTGCACTTCTGTTTCCTGTGATGAGTGTTGCCATCGGGTATTCCATTCCGCCATCACCGCCCTGCACAAAAGAATATTGCTCGTAAGGATAAACGCCGAATGTTTCATTCATAAACTGCATGGCCCGTACCATGGTCTCGGGTAATGCTTCCCATGCCGCCCGGTTTTCTTCTGTTGCCTGGTAGAAGAAATGCATCATGGGCCCGTCCGGAACCTGGATTTTAGTATGCGTATAATCCGGGTCTGCAGCCCACATGAAGTCGTGAACTTCCGGGGCGATAAAGTGCCAGGTGAGGGGCTTATCGGAATTGGCAACCTCTTCACCTTCCGATTGGTAACCATGGCCGATTTTGTCGGGATTTTGCAGGTATCCGGTACCTCCAATGGTGTAGGACGGATCGATGGTAATCTTTACATCAAAATCACCCCAGACTCCATGAAACTCACGCCCGATGTACGGATTGGTGTGCCATCCGCGGTGATCATATTCACATAGTTTAGGATACCATTGTGACATTGAATAGGAAATTCCCTCGGCATTGTCCCTTCCCGAACGACGGATCTGAACAGGTACCTGTCCTTCAAATTCCATGGTAAATACACTTTTCTCACCCGGAAGGATGGGTTCATTCAGCGATACTTCGAGAATAGTCCCCGAAATTTTATATGCCAGGTCTTTCCCCTTTTGTTGCAATGAATTGATATGCTGATAGCCGATCTCATCATCAGACAGCTGGGATATTCTGCTGCCAACCCGCCGGTCCGGATCCTCAATGGTAAGTGAACGCATATCCATCATGCTTCCCGGCTGAAAAGCATTAAAATAAAGGTGATAGTAAATATTGGTAAGAGTATCAGGCGAATTGTTGTAGTAGGTGAGTTTTTGTTCGCCGGTAAACCGGTGTGTCTGAACATCCATGTTCACATCCATTTCATACTCAACCCGTTGCTGCCAATAACCGGAAGGTGTTTCCTGGGCTGAAGAAAAATTAATACACAAAAATGATAAAATAATTAAACTCAAGCTTTTCATAAATCTTCGTTTCCTTGTCTTTTTTAAAATTACATTATTGATCGAGTTCGCCCAGCGAATTCTCCAGATCATCTTCTGTTTTTCGAAGAAATTCCCTGCAGTTCTTTAATATCTCGGCGGCTTTATCCACCTGGCTGGTAAGGTCATCAATATCTAATTCTCCCTTCTCAATACGTTCCACGATTTGCTCCACCTGTTTCAGTGAATCCTCAAATCTGAAATCCTTCTTCTCACTCATTTTTCTTGTTGTTTATAGTTGTAATTTGACTGTTGATTTTCTTGTCTGCCGTGTATGTTGTTATCATATCCCCTTCGGCTAAAGGAAGGTTATGGATGGATTTACCATCTCGGGTTGTTAAGGTATATCCACGCTTCAGAATATTGTCGGGATTTACAAGCTCAAGCGATTTGGATGCCATGCGCAGCCGTTCCATTTTTCCAGATAATAATTTTCTGGCAGCGGCTATCAGCTGTCCGCTTCGTTTTTCAAGTAACAGGTCCTGCTGGGAAGTTACTTTTCTAACGGCACTCCTGAGGCGATATTGGATATTCTGAATTCGCTGATTTTCGAACTTCAATCGTTGCTGCGCGTGATAAGCTACTGTTTCGAACAAATGGACCATTCGTTCCTCATAACTGCGGACACCCCCAATGAGAAATTCTGCCACGGCCGTTGGCGTTTTTAAACGGGTATGGGCCACCAGGTCCAGAATGGTTTCATCCCGTTCATGACCGATACCCGTAAGCACCGGAATAGGGAACTGTGCAACATGGTTTGCCAGATCATAGGTATCAAAGCAATCCAGGTCTACCTGTGCTCCGCCACCCCGGATGATGACGACAACATCAAAAGAGCTTGCCGCAGTATGAATTCGGTTCAGCGCATCGATGATGGAAGGCGGGGCTTCGTCGCCCTGCATGACGGCCTTGAATAATTTGAGGCGGAATGCATACCCATATGTGTTTTGATGGAGCTGATTTGAAAAGTCTCCAAAGCCTGCGGCAGTTGGAGAACTGATCACGGCAATATTCAGGGGAGCTATGGGGAGAGGCACAGACTTGTTCATATCCACAACACCTTCCCGGGTGAGTCTTTCGATGATTTCCTGGCGCTTGCGTGCGCGTTCCCCCAGGGTGAACCTTGGGTCTATTTCACGGATGTTGAGTGATAATCCGTACAGCTCGTGGTACTCGACACTCACATTGCAAAGGACGGTCATTCCATTTGAAAGGGGCTTTCCTGTTATCGATTCGAACCAGGCGGAGAGGCCACGAAAGGTATATGCCCAGATCGTTGCGCGTATTCGTGCCACGAGCCGGTCATCTTCCTTTTCAATCAGATCCAGGTAACAATGTCCTTTCTGGTTCAGGCGCAGTTCTGCGACTTCAGCTACAACCCAGTAGGAGGGCTCCAGTGTATTATCGAGCGTGCTTCGTATGAGCTGGTTTAGTTCGAGTAATCGCAGATGTTCCATCAATCGTCCAAAAATATTTAAATATTCCCGGACTCATGACGTGGTATCATGATTTTATATGGGTGGTTAATTGATATCCCGGAAGGTTTCAAGCAGTCCGGCGGCCTTACCACGGGGTCTTACGATTAGTAGGGGGCAGGTAAGGTTTGTATTCAACAGTTTTTCAGCCATGCTGCCAAGGAAGAGTGAAGCAGCCGCTGTCCGGCCCTTGGCTCCGATTACGATGCCATCAGGCTCAATCTCCACAGCGAGGTCGCGGATGTCGCTGGACAGATCTTCATTGACGTCAAGAGAATACACAGGGGTTACCTGCACACCTTTCATGTCAATTTTGCTAATAAGTTTATTGAAATCCTTTTCGGCATTTTTCCGCATAATCTCTGCAAACTCCTCGTAGGTCTTTCCTGTGTAGTGGTAACCTGCGGGAACGGTATACACGTTCTGGCAATACACTTCTACAGGATGACTGCGGTGCTGGCTAAGTTCAACCACCGTTTCTAAAGCCAGTTTCGAATATTTGGAGAAGTCCACAGGAACCAGGATTTTCCTGACACTCGGCTCCGAACCTTCGGGAACGATGAGCAGATTGCAACTTGAACGTCGTGCAAGGCGTTGGGCCAGAATACCTGAACCCTTCATTGTCTTTTTCTGCCCGATTATAATCAGGTCGGCATTCCCCTTGATGGCCATATCGAGCAATGAAGCGACACTGCCTTCTTTTACATGGTATTCAAACTTAATTTCCCGGTCTATCTGAAAAAATTCAGCTACTTTTTTCTTGATCTTGTCGGTTCGCTCAGCGACCAGACGTTCGGTCATATCGGGAAACTCCAGCTTTACATCTGCAGGGATCATTTCACCCCGTACAATGTGCCAGAACTGCACACGCTGAACAAAGCCCCGCCGTGCGATAAATGCCGAAAACTCGATAAGCGTCTTATCCATTTCCGACATATCCAGTCCTACAATTATATCTCTTATGGGCTCCATTGTACTAGTGTTGGAATTTGATGCAAAATTAGAGCATTTAACTCAAAATGAAAGATTTACTTCATTAAATACTTATGGGTTCCAATTTGTGAGATAATCTGCCAGCATTTCTATTTGCTCCTTCGAATGCGTCGGAAAGTTAGCGATCCGGATATGATCGGTTTTATGCTTGCCATAGCCGCTTCCTGCAATAAAACCTTTGGAAGACAAATAGCTGATCAGTTCCGTGCTTCCCGTGGCAACCCGGGCTACCGTGGTAGTTCGGGAACGATATGCGGGATCCTCAACGAAAGGCGCAAGGTTGGGATTATTTTCGTAGGTATGGTACAACAGCGCTGCTTTGTAGGCAGTTTCACGTCTGATCTGATCGAGACCCTTTTCCAGCATGTCTGCAGCAACCTTGCCCAATAAATAGATCCCAAGAACATTGGGAGTTTCAGGCGTTTGATTCTTGTCGGCCTTTTCAAGCAGCGAATCCAACGAATGATAACTTCCGGTATTATGTCCGTTTTGCTGAAGCGTGGATGACTTTTCAATACAACGCTCATTCACTATCCAGATTCCCAATCCTGCCGGCAGACCAAAAGCTTTCTGAACGCTGAAATAGGCAGTATCCACCAGCGAATAATTGATTTCCGCATCCGGCACGGATGAAACCACGTCGAGCGCGATCAGCTGGTTGGGAAATGCCTTACGGATACTTTCGAGATCTTTTTCCGGTTGCCTGGCACCAGTACTTGTTTCATTATGTGTTATGGCGATGAGTTCGCTCGATTCGGGAATGAGCAGGGATGACATTTCCACAACAGAACCTTCTGTGGCTTCGGCAGACAATGCATTCCGGCCCAGCTGAAGTGCGATCTCATGGAACCGGGAGGAAAAGGCGCCATTTACCAGGTGGTAACTTTCGCGCGCCACCAGGTTTTGAATAATACGTTCCCATGCCTCGGTCGCGCTTGAGGTAAAAAGGATGCGATATCCCGGGGGTAAATCCAGGAGCGTCGAGAGGTTTTCTACGGTTTCGGCATAAATCTGCTGAAATTTTGAAGATCGATGGGAAATGGATGGTATGTCATCCCGCAGCGCAGCGCGCAGATGTTCCTGGACGGTAAAATACAATTGAGACGGACCCGGTGTGAAATATATCTTTGGCATGGATCAAAATTAGTTAACCAAATTCATATTGAAATAACATAGTCATAAATAATGGTGATTGTTTCGTAATGCCAGCTTCACGGGGAGGTAATTTTCTGGATGTACATTTGTATTGTATGGTTAAGATAAAGGTGCTCCGGGTGGCACAATACCACGCCGGAGGCCTTATTTTTTAAATGAAAACCGAGGCCCTTGATGAAGACAAAAACCCACAAGATTCTTATTGTAGATGATGATAAGGATATTCTGGAACTGCTCAAGTATAACCTCGAGAAGGAGGGTTACCAGGTTTGTGCAGAGCGGGAGAGTGCAAAATCAGTAGACACGGCGAGCAGGTTTCTGCCGGATCTGATCATTTTGGATATTATGATGCCTCAGGTAAATGGGCTTGATATCTGTAGTCAGCTCAGGGCCCGGGAGTTATTCAGGGATACATATATCTTCTTTTTAACCGCCAAATCTGAGAAATATCTTCAATTTGAGGCATTTCGCCGGGGTGGAGATGATTACATTGAAAAGATAACGGGATTACGTGCTTTGAGCCATAAGGTTGGATCTGTCTTAAAGAAGGATCTCATCATACGAAAATCAATTTCCGAGATAACGTTGAAGTCCATGCGTATCGAACGAAAAAGTTCGGCGGTGATCTACAATGGACGGCAGATTCCACTGTCGAAAGATGAGTTTGAATTGCTGTTCTTTTTTGCGCAAAACCCTAAAAAAATCATCAGCCGCGACAGTATTCTTCACAATATCTGGGGGTCCGATATTTATTTGTTTGCCAAGTCGGTGGATTCCTATGTGAACAATATTTGCTCAAAACTGGGCACTTCAATCATTTCCACTGTTTGCGAAGGGCGTTACCGGCTGGATCTGATGGCCATCAAATAATCCGTTGAAGGTTACGGTAACGGGAGAGAAGCTCGAATTCATCTTCCGAAGAATGCGCATTGTAAAATTCCTCTAACAGCCATGACGCCGCCGTCGCAACGGGCACGTCTCCCTGATGGTGATCCCTGAGAAAATGAATGGCCTTCATGAGCTGAAACCCATCGAACCAGGCATAAAAATGTTTCTTGAAAGCTGGCGCGGATGACGACTGGCGCTGAATACGATCCAGGTTTTCCTGGAAATTAAGATATTCAAGCAATGATTTTTCTATGGTATTTAAATCATTGATAATCAATTTACTATAAAATATTCTATCGATTAATTTTTTCAGGATAATGAAATTATCAGGCGCATAGGTAGTTGCTTCTCTTTTACCTGAAATCAGATCTTCCACGGCGCGTCCTGTGCCAAAGGGTACACGGTCTGACCTGCGCCCTGAAGGATAGACAGTGGTTGTATTGATTTCTCCGAAACCACGGGGGATGATCTTATGCAGGAAGTAAAAGTCTTCACCTGCTTTTCTTCGATTCATGCCGCCGGCTTTACAATAGGCAGTTGGGCGAACGGCCATGGAAGATCCCACGGTATGGTAGGCATACGGCAGGTTCAGCATCCGCTGAGCTTCCACGAAATACCGGAGGTGCAGTTCATAGGTGATGATGGCCGATCTGAGATGTTCCTCGTCGGGTAGAGGATGTTCAAACCAGATAGAAGCCCCTTCGACACCGGGATTTTTATTGAAGTATTTTTCGATTTCTGTGATATACGAATTGTCAACTGTGCAATCGGCATCGAGGGCTACGATAATGCCCGACTCAGGATCAAGTCGGCGAGCGGCTTCGTCCATAAGAATTTTCCTCGCCATGCCAACCCCGGCATGTTTTTCCGGAAGGGATTGGACAAGGAAGTGAAGCGACAGGTTTGGTATGGAAGTGTTTTTATACCTTTCCATAAGTGTTTGTGCTTCCAGTGTATGCTTTTCTTTCACTTCAGGTAATGCCTGCTCACCATGGTTTAGAAGAACGATGATTTCTGTTGGTGAATTATATTCACAGGCCAGGAGGGAGTCGATGGTGGCGGAGATATTCGGTTCGCGGTGTGCTGGAATCGTAACCACCAGCCGGGGTGGCGTTTCAGACGGTGGAAGCAATGCCGGCCCGGCCGCATACCGGTCAAAATATATCGTAAGATCAGGGTGCAAGACGGGAGATCTTCCACTCATCATTTGCAAGTGTATATAGAATCCTGTCGTGAAGTCTGCTCGGGCGTCCCTGCCAAAATTCCATCAGAAAGGGTGCTACATGATAACCGCCCCATTGATTTGGAAGGGGGAGCACTTCTTCATCGCTGTATTTGTCTTCCAGGGCTTTCTGGCGCTCTTCGAGTATGGTCCGGTTTTTTATGGGAGTGCTTTGCGGTGAAGTCCATGCGCCGATCTGGCTGGCTTTCGGGCGGCTTTGAAAGTACGCCTCACTCGTTTCGCGCGGAACCTTGCTCACCGTTCCCTGGATCCTGACCTGACGTTCGAGTTCGGGCCAGAAAAAAGTAAGCGAAACTACTGCATTATTTTCCATGTCCCTGCCTTTTGAGCTTTGGTAATTTGTGTAGAATACCATGCCTTTATTCTCAATACCTTTGAGAAGCACAATTCTGCCAGAGGGAAATCCGTTTTCGCTAACGGTGGAAAGGGTCATGGCATTCGGCTCCATGATCTCGGCGGCCAGAGCTTCTTCGAACCACTTTTCAAACTGACGAATCGGGTCTGAATTGACGTGTGTTTCATCAAGGATTTTTTTTGAATATTCTTTCCTTAGATCGGCAATGGAGGATTTCATAACGTATTTTTTTCTCCTCAAATATATCGATTAATTTTCCTTTGAAGGCGGGATTTCCTAAGATTGATAACATGAAATTAAGCATAGAACTAGAAAGTGAGAGTTCACCGGAATGGGTGAAAACGGTGATGTCGGATTTCGACAATTTTCTTTTAGACCATGCCCATTGTGAGCGTAAGGCAAGTGCGATGGCTATGAGCCTGGTTGCAAAGTACCCGGATCGGCTGGAAATAATTCCTGAATTGATTGATACAGCAGTTGAGGAACTGGAACATTTCAGGTCGGTATATGAAGTAATGCAATCCAGGGGATTATCGCTGCCCCATGAAATTCCCGGGGATCCATATGTGAAGGCCCTTGTGGATTTTTGCCGAAGCGGGAGGGAAGAACGGTTTCTGGACAGGCTTCTGGTCGCGTCGGTGGTTGAATGCCGGGGCGCTGAGCGCTTCCGCCTGATCTATGAGGCGCTTCCGGAGGGTGAGCTCAAGAAGTTTTACCATGATTTGTGGGCTTCAGAAGCGAAACATGGCCATATTTTTGTAAAAATGGCCCTTAATTATTTTGATGAAACGGAGGTTTATAGTAGGTTGAAGGAAATAAACCACCAGGAATCGTTGATTCTGGCTGATTTACCGCTCAAAGCTGCATTACACTGATATGGATTATTTTAAATTCAATAATGAAGTACCACCGCAAAAAGGATCATTTTTGATCTCAGAACCTTTCTTGCCCGATCCGAATTTTGAGCGGACCGTTGTACTTCTGTGTGAGCATAATGAAGACGGTTCTTTTGGCTTCGTACTGAATAAGCCATCCCAGGTGAAAGTAAATGAGATCATGGAGGATCTCGATGAACTTGATGCGACCGTATTTGTTGGAGGACCTGTTCAGCAGAATACACTTCATTTCGTTCACAGGTCGGATAAAATTGAAGGAGGAACGGAAATTACCCCGGGTCTTTTCTGGGGTGGGAATTTTGATCAACTCACCTTTCTGGGCCAGGAAGGTCTAATCGATATTAATAATTTCAGGTTTTTTGCTGGGTACTCCGGATGGTCTGAAGGACAGCTGGAAGAAGAGCTCAAAGCCAACTCATGGATTGTCACCCCGCCGGCAAGTGCGGACCTTATCTTCGACTCGGATGTGGACAGTCTATGGAAAACCGTATTAAAACAGCTTGGAGGTCGATTTCACGTGTATTCAAATTATCCTACCGACCCAAGACTTAATTGAATGATTTTAGTATTTTTACAGTTATAGAGGTGTAATAAAATTGTATGGCCCAGGATAAGGATTTAGAAGAGAAAGATGTGAGGGCGGCGTTGGAGGATGCCGAAAAGTTAAATGGCACCCCCAAGTCCAAAACAGAGTCAGACGAAGAGCCTCTGGCCGATACAGCTGCGTCCGGGGCTGATGACAGTTATGCTAAACCTGAAGCCGAATCAGCCGATCATTCCGTCGACGAACCGGCACCCCCTGCCGGTGATGAAGCAGCGAAAGAACCTATAGAAAATAAAGCTGAGGTCGACACTACCGAAGACACAAAGGATATTCCCGCAGCCGATGTCACTGAGAAAAATGAAATGTCGGACGGGGAACCCGAAACCAGGGATCATACGGAAGAAGAAGATGTAGAGAAAGCGGTTAGTCCTGAAGTTACCGGTAAATCCGATGACAAGGAGGAAAAAGTGGAAGCCACAGATCAGTCGGCAGCAGAAGCAACTGACAGCACTGAAGAAGAAACCGCAGAGGAAAAAAAGGTTGCCCTGGAATCTGAGCATGATCTGAAGGAAAAGGATGATGACGAAGATCACGAGGACGATGAGGTGGATTACAGCCATTTGTCGAGAAAAGAGCTTGTGGATGTCATCAAGGAATTGGCAAAAGCCGATAATGTGATTCTGGCAGAAAAGAAGGCACGGGAAGTGAAGCACTTCTTTGATGAGTTCAGATCAACCGAACGGCAGGAAGCACTTGAAAAATTTATCGCTGAAGGTGGTGAAGAGGGAGACTTTGCTTATCGCCCGGATGAACTGACATTACGTTTTGACGCGAATTATCAATTAATTCGTGACAGAAAGCACGATTATACCAAAAACAGGGAGCGTCAGAAAGACGAGAACCTGAAGAAGAAGGAGGATATTCTCGAGCGCCTCCGTGAGTTTGTGGATTCTGAGGAAACGAACATCAGTTTCGACACTTTCAAGAAATTCCAGGAGGAATGGAAGAATGTTGGTCCCGTACCCGGAGCCTATGCACGGAGTATGTGGGCGAATTACAATGCATTGATCGACCGGTTTTATGACAACCGGAGCATATATTATGAGCTGAAAGAGCTGGACCGCCGTAAGAACCTGGAATCCAAGCTTGAGCTTTGCGAAAAAGCGGAAGCACTGTTGGAGAAAAAGCAGATTTCGGAAGCGGTAAAAGAGCTGAACGAACTTCACCATGAATTCAAGCATATCGGACCTGTACCCAAGGAGGAGCAGGAACCCTTGTGGCAGCGATTCAAAGCGGCATCTGATGCAGTGTATGAGCGGCGCAAGGAGTTTGTCGATAAGTTAAAAGGTGAGCTTGAAGAAAACCTTACCATTAAGGCGGCCCTGGCAGATCAGGTAGAAGCGTTTGAGAAATTTGATTCAGACCGGATTAAGGCCTGGAACGAAAAGACCAAGGAAATCCTGGAAATCCAGAAGAAGTGGGAAAACACGGGAGGACTACCGCGGGCTCAGGCAAAGGAGATCAATAAAAAATTCTGGTCGGCCTTCAAGACTTTCTTCAGCAACAAGAATCATTTCTTCAAGAAGCTTGATGCCGAGCGTGAGGCCAACCTGGAAAAGAAGCAGGCCATGGTGAAGCAGGCGCTTGAATTGAAGGAGAGTGAGGATTTTCAGGAAACCGCTGAAAAGCTTAAGGAGCTGCAGCGGCAATGGCGTGACGTCGGGCCAGTCCCCGGCAAGTACCGGGAATCGGTGTATAAAGAGTTCAAAGCTGCCTGTGATGCGTTTTTTGAGCGTAAGCGGGCCTCAAGGGATGATGCGTCGAAAGAATACGTAGCGAACCTGGAGAAGAAAAAAGAGATTTGTAAGAAAATCCAGGCCTTGGCCAAGGGAGACGGGGATCATGTCGAGAAATTCAAGAAATTCCAGGAGGAGTATAATGAAACCGGATTCGTCCCCAAGAAGAATATCAGCGAGATTCGTGATCTGTATACGAAGGCTGTAGATACCTACATCAAGAGCCTGGAGACGCTGGATGATGATCAGAAGGAAAAGCTGCGCATTGAAAATGAGGTAAGTGATATTTTACACAGTCCGAATGCCGATCAAAAGCTTTACCGCAAGGAGCAGTCGTTGCGTAAGCAGATCAGTTCAATCGAAAATGACATTGCGGTGTGGAAGAATAACCTTGAGTTTTTTGCCGACAGCAAGAAAGCGAATAAGCTGAAGGATGAGTTCCAGGCGAAAATCGATTCTGCCGCTGATGAGCTCCAGCACCTGAAAAAGCAGTTGCGCATCATACGCACTGCTGGCTGATCCTATCACCCTTACACCCCGGCCGTTTGAAGAAAGCTATATTTCTTGACCTGGATAATACCGTTTACCCGGTTGCGTCAATCGGGGAGGTGTTATTTGCCCCATTGTTTAAATTAATCGATGAGTCAGGCGAATTTACAGGTGAAATCCAGGATGTCCGGAATGATATCATGCGTAAGCCATTTCAACTTGTCGCTGATATCTATCATTTTAGCGAGCACCTTCGGAATTCCGGTATTGAGCTTCTTGCGGAACTGGAATATAATCAGCCTGTACTTACCTTTCCCGATTATGCGTACATCCGGGCAATTGAGTTGCCCAGGTTCCTGGTGACTACGGGGTTTGAGAAAATGCAACGGAGCAAGGTTTCCATGCTGGGCATCGGTCCGGATTTTGAAGAGGTTCATATTGTTGATCCTGCTGTCTCAAGCTTAACCAAGCGTGATGTTTTTCAGGATATATTAAGCCGGTTTCAATGGGATGCCGTTGACGTGGTTGTTATTGGGGACGATCCGGGATCGGAGATTGCTGCCGCGCACGATCTCGGCATCGAGACAGTGCTTTATACGCGTGCCGGTGTAAGTTCCGGCGGTGGAGCAACCCATGTGATCGGTGACTTTTCTGAGCTGGCAATGATATTTGGATGGTGATCTCTTATTAATATTAATTAGTTGGTCGTATGTGGGAACCTACGACCAGAAAGCCATAAAATTTACCTGGTCGTAGATTCCTCCCGAAGGGATGCCATTGGCATATCTACGACCGTGATGAAAAATAAACCATATATTGATGTCTCTGAGATATTTGGATGGTGACACCAGAGATCCCGGATCGGCTCCGGCCTTCGCCGGAGACAGTCCGGGATGACGGTAGAAGAGTACGGTTTCTACCCATAGTACGTCCCTTCACCTCTGATCGTCATCCCGGTAGAACTCCGGGTTTAGCCCGGAGTCGGGCCGGGATCTCTTCACGTAGCGTACCTTCGGCACGCATTACGGAATCTCTGCTATTGGTCTACACAGGGAGCGTACCTTTGGCACGCATTATGGAATCTCTGCTATTGGTCTACACAGGGAGCGTACCTTCGGCACGCGTTGCTAAACCATGGCCATTGGTTCTACAGATGGAGCGTACCTTTGGCACGCACGCTGCTGAAATCACAGTTTATGCTTCACATTCT
>JBNKGL010000009.1:0-130485 GCA_050289805.1 Cyclobacteriaceae bacterium
CAGACCAATGCTGGCTGTCGATACCGGAGCATTTTCCTTTTGTCAAATTGGGCAACCATATCATCATGCCGGATCATATGCATGGAATAATCATTATTGACAGGCCTGATGACATTGGCAATCCTGTGGATATTGGCAATCCTGTGGATATTGGCAATCCTGTGGAGGCGCAAGATCTTGCGCCTCTATTCGCCATGCCGAAAAAACCATTAATACAATCCAACAATACTTTCGGCCCCCAATCCAAAAACCTGGCCTCTATCATCCGGGGATATAAAATCGGGGTAACAAAAAATTCCCGGAAGATCAACCCTCATTTTAATTGGCAATCCAGGTACTATGAACATATAATCCGGGATGAAATGTCTTACCGAAGAATTTCATTATATATTCAGAACAATCCGATCAACTGGATAAAAAATATGCCGTAAAGCTCATTTGCCTGGCTGTACAACTAACATTATTGAAATCCTGAAAACGAAAAGAAACCATTGACATTAAAATAAGATGCCCGAGGTCCTGTCTGGACTGGGGCATCCTATTTTAAAACCAACGGTTAGTGATGGGCCAAAAGCCAGGTAGCGAGTGGATCCCAGACCAAAGAAGGTGCATTCTCAGCTAAGAAAAGGTCCCCGTGACCATAATCATTGTAGGGATGATCACTAAGGGTAATGATCAGAGCTTCTACGTCAGAGCTACCGAGTAATTCCAGTGAATAAAGTCCCGATACTCCTGTACCGCCGTTCGCACCGATATATAAAACGGGAACGTTAACATCCGACAGGTAATCATCGTACGGAGAATCCTCCTCGTCGCAAAGGCAGGTGGAGAGCTCATAGCCGAGTCTCCATGGCATATAATGCGGCAAACCTTCAATCAATTTATACCACAATATCGGATCTGTATAGAGGAAGTCATCTGCGGGAACAAAAGGTGCCGGACCGTTTCCTGCAGCAAAGTGCCAGAACGGCATGGGTGAATTGCCACCAAAGTAGGTATTGGCGCCAAGGAAAATCGGAACCTGTGCATTTGTCAGTCCGAGTGCCTGAAAATCGGGCACGGGTGAAATACCATCCGGGTCGGCAAGAGCTAGCTGACCAAATAAATCAAAGCCTGCCCCCTGGTTGTTGGCATAATTACCGCTATTGATCTGATCGAGAATTGTAGCGGCATCTGTACAGGTTTGAACTCGTCTGTCTTCATAGTCGGGCCCAAGCTTGAAGGTCTGGTCTACCGGGATGATCCCTTTAATATGCCGGTTTCTCTTATGTAAAGTGGTTTCATGATTCGCCGAACTGTAGGCAACAGATGCACCGTAACTGAACCCAAGAAGATTTAGTTGTCCAAGGCCTTCTCCGGACATCGCCCGGATGATTCGGGCAACAGACATCCCGAACAAGGTATGATCCACATCCTGCTGAACACCCCAATTTTCCATGAATGACAAGTCTGTTTCTTCATTCGGAACCCGTGTCCAACCCAGATCAATCCCCCATACATCGATATTATTGTAGGCGAGGAAAGCAGGAGAAGAGTTGGATGGATTGATATCATCCAGATCGGCGAGCAGGAAAATGTCCGAAAAATTCTGGGACGCCCCATGGATCATGAATATCTCCCCTTCTGTTTTTACCGGATGGTAGGCTTTACGCTCCTTCACAACGCGATGAATGCGGATCTCGTCATATGTTCCCTCACCTGTTTTCAAATCAAACCAGTAGTGCGCAATTCCATTGCCCAAATCTTCCCGGTCAGAGGATATGAGATATTTCCGGAAAGTACCATGTCCCTTACCAGGATGGGTTCTTGCCGTTTCCATTCCGCCAGCATGACGGATATTCAGCATTTGACCTGATGACCGATCAACGCGGATAAGTTGTCCGTCTCTCATTAGCTCTACTCCTTCTCCATCGGAATTCTTCAACCCAATGAGTGTGACTTCTTTTTTAAGAGTGATCTGCTCATCATATATACCAGATTCCACATAGATAAACTCCCCTTCCATAGCTTCATCGATAGCGCTCTGGATGGATTCACCGGCAGATACAAAAGATATTTCCGCAGCTGGAATTATTTCCCCGACTTCTTCAAACCAGGAATAGCCTATCTGTTCACTGGCATTATTATGCACCCCGGGATTCGGGACCTCCTCTTCACATGCTGTAAAAAACATGCAAAGGCCAGTCAAAATGGAAACGAAACCCATATTGACAAAGAAATTAGTTGAAATTTTCATGGCATCAAATTTTTTGACCTGGAACGAATATGTTTTATTTCGCACAACGGTCTGTTTACAAGGATTTTAAGTAATAAGGATGTGGCCACGATCCTTGTAAAAGCTTTGATATAAGTAATGAAAAATTAGTACACAAGCGTTAACAATTATGTTGCAAATCGTTGAAATTATAGACTAAATCGGCGGATCATTTAAATTATGTAACGGCCGGCGGTCCATACGCCATTTTTGTGTTTCGTGTTCATAAAATATTCGGATTTTCCTCATCAGCTCGGGAAACCTTGAATCCCGCCTCATTGGTTCAAATTCAGGCCATGTAGTCAAAGCAATTGTCCATGGATCAAACGGTTCCCTGTTGATCCATTTAAACGCTTTATCCATGTTTCCGAGAGACATATATATCCATGCCAGTCCGAATGCATTACGTGTGGATACCGGCTCCTTTTCAAGTTGGCTGACAATTTCTAAAGCCTTAGCTTTTTCACCCGCTACCGCATATGTATTACCTAATAACCAGCGCCAGGAAGAATTGATGCTGTATGCCTTTTTATGTGCGAGAATTGCTTCCTTAAAACGTCCTTGTTGTACAAGTGCATTGCCCAGGACAAACCAGGCATGCCCGAATCTTTCATTCAATGCAAGAGCTTCCCGCGCCAGCGACTCGGCCTCTTCATATTCCCGCGCCCAATGGTGCAGACTGCCAAGGTCGGCAGTATATATGGGCAGCAAAGGATCCAGTTCACGGGCAATGCGATTATGGTAAAAGGCTTCCTCAAGTCTGCCTTCAACAACGAGGAACCAAGCATAATGAAAATGGGCCACTGCCAGGTTAGGATTATTATTCAATGCTGTCTTGTATGCTTTTTCAGCACCAACCCAGTCGTGTTCAAGATAAGCTTTGATCATGGCCAGCGCAGCATGAGCTTCCGCTAATGTGCTGTCAAGCGTAATAGCCCTCTCAGCTGCTGCCTTCGCCAGTTTCCAGTACTCTACTGCAGGCTCCGGACCATGATTAATGGAATTATAACCAACGGCCAGCTTCGCATATGCCATTGGCTCTGCCGGATCTATGCGGATTGCTTCCTGCAGATACATTATCCCCTTATTGAAATCTGCCGGCGTAGATTGGTTTATGAAATATATTCCTCTCAGAAACGCCTTGTACATTTCCTTGTCAACTGAACGGGCCCTTTGCAGACGATCGACATCATATGTCCTTAACTCTAATTCAAGTTCTTCAGCTACATCAAGGGCAATTTCTCTGTATAAGCTTAAGATTTCTGAAAGGCTTTGACTGTACTCCCGGTTCCATTGATCTTCTTGGTTATTTTTTTCTAATAATTGTACACGTACCCGAAGGCTGTCACCATACAAGAACACAGAAGTTTTTATCAGTATATCCACACCCAGACCTGCACCAACACCCGCCAGAGTTTTATTTGTCTCATCAATATGCATGGAAGAATTCCTGGAAATAACACGTAATTGCTTGATCATACTTAATTCATGGATAAGGCCGTCCTGAATCCCAATATCCAGGTAGGATTGATCACCATTTTCTGAAACGACCTCTACAGGTAAAATAGCCATGGAAAGAACTGATGCCGGAACTTTTTTAAATCCCTGGTATGAAATCACCGTAGATATGACCACGAAAACAAAAAAAATTATCCAGGCAAATGAATTTCGCCAAATGCTGCGTGATACATCCCGCAGGGCTCCCTGCTCAGGTTGTATCCTCAGATCATGTAGAATAATATCCGCGTGAGTGCCATCTTTAACATTAGTTTTTTCTCTAAGAATATCCCTGGCTTCCCCTGGAGGTATTCCATACAGGTCTGAGAAACATTTAGTAAAGTAGGTATTACTGTTAAATCCTACTCTAAAGCCAATTTCTGCAATTGTCGTATTTTCATCCAGCAGGAATTTTAATGCCCGGTTAAGACGGACATATCGAATAAAGCAACTAACATTATTTCCTGTGCGCGATTTTACAATTCTGTGAAGATTGGACCTACTTGTGCCCATCATCTCCGCAAGGGATTCTACTCCAAACTGCTGATTATCAAGGTTATCAAGAATATATTCCTCCATTTTTGACAGCAGCTTGTCGCCATGGGCCAGTGTCATTTTAATTTCCACTAAAAAGGAATATTGGACGCAAAGAAGGTACAAAAAATAAGCCTATTATGCTATCAAATCGCTCCAAATCAAACGGGTTTAAAATTGAGTGATACCAGAACTTTGAATTGTTAATATCTGGTGGCTCCAAATCCTCTTCAGGATAATGCAAAGATTTTTTAATCAGTTATTTATTCAGCTCGCACAAAGTCTTAAAAATTATGATGATATTATGATTGATTAATCCACTTCGCACTCAAATTGACGCATTCCAGTTATCGGGTTCCCTACTCTAAAAAAATGACGCAGATAGTTCTGGCACTAGTCGTTGCCACCAGTGTTATTTCGTGCCAGAAACCTTCTCCAATAGAAAACATAGTTGTTATTGGGGGCGGACTGATGGGAAGTTCGACCGCCTGGGAACTGTCAAAATACGGTGAGAACGTGCTACTGCTTGAACAGCAGGACTCTGTTTACACATTCGGATCAAGCTTCGGGGAAGCCCGCATCTCCAGAAGCCTCGGTCCGCAGAACGATGTATTTTCATATTTACAACAAACCTCTGTTCGTGAGACTCTTGAACTTATCGATTATTTAAATTCATTCGGTCAACGACATTCTATGGATGACATTTATTCGACTTCCCCTGTTACCTATATCTATTATCAATCTCAGCTTGAAGAAGTTGAAGCACTCCTGGACCATCAGACAGATAAATACCAATTTGCTTCAAACCCTAAGGAGGCTCTTGAAATGTTTGATATGGTGATCGCTGACACTGCTATGGTCATCCGGGAGTTCAAAAAATACTCAGGAACCCTGAACCCAAAAGTCCTGATATCAAAGCTTCATGAGGGTATCACAAAAGCCGGAAACAGGGTTCGCTATAATGCAAAAGTTACGTCACTGACAAAGGTGGGTCCTACCTACGAGATTGAAGTGACCAACACTGACACAGGAAAAAGTGAACGCATCAAATGCAAAAAAGTTGTGGCTGCAGCAGGACCTTTTAATGGAATGCTTGTGAAAGATATTGCCCCGTATTTTGCAAAATTGATAACTCCACAAAGACTGTTCCTCTCTTTTTTGAGAATCAAAGAAAATACTTATGAGAACTTTTCTGATGATGGGAAGAGAAAGTTGATTGAATCGTACCCGGTTGCTAATCTAAATTCAGAAATCTTTTATTCAATGATTGAAAAGTTTGATGAACATGGAATGCCTCTGATAAAAGTGGGGGGTCATTTTCTCAGAACGGATATCGATGACCTGAGTAAAGTATGGGAAAAGGAATTAACCTCGGGCGAAATTGAATGGAGTAAGGAAAATACATTCAACTATTTGAACACATTGAATTTGCCCGTTTCAATGACTGACCTGGAATTTAACAGTGGTTATTCGTGCGTGTATTCACTTACTGAATCGGAAACACCCTACGTTACTAATATAATTTATGGCTCCGAAATAGACCCAAATTTTATTCTCGTCGGCGGTATGTCAGGGATTGGAGCAAAAGGATCCTTAGCCTATGGCCTGATCGGCGCGAACCTTCTTCTCAATAAGTCCGATACATCCAGAATGTATCAGTTGACCAGGGAAGCTCTGGGATCAAATCGTTTAATGAATGATATCAGCGATATCAACCGTGATTAAGTAAAACTTCAACCTTCAGACAAAGTCAATGATAACACTCTTTCGTAAAATCAGGCGAAAACTTCTTACTCAAAATTCATTCACCAGGTATTTTCTGTATGCAACAGGGGAAATAATTCTCGTGGTCATTGGAATCCTGATCGCACTGCAAATTAATACCTGGAATGAACAGCGAAAGGATCGTGCAGAAGAACAAATAATCCTGAATCAACTCCGCCAGGAGTTTATGAGCAATCTTGATCAGCTGGATGAAAAAATCGGTATGAGAAAATCAATTATTCATGCTTCTATCCGCCTTTTTAATTACATCGATAATCCGGAACTGCGATCAAAAGACAGCATATTATACCACATGGCCTCTTTTGGTGTAGCACCAACCTTCGATGCGATTGCCAGTGATCTGATAGGAACAGGAAAGTTACAGCTTATTCGAAACCAACGGTTAAAGGAAATGCTATCTCTGTGGACAAGTGAAATCATTCAACTTACCGAGGAAGAACAAACCTGGCTGCGATTCAGAGATACACATTATATGCAATTCGTTATAACAAATTTCAACGTCCGGAATATAGACGTTGCCAGATGGGATAATAATTCGATATCAGCTTTTTTATTGGATGAAGATGACTACATCGGTGTGAAAAATACGCCATCTAAACACATTGACGATCCTGCCGCAGTTCTTGATTTACCTTTATTTGAAAACCTGGTTGCCCGGGGAAAGGTGTTGAGTGAGATATCAAATTTACAGTCCTATGCCTTGAGGAAAAGAATTGTTGAAATCATAGAACTCATTGAAAGTGAAATAAAAAATCCGGACCTCCCGTGAATGATCAAAAATTTACATCTGACATGAGCTACTCCGGCAATCACCTTGAAAACCAGCGGAGACAATTCATTAAGTGGCTGGGCTTGTCCTCTATCTCCCTCGCTTTACCTTTTAGTGGCTGTAATTTCAATGATTCTTTAGAATCGGCTGAACAATTGAGTGAAGTAGAGCTGTCAAACTTCAAAAACGTATTTGACCTTGAAAAACTGTCAGGTCAGGTCATGGGAAAAGATGCCCTCTCCTACCTGAATGGCGGTGCAGATGATCTGAAGACAGTCCGGGCGAATCACGAGGCTTACGGTAACATCCAGATTCGACCAAGAAGATTGGTTGATGTACGGAACATATCTACCAAAATCGAACTTTTTGGAAAGGAATTGGACAATCCCATTATTCTGAGTCCGGTGGGATTTCAAAAAGTTTTCCATCCCGATGGAGAAATTGCTTCGGCGAAGGCGGCGGTTAAAAATAAACATCAAATGATCGTATCCTCGGTTTCCAATTTCTCTGTTGGTGAAGTTGCCCGGGAGTCCGGGGCTGATCCGTGGTTTCAGCTCTACCCTACTTCAGACCGTACCATTACAAAAAAATTGCTGGACAGAGCGATGGCCGCAGGATGCAAAGTCTGTTTCCTGACCGTCGATTCGCCTGTGCTGGGAAACAGGGAAAACCATGGAACAAATCTTTCGAAAATGCTCGAATCCGGCGGCATTGAAATGGGTAACTTCAGGGATATTTTACCAGAAGGAATGGGGCCAACCGATCCTGGCATGACCTGGGATATGATCCAATGGCTCCGTGAAAACTGTGATATGAAGATAGTTTTGAAAGGTATCGTTACCCATGAAGATGCAAGGTTGGCGGTTCAACATAAAGTCGATGGTGTGGTGGTGTCGAATCATGGGGGCAGACAGCTGGAAAGTAATCGTGCCACCATTGATTGCCTTCCTGAGGTTGTTGAAGCAGTTAACGGGGCCTTCCCTGTATTAGTTGACGGAGGAATACGAAGAGGAACAGATATATTCAAAGCGCTCGCCCTGGGCGCTACGGCAGTAGGTATTGGCAGGCCTTACTGCTGGGGTCTGGGGGCATTGGGGCAGCCCGGTGTGGAATTAGCTCTTCAAATCCTGAAAGCTGAACTGATTCGTGATATGCAGCTTGCCGGAACCTCTTCAATTAAGAATATTACCCGTGATTTTGTATTAAAGGACTAAATGATTCATGATAAGAACGATTAATGCCTAAAAAACTGAATATCATTTATTGGATTTCAACAGTGGTATCCCTTCTGGCACTCTCGGGGCACCTCATGGTTCAGGATAGTGACCATTACCTGGCACTGGTTGCATTTATTGCAGTAATCATATCCTACCTTGGCTACAGAAATCTGTACGCCTCGAAACACGCTATTTGAGAAACCGGCTGAATGTATAATCCAGGTCAATCCGGAGACCCAGCGTTAATACGTTAAAATCCCCGGTTCCGATACTGGTGGTGCCATTGGATATTCTGTACTCCCCGTACAAGTACGCCAACTTACCGGGTCGGAATTCTGCTCCCAAAATAAAATCGTCAACGCCATAATCAGGATCAACAGGGATGTCATTGGCATCCGGATTGTAACCGTTATATCCAAGTATTAATGCATACCTGGGTTGTTTGAATTTGACAAAGATTTCAACCCCATTGGCGTCGTAAACAGCTGCAACTAATTCCCCGGCAACTCTTACGTCCGTCAAATCTCCATTGGATTGATTTGAATATACAATTCCAATGTCCCAGGATTCATTTACAAAACTCAAGCCTGCGGTAAAGTATTCCGGTTGTCCATTGAGTCCGAGGGTATTTTCCAGGAAAAAATCAGACAGAAAACTCTTATTGTATGCAGCGGCAATATTTAATCCCCTGAGCAATTCATATTTCGCACTAAAGCCAAAACCATCGACCCAATTATTATTGAGTGTGGTTCGAAATTGCAACTGACCGGCAATAGACAGGTTTTTAAAAGATTTCTTATAGATCAGAGACTGGGAAGCACGGCCTGTACCCGATTCTCCCCCATCAGATTTCGCTACGTAGGTAGCACTTGCGCGACCACCGAACACGTTGAATCTATCAGTGAAACCCGTGACATCATAAAAGGTACTCCATTGCTTCCCCAATGACAGCTGTCCATATTTACCAAGATCTACACCAATAAAGCCAAGCCTGTTGGAAAATACCTGCGTTTGTTGCGTACTGTCAATAGTTATGAATCCACTGTTCGTATTGGCATCCTGGTTAAATATTTGTCTCCCCTTAAATAGATTGATGCCCAATTCGACGCTGGCGAAAAACCTGAAATTTCTTTTCATCACAGACAGCTCCAGACCGATCCGCGAAGCATTTTCCTGAATCTCAACTTCATCATTAAAAAATCCTACGTGACCCCGGAAGCTTGAATAGGGCTTTATATCCACTCTTACCGAATCTGCATTCTGGCTATAACCGGACTTTAAAACCATGAAAAATAAAATCACCGCTAATGCTATTCTCTTAACCATAGACTTAACTATCAGAAAATCAGGGGGGATGGAATATACTACAAGGTAATGAGAAGACCAAGGATTTTTACCTGCCAAAGGTTAACCAGACCGCTGGGACAAAATTTAGTATTCGAGTACGAATTTCGAAAGATTCTGATGCTTATCAAGACCCAGTTTCTTTCGCAGCCGGTACCTGGCAACCTCAACTCCCCGAAGAGATATACCCATAAGGTTTGCAATTTCCTTTGTATCCATTTTCAGTCGTAAAAATGCGCATAGCTTTTGCTCACCTGGCGTAAGATCGGTAAACTCTGTAGTCAGACGTGTCAGAAAATCACCATGTACCCGGTCGAAATGATGTTCAAATTGTTTCCAGTCTTCCTGTACCTTTAACGTTGAATCGATCTCCCGTATTAATCGGTCAAGGGATCTGCGTGTTTCCTTCACGTCCCCCTTTCCTTTGATGGTTTTTATCTCCTGTTTAATATTTTCCATGAATTCATTTTTCACCACAAGATTCATGGTTGAAGCGGCAAGCAAGTTGTTGACATGGCGAAGTTCGCTCTTCACCTGTTCTTCCTTTAATTCCGTTAGTTCATACTGTTTTTGAGCTATTGCAGCCTGCTTATCCTCCTTGAGTTTTATCTCTTTGTTTTTATAATACTTTCGCTGAAGTACATACAATAAGTATATTGCGATAATCGCCAATAAATAATAGACTATTTTCGCTTGCTTGCTTGCATAAAAAGGTGGTACTACTTGAATTACAAAGGGATCGCCGGTCACTACTTCACCTTCATTATTCAGCGTTTGTACAAAGAATTCATAGTCGCCTGCCTCAATGTTATTATACTCTTTGACATTTGAAATAATCCAGTCGCTGTAATCAATATCAAACCCTTTCAGCCAGTATCGGAACTGACTATTGTTCACCCCTTTGAAATTGAATGATTCTACTTTGAACTGTAAAATTTTGGTTCCCTGGATAATCTGGACAGGTTCAGGGTCAACGTTATAGTTTCCAAAAGGCGACCTTTCAAATAAAACAGAGTCTTCTGCTACACTGTAAATCTGCTTTATCAGGGGTTTTCGCTTTAGATCGAGACGACCCTCAAGATTCGGATCATAGTATATGAAACCTTCGTTGGCATTAACAACCACACCATTCCGTACATTTTTTGAAATGTTGAGAAGATCATTGTTAAATGAATGCCGAAGAAGAAACAGGGAGGACGGAACAAATGAATAATTGCTTCTGCTCACCTGCTTAAAAAATCCTACCGCATTTTCAGTGTAGACGTGAACGTTCTTCTGATTATCCTGTGCAAGGTAATACACCCAACTCTTACCAACCACATCAGCGAAATTCTCAGCCTCAACAATTTCATCAGTTGTTTGATCAAGACGATAAATTCCTTCTTCCGTTCCCAAATAAATTTCATCATCAATTCTGCTCAGTATCAGATGTTTATCAATCGGAAGCCCTTTGGTATCAGTAATTTTCTTCACCGTTGCCTGAATAAGGTCGTCCGACAATTGTATTTGGTATAAGCCCTTGTAGAACTGACCTACCCAGATCCTGCCATTTCGGTCCTCTTCAAAAAAACGACTGGATTCATCAAAACCCCTAATCTTTCCAATCGCCTCTAATTCATTATTATCGTTGACCCGGAAAAGCACAAGGCCTGAATAGGTTCCGGCCAATGCATAACCCGGATTGGAACGGAGTTGAGCAACCTGCCACAGCCCATCAGTGTTTGCACACTTACGCGCATTACCGTTTTCCAGAATGAATAATCCGGTATGATGGCCGGCATAGAGTACGTTGTTAATCTGCTGCATTCCATAGGCAGGTCCTTCCGTTCCAGGTAAAAATTCACTTTCAACAGATTTCTCTTTCAAAAAATAAATACCATTAGAGGTTGTGAAATACGTTCCTTCATCCGTTTCAAATGCTTCATAACCGCTTCCCTGAAGGTTAATGTCGTCATTAACAAGCCTTGAGGCTGAATTAATATCAATAAGCGCAATTCCATTTTGCATACCGACCCACAAATTGCCTGTGTAATCCTGGTAAGTTTTCAGGCAAGCATTCGTCAGAAGGCCATCTTCTGTAGAAATATTTTCAATAGAATTGGTTTGCTGGTCAAATAAATAAATGCCGGCCCTTTGTGTTGTCACGACGAGTCTCGTATCTGATAATTCCGCAACATGATTCACATATTGACCTTCAAGTGCTTTGGAAAGATCCGGATACATATTTTCCACCCCAACCATGGTTGAAAATTCGATTGCACCTGAATTATAAAAGACAAGATATCCTTCACTTTTTTGAATTATTCCCGCAACGATATCATTACTTCTTGCCTGCGGGAATCCGCCCATTAGATCCGAACCGGATAATTCAAATATCTTTCCGTTATCCGATTGAGTGAATATCTTACTGCCGGTAAAAAATGACTTGTTGAATCCCCCTTCACGGCTTACAACTGTAATAGTCTCGCCATCATAAACGTATATTGCCCTGAATGTGCAGAAATAAACATTTGAATTATAGAGAAATACATTCCAGACCTCATCAAAATCACGGGCTTCTTCGGGAATCTTATCGACAAGTGAGGTGTATTCCCATTCATTCTCAAAATATCCAAAATCACCCTGTGACCCCACATATAACCGGTTTGAGCTTTCATCAAAGTCCAGGGAACGTTGTTTCTTGCCTGTGTTCAGTGCATATCGTTTCCATTCACTCCCATTGAATGATAATATTCCAAGATTATTCGCCACATAAAGATTCATGTCACGGTTCTGCGCAAAATCGATATTCTGAATTCCTGCAAGATAGTCAGCAGGTGTAAAGTTAGTCACCGGATATTTTCCCATCTGGGCATAAGATGGAATGGCGAGTGAAAGTATCAGGAGCAGATTAAAATATGTTTTCAAAGAATCACTAATTATCAGTATGTATAACTGCTTGTATAGTAAATATATACAAATAAGACATATGAAGGCCTATTTGTGATAGTATTGTAGTAGTATCTGCAGATTATTGATGTAGTCTGATTTTAGGATGTGGAGTTAATTTAGAACAAATTGTGATCAATTCTGAACATAGTTTGTTAGATGTAAATAGCACCTCAACAGTGTTTAGATCCTGGTAATGTAAAATATAACCGCCATCCGAATATGAAAAATATTTATTCAGTATTACTACTTCTTCTGGCTTCAACATTCGTATATGCTCAAGCCGATCGGATAACCATATTGGAAAATGGCAATGGCATGAAGTTAGTCGTCAATGACAAAGACTTCATGATCAATGGTATGAACTGGGATTACTTTCCGGTTGGTACAAACTTTTCCTACAGTTTGTGGAATCAGCCGGACGACATTATTAAGGCTGCGCTCGATACTGAAATGTCCATGCTTCGAAACATGGGGGTTAATACAATTCGCCAATATACGGGTGTTCCGGCCCGATGGATCAAATACATCTATGAGAATTATGGCATTTACACGATGCTTAACCATTCCTTCGGCCGGTATGGTCTTACGATCGACGGGGCCTGGATGGCCAATACGGAATACGCTGATCCGCGTGTGCGTGCCCTTCTTCTTGCCGAAGTGCAGCAAATGGTAAATGAATACAAAGATACACCCGGCCTAATTATGTATCTGCTGGGCAATGAGAACAACTACGGTCTTTTCTGGGAAGGCGCAGAGACAGAAGATATTCCGATTGAGGACAGGAAATCGACTGAGCGGGCAACGGCAATGTACAAGCTGTTCAATGAGGCTACCCTGGCAATGAAATCAATTGACACTTCCCATCCTGTTGCCATGTGTAACGGAGATCTCCTGTTCCTGGAGATCATCAGGGAAGAATGTAAAGACATCGATATTTTCGGAACCAACATGTACCGTGGAATCTCCTTCGGTGATGCCTTTCAGCGTGTGAAGGATGAACTGAATAAACCTATCATGTTCACTGAATTTGGTGCCGATGCTTTCAATGCAATCGAAAACCAGGAAGACCAGGAGGCACAGGCTTACTATATGGTAGGCAACTGGAAAGAAATTTATGAAAACGCCTATGGATTGGGAAAATCAGGTAATTCTATCGGTGGTTTCACATTTCAATTCAGTGATGGCTGGTGGAAATTCGGACAAACAACCAATCTCGATCTTCACGATAATAACGCCTCATGGTCCAACGGCGGATACAGCCAGGATTTCATCGAGGGTGAAAATAACATGAATGAGGAGTGGTTCGGCATCTGTGCCAAGGGACAGACTAATCCAAGAGGATTGTATGAGTTATATCCGAGAGCTGCTTATTACGCACTAAAAGAGGCACATACTCTAAACCCGTATTCCCCTGGAGTAACACTGTCCAATATCGACGCCCACTTCAGCAATATACAGATCATGGACGCCGTACTGAAAGCAAGGGGAGACAAAGCCGCACTTGAAGGCGAAAGGAGCAGCCTGGTTCGCGTGAGTGAACTCCGTGCTGAATTGAGCACCTATATTACGGGCGGCAAACTCACCACAACGCCGGAAAAACCGGATCCCGACAATCCATCTATTCCCAATAAACAGGGTTTTGACAATATGGAGTCTTTCTTTTTCGGAATTGAGGCAAATCCAGCAGCCAACGTCCGTGCCAACGTTGTCTTCAACGTTTTGGGAAATGTCGCTCAAAACCCAATTAATGAAATCTTTTACGAGAACAGGGGAAGGCCGTTGGCAGTTAGCACACCTACCGGCAATGCTGTGCTGGACGCGCTTGGGCGACTTCAGGTTTACCAGGCAGAATACAGCTGGAATAACAAATATTTCAATCTAACCGGATTTTACCGGACCGGCCATTATCACTGGGGCTATGAAGGTGATTTCTTCGGACTCTATCCGGAGGCTAATTACGGTCCGAATATAGACATCTACAACGCTCTTGCTCCCAATGGCCTTGAGATCGAGGGGAAAAAATTCCTCGATGGTCTGAAGGTTGCCTACGGCCGTGAGCTTTGGTGGGGTGCGAACCCGGCATTGCTTTTGAAGTATACCCGCGAATTGGGCAACTTCAATGTCACCGGAATGTTTCATGAGGACCTCCAGGAACCGGGTGTTGCCATCAGTTCCATCGCGGTTCCTCAGCCCAGAACAAGACGAGCTTCCTTGTATGTAGAGACATCCATCGGGAAGCTGACCGTCGAAGCCGGTGGTATCTGGGGCGGGCAGCCACTCGTGGGCCGCGAATTCCAGGTGGCCCAGGGAAGCAATGGAGATTACGAAATTTATGTCGACAAAGTTCAATCGACCGATACCTGGGGAGGAAAAGTCAAATTAAAGTATTCCTCGGGAAGAATAAACTGGTACGCCCAGGCCGCATCGATGGGATTGGTTGCCAATGGTGGTGGTGACTACACACAAACCTTCACAGGCTGGAGGCTTAAAGACAGCGGAAGCGGAAACCAAAATAACTTTTTAACCGGATTTACCTATAATATCGGAAAATGGCAGATCGCTCCTAATTTCCTGTGGCAGAAACCTTTGGTAGATCCGATGCCTGGTGATGCAGAAAGCCCTGCAAGGCTCCGAAACATTCTGGATGACCCTTTCGTCGTTCGTGCTAACCGGGAGACCGTGGGTGGTGAGCTTCTGCTAACCTTCGACCCCACTCCGGGAACATGGATGTATGAATGGGATAATGACCGGGCTGAAGATGCAAAGATTGCAGCCAGCCTCGGATTCGTTTACCGAAGTCTTCCTACCTCACAGGATGCCGCCGTAATCTTTCCCGGTACCGGCCGGGTTCCTGTAGCTGCAGAAGGCGCTCCTCCCGCGCTGGATCTTTGGGAAGTACACGCCCGTATCGTGTCAAAAATAAATCCCGACCTCGGGATCATCGCAAACCTGTATGGCGGTAACGGACAGGCAAACGGCCCCGACCCACGTACTATAGAACGATATGGAGGTGAAGTTCGGGTAATATACAAATCGATGAAATTAACATCCCATCTCAAATTCAATGACTGGGGACCCTTCGATTATCATCGCGATTTCAACCTTACATTTCCGTTACAGGTTATGGCAGACATTTCAACGTCTGTTGGTAAACAGGATTGGTATATTTTGCCAAGCACCACACTGGGCCTGCGGTTTACATGGCGTTCACTCGATCAGTATTCGCCCCGGTACCTTCCGAATGTGACCGAAGAATTTGCCAATGCTCCTGTGATTAGTCCGGTAGGCTTCCCAAATGGTAACGAATGGGAGTTCAGAACCTATGTAAGTATAAATATTGGGAAATAAGAAAGACAGACCATGAAGAATTTAAAAGATATAACAAAAGGCATTGTCATTCTCATGAGTATCATAGCCGTGGGAACAACCGGCTGTGAGCGGGGACTTTCTGAAGATGTGGAATTCGCAACATTCCCTGCGCGGGGCGAAGTATTCATTGATGGATTCAGCGGCGGACTTGAATATCTGCCTTTCGCAGGATCAAAACCCGATGCTTTCACCGTTGACGACCAGAATTACTACGAAGGTACCGCAGGAATGCGCTTTGATATTCCGAATGAAGGTGACCCCGGGGGATCATACGCCGGAGCCATTTTCCCGGATTATGGCGGGCGTAATCTTACCGGCTTCGATGCGCTCACCTTTTGGGCTAAAGCAAGCAAAGCGGCTACCATCAATGAAATAGGTTTTGGAAATGACTTTGAAGAAAGCAAGTTCCTTGTAACCAAAACCAATCTCAGGGTAAGTACGGGATGGACAAAATATACTATTCCTATTCCAGACCCTTCCAAACTTACTTTTGCCCGTGGCATGTTCTGGTATTCGGAAGGTCCGGAAGACGGAAGCGGCTATACTCTCTGGATTGATGAACTGAAATTTGAAAAGCTGGGAACACTTGGCCAGCCAAGGCCTGCCATTTTCAATGGAAATGATGAAGTGTTGCAAACATTCATCGGGGTGAATCTCTCCATGACCGGGCTCACTCAAACATTCAACCTGGCAAACGGCACCAATGAGACCGTTAATGCGGCACCCTCCTATTATACATTTGAGTCCACCGATGTAGATGTGGCCCGTGTAAACGAACTGGGACAGATAACTGTGCTGGGTAGCGGGGAAGCCGTTATCACCGCCATGCTTGGAAATGTTCGGGCGGCAGGTTCACTAACAATTCAATCCCTTGGGAACTTTGTTTCGGCACCTACCCCAACGCGAGATCCAGCAAACGTGATCTCCGTATTCAGTGACGCCTACACCAATGTTCCGGTCGACTTTTATAATGGATTCTTCGCACCCTTTCAGACAACCCTTGGGGGAGCAGACCTGAATATCGGAGGGGATAATATCATACGTTATACTGATTTAAATTTTGTCGCAACTGAATTCAAGAATCCTCCTGTTGATGCTTCAGAAATGACACACCTGCATGTGGATATTCAGGTTGAGAACCCTATTACAAGCGGTGACTTTATCACCATAGAACTCGGTGATTTCGGCCCCGACCAAAGTTTTGGTGGCGGTGATGATTCCAGCGGGCGTGTAACGATCAATGCGGATGCACTTTCGACCAGGACCTGGCTGAGTTTTGATATCCCGCTGGCCGACTTTGGGCTGACAAGCCGTAGCAACCTGGCCCAGATATTCTTTATAACAGACGGAACGAATCCATCCCTACCCGGAAATATCACTGAAATTCTTGTCGACAACATGTATTTCTATAAATAAAATGAAGATGAATAAAAATACACCTGACAGATTACGATTCCTTCAGCACGTACCTTTCGGAATTCTATTGGTTATTCTTGTATTATCAGGATGTAATTCTGACGATACTCAAACCGTTGTGACCTACAACAATCTCATCCTCCAGGATGAGTTCGACGTCGATGGTGCTCCGGATCCTTCACTGTGGAGTTTTGAAATCGGAACCGGCGAAAATGGCTGGGGAAATAATGAACTGCAGTATTACACTGACCGGACAGAAAATGTAGAAGTTCAGAATGGCATGCTGCTAATTACGGCCCGAAAGGAGTCCTTCGAGGGTTCGGGGTATACATCGGCAAGACTCATCACTAAAGGTAAATTCGAGCAAACATATGGACGCTTTGAAGCCAGAATGCGACTTCCCTATGGCCAGGGAATATGGCCTGCTTTCTGGATGCTGGGCGCCGACATCGATTCCAATCCATGGCCGGGAGCGGGAGAAATCGACATAATGGAGTACCGCGGACAGGCTCCGACGATTGTGCTGGGAAGTGTCCACGGACCGGGATATTCCGCCGGTAATGCCATTACAAAAAACTATGACCTTGGAAACGACCGTTTTGATACAGGTTTTCACGTTTTCGGAATTGAATGGGGTCCAAAATTTGTGAATTTCTACGTGGATGATGTCTTATATAATCAGATCACTCCAGATGATGTTCCCGGCGAATGGGTTTTTAACAAACCTTTTTACATACTCATTAATCTTGCTGTTGGCGGGTCATTCGTAGGACCACCGAATAGCGAAACTGTTTTCCCGCAAACCATGCTGGTTGACTACGTGCGGATATACCAATAAGAATTAAGAACTAGACTTAAAGAACCATGAAATCTCTACTAAAAAACATTACGTTACTTGCCTTCTTGATTCTGGCAATAAACTTTTTTGGTTGTTCTGATGACGATGAGGATAATCTTCCAAAAGTGGTTGCAGGTTTTACCCAGAAAATCAACCAGGAAACAGGAACTGTTACATTTTTCAACACTTCTGAAAGCGCAGATAAATATCTGTGGGATTTTGGAAATGACGAAACATCCACAGAGATAAACCCTGTCAGGACCTTCTCCAATGGAACCTATACCGTAACGCTTACGGCAACAAATTTTGCCGGAGCGTCTGATACGTTTGAAGATACGTTCACTATTGCTGTACCTGAAGCAGTTGCACTTCCCATTACTTTTGATAATGGCGGGGTCAATTATGAACCCACGACTTTTGGTGGAACTTCATTTGAGATTGTCGACAATCCGGATCAATCTGGTTCAAACGATAAAGCAACCAAAGTTGGTGCCGTCACCAATAGTGGAAATGAATTCGAAGGCATATTTTTTGATCTTGGAATGCCGGTTGACCTCGCAAGCGAGAAATCAATTTCAATGAATTTCTGGTCTGACGCTCCTGTTTCCGTACTTCTGAAACTTGAGGAGGGAACCGAAGGGGCCATTGAGACTACAGCAAGCCATGGTGGTTCCGGATGGGAAAAAATATCATTTGATTTTGCCTCTTCAGCTAAATATTCACGCCTAACACTATTTGTGGACGGACCCGGTACTTCTGTCGGAACCTATTACAAGGACGATATCTTGCAGGAAGAACCATCGACCGGGGGCCCGGTAATCCCAACATCACCAGCACCATCGCCTTCGCAACCTGAGGCTGACGTAATTTCTATCTACAGTGACGCATATACCAATGTTCCTGTTGAAGGTTATAATCTTTACGGTGCCGCTGCCTTTGAAGAAGTTGATATTGCTGGCAACAACGCGCTGAAATACACATTTGCTGAAGGAGACGGCGGAAACTTTCAGGTAATTGAATTGGGTGGCGCCAATCAGATTGACGCGGCAGCCGCAGACATGACCAACTTCCGTTTTGATCTTTGGTTTCCCAATGAGGTCGACGAAACTTCGGCACTGCTCATGAAACTGGTAAACTTTGGCACTTCAACTTCCGAAGGTCTCATTAATATAAATCCTTCATCATCCCCGGCAATCGCACAGGGTTCATGGTTGTCATTTGATATCCCCTTCAGTGAGTTAGAATCCAGCGGCCTTACAGAAAGGAGCAATATTCAGCAGATCGTAGTAGATCTGCTTACTTCAGGCGAAGTTTATATAGACAATATCTACTTCTACAAAACAGCAGGAAGCGGCGGTCCTATTCCTCCTACCTCGGCAGCGCCAACGCCCACAGACGCTCCGGAAAACGTTATATCGATTTACAGCGATGCCTATACTGATGTGCCACGAGAAGGATTCAATTTCTACGGGGCGGCAGTATTCGAGGAAGTGAGCATTTCCGGAAACGGGGCATTGAAATATACCTTCTCCGAAGCAGATGGGGGCAACTTCCAGGTAATGGAACTTGGAGGTGCGAATCAAATCGATGCGGCAGGCGCAGGAATGACAAACTTCCGCTTCGACCTGTGGTTCCCGAATGAACTGGATGAGAATTCGGCATTCCTTATGAAACTGGTTGACTTCGGTGCAACAACTTCTGAAGCGCTGATCAACATAAATGCTTCATCAAACCCTGCAATCGCACAGGGCACGTGGCTCCAGTTTGATCTGCCGTTTACGGAACTGGAAAGTAACGGGCTGGCAGGAAGCAGCAATATTCAGCAGTTAGTTGTAGACCTCATCAATTCAGGCGAAGTATACATTGATAATATCTATTTCTATAAGCCCGCAGGCAGCGGAGGCCCGGTTCCGCCGACATCGGCTGCGCCAACGCCTACACAACCAGAAACTAATGTGATTTCAATCTACAGTGACGCTTATACAGATGTTCCGCGTGAAGGATTTAATTTTTATGGCGCTGCTGCATTCGAAGAAGTAAGTATCTCCGGGAATGGTGCATTAAAATACACCTTTACCGAGGGAGACGGGGGCAATTTCCAGGTGCTTGAACTGGGCAGCGCTAACCAGATCGATGCAGCCGCAGCAGGAATGACCAACTTCAGGTTTGATCTCTGGTTCCCAAATGATGTGGATGCTAATTCAGCCTTTCTGATGAAGCTGGTTGATTTCGGAGCTACAACTTCGGAGGCGGTGATAAATGTAAACGCTTCTTCAAATCCGGCAATCAACAAGGGCCAATGGCTTCAGTTCGACCTCCCGTTCTCGGAATTACAAAGCAACGGGCTGGCTGGCAGCAGTAATATTCAGCAATTGGTAATCGACCTTGTCAATTCGGGAGAAGTTTACATTGACAATATCTTCTTCTATAAAGAGGCATCAGTTCCTTCCGGAAGCATTCTCAATCTTACTTTTGATGATGCCGGATCGATAGACAGCTGGATGCGCCTGGCGGATGCAAATAGCGACGAAGCAAGCATCGAATGGGTATCCGATGGCGGTGTCGAAGGAGGCGCAATGAGACTCTCTGGTCAGAATCCTACGGACGCCGCTGGAAAGGCATATATTTTCCAGCTTGATGCTTCTGAATTAAACTTCGACGGAGCAACGAATGTACGACTCACATTTGATATGAAATTAGGGGCTCCGCTTGTTGCGGCTGTTGTCCACCTGCAAACCAACATCCCAGGGGTCGGCGTGACAAACAACTATGAAATACATGCGCAGGGATTGAACGAATCCTCATACACCAGCCTTACTTTCGACTTTTCGGGTGTGGACCCGGCAGGTACAACCCTGATGATACATTTCAATATAGCGAGCGGTGCGGTTGTAGGCGCCGGCGGAACTGTTCTGGTGGATAATATTAAACTGGTTAAGAACTAAAGCAAAATTATAATATATTGGCCGTCAGATTTTTGTTTGACGGCCAATATTTGTTTAATCAAGCCAATACAGGCAAGAAGTGAAAAGTATAACTAGTCAGCATAAACCTTATTTGAATCTACCACCAGCCTAATACCATCTAAATGACCGAGACGAATTTCAAAGACGTTGAACTAAGGGAAGCACAAATTGAAAATGAAACTTATTATTTCATTTCAAACGCAGACAGGATGCGGCCATTTTTCATGAGCATTGTAAGCGATTCGAATCACTGGATGTTCATCGGCAGCAATGGCGGAATAAGCGCCGGAAGGAAAAATTCAGATTATGCCCTCTTTCCTTATTACACGGATGACAAAATCATAGAATCCACCGAAGTAACCGGTAACAAATCGATTTTCCATGTTAGGATAAACGATAAAATTCAGGTTTGGGAGCCATTTTCCATCAGATTTTCGCATCTCTACTCAACGACTAGAAATCTGTACAAGAATGTCCTTGGAAATAAAATTCTATTTGAAGAAATCAATCATGACCTTGGTCTCACCTATCGGTATCAGTGGAATTCCAGTGATACATTCGGTTTTGTGAGGAAAGTTCAATTAATCAATAACACAAATGACCCGATTGAAATAAAGATCCTGGATGGTGTCCAAAATATTATGCCCAGCGGTGTCGGGGCTGCGGTACAAAATTCAAGCAGCAACCTCGTTGACGCCTATAAACGCAATGAACTCATTAAGGAAAGCGGCATCGGTATTTTTGCACTCAGCTCCATCATCGTGGATAAAGCTGAGCCAAGTGAGGCACTGAAAGCAAATATGGCATGGTCATTCGGACTCGAAAACCCCACGTACCTGCTCTCGTCATTACAGCTTGATTTATTCCGTAAAGGTCTGCCAATCCATCAGGAGAACGATATCAAAGCCGAAAAAGGTGCCTATTTTATCTCCGCTGAATTAACCATCAACGGAGGATCTCAGAAAGACTGGATGATCGTAGCGAATGTAAATCAGTCAATATCGTCAATCGTAGCACTTTCTGAAGAAATTAAAAGGGGCGGCAATATCAGGGACAACATACAAAACGATATCGACAGTGGAACCAAAAGGCTACTGGAGCTGAATGCCGCAGCTGATGCACTTCAACTTTCAGAAGATAAATTCAGGAATACACGACACTACTCCAATACCCTGTTCAATATTATGCGTGGGGGGATTTTCGATCATAACTATCAGATTGAAAAGAACGACCTGCTCCGTTACCTGCAAAACGCCAATAAGGAAGTTGCCAAAGACGGCCAACCATTGCTCGACAAACTTCCCGAGGAATTTCCGTTGTCTATGCTCACAAAATTGATTTCTGACACGGACCACAAGGCTTTGAAACGGCTGTGCCTGGAATATCTTCCACTCAAATTCAGCAGACGCCATGGCGACCCCAGCCGCCCGTGGAATCAGTTCTCCATCAATACGACGGATGAAAATGACGGATCCAAGATACTTGATTATGAAGGTAACTGGCGTGATATTTTTCAGAACTGGGAGGCACTGGCCTACTCCTACCCGGAGTTCAGTGAAGGAATGATTTTCCGTTTCCTGAATGCATCAACTTTCGATGGATACAATCCATACCGCATCACTAAAAATGGAATAGACTGGGAGCGCATCGAGGAGGATGATCCATGGTCATATATAGGGTACTGGGGTGATCACCAAATCATATATCTTCTGAAATTCCTTGAATTTACAGAAGCACATTATCCCGGCAAGCTGAGCAGCTATTTCAACGAGGACCTCTTTGTTTATGCCAACGTCCCGTACAGAATAAAAAGCTATCCGGAACTGCTGGCCAATCCAAAGGACACGATTGATTTCGACCATAAAAAAGATGAAGCCATCTTAAAAAGAATTTCAAGAATTGGTGCGGATGGCGCACTCCTCGATGATAAACAGGGCGAAATCTACCAGGTGAATTTCATTGAAAAAATTCTGGCCACCGTTCTTGCCAAGATGTCCAATTTCATTCCGGATGGTGGCATATGGATGAATACGCAGCGACCGGAGTGGAATGATGCCAACAACGCCCTTGTTGGAAATGGTGTATCCATGGTTACACTGTACTACCTGATACGCTTTCTGAAATTCTTCAATAATCTGTTGGAGTCTTCAGAGTTGGAGAAAGTGAGCATTTCAACTGAAGTGAATTCGCTGCTAGAACAGATGTACAAAGTCCTGGATGATCATAAAGATTTACTGTCATCCAATGTTTCAGACAAGGACCGAAAAACAATTCTTGATGGGCTGGGATCACCGGCCAGCAGCTTTAGGGAAAAAATTTATTCAGAATCTTTTAATGGAAAAAAATCAGACCTGAATTTAAGCCTGCTGAAAGACTTTAATAATCTGAGCCTGAAATATCTGATCGCTTCGCTTAAGTCAAATAAACGGTCCGACAAGCTATATCATGCTTATAACCTGATGTCTGTAAATGGTAATGACGAAGTTTCCATCTCCTACCTGAGTGAAATGCTCGAAGGACAGGTCTCGGCACTCAGCAGCGGTCAGCTTTCGGCAGAAGAAACCGCAGATCTGCTGGACGCCATGAGATCAAGCAAGTTATACAGGGAGGATCAAAACAGTTACCTTCTGTACCCGGAAAAAATTCTTCCTGGCTTTATGGAAAAGAATAACATTCCGGCCACAGCAGTAGAAGGATCTGCCCTCCTGAAGGAACTTGTAGCAGATGGCAACAAGCGGATAATTGAAAAGGATATCACAGGGACCTTTCACTTCAATGGTAAATTCAGAAATGCTGCGGACCTTGAAAAGTCATTAAGCGATCTAAGTGACGGAAAGTATGGTGAACTGGTTAAATCTGAGAAGTCCGCAGTTCTTCAAATCTTTGAATCCGTATTTAATCACAAGGCATTCACCGGACGATCCGGTACATTCTACGGATATGAAGGACTTGGCTCTATTTACTGGCATATGGTTTCCAAGTTATTACTTGCTGTGCAGGAATGCTGTCTTGCGGTCATTCGTGCCAATGAAGATAAAGATGTCGTAGACCGACTCCTCGCCCATTACTATGAGATTCTCGATGGAATCGGGGTGCATAAATCCCCTGAACTTTACGGAGCATTTCCAACCGACCCTTATTCGCACACCCCGAAGGGAAAAGGTGCGCAGCAGCCCGGAATGACGGGTCAGGTGAAAGAAGATATCCTTTGTCGGATAGGTGAACTGGGTATTGAAGTGGATCATGGAAAATTGTGCTTCAATCCGCGCATACTGAAAAAGGATGAGTTCCTTTCACACAGTGCTGATTTTGAGTTTATTGACATCCATCAGAATTGGAAGAACATGAAGGCAGAAAAAGACAGCCTGTGTTTTACTTATTGCCAGGTACCCGTAATGTATAAGCTTTCAGAGTCAGAAGGTATTCAGATCAGTTTACGCGACGGATCCACCCGAAATATAACAGGGTTAAAACTTGACCTTCCCTCAAGCAGGGATATATTTGAAAGAAGCGGCAATGTAACAAGCATTATCGTAGAAATTAACCCGGACAGGTTACTCTGTTGAACCTATGAAAATGTAAACAACATGGGTAACTCCGTTAAAAAAGAACTATTATGAAACCGATAATACCTTTAGTAATCGCAGGAATGTTCTTTTTTGTTTTATGCAATCCAAAAAAAGGCGAAAACGATCAAGTGAAAGTGACTGAAAATAACGAAGTAACAGCAAAAGACATATTGGGTAATCCGAATTACCAGGCGATTTCATTTGGTGGCTACCGGGAGAAAACCAGGGATATACAGCCAACCGTGGATCAATTGAAGGAAGATATGCGGATCCTGTCCGCCATGGGAATAAAAATTCTCAGAACCTACAATGTGCAGCTTCCCCATGCCTCTAATGTATTGAAAGCCATCAGTGAAATTAAGAAGGAAGATCCCGGCTTTGAAATGTACGTGATGCTGGGAGCATGGATCGATTGTAAAAATGCGTGGACGGATCAGGCTCCTGACCATAATGTGGAAAGTGAGCAGAATGAGGGTGAAATTGCCCGGGCGGTAGCCCTTGCCAATCAATATCCCGACATTGTGAAAATACTTGCAGTTGGGAATGAGGCAATGGTAAAATGGGCTGAAAGTTATTATGTTCAGCCGGGTGTCATCCTGAAATGGGTTCGTCATCTTCAGAAGCTTAAAGCAGAAGGAAAGCTTCCCGAGAGTCTATGGATAACCTGTTCAGACGACTTTGCCTCCTGGGGTGGCGGTGATCCGCTCTACCACACCGAAGACCTGGAAGACCTGATCAGGGAGGTTGACTATATCTCGATGCATACTTATCCATATCACAACTCACATTATAACCCGGAATTCTGGTTTGTTCCTGAAGAAGAAATGGAACTGCCAGATCGTGAAAAGATTGATGCTGCGATGCTGCGCGCACTGAAGTTTGCTCAGGAACAGTATGATTCGGTTTCAACGTATGTCAGGAGCCTGGGAATCGATAAACCGATCCATATAGGTGAGACCGGATGGGCAACCACTTCTAACGGTCATTACGGCCCGAACGGCTCCAGGGCAACCGATGAATATAAACAAGGCCTGTATTATAAACACCTGCGTGACTGGACCAACAGCGCAGGAATTTCATGTTTCTATTTTGAAGCGTTTGATGAACAATGGAAAGATGCGGGGAATCCCAAAGGTTCGGAAAATCATTTTGGTCTGTTTACGCTGGACGGACAAGCCAAATACCCACTATGGAATTTAGTGGATGATGGCATTTTCGGAGAGTTGACAAGAGGCGGGAACCGAATCTCCAAAACCTATGGAGGGGACAGTGCGGCACTATTCGCCGATGTGATGGTTCCTCCCTCCCATCCCGAAGTTGAAATGAATCAATGAATTTGAGCTCTAAATATGTTCCATTTCCTTTATTAAACTTCCTGATCGGCGGATGTAACCCTGATATGAACGCTCTTGATTGCCAAATATATGAGACCTCTGCACAGGGTCATATGCTCACCCGGATCCAATCCACTGAAGAAGCAACGAATGTACCCGTTATCAACCTGATCCCGGAAGAAGAATACCAAACAATTACGGGATTTGGCGGGTCATTTACAGAAGCATCTGCATATGTCCTCAATCAGCTTAGTCCTGATAACAGGGACAGGATACTGGAAGCCTATTTTGGAGACTCGGGTGCCAGGTATTCACTAACGCGTACTCATATGAACTCCTGTGATTTCTCTTTAGGAAATTACAGCTATGCCCCCGTGGAAAATGATATGGAGCTGGCTCACTTTTCTCTGAAAGAGGATATGGATGACATTATACCGATGATCAGGGATGCTATGAAAAAATCATCGGAAGGATTCAGGATCATCGCCTCCCCCTGGACTGCCCCGCCATGGATGAAGGACAACAAGAACTGGGTTGGTGGAAAGCTGCTTCGCGAATATTATGACGTATGGGCCTTGTTTTTTGCCAAATATTCAGTCGCCATGAGGTCTGAAGGCATTGACATCTGGGCGTTTACGGTTGAAAATGAACCGCTGGGGAATGGAAACAACTGGGAAAGCATGCATTTCACACCAGATGAAATGAACCTGTTTGTACAGGATCATCTCGGACCTTTATTGGAAAAAGAAGGAATATCGGGCATCAAAATTTTCGGATACGACCAAAATCGTGAGCATTTGCGGGAATGGGTAGACTGTATGTACCGCAATGAACATACTTCCAGGTACTTCAGCGGAACGGCCATACACTGGTATGCCAGTACATTTGAGGTTTTCCCGGATGAATTACAGTATGCACATCAAAAGGCACCGGATAAGCATCTGATCCAGACAGAGGCCTGTATTGATGCCGAGGTTCCAAGATGGAAAGATGATGCCTGGTACTGGTCGAAGGAAGCTACCGACTGGGGCTGGGACTGGGCTCCCGAAGAGCAAAAGCACCTGCACCCCAGGTATATTCCCGCATACCGCTACACACGTGACATTATTGGCTGCCTTAACAACTGGGTGGATGGCTGGGTCGACTGGAATATGGTATTAGACAGAAAAGGCGGCCCTAACTGGTTCAGGAACTGGTGTATTGCTCCGGTAATTGCCGACACAGACAAGGATGAAGTGTATTTTACACCGCTTTACTATGTGATGAGCCATTTCAGCCGGTTTATAAGGCCGGGAGCGAAAAGAATTGGATTTGAATCGGGGGAGAATGATGTGATGGTGACTGCGGCAAAAAATCCAGACGGATCTATAGTGGTAGTGGTGTTCAATCCAGCAACGGAAAAGAAGAATTTATCATTAAAAATTGGTGAAAAATCGTCCATAATAACTATTAGCCAACAGGCATTACAAACAATAACAATGACACCTTAACCTACCAGATATTATGAATAAATCAACTCCTGCGCACGTCAACCAGGTACCTTTCGGGCAGAAAGTTGCTTTTGGTATAGGCATGCTTGCCAATCAAATGTTTCCGGCAGTATTGAGCATTTTCATGGTTGTCCTGGTCCAGGACCTCGGCTTTCCCGGCTGGATGTGGGGAATTCTGTTCTTTCTTCCAAGGGTATTTGACTCCATAACGGACCCGATCATGGGTTTCATTTCAGATAATACAAGGTCAAAGTGGGGTCGAAGAAGGCAATATGTATTCATTGGAGCCATTATGCTGGGTATCTCCTTTGTGGTAATGTGGCAGCTTTACCGGGAAAATGGCGTCGAATATAACTTTACATATTTTCTGCTTTGGTCCTTTATGTTCTATCTCGGCTTGACTATTTTCAGTGTGCCGTATGTGGCCATGGGATATGAAATGAGCACCGATTTTCACGAGCGCACCGACATTATGGCTATCGCTCAGTGGATCGGTCAGTGGGCCTGGGTAATTGCACCCTGGTTCTGGGTAGTTATGTACGATCCCGACTGGTTTCCATCCGCTGATGTCGCAACGCGTACACTGGCCATTTGGGTTGGTATCGTGTGTATGGCGTTTGCCATGGTTCCGGCAATCTTTATCAAGAGCAAATCAACACTGAATGAAAACTATACCCCGCTCACGATGAAAAATGTCGGGGGAGGATTGAGGGAGATTTTGAATGGATTCGTTGAATCATTCAAAATAAAGCCCTTCAGAAAACTATGTATCGCGACGTTTTTAATCTTTAATGCGTTCAATACCATCGCCGCGTTCTCATTCTTTATCGTCGTTTATTACCTCTTTAACGGTGATGCCGCGGCAGCCGGGGTATGGCCTACCCTATTTGGAAGTATCGGCGCCCTGGTGACGACCTTCGCTGTAATCCCTGTGGTGGCCCGCATGTCTAAAATAATGGGCAAGAAAAAAGCATTCCTCCTTTCCCAGGGAATTTCCATCATTGGATATATCATGCTGTGGTTTTTATTCGTACCAGGCAAACCCTATATGTTCCTGTTCGCGCTGCCCTTCTTCTCTTTTGGTATCGGTAGCCTGTTTACACTTATGATGTCGATGACCGCAGATGTAATTGATTTAGACGAATTAACATCAGGGAAACGTCGGGAGGGTATTTTCGGAGCAATCTACTGGTGGATGGTAAAATTTGGCTTTGCTATTGCAGGCCTACTGAGTGGCGCAATTCTTTCAGTAGTCGGATTCGATCCTGATGCTGCCACGCAAACAGAGGGGGCAATTATCGGCCTCAGGGCCTTCTATTCAGGTCTCCCGATTCTGGGTACCGCAGTAGCAATGATCGTGATGTGGAATTACGATGTTACAGAAGAACGCTCAAATGAAATCCGAAAAGAACTTGACAGAAGAAAGGCAGAACCCACAGAGAAGGTGCCCACATACTATAAGGCCGAAAAACTGTTGTCTTTGATCCGGATGGAAGCTGGTAAGCATATGAAATCAGATCTCAATTTTGAGACAATGAACCATGATGAGATTAAATCGGCATTTTCAGCTTCGCTCACCGGTGGATTACACGGTCTTTGTTTCAGTCCGTATACAGAAGGTCAGGATGTCGGAGATCATTTGTCGGAATCACAAATTCGCCGCAGGATGGAAATCATCTCTCCCTATACCCAATGGATCAGATCATTCTCCTGTACCGAAGGCAATGAATTCATCCCGAAACTGGCGCATGAAATGGGAATCAAAACCATTGCCGGCGCATGGATCAGCAAGGACAGATCTCAAAACGAAAAGGAGATCAATGCCCTTATCGACCTGGCAAAAAACGGTTATGTGGATATAGTGGCAGTCGGAAATGAAGTTTTACTCCGAGGTGAATTAACCAAGAGTGAATTGCTTGAATACATCTACAGGGTAAAAGCCGCACTGCCGGATATTCCAGTGGGATGCGTAGACACCTATTATCAATTCAATGACCACCCGGAACTGGTGGAAGCTTGTGACATTCTGATGGCCAACTGCTATCCGTTCTGGGAAGATTGCGATATAGACAGCGCAACTGTGTATATGGATGAGATGTATAATGTTGTCCGGAATGTAGCGAACGGTAAACCGGTAATTATTACAGAAACCGGATGGCCGGATGGTGGTACGGATTTGAATAACGCCATCCCATCTCCTGAGAATGCAATGAAATATTTCATTAATGTGAATAACTGGAGAAAGGAAAATGATGTTCCGGTATTTTATTTCTCCTCTTTTGACGAATCCTGGAAAGTTCATCATGAAGGTGATGTCGGACAGCGATGGGGAATCTGGGATAAAAATGAAAACCTAAAATACAGCTAACAATGTCAAAGCGTTCAGAACGATTCTTATCACTTGCAGCGGTAAAGCGCTCTTCAGCGAACCGTAAAGAATTAACAGATTTATATAAGTCAACCCTGGAACACGGCATGCATGGATTGTGTTTCAGCCCGTATTGTGAGGGCCAGAAACCCGGGGATCAGATCACTGAAGAACAAATCCGGCGTCGGATGGAGATTATAAGGCCCTATACCAAATGGATCCGTTCATTTTCCTGTACGGATGGAAATGAACTTATCCCGAAAATCGCAAAGGAATACGGGATCAAAACCCTTGTGGGTGCCTGGCTTGGGGATGACGCAGAGATCAACAACCGTGAAATTGAAAATCTCATCAAGGTTGCCCGTGAAGGATATGTGGATATTGCTGCCGTAGGAAACGAAGTAATGTACCGCGGCGATTTGCCGGAAGAAGAGTTGCTGCAATTTATTTACAGGGTGAAGGAAGCTTTGCCCGACGTTCCGGTCGGCTATGTGGATGCATATTATGAATTTACCGAACGTCCAAAAATTACAGAGGCCTGCGATGTGATCCTCGCCAATTGTTACCCGTTCTGGGAAGCCTGCCATATCGATTACTCTTTAATGTATATGAAAGAAATGTTCAATATGGCAACACGAGCGGCCAATGGCAAAAAGGTGATCATTACTGAAACCGGGTGGCCCAGCCTTGGATCAAGCCTGAACGGCGCGGACCCTTCAGACGAAAATTTCATGAACTATTTCATCAATACGCAACAATGGTCGAAAGAAGACGACATTGAAATTTTCTATTTTTCATCCTTTGATGAATCCTGGAAAGTTGGTGCCGAAGGCGATGTTGGCGCATATTGGGGAATCTGGGACAAGGATGAACTTCCCAAATTTCATTGATCAGCAAAAGCATTATCCGGCAGCTAACACTCTGCCGGATAACATATTCCCTTCTACAATACCTCAAGAATTTTTTCAATCGGAGTCTCTCCAATGAATTTATTCACAAGTTTCCCTCCGTCTGAATAAACATACAGTGAAGGTGTAGGGATCGAGCCGAATTGCTGAACCACATGATCCGGTGAAGCAAAACCAAAATGAAAATTGGTCGCCTTATCCAGTTTATAGTTTGTTGCAAACTGCTGGTTGTCATAAATGGAAGCACTTGAGATGAAATACACCTGGTAGTCGTTGAAACGGTCCAGGTTTTCCTGGATGCGCATTGCTTCACGCTGACAATGATCACATTCCGGCTGAAACAATACCAGGACGGCCTTACCACTGATCTCATTCATTTCAACTGTCGTCCCATCGGTAAATTTCACCGGAAACGGCGGGAGGTCATTAGCTTCCGGTTTACACCCGAAAAGCACTAATAGCAATAATAAATGTATTGAGTATTTCATGGCTCAAAGATATATAAATCATCAGTGACTAACATTCTTGATATACTGATCATTCAACATAAATGTCTTGGTATAAACAGGTGCAAACAAGCTAGCGGTAAGTTGACAATTGAATTCAGGCTTATTTAATACTAAAATAAACCTGCCTGACAACCAGTCCTGCCGCGAAACCCGCAAGCAAAACAGCCATAATATACCAGCCAGGGTGATATTGCTGAATTTCATCCGGAGGATTCGAATCGTTAACTTCTTCATTGGAATCCACGACCATCAATGCAGCAGCCAGTGCATCCCAGGTGACAGGATAACCGTCATCCTCACCCATGCTCCATAATGCCACACCGCCTAATCTATTCTCCAGCGCCCAGGTGTATTTAATGAAAAGACTTCGTCCATCCTCATACCAAACAACTTTTTCCCTGCCATCCTGGCTGAAAACCACGAATGGCGAAGCCTGGTTAACATCAAACCCCCTTACAGCCTGCTGATATTCCTGGGTCATAATTCTGGTTCGTATATCACCATATTTCACCCGCTCACCTGCTTCCCCCGAAACCCAGGCAATACCACTATATCCGACCGTCATAACCAGCTTATTTACAGGCACATTACCATTAGTATAAAAACTAATAGTTGATTCTATTGAAGGCCGCGTTTTATTATCCACTCCAAATAACGGACTGGGTGATGAAGGCCTAATGGATGAATCAGTAACAAGCCTGTCAGTCTGAACGAGGTAGAAATCGACCAAAGAATTTAGCTCTTTAAAATCAAATGCACCGGCCAACAGGACTTCCTCTTCACTAGAAACAGGCGGAATATTCAGGCTAACCTGAAAATTAGCAGTTTCCGTTTTAAAAACCCGGCTTACAGATCTCAGGAATGAAACAAAAACTCCTCGGTCTGAATTTTTAAGTCCAACAAAGGAAATGTTCAGGCCTGTTAATGGATAATCTGCGGTATACCTTTCAAGGTTACCAATGAACTTATCAATGGCGGGCTGACTATGAAGAAAAAGACTGATGGTATCCGGTGAGTTATTGAAAATGGATAATATAATCCCTTTCCCTTCAACTGAAGCTTTGGACATCAGGCTTCCATTCAATAAAGTGTCAACATCAGAAATATTGATGGCTTCACCATCCGCTCCTAACTTATATCCATCCAGGATGACGTCAGTGAGATAATTGAAGTTATAATTTTTCGCTACTCCATCCTTCATATACGAATGATGCCATCCAAAAATTCGCATGGCAGGCCGAAGGCAAGGAATGTTTGACGAGGCAGTTGTATCCAGGGGATCAATCGTAAGCTGATCGCAAATGATGCGAACATCACGAATCAATGCAAGCCTTTTTCCAATGATAGAGGTATATTCGGCAGACAACTTTCTCTGTTCAACCAAATAATTACTTAACAAAGCATGTAGTGAATCAATTTCTTCTGTTGAAGTAGAAAATTCCAGTGTATCTATACCCTGTTGTACCCTATAATCGATCTCTCCCAGTGAAGGCTCTAACTTTGAAAAGTCCACCAGTTCAGATATGATGTCGTTGACCGCGGCAGAATCCATTTTCAGGTTACCCTGACTTACCAAATTCATAAGATAGTCATACATCCGCTGTTTCTCCCTGTTATTCCTGTTGGCCCTGAACTGAATAGGGTTCATAATTTTTTTCAAAAGCCCTGGTTCGACCGAATCAGAATTTACATCGGAATCCAGTTGAATATTAGAATCTTGCGCAAACAGAGAATTAAATCCAAATAACAGAATAAAAATCAGAGACAATATCGGAACACCGGGCTTTCTATTCCTCATAATGGAGCCTGATATACATGCTGTCCAGTGCCTCTGAATCACCATATTTCTGGCGCAACTTACCTAAACGGATCGTCAGGTCGGCAACCACCTCTGCGTAATCGGGATCATTATATACATTATGCAGTTCCATGGGATCATTCTTCCTGTCATATAGTTCCCACTCATCCACATCATAGTAAAAATGTATAAGCTTGAATTCTTCGGTAACAATTCCATAATGACGTTTCACCATATGTACGGCCGGGTACTCATAATAGTGATAGTACACTTCCTCACGTGTCCAGAGGTCATTCTGTCCTTTCAGTAAGGGCACGAGACTTTCTCCCTGCATGTCATCGGGTGCCGGAATATCCGCCATCTCAAGCATGGTCTGTGCGAAATCCAGGTTCTGAACCATTTCCGTGGTTCGGCTTCCGGCCTGAACGACTCCGGGCCAGCGGATCAGCAAGGGTGTTTTGAAGGATTCATCATAAATAAATCGTTTGTCGAACCAACCGTGTTCACCGAGATAAAAGCCCTGATCTGAGGTATAAATAACAATCGTATTTTCGGCAAGCCCGCTTTCTTCCAGGTAATCAAGTACCCGACCAACATTGTCATCAACAGATGAAATACATGCCAGGTAATCCTGCATATACCGCTGATATTTCCAGCGCATCTTGTCTTCCATGCTCATCGTCGGCCAGTTCTCCATAAACCAGGTATTAATGGAATCAATTACCGGGTCATATAATGCCTTTTGTTCCGGGGTCGCCCGGTTATAGGGGCCATAAAAACCATTCCATGCCACTGGTTCCACGTAGGGCTCCACATCTCCCATCGCTTCAAGGATTTCGGGCCGGATTTTAGAATCATGGCTGTATCGCTGATGGTAAAGGATATTCATTTCCGCGTCGTGAGCTGCTGTGCCACGGCCCTCATAATCATCAAATAAAGTCGGAGGTTCCGGAAACTGCTTTTTCGTGAACTCTGCGAATTTATCAGGGCGAGGCCACCAGGGTCTGTGCGGCGCCTTATGCAGATACATCATCATAAAGGGCTTTTCCTTATCCCTGCCCTCTTCCAGCCAGCCAAGGGTCAGGTCTGTAATTATATCCGTCACATATCCCATAATGGTGGTATCACCTTTTGGCGTAATGAATTTCGGATTGATATAATTACCCTGCCCCGGAAGGATCATGAAGTCATCCACACCTTTCGGGTTATTACCAAAGTGAAGCTTGCCGTACATCGCTGTCTGGTATCCCGCTTGCTGAAACAACTGGGGAAATGTGACCTGAGTGGAATCGAAGGGTCTGCGGTTGTCAACCTTGCCGTGTATATGAGTATGTTTTCCTGTGAGTATAGTAGCCCGCGATGGCGCGCAAATGGAGTTGGTCACACTTGCATTGGTAAAGAGCATTCCTTCCTTGGCGATCCTGTCAATATTGGGAGTTTCAATCAGGTAATTGCTATAGGCGCTGATGGCCTGGTATGCATGATCATCAGACATGATGAAAAGTATATTGGGCCTTTTTGGTTCTTCAGAGGGTTCCTCAGTTTTTGAACAGGAAGCAAGAAATAACAAGGCCGGAAAAATGACGATCGATAATTTTTTCAGATTCATGGTACGGGTATTAATCCGCCTCAAAATAGTCATTTCATGAGTAATATCGAAACCGTTCATATTTCTCCTCAATGATAACTTTAATCATCATTTCAAAGGTCCTCCCTAAGTCGTTTTAAATCTTCAGGTTATAAAGTATATTTCATACTCCTAATTCTCAGCCATGAAAAATAACACAAAAAGAAGCCGCCGAAAATTTGTTCGTACAATATCTGCCCTGTCCGCAACCACGTTTCTATTTCCTTACAGCAGCCACGCAAATCTGCACAGTATTGCAGGAACAACCGTTGGAGATATCATGGACAGATTTATTGCCGATGTACCCGGCGCCCCGTTTTCAACAACTGTAGATACATTAAAGGCCGGAAATCGAAATTTGGAAGTGTCGGGTATTGTCACCACCATGTTTGCAACGATCGATGTCATTGAAAAGGCGCATCAGCTGGATGCCAATTTTATCATCGCCCACGAACCAACATTTTATAACCACTTTGATGAAACAGACTGGCTTGCCTCAGATGATGTATATCTGTATAAAAAGAAACTTCTTGAAACGTATAACATGGCTATCTGGCGTAACCATGACTATGTGCATACCTATTTTCCCGATGGCGTTCAGCAAGGGGTAGTTGACCGGTTGGGGTGGAATGAATACTTCGACCCAAATAACCGAAATATGTATGAGATCCCGCCAGTGACCCTTGATGCATTAATACTGCATTTGAAGGAAAGTCTGGGCATCAGTACTGTCCGATTTATCGGAAACCCTGATGAGACCTGCCGGAAGGTTTTGCTCATGCCAGGCGCGGCAGGCGGCAGAAGGCAGATATCCCTCACGAGTGCCGAAAAGCCTGAGGTGGTAATTTGCGGGGAAGTTTCTGAATGGGAAACCGCGGAGTACATCAGGGATGCGCGTTCGAAAGGAGATACCATTTCGCTCATTGTGCTGGGTCATGCCGACAGTGAAGAACCGGGATCAGCATTCATGGCAGATTGGATGAAAAATACCTTTCCCCACATTCCGGTCACGCATGTTCCGGCTACCAATCCGTTTTCATTTCGCTAGATTAACCAGAAATAAGGTAGCCTCCATCAGCGGCGTAGACACCGCCGGTCATGTAGGAACCTGCATCGGAGGCCAGCAGCATGACCACACCGGCCATTTCATCCGGCTCGGCAATTCGTTGCAGTGGGACTGCCCTTTCATACTGACGTACAAGCTTTTCATTTGTCCAGAGACCTTCACTGAATTTGGTTTTGATCAATCCGGGACAAACGACATTCGACCTGATACCATATCGCCCCCATTCCTTTGCCTGGTTTTGAGTGAGCATTATAAGAGCCGACTTGGTCACACTGTATAAACCCAGGCCAAAACCGGGTTGAATGCCTTCGACGGAAGATATGTTAATAATGCTTCCTCCATTATTCTCCTTCATATGGGGCATTACGAGGTTTGACAAGATCCACGGCGCCTTCACATTCACATCCATGATCTTATCGAAAACAACCTCCTCCGATCCTTCAAGGGGACCAAAATATGGATTAATGGCTGCATTGTTCACGAGTATGTCAATTCGGCCAAAACGATCCATAGTATCCTGAACCAGTGATTTGCGTTGCGCGGAATCTCCGACGTGGCATTGAATTCCGGTTGCGTCCAGGCCCATTTTCCGAAATTCATCAGCAACCTCATCCACTGCTTCCTGCTTTCTGCTGCTCACCACAACCCGGGCTCCATTTTCCGCCAGACCCTGGGCAATGGCCTTACCAATACCCTTGGACGCGCCGGTTACAATGGCAACTTTCCCCTCAAGGCTGAATTTCGATCTGATATTTTCCGTCATCGTAATAATTGTGTTTTCTATGAGAATAATGATGTATCCTTTTTCAGTGTAGGCACATCCTTGTCCATCAATGTCATTGAAAGCCCAATGGCCCTCGGCATTTCATATCGAAAATAAAACTTCATACACTCTACCTTTGCTTTGCAAAAATCATCCGGATAGTTATTGTCTTCTTCCAGTGCTTTCGAGGCCATTTCAATCCATTGCCAGCCAATGATTATGGTCCCCATATATTCCATGAAGATGGTGGCATCCGCGAGGAAGCGCTCGTAATTGCCCTGTTTCGCAAAATCAATCAGAAAATCAACAATCTCATCAGCGAGTGTAACAGCAGAACCCAAAACTTCCGCCTGTTGCTTCAATTCACTGATTTCTGATACCCCTTGAATGGTTTTACGTATTTCAGCCATTAATAATTTATAGGGCGCACCGTTTTCCATTGTTACTTTTCTACCGAGCAGGTCCAGTGATTGAATTCCTGTGGTCCCTTCATATATGGAGAATATCCTGATATCACGATAATATTGCTGCAAAATGAAATCTTCACAGAATCCATATCCGCCAAGAACCTGTAATCCCGTACTTACCGATTCAATACCCTTCTCTGCAGGATACGTCTTGGCAATGGGTGTTAATATATCCAGGAGCTGTGAATATCTTTTCCGTTCATCGGGATCTGAATGAGTTGCCGACAGGTCCTGGTAACGTGCCGAGAGAAGGATCAGGCTTAAAGAACCTTCCGAAATGACCCGCTGAAACAGCAGCATCCTTTTCACATCAGGATGATTGATGATCAATGTTTGTTCTTTCTGGGGATCCTTGTCTCCGGTTTGAGTCAGTTTACGTCCTTGTGGTCGTTCACGTGCATATGTGAGTGAGGCGTGATATGCCGCCATTGAAATGGCCGCTGCGCCCCGCCCTACGGCAATACGGGCAGTATTCATCATTTTGAACATGTAGTTCAAACCCTCGTTAGGCTTTCCCACCAGCCATCCGCGACAGTCTTCCCTGTCGCCAAAAGAAAGGTGTGTGGTGCAATATCCTTTTTGCCCAAGTTTCTGAAAGTCCCCGACCGTATTCACGTCATTCGGATGCAAGGAACCTTCAGGATCAGGCCTGAGTTTCGGAACGACAAAGAGCGAGATGCCTTTAGTGCCGGCGGGCGCTCCTTCAATACGTGCCAGTAAAAGATGAACAACATTTTCGATGCCCTGATAGTCTCCCCCGGAAATAAAGATCTTTTGTCCCCGTATTTTATAATAATCCCCTTCCTGAACGGCTGTTGTTACAATATCCGACAATGAACTTCCTGCCTGGGGCTCCGTAAGGCACATGGTACCTGCCCACTTGCCGGTGAGCATATTGGTAACATATATCTTTCTGAGGTCTTCCGTAGCGAAGAACTGTATCAATTCAGCCGCACCGGCCGTCAGGCCCGCATAACCAGGCAAATGATTATTGGCAGTCTCCTTGATAAAAGCTGCGGCTGAAAGCACCATATTAGGAAGCTGCAAACCCCCGGCATCATGTTCGAAAGTTGCGCCTGTGAAACCTGACTCCCCGCACAGTTTCAGAAACCTCACGACCTGGGGATGCACAATGATTTCGCCATCCTTATAATATGCAGGTGCCTGATCCATTTCACGGAAATATGGATACATTTCCTTATCTGAAAACTCCTTTACAGAATCCAGGTAATCATTGATGGCCGTTGAGTCATATACTTCGAAATGATCTTGGTTAAGAACCTCATCCAGTTGATGAACGTCGAAGAGAATAAATTTTACAGTCTGAAGGTCTACATACTGATCTTTCATGCGCGGGGAATGCTTTAACTTCAATATAGGCAATTTCCATAAGTTCGGGTGTTGAAATATCCTCATAGCATTATTTTCATCAATATAAATTTCCTTCTATCTTGACCGTAATGAAACTCTTGATTCTTTCATTCGCTCTTTTTATATGTGTATCGCCCTGTTCAGGACAATTTTCACAGGCTGAACGTGACAGCATTGCCAGGCTATCTGCGGAAGATCACAAATTAATGAAAGAGCAACTGGGTATTAGAGTCCCAAATCGTGCGGGACCTTCCGGTAATCCCACTGATCCCAATGCAGCGAACAGTGACGAAACCAAGGTAAATTCATATGTTCTTCCCGATCCTCTGAAATTCAATAACGGGGAGAAGGTACAAACGAGCCAACAATGGTGGGATCAGCGCCGGCCAGAGATTGTTGAGCTTTTTGAACGCGAAATTTACGGCCGGGTACCTTCAAACATCCCTGCAGTGACCTGGAAAATTATATCTTCCAGAGATACAGTCATTGGCAACTTCCCTGTAAAGGAAAGAATGCTTGCAGGTATCGTTGATAATTCGACAATGCCAGGGATTTCGGTGGAGATCGAACTTCTCATCGTCACTCCATTATCTGCTTCAGACGCAGTTCCCCTGGTTTTGGAGTTTGGGTTCATCCGATCCCCGTTCGGCCCGCCACCTGCGACCTCCATTTTTTCACCCGGAGAACCGGATTGGAAGGAACAGATCATATCAAGGGGCTGGGGATTTGGAATTCTCAACCCTGCAAGTATTCAGGCAGATCATGGAGCAGGGTTGAATACAGGAATCATCGGGCTTGTCAATCAGGGTAAACCCAGAAAACCAGATGACTGGGGTACGCTTCGTGCATGGGCATGGGGAGCCGGTAAAGTACTGGATTACCTGGAGTCAGATCAGTCTGTTGATGCAAATCGAGTTGCCATTGCAGGATTGTCAAGATACGGCAAAGCCGCGGTGGTCGCACTTGCCTTTGAACCTCGTTTTTCATTGGGTTTTATTGGATCTTCAGGAGCAGGAGGCACCAAGATCTTACGACGAAATTTTGGTGAACAAGTGGAAAACCTGGCGTCATCCTATGAATATCATTGGTTTGCGGGCAATTTTATAAAATATGCTTCCGGGCTCACCACGAATGACCTTCCTGTAGATGCTCATGAACTTATCGCCCTATGCGCTCCCAGACCCATTTTCATCAGCGTGGGTTCACCATTTGTTGAAGGCACCTGGGTGGATGCAAGAGGAATGTTTCTTGCCGGGGTTCACGCAGAACCGGTATATGAGCTGGTTGGAAAAATAGGTATGAACATTACTGAATTTCCGGTACTCGGCACAGCAGTTACCGCTGGTGACATAGCCTTTCGTCAGCATGCCGGCGGCCACACGATGGGACCCAATTGGAGCACCATGCTGGCATGGGCATCGCGATACTGGACAAAATAACGGACCCTAAGATTCTAATGTCTGTCAGGTACGTCAAAAGTCATTTATTTGTCGGAAATTAGTTGATATATCAACTTCTCGACCAAAATGAAAGTTGTGCTGGGCCTGCGGGAAAATTGGAAACAATTTACCATTCTTCTGATTATCAATGGTTTTGTTGGTGGAATGGTTGGGTTGGAAAGGACAATTTTACCCCAAATTGCCGAAGCAGATTTCGCAATCGCTGCTAAAACCGCTATTCTTTCTTTCATCATTGTATTCGGAATATCTAAAGCAATCACCAACTACTATACCGGTGCGTTGGCGAACCGCTTTGGAAGAAAAAGGCTTCTCGTTCTGGGATGGTTATTCGGGTTGCCGGTTCCCTTCATACTGATCTATGCAGGCAGCTGGAATGCCATTATTGCGGCAAATATATTGCTGGGCATAAACCAGGGACTCACATGGTCCAGCACTATTGTCATGAAGATTGATCTTGTCGGTCCAAGGAACAGGGGGCTTGCCATGGGTCTCAATGAATCAGCGGGCTATCTCGCTGTAGGGATCGTGGCATTTCTTACAGGATTGATCGCATCTGAATATGGCTTGCGACCCTATCCTTTTTACATGGGTATAGCATTTGTTCTGATTGGGCTATTGGGAAGTATCCTTCTAGTTAAAGACACTATTCATCATGTCAATGTGGAAACCGAAACGAGTAGCGTACCTCTCCTTAAAAACGTTTTTCTGGATACCACATGGCTTAACCCCAATCTTGGATCTATCACGCAGGCCGGATTGGTGAATAATCTGAACGACGGAATGATCTGGGGTCTCTTTCCAATGCTCCTCGTGAGTAAAGATTTTACGTTGGATGAGGTTGGGAAAATTGTGGCGGTCTATCCCATCGTCTGGGGACTGGGTCAGTTAGTCACAGGTAAAGTTGCCGATCATTTCAATAAAAAATCAATGCTTATTTGGGGAATGGTGATCCAGGGAATTGCGATTCTGGGAATGTCTTTCGCCTCAACCCTGAATCAGTTCCTGGTGCTAAGCTGTACCCTCGGTTTAGGAACCGCCATCGTATACCCAACGTTCATGGCGGCAATTTCAGATTATACAAATCCCCTGCAACGCGCCAGGAGTATCGGTGTATTCAGGTTATGGCGGGACCTGGGATATGCCATTGGCGCTATTCTAACCGGCATTGTCGCCGACAAGTTCGGAATTTTCAGCTCCGTACGCCTTACAGCAATAATTACCCTGGCTTCCGCTGTAATTATCCTGATAAGAATGCAAAACCCGACCAAAGAGCCCTATTCAGATGACATGTCTGAAAACATTACTTAATTAATATTCGTATATTATAGTAATAAGAATTTTGACCATGAGCACTGGAATAGGATTTGCCGGACTGGGAAAATATCTGAATGATAAAAGCCTGAACCTTCTCAGGCGTGGGAAAGGTGCTGCCCAACCCGATTCGTATCGGGAAGATTTGAGGGAACATCAATCCAATAAAACCAATTATGAACAACTTTCTTCCTGGCAAGCGGAAAGAAGGCAGGAAACCAAACGCACGAAGCTCATCATTTTTTTGGTCCTGTTAGGTATTATTATCGCATCAACCGTTCTGGTCGTAACCTGAACTTAGTGCTCTTTAAAATGCTCCCCGGGAAGATAATTGATTATACTCTTCCAGGATGTTCCCCATATCAGGTTCCTGCCGCATTAAATTACTCCGGGAGTCTTCGTTTTCAATCCACCGGTAGATCCACGAAAACCCCCACTTTCCATGGTATGCCATTTCGGTCTCATAAACAGGATCCTCCAATGCTTCATCAAGTGAAATGAATGAATATCCCCGTTGAATTAATTGTTGAATGACTGATGTTAAATACCTAGCATTGAGTAAGTTATCATGACCAAGAAAGATCTGTTTTATTTGACGTCCATACAATGAACGTGACAGCGAATCAAAATAATCACACTGAGCAAGGGTATAGGCGACATAGGATTCTCCTATCCTCCCGGCTTCCTTTAAATTCCCCTCAGACAGGTAATAACTGTACAGCTGATCGAACAGCCAGTCAGAACTTTCTATGGTAAAGGGGGTAATTTTATAAGAACGGGATTCCAGGTAACTGGCAATACTGTCAAACTGAACCCTGTCAGCACCCATATCATTAAAGGGAAATCTGAAATATTTGAGATCTTTTCCCGATTGTTTTGACATTCCCCGAGTGACTGACTCTCCCTTCATCACGTCGTCACGAAAATTTTCAAACCCAACGTCCGAATACCTTGGATGGCTGAAAGTGTGATTCCCAGGGGTACTATAGGATCGTGAAATCCAGTTCTGCAAAAGTTTCATATTTTCAACAACCGTCTCTGTACCATACAGTTTTGATTCATTGATGAAGATAGTCACCGGTATGTTCATTGAATCCAGCACACTGAGGAAGGGGGATTCACCACCACTGGATTTAAAAAGCCTTGTATTTGGAACATCATCAATGGTGATGGCTATTTCATACTGACCGTATCCGGTAAAAATTATGGATAAGATAAGGGTGAATGTGCAAGCGAAGTTTCTGATCATACTTTGAATGTAAGTGTTTTTAAGGAAATATATTTTCTTACCAAATCATAACTTAAGCGGATATCTTTATGGGTCTGAAGACTCTTCTGTATATTTATGTAGAAGAAATAAATTCACTAAAGAATTTCTTAATAATTTCATTCGGTAACGTATTATATGAAAAAAGTAATGATTACCGGATCATCCGGAATGGTTGGAAAAGGGGCACTACTGGAATGCCTCGACCATCCTCAAATTGATCATGTCCTCATCATTAACCGAAAGAGTATACATCTTTCCCACCCTAAACTTGAAGAAATCCTTCTTGATAATTTTCTGAATATTTCCAGCATTCAGGACCGGCTAGCCGGATATGACGCCTGTTTTCACTGCATGGGAATTTCAGCGGTTGGTTTGAGTGAAGAACAGTACACAGAAATAACCTATACAATCACAAAAGCATTCGTTGACATACTTTATGATCTGAATAAAAAGATGGTATTTGTTTATGTGTCCGGGCAGGGAACGGACGAGACGGAGAAAGGCCGAATCATGTGGGCAAGAGTGAAAGGGCGTACCGAGAATATGATTTTCTCCAAGGGCTTTTACGATGCCTATGCGTTCCGTCCTGGATTTATACTGCCCGAAAAAGGTATTACCTCACGAACCAGGCTTTACAATACAATATACAAGATCGCCAAACCATTTTTCCCGCTATTGAGAAAGTCGAAAAACGTTACCACCACCACAAAATTAGGACTGGCAATGATTGCTACCCTGACACATCCGTTATCAAAGAAGATTCTTGATAACCGCGATATTAATCAATTGGCAGCATCTGTTGTTTAAGTACTACAGCAGCAAAAAGGAATTTAAATGAAGCAATTCGGCGGTAAAATAACACAGGAACTAAAGGCAAGATATTCAAAGTCTGACAACTGGTCGGAGAACAAATTCCAGAACCTTGAAAAGACTACGATGGATGTGAATATCCAGACCCTTCCCAAAATACTGTACCGGCAATTTTTTGAATCAGGGGGAAGAGAGCCCGGTTCTCCCCTTCCGATCCAGCCTTTCAGAATAAGTGAATTTCTGATTCCAGCAGATACACCTAAATTCATCTGGTATGGTCATTCAGTACTGCTGATGCAGGTGAGTGGCAAGACCATATTGATAGATCCTATGTTTGGCCCAAATGCCTCCCCCATTGCTCCATTTGCAACAAAACGATTTTCAGTGGGGTCCCTGGAGATTATCGATTCTCTTCCTGAAATTGACCTGGTATTACTCACCCATGACCATTATGATCATCTTGACCTGGACAGCATGCATCGGTTGATCCCCAAGGTAAAACACTTTTATACGGCCCTTGGCGTTGGGAGACATCTCAAATACTGGGGTGTACAGGGAAATGATATAACAGAATTTGATTGGTGGGACGAGCGGAAATTTCACGATATCCACATCACCTTTACTCCTTCCCGTCACTTTTCCGGAAGAGGTCTTACAGACCGGGCAAAATCACTATGGGGAGGATGGGTACTGAAAGAAAATAGTTCCAGTATATATTTCAGTGGCGACGGTGGATATGGTGATCATTTTAAAGAAGTAGGTTCGCGTTTCGGGCCTTTCGATATAGGTTTTATGGAATGCGGACAATACAATGAGCATTGGCGACAGATTCATATGTTTCCTGAAGAAGCTGTTCAGGCCGGACTGGACTCGGGTGTTAAGAAAGCGGTTCCGGTTCACTGGGGGGCCTTCTCCCTGGCTCAGCACACCTGGAAAGATCCTGCAGAACGCTTTGTTCAGGCAGCCAGGGAACAGAACCTGGAATTCCTGACCCCACGCCTCGGCGAACTGTTCACATTGGAGACCAGTCCCCCTGGCCACTGGTGGAATGATCATTCATAGGTTTGAATTGATTGACAGCCATCGTAAATTGAAAATCACCTAATCCAATCCGAATGAAAACTGCATTGTATATATTTCTGATAGTTGTTCTCACAGGCTGTTTTTCCGGGCAAAAGACTGAATCAGAATCGAACATTTCCAACCCGCTGGAGGGCACCATTATCGACCTGACCTATCCCTTTGACAGTACGACCCTGTTTTGGCCAACAGCGGATGGTTTTCACCTCTCCGGATCTGCTGGTCTTACCGATAAAGGGTTCTATTATTCAGCGTATTCGTTCTCCTCAGCTGAGCATGGAGGCACCCATCTTGATGCACCTGTCCATTTTTCAGAAGGAAAACAATCTGTTGATGAGATCCCGCTGGATAACCTCATAGGTAAGGCCATAGTAATTGATATTTCCGACTCTTCTGTATTGAATCCAGACTACCAGATCAGTATTGCCGATGTACAGGAGTGGGAAAATGAACATGGCACAATTAAGGATCAGACCATCCTGTTATTCAGAACCGGGTTTGGAAAATTCTGGCCGGATGCAAAACGATATATGGGAACTGATGAGAAAGGCACTGAAGCTGTGGCGAAATTACATTTCCCGGGCATCCATCCCGAAACAGCTGAATGGTTAATTACAAATCGCAGAATCTCGGCAATAGGCATTGACACACCCAGTCTTGATTACGGACAATCATCTCTTTTCGAATCACATCGCAAACTCTTCAGCGCTAACATTCCCGGATTTGAAAATGTCGCGAACATGGACAAACTGCCTGAAACTGATTTTCAGATCATTGCTTTGCCTATGAAGATCAATGGTGGCAGCGGCGGCCCGCTGCGCATTGTTGCCATTGTAAACTGAGATGAATTAAGAACAACTAATCCTGATGCCCTGCCTCTGAATTACCCTGTTCTTTATTTTCCTCCTCCTCAAGATGCTGCATGCCTTCTTTCATATGTTCAACACCGGCAGGAACCATGTGATCTATCACCTTTTCTCCTTTTACAAACAGACTTGAAGGGTCCAAAGAATCGCTGAAAGTAGCGCCGTAAATCTCCCACATGGTGATAAATAAGGCAGCCACAACCGGACCAATGATCAAACCCGATGCTCCGAATAATGCCAGACCGCCCAGAGTGCTGAAGAAGATCATTAAATCCGGTAATTCCGTTTCTTTGCCAACCAATTTAGGTCGTATGAGGTTATCGATATTTCCTATCACTACTGCACCAAAAAGCAATAAGCCTATTCCTGCGGTTACGTTCCCTGTGATTAACAGATAAATGCCTGCCGGTAACCAGACAATCGCCGGGCCTACCGCGGGAATAATCGAAAAAACAGCCATAATAACCCCCCAGAAGAGTGTATTAGGTATTCCGGCAATCCACATTGCCACTCCTCCCATAGCTCCCTGTACGGCACCAATAACAAAGGTTCCCTTGAGTGTTGCCCTTGAAACCGTAATGAACTTTGACAGTAATAAATTCTCTTCTTCCGAATTGAGCGGAAGCATATAAAGGACCCAGGCGAGATAGTTTTTCCCATAAATCAGGAAGTAGTACATTGAAAAGAGCATCACAAAGAACTGAAAAAAGAAACTTACAGCTCCTGAGGAAATATGACCAAGGTTGTTAATCACGAATTTACCGATTCCTGCAATGAGGCCTTCTACCGTTTCAACAAACTTGTCATGCTGCGGGAAGAATTGTTCCACGATCGGAATATCATTGATGCGGTCAAGTAGAGTACTTTGATCCCCGATTTTTTCTTTGAGTATCGGACCAATGGTTTCGGTGGCATTGATCGCCTGATCTACGACCACAACCATCAAACCGCCAACTGGTAATATAATCAGAAACACAAAAATCAGAAGAGTGACGATACTCGCCCCGGATGATCGCCCGCCGAACCGTTTTTTAAGTCGAAGAAAGATCGGATAAAGTAAGCCACTGAATATGGCAGACAATAAAATTGTCATAAAAAAGCCCTTGATCATGGCAATAAAAAGGGCGGACACTGCAAGGGTAATAATGAGCACAGTTACCCTGTTAAAGTAATCTTTATTCATAGTTCAGAATGTTAGCCAATCAAGGTATAAAAAAACCTTGAATTCTGAATGTTCAAACAATGGATAATTGAACTTGTTTCAATTTGCTTCAAATCTTCCGGCAGGTGTTGCGGTTTCACCTGCTAAAACTTTGAAAGGAAGCCTGTTCTGCGGAGGCGCAAATTTGCATGTCGTGAACTCAGAGAAAATACATGCAGGATTATAGGCATAATTAAAATCAACCTGTACAGGACCATTTTTCTCCGGAAGTGTAATATATAAATACCGCCCTGCACCATACGTTTGGTCCGCGGAAGTTTCATCGGCGAAAGTGGTGAACCCCTCCTCACCCACATCCAGTGTATATGGCTCATCACGATAATTGAATTTAACCCGTCCAATGAAGACTGAATTTTCCTTAAAATCCAGGGTAGACGGAACTTCCTCAATCAGTGGTTGATCGAAATATGTAAATTCTCCATCCAGTACGAATTCAGCAGTCGGTTCAAACCAATCATAGCCTTTGAAATTCATTGCTTCCGGATGTTCATGATCACGAACCCGCAAGAAGTAATTTCCTTCACGATTTAAAAAATGCCAGCTAAACCGGCCATATTGATAATCCTCCGATCTGAACCATCCGGTACGCGGCAGCTGCACGGTAGAATCAAGGGATCCGTCGGCTGTTTTAAATAAAAAACCGGCAGAAGCAAAGATCAATGAGTCCGGTGTAAAGTGTACCATGCCCAATTCCTCAGGAAATTCTTCATATTCAATCATAATCGCCTGGTCAGAGCGGGTACCGATAAAATTCTGTTGATCCGGGTAAAGTTGATAACGACCAATCAACTGCAGGTATTCCATGCGGCTTTTTTCTGCAAGTGTTTCCCGATAACTTCTCAATGAATTCAAATAGACTTCATCCAACTGAGGTTCCCTTTTTTGTGAATCACATGAAAAAAGAACTGACAAGATCAGTAACAAAGGAGAAAAATAGTACTGGTTGGATTTTACCATGATTTTCATAACCTAATATTACTTTTATGGGGGCAAATAAAAAAGGGGCAAAAGCCCCTTTCTCAATGAATCCTCGTACCTAAACCAAACCAACCCGGGATTCCTGAATGATTATGAAAACTAGTTATTCATCATATCCTGGTTTCCACCACCGTCTTTCATATCATTATTTTCAATTTTGCGTTGCTTCCTTCTTGATTGACCTGTAGTCAGTTTTCCAATACGATAGCTGAAATTGACCTTGAAATTCATATTACGCATAATATTGGTATTGAACTGATCCGCAAACGGTGTATTCACTTCGCTGGTCATCTTCATTCCATTGTTCAGGAAGTTCTCCGCACCGATACCGATACTTCCGCGTTTTTCCTTGAACATTCGGTTGAGGCTAAGACTATAGACATAATACCCTGTCTGATATCCCTGGAGCTGTACCTGTCGGCCACGAATAAATCCAAAGAACTGAAGTGCCCACTGCTCAGTTAATTCATAGCTACCAAACAGTCTTCCTGACACGACAAAACCCTCGTTAGATGCGTTGAAGAGTGGGTCTTCCAAATTATTGTCCAACATGGCATAATAAGAATCAATACCTCCACTTAGTTGTAATTTGCCAATCTTGCCATTTGCAAAAATACTCACACCCAGGGCATCTTCCTGACCAATATTCTGAAATGTTGAGAAGATCGTATCCTGCCCGATTGTTTCACGCACTTGCTGTATCGATCCAGTGGTATTTCTCCAGAAGGCCGAAATATTGATAGCTGTTCCATTCTTGAAGGTACTGTAGGATACCTCAAAATTGTCAGTAAATTCAGGATCAAGATTCGGGTTACCCTGTGAAATGTTCAATGGGTTTGAAGCATCAATATTCGGGTTCAGGTAACGCAGTGAGGGACGCTGTATTCTACGATTATATGCAAATTTCACTGTCTTCAAAGGCGTCAGCTTTTTCGAGAAATTGATGCTTGGAACAAAGGTTCCGTAATCCGGAATCTCCAGATCCTGCTCATCTGAAAAATTGGCGCTGATCGTTGTATATTCATACCGGCCGCCTGCCATGAGCGTATACCCTTTACCGAGATCGAAAGTTCCCGAAAGATATCCTGCAAGTACATTCTGCGTGTAATCAAAATTATTATTGAGATTGACGCCTGTAACCGGGGTCAGTGAATTTTCATCGTCTCCTACCAGGTAAAGGAAATCACTTGTTACATCCCGCATGATGTTCTTTGCTCCCATTTCTACAATTACCTTGTCGTTGATCGGTTCCACATAATCCAGCTGCACGGTAAATTCCTTGTTATAACTATCGTTATTATTACGGATGAACGCGTTGTCAATCGGACTTGAGCTCATCAATGTTTCGATATCAAAATCATTCGTTTGCTTATTCTGACTATACAACGTCAATAAACTAATCTCCTTACCTTTCTCCTCGAATGTGCGCAAATAGTTCATGCTGATATCTACAACGTTACCAAGATTATCGACGGCCACATCCTCCATGGATGATCGTTGTCCGCCCTGATTGATAGTCTCAGTTTGACGACCATCCTGGTTAGAGCTAAAGTTCCTGATACCCAGGTTCACCGAAGCACCAACCCAGTTATATTTATTGAATGCATAATCGGCACCGAAATTATATCGACCGAACAGGTAATTATTCCTCGTATCGGCAAACTGGTTGGTGGTTGAAACAATCGTACCAAATTCATCTTTAGTCGATTGTTCATTTTCATATTCACCTACCACATTATAGCCTGCCCTACCATAACCGCCCAATGATAATCCAAGTCGTCCGGTGCGATAACTCGCATTCAGCCCAAGACTTGAACCACGAAGGCCTGCACTTGAATTTATAGATAGGGAACCACCCTGAAGGTCATTCTTCTTGGTAATAATATTGATGATTCCACCTGTTCCTTCAGCATCATAACGAGCTGATGGCGAAGTGATTACTTCTACTGTCTTAATCTGATCTGCTGGTATCTGCTTAAGAGCATCCGCGATGCTGGAAGCTGAAATGGTTGATGGTCTTCCATCGATCAATACTTTAATATTACTGCTTCCACGCAGTGACACATTGCCGTCCAGGTCTACAGTAAGTAGTGGAACCCTGCGCAACACATCGGTAGCATCCCCGCCTACGGTTGTTTTATCCTGATCAGCATTATAAACAATCCGGTCTACCTTATCTTCTACAAGCGCTCGTTCTCCTTCAACAACCACTTCATCAAGCTGGACGCTAACACTGGTAATATTCAATTTGCCTACATCATAGGATTCACCTTTACCGGTAATTTCAAACGGACCCTTTTCCAGTGTCTGGAATCCAATGAAACTGACACTCAGGGTATAGGTTCCTTCTACAATATCCCGGATTACAAAAGAACCCTTATCATCTGCAACCGTTCCGTCGACTATGCGTTTACTGTTCATGTCAACAATTGAAATTGCAGCATATGGAACTGGCTCCTGGTTCTCATCCAGGATAGTTCCTGAAATTTTTCCGTAACCCACTTTTTCCTGTTTGGATGCAATCCCGGGAGGTGGCCCATTCTGTGCGAGCAGGTCCTCTGCTATGAAGATGCTAAAAATTGCACAGAGTGAAATAAGTAATTTTTTGTTTATAGTTTTCATCAGTTGTTAAGTTCTACAGCAATATTGACGCTATTACAGGCATTTTGTTTAACGGGATAGATAGAGAGTATTAACATATCGACAGTTTGGGAGATTCTATCGACTATTCAGTCATTTTACCAGATGAAACCTGTTCATCTAGTGTACTGGGGAAACCATCGATATTTATGACTTCCTGGTCGATAAACAGAATGGATGCGGAATTTTTTATATACAATTAACGTACTTGGTACTATGATTCAGCGGAGAACCGGTATTGAATATCTGTCCATTGGTTTACTTTGGGTTTTGGTGCTGTCACTCACACCGATGAGCTTTGATGTGAGCTGGCCGCCGGAATTCTGGTACCGGCAGTTTTTCTTTGCCTTTTTGTTAACACTGGCCTATTACATGCATGCCAGGTTCTTCCTGCCCTATCTTCTTGACAGAAATAAATTTCTGTTTTACGCATTGTCGGTATTCGGCATCATTACCGCCGTGCTGCTGCTGGTTCATTTTTTTGAGGATCAGGTTGAACTGCCCCGGAAGATGCACGAATTGTTTCGTCCTGAAAAGCCGTATAACCCGGCAAATCGCCGCGGACCCTTTGATTTTACTGACTTCTTCCTGATCCTTTTCGACCTCAGCCTTGGTGTTATCGTATTCCTGGTACGAAAACGACAGAATGAGCAGGAAATACGTAAGGAACTTCAGCAGCTCCAGGTACGTACTGAGCTTTCCTACCTGAAGGCGCAGATCAATCCGCATTTTTTCTTTAATACCCTCAATAATATCTATGCCCTTACATCCATCGATGTAGAAGCCTCCCGAACAGCATTGCTGAAATTATCCGCTATGATGCGCTATGTGATTTACGAAGGTGAATCACGAAAGACCACCGTATCAGACGAGATCAGCTTCATTGAAAATTATATTGAGCTGATGAAACTCCGTCTTTCGAAAAAGGTGACGCTGAAGTTCACTAAGCCTGCTGAAGCCAGTAATTTACCCATTGCACCGATGCTGCTGCTTCCTTTTGTAGAAAATGCATTTAAACATGGCATCTCTTCTACAGCGACCAGCGAAATCATTATTACCATACAGATCACAGGTACGACACTTGATCTGTATGTTGAAAATCCGATCTTTCCCAAGACCGGGGAACAACATGAACAACATGGCATCGGCATCGCGAATACGCGAAGAAGACTTGAATTGCTATATCCCAATCAATATAATTTTGAGATTGATGATAAAGACAATACCTTCAAAGTCTCATTGCAAATTCAATTATGACAAAATTACGGTGTATTGCACTGGATGATGAACCGCTTGCACTCGCCCTGTTGAAGGAATTCATACTGAAAACACCATTCCTTGAGTTAAAAGGGACCTGTGAAAGTGCTATTGAAGCACTTGAAATTATCCGAAATGAAGATATCGACCTGATTTTCTCTGATATCCAGATGAACGACCTCTCAGGGCTTGAATTCGGGAGGGTTTTAAATGGAATGGAAGCTTCACGGAAGCCACTCCTCATATTTACCACCGCCTATGATCAATATGCCCTGCAGGGTTATAAGGTAGACGCCATCGACTATCTTCTTAAGCCTTTCAGTTATGAGGATTTCTTAAAGGCGGCAACAAAAGCATTGAACTTTCGACAATCAAAACCGGTGGCAGTAACAACAGCAGCACCGGCAACTAACTTCATCATGTTCAAGGTGGAATATCAACACGTAAAGGTCTTCCATGATGATATTCTCTACATAGAAGGACTGAAAGATTACGTGAAGGTTCACATCAAAAATCAAACAAAGACACTTCTCTCGCTCATGAGCCTGAAGAATCTGGAAGAGCGGCTGCCACCGGATAAATTCATGCGGATTCATCGCTCCTTCATAGTAAATCTCAATGAAGTAAATACCCTCGGGCGAAATACGCTCACCATCGGCACACACGAAATCCCGATTTCAGATAGCTACAGGGATAAACTTCATGCCTATTTTAATAGTGAATTATAAAGGCGAGATCAGCAGTGAATATTCATAAATTCGGTTCGTGGGCAATGATTGCAGGTGCAGCAGAAGGTCTGGGTGAAGCATTTGCCATAAGCCTGGCTTCGCGAGGAATGAATCTGTTATTATGTGATCAGCAGGATTCAAAGTTGTACGCGCTGCAGGAGAAACTTATTTCCCAATACAATATTGAGGTCGAGACCATTATACTCAACCTGGCAAACCCGGACAGCAGTTCAAAACTGATGGAGGCAATGCACAGGCTTGATTGTGGATTTTTAATTTATAATGCGGCCTACGGACCGGTCATTAAATTTAAGGACTGCTCATCAGATGATATTGATACCATCATCAACGTAAATATTAACACTCCGACACAACTGATCAGGACCTGGCTATTACAGCGTAAAGAAAAGCCCACAGGAATTTTGCTGGTTTCAAGCTTCGCAGGTTTTCGCGGTACCAACTATATTATTCCCTATGCGGCATCAAAAGCGTATTTGTGGAATTTCACCGAAGGTCTGCACTATGAATTCAGGGGATCTCCCTTCACTTTTGGGGTATGTTGCCCGGGTGCAGTTGCAACCCCAAATTATATAAAAACGAAGCCGAATGCGTTCTGGCTTTCACCGAAGCCAGCAAAACCTTCTGAAGTAGCTGAATATACCATTCATAAATTCGGTAAAAAAGTATTCATTATGCCGGGCAGACTGAACCGTATTTCACATTTTCTTATGAGCAGGGTCCTGCCAAGGTCCTGGGCCACGGGATTGCATAACTTCGTCATGCGCAGGATGTATGAGCCTCTAAGAAGTGGTTCAAATGGCGAATAGCACCCATTAAAATCATAAAATTTACTTAGGTAAAGATATTTTAGGCTTTAAATAAAAACAAAATTGTGTATATTGAACCCTGAATGTGCTTTTTTCAAGATCTGAAAACAGACGTCAAACCACTACTACTAAAAACGGACTTGTTACAAATTAAGATCAGTCATCAACTGTTTACAGCAGTTTGCGCAGTGTTGATTTTATTTTCAGCCGGATGTGATTCTCCGGAATTGGATGAGACAGCCTGTCGCTCGTCAATTTTCGAGGGTGATGTCATTTTGAAAACCCAGAATGATGTCATTACATTCGGTAATACATGCTATACAGGTGTAGATGGTTTACTGCAAATCGGCTCCTACATATCCACTGATCCGAATTCCATCACCGACCTGACGCCGCTCCGTTCAATCATACGGGCCAACAATGTGCATATTGTCAATAACCAGTCGCTCAAAACCCTTTCAGGTCTTGAGAATATCAGGGACATCAGTGAAAGTATCCTCGTGTATGGAAACCCAAAGATCAGATCCTTAAGTGTCTTCAGAAACATTACGAATGACCATGTTGCCCTCACCATCTATGAAAACGAGTCCATCACGGGTCTCGACGGCCTGCAGGGAATCCGGGAGTTTCATAATGTGGATATAGTTAACAACAAATCCCTTCTGGATCTCTATGCCCTGGAAAATGCCACCCGAATGAGTTGCCTGTACATTGAAAATAACAAGACGCTTACCTCACTCAACGGACTTGAAAATCTTGAATCCGTCAACTGCCTGTACATCTGGTCGAACCCTCTCCTCACAAGCTATTGCGGGATTGTACCCGCTTTCCAGCGAATGGTGAAACAGCCGGAATTCGAATGCGCATCGAATGGCTTCAATGTTTCCTCGCAAGACTTATATGCCGGAATCTGCGCTCCTTAGCTATTCATATTAGCTGTAATCTTCCGGAAAAATTTTGATACCTTGTAAATCAAACCCAACGAACATGACTGTATATCTGCGTACCTTGTTTATAATTCTGCTTTCAGCAAATGTGGTTTTAGCCCAGCCCTCGAGAAAGCTCATTGAGATCCATGTGACACCGGAATCTGAATCCTGGATTTATGAGACCGGGGATCGCGCAGACTTTGTTGTACAGATATTCAAAGATGGTCAGGCATTGCAGGATGCTGAATTTTCCTATGAAATTGGTCCGGAGAAAATGCCTGCCGAATCCGAGGGAACGGCAAAGTTAAAAAATGGAAGTGTTGTCTTAAAAGGCATCAAACTTAAGGATCCCGGATTTGTGAGTTGTATTGTAACATTCGAATACGATGGAATATCCTATCAAAGTCGTGGAACCGCAGCTTATGACCCTGAAAAAATAACTCCCACTGCGAAAATGCCATCTGATTTTGATGAATTCTGGACAAATGCAAAACAGGAACTCGCAGAATTACCAATCGATGCCAGGGTCACATATATGCCGGAATTAAGCACTTCGGATATTGATGTCTATCATGTGAACATGCAAAACATTGGAGTAGGTAGCTGGTTGGGGAGCAGCCGCTTTTATGGAATGCTGTCAGTACCTAAAGCACCCGGTAAATATCCCGCAATCCTCCAGGTCCCCGGTGCCGGAATCAGGCCTTATGGCAGGGACGACCTGGCAGCCAGGGGGGCTATTGTGTTCCGTGTTGGCATACATGGTATTCCTGTTGATATGGAAAACGAAGTATACCAATCATTAATATCAGGTGCTCTTTTTGGCTATTGGACTTTAAACATGCAAAACCGCGATCAATATTATTATAAAAGGGTTTATCTCGGTTGTATTCGTGCAATAGACTACATCTTCACACATGACAAATTTGATGGTCAGAACCTGGCAGTCATGGGCGGAAGCCAGGGCGGCGCCCTGAGTATCGTGACGGCATCGCTGGATTCCCGTGTTGATTATCTTGCCTCATTTTTCCCTGCGCTCAGTGACCTTACGGGATACCTTGAAGGCCGCGCCGGTGGCTGGCCACATATGTTCAATGAATATAATGCCGGGGAAAATCCCGGCTGGATTAAGACCGCAGGATATTATGATGTGGTTAACTTTGCCAGGACGCTGTCGGTACCCGGCTGGTACTCATGGGGATTCAATGATAATGTTTGTCCGCCCACTTCTATGTATGCCGCATTTAATTCAATCACACAACCGAAAGAACTACATCTCTATAAAGAAACCGGGCACTGGACATTTCCTGAACAAAGAAATGCTGCCAATGACTGGGTACTGGATAAAATCGGGGCTCCCAGGACAATACCTTCAGAATAAATAATTGGGAGCCTTAACCATTTCAGGCGAAAAGATCAAGTGATATCCATCCCCAATTGTAGTGAATTTATAATTTATTCTTATTTAGTTAGCTGAACAATAGGCATTTAAGCGGTTAGTCTGTAACTTTCTTAATACACTAACCATGAAAAACGCAATGCATTTCAGAAATCTATCCATTCTTACTATCTGCCTCCTATTCCTGATCCCTGTATCTCAGGCACAGCTCCTGAAAAAGCTAAAGCGAGCAGCTGAGGACGGTGTTCAGGATGCTGTGGAACGTCGCGTCGCACATGAAATTGAGAAGGCAGCACAGAAGCAAACTGATCGCTATCTTGAACAAATCTTTGGGCCTCCTACCCAGTATGAAGGTTCCGGGTATGATTACAGCAAGATGCTTGAAAGTCTTGATATGAATGTTGAGACGGAAGACAGTTATCACTTTGAAGGTTACACCGATATGGAAATTTCAGGAACCGACGAAAAAGGGAAAGATATTGACCCCACGCAATTCAGGACATTCATGAGCCAGCAGGCTGAAGTCTGGGCCATGCAGATGGAAACCGATGACAAAGATCTTGAAAGGACTGTAATGATTTTTGATAATCAGCATAAGGCAACCATTATGTTGATGGAAAATAAAAAAGGCGAAAAATCAAGGATGGCCTACGGCTTGGATTGGAGTAAAATGATGGATGCTTCCATGGACGGAACGCTGGATTCATTATCCGCAACTGATTTCAACATTACCAGGACAGGAAACACAAAAACCATCCTTGGTTATGCTTGTGATGAATATCTCACCGATACCGATGAATATTCGGCGAGGTATTGGGTAAGCACCCAGCCTATCCAGGGCTACACGTCCTATTGGTCCAAGAATAACTTCCTGTTTTCCCAACAAATGAAAAAGAAGTATGCATCATTTTATGATCAGATGCCGGAAGGCGATGTATTGGAAATGAACTACGAATCAAAAACAGGAGATGGAAATACCGTTATGAAGATCATAGATATTAATACAAGTGAGAATTTTGATTTTGTCATGGCAGACTATGAAAATGCACTTGAACCTGCAGAAGAACAATAAATTTTACCCAACCTTCTGATTACCAACACCAAGGCCCTGAATGAACCAGGGCCTTCTTTTTTTAGGCTTCTCTCATAAGAGATTGAAATAATCCCGATTTGGTACATAGGTATATTCATCCGCGCTTTTAAAAACAGTCCTGAGCTTGGGTACCTGTATATTTAGGGTTCTGTTTTGGCTAAATATTCCCTGATGCAAAAGATTTTCCTATTCCTCACACTTGTGATCATTGCCCTTGGGGGCATTGGTTATCTTTTTTGGGAGCAGGAATACAAGTATACATTACCTACACCTGTTCCCCAGGACCTGAAACAGGTGAACCAAGGTGACAGCATCCAGACTGATCTTCCGCTGGAAGCCGGCAAGCAGGGTGTTTTCGTTCACTTCTACAATTACGACTGCCCTTGTTCCAGGTTTAACATTACCGAATTCCAGTCGATGGTTCGGCGCTTCTCCGATGAAATTCAATTTATAGCAGTGCTGCAGAGTGATGAACCCGACGCCCGTAAAATTGAAGAGTTCAGAAAAAAATATGACCTTGGCATTGAAGTTGTAACCGACCCGGATGGCAAAATTGCCGACCAGCTTGGGATTTACAGCACCCCCCAGGCAGTCCTGATCAAAGACCAGAAAATTTTTTATAAGGGTAATTATAACCGCGCACGTTTCTGTGTTTCACGGAATACAAAGTTTGCAGAAATAGCCCTGCAAGCATTGCTTAAAGGCGAAGAGCCACCATTTTTTCCGGAAGTGGCCTTAACCGCATATGGCTGTGAATTACCATCAAATTCAAATGACAATAAAAGTCTTCTATCCATTTTTTAATTATGGCGACGAAAAAAGAAATCAACCAATTTTTCAACGAGGTAAACGATAAATCAAGCCGGATCATCGAAAAGGTGCTCTTTGGTTACTTTGCCTTCGGGATACTGCTTTCATTTTTTTATGATACCTACCTTGTCGGTATTGGTGTCGGTTCACTTTGCATGATCCTTTATTTTGGAACCAAGATGATTTTTAAAAACAGCACTGTCATACAGTACGTAGGCAGTCTTGTATTCGGAATCTTCATGGCCCAGTTCATTTACCAGATGCATGGACTCTTTGAAATGCATTTTACGGCATTTATCGCCATCATTGCCATGATCACCTATCAGAACAAGTGGGCATTCCTGCCTCAGCTGCTTTTTGTGGTGGTACATCATTCCACATTTGCCTATGTCCAATACCTTGGTGTTGTAAATGAGAATGTGGCATATCAGCAAATTTATTTCACCCAGCTTGAATTCATGGATTTTCAGACATTCCTGTTTCATGCCGGGCTTTACGCATTTGGGGTTGTTCTTGCCGCAATCTATGCCCACAATCTGGCACAGCATACGATTTCCAGTGCTGAGAATATACTGAAGCTCCGTGCTTCCGATGCGATTACATCCAAAAACATAGAAATTGCCAATGAAATTGCCAATGGCAATCTGGAAACAGATATTGAGCTTCGCGAAGGAGACCTTCTGGGGGCAGCATTAATGGAAATGCGAAACAGTCTGAAAGAAAGCAGTGAACGCGAAAAAGAAGAACGCTTTATTAACCTCGGTGTTGCGGAATTAAGTGAAATCATTCGTGCACATGACAATGACCTCGATGAGCTTTCCTACCAGGTAGTCAGCTACCTCGTCAAATACCTTAATGCAAACCAGGGAGCAATATTTATCCACACAGAAGACGAAGACCGTGAGTACCTGGAGCTGAAAGGCTGCTATGCCTATAACCGGAAGAAATTCCTGAATAAGCAGGTTGAAATTGGCGAAGGGCTGGTAGGCCAGTGTTTCCTTGAACGCCAGTATACACTACTGCGTGAAATTCCCGAAGGTTATCTGAGTATTACCTCGGGTCTGGGAGAGGCCCCTCCCCGCTTCCTGATTGTATTACCTATTAAAACAGATCAGATTATAGAGGGCGTAATAGAAATTGCAACCTTCAAGGATTTTGAACAATTCCAGATCGACTTTTTAATCAAAGTATGTGAGAGCATCGCTTCTGTAATCACATCAGCGAAAGTAAACAGTAAAACCAAAATGCTCTTTGAAAAATCACAGGAGCAAACTGAAATGCTACGTGCCCAGGATGAGGAGATGCGCCAGAATATGGAAGAGCTTTCCGCAACACAGGAAGAAATGCAACGCAAATCCAAAGAATTCGAAAGCCGATTCCAGGCACTGAATGACAGCAACCTGGGATTTATTGAATTTGACCTCAACGGTAAAGTGGTCAATACCAACCTGGCGTATGCAAAAATGCTCAATTATTCTGAGGACGAGCTAATGGCGTTAAAATACTCCTCGCTTATTAACCCTGCTCAAAAAGATATTGACACCTTCCAGGCCTTATTACAAGCTGTGAGTCCCGGTCAACCGCTTCATGGCCGTTTTGAGAAGATCTCCGGTTCAGGCAAAGTGATTGTTTTCCAGGGGTCCTACTCTGTAATTAGCGATGGAAACGGAGAAGCATCCGGCATTTTACATGTCGGCATTCCCTTATCGACCGAAGTCGAAAGGACTCCTGAAATGGTGACAGAATAAAATTTGTATTACCGGTATCCTGCGGCCTGAAGTTCAAATAATTCTGCATACAGGCCCTGATTTCGCATCAGCTCCTCATGGGTTCCCAGTTCTTCAAGCTGACCTTCCCGTAGTACAAGAATCCGGTCTGCCATTCGCACAGTACTGAAGCGGTGTGAAATGATGATACTGGTCTTATCTTGAGTAAGTCCGATAAACCGCTGAAATACTTCATACTCCGCTTTCGCATCAAGGGCAGCTGTGGGTTCATCCAGAATGAGCACACTGGCATCCTTCATATACGCCCGTGCCAGGGCCACCTTTTGCCATTGCCCACCCGACAATTCCTTACCCTGGGCAAAGCGCCTTCCAAGCTGTTGATCCAGTCCGAATTCAAGTTCCTCAATCACCTCGCTGGCAAGACTTCGCTCTGCCGCTGTTTCAATACGCTCCCTGTTTTCCAGCTCATCGATATTGCCCACGGCGATGTTTTCCTTGATTGTGAATTCGTATTTGAAAAAGTCCTGAAAGATAACGCCAAATAACTGCTGGTACTGATCCCGTTGATACCTGTTAATATTTATTCCATCCAGCAAAATTTCACCGGAAGTCGGCTCATAGAATCGCAGAAACAATTTGATAAGGGTGGTTTTACCCGCTCCATTCTGACCCACGAATGCCATTTTCTCACCCGGCTCAAGTGTAAAACTCACATTGGTCAGCACATTTTGTGATGACCCGGGATATGCAAATGAAAGGTTCTTCACCGTAAACCCCTCCCTGATGACAGAAGGAACCTGCAATACGTTTTCTGCAGGTTCATCCACGACAAGATCAATAAAATCGAAATAATCCCGCAGGTAAAGAGACCGTTCGGTAATTCTGGTAAACCGAAGGAAAAATCCCTGTAAATTACCCCGCAGGCGATTAAAGGAACCTGACAAAAATGTTAGATCACCAAGGGTAAGAACGCCGGCGATCACGCGGAGAATAATCAGAACATAGGCACCATAATAACTCAGTACCCCGAGCATATTGAAAAGTGCACCAAAGGATGTCTGGCGAATGGCAAGTCCTTTATTAAGATGATAATATTCATCGGACACTTTTTTAAAACGGCCCGCAATGAAATCAGATATACCAAAAAGTTTCACTTCACGTGCGGTCTGGTCGTTCGCCCCTATGTATCGCAAATAATCCAGTTCACGGCGCTCTGCGGTCCATGAACGGGCCAGTGAATACCTCCTGGAACTAAACTTGATTTCATTAATGAATGATGGAATGATACTTAGTACCAGCAGGATCAGCAGCCACGGCTCAAAGTAGATCAGCCCGGCAATGAGGGAGATCATTGATATGATGTTTTCAACCTGGGTTAACGATTCAGACATGAGGTTAACCCGGCTATTGGTCTGTTGCCGGGCCCTTTCAAGCTTATCATAGAAATCAGGATCTTCAAGCTGGCTGATCGTGATATCCTTGGTTTTTTTGATAATGACAATCGAGGAAGCATTTGAATATAAATCTCCCAGCAATCCATCGGTAAGACCAATGGCCCTGCTCAGCAGATCAGATAACAGGGAGAGTGCCAGTTCCATTCCCACCAACATCCATAAATGGCTGAGTTCAGGTTGAGGAAGGGAAATCTGGAGAACGATCTCGTCGATAATAAGCTTTCCTACCCACAGCAATGCAATAGGTACAAATGCATTAAGCAGACGGCACAACAGATTGGAAAGGAACAGAAAACTGTTCGTGTTCCATATCTCCATGAAAAACCTGGGAATATATCGCAAGGCTTTGAATGACCCTTTCAGTTCAGGTTTATCTTTGATTGATTCAGGAACTCGCATATCTGGTATTGAACATTATGGATATCTCAGAACGCAGCAGGAGGTGAATGAGCATTTCAAAACGAGAGCAACCCATCCAGCTATAATACCGCTTATTTAACGTTTCGGGAAAATATGCCAAAAATTAGATCAATTTTGCCGAAGGCTTGTTAAACTTGAAAAGTAATTTAATCCAGATATTCTAATGATTGCACTTATCTCGCCGGCAAAAACTCTTGATTTTGAAAACCAGATCGACTTCACTGAAACGAAGCCTGATTTTAAAACAGAGGCAAACCGGCTGGTTAAAGAAATGCGCCAAAAGTCGGTCGGTGACCTTAAGTCACTGATGGATATCAGTGAAGACCTTGCCACGCTCAATGTTGAACGTTTCGATAATTTCTCGCTAACCAAAAGACCGGGATATGCCCGCCAGGCGGTATTTGCATTTAAAGGAGAAGTATACCGCGGGCTTGATATCGAATCACTGGATGAAAAATCCTGGGAATACCTTGGGGATCACCTCCGCATTCTATCGGGTCTGTATGGAATTCTGAGACCTTTTGATATCATTCAGCCTTACAGGCTTGAAATGGGAACCAGGGTCGCCGTCAACGGCTACTCAAATCTCTATGCCTACTGGGGAGACAAAATCACCCGAAAATTAAATAAAGCACTGAAATTACAGGATGAGCCGATCCTGGTGAACCTTGCCTCTCAGGAATATTTCAAGGCGGTGAACCCTGAAAAAATCAAAGGCCGAATTATTGATATAGAATTCCGTGATTTCAGTCAGGGTGACTACAAGGTCATTGCCGTTTATGCAAAAAAAGCCCGTGGCCTCATGGTTCGTTATATGGCGCAGAACAGGCTCACAGACCCGGAAGACCTGAAAGGATTTGATCTGGAAGGCTATGAATTTGATTCCGGTCGGTCGAATGATACGATGTTCTCTTTCAGGCGCGGATAAAATATAGCTATACATTCAAAAACCTTGATATTCTCTGCTGTGGAAGAGATTTCCAGGCATATATGGTTTGCATAATTAACTTGTATCTTTAAGCTGTTATCTACACCGGATATGAGGAAGATTGATGTTAATACCGTACTTGAGCAGTTGCAGGATATTCCGCTGATCGATGTGAGATCTCCTTCGGAATTTGCGCTTGCACATATACCCGGGGCGGTGAATATTCCCCTGTTTACGGATGTGGATCGCAAAAGGGTCGGTATATGCTACAAAAATGAAGGCCAGCAGGCAGCGGTCAAACTCGGCCTGAAACTGGTAGGCCCGAAAATGGTCGGCATGGTTGAGGAAGCCGAAGCCTTAAACAGCCATCAGCTGATGGTGCACTGCTGGCGTGGCGGCATGCGATCGGCAAGCATCGCATGGCTTCTTGAAACGGCAGGCTTTGATGTCATGGTCCTGGAGGGTGGATATAAAGCTTACAGAAGAACCATCATGGAATATTTCGCTGAACCGCTCCCCATTATAATCCTTGGAGGAAAAACCGGAAGCGGCAAAACGGATATCCTTCTTGAACTTCAGCGTCAGGGCCAGCAGGTTGTTGATCTTGAAGGTCTTGCACATCACCGGGGCTCGGCATTCGGAAGCATGGGACTTCCGCCCCAGCCTTCAACCGAACAATTTCAAAATGATATTTTCGCTGCTATGTTCAGCATGGATCAGGGTCAACCTATATGGCTCGAGGATGAATCATCCTCCATCGGAAAGGTCGGGATCCCTGAAGACCTTTGGAAACAGATGTCATCCGCCCCGGTCATCATGCTTGATGTTCCGCTCGAACAGCGTGTACAACGGCTGGTAAAGGAATATGGTGATTTCAGTCCTAATATCCTGGCTTCAGCCATTCGCAAAATTGGCAAAAAACTGGGTGGACAGCACGAAAAACATGCCTTGGAATCGCTTGAAAAAGGCGAATTGGAAGTAGTGGCCGAAATTTTGCTCACCTATTACGATAAGTCATATGACTATGTCAAGAACCGACGAAATCAGACGGTAATTGGCGAGATCACTATGCAAAATAATTCAGTATCTGAAACTGCATCCGAACTTTCAAAGATGCATCCCGAAAAAGTTAGTCCTATCCAACAATGGAAAAAATAAAATTAACGCAATACAGCCATGGCGCAGGGTGCGGCTGCAAAATTGCACCTGATCTCCTTGAACAGATTCTCCGGCATAAAGCCTCCGACCTGCCATTTCCAAACCTGCTGGTCGGCAATAGTACCAAGGACGATGCGGCAGTCTTTGACCTCGGCAATGGTGAAGCGATCATCAGTACTACGGATTTTTTCATGCCTATTGTGGACGACCCTGAAGACTTTGGTGGTATAGCCTCTGTAAATGCAATATCCGACATCTATGCTATGGGCGGAAGTCCTTTGATGGCCATTGCCATTCTGGGATGGCCAATAGACAAACTTTCCCCTGATATTGCTTCACTGGTCCTCAAGGGAAGTCGTGCCGCATGTGAATCTGCAGGTATACCCCTTGCTGGCGGACATAGTATTGATGCCCCTGAGCCAATATTCGGATTGGCCGTAACAGGGCGTATCAAAAAGGAGCACTTAAAACAAAATAATCAGGCGAAGGCCAATTCACTTCTTTATCTTACAAAACCCCTGGGCGTCGGCATTGTGACTACCGCTCAAAAGAAAGGTCTCGTATCAGATGAAGATCTTCTGGCAGTTCGTAATAGCATGCTCACCCTGAACAAGGCTGGTGAAATCCTTGCACCCCTGTCATTTGTGAACGGCCTGACGGATGTCACAGGATTCGGTCTGCTGGGTCATTTATTGGAAATGTGTGAAGGATCAAACCTTTCTGCAGAAGTCCGGTACGAGAAAGTTCCTAAATTTAATTTCCTGCAGCCGTATATTGATCAGCGATGCTTTCCCGGTGGAACCGGACGCAACTTACGAAGTTACGGTCACCGCATAATTTCAGACAACACCGATGTACTCAACATTCTGGCAGACCCGCAAACCTCTGGCGGATTGCTGGTTTCTGTTGATGATACGCACCGGGATGAATTTCAATCTGTCATGTATGATTTCGGACTGGAGCTCGAGCCTTTTGGCAGCCTGCATAATCCCAATGCAGGAGGTCCCGGTATTACCGTACGTTGAGAACTGGAATGTCAATTGAAGTATACCTGGTATTGAAGGAGCATAGCCCCTCGCCTGCCATCATAATCGCCATTTACCCTGAATAGAGGCCGGCTTTGATAAGCAAGTGTAAGCTTTGATGTATGGCCGTTGAGAAGCCAGTTGACGCCGGCATCATAAAATACCATCGTATCATTCAACCGCTCGAAAAAACCCATTTCAACTGCAGCATATGGCATAAATGATGTTTTACCTATCACATTGTCTTTTAGCTTGTATCCAACCTGGGCATATACCATATTACCTGTTCCTCCGGCAGGATACCCGTTCCCTCCCCCATTCAATAATGTGTTGTCGCTGGATCCATTGGCAGGATTCATCAATGCCAGGTTGCGTGTATAATTCGGCCCAAAGTCATAGTGAGTGAATACTCCATAAATACTGAGGGTTTTTCCATCTTCACCAATCGGACTGTCATAAAATATATCAATTGCCAGGTTCAACAGGTTGGTTGAAACCGTATCGGTAGCGGAAACACCCGAATGCCACATCGCATCGGGCTGATAAACAAACCCGGCACCAATATTAAAAACATCCTTTTTACCGTGGTATGTACCGGTCATGTATGGCATCTTGTTCGACTCGATGTCACGGAACTGATATTGAAAATAACCATTCCACTGCTTTTTGGGAGGCCTGGAAGAGAAGCTAGAGATGGGTGATAATTCCGGATTATAATTCGCAGATTTTTGAATCGCCAATGGATGTGCGAGTGTCAGACGATAATCAAAACGTCCGAATTTCCCTTTTGCATATACCGAAAGTTTCCGAAGAAATTGGTCGGAGAGATCGTTTGTCGACTGGAGAAAAAGAGGCGCATCAATCCCCATAATGGACCCGATGGAAGGTGTGGAAAAACGGGATAGTCCCGACCAGGCTGTTAATCCGGTACCCAGGTTGAATTTTTCTTTCACGACTTCATATTCACCCAATGCGTCATGAACGAAGAAGCCTGCTTTCCGGTCGCTTAAAAAATTAAAATTATTCTCCCCAATCTGGCTGTACACAAATACCCTGTCGGTGAGCTGACCGTAAAACTGTATCCTGAAGCGTCGGATCCCCAGATCATAGCCATCGGATTTTGGATAGCCATAAAGGGTTGTCCCGGGGTTATATGACTGGTAGCGATTCCATACCTGCGCCAACAGGGTGAATTTTACATAATGAGTGCCTTCTTCATTAATAGTGAGCTTGCCGTCCTTCAGCGTCTGGGCCTCTCCTGACATCGCCAGCAACAAAATCAATGCGCCCCCTAAATATTTTAAACTGTTTATTCCCATGCACTTATGAATTTTAATTCAATTGAAGAAGATAATTCTTCGGCGATCTATGGCCGGCTGTATTATTGAGTAAAGATGTCAACCAATGTGTTGTATGTCAAATTTCCGGAAAGGTTCGTTCCGACGGCCAGGTATGGAAGATAGAATGACGCATGGAATATTTGCAATCTGCCGGCGGAAAAATGTGAGTATCGTCGATGAATTTTTTAATTTTAGAAAATCAACTTACCAGGAACAAACCAATATGTTAAAGACAAGCTTAATTCTCGCTCTTACCCTTTGCTGTATGACCCTATATTCACAACCTACGCCTATTGCAGGAAAATTTGTCCATTCCGTTTATTTCTGGCTTAAAAATCCTGACAGTGAGTCTGACAAGAAAGAGTTTCTGGCTTCACTCGAAAAATTCATTCAAAGTAGCAAATATATCACCTCCTACCATATTGCACCACCGGCGGGTACTCCGCGAGAGGTCGTCGATAATACCTATAGCTACAACCTGGTAGCCACTTTTGAGAGCGCGGAGCTACAGGATCTTTATCAAAAAGAGGATGTTCACCTGGCCTTTATTGAAGAAGCAAGCCACCTCTGGGACCGCGTACAGATCTATGATTCCTATCCCGGCCGGGACCTCAAGCCCGATTTTGTACGGAGCGATATACAGATTGGCCTGGTGGTAAGTGATATTGAAAAATCTGTGAATTTCTATACCAACGTTCTGGGTATGGTGAAGTCAGGGACGTTCTCAGTTGATGAGGATTTTGGAAGAAGGTCAGGACTGAGTAATGGCGTTCCTTTCGACGTGGTGGTTTTGAAAACATCCAATAACCCGGCTGCCAGCGAATGGAAAGTTATAAGCTTTAAAAATTCCGCCAAAAACACGAAGAATCATCATATCCAGGATCATCTCGGCATGCGATACATAACCTTATTCGTGAATAACATGGATGAAATCCTGAATAGGCTTGAAGTTGCAGGCGTTGAATTGCTTGGCGAAACCCCAACTTCACTGGGCGATGGCTCGCGTTTTGTTCTGATTCAGGATCCGGATGGAATCTTTGTTGAGTTGATCGGCAAGTAGTACAGCCGTCTCTTAATATCTGAATTAATATTCCCCTGGCCTGATCCAGGGTTTTGGGATTTCAGTCATGTCTTTGGCTGTAAGTGATTTAAATATCCGGCTTGCGCAGGCAGTGGATCATCAGCACTGCTCACCGCTCACAACGGAATATTCACTGTTTACCTAAGAATTAATGGAAAATGCATAATCTCAATGTATGTTAGTTCCTTAATGAACTTATGAACCCATGCAGCTAGATATTACGAACCTTTCAAAAACGTATGCCAATGGCATACAAGCACTTAAAGATGTAAACCTGACCATTCCACAGGGAATGTTTGGACTACTTGGCCCCAATGGCGCAGGTAAATCCAGCCTGATGCGTACCATTGCCACACTTCAGGAGCCAGACTCAGGATCAATTATGCTTGGAGATATTGATGTCCTTCGTCAAAAAGACGAGGTGCGAAAAGTACTTGGCTACCTGCCGCAGGAATTTGGCGTTTACCCTAAAATATCTGCAGAAGTTCTGTTGGATCACCTGGCGATCCTGAAAGGGATATCCAATAAGAAAGAGCGGGCGGACCTTGTTGATGCCCTGTTAAAAAAGACTAATCTCTATCAGCATAGAAAGAAAAACCTGGGAGGATTCTCGGGTGGTATGAAACAGCGTTTTGGCATTGCCCAGGCGTTGCTTGCCGATCCAAAGCTCATTATAGTTGATGAACCTACTGCAGGACTTGATCCGGCGGAAAGAAACAGGTTTCACAACCTGCTGGCCGAGTTGGGGGAAAATACTGTCGTCATACTTTCCACACATATTGTGGATGACGTCAGGGAACTTTGTACTGATATGGCCATCATCCACCAGGGTGAGGTGCTGCTAAAAGGAAACCCGGCAGAAGCCATCGATGCCATCAAGGGCAAAATCTGGAGAAAACGTATTGAAAAAGGTGAAATAGAAGGTTATCGCACCCAGTATCATGTTATTTCCGAAAAAATGTTTGCCGGTCAGCCAGAAATACGTGTAATGAGTGATGTACAACCCGATCCTACCTTTGAGGCGGTTGAATCACACCTGGAAGATGTTTACTTCACACAGATCCTTTCTGAAACTGCATCATTAAACGAGGAGAATTATGTGGCTTAAAATTCTGAATTTCGAACTGAAGTATCGCTTCAAAAGGCCCGCAACCTATATCTATTTTGCCATTCTTTTCCTGCTGTCCTTTCTGGCAATATCAACTGATGTTGTTCAGATTGGTGGAGGTGCCGGACTGGTAAAAGAGAATGCGCCTACGACCATTGCGACCATGATGGCAATATTGGCAGCCATTTTCATGATGATACCTTCTGCCATTATGGGTGTCGCTGTTCTTCGCGACTATGAACATGACATGGCATCCATCATGTTTGTAAATCCCATTTCAAAATTTGCCTACCTCGCAGGGAGATTTCTGGGATCCTTCATCACACTTTTATTCGTATTCAGCGGGGTTCTGTGGGGCTTTGTGCTGGGTGAATTCATGTGGTGGCGTGATGTGGACAAACTGTTGCCATTCAACCTCTGGAATTATCTGCATCCTTTCATCTGGATAGTAATTCCCAGCCTGTTTTTTGCTGGCGCAATATTCTTTGTGAGCGGTGCCCTGTCGCGTAAAATGGTTTATGTATACCTGCAATGGATCGTTCTGTTTATCATATATCAAATTACGGCAATCCTGTTTGATGAGATTGACAACCGCAGTCTCGCATCCATCCTTGACCCTTTCGCCATCAATACCATCAATGTGGAGACACAATATTGGACGGTTGACGAGAAAAACAGTCTCACCATCCCGATCGCAGGTGATGTTCTCCTGAACAGAATTATTTGGGTAGGAATCGGACTTGTAGCGCTGATCGGTGGCTATTTTGCATTTAATTTCAACATAGTCAGGTCCAAAAAAGGCAGGAAGGTTCAGAAAGCCTTCAAGGCATCGGCGCCGGCCGCAATATCCATTCCCAAAGCTGAACAGAGTTTTGGTTTCGGTACAACGATAAAACAGCTCACAAGCCAGACATGGTTTTATTTCACACAGGTATTAAAAAGTATTCCTTTCCAGGCCATTGTCTTCTTCGGCATGTTCATACTGATCGTGAATTCATTTTATATGGGACGTACATTCGGCACCTATACGTATCCCACAACCTATCTCATGCTCGAATTGATCAGCGGTTTTCAGCTGTTCATGATGATCATCCTTGTCGTATACAGCGGTGAATTGATCTGGAAAGAGCGGGAAGTTAAGATCAATCTCATTTACGATGCTATGCCCGTGAGGGATATGACCAACATGCTGGCAAAGTTTTTCGGGATGGTTCTCATTTATATAACCTTGCTGCTGGCGTTAATTCTTACGGCAGTCATCATCCAGGCGGCAAGAGGGTATTATAATTTCGATTTGGGCGTATATTTCTCTGCCCTGTTCAGTGACACCCTTTTCTTCCTGATATTATTCACCATGCTGGCATTCTTTCTCCAGGTGATGGTCAACAACAAGTTCCTGGGATACGCATTGATGGTAGTCTTCTTCATATCTACCCTTGTGCTTACGAATTTGGGTGTGGAGCACCGGCTGTTCAGATTTGGAAGTTCCGATTTAGGGCCATATTCCGACATGAACGGGTTCGGCCACTATATTCCCGGCTTCAGCTGGTTTAACGTATACTGGTTCGGGCTTGCAACCCTTCTATTCGCCATCGCAGCATTGTTCGCTGTAAGAGGTTCGGAGGCACTGATGAAAATACGTTTTCATATTGGTAAACTTCGGTTGTCCAGATCGCTTTCCATCTTCATCATGACATCAATCATGGTATTCCTCCTGTCGGGATGCTACATCTTCTACAATACGAATATGTTGAATACCTATAGTAATTCGGATGAACAGGAAGAATTGCGCGCGGAGTATGAAAAGGAACTGAAGCAGTTTGAATACCTGAATCAGCCAAAGATCACGGATATCAGGATGGATGTTGACATTTATCCATATCAAAGGGATTACAATGCAACAGGTACCTATATTCTGATGAATAAAAGTTCGGAGCCCATCAATGAGATTCATATTCAGCTAAATTCAGATTTTCAGATCCATACGGACACGATCTATTTCGACCGATCGGCTTCCCTGGCGAAGAATTACAACAAATTCAGGTATAGGATCTACACCCTCGGGCAGGCTCTTCAGCCGGGCGAAAAAATGGAAATGCATTTTCAGTCGGAATTCATTACACGGGGATTTGTAGAAGGCAGCCCGAATAATACCGTCGTGTTCAACGGGACCTTTTTCAACTCAGGCCAGTTTCCTTCGCTGGGATACAACGATGGTTTCGAACTATCTACCGACAGTGACCGGAAAGACTATGATCTTAAACCTAAAGAAAGAAACCTGGATCGCGATGACCCGAGGGGCCTTGCCAACAGTTTCTTTGGTGACGATGCAGACGGTATCATGTTCGAAATGGTCGTAAGCACCAGTGCCGATCAGATCGCCATTGCCCCGGGTTATTTACAGGAAGAAAGGGAAGAAAACGGGCGGCGTTATTTTCATTATAAAATGGACGTGCCGATGGCTAATTTCTACAATATCGTATCGGCGCGATACGAGGTAATGCGTGATAAAATGACGATTCCGCTGGACAGTGGTGAAAAAGAGATTTCACTTGAGATTTATTATCACAAGGGTCATGAATATAACCTGGACCGAATGATGAAAGCGATGAAGCAATCATTCACCTACTTTTCAGAGAACTTCTCACCCTATCAGTACCGTCAAATGCGGATCATGGAATTCCCAAGGTATTCCAGTTTTGCTCAGTCATTTGCCAATACGGTCCCGTTTTCGGAAGGAATTGGATTTATGCTGGAGATCAAGGACGAAGATGATGTAGACGTAGCATTCTTCGTTACCGCCCATGAACTGGCGCACCAGTGGTGGGGTCATCAGATTGTACCGGCCAATGTCCAGGGAGCAGCAATGCTATCCGAATCTCTTTCCCAATATTCTGCGCTCATGGTTATGAAGCATGAATATTCAATGGAGAATATGAAAGAATTTCTGAAGGAAGAGATGAACCGGTATTTAAGTGGCCGCTCGGGAGAACAAAAACGTGAAATGACTCTTACCAAGGTGGAATCTCAAAGTTATATCCATTACGGAAAAGGTGCTGTCAACATGTTTGCCCTACAGGATTATGTAGGTGAGGATAGCGTGAATGCAGCCCTTCGCCGCTTTGTAGGTGACTGGCATGCCTATGGTGATAAAGACCGGTACCCATCGACCAAAGACCTTATCCCCTACCTTCGTGAGGTAACCCCGGACAGTCTTCAGTTTCTTGTGACCGACCTGTTTGAAAAAATAATTCTGTTTGAGAACAAGGTTAATGATGCGACAGTCGTTAAGACCGGAGATCAGGAATGGGAAGTGACCCTTGACGTGAGCGCAAAGAAACTTGAAGCCGACACACTTGGTACAGAAACGAATGTACCGATCAGGGACTGGATCGATATTGGGGTTTATACTTTTAAGGATGGGAAGGAACAACTCACATATCTGAAAAAACACAAGTTTGAAGAAAATGAAAAAACAATAACAATTACAGTGAACGAAGATCCTGTAAAAGCGGGTATTGATCCCATTAATAAATTGATAGATCGAAATCCCACAGATAATACAAAAGCTGTGACCTTCAATGAAGGTACCTGATAAACCTTTTGGTTTTTGTTTAGGAAAACGCCTCTTTTAAGTTAAAGAGGCGTTTTATTTTTTATAAACTTTTGGTGAGCCATCAAGTTACCAGTAATTTAATGGCATGGAAGAATTCTCAATTTATGCCGTTTTCAATCAGCCCAAAGCAGCCTTGCTGGGCAATACCGCGGCGGTCGTCTACCGGGATGTAATGCCTTCTACAGAGTATATGCAACGTGTTGCGGCAGATTTAAATCAGCCGGCCACCACTTTCCTGGCACCTGCCGGTGATAATAAACATTTCTTTGTTCGGTGGTTCGCTCCTGATGCCGAAATTGGTTTATGTGGGCATGGAACACTTGCAGCTGTTATCCACCTGGCATCTGAAACCGATGGTAAAGTTCAGTTGATTGCAGGCGATCAGAAATTGTACGGTAATCTTATCGATGACGTACAGGCAGAAATGGAACTGGATTCAATTTTGGTTTCCGGTGAAACCACGATTCCCGAAGGACTCGAAGAAGCGCTGGGTAAAAAGATCGTGGGGTACTTTCCAACACCGAATAAGGACATCGTTCTACTGGAAAGTGAAGAAGACGTGATCAATATGGAGCCCAACTTCAACGCCCTCAGAAAGATAAAAGTTTTTGGTTATGCCGTTACTGCACAGGGTAATGTAGCGGATTTCGTAAGCCGCACCCTGGTACCCCATGTACAGCAGCTGGAAGATCATGCAACAGGATCGTCGCATGCAGCCCTTGCTCCCTTCTGGTCAGACCGACTTGGAAAAACTGAAATGAAAGCCGTTCAGCACAGTCCGCGGGGTGGCTTTTTCAAATGTGAAGTTGAAGGCCATATCGTACGGCTCAAGGGATATTATCAAAAAATCGCATCAGGAAAGTTAAGCATAGCCGAAGCAGTGAATGTGTAAACCCGGATTTGTTACACTGGTCCTTTGCATCATAATTTCCGTAACCGGTTATGCGCAGGTTTCCTTCGAGAAAATATTAGAGGACAATTCATTTATTCTGAAGGCTAAAAACCTGCTGCCAGTAGATGTACGCCTGATCATTACCGATTCCCTGGACTCAAAAACATATATTTTACCCACAGGAAAAAATCCTCAGACAGTGCTCCGCCTGAATGATGTCACCGCATCTGATACATCTTCGCTATTGAATAATTATCAAATGACGATTCGGATTGGAACAGGTGAAAAACTTAAGGTGAAAAAATACCGTTACCAACTCCCCTTTCCACGGAACCGCCGGTACGAAGTCATCCAGAGCTTTAATGGTACATTTTCACATGATTCAGATCACAGCCGCTACGCAGTAGATTTCAGAATGCCTGTCGGAGATACGATCTGTGCCAGCCGTGACGGGCTTGTTGTTTGGACTGAGGATCAATATGAAGAAGGCGGCAACGACCGAAGCCTGATCAACCAGGCCAACAGGATAATGATCATGCACGATGATGGCACCATTGGAACCTATGTGCATTTAGTTAAAAATGGTGTGTTCGTTGAAATAGGTGACCAGGTCAATACAGGCACACCCATCGGTTTAAGCGGAAATTCCGGGTTTACATCGACGCCACATTTACATTTTGTTGTACTTGAAGACGTACATTCAATTCCAATCCGGTTTAAGCGAAAACCAAAGATCTTGCGTCAGGGACAATTCTACTCAAATTGATGATTGTCATATTTCTTTTAAGATAATATTAAGACATTCAAATTGGATGGAGCCTGATTTCGTACGTATTTTGAAGAATGAGAATCCTCATAGTAGAAGATGAACCCGGAATTGCCGCCTTTCTTAAGGAGGGGTTGGAAGAAGAGGATTTTTCCGTTGATATCGCCGAGGATGGGGAGACAGGTCTCAAAATGAGCAGCGCCGCTGAGTACGATATTATGCTCATCGACTGGATGCTGCCAAAACTTTCCGGACTTGACCTGTGTATTGATGTTCGGAAGCGAAATAAGACTGTACCCATCATTTTTGTCACCGCTCGCGATACCCTTGAGGATACCATATCCGGATTGAAGTCTGGGGCCAATGATTATATCAAGAAGCCTTTTCACTTCGAAGAGCTGCTTGAACGGATTCGAGTGCAGCTAAGGCCGATGGAGCAAACAGGCAACATCTATCACCATGAAAAGCTTACACTCGATACCGTGAAGCATGCTGTTGATCAGGACGGCACGCTCATCAATCTGACGCAGAAGGAATTCTCATTACTTGAATATCTTCTGAAGAACAAAAACAAGTTATGCTCAAGAAAAGACATCATTCGCGACGTTTGGGATATTCATTTTGAATATGATACCGGCGTAATTGATGTATATATCAATTCATTGCGCAAAAAGCTCGGACTGGACGTGTCCGGCGATTTTATAAAAACTGTCCGCGGTCTCGGATATATAATTGAGGATGAATAAGCATGTCATATAAAAATCGTATCGCACTTAATTTTTTGCTGGCAACTGCTTCGATCATGGCACTCGTATTTGCAATGGTCTATGTTATCGTACGGGGCAATGTCTATAAACATCTTGACAATGACCTGGAATATGAAGCCCAAAAGCATGAAAAGGAGGTGATGTACCGTGAAAATAAGGTGGTTTTCATTAACAAGGCAGAATGGGAAGAACGGGAACATCGGGAAGTTCAGGTGAATCCCGTGTTTATTCAACTGCTGGATCCTTCAAAATTGATTACCGACAAATCGCCAAACCTGAAGACTGATTCTCTGTACCTTCGTTCAGACATTCGGCCATTTGAGCATCATTCGGCAATTTTGCAGGGGAAGCCAATCCGGCAGGTCTATATTCCGCTTGAAAAAGGCGGAGACGCAGCCGGATATCTGATCGCTGCCATTCCACTGGAGGATGCCCAGCTCGTATTATCAAGCCTCAAAAAAATTCTGCTTACCTCCTACCCGTTGATACTTCTGTTTCTGTTCTTCAGTACCAGAATGCTTGCGGGAAAAAGTATTGAACCACTGCAGGCGATTACTTCGACCGCCGACCGGATTACCCGCAAAAGGCTGAATGAACGAATTCCACTTCCCAATTCCAGGGATGAGATCTATACACTTACGACATCCATAAATGACCTCCTTGACAGAATTGAAGCAGCAGTACTGCGCGAAAAGCAATTCACCTCAGACGCGTCACATGAACTCAGAACACCATTGTCGGTCATGAAAGGAACACTGGAAGTACTGATCCGTAAACCACGTACTTCGGAGGAATATCAACAAAAGATTACTGAAATGATCAAGGAGGCAGATCGGATGGCGGTAATGGTCGACCAACTCCTGATTCTTGCACGGTTTGAGAATATAACCACATCGGTTAAATATCACTCCATTCTGCTGAACGAACTGATCGATGAAAGCATATTACGCTTCCGTCAGGAAATAGAACATTCCGAACTTTCGATAAAAATATCAGACCCGGCTCAGGTATCAGCCGTCTCCGACCCGGTATTACTTCAGATAGCACTGGACAACCTGATCTCCAATGCCATTAAATATTCTGATACGGGTGATGAAATATTGATTGAGATCGGCGTAAATGAAAAAAGACCCTTCATCACCATTGTCAATTCCGGAAATCATGTGCTGCCGGATGATCAGGAACATATTTTTCAGCCGTTTTTCCGGGGAAATATAACCCATCAGGACAAACATCGTCCGGGACAGGGTCTGGGCTTATCCATTGTGAAAAAGGTATGTGAAGTACTCCAGATTGAAATCAGTCCGAAATTCGACGACCCTGATTCCGTTTCATTTACATTAACGTTCAATGAAAACAAAATTTAAGAAAGCTTTAAGCAACGCTACTGCAGGAAGGTGGCCAGCCTGTATTAATTTTATGCTCTAATCAAGCCCTATGCTCGACTCCATTATACGCTTCAGCCTAAAAAACAAACTCCTCATTTTTCTGATGATTTCAGGAATTGTGGGTTTCGGGGTTTTTGCGATCTATCATATTCCCATTGGCGCTGTACCGGATGTGACCAATAACCAGGTCCAGGTGCTCACAACATCACGGAGCCTTTCCACAGAAGATATTGAAAAGTATGTTACCTATCCCGTGGAACTGGAGATGGCCAATTTACCCGGGGTAAAGGAAATTCGCTCCGTTTCTAAATTCGGATTGTCCGTTGTAACGGTGGTATTCGATGATGATATGGATACCTATCTGCCCCGCCAACTGATAGCAGAAAAACTAAAAAGCGCTGAATCCATCATCCCTTCGGGGTTTGGGACCCCTGAAATGGGTCCTGTAACCACCGGGTTAGGTGAAATTTATCAATATGTTCTGGATGTAAAACCAGAATTCATAGATCAATATTCGATTTCCGACCTGCGGACTATTCAGGACTGGGTAGTAAAGCGGCAGCTTTCCGGAATCCCGGGGGTCGTGGAGATCAATACCTGGGGAGGATACCTCAAGCAATATGAAGTTGCGATCAACCCTGAACGACTCCGATCGATGAACATAAGTTTGCTCGAGGTTTTCGATGTACTTCAAAAAAACAACAGCGTCGCGGGAGGCGGATACATCGAGAAGGGCGGTGAAAGTTATTTTATACGTGGAGAAGGTCAGATCGAAACACTGGAAGATATCAGGAATATTGTGGTGACCATGCGGGCAGGAAATCCTGTTTACATACATGATATAGCGGATGTTGGCTTTGGCAGTGCCGTACGTTTCGGGGCGATTACTGGTAATGGTGCCGGAGAAAAGGTGCTCGGCCAGGTAATGATGCTTAAGGACGCCAACTCCAAAGACGTAATTGAACGAGTTAAGCAACGGGTTGCGGAAATTCAGGAGAACCTGCCACCCGGTATTTTTATCAACCCCTTTCTTGAACGAAGCGTACTGATTGAGAAAACCACCAATACCATTATTGAAAACCTGGTATTGGGCTGTCTGATTGTAATTTTCGTAGTTGTACTGCTCCTGGGTAATCTGCGGTCGGGCCTGATCGTTGCATCGATTATCCCGCTCAGTTTGCTCTTTGCGCTGGGGATGATGTATGTATTCGGGGTGGATGCAAACCTGATGAGCCTGGGAGCCATTGATTTCGGCATCATCATCGACGGTGCTGTAATTATTGTGGAATATGTGGCGTATCGAATTTCTCAGAATACGGATGACCTGCTTTCATTAAACAGGAAAGATCGCAGGCAGGCCATGGATGATGTTACCTACAATGCGACCTCCCGACTTATGAATTCAGCCATTTTTGGACAGCTGATTATCATCATTGTATTTATTCCCATATTGTCCCTATCAGGCGTTGAAGGAAAGATGTTCCGCCCTATGGCACTTACCTTCAGTTTCGCATTGATCGGTACTATGCTCCTGTGTTTTACATATGTTCCGGTGATGGCGTCTTTGTTCATCAGACCGGGCAAACAATCTGATAAAAATATATCGAGGCGACTTATCCACTGGATTCAGCGGCAATATGAACCTGTAATAAAATTCTCTCTGAAGCATAGAAAATTCGTATTGATCGCTGCTTCCGGCGCTCTTGTGATTACGGCGTATATCTTTTCTACCATGGGTGGTGAATTTGTTCCTACCCTTGATGAAGGGGACTTTGTAATTCAGCCAATTTTGAAAACAGGCACATCGCTGGAAAGGACCGTGGAGATCATGACAGATATCGAAAATATATTGAAAGAATTTCCGGAAGTAGATCAGGTAGTAACACGAATCGGAGCCGCGGAAGTACCAACTGATCCCATGTCGATGGAAGAATGTGATGTGATCATTACGCTGTTGCCGAAGGACCAATGGGTGACCGCTGATACCAAGGACGGCCTGGCGGAATCATTTAAAGAAGCATTGCAGGTGTTGCCCGGTATTGATTACGAATTCACCCAACCCATTGAAATGCGTTTCAATGAACTCATCACCGGAGTTCGTGCCGACCTGGCCATCAAAATATTTGGTGAGGATCTGGATATGCTGAATCAGCTGGCACAGCAAATCGAAGGCTTGATACAGGATGTTGAAGGTGCCTCGGATATCACCACTGAAAAGGTAATAGGATTACCACAGATGACCGTTAAGTATGACCGTGCCCGGATAGCACAGTACGGTTTAAATATCAGCGACCTGAATCAAATGGTTGCCCTCAGCTTTGCCGGATTAACAGCCGGGAGCATATATGAGGGTGAAAAGCAATTTGACCTGGTTATGCGTTTCCAGGGACGGTTCAGAAGGGATATTGATAATTTACGCAACCTGTATATCCCGCTTCCGGCTGGCGGTCAGATACCGCTCCGGGAAGTTGCCAATATTGAATATTCCAGTGGTCCGGCTAAAATTTCACGTGATGACACCCGCCGCAGAATCGTTGTAGGCGTGAACGTGCGTAACCGTGACCTTGAATCTGTGGTTGAGGAAGTAAGTGCAATTATTCAGTCAAATGTTGAATTGCCGGTTGGTTATTCTATTACATATGGCGGACAATTTGAAAACCTACAGTCGGCACGTGCCCGCTTAATGATTGCAGTTCCTGTCGCACTGTTATTGATTTTCATCCTTCTGTACCTTGCCTTCAACTCTATCCGTGACGCGCTTATGGTATATAGCGCTATCCCTTTGTCGGCCGTTGGAGGTGTACTGCTATTATGGATCCGTGGAATGCCGTTCAGTATCAGTGCGGGAATAGGTTTCATTGCACTCTTTGGAATTGCCGTACTTAACGGGATTGTCTTAATCGAACACTTTAAAAAATTAAAGGATGATGGTCACTCCGACTTGCGCCAGCGAATTATCAAAGGTACCAAGGAAAGGTTACGGCCTGTCTTACTCACAGCTTCGGCAGCTGCACTCGGATTTCTTCCTATGGCCGTGTCCGGATCTGCGGGTGCTGAAGTACAGAGGCCCCTGGCTACCGTTGTTATTGGCGGATTGATTTCGGCGACAATGCTGACTCTGATCGTCCTGCCGATCCTCTATTCCTATTTTAACAAACCGCAGGATACACATGAATAGTTTGTGCAAATTTATACTGATCCTGATAGCATCTACACTGATGAGCCTTACGCTCCGGGCTCAGGATACCGTGATTCTTGAATTACCGGATATTCTGGATCTGGCGGTTCAAAATAATGCCAGCGTGCGCGCCAGTGCGCTTGAAGTTGACCGGCAACAGGAACTCGTACGTCAGGGTTATAATTGGGATAAAACCGGTGTTTACTATCATTATGACGAAAATAATATTGCAGAAAACGGTTTTCCCATCAAGGTTTGGGGAGTCCGGCAATCCTTCGCATTTCCCACAGTTTATAATGCCAGTAAACAGTCGCTCCTGGCCAATGTTACCCTCACACAGCATGAATATGAGCTTCGCATCTATGATCTGAAACGGGAAGTTTCAAAGGCATATTACCGACTGGGCTATTACAGTGAACTGCAAAAACGCTTTGTCTACCTGGATAGCCTCTATCGCAATTTCTCGACTGCCGCGCGCCGCAGATTCGAAACAGGTGAAAGCAATTATCTGGAGCGGATCACTTCGGAAGCTAAAATGAAGGAGGTTGAATTAATGCTGAATAAAAACAAGCAGGAATTATCTTCGGCACACCTGGAATTGCAGACGAGAATTCAATCGGACAGCCTCATCGGTATTCCTCAAAACAGTTTCCAAAAACAATTGGGACCGCGACAAACAGATTTCACAGTGCATCCGGGTATTCAGATTTGGAATGCATATGAAGAGATGGCAGACTGGCAGACACGTACGGCAAAAAATCAGCTTCTGCCCGATCTACAGCTTGCGTATTTCCAGGGCACTAATAACCAGCCCGAATCAAGGATTTACCAGGGGTTTGAAGTCGGCATTGCCGTGCCATTGCTCTATGGCACCCAGAAAGGAGAAATTCGTGCCGGCAGGATTCAGCAAAATATTTACTCGCGTCAAAAAGAGAACTACCTGATACAGCTTGAGTCTCAACGGCAGATATTGGAGAATAAACTGCTTCAGATACAGGAATCTCTCAACTATTATGAAAATAACGGCCAAAGCCTGGCTCGCGAGATTCTCAGGGCTTCGGAACGAAGCTACCAGGAAGGTGAAATAGATTATTTTCAGTTCATTCAGAGTATAGATAACGCGGTAAGGATCGAAATGACATACCTTGAAAGTTTGCTGAATTATAATCTCACTATTGTTGAATTGCAATATCTTACCATCAAACCATGAAAAACATCCCGTTTATATTACTCATACTATCTCTGGCTTCGTGCGGAGCCCCGGAAGAACCAGCAAATTCCGAACCCGTTGAAAAAGTTTCCCGTACGGAGAACCTGAATTTTACAAAGGCGGATATTGCCGAAAAACATTTGGCGGTCATCAGGCCAACGGATTTTAACTTCGGCGATTATGTACGGGCCAATGGATATATTGATGTTCCCCCGGAAGGCCGCGCATCTGTGAGTGCATTCTATGGTGGATATGTGAAAATGCTGGAGCTGATTCCGGGCCAGGAGGTAAAAAAGGGTGATGTGCTTCTTTCACTGGAAAATCCGGAATACCTGGAAATGCAACAGAATTACCTGAGTGTTCTGGATCGGATGACCTACCTTTCGGATGATTATGAACGACAAAAAACCCTGCTTGCCGAAAACATTACATCCAAAAAATCATTTTTAAGAGCTGAATCTGAATACCTGAATGCACGGGCTGAACTTGAAGCGCTGCGACAAAAGCTCACCTTGCTAGGCATTTCATTGAATGAAGTGAAAAATGGGAATTTTACCCCCGTTGTTTATCTGAGATCTCCAATTTCAGGACATATCACCGAAGTACATGCTGCAAGGGGTCAATATCTCCCTCCTGCTCAGCCTGCTGTGAACATTGTAAACACAGATCATATTCACCTCGAGCTTCAGGTTTTTGAAAAAGACCTCGTGAATATTAAAGTGGGTCAGTCTATACGGATGAGGCTTCCCTCAGGCGATGACACGACAACCTATAAAGCTTCTGTTTACCTGGTAGGCAAAAATATCAGCGGGGAAAACAGGATTGCCCTGGTCCATGCACATCTCGATAATGAAGCAGATGAGAAAAATCTAACCCCCGGAATGTATATCGAGTCGGATATTCTTATTTCCGAAGAAATTAAATCGGCCATTCCGTCGGAGGCGATCCGAAGAAATGGTGAACAGCTGTTTGTCTACGCTTCAAATGATGATGACTGGCCCAAAACATTTAATAAAGTGACTATTTCCACTGGAAAAGAAGCCGGAAACTACCGTGAGATACTTTCTGGTCTGGACCCGAATATGTGGATTCTGATAGGTGACATATAAAAAATTTCAGGCTTTCATTAAACCTTTCTTTGTGACTGGCATCAAAGAGCCAAATCAAACAATGAAACTATGAAAAAGTCAATTCACCTTACCCTCCGCCTGATGGGCATCCTGGTAGCAGCCACATACTTCACTGCATGTAATAATGATGAAGATGAAACCCAACTGGATACAAGTTCAGAAGATCTTGAGATCGTATCCGAGGCCAGCTTTTCAAACACGCTTGCAGATGAAGATCTTGAAATGGTAGAACTCGTCACGGAAGCAAGCAGCACCACCGGAGGCAAAACGTATAACCACCACTTGCCTGAATGCGCTACAGTAACCCGTGATGCTGAAAACCATCAGGTAATCATCGATTTTGGAGATGAATGTATAGGTCCGTTCGGACGTACCCGCAGCGGTAAAATAATTATTACCTATGGAGGAGAATTCAATGACCAAATGGCAAATCGTGTTATTTCCTTTGATAATTATGTAGTAAATAACCGCGCTATCTCCGGAAGCATTGAACTGCGAAATTTCAACAGAAGCGAAGAAGGCTTCCTCACCGCCACTCGGGCACTGGTTGGGTATACCGTAACTTATCCTGACGGCAACTCCGTTACTGTTAACGGCAGCACACTGAGAGAATGGATTGAGGGAGAAGGTGATGGTGATCCTACCACCAATGTTTTCAGACTTACGGGTGGTTATGAAGGGACTTCTACACGCGGTATACGATTTACACATACAATCACCGACCCTGTTATCGCTAGGTTCGCATGTCGTGCCCAGGGTGGATTCTTAAGAACCGCCGGAATTATTGAAATGATCCGGTCTCATGAAAACGTAAGCAAACAACGAATCCGCACCATTCTGTATGGTGATGATATCTGTGACAATACAATCACCGTTATTATCAACGGAAGAGAGTTTACCATAACAGAGGAATAAGTATTCATTGAAACAGCGTTTCAAAAGGTGCCGGATTCTATTCCGGCACCCATTTTTTATGTTTGACGAGAATTAAGACTTTTGTATAACGCAATATCCACCGGCAATTTTCGAGAGATCGTTCGTGAATACCAGGAACGGGTATATCATGTCATCCGAAAAATGGTGATTGATCATGATGATACGGATGACCTGGTACAGGAGGTATTTGTAAAGGTTTGGCAGAAGAGGGATAGCTTTAACGGGGACGCACAATTATATACCTGGATATACCGCATTGCTGTGAATGAGGCCCTGCAGCATCTCCGAAAGAAGAAACGCCAGCAACTTGTTTCCATCGATCAGGAAGATATGATGCTGGAGCGACAATTAAGAGCGGAGCTTTCTCTGGATGTGGATGAAGTGCAGTTTCAGCTTCAGAAAGCAATTGCGGAACTGCCGGATAAACAACGGGCTGTCTTTATCATGAAATATTATGATGAAGTACCCTACGAGGAAATGTCGAAGATAATGGGGGGTTCGGTAGGCGGACTGAAAGCCAGTTATCATCATGCTGTAAAAAAAATTGAAAATTCTTTAAAAGCCGGATTAAACCATTGACAACATTGTGCATCTAATACTCAGATCATGGATAAGAATTTAAACGATATTGAAAAGAATCAGCCTTTTAAGGTTCCTGAAGGATATTTCGATAATCTCGAGGACCGCATTATGGCCCGGGTTGAGCAGGAACAAAATGAATCCCGTAAGAAACCGGTTATTCGGTTGAATAACTGGGTAAAATATGCAGTTGCTGCTTCCATTTCACTTCTGGCTATTTTCTTTATCCTTCAACCCGGCAATGACACGGATCCTACTGCGGCTGAAATTCTGGCGGAAATCCCGGAAGATGCCATTGTGGATTACCTGGCTTTTACAGACATAACGTCTGATGAAATCATTGATGCAGCGTCATTCACCTTATCAGAAGCAGACAGCCTGCAGCCAGTCAATAACCTGGATCTCACCGTGGAAGAAATAGATCTTTTACTTGAAGAGTATAGTCTTTATGAACTGGATAGCAATAAGTTATAAAATATTAAATGCATAAAAATGAAACATTTAGTCACACTTATACTGGCCCTCTTTCTTACCACAGCATTGGTAGCCCAGGAAGATGCAGCCCGACAAAAAATTGAAAGTGCCCGCATTGCACTCATCACCGAACGACTTGAGCTCACGCCGGATCAGGCAGAAAAATTCTGGCCTATTTATCGTGAATACCAGGAGAAAATGAACGGCCTGCGTCAGGAATTTCAGCAAGCCCGCGGAAATGTTCGTCGACAGGATCTCACCGAAGAGGAAAGTCAGCGCTTGCTGCAGCTCGGCATGAAAATGAAGGAGCAGCAGTTGGGGCTTGAGAAAACCTATTCCGAAAGGCTTACGCAGATCATTACCAGCCGACAGCTGCTGGCACTCAGAAAGGCCGAGGATGATTTCAGGAGGATGTTGCTGGAGCGTCTTGAAAAACGACGGGAAATGCAGCAGCGTTTACAAAATCGCAAGGATCAGGTTGACAATCAATAATTGTTACAATATATAACATTCCGATTCCCCCTGAGGAACGCCTTAATGACAGGCGTTCTTCTTGCATTCATACCGTTTTTCGGAATGACACAGGAACGGTCTGCCCTGGATTCACTGTATGATGAACTTGAAGTAATGTTTGAGGATGCAGATCTTCCTGTCGGATTACTTGAGAAAGCAGATAGCCTGATGCAGTTAATGGATCTTAAATATCATAGTATTGGGTTGCGAACAGGCTATATGAGCAATGTGCTAACGGCGGGCAGAGATCTGGGTATAGATCAGCATGGATTTAATACCGGGCTTTCCTACTTTCATCCGTCCGGTATGTATGCGGATTTTGCAGGTTACTGGAACAGCGAATATGATCCCACCTACTACCTGACCAACCTGGGGATAGGTTACTGGCATAATTTCAATAATCATTGGACCGTCAGTATCGGCCATGATTTCATGCTTTATGATGAAAAAATTGATTTCCTATTTGATAAATCAGCCCGTGCATCGGTCTTTTACCAACGCAAAAACTGGGAAGCAGGACTGGATTACCGGTATTTATATGGTCAGGAAAAGGCAAACCGCCTTGTGGGAATTTTCAATGGACGTATCAACTGGAAAAATGTAGGGTTCATTGACAGAATCACTTTGATCCCGGGAGCCACTATACAATACGGTAATTCTGATGTTCTGTATTACCGTCAGTCTGAGACACCATTACAGGATCTTTACAGGGTTCTTAGGGAAGGCTCCTATCCTCCCCTGACAGATCGGGAATTTGTGAAACTCAGTTATATGATCTACCAGGGCTATGATCTGCGGGCTTATCAATTTTTAAGAGAAAAAGGCTTCACTAACGGTGAAATTCAGAAGCTTTACAATGATTACGAATCAAACCTGCTGGTATCCGATAATTCGTATGGCGTAATGAACATTGCGCTTAACGCAGCACTATCCATCAGCGAAAAAAACTGGAACCTGTTTATCAATTATACCTATAATTTCCCACAGGCATTACCCGGTGAAACTTATGAATATCCGAAGAACGACTATGTAAGCATCTCCCTGATGTATACGTTTCTTTGGGCAGCAAAATAAAAAAGGGGCAGCCGCTGCCGCCCCTTTGAATGCTTTGAATGCTTTGGGCTACTCAGAAGCCGAATGTTCAAATTTATCCCTGGCATCTTCGAGTTTGTCGCGAACATTATCCACCTTGCCCTCGAGCCATTTGCTTCCCTTCCTGATCTTGAAAGCGATTACAATCATCAGTATTCCCATGAAAATGGCAAAGAATGCCAGTAATCCCAGGAGACCCGCAATTGCCATATCAGGCCTTGACAGTAACACAATTCCCAGAATTACAGAAATGGCGCCTCCGGCAATCAGCCAGCCTTCGCCTTTGATCTCTTTTCTCACCTGGATGGCAAGCCCGATTTTTACAACACCCGCATAAATGAACCAAAAGGATAGCATCAGCGACACATATAACAGGGTAATATCAGGATTTCTCAGCAACAGGATACCAATCACGATGCTAATGGCGGCGGCAGCAAACATCAGCCATTTGTCATCATTGTCTTTCCAATGCCGCAATGTCTGAATCAGGGAAAATACCCCGTCAATAAACAGGAAAGCTGCAAACCATATTGCCAGGGTTGCAGCAGTAATTACCGGACTCGTAAAGGCTATGACACCAAAAATTAACAATAGCAATCCTCGAAGCAGCCATACCCACCAATTAAGTGTAAATAAAGATTTCATGATTAAGTTCTTTGGTTGTAGTTCTTTGGAATATAGCTCTTTAAGGGGAGTTTAAAAAGTCGGAATTGTTCCAACTTATCATTTGACACAGGGGGGATTTTTCATGAGCCACTTTTTATTCCCACGGTTCCGACTTATGTTCTTATACAATTTGATTAACTTATGAGGAATCAAACCAACCCACATTCTAACCATGAAAAAATACGTCTATTTCTTTCTTCTGACCGGATTTGCATTTTCCTGCAGCCAGCCTGAAGATGCTGAAAAACAAACTGAACTACCCCTCTATACCATCGAGCAATTTATGGATGTGGAGGCCATCAACGGAAGTTCATTTTCCCCGGATGAATCTAAAATTCTGATCAACAGTAACAAATCAGGAGTGTTCAATGCCTATGAAATATCGATAGAAACCGGAGAAATGACACAGGTGACCTCCTCAGACGATAATGCGGTCTTTGGACAGAGCTATTTCCCGGAAGATAACAGGATCATTTATTCAAGTGATCAGGGCGGAAATGAGCTAACGCAGGTATTTATACGCGAGCCGGATGGCAGTACCCTAACGTTGACTCCCGACAGTACCGCAAAATCAATGTTCGGAGGCTGGAGCCATGACCGTGAAAAATTCTACCTGGTATCCAATAAACGGGATCCGCGATTCTTTGACATGTACCAGGTAAATGTGAATGACATCAGCGAAGATAACGTTTCCCAGTCCAGCATTATCTATGAAAATGTGAAAGGTTTAGACCCGGGTGCCATCTCAGATGACGGGCGTTATATAGCCCTTGTGGAAACCATTACTACCAATAACAGTAATATGTATCTTCTTGATACGGAAACCGGTGAAACACGCCTTTTGTCTGAACACACAGGTGATGTACAGTATCAGCCTCAGTACTTCAGCGCTGACGGTACTGAGTTAATTTATCTGACGGATGAAGATAACGAATTCATGTACCTCAAATCCTACAACCTTAAAGATGGAACAACTGCCGTTGTACAGAAGGCAAACTGGGATATCTGGTATTCTTACCTGTCGCATGGGGGCACCTACAGGGTAACCGCCATCAATGAAGATGCGCGCACAAAAATGGAAATTCTGAATACCAAAACCGGGAAACTGGTTTCATTGCCGGAGCTTCCGGAAGGTGACCTCACATCGGTTAATATTTCTGACAGTGAACGGCTGATGACTTTCTATGCCAGTAATTCAAAATCTCCCAATAACCTGTACCTGTACAATTTTGAAAGTGGTGAATTGAAGAAGTTAACGGATACCATGAATCCGGATATTAATCCTGATGACCTGGTCTCAGGTGAAGTGATCCGGTATAAGTCTTTCGATGGGATGGAAATCCCCGCACTGTTATATAAGCCTAAAAATGCAACTGCCGAAAACAAGGTCCCTGCCCTGCTTTGGATCCATGGAGGACCGGGCGGACAAACCCGCCTGAATTACACAGCCAGGTTGCAATATCTTGTGAATCATGGATATGCGGTTCTGGCCGTTAACAACCGGGGCAGCTCGGGATATGGAAAATCATTCTTCAAGGCTGATGACCGGAAACACGGTCAGGACGACCTGCAGGATTGTGTTGAATCAAAGAAATTCCTGGCGCAGCTGGATTATATTGATTCCGATAAAATTGGCATACTGGGAGGAAGTTACGGCGGTTATATGGTCATGGCTGCTCTGGCCTTCGCACCGGAAGAATTTAAAGTGGGCGTGAACTATTTCGGCGTTACAAACTGGCTCAGGACCCTGAAAAGTATTCCACCCTGGTGGACGTCATTTAAGGATGCACTTTATACAGAAATGGGTGACCCGGTAGCTGATTCCGTCATGCTGTATAACAAATCTCCCCTGTTCCATGCCGACAAAATTACAAAGCCATTCATTGTATTGCAGGGATCAAATGACCCAAGGGTACTTCAGGTAGAATCTGATGAAATCGTTGAGGCGGCACGGGATAACGGAGTACCAGTGGAATACGTGATTTTCGATGATGAAGGCCATGGATTTCTGAAAAAGGAAAATAACATTGCCGCTTCCAAGGCCGTTCTGGAATTCCTTGATACCTATCTTAAGGGTACTACAGAACCAGCGCCCTAGTACAGGAAATCATGAACCGGCATGATTGGTTCGGGAACCTCTGTTTCGCCGAGGATTTCCCGTAAATCAATTTCAATGGTCCGGCTGAGGGCAGTTATAGGAATATCATTATAGCTGCCCTCAAACGGATTCTCACTATAATCTCCAATCATTTCCATGGTAAAGTAAAGCCAGCCAATCAGCGAACTGAAAGGAATGGCCAGCCAGACATTTACATCATGGAACGTATCAATCATTCCTAATGGAAGAAGAAAGGCAAAAATCCATACCGCAATGGTATTGTACGTCGCATATTGCCGTGGAAAAGGATAGTTCTTGATCCGCTCGCTTTTGCCCTGCTGTGTATACAAATCAATTAACAGGTCCTGAAGCTTCATGTGACGGAATTCATCGATGAGCCCATCCTTTCTGAGTTCTTTCAGCCTGCTGGATTGGATGGCGATCAGCTGGGTCGCGGCATTGGACTTACCTGTGATATAATGACTCTCTTCCGAGGATATAAACTGCTCCATATCCTTTTCCAAAGAGATTCTGTATTCTGGAACAACACTTCTGAAATATGCCTCTTCCCTGGATTTATTTCGATGTTCCCAACGTCTGCGCTCCCTGAGTTGGTGTCTTAATGCCGTGAGCCAGGCAATGTGCCGGTAAACCAACTCCGTATGTATCGCTGTCAGCTTTTCCTGATCTACGTCTGTAAATGTATCGGTAATCAGGTCACGGACGGATACAGCCCAGGAACGGCTGGTATTCACTATTGCACCCCAGATTTTTCTGGCCTCCCACAAACGGTCATAGGAAGCATTATTCTTGAAGCCCAGGAAAAAAGCTACCGCGACACCTATGACAGACATCGGAAGCCAGGGGATTTTTAACCAGCTTACATCCAGCAGGCCATAGGCCGTAACTACCACGGCAGAATACACAAACATGACCACCAGGTATTTGGATGACCAAAGAATTGTCTGTGTGATGGAGTATGTTCTTCTGGTTTGCAAATCAGGCTTAAATTAGCAGGTTAAATCAGTGGTTGTTTCATTCATCCTTAAAAGGATTCCATAAGATACTTAAAATCATGAAACCAACCCCTGACGGTCAAACTAAAATTGTATCCTGTTCATGATATCCGGAAAAAACCCGATCTGGCTTATCATCAGGGCAAATTACTTATTGAAGCGGACACGTCAATTCCGGAACAGATTACCGTTAGCGCGGAGCGAGCCGGCGAATTCAGAACCTGGCCGAACGTCTAAGGATATTTTATGTGAATTCGTACCTTTGAATCATGATTGAAGGCACAGAACTTATCATCAAGAACATGGTCTGCCCCCGCTGCATTCAAGCGGTAAAATCCACGTTTAATAATCTCAAAATCCCATTCCGGCAAATTGAATTGGGCAAGGTGGTGCTTGAAGAACCGCTCAAGGCAGACCAATACAAAAAGCTTGACCAATCACTAAAAAATGAAGGTTTTGAATTGCTGGAGGATCGAAATGCCAAATTGGTGACAGCCATAAAAAATGCCCTCCTGCAACAAATTCATGCAACCGCCTCTCCCATTCATATTAATTACAGTGCTTTCCTGGCTGATAAATTCAATCATGAATACAGCTATCTGAGTCGTTTGTTCTCTTCTGTAGAGGGCATTACCATCGAGCGATATATCATTCGCCTGAAGGTGGAAAAAGTAAAGGAACTGCTCACCTATGAAGAATTGACCCTTACTGAAATTGCAGACCAGCTCGAATACAGCTCCGTATCCCACCTTTCTTCACAATTCAAGAAAGAAACCGGCATGACGCCTTCTGATTTTAAAGCACTGCAAAATCCACCCAGGTCCTCTCTCGACGAGCTATAGACAAAATTTCATAATATTTTGTTCTTATTTTAAAACATCGTCATCACATCTCGTTTTTACCTTTGTATTAAGAAATACGAGTATCATGAGCACCAAAGAGAAATTTGCGGTAGACGGCATGACGTGCGCTTCCTGTGCTACGAGCCTGGAATCATACCTGAGCCATTCAGAGGGTGTAATTGATGTATCCGTGAATTACGCCGGGAAATCTGTTCAGATAGTTTATGATCCGGAACTGCTGAATCCACAGTTGCTCAATCAAAAAGCAGAGGAAATCGGGTATCATCTCATTGGCGGGGACGATACTGAAAGGCAGGATAATGCAGAAAAACTGGAACAGTCCCGTCTCAAAACTCTCAGGAAAAAGCTGATTGTCGCCATCCTCCTATCGGTTCCGGTTTTTATACTGTCGATGTTCTTCCCTGATGCGTTTGAAAAAGAATCTCTCCTCCTTTTAATACTTTCACTGCCCGTTCTGATCTACAGCGGAAGTGAGTTTTTCACGAATGCCTGGAACCGACTCCGTCACGGAACGACCAATATGGATACCCTTGTGGCGCTTAGTACAGGTATCGCGTTTCTTTACAGTGCGTTTAACACATTTTTCCCTGAGGTACTCGAAAGCCGGGGATTGCCGGTACATGTATATTATGAATCAGCCGTAATCATCATCACGCTGATCCTTCTGGGCAGATACCTCGAGGAAAGGGCCAAACGAGGGACTACTGAGGCCATACGTTCATTGATGGGCCTTCAGCCCAGCCATATGACCGTGATCCGTAATGGCGAGGAAATCAATATTGCTATCTCCGAGGGTATGGTAGGCGATCTCGTGGTAATAAAACCAGGGGAACGAATACCTGTTGACGGTAAAGTACGAAAAGGAACATCTTTTGTAGATGAAAGTATGATCACAGGAGAACCGGTACCCGTTTCAAAAGAGAAGGGAGATCCTGTTTTTGCCGGAACCATCAATCAAAATGGTTATTTACGCATTTTTACCACAGAGATCGCGGGCGATACGATGCTTGCCGGTATTATCAAACTTGTCGAAGACGCGCAATCGTCCAAGCCTCCCGTTCAGAAGCTGGTAGATAAAATTGCATCGATTTTTGTTCCGGTGGTCATCGTTCTTGCGGTCGTGGCCGGCATTATCTGGTGGGTGTTCGGGCCTCCGCCCGGTATTACCCATGCCATGATCATCCTGATTACAGTCCTGATTATCGCTTGTCCGTGTGCCCTGGGACTTGCTACCCCAACTGCGATCATGGTAGGCATCGGTAAAGGTGCCGTCCATGGTATCCTGATCCGTGATGCGGCTGTTCTTGAAATTGCCGGAAAACTGAATACCGTGATACTGGATAAAACGGGCACCATTACGACAGGTAAAATCTCAGTAGAGAATATTGCCTTCAAACCCGGATCCGATAAGGAATATCTGGGGAGCATATGGAAATCCATGGAGCTGCAATCCGAACACCCGATCTCGAAAGCCATCATACAATACTTCAATAAAAATAATGAAATTGATATTGTTGATTTTCAATCAATTACAGGCAATGGATTAAAGTGTAAATTCAATGATAAAATCTTTGTGACAGGGAACGAATCGCTCATGAAATCAGAAGGTAAATCGATTGAAGGTTCATGGATGCAACAGGTGAAAAACGATAATAAGAATGGTGCTACGATCATTTACCTGGCGGATGAACATGAAATATTAGCGATCATTTCATTGATGGATCAGCTACGGCCGAATACCAGGGAATTAATCTCTGAGCTGCGTGAATCGGGACTGAATGTGCACCTGTTAACCGGTGACAACGAAATGGCTGCAAAACATATGGCCTCGGCCAGTGGAATTGAACACGTTCGTTCAGGGGTATTACCGGCCGATAAGGAACGGTATGTGGCAGATCTTCAGGAGGCCGGCAAAATAGTGGCCATGGTAGGCGACGGCATCAACGATGCACCAGCGCTTGCCAGGGCGGATATAGGCATTGCGATGGGATCCGGGACCGATATTGCCATGGAAAGTGCATCCATCACCGTCATGGGCCATGGTATTGAAAATGTTGTATCCGCCATCAAACTGTCAAAGTCAACGATAAAGACCATTCATCAAAACTTGTTCTGGGCCTTCTTTTATAATATCATTGCCATACCTGTAGCTGCAGGAGCCCTGTATCCGTTTTTTGGAATTTTACTGAGTCCTATGATCGCTGGTGGTGCAATGGCATTCAGCTCTGTTTCTGTAGTATTGAATAGTCTGAGACTAAAGAAAAGCAAGATTTAATATGTATACCTATAACTTTAAAACCAATATGACCTGTCAGCATTGTATAATGACGGTCACTCCTTTCCTGAATGAACTGGATTTTATCGACCATTGGAAGGTAAGCCTGAATCCACCGAATACCATTTTAACCGTTGTGGCAGAAGAGGACAGGCCCAATGAGATCATCAGTGCTGTGGAAAAGGCCGGATATACGATCGAAAAAGTAGCAGAACTTTCATAATGTTCGTATCTTTTACAAATGCCGCTGAAAGCAGTTTTATGTAGTCACCTCGAGAATCTGGAAGTTTCGCTTCCTGACAAAGACTTTTGTGAGGAATGTGTTCCTCTTGGTGACCACTGGGTTCACCTGCGTAAATGCCAGATTTGCGGTAAAACGCTGTGCTGTGATTCATCTCCAAACCGTCATGCAAGAAATCATTTCCATAGTACTGGGCATGGTGTAATCATTTCCGCAGAGCCGAATGAACATTGGTCCTACTGCTTTACTGATGAGCAAATTAATCTCAGAGCATTTTGAAATTTAAATATCCACCATTACCGCTTGAAGCATGGGAAGACAGTAAGATCACCCTGCATCTTTACCTTCAGATTGTTGGTAAGATCATGCTGGACATGAATGTACGGAAAAACCACTGGTGGCATATGACCTTCAAGCTCACCGACCGCGGACTCACCACAGGCCCCGTTCCGTATGATGACGGATACTTCACAATTCTGTTTGATCTTATAAATCACCAGCTTCGTATAACCACGAGCACCAACGGAACTGTTGCCTTTGCCCTGCATGATGGTTTATCCGTGGCATTTTTTTATGATAAGCTATTTTCAGCCCTTCACTCACTCAATATTAATCCTAAAATCCAGGGCATTCCGTTTGACCATCCCTGCAAAGAGCCGTTTGATGTATGCACAACACATCATCATTATGATAAAAAGTATGTACAGCGATATTGGGAAGTCCTTCAGCACATCGCTTATGTATTTGAAAAGTTTACCGGTGAATATTGCGGCAAGGTATCCCCTGTTCAGCTTTACTGGCATCATATGGATCTGGCTGTTACCAGGTTTAATGGAAATGAAGCACCTCCTATGCCGGAAACTGCCCGCATCTCCGATCGGGATGCCTACTCACATGAAGTGATCAGCGCTGGATTCTGGGCCGGAGATGAACAGGTTCGGGGAGCCGCCTTTTACAGCTATACCTACCCTTCACCGGACAACCTTGAAAAAGAATCAATCATGCCTGTTGAAGCTATTTGGGATATGTCGTCGGGATCTCCCATGGCAATTCTTATGTATGATGACCTCATCGGGTATGACAATCCTGATGCTATTTTGCTCGATTTCCTTCGCTCTACCTATACCGCAGGGGCCAAATTAGCCGGCTGGCCCATTGAACAGCTCCAATATAACCCACCGGTCTAAAACCCTACCCCTCCATTTTACCGTTTACATAAAAGCGGTCGATTATCAAAAAAATCAAAGACAAAAGCCACCGCATTTTGTTCATCTTTACATAAAGCCAACAATATTTTATGAAATATTTGCCCATTATCGGTCTGTGCTGTGCAATCCTGTTCAATAGCTGCGAAAAGGAAAAGCCAACGGTATCCCGATCTCCTCAAGGTTCAGGGGGCCTGGTTGTTGAGTATTTTGTGGCTCAGCCAACCTACTTTCAAACGACTGTATCTACGACTGCAGAGATTATTCCTTCAGAAGCGGTGGTGCTCCGTGCGCCGGTTTCAGGTACCGTATTGGCCATCAATTTCAGGGAAGGCAGCTATGTTCAGAAAGGACAATCCATCATTCAGCTTGACGACAGGGCATGGAAAGCTCAGATCAAGGGTCTGGAGGCGGAATTAAACCGACTTAAAAGCGACCTGGAACGAAAGCGCATTCTATTAAAAGTTGAAGGGGCAACCCAGCAGGAAGTGGACGTAATTGTGGCTGAAATGGCTACTATTCAGGCCCAGATGGAAGAACTTCGTGTGAACATCCAATTGGCGAATGTTTCCGCGCCGTTCAGCGGACAGGTGGGACTGCGTGATTTCAGCGTTGGTTCCTATATGGGTCAGGGCGATGAAATTACGACACTTGCCGATGTTCAGTCACTCAAGGTGGAGTTTAACCTGCCGGAGCGCTATCAGAATGAAGTAAGTATGAATATGGAGATGAATGTAATTGCCGATGCGGATACTTTCCCTGCGACGATCTACGCCATTGATCCTATTATAAACCCGGAATCCAGAACACTGAGGGCACGGGCGCGTATCTCAAATGAGAATAAAGGCACCCTGAGGCCCGGTGTTTTTGCCACCGTTATTTTACCTACACAGGTTTCTGAAAGTGCATTACTGGTACCCACCCAGGTGGTGGTACCGGAAATTAATGTTCAGACATTATATGTCGCAAAAAATGGAACTGCGGTTCGAAGAGAAGTTACACTGGCCGGTCGGAATTCAGACATGGTCCAGATCGTTGCGGGATTAACACCCGGTGATACGGTTATTACAACCGGCTTATTACAAGTGAAGGACGGCTTGCCCGTTTCCCTGGTTAAAGGCTCAAATACATTGGCACCATGACTCTCTCAGAATTAAGTGTTAACAGGCCTGTTTTGGCGACCGTATTCGCCATTGTTATCGTCCTGCTTGGCACAGTAGGATATTTCTCCCTGGGTGTTCGGGAATACCCCAGCGTTGATCCACCCGTCGTAACAGTTTCAACTACTTATGTAGGTGCAAATGCTGAAATCATTGAAAATCAGATCACTGAGCCACTGGAAGAATCTATCAACCAGGTTCCTGGTATTAAAAACTTAAGCTCGGTAAGTACTGATGGAAGAAGTACCATTACTGTTGAATTTCTTACAGACATTGACCTGAATAACGCGGCAAACGATGTTCGTGATAAGGTCTCCCAGGCGATCTACAGCCTCCCTCCTGATACCGAACCACCCATTGTAAGAAAATCGGATGCCGATTCCCAGTATATTTTCGGGGTATCTATCCAAAGTGATAAACGAGATCTCCTTGAGCTTACACGTATCGCGGATAAGCTCTTTAAGGAACGGCTTGAGACCATCAATGGAGTATCATCCGTTGGAATCTGGGGGGATAAGGAATACGCCATGCGCATCAAGCTGGATCCTGTACGGATGCGTGCGCTGAGGGTAACGCCACTGGATGTGAGAAATGCGGTAAACCAGCAAAATATAGAGCTGCCAACCGGACGCCTGGAAGGAAGTGAAACGGAGCTCTCGGTTAGAACGGTTGGGCGTTTAAATACGCCAGAGGATTTCAATAACATGGTTATTTCAGACCGGGGTTATACACTGGTCCGTCTGAAAGATGTAGGAGAAGCAAAACTGGAACCCGCATCACGCCGGTCTGTTTTACGTGGAAATGGAGTAATTCCGATGCTGGGTGTTGTACTTCAGACCCAACCAGGTTCCAACTATATTGAAATTGTTGATGAGGCCTTTAAACGGATCGAACAAATCAAAAAAGACCTGCCTGCTGATATTCAACTTGATGTTTCCTGGGATACCACCACTCCTATCAGAAAGGCATTGAAGGAAGTACGTGAAACGATTTTCCTCGCATTCGGACTGGTAGTGCTGGTGATCTTCTTTTTCCTTCGAAACTGGCGTACCACCCTCATCCCGGTTATCCTAATCCCAATTTCACTGATCGGGAGTATGGCCGTTTTGTATGCTGTTGGATTTTCCATCAATATATTAACGCTGCTGGGTCTTGTACTTGCAACGGGTCTGGTGGTGGATGATGCCATTGTTGTGATGGAAAATATCTACTCCAAGATAGAGGACGGCATGAATCCTGTGAAGGCAGCCATGGAAGGCTCTCGCGAGGTATTCTTCGCGGTAATTGCCACTTCGATTTCACTGGTGTGTGTATTTCTGCCCATCTTTTTCCTGGGCGGACTTACGGGCCGGCTTTTCCGTGAATTTGCGATGGTGGTTGTGGGATGTATCGTTATATCAACGTTCATTACGCTCTCATTAACCCCTATGATGAGCTCAAGGATGCTGAAGAAAAGCAAACAGAAGCTTAAAATTCAGCAAGCCCTGGGAAATTTTGTCAAGCAACTTAGCCGACGCTATGGCTACACCCTGAAACGTTTTATGAAAAATCGTTGGATCGCATTTCCGGTGGTGGCAGTTCTTGCCGGCGGGATTTATTTCCTGGCCCAATTCATTCCTTCGGAGCTCGCACCATTGGAGGATAAGGCTCGTTTCAGAGTTGTTTCCACGGCTCCAGAAGGCACATCCTATGATGCGATGGACGCTTACCAAATTAAACTGATGCAATTGCTGGACTCCCTGCCGGAACGGGAAAACCTGCTGGGATTAACAGCTCCCTCATACGGTAGTTCAACATCCGCCAATACATCGTTTGTACGTGTGGCACTGACACCACCGGAAGAACGCGAACGGTCACAAATGGAAATTGTCGCCGACATCAACGCCCGTCTTAGAAATTATAATTTTGCACAGTCTTTTGTTATCCAGGAGCCCACCATCAGCGCAAGCCGCGGTGCCGGCGGAAGCCTCCCGGTCCAGGTTGTTCTCCAGGCGCCGGATTTCGAACGACTTCGTGATAAAATCCCTGAATTCCTCGAAAAAGCTCGCCAAAACCCGGTTTTTGAGGTAGTGACGATTGACCTGAAATTCAATAAACCCGAATACAAAATCGAAATTAACCGGGATAAAGCCCTGGGTATGGGCATTAGCGTTGCAGATATTTCCCAAACGCTACAGACGTATCTTTCGGAACAACGCATTGGTTATTTTGTGAAAGATGGTAAGCAATACTATGTGATTGCGGAGGCAGAAATGAAGAACAGGAATGAACCGATGGATCTGCGGAACATGAGCGTACGAAGCAATACGGGCGACATGATCTCTCTCGACAACCTGGTACAAATGGAGTTGGTAAGCCGCCCTCCCAGCCTGTTAAGGTACAACCGGTATTCCTCTGCCACAGTATCGGCTTCGCCAGCAGAAGGATATTCAATTGCCGATGGAATAGAAGAAATGGAATCCCTGGCGGATGAAGTGTTAGGTGAGTCATTCAGCACAGAGCTGGCAGGTAGTTCTTCTGATTTCCAGGAAAGCTCTGCTGATATCGTACTGGTATTTATTTTTGCACTCACGCTTGTATATCTGACCCTGGCCGGGCAATTTGAAAGTTTCCGTGATCCTTTGACTATCATGTTTACTGTACCCCTTGCCCTTGCAGGCGCTATGTTGTCGTTGTATTTCTTTGGACATACTTTAAATATTTTCAGTCAGATCGGAATGATCGTACTCATCGGTATCGTTACAAAGAATGGAATTCTCATCGTGGAGTTTGCGAATCAGAAAAGGGATGCCGGCATGAGCCGTTATTATGCAGCCATTGAGGCGGCCGAACAGCGATTCAGGCCAATTCTGATGACCAGTCTTTCAACGGTTCTGGGTGTTCTGCCGATTGCACTGGCACTTGGTGAATCATCAACCAGCCGCATCCCCATGGGAATCGCAATTATCGGCGGACTCCTTTTTTCACTATTACTTACGCTGTACATCATTCCGGCGGTTTATTCATACCTCGCGAGTTCTACACCGCGAAATTTAGTTGAAAAGCAAAATGCATAAATTCATATTCCTGGCCTTATTTTGCCTGTCACTCACGGCAGGTGCACAACCCCTTGAGTCGTTCATCCAGGAGGCATTGGAGGCAAATTATGATATCCGAATTGTTCGTGAAGAATCTGATATTGCCCTCAATAATAATACCCCGGGAAATGCCGGTTTTCTTCCTGTCATCGATGCGGGCGGACAGTACCAGGTTAGTGAAAATAATACGGTGCAGAATTTCTTTGACGGATCAACACGCGAAGGGGCTGGCGCACGAAATACAGGTCTCAACGGAGATATAAGCCTTAACTGGACCCTTTTCGATGGTTTCAGAATGTTCGCTAACCGGGACAGGTTTGGATACCTGGAATCCATCGGTCAGTCCAACGTACGTTTCTTTGTTGATCAGACCATTGCAGACCTCACCGCTGTTTATTACCAGATTGTAAAGGAATACCGGGTTCTGGATATTCTTGAATCATCGCTTGAAGTTTCAAGGTACAGGTTTCGTCTTGAAAATGCGAGAAAGCAGGTGGGTGCGGGTACAGCGCTTGACTATAACCAGGCCCTTGTTGATTACCGCAGCGACAGCAGCCTGATCATTCAGCAGAAAGGACTTATACGTCAGCTTGAGATTGAGCTCAACCGGATTTCAAACCGGAACCTTGATGATTCACTACAGCACACCAACGATATACCGCTGGAGATGAATCTTCCATCACGCGAACAAATGGAATCCCTCGCGATGGAAAACAATCAGAACCTGGCTGTTTCACGATTGAATGAACTTATTGCTGAGTCGGATATCCGAATTGCACAGTCAGCCCGCTACCCTACTGTTGACCTGTTTGGAAATTATACCTACAACAGGTCTACGAGTGAAATTGGATTTGTCGAATCGAACCGAAGTTATGGACCACAACTGGGCGTTCGTGTGCGAATGAATCTTTACAATGGTGGAAATATTAACCGGGAAGTGAGAAATGCCCAAATGCAACGGAATATTGCAGAACTCAACCGGGAATCGGTCGAGTTAGGTGTTCGTGCCGAGATCTATCAGCAAATGATCATATACCAGGCATTAATAAGACGCCTGTCGATTGCAGAAGAAAATGTTGTATCAGCCGGACGTGCACTGGATGTCGCCAGGGCACAGCTGAATGAAGGCGCGATCAATGGAGTTGATTTCCGTGTGGTTCAGCTTACCCTGATCAACGTTCGCAACAACCGTGAACAAATCCTTTATTCCCTGAAAGCCGTGGAGATTAATCTTCTCAGATTGATGGGCCGGGTATCCAATTATTTCCTGTAATACTACCTTCATTCGTTTTATCAGATTCCCAGGGTTGGCAAGTGTTTGACCTTATGATAATTGAGCGTGGCTTTTATGCACGATTTTAATTCTTTTTCAGGAATGGTATCATTCAGGTGAAAAATAATCGCCCTGCTGCCCTCAAAGGTAAAAGTGTTTTCAAATACCGTTCTAAATGTTTCCACCAGCTTGCTGGTGCATTTGAAATAAACCGCATATTGGTCTGGGCTTTTCGGTTTCCAATCCATACGAAGAGTAGACCCGTTCCTCGTTATAAATGAGGGCTCACCCCACTTCAGTGTTTCTTCAATATATGAAATGCCATCAATCTCCCTTGCGGCTTCGAGAACCAACGATCTGAGTGCGAGCATCTTCTTCCGTATGTCGGAAGGATAGCTGCTAAAAATTTGTTCCACTACAGGATCTGTCCTTATTTCCAGATGGTTCACTATTTTATTCATTAAGTTCCATACGAATCAGCTGCAGCAATTCATTAATGGAGGCACTGATTTCAACGAGATAGTTCCTGCCGGTAGAAAAAATACCAAAAATATCCTTGCACTCATTGGCAAGTTCAAGATAATGTTCCTTAAAAAGGTCGGGGTCAGCATGACTCAGAATGACAAAATCCGGGTTGTACTCACCGATAAATCCAATCTTCTGGCGAAGCACCGGCCCAAGTTGATAGTGGTACTTTTGATCAATAATCGCATCCACATTTTCATATCGCTTATATTGAAAATCATACAGGTTTATCAGCAATTCCTTTATTCGCGCTGATTTCAACAGATCGATGCCATCATTCGAAACGATAAGATCATAAACCCCTGTCTTCGGGAAAAAACTCAGTGAAGCACTTGCAATGTGTGTAACGAAAAGATCAAGGCTGTCCTTATCGATTTGCAATTGATTTGATCCATTTAAAATTAACTTTCTGTGGACTTCAAGGCTTTGGGTCTGAATTCGAATAATATTTTCCACTTCAGCAGAATCCTGCTCAAGCGATGTAAGAAGATTGGCATACACATCCCTGGCCATTATTTCCGCTTTCCTGTCTTCATTCCAGTTGTTGATGGACAGGGCGATCAGAATTCCAATCACTACCAGCACAACTTCTCCAAACGCGTAAACCAGATACCTGCCCAAGGGTGAGGCAGGTTTGGCTAAACTGCTTTCTGAAAGTAAACGCTGCCGGATTTTACGGAAGAATTGAATCATTATTAAAAGAAGCTACTGAAGGTTATGACTGCACAAATGCCCAACAATAAAAGACTTATGATCATCAGTAAATCGGCTTTTTGCCTGAAAATAAATCTTATTCCGATTACTATAAAAACGATCTGAGCCAGGAGAAATGGAATGGATAGTAATTCTCCCAATACTGAGATCAACTGGTAATCAAGCTGAAAGTAATAGGCCAGGTAAATCAGGACAAAATATAGAACTATGCCAAAATTAATGAGGGTAAGCTTACGCTGAGTAGTCATAAAAAGAATTAAATCATTTAATGAATTACTGGAGGGACAACTGATTATTCAACCACTAATCCCATTTCATTTCCTGAATATTCACGCCAAAAGCTTCCGATAACTTATACTCCGATGGAGTTAAACTTATCATGATTGCGGTTGATACTGCCGTCAGGCCCAGCATCGGCATATAACCTGTTTTGAAGGCACTTACCACAGCAAATAATCCAGCTACTTCAAGAACTGACAACCGAATTAAATGCCCGGTCTGATAGACTCCCATCAACTGATTTGCAGAATTCGGGTTTTGAGGGCGGTTATTTTTAAGGTATGTCTTAAAGATTATGGATGAAACAGGAATGGCAATAGCCAGCATTATTACCGCCACATACAGAAACACGTTTTTTAATTCGGGTGATTCACCAACGGACCCGGCATAATTGAAATACAACACCACAAGGCTGAATAAAACCGGCATAAGTGTGATAGTCCAGTGAATAGTCTTCATGACCTTCATTGCAGAAGATAACTTTGCTTCGTTCATTATCTTATTGTTTCGTTATTCAAATTGAAAATCATAGCTCTACATGAATTAAATCGATTCAGCATATTTCTTAAAATTATCCAGAATTGCCTGCCAGCCCATACGTTGCAGGTCAACACTATTCTGATTTTCCGCTTCAAAGGTCTCTACCACTCGGGTTTCCCCCGCCTCTATCGGAATGAATTTAACCGATACATTTCTGCCGTCGTCGATAAGATGTTCCAGTAATTCATTCGGAACTATTTTGGTAAAGGTGCCGGTATAATCAAAACCCATCGAGCCATCCCTGGCCGCCATATGGTATTTCAGCTTTCCTCCTACTTCAAGGTCGTTTTCCGCAGCCGGACAATGCCAGTCGGGTGATGCAGAATTCCAGTTTACAATATGTTCAGGGTTTGTCCATGCTTCCCAAACTTTCTCAACCGATTGATGAATTGTTGTTTCTACGGTGATTGATTCCATGATCTTTTTAAATAATTAAATCGTTGTTATTTTAAATAATCGGCCACCTCCACATATTCCATATCGCCCCGGTCTATAATCAGGTCTTTTAATACTGCGCGATGTCCTGCTCCGATGATGACTAAAATACGGTCATCTTTACTTTCAATGGTTCCGGCAATATTTTTTAGAATGACGAAATTTCGTTTCCACCAGGTAGCTGCAAAATTTGCTCCCGCCTCATCTATGCTGTCCCCCCAGTTCAGGGTATTTCCAATGTAAGCTTCATTGGTTTCCCGATCTTTGGAATCATTATTGGTCCGTGCCAGATACGCCGAAATGCGCATAGTATCAAGTGCCTCATTTTCCTTCGCCACATATTCCTGAATGTTTTTAATGAAGTCCTCAAATTCAGACATTTTATTATGCCTCTGACAGTATTCCACAAGCCCGTCTCCCGGCAGATCCAATTGATAATCAATGGCATATAACTGATCTAGTCCCAAATTCTCCGCCAGCCTGAAACCAACCTGGTCAATTTCATTCACCGTAAGTGAGTCTTCCCTTGCAAGATATTTTATGAAACGTTCCTGCAAACGGTCCTGCCTCTCTTTAGGGTATTCAACAAGTATTTTGGTAGGCCTGAAGGCTTCAAGCTGGGAAACAAGTTCCTTAATATCGTCCTGTCTCCGTTTACCAAAGGGATCGGCCATATGCATGGATGCCAGGTCTCCGGAGCTTCCGCCAAAATGAAAAACACCCAGAACCGATACCTTTGCCGCATCAGACTGTATTGGTTCAGGCCCTTCATCCTCCTGACCAGTATTTACAGGATCAGATACACAACCGGTGGCAAGGGCGACAAAAAGAAACAGGCAGATGATGCCGTTGAAATAATATTTTTGTGCAGTATTCAGAGATTTATCCATGTTGAGATGTGGGGTTAGTTGGAAAATTCACTTTGTCCGTTTTCAATATCCAAAATTATTTCTTTCGCCAGTAAAATGGCTTTTGAATAAAACTGCGCCAGCCTGATCGCCTGGTACCTTCTGCCATTCACCATGATCTCCAGTCTTTTGTCTGCGATAACACTTGCTAAATCAACATTATCAACGGGTCGTGGATCATCCACATAAAAATTTGCCTGGCTGGGCCACGGGTTCGTTTTATTGTAAATCCAGAAATAATTTTCCTTTACATAGGGCTCAAACATCGTTTTTATTTCGGCATTGGCATTGATTTCCCGGCTTTCCAGTTGCTCTATGTGCCTGTAATATTCCAGGATCCTTGTCTGAAGCTCCGCATCAATATAGGATAAACCGTTCGAATTCAGTAGCGCCCCAAAACCACTGTCGTTCACTTCTATGTTGCGCTCGTACATGAGGAATATTAAATACTTCTGAATATTGTTATCAACAGGAATTTTGGTTTTAAACTGATCCAAAAAGGTATTTGAAAATATCAGCGTACTATCCGTTTCTGCCAACAGAATTTCCGCCTGGGCAACATCATCCAGGAGGTTGAGTTTGATAGTGGCCAAATGTTTCTCTGCCTGTTGACGATTAGTTCTTTCGGAATTCCAGTTATTAATGGAGAGGGCAATCAAAATCCCGATCACGACCAATAAAATTTCACCTATTGCATATTTCAAATACCGGCCTGATTTTCCGGCTTTGTCTTTATCGATAAGATTATATCTGATTCTTCTGAAAAGATTTATCATTCAGTTGATGTTATCGGCCAAACTGTTGAAAGAATTCTTCTGTGTCTTTGATATTCTGTAATCCCAAAATCCAGCAAACCTCTGATAAATCAGAAAAATCGAGTCCGCCCGCTCCTATTGCTTCATTTTTGTATCTCCCGTCCTGGCCGTTATACTGGTTCGACAAATCAATGGCAAGCTGCCAGATACGCCTAAGTTCTGGATCCGATAGATTATTCATGAGTTCGGTATACTCCGGAGTTCGAAATCCGGGGGTTCCGTTACCCACGGCATTACCATCCGGTATTTTATGGTAATCGGCATTTTCCCTGGCAAATTGCAACTTTTCGGGAGAGGTAACTTCCTCATTCCAGTCACTGTGCTGTACCACATGAATCCTCTTTCGTGTATCAATGTCGGGTAAATCAGCCTGAATACGCTGGACGAGCATAGCCGTAAAATCAGATTGTCCCGCATCTGCAATCCAGATATCCCCTCCTTTTTTGATCGTATTTTGAACGATCACTTCAACTTCTGTTACAGCTTCATCAAAACGTTCATGCGCATCTGTCCAGTTGTCGCCAAATGCCAATTGAAATAATGAATTAGGCGGGACATAAAGCCCTTCCTGTATTCCGTATGTACCGGCAACCGCATGAAATTGGATATTTGAATAATCAGCATGATGAACCAGGGTAGCCAGTGCGGCTGCCGACTGCAGGTCATCCACATCGGTCTTGCAATCAAACTGAACCAGCAACAAATCTTTGTCTCTGTCGAAGCTTCCCGGCTTGCCGCGCTGTGAACAGGCGGACAAGAAAAGAATAGAAATCGCAATAATGGCAAGATGGTTTAATTTTTTAGTTTTCATTCTGAATGGTTTTGATTCATCTCATCCAGTAAGGCAATGATAGCACTGGACGATTCAATTAATTCACTGTAAAACTTTTGGAGTGCAACACTTTGATAGTACCTGGAAACCAGCAGTGACTCGAGGGTTTTATCCTTTAAAAACTTCGCTTCGTCCAATGGGTAAACAGGCCGCGGATCATTTTTATAATAGGATTTCACAAATTGCCAGTCATTATCTTTCTGAAAAATATCGGCATATTCCGTATTGATGTAGGTCTCGTACTTGGTCTGGATATGTGTGTTGGAAATATGCTCCCGTTCCTTGGTTTTTTCGATAAGCGCGTAGTAATCCAATATTGCCGTACGTAATTGTATATTTAATAAGGGTACTTCGTTGGATTGGGTGATGGTTTCTATGGCATTGGTATTCGGACTGAACTGAAATTCCTGAACAAGAGTGATGAGATATTTTTTAGCATTATTATTAACCGGAATCAGTGTTTTAATTTGCATCATTACCGAATCGGCACATCGAATATCATCCGTCATATGCTGTTTGAGCTCTTCTAATTGCGCCTGATCCTCCTGTAAATTCTGTGCAAGTATTTCAACATGTCCTTGAATCGACTTTTCGATCTTATTCTGTTCGTTCCAGTTGTTAATTTGCAGGGCAATAAGGATACCGATAACGACGAGAATTATTTCACCAAGAGCATATTTTAAATACTTTCCGGCCTTACCATCTGTTAGCAACTTCTGGCGGATCTTTCTGAAGAAGTTTATCATTGAATTGATTTAGGTCCCGATCGAAGGAAAAGAAGATTGCATACAATCTAGCAGATTTGAAGTTCCGGTTCAAGCATAAATTACTATGGATAGAAATGAATTTAGCTGGTTCGGCTTTTTCTTAACCAAAAGTAATAACACTTTTCACTGGCTGCCATTTATTTCCTGCTAAGCTGGTTCTGCATATTCCGCATTCTGACCAAAGTATACTCTTCTGTTAAAATACATTCGGTATAAGCGTCAATGATTTCTTTGGCTTTCTGTTCGGAACCCGCAAGCTTCACCACGCCATTCCACCATTTCGTCTCTATCCCGGCATTTGGTTCGCTTAATTGCTGCGGACCATCCTTGAGATGCAAATACGCGATATGATCCCACTCACCCATGTCTGACTCGAAAGTAAGAACCAGCCTCCCTGAAATTTCATTGGCTTTATAAAGATATTCCTGGAGAAGTCTTCTGGCTTCAGCCGCTTTGCCCGGCTTGAATTTGACATATTTGGCCTGAAACCAGTCATAATTTTGAAAGCCCTCCTGATCCTGGGAAAATGCGGCAAATGTGAGAAATACAAAAAGAACGGGAATGAGTTTTTTCATTGAAAATGTATCGTTTCAGAATCAGGGTTTATTCGCCTGATTATTTAATTTTTAAATTACTGACAATCACATGAAATCCATCAGGATCCTGAATCATTATTCCATTGTCATTCCAGTATGGATTTCTGGCTTTCAGCTTTTCAATATTATTCGCCTCAATTTGATGAATTATCTGATCATATTCTTCCTGATGCGTGGGATAAAACACTAATATATCCTCCGCATCAAATTTATGTTCAGCCTTGTCCCCGGAAGTAGTGAACTCCAGATGCCAGTCATGGCCTTCCTTTCCAAGGAATATACCACTATAGCTGTTATGATCTTCAAAGGAAAACAGGACATCCAGTCCCAGGATGTTAGTATAGAATACTTCGAGGCGTTTTAAGTTATCCGTATGTCTTGCGTATCTGAATTCCATTTGAATTTGATTATTTCAAAATTGCTCCTGATAAAAGCCCAGTACCAATCCATTGGGTTCCTGAATATAAAAGCTTCTGTGTCCCCACGGCTGATCAATGATCTCCTGAATAAATGGAAGTCCATTGGCCTTGTAAAAGGTGAATAATTCATCAATGTTCCAAACCTGGATCCCGGTAAATACACCCTGAGGCTCTCGATAGTCCAGTCCGGCATATTCAGGGTTCTCAGGTCTTTGCAAAATTTCGACGACACCCTGCCCCATCTTGAAAAGTGCGCCTTTATCATCTTCACTTCTGTTCCATGAATGCACCAGCGCAAAACCTAACTTGTTCTCATAAAAATCAAAGGTCTCCGCATATTTGGTAGTGAAGTATGTAAATCGAAATATACCTGCCTTTTGAATCATGAGAACTTTATTAGCTCCGGATAAGATTCAACAAATGATTTAGACATGATCTCCACCCTCCTTTTCACGCTTGTTTAAACGTGCACCGATTCCAGCTCCTAATGCTATTCCAATGGCAATCCAGGCTCCAATATTATCCAGAGCCACGCCAATAGCAGCGCCAATCGCAATTCCCAATGCCATCCCAATTCCAAGTTGTCTTTTATCCCTCATTATGTAAATTCCACATCTGAATGGTCGTGATTTTTAACAATGGAATATACTCATAACTCCGGTATTATGAATTAAATACGGTATTATCTTTAATAAATGAGCGGGTATAAAACGATCTGGTGCTACTTACGATCAGCCCAGCCGTTTAGAGTTTTCGAACGGTCCAGCCAGGTGTTATCTTCAGGTATATCCTTATGCCTTTTGCCAACAACAGACTGAATCCACTGAATCAGTTTCTTAAGCATAGTAGTAGGTGTCAATTGTATTTGTTATAACACATATCTCTCCAAAAAGATTACTTATGTATTAAACTTTTACCATCCTGTAATCATTTAGTCCACGGCAACGAAGTGACCGCCATGATTCGCACCTTGCGCACATGTGGAGAATCCTTTCGTTTATTCTTTTTGCTCACCATATCCTTCCTGCACAAAATGCATGGATCAACGAATTTCACTATGATAATTCAGGGGTTGACCAACAGGAGTTTATTGAAATTATCGCGGCAGATTCACTGACCAATCTAAAAGTGTATTTGTATAACGGTGTGAATGGACTCCCTTACGACAGTGTTCTTCTGGACACACTGTCAGGTATTCGGATTGAGCCTGGGTTTAACATATTTACATGGCAAAAAGAAGGCATCCAAAATGGTCCGGATGGTTTTGCATTAACAAACCCGGGGGGAGTCATTGATTTCCTCAGTTACGAGGGTGATTTCATGGCGACTGGCGGGCCAGCAACTGGCCGGTTATTTAGTGCAATACCTGTTTCCGAAACCGGGACATCCCCACCCTCATATTCCCTACAGCGAACAGGCCCTGGCAGCCGCGGACCCCATTTCAAATGGAAGCTTCAAATGAATGCCTCTCCCGGGGCCCTGAATGATGAACAAATTCTCACATTCGCTCCGACCCTGATGTCGTTTGGGAAAGATACCCTTTCATTCGGCACAGTACCGTTTGGCAGCAGCTCCGCTCCACAGTCATATGAATTCACGGCTGTAAATAATAGTTCCGATATTAATTTATATCCGCCGCCCGGATATGAGATATCCTTACAACCTGATTTTAGTACGGTATTTACGTACTTACTTCCTCTTACCATGCCGGCAGAGACCGATTTTATTCCGTACCAAACAGTGTATGTTCGGTTTAACCCACCTGCACCGGACGGACTAACCTACAATGACGTAATAATTCATGATTGCCCCGGCACGCAGCCTCTCCTGCTGCCAGTACGGGGTACTGAAGGTATCCCGGAAATCCCAAATATGTGGATCAATGAGTTTCATTACGATAATGCAAGCATCGACACGCTCGAATTTGTTGAAATTGTAATCGTATATCCTGAAAGATATAGCCTGGACGATTTACAGCTTACGCTTTACAACGGGTCAAATGGCACGGCATACAGAACTTTGGGCATTGAAGATGCCTGGACTGGTCAGAAAGAAGATCCGGGATTTCAGCTTTACGTATTTCCAGTTGCGGGCATTCAAAATGGCGCCCCCGATGGCATTGCCCTGTCATTCGGGGATTTCACCAATGAATTCATCTCCTATGAGGGTATCTTCACAGCCAATGACGGGCCGGCATCGGGTATTACTTCACACCAAGTAATGCCGGAGGAAGATGGCGCAACCCCGGCTTTATCCTCTATACAACGTTTTGGTAAGGGGGACCAGGCTGATAGTTTTGAATGGGTTCTGGTACCAGGAAATCATACAATGGGCAAAGTGAACCTCGAGCAGATTCTACCGGTAAACCTGTTGTCCTATACGACCAGGCTGATCAATAATTACGAATTAATGATTTCCTGGAGTACATCTTCAGCCCCGGAAAATTATGGATTTGTATTGGAAACCTCCGGATCAGGTGGCTCATTTGATTCACTTGAATTCATTCCTTCAAACGTTCACGGCACCTATTCAACTATACTCAACTTATCGGAAGATCCATTTTATCTCAGGATTCGACAGCTCAGCTTCAGTGGTGTTCATTCGATTCTACTCACCGACCGGATACCCTTTTTCAGGGAAGATCAAACTGTTGGACTAATGATTTCCAATGGGCATTACACATTGAGATACCCTACAGATAAATCTGAGGACGTGGTAGTTACACTATTTAATAGTGAAGGAAAGCGGATAAGAATCCTCTATGACCGTATCGAAAAATCGGAACTCAACCTGACCCACTGGCTGGAAGACCTTTCAGGGGGAATGTATTTCATTCAGGTGCAGACAGTTAGTTCAACTCATATGATCAGGTTTATTCCGGGCTAGTCAATTATACTTCCCTAAAAAGGATTACCTTTGCGCTCCTTTAAAAATGAATCTATGATTGCAGTAAACAACTTATCGCTACAATTCGGGAAACGAATACTTTTCGATGAAGTCAACATCAAATTTACCCAGGGTAATTGCTACGGAGTGATCGGGGCCAATGGTGCCGGGAAATCTACATTTCTGAAAATACTCTCGGGTGAAATGGATGCCAACCGCGGTAATATTAGTCTTGAACCGGGAAAACGGATGGCCGTATTAAGACAGAATCACTTCGCTTATGATGATTTTTCTGTAATCAACACCGTTATGATGGGTCATGAAAGGCTTTGGCAGATCATTAAGGAAAAGGACGAATTATACAGTAAGCCCGATTTCTCTGATGAAGATGGTGTACGCGCTTCAGAACTTGAGGGTGAATTCGCGGAGTTGGACGGATGGAATGCGGAGTCAGATGCTGCTGCACTTTTAAGTGGTTTGGGTATCGATGAATCACTGCACTATACAGAAATGAAAGAACTAAGCGGCCATCAGAAAGTACGTGTGTTGCTGGCCCAGGCATTATTCGGAAATCCGGATGTGCTTATTTTGGATGAACCTACCAATGACCTGGATATTCATACTGTTACATGGCTGGAGAATTTCCTTTTGGATTTCAAAAATACAGTGATCGTTGTATCTCACGACCGCCACTTCCTTGATACTGTTTGTACCCATATCGTAGATATAGATTTCAGAGAAGTACGTTTATTTACCGGAAACTACAGTTTCTGGTATGAGTCAAGCCAGCTGGCCCTCCAGCAAAGATCATCCGCCAATAAAAAGGCTGAGGAAAAGAAAAAGGAATTGCAGGAGTTTATTGCACGATTCTCGGCAAACGCTTCCAAATCAAAGCAGGCAACCAGCCGTAAGAAGCTGCTCGATAAGCTAAATGTAGATGAGATAAAACCATCTTCAAGAAAATACCCGGCTATCATATTTACCCAAAACCGAACTGCGGGAGATCAGATCCTCCAGGTAGAGGGATTAAGTAAGGACGGGGAGGAAAAGGCATATTTTAAGAACCTTGACATCATGGTGAACAAGGGTGATAAAATTGCCCTGATCTCAAAGGACAGTCAGGCTACATCTGCCTTTTACAGAATTCTGGCAGAAGAAATTAAACCTGATTCAGGATCTTTCAGGTTCGGACAAACCATTACAACGGCATACCTCCCGAATGATAATGAAAAATACTTCCAGTCAGACCTGAACCTGATGGACTGGCTGCGCCAATATGCCGATGGTGAAGAAGCCGATGATGTTTATATCCGCGGGTTTCTTGGCAAAATGCTTTTTTCAGGTGAAGAGGTCTTCAAAAAGTCTACCGTTCTCAGCGGTGGTGAAAAAGTACGCTGCATGATCTCACGTATGATGCTCAAAGGCGCCAATTTCCTGATGCTGGATGAGCCAACAAATCACCTTGATCTGGAATCCATTCAGGCATTTAATAATGCCCTGGCTGATTTTCCCGGCACGGTCATATTCACATCACATGACCATACATTTACCCAATCAGTCGCCAACAGGATCATTGAGATCGGACCTAATGGATATCTCGATAAGTTGATGTCATTTGATGACTATATCAATGATGAGGTTATCGAAGAGCAACGAAGGGGTCTTTATTCAGCAAGCAAGCTCGAAAAGAGTCTTTCATAACATGAATGGATAAATACCCGGTCATGTGATTGACAGGTTGATTCTGCTTGTCCTCCCAAATGGGTCTGCAGAAGATTATTCGTAGCACCGCGATACAATATCCTGGAGATTCATTGACTCATGTGGCGTATTCCGGTATTTTCATGGATCATGACAGAGAATAGAGAAAGGGCGCTGAAACGTATCCAGACCATTTCACAATTAATGGATTCACAATTCGTGATTCCGGGTACAAGCATTCGGTTTGGGCTGGATCCCATACTCGGACTGATCCCGTTTGCCGGAAGTCTGATTGGCTACTTCATTGGGGCTTACTTAGTGATTGAAATGTACCGTAACGGTGCCAGCGGAAAACTGGCAATTAAGATGATCGGTAATGTGATCCTGGATGCTATTCTGGGTTCCATCCCCTACATAGGAATAATTCCTGATGTCTGGTATAAAGCAAATAATCGAAACCTGAAATTATTAACGGAGCATTACCAGGAAGGCAAGCATGCCGGGAGCGGAATCGGGATAATCATCGCCATACTTGTAATTACATTTTTATTGATTGCGTTGCTGTTGTACGGGGCAATTTCATTGATTAGCTTCCTGCTGAGCGAAATAGGTGCAATTTCCTCCTGAGCTATGATTTGATTTTCAATTCTGATGTTTGCTGAAGGAGGTGATCAAAATCAAAACTTTCAGATCGGACAGGATGATCCTTATGAAAAAATTCACCCCTGTGTGCATCAAAGACATAATCAAGTGACCATTCAGGAGCATTTAATGCAACCTGTTCAATAGCATTGAGCACAACGTCCAGCTCTTCATCCGTCATTGTCGGATGAAGCGATAATCTTACCCATCCTGGCTTCTCACTGAGATCGCCCTGATCAATCTTGCATGTGATGGCATCGGAAACATCCCTTGTCACATTCAGGAGAAGGTGACCGTAGGTTCCGGCACAGGAACAACCGCCCCTTACCTGGATACCAAAGTGATCATTGAGCAATGCCACAACAAGATTGTAATGAACTCCTTCCAGGTAAAAACTTACTACCCCAAGCCGGTCTTCCGGCAATACCGGCTGATCAGCAAGGATACAAAGTCCTTTAACCTTTCTAAGTCGGCTAAAAGTGGTTTTCAATAATTGCTCTTCCCTTGCATGAATTGCCTCAACCCCTATTTCTTCCTTCAATTTTATCGAAAGCGCGGTCCGGATTGCCTGCAGGAAACCTGGTGTACCGCCATCCTCACGGATCTCGATCTCATCAAAATAGCTTCTCCCGCCCCAGGGGTTGGTCCATTTTACGGTTCCTCCACCGGGCTGATCAGGTATTGTATTATGGTAAAGTTCTTTATTGAAGATCAGGACACCAGCACTTCCCGGACCACCCAGAAATTTGTGCGGCGAAAAAAAGATGGCATCAAGACGTTCTGCCGGATCCTCGGGATGCATGTTGATCGCATCATATGGTGCCGATGCTGCAAAGTCTACAAAGCACCAGCCTCCATGCTCATGCATCAGGCGGGCCAGTTCATGATACGGCGTTCGGATACCTGTCACATTGGAGCAGGCAGTGAAACATCCGATCTTTACAGCTCGGTCTTCATATTCATGCAACGCGTCTTCAAGCTTTCGGGGATCTACCAATAAATTTTCATCCGGAGGGATCACAACCACATCGGCCATACATTCAATCCAGGAAGTCTGATTGGAATGATGCTCCATATGTGTAATGAAAATTACAGGTCTTAATGAATCGGGTATATCACAATACTGAATCACCTGCTCAGGTACCCGTAGTCCAAGAATTCGCTGAAGTTTGGAGATTGCCCCTGTCATACCGGTACCGGTAGCCAGGATGACATCATCTTCAGAAGCATTTACATGACGCTTGATCTGGTTCAATGCTTCATGGTATGCCTGGGTCATTGTCGCGCCTGTAAAGCTTGATTCAGAATGGGTATTGGCTACATACGGACCAAAATAATGGGTCATCAAATCCTCAATAGGCCTGTATAATCTTCCACCGGCAATCCAGTCGGCATAGATGATCTTCTTTTCACCGTAGGGGGTTTGGAATTTATGATCGATACCAACTATATCCTGGCGTATGTTATCAAGGTTGCCCATCTCCGTTCATTCAAAGTAACTGGTGCAAAGATATTAAATTTTGAACCTGAATGCCCTTAAATAAGCAATAAATGCACTTCTCTTCTACACAGTTCAAACAGAAAAACACCGGTAAAACCGGTGTCTTCTTTGTTTTATGGCAATGACTTATGATTACCTGCTTCCCATCAAGGCGGCGAAGCCAAGAAATACGAAAAATATCATATAGAGTACGAAAATAATGGCGAACCAGATAAGAGTGGCTTTAGCCCAGTTTTTCTTATTCTCATTGGTATCGCTCCCAAACGCCCAGACGAATAACATTATGACGTTCACTACAGGAATAGAGGTAATAAGAATTGTAATGATCCAGTCCTGGATCGACATTACTGAAGTATTGCGGTTTTCCATTTTGTGTTGGTTTGGTTTATATCAAATTGTGAAAAGGCATTTTTAAATCAAAATATTATGCCTTGTTATTTACCAGAACAATCTTGCCCCGATGGTATGAGGACTCCATCAGGGAATGAGCGCTTGCAGCCTGCTCAAACGGAAAAGTCTGAAATATCACAGGGTGAATTTTACCCTCCGAAATGAGCGGCCATACATTCTTTTCCAGCTCTTGTGCAATGCGGTGCTTAAAATGTGGTGATCGCACTCGCAGTGTTGATCCGGTAATGGTAAGCCTCTTCACCATCACGCGCATGAGATCTACAGGAGCTTCCCTACCGTTCATTGCATTAATAATCACCAGGCGACCATCATCCCGCAAAGAATTCAGGTTTTTGGGAGTATAGTCCCCTCCTATCATATCCAGAATGATATTCACTCCTTTAAATTCCTCACGGATCACCGACTCAAAATCTTCTGTGCGATAATTTATTGACCGTGCTGCTCCGAGTTGTGAGCAAAACTCGCATTTCTCATCCGACCCCGCAGTAACAATTACTCTTCCGCCCATGGCAGTGATCATCTGTATAGCCGCCACGCCTATGCCGGAAGATCCGCCATGCACAAGCACCAATTCACCCCTTTTGAAAGATCCTCGCTGAAAAATATTAGTCCACACCGTGAAGAATGTCTCCGGAATGGACGCAGCTTCTGTAAAATCCCAACCGTCCGGGACCGGCAAACACTGCACCCCCGGAACCGTTACATATTCGGCATATCCACCTCCCGCGAGCAATGCGCACACCCGGTCTCCTGTTTTCCAACGGCTTGTATCATCACCGATTGCATCAATCACGCCTGCAACCTCAAGACCGGGAATGTCGGCAGGCACTCCCGGCGGGGCCGGGTAACGGCCCTGCCGCTGAATGATATCCGGACGATTCACACCTGCGGCATGGACCCTGATGCGCACTTCACCTTTACCGGGTTCAGGCATCGGCATTTCCCGGATAACAAGGACTTCGGGATCTCCCGGACGGGAAATGATAACCGCTTTCATCTATTCTTTAAACCCTTCGGGACGGCGCCATTTAACAGGTGCAGGCGGCTCAGGCTTAAGTTCGAATTCATTATTCTGCAATAACCGAAGGGCTTCCTGCACCGCACGTTCAAGTTGAGGATCATGGCCTTCCAGAACCAGCTTCGGCTCCTGAATGACTTCAACATCCGGACTAATACCAACGCCTTCAACCGCCCAATTCCCCTCTGCATCATAGAAGCCCCCTCTGGGTGCTACCATGCGACCTCCATCTATAAATGGAGGTGTATCCCAGGTTCCTACGAGTCCACCCCATGTCCTGGTACCGACCAATGGGCCAATTTTGGCTTCCTTAAACATATAGGGTAACAAATCCCCTCCTGAACCGGCGCGTTCATTAATGATCATTACTTTGGGGCCCCAGATTCCCGCCATTGGAGTGGTCCACGGACGGTTATCATTGGCCTTGCTGTTAAAGAAACCAAAGAGCTTGCGATTCATCACATCAATCATATAATCTGCCGCAGATCCGCCCCCGTTGTTACGCTCATCAATTACGGCTCCTTTTTTATCCTGCTGCGCAAAATAATATCGGTTAAAATAGGTGAACCCCGGTCCGCTCGTGTTCGGGACATACACATATGCCAGCTTTCCGTCGGATAATTCATCTACTTTACGCCTGTTGCCTTCTACCCAGTCCATACCACGAAGCATTGATTCATTTGATACTGGCACTACCAGTGATTCCTTGGCACCATTCATTGTAGGGCTGGAGTTCGTAGTGATTGTCACCTCCCTTCCGGCAGTTTGCTCAAAAAGACTGTAAGGATTCTGTGGCGCACGAAGCTCTTTGCCGTTTACCGCAAGAAGATAATCGCCTTCCTTTACTTCAATTCCCGGCAATCCCAATGGTGCACTCAGGCTCGGGTTCCAGGTTTCCCCGGAATATATTTTCGAAATTTTGTAATACCCGTTCTCAATTTCGTAGTCACAGCCCAGCAGACCAACCGGGACAAACTCCGTATCCGGCATATCGCCGCCCCGTACATAGGAATGGCCAATCGACACTTCTCCGCTCATGATATCAACCACATAATTAAGATCACTCCGATGTCTAACATGATCGATCCACGGCGAATACCATTCGTAAATCTTATCCCACGGCGCGCCATGAACATTGTCAACATAGAGAAAATCCCTCATGTAACGCCAGCCTTCTTTAAATATCTGGTGATATTCCTGTTGCGGATCCACTTTGATCCTGGCATCCATTGTCAATGCGCCATTATCAGCCTTGCCCGTAGTCGGAATGATACTCCAGCCATTCGCTTTTTGAATCAGCATTTGCTTTCTGTCTGCCGATACAATTCCATTTTGCACTCCTGACTGATAATCTTCCGCTTTTTGTTTCTTCACATCATATCGATGAACCGTTAGTCCCGGACTATTCGGAACACTTTCAGCAACAAACACCACATTCTCAGGGCCTCCGACAAGACCTACATAATTCCTGTCATCCAGTTCCATGGGAACAATCCTGTTTTGTATGCCATCGACATCAATAACCACATCTACACTCTTTTCGGCAGGTGGTGAATCGCTTTCCTTTTTCTTTGATTTATCATCAGTTTTCGGTGCGGATTCCTTTGCAACAGATTCCTCATCGCTCTTCGGAAGCGCCGGTGCCTTGCCGTCCCTGGCCAAAACAATGCAATATAAACTCCTTGTAACCGAGGGATCATAGCTGCTCATATCAAGCCAACCTGTTTGCAATCCGTAATTTGTACTCGCAAGTGTATAGAGGAAGGCCCCGCCCTCATCCCATACCGGTGTGATCGCATCCGCCATACCATCGGTCAGCTGATGCCGTGCTCCAGTGGCTACATTATAGACAAAAATAGCCTTGAAACTACTTTCCAGCTGCCTGGAATAGGCAATCCACTTACTGTCGGGAGACCATACCGGGTTCATCGAACGGCTTGGATGCGCATAGCGATCTGTATCCGCGATTTTCAGGGTTTGTGCTGCCAGGTCTGCAATCCAAATATTATAGTCTGTATCCGTAAAAGCGATATGATTTCCATCGGGGGACCATTCCGGCTGAAAATAAAATGTAGGGTCCGGTAATTTTATTTCTTTGACGTTGCCTCCATCCTGATCAGCGACCATCAAAGCATATTCTCCGGATTTATCAGAAAACCAGGCGATCCTATCACCTTTAGGTGACCAGGCAGGTGCACGGTCTGCAACACCCGGCGAATTGGTAATGTTCCGCCAGGTTCCCTCTTCTTTCGGAAAGGTGAATATTTCACCGCGTACTTCAAAAATTGCGCGTTTTCCTGTAGGCGAAATGGCCGGGTTGTTCAGGTCTCTTGCCGAAACTGATTCCCACCTTGTACGCGAAAAGTTCAAATCACCTCGAACATTGATCACCAGTTGCTGGGCGTTTCCGGAAGCAGGGTCCAGCAGGTGCAGATAACCACCCTGTTCGTAAACGATACCATTTGGCCCGGAATCCAGGCTTTTCACATCAAATTGTTTGTGAAAAGTGATTTGTGCTTCTTCTCCGGTGGCAGGGTTGAAAGACCAGATATTACTGGCATAATCGCGTTCGGAAAGATAATAAACCGAACCATTATACCAGACCGGATCCAGATGCCGCTCTTTCGTGGGCTGCGGAGTCCTGATCAGGTCCTTTGAATCCATATCAACAATCCAGATTGGCATCGCCTGTCCACCCCGGTAATTGCGCCACTCAGGATCCCAGAAAGTTATGGGCACATAGGCAATATGTTTTCCATCCGGCGACATCTCCCCGAAAGCTGCGCGGGGAATTCCAACAAGTTCAGGCATGCCCCCTTCACGGCTCACCTTAAAAAAGGTATTCGTTTGTGTTGGGTGACCAATTCTTCCAGACCGGAACATTACCTGACCATCAGGCGTCCAGCCCTGCACGATGTCTCCACCGGGGTGCCATGTGAGACGCTCCGGTGTACCACCTTCCGCAGGGATTACATAAACATCTGTATTTCCGTCATATTCAGCACTGAATGCAATCCATTTCTCGTCCGGAGAAAAATGCGGGGAGGACTCCGAACCCTCATGACTGGTTAGCCGAATGGCATCCCCACCGTTTCTCGGGACCTTCCACAAGTCATCGGCGTAAACAAAAACTATACTGTTGGCTGAGAGTGTAGGTTCCCGAAGTAACTGGGTTCCCTGGCCGTTTGCCAATGTAAATACGGCAAGAATCAAGAGTGTAAAAAGGCTTCGCATAAGGTTATTTTTAATGACGAATTAAAATAACCATTAATTACAAATATTGCGTTACCGATTATAACAATGTGGAGGCCACAGGTCACTCATAAAAACCTAAAATCCGAGGTTCTGAATTCCGGCCGACCAGTAAAGCGTGGCCACAGATTTCTGGTAATCTGCCCGCAGTTTAAGCAGCTTGGTTTGCGCTTCGATAAGTTTCTCAAGCTGAATATTGATTTTGAACAGATCGCTCTCGCCATTCTCAAGGTTAATCCGTTCTGCCTGCAGGATTAGCTGATAACTTTGCACCATGTTGTCAAGCTGGGATAAAATTGATCCGGTATTAATAACTGTCGCATATTGCGCATTGATTTCGTTCACAATACCGCGCTCTACAAAATCCTGCTCGAGGTTATTATCGCGGATTTTAATATTGGTCTGCCCAACTTTGGCCCGTTCCTTTCGAAGGAGGATTGGAAAAGCGAAGTCTACGCCCAGGCGATAATTATCATCGAATGTCCAGCCGGTATTATTTCCTTCAGGGGAAAACGGCTGATCCAGAAATTGATATTTAAGATCGATTCGTGGCTTCAGGTTTTCCCTGGCGAGACTGCGCTCGACCAGCAGGGCTTCATTTTTTAGACGCAGCTTCCGCAGATCGGGATGATTTGCACGAGCCATGGTTACAAGATTGAGGAGTGTTGAATCACCCAGGTCAGTAACGGGCAGTGGTTCCGGCCGGATATAATCCTTCAGCTCCAGCGGCAAACCATCCGGACTCCACAGATGATTAGACAGTGATAGTGCCGCTTTAATCCTTTGAATATTAGCTTGCTGAAAATCTGTAATCCGGTTTAACAGTATGATTTTGGCCTGCACCGTGTCGATTGCCGCTACCTCGCCAAACTCAAATGCCATTTTCGTTCGATCGAATATTTCACGTGTGATGGCAATATTCTGTTCCATCAGGATATAATTGTTGTAGGCATAATACCATTCCCAATAATCTTTTGCTGCCGTCAGAAGGATCTTGTTGATCTCTTTGACCTGTTCAGCTTCCGCCATATCCTGGAAAATAAGCGCCTGTCTAACGGTGGCACGCCGCTGATCTATGAACAGTCCCTGCCCAATGGGAACCGAAACACCTGCATAGATCTGCCGGTTATCGGTTGCATCTGAAATGAAGTTTTCCGGATTAAGGTAGGCTCCTCTATTTTGCATAAAGCCAATCTCCGGGTTCACAGGAAACCATACTGGAATTTTGAGTGAAACGTCCAGTAAATTATAGTATTCCGAATCGTTGAACATCTTCCTGTTCCAGCTCCCCTGTAATTTCGGATCGAATGACCCGCGTGCAAGCCGCACTTCCTGCATCGCCTGGTCTGTTAACAGGTTAGCCTGCTGAACAACGGGATGATACGATAACACAAGCGCGTAAAAATCATCGAATTTCAGGACAGAAGAACTATCGGTGTTAACCGTACCGGTCACCGATTGCGCACTCAATCCATTCAGAATGCCAATGAACACTATAGTCCAGAAGGCTCTCATTTCTTTTTTTCCTCCTCCTTTTCACCATCATCCATACTCTTAGCCGCTTCCTCGCCCAACAGACCCTGATTGTTTGGATCTTCGTATAAACTTGGCGGGAAACCGTTGAGCTGTCGCCAGATCTCGTACCAAACAGGAACATCATCAAGCATCACCCATCCCTTGGTTCCTGAACCTATCCTGAGCTGCTCCGGCCATGGTTCATCCTCCGGATCCGGGGTCACCAGGATTCGGAACATTCCTCCACTGGAATTTACATAATCGATCACCTGAACAACACCACCAAACGTACCCACAGAAACGCTGGGCCATCCAGAAAACTGTAATGCAGGCCAGCCGTCAAATTCTATCCGGACCTTGCGGCCCTTGGAAATCAGCGGCACATCCATTGCCCGCACATACATTTCCACCGCCATATCCGGATTCGTCGGCGCGATAGTCACCACCGCTTCACCTTCCTTAATGGTCTCGCCTATACCGGCACGCATCGCTTTAACGATGTAACCGTTTTGTGGAGAGATTACCTGGTACTGCTCGTTTCTAATCTGCATGTTGGCAAATTCATTCCGAAGCTTTGCGCGCGATACTTCCGCATCATAAAGATCCGACAGTGTCGCATTCAGGTCAGACTCTGCTTTGCTGATCTTGTCCTGGTATTCCGCGCGAACGCCGGACAGGTTTACCTTTGCATTAATGAGTTCAGCCTTGGTCTGAAGAAACTTATTTTCTGAAGACACCACCTTCATCCGTGATTCCTGGTACTTGGATTCAATGTCCTGAAATTTGGTAAGAGCAATGTTGCCTGCTTCATAAAGCGTTTTATTCCGCTCATACTGGTTTTTGAAGTTGTTGAACCGTATTTTCTCTGCTTCGAAGTCAACGCTGTCGCTTACCAGTTTCAGCTCGGTCTGTCTGAGTTTGTTGACGGCCTGCTCATATTTTACATCGAGCGACTGTCGAAGTGCACCGATCTGGGCACGCAGGGCCTCTGCTTTACCTTGTTTTGAGTCAATGCTGCTTTCCTTAGCATCCACCTGCTCCTCGAGCCGGGTAAGCAACTGCGGGTCGAAGTAGTCGGATTTTATTTCCGAAAGGGTGAGAATTGTATCTCCCCTGTTCACAAACTGACCCTCACGCACACGCCAGCTGGTAATTCTTCCAGCAATGGCCGACTCTACCGACTGTGGCCGGTTCCCCGGGGTGAAAGCCGTCATCTTACCCGTACCCCGGATGTTCTGCTGCCACGGGAGAAAAAGCATGATAAAAAAGATGGCACCAATGCCCATCAGAATTCTGGCCAGACGTCGACCGGCGCTGGGGGTTTTCAGCGTTTTTAGTGTGTAAAGCTGATGGTTGCTAATTTCGTTCCTTAACTCCTTCATAACTTATTCCACTATTTGGTTAAGCGCACCTGATTTAATCAATTCTTCAAAACGTCCTTCCTGGGTTATCTTTCCTTCTTCAAAGAGTAACACCTTGTCACTGGCGGCCATCACAAACGGATCATTGGATACAACAATCAATGTCCACTTGTGCTCATCAGCAGTGAGCGCACGGATCAGAGATAAGCGCTCCGACTGGATAAAATCTTTGAAGAAATCATTGAGTACCAGAAGACTTGGCCGTTTGGCAAGACAGCGGGCAAGAATAATTTTATTTACCAATCCGCGCGATAACCCTTTACCCCCACTGAGCATGGGCGTGTCCAACCCTTCGGGCATGGCGTTAATATCATCACTGATTCCTACTTGTTCAATAGCCCAAAGAGCATCTTCTACCTTAGATTGAGGCTTGGCCAGCAGAATGTTTTCAAGTATAGTCCCTTCAAAAATATCTTCCTGGGACACATTTTTCCCGATCTTATCCCGCATGTTGGTCAGGTCCAGATCGCGCAATGAATAGCCGTCCATGGTGATAATACCTTCATAACCCTGGTTAAGACCCGTAAGTACGTTTGTAAATACGGTCCTGCCTGATCCGCTGCCCCCACTGATACATATTCGTTCGCCGCTCGAAATATGCACGTTCACATCTTTTAAGACATAGTCATTGTTACCGGGAAAACTGTAGTAAAGATTTTTTGTCCTTATCTCCATTCCCCGCATCAGGAGCTCTTTAGGTATATCAATTCCACCGCTTTTCTCCAGGGGAAGGTCTGTTACCTGGGAAATCTTGTCCACAGCGGTTAACATGTCATATACCACATCCATGTACATGATGATCTTCTCCACTGAGTTGAGTGTAATAATAATGATGACTTCTGATGCCACGAACTGGCCGAGTGTGATTTCCCGCTGAACAACGAGAATTGTACCGATGATCAGCAAACCACCCGTGACAAGTCCCTTGAAAATGAGAATGAATATGTATTGATTTACCAGCACGCCGAAATGCACTTTCCTGTTTTTCAGGTAATTATTTACATTATAATCCGTTTTGCGAATGGGCAACGGCGTGTTACCGGAAATTTTGAATGAGTTAATCGTCCGGGCGAGTTCTTCCAGCCAGTAAACTACCTTATACTTATACTTTGATTCCATGATCGATGAACTCAAACCTTTCGGGCCGGTAAAGTAGAAAATCAGGATTAGCATACCAACCAGTAACAAACTGAAAAAGACGAAGAACGGGTGATATGCTGATAACAGAATAAGTCCGAATAAAATTTGAATAACACCGGCCGACAGGTCAATTAACAGTTTTGGAAGACCTTTTTGTAACGTCAGCACGTCGAAAAACCTGTTCATCAGTTCCGGCGCGTAATATTTCAATAAAGCCTCATTCTTGATGCGGGGTATTCTAAAAGCAAACTCAAAGGCGGCTTTGGTAAATACACGTCGCTGCAAATATTCCACCAGTGTTATCTGCATCACCTGAAGACCACCTGCCGCAAATACCCCGAGGATTACGAGTGCAATTAAAACATACACCGAACTGAAGACCACTCCTCCGGATATCAGGGAAACAGTTGCCTGGATCCCAAGAGGCAATGTTAAGCTGATCAGACCGATCAGAATGGCATAGATATAGATATAAAAAATATCCTTTTTCTCTTCCGACAATAGCCGTATCAGCCGCTGAACCGGGTTGAGTTTTTTGAGCCTTTCCCCATTTTCAGGATCATCACTTACCAGGCTTTTATACCCGAATATCCCCATGAAGCATACCTTTCCATCTTCCAGCAGCAGGTTGGGGAAATAATCTGTGTCGCAGACCAGGGCTTCCGACTCTTCAGCCCATACTCTTGAGACGTACATTTTGCGCTTGACCTTATATAAGATAATCGGAATGACCTCATCTCCTACTTCCTCAAAGGCGAAAATCGGGATCTCCACATCCTCCAGGAATGCCCGGATCTCTTCAGGCCCCAGCTGATTTTCAAGGAAAATAATACGCTGTTTAGAGGCAGCCTCCGTAAGGTCCCTTCTGAATTCCGCCGTATCATCATTGTCATAGGTAGTGGCCGACAACTCCATTTCCCGTAATGAGAAACCGTCGAAATCCTGCCTCAAATACGTAGAGGCTTCCCTGATTACCTGAATAATCTGGTTGCTGTTCATCCCCATTCTCGTATTATTTAGGTGTTATGGTATTGAAAATCATTTCCTGGAGAAAGGCTTCATTCTGCTCCTGCAGCTTGCCCCTGCCTTTTTTCAGATCTGTAAGTGACGGCAAATGTTCAGCATAAAAAAGCTGTTGATGTGCCATTTGAAGCACTGTGGTGACCAGTGAATGCGGATATTTATATTGTGGATTGATCTCAGAAATATAATCGGCTATCTTTTTGCATAATGACTTAAACCCGCGAAAAAGACCTTCCCTGTTATCTTCATCCACCTGCTTGGTGAGATACGTTTTATCAGATTCCCAAATCACAATCCGGTACAAGGCCTCCTCATCTACTTCCGGAAAAAGGGGATCCCGCAGTTTCTTCTCGGTCACCAGGTTCAGGGCAATCTTTAGTTTCTTTTTGGGATCGGTAATATTCTGTGTTCCGAAATCAATCCTGTATTCAAGCCAGTTCCAGTACCATGCGATCAGATATACCAATAACCGATGCTTATTCTCAAAATACCGGTATACAGACGCTTCAGTGGAATCGATCCTGATGGCTAGTTTTTTAAATGTAAATTTCTCAAAACCAAGTTCATCGATCATACGGATACTTTCCTCGATAATCTTTCTCCCCAGTTCCGTTTCCTGCGGATCCCGAACGAACAGGTTCTCATTCATTAAAAGCTGTAAGGTTGCCATACTTTTTTAATATGAATACTTAAATTTAAAATAGTATTACTATCACTTTTGATACTGTTATAACGTAAGTTACGAAATAAGGTTATACCAGATGAAATTATTTTCCCAGAAGCGCCTTTATAAGACCGACATTCTCACCCGGTCTCTTAACTACCAGCAGGTATCTGTCTGTTAAGCCAGAATAGACTCTTTCGGAAACACTGCCCAGTAATGCCGCGGCGGCGGCTGTTTTTCCACGTGCCCCGATTACAATCATATCGGCAGGGTTATTAGAGGTCCATTTAAGAATGGACTGACCAATATCTGTCGACTTATTAATACCTTCTATGAAACAGTCAGGTTTGACTGCATGGAAGGGCTCTACGAATTCCTTCAGCTTATGCTCCGTGTAAGCAGCCAGCTTCTGATCAAGCAGGTTTCTTTTCACAAGAATTTCTTCCACCTCATCAACGGTCTCGGCGACCTGGTTGATATACTTTGAAGAATCACGGTAAACGGTTAAGCAACTGGTATGTTTATTAAGGCTTTCTGCAACCTGCATCGCCTGCAAGCTGTGTTCGGAAAAATCAATTGGCACCAACACATCATGAAATTTCATCTCCTTTTCAGGGATGAACAGAATACTTACCCCCGACTTGCGGGCTATTTTTCTCTCCACCAATCCCTCATTTCCTTTTTTACCCACCACAACCAGATCGCTATCAGTTTCCTGTGTAATCTGTAAAATAACCGTTAGCGCATGACCTTCACGAACTTCTATGTCATAAGATGTGGTAATACCTGATTCATTTATATATTGCTGCATCCTGTTTTCATAGAATCGCAATTCAGGTTCATTGAGATCCGGAATATCAGACAATACCTCCCGGGGCAGGTCTGCAGGTTGAACAACATGTAAAAACGTGAACTTTTGAGGCTTAAGTTCCTTTTCAAGTTTCACCAGGTTGGAAATAATGTACTGATCTGTATCAGACATATCCAATGCGATTAACCAATTTTTATAGAAGTTCATATATATTAAATAATAGTATTACTTTTATTTTAAATAGTTTAACACTCACAATATCGCAATGTTATAAAAAAATCTGAATAATCATGACATCAGATATCATTGTACAAAATTTGCTGAACCCGGCTGTACTTTTTTTCTTCCTGGGATTGCTGGCAGTATTTATCCGTTCAGATCTTGAAATTCCACAGCCGATACCGAAGTTTCTTTCGCTATACCTACTTCTTTCAATCGGTGTAAAGGGAGGCGTCGAGTTGTCGCACAGCGGTATCACAGGCCATGTGATAACGACCCTCGGAATTGCTGTATTTATGTCGTTGCTGGTACCTGTCTATTCATTTTACATACTGAAGAAACGGGTAAGCGTTTATGACGCTGGCGCCATCGCTGCCACCTACGGTTCCATCAGTGCTGTGACATTTATCACCGCAACTTCATTTTTAAAAGATCTCAACATTGAGTATGGCGGACATATGGTTGCCGCTATGGCGTTGATGGAATCTCCAGCGATCATAGTTGGCGTTTTGCTCATCAATATTTACCGAAAGGATAAAAATAACGAAGAAACGTCCTATGGAAGCATTGTTAAAGAGGCACTCACAAACGGTTCTGTCGTACTGATTCTCGGAAGTCTCATTATTGGATTACTGGGGGGTGAACGAACTGAACAGGCAATGGAACCCTTTACGGGTGATATCTTTAAAGGTATGCTGGCCTTTTTCCTCCTGGATATGGGCCTTCTGGCGGGTAAGCGAATCCGATCACTCCGCAGGGCCGGTTCTTTTCTTATTCTCTTTAGCCTTATTATCCCGGTCATTAACGCGGCCATTGGAATTGCTCTTTGTCAGCTTTTCGATATTACTGTTGGTGATTCCCTTCTGCTGGTTGTGCTGCTCGCAAGTGCCTCCTATATCGCCGTTCCGGCAGCAATCCGGATAACAGTACCGGAAGCTAATCCCGGATTATATGTGCCGATGTCGCTGGCAATCACATTCCCATTTAATATCATACTGGGGATTCCCGTTTATTATCACATTTTGGAATATTTAAATTTACATACATGAAAGCGCTGAAACGTGTAGAGATCATCACCGGATCCCTGGAATCTTCTAAGGTGATCAGGATTTTGGATCAAAATCAAATCAACGGATACACCCTGATCAAAAATGTCCTGGGACGTGGAGATAAAGGTGAACAGGACGGCGAAGGACTTCATAATGCTTTTCAGAACACATACTTTCTGGTGGCATGTTCTGAAGACGAGCTGGATAAAATAACGGAACCGCTTCGGAAGCTGCTTAAAACTTCCGGTGGGGTCTGCCTCATCAGTGACGCTCAATGGCTGATTCACTAAAAAAAACAACTTCTGCGCATACAAACGCAGTTAGGCAACTGTGTACATTTTTATTAATTTTATTAATCATCAGTTTACGCTTTTAGAATGAAAAATTTCGTCTACCTCTATATCCTCTTTTTAACGTTTGCGCTATTCAACTCTTGCTCTTCGGAAAATAATGACAACGTTAATAATACAGAACGTGGTCAGTCTTCCCTGTATTTTAATGGAGATATCATCACGATGGAAGGAGAATCTCCAGAATACGCCGCAGCACTGGTCGAACGGGATGGAAAAATATTATTTGTTGGCAATGAGGCTGAAGCACGTGAAAAAGCAGGAAATACTTATAACGAAATAGACCTGAAGGGCAAAACCCTTGTTCCCGGATTTATTGACGGCCACGCGCATTTCTACGGATTCGGGGCCCAGGCAGTCACCGCAAACTTACTCGCTAATCCGGACGGCACATGCGACAGCATTCCAGCCCTGATCAGTACCCTGAAGAAATGGCATGAAGAAAATGGCACTTCCAGGACAAATGGCTGGATTGTCGGGATGGGTTTTGATGATGCAGTTCTGGCGGAAAAACGATTCCCTACCCGGGAGGATCTGGATAAAGTTTCTACTGAAATTCCTGTGATGGCCATTCATATATCAGGGCATTTTTGCGCAGTGAATTCAAAGGGATTGGAGGAAATGGGAATAACAGCAGAAACTGAAAACCCGGACGGTGGGGTCATCCGAAGAATCAAAGGAACAAAAGAACCGAATGGCGTTCTCGAAGAACTTGCTGCCATCCCGAATATGATCAAACTGATTACGCCCACCGATCCGGAAGTAGTTGACTATTATATAAATAAAGGACAGGATATGGCCGTGAGTTTCGGTTATACTACCGCTGTTGAGGGCAGAGCCATGACAAACCATGAACAACTGGCTGATTATGCGGATCAGGGAAAATTTAAGATCGATGTGCTGTCATATGTAGATTACATGTTCCCCCAATACATGGATACGGAATGGAACAGTAGGGAATATAAAAATCATTACCGGATTGGTGGACTCAAATTAACACTGGACGGTTCTCCTCAGGGCAGAACTGCCTGGAGAACAACACCTTATCTTATTCCTCCTGAAGGCCAAAATGAAGATTACAGCGGCTATCCGGCAATACCTGAGGATGACAAGGTGAAAGAAATTGTCAATATGGCATTCGCCAATAACTGGCAACTGAAAACCCATTGTAACGGCGATGCCGCCTTTGATCAGCTCTGCCGTGCACTAGGTCCTGCAGTGGCAAAATTTGGCAATAATGACAGAAGAAATGTATTGATCCATGGGCAGCTCATCAGGGCGGACCAGATTGACAGTCTGAAAAAGTATGATCTCGTGGCATCACTATTTCCGATGCATACTTTTTATTGGGGTGATTGGTACGATGAGATCATCGGTCCGGATAATGCTCAAAAAATCAGTCCTATTAAATCTGCATTGAATAATGGAATTCACGTTACCAGTCATACCGATGCACCTGTGGCCCTGCCCAACCTGATGATGATTATGTGGACAACCGTGAACAGGGTAAGTCGAAGTGGGAAGATCATGGGGCCGGATGAGAGGTTAACGCCATATGAAGCCCTGCAATCCTTCACCATAGGTGGTGCCTACCAATTTTTTGAAGAGAATGAAAAGGGCAGCTTCAAGGCTGGAAAAATTGCCGATATGGTAGTCCTTGATCAAAACCCTCTGGAAGTAGACCCCATGACGCTTAAGGATATTAAAGTGCTACAAACCATTAAGGATGGTAAAACCGTTTATACGTCGATGTAGACATTTCAAAATTACCTTATCCAACTGATGATCAGAAGATAATAGTATTGATTCCGGTTTATTTTTTGTATTTTGATTGACAACCAACCAATCAAAATTATGAGAAAATTAACCTTGATCCTGCTGGCAGGAACAATGTTCTATGCATGTGGACAACAAGAGCAGGCTCCGCCGCCACCGCCGCCGGAAGAACCGGCAGGGCCTGTAACCGTAAATGCCGATGAAAAATACGTAGCCATCTGTAAAGATGGGCTTGCAGCCATGTCGAGCGGCGACATGGAACGCTTTGTTTCTGACTTCACTGATGATGTTGTGTACCAGTTTTCCTATGGTGACAGCCTTGTGGGCAAAAGTGCCGTTCTGGATTACTGGAAAAACCGTAGGGAGAATATCATTGATCAACTGAATTTTTCCAACAGCGTTTGGTTATCATTAAACGTTGATATGGGTAATAACTATAATGTTGCACCGGGAGACTGGGTAATGGGATGGTTTTTAACAACCGCCTCCTACAAAGCCACTGGTAAAAGTATGACGCAGAATATTCATACGCTGTATCATTTCAATAATGCCGGAAAAGTCGACCGGGTAATTCAGTTCCTTGATCGTGCTGCAATAATGCAAGCGACCAGTCAGTGATGAAAATAAAGGTCCCGTCTTAACAGGCGGGACTTTTAAATTAATTTACCCTCCATGTAAAATTCCGTTCATTACATCCCTGATCGGGAACACTCTTCTTAGAAATTTCACGAGCAATCACTATATTAAGAAATGTTTTGCATTTCCATATGAGGCTATTTCCTATCAGATCAATTCTCTGGCCCCTGGGCTGTTTCTGTCTGCTTCTGACAAGCTGTGGTCCGGATATTCCTGAGACAGTGGAATCTACCTTCGCAACACTGCCGGAAACCATCGATTTCAACCTTGATGTGAAACCGATATTATCCGACCGCTGCTACCACTGCCACGGCCCTGATAAAAACAAACGCAAGGGAAATTTACGCCTGGATACCCGTGAAGGCCTCTTCACAGCCCTGGAAAATGGAAAAAAAGCAATCGTTCCCGGAAGTCTTTCCAAAAGTGCAGCGATAAACCGCATCCTGCATTCGGACCCTGAAAGCGTCATGCCTCCCCCGGAATCAAACCGGTATCTTTCTGACAGGGAAAAAGCAATCCTCATCAAATGGGTTGAGAGTGGCGCCGAATGGAAAGAACACTGGGCTTACATTCCACCGGAAAAATCAGATCTTCCGAAAAAAATGAACGATTGGAATGTTCATAATGAAATTGATCTTTTCATACAGGACAAGCTTCCGTTACGTAACCTTGAACCCTCCCAGGAAGCAGACAGGGAACGGCTGTTGAGAAGAGTTACGCTGGACCTCACAGGGCTACCGCCTACGATTGAGGAACAGGACGCATTCCTGGCTGATACAGATGAAAATGCATATGAAAAAGTGGTCGACAGACTACTGGCTTCCGATGCGTACGCCGAGCGGCTGACACTGGAATGGCTCGATGTGGCACGCTATGCTGACTCCCATGGATTCCATGCAGACGGGGAACGATCCATGTGGCCCTGGCGTGACTGGGTTATCGACGCATTCAAAAAGAATATGCCTTATGATGAATTTGTTACAGAACAGCTTGCAGGTGATCTGATTCCTGATGCCAGCCGGGAGCAGGTGATTGCAACTGCGTTTAACCGAAACCATCCCATGACGGCCGAAGGGGGTGTTGTGGATGAAGAATTCAGGCTTGAATATGTGGCCAACAGAACGAATACACTGGGTACCGCATTTCTCGGACTTACACTTGAATGTGCCCGCTGCCATGATCATAAATTCGACCCGATCACGCAGAAGGAATATTACCAGGTTAGTGCCTTTTTCAACAACATGCGTGAACTTGGCATGACGGGGGATGATGGTGATTTTGGACCGATGCTTCCGCTCACCACCTCCAGAACCGACAGCATCATTGCCTACCTGGATAAAGAGATATTGAGCCTGGAATCCAGCCAATCTCCTGTTTCGGCCAAAACCGTGCAACGAAAACCTATTCTCCGGCAGCAACTGGATAAGATCACCCCTACTGATTCCACCAAATTCATGGACCGCAACCCCAACGTGTATGCGCAGGGACCTTTGGAACTCATCGATGGTATCCATGGAAAGGCGGTATTATTCAATAACCAGGATGCCCGGCTTTACATCAATAAATTCGGACAGTTCGAGGCGTTTGAGCCTTTCACTGTAAGCGCGTGGGTACGTGCCGACAAGGAAACGGGAAAGACCAAAGTGATCATTGGAAATGCTGGTGAAAAGAACAATCTATGGCGGGGTTGGGATGTTTATCTTGACTCCACAAACCATCTGAGTTTCAGACTCATCAATACCCTCCCACACAACATGATCCATGTGAGATCTGCAGATACCATTCAACTGGGGGAATGGACCCAGGTACTGGTATCCTATGACGGATCATTGAAAGCTGCGGGAGTCAAAATGGGTATTAACGGTAAACAGGTAAAAACCAATATTCTGTACGATCGTCTTTATAAAAACATCCTTCCAACGAACGTTTCCAGGACCCACGACAAGCGGGGCGTTGTTCTCGGCAAGAGTTACCGAAGCTTTACCGGAGACAACGGGATTTTGAAAGGTTCGATCGATGAACTTGCAGTTTACGATTTTGCGGTCGACCCGGGAGAGTTTAAATCCATTTATGAATCTACCATGAATGGTTCTGTCGCTGAAGTAACCAGGAAAATTTCAGAAGAGGAACGAAAGCTTCAGGAACTACGCAAGAAAAAGATCTACACCCTGGATACCATACCCGAACTTATGGTCATGGAGGAAATGGAGGATCCGAGACCCACATTTATTCTGACCAGGGGTGAATATGACAAACCAACTGAAAAGGTAAGTCCGGCCACCATCGACAAGGTTCTTCCATTTGATGAGAACTATTCGCGGAACAGGCTCGGACTGAGTAAGTGGTTGTTTGACAGGAATAATCCGCTCACAGCCCGTGTGGCAGTAAACCGCTACTGGCAAATGATCTTCGGGCAGGGAATCGTTACAACGGTGAACGACTTCGGAAGCCAGGGGGCACTTCCCTCCCATCCTGAATTGCTGGACTGGCTTGCCGTGGATTTTATGGAAAACAACTGGGACCTGAAAGCGCTGCTGAAGAAGATGGTCATGAGTGCCACCTACCGGCAATCCAGCACGTTTACGCCTGAAAAGTACCAGGCGGATGCCGATAATATATGGCTTGCCCGAGGGCCCAGCTATCGACTGCAGGCTGAAATGATCAGGGATAATGCATTGGCTTCCAGTGGTTTATTGAACGATAAAGTTGGAGGCCCAAGCGCTAAGCCATATCAGCCTGACAGCCTCTGGATCGAGCTTGGTAACTTCTCTTATTTTCTATTGTATTATCATCAGGATCATGATGACCAGCAATACCGACGTAGCATGTACACCTTTATACGGCGTACATCACCGCCTCCGAATATGATCATATTTGATGCATCAAACCGGGAGGTCTGCACTGTTTCGAGGGAACGGACGAACACGCCGCTTCAAGCACTGGTACTATTGAATGACCAGCAATATGTGGAAGCAAGTAAGGCCCTTGCGCTGCGCATCAGTCAAATGTCTGAAAACGATGTTGAAGAACAAATTGAAAACGGTTACCGGCTTGTATTATGCAGAAAGCCAAACCGTGATGAAATGAAAGTACTTATGGGGCTTTATGAAAGTGAACTTAGGGAATTCCGGGAAGATAATACACGGGTTAAGGAATTGCTTGCTGTAGGTGATTTTGCCATTCCCGACAAGTGGCATAACCCGGAACTGGCGGCGTTAACGATGGTTTCCAATACCCTCTTTAATATGGATGAATCTTATATGAAACGATGACATATGTGCCATAATCAAAACAGCAATTATAGCCGGCGGGATTTTCTAACCCGTACCTCACTGGGCCTGGGAGCACTATCGCTGGGCTCCCTGTTAAACGGATCAGGTGCATTTGGTAATTCATTGTTTCAGGACAATGCCCCTCCCCATTTTCCGGCACGTGTAAAACGGGTCGTCTATCTTTTCCAGAGCGGTGCGCCATCCCAGCTGGACCTCTTTGATTTCAAACCCCAACTCATCAAAATGAACGGTGAGCAACTGCCCGAAAGCATACGAAAAGGGCAGCGTTTAACCAATATGACGGCTGGTCAGACTTCTTTTCCTTTAGTGGGATCCATTTTCGATTTTAAACAACATGGCGAGAGCGGCGCCTGGATCAGTGATCTGATGCCTTATACAGCCCAGATCGCAGATGATCTCACGTTCATCAAGTCGATGTATACGGAAGCCATAAACCATGATCCGGCTGTCACATTCATACAAACGGGATCGCAGTTCCCCGGACGGCCTTCTATCGGATCCTGGGTAAACTACGGGCTGGGAAGCGATAATGAGAACCTGCCGGCCTTCGTGGTCCTTGTCACCAAGAATAAATTCGGACAGCCGTTATACTCCCGTCTTTGGGGTAATGGTTTCCTGCCTTCCGAATACCAGGGTGTGCAATTCCGGGCAGGAAAAAACCCGGTGCTTTACCTGAGCAATCCTCCCGGAGTCACGGAAAATGCGCGAAGACGGCAGCTGGATGCGTTGAATGAGGTTCAGCAAATTCAGTTTGATAAGGAAGGCGATCTGGAAATCCTCGCGCGTATGTCCCAATATGAAATGGCATATCGCATGCAAACATC
>JBNKGL010000010.1:0-126117 GCA_050289805.1 Cyclobacteriaceae bacterium
TGCTGGTGATCTCACTCTTTTTCCTGGTCATGCAAATGACCTCATCAAGACGCCCGGCTGTACAATAATCAGCCGGCCTTTTCTTCTTCCTTCGGAGGCTTCGGCATTACAAAAGGTTCCGGCTGAGGATCTAAAGGCTTGAGCTCTTTTCCCTGTAATCCCGGGGCGTCGGCCGGTATGAATGTGGATCTGAAGGTACTGTGTGTCATAGGCATCGGATTGACCGGATCGCCATTGCTCTTGGTTATTTTTCCTCGATACGGACTCAGATACTCCCAAAGTACATCTCCATCCGAAGTTACCTCCATAAACCTTGCACGCGGGCCCTCATTGATGAACGTATTACCATTGGACATCCGGTGAGCCCCGGAGATAAAACCGCCAAAGAAAGAAACTGTATCGGGTGCAACATATGCCCAGGTTGGCTGAGCCGGACCGAATCGACCGTTTTCTCCCAGCACATAATGACCCCGGTCATCCTGGGGAGGTGTAATTTCATAAATGGCTGAATAATGAAGACTGTCTTTTCTGTCAGAGGGGATATCATTGTTAAATACCGTGATATTACCATATCCGGGATATCCTTTTTCCACCCATCGTACGTCGTGCTGATGATACAGACGTCTGTCGGTTGAATCCCCTTTCTGATAATTCTCGGGATTTCCCCAGCGATAGAGAAAATCACCGCCCTTACCCATTTTTCCGCCTGTATGTCCGGCTGCTTCCTCGGTGGTAGTACTATGATCAATAATAAATACTTCAGATAAATTCGGTGAGCTGAAGATGATCTGGTCCAGCTCCGGGTTATAGTTGATGGCATTGAAATGATATACATCGGAACCTTCATTATCTACGGTAGTATTTCGGCGTACACGCTCCATTTTACGAAGTACTTTCAAACTGTCCTCGGAAATAATATTTGGCTCTTCAGCGCTGGCATTTATATCAAGAAGTTCAGGGTGTTCGGCAGGATTACCATAGTTCTTCTTCGAAGGATCATAATCCTGGATCAAATGATCCCAGACGTGCCATTCCCAGACAATTTCGCCGTGCGTTCTGTCGGTTGGCTTAATCTCTATAATCTTATCAGGCCATAAGCCAGCCTTGGGCGTGAATTCAGGCTTTCTTCCTGCCGCAATGGCTTCTTCTGCCGTTTTGGAAGTCCATGCGATCGCCAGAACATTTCCATTCGGCATCACTGCGATGTCATGATGATGCAGGTACTCTTCGGTGGCATATTCAAAATCCCACAGTATTTCGCCATCCCAGGAGATCTTTTGAATACGACCCATCTCGCCTCCTCCGGCGAATACCGGGAAATCAGGATCACTGGCATTGGTCATAATGGAGCCGTCGGGCAATAAATACGGACTCAATACAAAGTAATTACCCTTCCACTCGTGGACAACCTGTCCCTCCCTGTTTACAAGATAAACTGACGGAGAATTCGCTGCTGCAAACATAGCGTAGCCATCGATCAGGTTATCGTTGCTGGTGATAAGACCCCTTGGAATAAAATGACCAAACATGTTCTGATCATATTTGGTCGTGTCGCTTTCCTCTTCCGAAGATGCCGACTCATTGCTGGTCGAAGTGTTGCATTGCATTAATGAGACTGTCAATAATGCCGAAGCAACATAGATTAGAAATTTTTTCATGAAATTGTTTGGAGGTTAGGTTGATTGGTTTGGGTTAGGTTGCTTGAATCGATGCACCAATAATTTAAACATATTAATTGTTTAATGATTCAATACATCGTTTAATCAAAATAATATACTAAAAAATATAGATTTTAGAATAAATAATATTATTATCAGGGTATATATTGAGACCTTACCAAATATTATTACCTAACCAACCCATTCCTAACTATGTCAATTAAAATTATTGGTGCCGGATTTCCCCGCACCGGAACATCTTCGCTGAAAATTGCCCTGGAAAAACTTGGATATGAGAAGTGCTACCACATGAAAGAATTGCTGGTAGCGCCTGAAAATCTGCATTATTGGCTTGATCTTGAGAACAAACGCACAACGGATTATGAAGGATTATTTAATGGGTATGACTCAACCGTTGATTTTCCCGGTTACCCGTTTTACAAGGAATTTATGGCTAAATATCCGGATGCCAAAGTAATTCTTACCGTTCGTCCATTTGAAAAATGGTATCAGAGTGTGAATGCCACTGTTCGTACGGCCGGACCTCAAACCATTGGAGAAAAGCTGGGCATGTTATCCAAATTACCATTCAGCGCCCGTTTGAGAGGTGTGAAAAATTGTATCGGATTTTTCAAACGAATGTTTTTTCAAAAAGAATTCAATGGCCGTTTTGATGATAAGCAGTATGCTGAAGAGGTATTTAACAGGCACATTGAGGAAGTGAAGAAAAATGTACCTGCTGATAAGCTGCTGGTTTATGAAATAACCGAAGGGTACGGACCTTTATGTGAGTTTCTTGACAAACCAATGATCAACGAACCTATTCCTCATGCTAATAAAAAGGAAAACTTCAAAGAAATGGTCCAGAAGCTGATGAAAGGCGAAATGGTTCATGAGGAATAACAAAGCATAATAGCTTGTCATTACTCAGAAAAGAAGGGGACAATACGGTTTACTAACAGACTGTTAATCCCCTTCTTTCTTTTCCGGCGGGGCTGGCATTACGAATGGTTCGGGTTGTGGATCAAGCGGTGTGAGATCTTTTCCGCGGAGACCAGGGTGGTCAGCGGGAATAAAATTTGCCCGGAATGTGCTGTATACCATAGGTCCGTCCCACATATTGGGATTGTGAACATTTCCCCTGAATGGATTAAGAAATTCCCAGACAATCTCGCCATCAGGAGTTACTTCCATAAACCTTCCGCGAGGCCCCTCATTAATGAAGGTATTACCATTCGGAAGCCGGTGACTTCCGGAGATAAATCCCCCATAGAATGAGACAGTATCGGAAGCTACATAGATCCATACAGGATCTTCTGCCCCGAACCTGCCGTTATCAAGTAGAACATAGTTTCCATTTTCGTCAACACGGGGCTCAAGCTCGTATATCGCGGAATAATGCAGACTGTCTTTTCTTGTCGATGGAATGTCATTGTTATATAACATCAAATGACCTGACCCGGGGTATCCATCAGGAATCCATCGCACATCATGCTGGTAAAAGAGCTTCTTATCCGTAGAGTCTCCCTGATGATAGTTTTCCGGATTACCCCAACGGTACAGGAAATCACCTCCCTTACCCCTGCGTCCCCCGGAATGCCCCATTGCTTCTTCAGTTGTCGTGCTGTGGTCAATAATAAAGATCTCACCCAACTCAGGAGAACTCACGACAATTTGGTCAAGACCGGCATTATAATTAATGGCATTGAAATGATAAACATCTGAACCCCGGTTATCAACACTTTCATTGGGCCAGGTCTGCCCCATTCTGCGAAGAACAGCCAGGCTGTCTGCTGAAATGGAATCGGGTATATGCTTGCTTGCATTGATATCCAGCAATTCCGGATGTTCAGCAGGGTCACCGTAATTTTTTAACGAGGGATCGTGGTCCTGAATCAAATGATCCCAGGCATGCCATTCCCACACGATTTCGCCGCGGTTGTCATCCAATGGCCTAACTTCAATTATCTTGTCAGGCCAAAGCCCGGCATTAGGCAGGTATTCGGGGTCACGCCCCATCTCGAGTGCTTCTTCCTTACTCTTTAATTCCCATGCAATTGCAAGGATATTTCCGTTTGGCATAACTGCAATATCATGGTGCTGTAAATAGTCTTTTGTAGCATACTCAAAATCCCATAACATTTTACTGTTCCAGGATATATGTTGTATCCTGCCCATATTTCCACCTCCGCCAAAAGTGGGGAAATCAAGATCATAGGCATTCGTGTAGATTGATCCATCATCCATTAAATAGGGGCTCATTACCTCCGTGTAGCTTTTCCATTCATGGACCACAAGGCCTTCCCGGTTCACTAAATAAACAGAAGTTGAGTTCGGAACAGGATATATTACGTAGCCGTCGAGCAGGTCTCCCTTACTTGTTTGCACACCTCGCGGAATATGGTGACCAAACATATTCTGATCATATTTGGTAGTATCCGAATCAGCGGCAGACGATTCTGCAGGAGCGTTTTCTGATGGACTGCAACTCCATGTCAAAATAATGAACAATAAGGTCGTTGTAAGGAATTTTAGAGTACTGGTTAATTTCATGTTGATCAGGGGCAGGTAAGTTGATGTAAATTCCGGATAAGATAGTGAAAAAAATAGAAATTACGTGCACTTTCCTCAGGCGGTAATTCTGTTAACAGCAAAGAACGGTCTCACCACCGTGATGTCCTATTCAGAACAAAACGCAATCACTTCGGTTAGCACTCATCAAATGGAAATCTGCAGATAGGAATTTTATGGTTAAGGAATGGTTATACCATATATGCCGCAGGATCCTTTTCAAACGACTCTTTGCAACCATCACAGCAGAAATACACCTTCTCCCCTTCATATTCCAGCACATATTTCGCAGTGCTCTTCTGAACCGGGATTTTACAAACAGGATTAATATATAAGTCCTCCGTCAATTCAATTTCATCCATTTGATTCGCTTTTTCACCAGCCCCCTGATACTTGTGCTGAATGATTTGAGCCAGGATGGAAATCGCTACCTCTTCCGGTGTCTTCGCATTGATATCCAGACCTGCGGGAGTATTGATCTTTACCAGGTCTTCGTGGGCTACACCTGATCTTTTCAATCCCATAAATATTGAATTCGCCTTTTTCCGGCTTGAAACAAATGCGAGGTATTTCGGATTGGTTCGCATCGCTGCTTCAAGGTGTTTGGAATCATCTTCACCCTGGGTGCAGACAACAGCATAGGATTGTGCTGTATTTGTCCGTGTCTTTTCATAACTGTCGAGGGAAAGAATGGCCGAGGCATCCGGGAACATATCCTTTTCTGCCACATCAGAAACAACAGAGATGCTGAATCCCGCGGCATTTCCAATTTCGCACAGGGCCTTGGCAATATGAGATCTTCCGAAAATAATGATTTCTGTGACTGTCATGATAGGTTCAATATATACTTCAACAGACCCGCCGCTCATGCAGGTCATTCCATAATTTTTTACGCCATTTTGTTCTGGCGTATCAATGCCGTTCTGAATGCGCACCAGGCGGGGCGTCTGTTCCCTGATGGCTTCAATGGCCTCTTTGATCACAATTCCCTTTGTACATCCTCCGCCTACCCATCCATGTACCTGTCCGTCGGCCGTGATCATTGCTTTATCACCCGGTTTACCGGATGTAGGGGCTTCACGCCTCACAACTTGCGCGATCGCCGCGGGTTTCTGAAGCGATTGCGCCTGTTCTATTTCCTTCAATAATGATTGCTTAAACATCTGCCAGTATATTTTCAAGTTCCTGTAAACTTTCAAGGTTGTGCGCAGAGGAGAATACATCCAACTCGGAAAGGGCTGCATTCATTCCACCCGCCAGCGGCTCATAGCCTTCCAGGCCTTTGAGAGGATTTAACCATACCAATTTAGAGGTGCGCATTTTAATTTTTCGCAATTCTGATTTTAATAATTCAGGATTGCCATCATCAAGCCCGTCACTTAAAACAATAGTTACGCTTTTTCCATTCAAAATCCGCTTGCTATATTGATCATTGAATGTTTCGAGACATGCCCCTATTTTGGTTCCCCCTGACCAGTTGTTTGCATGCTCACTCATTTCCCAAAGTGTCTCCTCCAGTTCCCGCTCATGCAAATAATCCGTGATGCGTATCAGTCGGGTACTGAATACAAACGCTTCGATATGTTTCAGCCGTGACTTTAATGACCAGATAAATCGAAGCAGGAAGAATGAATATTTATCCATACTTCCACTCACATCCATTAGCAATATGATCCTGAATTTCTCTTCCTTTCGGTTTTTCCTGGAAAGACGCAGCAACAGGTCTCCGTTTGACATGTTTTCACGGATCGTACGCCGCATATCAATCCTGCCCTTTTTTCTCGATTCCATCTTGCGCTTCAATCGGTGGTTCAATTGTCGCATCAGCTGCTCAATGATCTCATCGAGCAATGGTTCGTCAATGGCCGAAATAAGACGAAAGTCCGTCTGTTTAATCGTGTCGATTTTACTCGAGCCGGTTACACTTTTCGCATCTTCCTCATTTTCTTTTTTTGGTCCGTTCGGATTAAAACCCGCCATGACCAGGGAAGCATTGGTTTTTTTTACCACATTCGACTGATTTCTGTTGATGATCTTGTGGGCATATTCATGTTTGCCTTTACGCCAGAATATTTTAAAACACCTGTCGAATATTGGGTATTCCTCCTGCTTCGTGCAAAACAAAGCTTTAAGACTGTAGTAAAGTGTGTCGGTGTCCGCAATAAACCCCTGATGGGCTGCCAGCAATGCCTCATGCCCGTGGTTCAGCCCTATATGTAAACCACTATCCCTGCAAAGCTTGCAGAAACCGACAACGGCCTGATCGATCGTGTCATAATTCGAATAGTGATTTACGGCCATGACCTAAGTATTTACATCTTCCAGTAAATTTTCGATACCCCTGGATTTCAGAAGCTGGATGTCCGATTCAGATTTCAGTACACATCCAATCGTCTTTTCAATATACTCAGCAGTAAAGGTATCAGACTGAAGTGCGATTAGGCTGCTGGCCCAATCGAGGGTCTCGGCGATGCCGGGAGTTTTTTGCAGCTTCATACTTCTCAGGGCATGTACGAACCTTACCAGCACTTCCGCTATATCATCACTGATGGAAGGGTATTTTTTGTGAATGATTCCTATTTCCTTGGCAAACTCCGGATACGAGATCCAGTGGTACAAACATCGCCTCTTGAGGGCATCGCTAAGTTCGCGAGTTCTGTTGGATGTTAAAATAACTATGGGCTTGTGTGTTGCCTTGATAGTTCCCATTTCCGGAATAGAAATCTGAAAATCCGACAGCAACTCAAGGAGAAAGGCTTCGAATTCCTCATCTGCCCTGTCAATCTCATCAATCAGCAGAACAGGCGCCTTGTCTGTTCGGGTAATTGCCTGTAAAAGCGGCCGCTTCAAAAGGAAGTCCTCGCCAAAGATATGCGCTTCCTTCTCGGTGGCTGAGAGTTCAGAATTTTCATTGATCTTAATGGAGAGCAGCTGTTTCTGATAGTTCCATTCATAAATGGCTGTATTGACATCAAGCCCCTCATAACACTGCAAACGGATCAGATCCGTATCCAGGTAGGATGCAATGATGTGGGCGGCTTCCGTTTTTCCAACCCCGGGAGGTCCTTCCAGCAACAATGGTTTCTCAAGCTTCAACATCAAAAGAAGAACCGTTGCCAGTTCTTCTTCTACAATGTATCCAAGCTGGTTAAACCGCTCAATAAATGCCTGAATGTCCGCTATCATAGTTTCAGCTATCGCCTTTCTTGAACATACCCTTGATTACAGAGCCCATCATTGAACCTGCCTTGAGTTCATTGCTGAATTCTTCGCCCGCCAGCATTGATTTAAAATTGCCAACGAACTGATTCATCAGTTGATCCGAAACGTCATTGATGAGACGTGATCCGAATTGCGCAAGTGTACCCTGGATATTGACAATCATCTCGAAATCTACTTCAGTACCTCCATCTGCGGGCTTGGCACCTCCATTCATTGTCATCTCAGCACTACCCTTTCCTTTCGAATCCAGTCCTTTTCCTTTCAAAACCATCGTATGATTTTCATTGTCCATTTTCTCAATGGTAATCTGTCCGTCATATTTCGATTTCACCGGCCCGAACTTAAGGCTTACTTCACCTTTGTAGTTATTCTCATCGATTTGTTCAGTGATCGAGGCGCCGGGAACACAACCGGAGATGGCCATTGGGTTACTCAAACCTGCCCATACTTTTTCAATAGGTTCATCCAGTTTGAAATTCTTAGTGATTGTAGCTTCCATAATTTATTTTGTTTGGTAAGGTGCCGGCTTTCACCGACACCTACTTTTTATTTACTATTCTGAAATTTTCATATCCAGTACTCCTTTTTCCTTCAAGGCCTTAAAGATCTTGTAAGGGGTTATCGGAATATCAAGATGTGTAATTCCATACGGTTTGAGTGCATCCACAATCGCGTTTGCAATTGCCGGAGGCGCTCCTACTGTGGGTGATTCACCAATTCCTTTCGCACCAATCGGGTGGTGAGGCGAAGGTGTCACCGTATGTCCTGTTTCCCAACTTGGTGATTCCACCGCGGTCGGTACCAGGTAATCCATCAGTGTACCATTCAGAATGTTACCGTCTTCATCATAGATCAGCTCTTCGTACATGGCAGGTGCCAGCCCCTGGGTTAATCCACCATGAACCTGACCCTGGGCTACCATCGGATTAATGATGTTTCCGGCATCATCGATGGCAACGAATCGCCTCACCTTGATCTCAAATGTTTCCGGATCAATATCCACGACACAGATATACGCACCGGATGGGAAGGTAAGGTTTGGAGGATCATAATAGTGAGTCGCCTCAAATCCTGCTTCCATACCCTGCGGGTGATTCGTGTAGGCAGCAAAAACGATTTCCTGGATGGTCTTTGATTTTTCAGGTACATCTTTCATACCCTTCACATAGAACTTGCCGGTTTCCCATTCCAGATCATCTTCACTTACCTCAAGCAGGTATGCCGCGATTTTCCTTGCCTTATCGCGAAGCTTTCGTGCCGCCATGGCAGCAGCAGCACCCGCTGTAGGAGTACTCCGGCTTGCATATGTACCCAGTCCATAAGGGGCCGTATCCGTATCACCTTCTTCCACCTGGATATTGCTTGCGGGAATTCCCAATTCCTCGGCAATGATTTGGGCGTACGTAGTTTCGTGACCCTGTCCCTGTGACTTGGTTCCGAAACGCGCGATGGCCTTACCAGTAGGGTGCACACGGATTTCGGCACTGTCAAACATTTTGATACCAAGGATGTCAAAGTCCTTTGACGGACCGGCACCTACGATTTCGGTAAAGGTTGACAACCCGATACCCATTAGTTCACCTTTTTTACGCTTCTCAGCCTGCTCCTTTCGAAGCTCTTCATAATTAACGGCTTTCAGCGCCTTTTCAAGTCCCTGAACGTAATCGCCGCTATCATATTCCCATCCGGTAGGTGATTTATAGGGGAACTGATCCTTCTGAATAAAGTTCTGGAATCGAACCTCTGCGGGATCCTTTCCGATCTCAAGTGCAAAGCGGTCTGTAATTCGCTCGATAGCGTGCACCGCCTCCGTAACACGGAATGAGCAACGATAGGCTACTCCCCCCGGGGGTTTGTTGGTGTAGACGGCATCTGCTTCCATGAAGGCATGCGGATAATCATAGGAACCTGTACCGATCGAGAACATTCCCGTAGGGAATTTCGACGGGTTGGCCGAAGCGTCGGTATAGCCATGATCAGCCAATACTTTCATACGTGTGGCCAGGATCTTGCCGTCTTTAGTTCCAGCCATCTCAGCTGTGATATGATAATCTCTGGCAAATGAATCGGCTTGAAGATTCTCACTCCTGTCTTCGATCCATTTCACCGGTTTGCCGATCAGGAAAGATGCGGCAATGGCAATGACGTATCCGGGATAAACGGGCACTTTACCACCAAAACCACCACCGATATCGGGTGAGATAACCCTGATCTTTTCTTCCGTGAGACCCACATGACCTGCTACCAGCGCAATTACTGTACGGATCGCATGTGGTGCCTGGGTGGTCATGTACATAGTGAGGTGGTTGTTGATCTTATCATAGTCGGCCACACATCCGCATGTCTCGATTGACGAAACATGAATTCGAGGAATGTGCATTTGTTCCTTCACCACTACTTCAGCCTCATTGAAGATCTTTTCGGTTTCTTCTTTCTGTCCGACTTCCCAATGCCAGATATGATTATCCTTTTTTCCTTCTTTATCAGTCCTCAAAACCGGCGCGTCAGGCTCAAGAGCCTTGTAAGGGTCTACCACAGCTTTCATGGGTTCATATTCTACCCTCACAGCTTCCCTTCCGTCACGTGCGCCGTATTTGGTAGTCGCAATTACCGCCGCTACCTCCTGGGCCTGGTACATGACGGTGTCTGTGGGTAGCACCATCTGGGTATCCGACATGAGTGTTGGCATCCAGTGCAGGTTGTATTGCTCCAGGTCTTTGCCCGTAACAACGGCGAGCACCCCGGGAACCTTCATGGCTTCCGTTGTATCTATATTCTTGATCTTAGCGTAGGCATACGGACTTCGTACAATATCCATGTACAGCGTGCCGGGTAATTTCACATCATCAACATAATGTCCTTTACCATGCACGAACCTGTCGTCTTCCTTTCGCTTCATCGAGTGGCCCATGCCACTGATTTCCTTCGATGTTTTACATTGTATCATCTATGCGTTGGTTTGAGTTCGTTAATCAATAAATTCAGGCTCTGTAGAAGGCAATTCCTCTCCTCTGATCTTCGCTCCCGCATAAATGATTGCCTTAACAATATTATTATAACCGGTACATCTGCACAGGTTTCCGGAGATACCCCAGCGAATCTCTTCTTCGGTAGGATTTGGATTCTTCTCCAGGAGTTCCTTTGCCCGAAGCATCATTCCGGGAGTACAGAACCCGCAATGCAGTCCGTGGTTTTCCTTAAATCCTTCCTGTAAAGGATGTGGACCATCTGCAGTGGCAAGTCCTTCGACTGTTGTGATTTCCTTACCCACCGCCTGTATTGCCAGGATGGTACATGATTTCGCCGATTTCCCGTCAATCAGGATCGTACATGCTCCGCAGCTTGAAGTATCGCAGCCGATGTGGGTACCCGTTAGATTGGCGTTTTCACGAATAAAATGGACAAGCAGTGTTCTGGGCTCAACTTCGGAGGTATATTCCGTTCCGTTGATATTTAAAGTGATTTCTTTCTTCATGGTAACTTAGTTTAGCTCTGCGCCCTTTCCAGCGCTTTGGTTATCATTCGTTTCGTTAAGACTTTAATGATCCTGCGTTTGTAATCAATATCACCGCGAAGGTCTGTCGATGGATTACAATCTTCGGATGCATACTGCGCAGCCTTTTCTATGGCGTCAGCATCAACCTTGGTTCCCACTAGTGCGTCTTCAGAGCGTTTGGCCCGAAGTGGAGTGGGATTCACATTGGTAAGCCCGATTCCGGCACTGGTACAAACACCGTTATCGTCCAGTACGATCTGTACTGCCACGCCGCCGGTTGCGTAATCCCCTACTTTTCGCTCATTCTTGTGATAGGCATTTCCATATTTGCCTTCCGGGATAGGTATTCTGATTTCAGTAAGAATTTCTCCATCCTGAATTGCTGTCGCATAAAAGCCATAAAAGAAATCATCAATTCCCACGGTCCTTTTCCCCTCTAATCCGGTGATTTCTACTTCAGCATTTAAGGCAATCATCAATGCAGGATGATCATTCGCCGCATCACCATGCGCAATGTTTCCGCCAACGGTTCCGAAATTTCGAACCTGAGGGTCGGCAATTAACTTGGTGGCGTCTTTGAAAATCTGAAACTTGTCGATTACATGGTGCGATTCTTCCAGTTCCACTTCACGTGTCATGGCACCAATCTTCAAAAAGTCATCTTCAATGCGTACATATGATAGACCCGGGATATTATTCAGGTCTACCAGGTGCTCCGGTTCTGCAAACCGCAGCTTCATCATGGGGATCAGGCTGTGCCCGCCCGCCAGGATTTTCGCTTCATCACCTATTTCGTTGAGAAGCTTCAGCGCTTCCTCGAGAGTCGAGGGCGCCGAATAATCAAAGGATGCTGGGATCATAGTTTAATTGTGGTTAAAATTTCACAATGTGTCTTATGTCAATACTACACATTAATATAAGTTTAAACTTGCAATTCAATAAATTGTTTTGAATTTTTCAATAAAATGTGATTTTCCAATTGCAAATTTTCAATCAGACAGAATTTACTCATTTTATTCCAATTTTTACAGTATTCACCTTAGTAAGATTCGCTGAAATAAGCCTCCATTCAGGATCATCCGAATCATTGAAATAAACATTCCCGTTGGTCGTCCCGAAAAGCATCTGATCAGCGCTCTTTACGAAGGCCTGACGAAGTACAATATCAAAAACGGGTGACTCTGGCAGGCCGCGGCTCACATCTTTCCAGCTCTTTCCAGAATCAGTGGTTGCCATTATTTTCAGCTTGAGATCAGGAGCTACACGCTGCTCATCACTTTCCACGGGAATGACCCATGCCTTTGCCGGATCCTCATCATCAATGGCCATCGCAAAACCATAATAAGGCATCCCATCCTTACCGGATACATCTGACCAGGTGGCACCTGAGTCTTTTGATACATAAATTCCACAGTGATTCTGCTGCCACAGCACATTCAACTGCTTAGGATGCTGCAAAACAAGATGCGGATCATGGCCGATCTCTACATGCGGATTCGGCAGGTATGCCGCCACCAGTCCCTGGTTACGCGCGTTCCAGGTCTCGCCTCCGTCCAGGGTCTCAAAGACACCGGCACAGCTTATTGCCACATATACATGATTGCTGTCGGAAGGATCAGAAATGATGGAATGAATAAACGGGTAATCGCTCCCGGCGCCAAACCATTGTCCAGGCTTTTGCCGGCTGTGATGATCCCACAACCCTGAAACCAGGCGAAATGTGTTTCCGTTGTCATCACTTCGGAACAACCCGCCGGGATCTGTTCCCAGCCATAATAGTCCGGGCTGATCCGTGTTTCCGTTCGCCATGCACCACATCTGGCGAACCCTGGCCCTGCTTCCGTCCGGCATTGTAGCATTATCGAATACAGGGGTTCCGGTTTCTTTCCAGGTATTCCCATAATCATCCGAATAGTGAAGTTTCTGACCCCAGTGCTTGTGGGAAATACCTGCCCACCAACGATGAGTCCTGGTGTCAATGTGCAGCATGGATACAGAGAATCCCTTGAAGTGAATGCTCTCAAGGGATGGATGGGGTGGATCAAGGTTATATACCACCAGGCCTTTTGCGGTTCCTATAAGTGCATATTTCATCCGCCGGACAGCGCTTGAAAAATAAGTACTTCATTTGACGGAGCAACCTGATCGGTCAATTTGTTCCGATCTCGAATCAGGTCTTCATCGATAAATATATTCACATGTTTCCGCAGGCTTCCGTCTTCCTCGAGAAGATATCCCCGGATTCCAGGGAAGAGTTCCTCTGCTTTCGTTATTACTTCGCCAACATTTTGCGCGTCAACCTGAAGGTCCTTCAGGTCTGGAAAAAAACGATTCAGTGCTGAAGTGAATTTTACCGTTGCCATGCAATACCTGCTTTATGAATTAAATTTTTAAGTGCCGATATAAAGGATGAGAAGCTTCCATTGATCCAGATCGCCAGTATGAACAGGATTGTTCCGGCATTGTAGTACAGGGATGGAATCACCAACTGATGTGTAAGAACGATCATGGCAAATCCTGCAAGAGCGATCGAGGCGGCCAGCCAGGTTTGTCTGCCCTTGTAATTAAAGAAGAGCATCACGAGGATTGACAATCCCAGCAGCAATGGGATATAGGATATCCAGTTGTTTTGCGCATAGTACATATCCGCGCCGCCACACATCGTGACCGCGCTGGTATAGGCCATAATACAAATAGGACACTTCGGAATAATGATGATCAATAGGGTGCTCAACACTGACGACCTGGAGCTGGAAAGGATTTTCCAGTTACGGGTCTTTTTACAGGATGTGCATTTCTGATCCATCGAATATTTTTAAAAACGCTACTATAACAAAAGAAATTATAGATTAGTTTTGAATAATATGAGGGAATATATTGAAAAATTAAAAGAATGGGCAACCGCTCATAAAAATGTAGCGATGGCACGGGTGGTCCAGACATGGGGTTCTTCCCCGAGACCTGCCGGCTCACTGATGTTTATTGACTCGAACGGTAATATGACCGGTTCAGTTAGTGGCGGTTGTGTTGAAGGCGCTGTAGTTAAGAAAGCACTGGAGGTGATTCCGGCGAAAAGTGATGTGCCTTTAAAGTACGGCGTATCCGACGAGGATGCATGGTCTGTAGGATTATCCTGCGGGGGCAGTATCCAGGTGTATCTTCAGACCGTCAATTTTTCAGAAGGTATATGGACCGCACTTCTGCACAGTGTGGAAACCAATAAATCGGCTATCCTCATCACTTCCCTGGAGGAAGGACTTTCTTCCAATACCCTGATCCTGGAGGACGGACAGGTACAGGGTGATTCCATTCCCGACGAAATTCTGAATGAAGCCAAAGATGCGTATTCAAAACGCATACATAAAACGGTGGCTCATAGTGATACTACCTATTTCATCCAGCTATTTCCGCGCAAGAGTCTTTTACTGATCATTGGAGCAGCCCATATTACGGTTGACCTGATTACACTGGGTAACATGTACGACTTCGATACGGTCGTGATCGATCCCCGCGGGTTCTTTGCCGAACATACGACCTTTAATGATGCCCCTGGCCGGCTGATCAAAGCATACCCATCGGAAGTATTAAATCAATTTCCCCTGGATGCCTATACGTTTGCAGCGATTTTATCGCACGATCCGAAGATCGATGATGATGCCCTGCAGGTATTGCTGCCATCGGAGACAGCCTATATCGGGGCGTTGGGAAGCAGGAAGACGCATGAAAAACGAATTCGCCGTTTGAAAGAAAAGGGCATTACTGACGAACTGATTGAAAGGATCCATGCGCCGATAGGTCTGCCCATTCATGCCAAATCGGCACGCGAGATCGCACTTTCGGTTATGGGGCAGATCATAGCTGAGAAGAACCGGTTTCTGTAACTATGATTCCCGGTAGAATATGATTGGGTAAACTTCTCCGGTGCTGAATAAATCTTTGCCTGCCGGGAGAACGATGAATGCCTCTGCATCCACGAGGTTGGCCAGGTCTCCCGAGCCGTTTCCCTTTACCGGTGTTGCGAGAATCTCCCCCTTGTCGGAATAGGAAATTTGAACTTCCAGGAAATAGGTCAGGTCAGGCTTGAAACTGACATCACTTGTAAGCCTTGCAAATGGCCGGGGCTTATTTCGTTGCTGAAGGCTTTGCTCCAGCCACGGCTTGAAATACTGTTGCATGCACATAAACGACGAAACCGGGTTTCCGGGAAATGCAAAAACCGTTGCTTTTTCATGAACGCCGAACCAGAACGGTTTACCGGGTCGTTGCTTAATCTTGTGAAAGAGCTTTTGAACACCTGCGGCTTCAAGGGCAGACGGCAGAAAATCAAACTTGCCTTTTGACACCCCGCCGCTGATGAGTATCAGCTCATAGGAATTCAGATATTGTTCAAGTGCCTGTGCAATTTCATCTTCATCATCATTGAGATGTGCTGTTTCTACCGGTATACCAAAATAGGTCAGTGCCGTCTTTAGCCTGTATACATTGCTGCGCCTGATCTGGTGCGGCTCAGGCTTTTCATGTATATCGACCAGCTCATCACCGGTTGAAATAATGATCGTTCTGGGAAATTTGCTGACGAGAATTTCAGATTTACCCACGGTGGCGCATACACCCACTTCCGACGAGGATATCTTCACACCAGGAGAAATAATAGTGGATCCGGCAAGCCTGTCCTCCCCTTTCTTATGAATATTCTGGCCTGCTTCAACTGCGGAAACTTCTATCGATGCCTGGTTATCTTTGATGGACAGATCCTCATAGCGGATCACAGCCGTAGCATTTTTCGGCATGACTGCCCCGGTCATAACCTCAAGGCAGGCGGTTTCATCCTGCAGGCTTTTCTGAACATCACCTGCTGCCGCAACGCCTTCTATCCGAAATGTGCGGCACCCTTTTTCAAACTCAGCGTGAGAGATGGCAATACCATCCATGGTTACCCGATCATAGGGAGGGAAATCCCGATCAGCCACAATTGGCTCACGAAGAATGCGGCCAATGGAATTTTCAAGCGATACGGATTCAGTTCCAAAATCCCGGGCATGTTCCAGCACATGAGCCAGGGCTTCTTCAACAGTAATCAGGTTTTCCATGGATAACTTTTTTGTGAAGATACGGAATGATGATATGTTCGGCTAAGTATCTGCAGTTAACATCATATTTCAACGGGATGCGCCGGCTTTCCTGAGGTTCGTCAATCCATAGAGTCCTACCATCACCAGGCATATGAGTGGAATAATAAAGGATATCTGAATGGATGACAATTCATCGGAAAGATATCCTTGTACGGCCGGCAGCAGCGCTCCACCGAGCATTGCCATGATCAATCCTGATCCGGCAATTTTCTGATCATTGCCAACACCCAAAAGCGCCAGTCCGAATATGGTTGGAAACATGAGTGATAAGCTCGCAGAAATTGCCACGAGCGCAATCACGCCTGTTAATCCGCCTCCGACAATGGAAATCAGCAGAAAAAGTGCTCCGCCAAAAGCCGCAGCAGCGAGCAGTGAACCCGCAGAAAACCGCTTTAACAAACCTGTAAATACAAACCGGGATACGGTGAACAGTAATAATGCCGCCAGGTAGAATGAAGAGGCATCGGATTCGTCGATGCTCAGCTCCTGCATGGCATACCGGATTGTAAAGGACCATATCCCTATTTGTGCTCCCATATAAAAAAACTGTGCTATTACCCCATTGCGGTAATTCCTTTTACCAAACAGTCTTTTCAATGTGGCGACTACGTTAATGTTCCCGTCAGATTCCGATGCTTTGGGCATGTTGGTAAAGTAGATCAGCAGCCATAAAAGAAATAATACCCCCGCAACGCCCACATATGGTCCCATAACGGCCGCAAGTTCTTCCTGCTGAATGCTGATGAGCTCCTCCGGATTCAGACCCGAACGCATCCCTGAATCTGCGACATTCAACTTATCCAGAATGAAAAATTTACTCAGCAGAACACCCGTAATCGAACCGATGGGGTTAAATGACTGGGCCAGATTGAGGCGTTGTATGCTGGTGGCCTCATCACCCATGGCAAGGATATACGGATTTGCCGTGGTTTCAAGAAACGAAAGCCCTCCTGCCAACACAAACAGTGCTACAAGAAAATGGCCGTATACCATGGTCTGACTTGCCGGGTAGAACAATAATGACCCCAGGATAAAGAGGCCAAGACCAACCAGGATGCCTGTCTTGTAACTGAACTTGCGGATAAGAATGGCGGCTGGCAGTGCAAGGCAAAAATAAGATCCGTAAAAAGCCAGCTGGATCCATGAGGTCTGAAAATCGGTCATACTCATGATCCGCTTGAATGCCGACAGCAGGGTGTCTGTCATATTATTGGCTACACCCCAGGCGAAGAACATTGATGTTACAAGAATAAAAGGAATGAGGTAAGCGCGGGAAACAGGTCTGTTGGTCATTGGAATTATTGCTTATGAAATCCTTTAAAGATATATAATTAAAAATACCTTAACTAAATATCAAGGTACCTTTGTTTAAGTATTTATTAATCAGAGAATTATACTTCTATTCACTTGCTAAATATTCATGAACATACTTGATTGCCATAGCGCCCTCACCTACAGCCGAAGCCACCCTGTTCATTGCACCTGCGCGCACATCGCCTGCAGCGAAAACGCCTGGATGTGAGGTCTCCAGCAAAAAAGGAATACGATCCTGTTTCCAAATTTTATTAAAATTTTCATACTGGATTAAAGAGCCACCGGTTTCAATGAACCCCTTCTCATTCTTTATAACGCTGTCGTTCAGCCAGTCGGTGTAGGGTCTTGATCCAATGAAAATCAGTAACGCGCCAAGGGGTGCCTCAGTAATTTCGCCGCTTATAATATTCTGCAGCCTGATACACTCCAGTTTATCATTTCCTGAAGCACCGATCACTTCCGTTTCAGGGATTATGGAAATATTATGAGTTTCTGAGATCTGGTCGATAAGATATTGGGACATGCTTGAGCTCAGGTCCTTTTTCCGGATAACAATATGAACATTTCTGGCAAAATTCGATAGGTACATCGCGGCCTGGCCTGCGGAATTCCCGCCACCTACGATATAAACGTCGTTTCCCTTGCATGCCTGGGCTTCTGTGGTGGCAGCCCCGTAATAGACCCCTGCCCCCGTAAAATTATCCAGCCCTTCGGCATTTAATTTCCTGTAATTAACTCCGGTCGCAATAATTACAGCTTTCGATATGATTTCGGTATCATCTTCCAGGATAATGATCTTGTATTTATCCTTGGTGCGGATTTCCTTCACACTTCGGGGAACCAATGCTTCCACACCAAACCGGGTGGCCTGGCTCATGGCCCGCCTGGATAACTCACCGCCACTCAACCCTTTCGGAAAACCAAGATAATTCTCAATTCTGGAACTGGTCCCTGCCTGGCCGCCGGGTGCTCTGCGTTCTATTAAAAGGGTATTTAAGCCTTCAGAACCCCCATAAACGGCCGCTGCAAGCCCGGCTGGACCGGCACCGATGATCACCACATCATATATTTGTTTGGAAGCGGAACCCTGCATGCCTGTTTTCTGGCCTACCTGGCGAATATCCGGCTTTTGAAGGAACGACATATCTTCAAAGAAAATCACCGGGAGTTCGTTATCAGGTAATCCATTCAATTCAAGCAGTTCCTTTGCTTTTTGATCTGATTCTATATCCAGGAACTTATAGGGAATCAGGTTGCCGGCAAGAAAATCCTTGATGGCATGACTCCTCGGAGACCATTGATACCCTACAACCCGAATACCCCTGTATTCAGGAACATAGGAATTTTGCCAGTCATCAAGGTGTTCATTTAACACCGGGTACAGCTTCTCATGAGGAGGGTCCCAGGGCTTATTCAGATAATAATCAAGCTGAACCTCATTGATTGCACGAATGGCAGCATCGATATCCGAATAGGCTGTAAGTAAAATCTTTTTCGCATTGGGAAATATTTCAGCTGCCTGCTCCAGAAATTCAACCCCCAGCATATCTGGCATACGCTGATCTGATATAAAGAGCGCCACTTCTTCCCCTTTCTTTTTTAATGTTTTAAGGGAATCCAGGGCTTCCCTGGGCGAGTCAGTGGCGAGGATCTTATATGCTTTGCGATATTCATTTCGCAAATCACGTGTTATGGCCTTGAGTACAGCAGGATCATCGTCAAGTGCCACAATTACGGGCTTTCGTGTTTTTTCTTCCATATTATTCTTTCGGCAAACAAACTATGAACCGTGTATTCCCCGGCTTAGACTCAATTTCAACCGTGCCATTATGCTGGGCTACTATCTGCCAGACGATATCCAGGCCAATTCCCGTCCCTTTTCCGATTCCTTTGGTGGTGTAGAACGGATCGAATATTTTGTCCAGATCCTCCTGGGGTATACCAGTTCCGGAATCTTGCACAATGACATTAATAAAGCCATTATCACTTTTCGTGGTGATGGTAAGGACCCGTTCATCTGAATTTTCCATCGCATCGATGGCGTTATCAATGAGGTTCGTCCAGACCTGGTTCGTCTCACTCACAAAAACCATCACCTCTGGCAAGGTTGTGTCGAAATCAGTTCTGACCTCAATATCATTCTTTTTTATTTTATGCTTCAGCATTACGAGGGTGTTGTTGATCCCTGTATGAATATTTGTTTTCTGTCGTTCCGGTGCCTGGTCCATATGGGTGTAACTCTTAATGGAGGTCACCAGGTCATTGATCCTGACGGAGGCCTCTCCGATTTCACCAATGAGCTTTTCAGTGGTCATTGATTCGGCCATCCAGTTCAAAACAATCCCAAGTTCGCCTTCATCCAACAGGGATTCCAACTTTTCCAGCTGATCGATATCAACCTGAAATTCACTGAAAATCTCAGATATTTCCCCCGTTTCATCGAGTTCACGATCCTCCAGCCAATCGGCCAGTTCATCCTGCAATTCACTTAGTTCAAGCATACTCAATGCTGGTTTATTTAATTCTGATATTGTTTCCAGCATTTTATTTACTTCTGTGAGTACCTGTTTGTCGATGTTCAACCCCACAAGTTTCTCAATAGTTTTAGTGGACAATGCAATATGCTTTTTGAGCTCACCGGAACTTCTGATCACCGCAGATGAAGGATTATTAAGTTCATGAGCGAGTCCCGCCGATAATTTCCCCAGCGACAACATCTTCTCATTTTGCTGTTGAAGTTTGGTGAATTTCCGGATCCGTGAACTCATGACATGTACAAGGGCAGTGGTAAGTTCATGTTTTTCGCGTATCATTTCAGGGAAAAAGGAATCCGGAAGACTCAGGACCTTCGCATGCTGCAGTGCAATTGCTTCGCCAATGGCGGTTGTCGCCCTTGAATAAGGAAGAGTCCCGGTAATTTCAAACTGTTCGAAATAACCAATGGTCCTGAATTGATTCCCCTGCTGTACCTTCAGGACAAATCGCCCCTCAAGAAGGATATGCATCTTGTCAATGCAGTCGTCCTTTTTAAAAAGCGGACTTCCAACAGGATAAGAGGAACACGTTGCCTTATCCAGGAGCCATTGCAGCTGGTCTTCCGGAACATCGGCAAGCGATTCAAGCGATTTAAGTAATGGTAATAAGTCTTTGGTCATGACAGCATTGGGAATATTAATGAAGTTAGAGTTTGGGAGCAACTAATAAAAGGGGATGCATAAAAAAACCGGACCTTTTAGATCCGGTTTGGGAAACCTCGCGTGAGACATATCATTCAGAAGTGTTCTTCGTCTTTGATGTCTTCAATTTCGTAGATAAGGAAAATAGTATCATCGGGATACTTGTCTCCAATAAAACGCTGGTGCTAATGCCATGAACCTGAACAGCTCGCAAATATGGCTTGCGGTTGATGGCCGGCTTTATCTAAAGTTTAAAGAAACGATGGGAGAAACCCCATCGCAGTATATTATTAAGGAACGCATTAAACCCGCCCGTGAACGTCTCCATTCAGGTATGGAGAATATTACATAGGCTTGCTATGCCTGTGGCTTCGAAAATCTTTCGCATTTTATCACCACTTTCAAAAATGAAGTTGGTAAGACTCCGAAATCCTGCCAACTGGACTATCAGTCTTTATCTTCCTGATCCTCTTCCCTGAAATCTTCTTTGCTTACTTCGTCTGCTTCCTCGGGAGGCTCTGAGGTAATATTACCAAATTCATCAACATAGGCGATCATATCGTCGAGATCGGCAGGCGCCTGATCTTTGCGATCCTCCTTCTTTTGCATCTTTTCAGCTTTCTTTTTTCGCTTCAGTTCTGCTTTTTGTTTCTTAAGAAATGAATTAAAATTTTTCCTTCCCAAAATGTTTTCTGTTTAAATTAAAAATAAAAGAACATCCCGGATTCCCGGGATATGCCTGTTAGCGTCTTCCCCGGGCTAAACGGCGGCTGCCCTTCTTTACGTTCCGGCTTCTGTTACCATCCTTTCTTCCACCTTTACTGCGGCTTCGGCCTGAATCGGGCTTTCTTCCTCCCTGCTCATCACGGTTTACCCGGATGTTCCGTCCTTCAACTTCGATCCCTTCGAATTTCTCACTCAATCCATTTGATTTGGCTTCCTCGATATCGAAAAAAGCACAGTTTTTTTGGAGTGAGATCTCACCGAAGTGCTTTCTGGGAATCTCTGAGATATCCGACAGAAAATGCAGCAGGTCACCCTTGGTAATGCCGTCAATTGATCCGACATTAATAAAGTAGCGATGAAATCCATTCGCCGACCGTGCTTCCTTCTTCTCACCGAACTGTTCATTGAGGTCCGAAGTTTCACCTTCTGCCGTAATCAAATGATCCAGCTGCGTGGTAATCAGTCTCTTTAATATATCCTCTTTGCTTAAATGTGCAAATTGTCCGTGCAATTTTGCCAATATATTCTCGGCCTGCTCATCTACCTTGGTATTGATAATGATTTCAGCCCAGTGATTGATCCTGCTGCTCTTCATTTCGTCCAACGCAGGTACTTCAATCTTTTCAAAAGTCACATTGATTGTCTTTTCAATGTCTTTGATCTTTCTGCCTTCCCGTGCATTGATAAAGGCAAGGGAAATTCCTTTCTTTCCTGCCCTGCCGGTACGTCCACTCCGGTGTGTATAACTCTCCAGCTGATCCGGCAGTGTGTGATGGATCACATGCGTGAGGTCATTGACATCAATACCCCTGGCAGCGACATCAGTGGCAATCAGCAATTGCATTGATCGTGTCTTGAAACGCTTCATAACCGCATCCCGCTGGGCTTGGGAAAGATCACCGTGAAGGGCTTCCACACCATATCCCATATTTCCGAGATCATCAGCAATCTGCTGTGTTTCACGCTTTGTCCTGCAAAACATGATGCCCCGCATATCCGGCTGCATATCTAAAAAACGACGCAATGCTGGAATTTTGTTGGAGGTTTTGGTCACAACATATTTATGCGCAATATCCTTATTGCTCTTTTCTTCGGCGTTGATGGAAACCTCCTTAGGGTTTGCCATATATTTTTTAACGATCCGTCGAATCTCTTTTGGCATGGTCGCGGAGAACAACCATGTCACACGCTCTTCTCTCGTATGTGAAAGAATCTCATCGATATCCTCCTTGAAGCCCATATTGAGCATTTCGTCGGCCTCATCTAGTACCACATATCGCACATGTTCAAGATTCACCGCGCGGCGCTTGATCAGGTCCAGCAAACGACCTGGCGTAGCCACCAGTATTTGCGTCGGTTTGCGTAATGCCTTTATCTGGTTGGTGATTGCCGCACCGCCATATACAACTTCAATGTTGAGTAATCGGTTATTGGCGGAAAAGTCTACAAGCTGTTTTGCTGTTTGCTGGCCCAATTCACGAGTGGGAGCCATAATCAGCGCTTGTGTGGCTTTGTTTTCTATGTCGATCAGATCTATTAGGGGTAATCCAAATGCAGCTGTTTTACCGGTACCCGTCTGAGCGAGTCCAATAAAATTTGTGGGGTCATTCTGTAATAAGATTGGAATTGCTTTTTCCTGTACAGGGGTTGGGTTTTCAAACCCGAGATCTTCAAGGACGTCCAGAACGTTTTTCGAGAGTCCTAATGTTTTAAAATTATTCAATAAATGTGTGTTAAATGAACCACAAAGGTACGGAGATGCAACGTCATTACTATTGAATTCCAAATAATTGTGTTGCAATTAGCTTTTAAATGGAATTAAGGCGGTTTACCGTGCCTAAAAAAAAGAATCCCGGTTAGTGCGTACCGGGATTCGGGAAATCGATGGGTTATTTCATCGAGTGCTTTCCATACAATACCGCTATATTTTTAAAAAGGTTGCGTGCCTCAGCGCTTTGTTTGCCCATAAACCCGATGATATTTTTACACTTTTTGTAATTTGGCTTAAAGGAATTGATACATGACACAATCGAGAATCCGAATTGGCGGCGTACCCGAACATTTTAATTACCCATGGCACCTGGCCATGGAAGCCGGAAAGTTCAGGGATGCAAATATTGATATACAATGGATATCATACCCCGGTGGTACCGGCCAGATGACCCAGGCGCTTCGTGAGGATGATTGTGATATATGTATGGTGCTAACCGAAGGCGCCATCACCGATATTGTAAAGGGAAACCCATCACGCATTATCAGTGGTTATGTTCAAACACCGCTTATCTGGGGGATTCATACTGCGCCCGACGTGCCTGCCATACCGAGAAAGGAACTATTCTCGAAACGATTTGCCATCAGCCGCTTTGGTTCCGGGTCCCACCTCATGCCCATCGTTCAGGGACTCATTGAAGGAAAAAGAATAAACGGCGACCAGTTTGTGGTGGTAAATGACATCAACGGCGCCATCGACTCACTACAAGCTAAAAACAGCGATCTGTTTTATTGGGAAAAATATACAACCAAACCCTATGTGGAACGGCACCAGTTGAAACGGATTGATGAATTTGTAACTCCCTGGCCATGCTTTATGATCATGGCCTCAAACAGGATTATTGCCGGACAGCCCGAAACACTGGACAGGATCTTACGGATTATACATGCGGCATGTGAGGATTTTATGGGAAGAAGTAATGCCGCGAACATCATATCTGAAAAATATGGCATTCAATTGAATGACGCGCGGCATTGGTTCCATGCCACCGAATGGTACACCAATTCCTGGGTTAGCAATAAAATGCTGAACAGCGTTCTGTTCACGCTTGCAGAGGCCGGCATTATTGAGCGCGTCCCGGATGATCTGGAACTGGTCTGGAAGCGTAAATTTGACTGATTTATTTATTTTATATACACAGGAGCTTGCCTGTAACTAACTTTTACCAATCAAAAGTCATGCACAAATCTGTTATTTTGTTCATCACCCTTTTCTCTCTTGTCTTTTCAGCTTGTAAAAAGGAGCTGGAAGGCGCTTCCTACGACCCGGAAGGTTCGACTAATACCAAATCTAAAAGCATCGACTATCAGGTGAGGCGTACATGGAGAACAGCTGATATCAGTGTTAGCAATGAGTTTACAGGTGCTCGGCTGAATGGTTTTGAAAAAGTTTCAGACTCCCTTTACAAGGCGATTATTAACCCTGAAAACGGGCCCATTAACAAGAGTCCCTGGTATGCCTTCAGGATCTGGTCAAAAGAGCCCAGGTCAATTGCGGTTGAACTGACCTATTTCGAAGAATACTCCCACCGGTATTATCCCGATCTAAGCTATGACATGAAAAATTGGTTGCCGATCGATTCCTCACGAATTTTTCAGGATACAGTGAGCAATACCGCAACTCTTCTGCTTGATGTCGGTCCAAAGCCACTATATGTGAGTGCACAGGAGATTATGACCAGTGAATATGTCTATCATTTTACATCTAATCTTGATACGGCAGATTTTATATCATCCGAGGTTATAGGATATAGCAACCTTGGCAAAGAAATACCTCTGCTGAAAATAGGTCATGTAAATAGCGAAAATATCCTCGTAATTTTAGGCAGGCAGCATCCTCCGGAAGCTACAGGTTTTTTAGCGCTACAATCTTTTGTGAAGCGACTAACAGGCGGCGATAGCCTGGCGGAGCGATTTCGGGAAAACCATCTTATCCTTCTAATACCCATGCTCAACCCGGATGGTGTTGATCAGGGCCATTGGCGTCATAATGCCGGAGGAGTTGACCTGAACCGGGATTGGCAATACTTTAATCAACCGGAAACCGCTGCAGTGAAAAATTATATTCAGAACCTTATGAATGATAGTAATCGTAAAATTCTGTTTGAAATTGATTTTCATTCAACCCAGGAGGATCTTTTTTACGTTTTTAAGCCTGATCAACCATCAAACCTCACCGGATTTACGCACCAATGGCTCGACAGAATTGAAGCGGAATTACCCTGGTACGTGGCAGACCGAATACCCACGTCAGGTGATTCGCCGGTTTCTACCTATTGGTTCTACAGTAATTACAATACCGAGGCAGTTACCTATGAAGTGGGTGATGATTCTCCTCGTGCAGTTATTGATGAAATTGGTCAGGTGGCCGCTGAATCCATGATGGAGTTGCTTCTGGAGCGAGAGAGTAATTAAGCAGGTGTTCGAATTACAACCTTACCCATCGTCTGCCCGGACTGAAACAATTTCAATGCTTTGGGGAGTTCATCAAATTCAAAGACCTGACCGACATATGGCGGTGCCATATCCATTTTATTCAAATCTGAAATGATTTCATGCATCAATGATTTCTGTTCATACAGCCAGATGAGGTTGAAACCAAGTATGCCCTTATTTGCTTCAGTCATCTTTTGAGGATCAATCTTTGGCCTGGTCAGGTAAAGCCTTACCAACCGAAGCCAGTTGGGGCGATTGGAAGTATCGCCATACCTTGCTGAACCATAAACGATCATTCTGCCTTGTGGTGCCAGCGCCTCGTATCCATCCTTAAGAATGGATCCCCCGATACATTCCATTACAATATCCAGCTGTCTGCCTTTTAACTGATCATTCAGTTTTTGCCTGAAATCTTTACCGCGCACAATCCAACCCTGGTAACCTTCTTCTTTGAGCAGTTCAATTTTAGATGAGTTACCTACAGTTCCGATCGTATAGGCCCCGGCCTTTTGTGCCATACGGTTCGCAAGAAGCCCCACTCCTCCTGCAGCACTATGAATTAACACTGTTTTTCCAGCCGTAAGTCCGCCCAGGGGAAATAAACCATAGTATGCGGTGAGTGCCTGCACAAGAAAGGATGCCCCTTCCTGAAAATTCCACGTATCGGGCAGTGGAATCAGGTAATCAGCATCAATATTGATCCGTGTAGCATAGCCTCCGAATCGGATAACTCCCATTACACGATCACCCGGCTTAAAGCTGGTTACATCCGCTCCTGTTGATTCAACAATGCCTGCGTATTCAAGTCCTGGCACAAAGCTTTCCTTAGGCGTAGCGCTGTACAATCCAAGGATCGCAAAGATATCTGCAAAGTTCAACCCGATGGCTTTTACCTTCACCTGCACTTCATTGGATCCGGGTAATAGTATTGGTTCGGTTGTTCGCTTTAGCCGCTTTAGGTTTCCTGCTTTATTAATTCTATAGACTTCCCGCTCCTTCGACATTATTGAGCTGTCTTAAAGTCATAAATAATCCTGGAAATATCAGCCAGTGCTTCTTCTCCTGCTTTCTGATCCTTCAAATCGCTCGACAAAAGAATTAAAATATAGGATTCTCCATTGGGCAGATAGACGATACCGGTGTCATGTTGAACACCGGTGATGGAACCGGTTTTGTGGGCAACTTTCACATTTCGCGGAAGTTTTGCAGGAATAATATGATTAAACTGTTGGTTCATCAGTATGTCGATCATTTCAGCCGATGCTCCCTCGCCGACTACTTTACCGTCTGCAATCGCTGAAAAAATAAGCATCAGATCATAAGCGGTTGTCGTATTATTGATTCCCTCTTCGTAAGCTTTCAGATCTTCCACACCCCGGAGAACCTGGATATCCTTTGCTCCAAGGTCACGCATGGAATTGGTCACATTTTCTGCCCCTACTAGCTCCATTATAATATTGGTAGCCAGGTTACTGCTCATTATCACCATATCATAGGTAAGTGACGCAATGGTTTTCTTCTTTCCCACCATCACGTACAGGGATGTTTCACTGTCTGAAGTGGAAGGCAGAATATATTCACTTCCATCTGCAATACTGTTGAAATTGGTCTTGATCTCAATCGAATCAGTCAGGCTGAATTTACCTTCATAGGCTTGCTTATATATTTCAATCAGAACGGGTGTCTTCATAGTGCTCGCCGCATGAAAGATCCGTCGCGAATTGATGAGCAAGGTATCACCCTTGTCCCTGTCCAGGTAAGCGACCGCGAAATTTCCCTCTACTCCCTCCAGCCGGGCTTCAATACTTTTACGCAGTGTTTCCATTTTATCCTCTTCTGCACAGCCGCTGAACAGGATGGTTCCTGCCAATAGCAAATTGAATATCAATTTCATAATACTCAAAAATAGCAATTCGTAGTGTGGCATGAAATGAACAATATATTTTATTACATTAACGGTCAATTCTAAAATCATAAGATTGAATGACTGAACCAGTAATAAATTGGATCGAAGAACACTGGAAAATCCCGGGAAGTCTCCAGGAAAAGATTTTCTACAGCCTGATGGCTATCCTTATTCTGTCACTTCTCCGGTACCTGGCAAATAAACTCATATACCGAACATTTACCGATGTCAAGGTGCGGTACATGTGGAAAAGTTGGGTAAAGAACAGCGTATACTTCGTCCTTCTAATCATCATCATGACAATATGGTTGGAAGGTATTGAGTCTCTCGCAACTTTTCTCGGACTTGTGAGTGCAGGTCTTGCCATTGCCCTCCAATCCCCTATCGTAAATCTTGCCGGCTGGTTATTCATTATTGTGCGGAAACCGTTTGAAGTCGGAGACAGGATACAGGTAGGAAATCATGCCGGCGATGTGATCGATATTCGATTCTTCCAGTTTACCATCAACGAAATCGGGAATTGGGTAGGCGCAGATCAAAGTACCGGTCGGATAATTCATATTCCCAATGGCCAGGTTTTCAATATCAGCCAGGCAAATTATAACCAGGGATTTTCACATATCTGGAATGAAATATCCGTGCTCGTAACTTTTGAGAGTAACTGGAAAAAGGCACGGAAAATCCTTGAAGAGATCATCAACCGCCATGCAGACCAATTGTCAGAAACAGCTGAACAACGACTGATAGAAGCGTCTAAAAAATTCATGATATTCTACAGTCAGCTTACCCCATTCGTTTATATCAAAGCTGAAGACAGCGGTGTGATGCTTACGATCAGGTATCTTACATTGCCAAAAACCCGTCGTATTACCGAACATCGTATATGGGAAAATATTCTTGAAGAATTTGCTACGGAAGAAGATATAGACTTCGCTTATCCTACGCAGCGTATTTTCTATAATCCGAGTGAAGGGAAGGAAGGAACGGTGAAAAGTCCCCATGAACCCCTGACTTAATCATCAGGTCTTTTGAAAGTATTTCTTGTATTGCCTCACCCTTGGCAGAAACGACAGGTACAGGAATGGATAATATAAAATATCCAGGATTCGGTTGCCGGTACTGAATGTAATCCTGTCTTCAATCCGTGACCCGTCACCTTCTTTGAATACATGGTGCTCATGGTGCCAATCCGACAGTCCGGCCGGAAGAATTACACCTTCATCAATAAACATTCCGTGGTCTGATTCCTTATGATCGAAGGTGATCTTGCTTTTCCATTCCATGCCGAAGGGGAAAGCAAGGTGAACGATATCTCCGGCCCGGGAACCATCAAACCGCAGTAGCCTCGCTCCTGGCGGCAGCAAAAATTCAAACAGCCTGCGGTCAAAAGCGTTATATACACGCTCCCACTCCTGCTCTACCGAAGAATAAAGTTTTATCTGCATTTATTGAAAACAGGGATAACCACAGGATGTTTTTAATTGCTGAATTCAGGTAATTTCATTTCTCAGATTTTGCTGATTTTTTTGATTCTGCTTTATACGGACAATGACGGCACCCATTGCTGCAGCAAAAACCTCGCTTTAACAAATATTCCGAGGTGAGCACAAAGAGTCCCTTATCCAAATAGAAATCTCTTCCTTCCTGAAGTTTATCCTCCATCGTACAAAGTTATAAAAATAAACCTGCCCCATTCTACAGAGGCAGGTTACCCACTAACCACATCTTTACGAAATGGTTCTCTTTAATTCCTTTCGAATGTCAGTAAATCCGTGCTACCATCCCCCCCGCTAATATCGATCAGCTCTATTTTAGAGGACGTTCTTGATTTTATATCCCAGTCATCACTCAGTTCGGCAAACTTATCCGGCGATAAAAAAGATATATTAAAATCGATATCACCTTCATCCGGATTATCATCATTGCTATCATCATCACGTGTAACTGACCATGTTCCGCTTACCTGTGTTGTTCCATTGGAAGCGATAATGGAACCATTCTCATTGAATTTGAAGCTATATCCTGCATAATCCGCTGTTTCGTCCTTATCATCGAAGTAATAAGTGATTATCCAGTCACCTGATGCCGCAATAGATTCCATTTCGTCTATCTGTGTTTGAATATCCGGGCTAACACTATCGTCATTGCACGCGGCAGCGATTACTATAAAAGCTGCTAAGAATAATTTATTGAATTTCATTTAGTTAATTTTTTCTAAGGTTAAAAATGCCGTATCATCTTCCGCTATATCATCCAGATCATCAGTGGACCTTATTTGAGTGTCGGAATAGCTGATGATTTCCCAGCTGTTTTTCATTGCTTTAATTGATGCCGGCAAATCTCCTTCGCTGTCCTCAAAATTTATGCTGAGCTCAATATGTCCACTATTGCCATCTGATTCCCAAACGCCTTCCATCTCCATATCGCCATTTGAAAGAATAAGTACGCCAGCGGCTTTGAATTCAAGGCTGTAGTCCTGAAGTGAATTAGTAAAGTCAGTTTCGTCAAAGAGAAGTGACACCTCCCATTTCCCATCTGTCAGAATCGCAACGAAATCACTGTCATTCACATCATCATCATCAAAATCGTTATCATCGTCTTCATCACAGTCATCTGCTACCTCTTCGATAAGATCTTCCAGCGCTTCATTATCATTCACAACAACTTCCTGTCCGTCCCATAAAACCAGGGTAATGGGATAGCTAAAGCTCAGGAAATCTTCTTCATCGAGGTTATCAATTAACTCGTAGAATTCCTTGTCATTATCAATGGTGATAACATCGGCGAGCTGATTCGTGGCATCGTAGATCGACAGGGTAAGCGGATAAGCAAAGTCAAGGCATTCAATATCATCATCTTCCCCTCCTTCGATACAATCATCTGAGAGCTCTTCCAGTTCATCCTCATTATTGATCTGTATTTCTGAGTAATCTGCCCTGATCACGGTGATCGGAAAGTTGATTTCAACCTCGTCATCATCAACATCGCTTTCTTCCATGTTTTTTTCCAGCTCATCAAGATCATCTTCTGAATTGATGACATATTCAACATCGTTAAGTACGAGGGTGTAGGGAAAAGCAATGGATATGCAACTGTTACCGTCAACAATATTGTCAAAAGAACCATCTCCCGAAGCAGTCCGTTGTACCAGGCCAGCGGTTGTGGAATTCGCAGTTATTACATCCTGTGCAGAAGGGTCCGTAATTTCGACCACTTCCTCCTGGCATGAGGACATGATCGCAACCAATGCAGTTAGGGCAATTATGCTGATTTTTTTCATTGCATGAATTATGTTTTCAGATACTAAACCGTTTCAGCCTTTAAATTCCTACCCCACGTTTAAAAAAAAATTTAAATTAGGGCAAAATCATATTGATGGCCGAGGAATCCGACGTTTGTAATGAACAACAGTTTAACAGTATTTTCAGAAAATACTCCACGGATTTATATCAGTTCCTCTATTATAAGTTTGGTCCGGATAATAATCCGGAAGACCTGGTTCAGGATGCCTTCCTGAAATTATGGAAGAACTGCGCAAAGGTTACTCCCGGGAAGGCGAAATCATTTCTGTTCACAGTAGCCAGCAACCAGATGTTGAACAACCTGGAACGTTCAAAGACAGCCTTAAAGTACAGGAAAGAGGCTGATATCCGGCATACAGACCATGAATCGCCGGAATATCGCATGGAAGAAATGGAATATAGTGAAAAACTAAACCAGGCCATTGCGATGCTCACAGATGAACAGCGGGTGGCATTCATGCTGAATCGGGTGGAAGATAAATCACACAAGGAAATTGCGGAAATGCTTGGCATTTCAAGAAAGGCCGTTGAAAAAAGAATTTATGGCGCTCTGAAAAAAATTAGAAAGTTTCTCGAAAAAGATGATGGTACGGGTAGGAATTCAGACCCTGCTCCGGTTATATAGAAAGACTACCATGAAAAATAAGGAAATTATACGGAAATGGCTGCGGAATGAACTCTCCGATGAGGAGAAGCAAATTCTGATCGACTCCGGAGACTGGACAGAATTGCAGCGTATGTCGGATGCGCTTATGGCATACAGGTCGCCGGAATATCAAGTTGAACAGCAGCTGGATGCATTGCTTGCAAAGAAAAAATCTCCACGTCAGATATGGATGTTGCCCGTATTCCGCGTGGCTGCTGCTGTATTGCTGCTGGTGAGTGTTTATGCCATTTTCATGAACAGCCGGTCTGTTGAATATCAGACCATGCCCGGGGAAGCCATCTCCTTCTTTTTACCGGATTCGACACGGGTTGATATGAATGCCCTTTCAGAAATAAGTTTTAACAAGCAACAATGGGACAGTAAAAGAAACGTTATTCTGAATGGTGAGGCATTTTTCGATGTAATTCCCGGATCAGTGTTTGATGTGCAAACGTCAAACGGCATTATACGGGTGGTTGGAACAGAATTTAATATCCGGTCCTGGCAAAATTATTTTGAAGTGACCTGCTTCGAGGGGAAAGTTTCTGTGATCACTGATAATAATACAGAATTGCTGACTCCAGGCAAGCGAATACGAATATATAATGGACAGCAACATGTAGATGAAATTGAGATTGATCAGCAGGCCGACCTCACAAAACGATACCAGGAAAGTCATTTTGCCAGCGTACCACTTTATGTGGTGTTTGATGAACTGGAAAGACAATTTGATGTGGATGTTCAACTGTCGGGCATAAATGATGATGTCGTTTTCACAGGAGCATTTACCCACGAAAACCTGGCAGTTGCGCTCAGATCAATATGTTTGCCATTAGGGTTGGAATTTGAAATATCAGATGATCATGTGATTATAAAATAAGTTGACGCGTTTAAAGTATTACCCACTGGTACTTGCAGGCATTCTGTTAATCTCCCTTGTTCAAGGACAAAATCCGAAAACAACTGAAAGTCGGTTTGTTAGCCTGATTTTAGCAGAGACCGAGAAAATATACTCCGTATCGTTTTCATATGCGGATTCTGTCATTTCCCCATTGGTCTGCCCTGCCCCCGATTACAATCAATCCCTTGATTCTACCCTTCAATTCATAAGCCTGCATACAAATCTGAAATTTGAAAAAATTGATGCCCGCTTCATAGCAGTGAAAATGGGCGAAACCTCTGCAACCCAATTGATACGCATTTGTGGAACACTATCTGACCAGGTTTCAGGAGAGGTAATTCCTTTTGCTACGATACGCATTGATGATATTTATGTTACCAGTGACGACATGGGGGATTTTGAAGTCTCTTCTGTTCCCGCCGGATCGACAGTCGAAATCAGGTCGATCGGCTATGTCACGGCTCGTTTAGCGGCCGCAGATTTAACATCGTGCGGTGCAGTAAGAATGGTTCCGTCGGTAACAACACTGGATGAAATAGTCATCAGGGAGTATCTCACTGCGGGAATTGATCTTACCTCAGGGGGTATTTACCAGGTCTCAGCCCAGCAGCTTGGAATGTTGCCGGGCCTTATTGAACCCGATGTCCTGCAATCCATTCAGACACTTCCGGGAATTCAAAGTGTCCAGGAACTGGTAAGTGATATCAATATCAGGGGTGGAACCAATGACCAGAATCTGGTCCTTTGGGATCATATCAGAATGTATCAGACTGGCCATTTTTTTGGATTGATAACGGCATTCAATCCCTACATGACGGATAAGGTAAATCTCATTCAGAATGGTACACCTGCGTGGTACAGTGACGGTGTTTCCGGAACACTTGATATCCGGACGGAGAATGATATTGCAGAGAAGTTTACCGGTGGTGCGGGAATCAATATGATCAGCGGCGATCTGTATGGCCATATCCCGGTTATCCCTGAAAAGCTGTCAATTCTTTTTTCTGCACGACGATCGATTGCAGACCTTGTGCGTACGCCAACATATCGGTCCTACTTCAATCGCGCATTTCAAAATTCTGATATTGCCAGCAATTCAGATTCAAGTGCTTTAACGAAACAGGAAGATTTTATTTTCAATGATGTCTCTGTTAAAATACTGGCAAACCCGGATAAGAAAACCCCCGTTCGCATCAATTTCATGCGTGTCGCCAATGAGATTTCGTATGAAGAAAGTGCATTGGTTGGCACGGAAGTCGAAACCAGGAACAGTGGACTCAACCAGGAAAGCATTGCGGCCGGAGCAGATGTTTCAAGGATTATTTCCCCGTCTCTCACAGCCAGGGCAAGGTTATATTATTCCTCCTATTCACTGGGTGCCACAAATAACGATGTGTTTAACAATCAACGCCTGATACAGGAAAATGAAGTCCTGGATGCCGGCATTAAATTTGACGTACGATATTCAATAAATAAAAACTTACAACTGGAAGTCGGTTATCATTTTACGGAGGTCGGCGTCAGCAATCTCGAAGACCTGAATAACCCCGAATTCAGGCGTTTTATTAGGAGGGTGCTGCGTACACATTCCGGCTATGCTGAGTTCACTTATCAGTCAGATAGCAGGAGTACGTGGTTCCGTGCCGGAAGCCGCATCAATTATCTTGACAAATTTGACCGTTGGATAGCGGAACCCCGTTTTTCCTTCCGGCAAAGGGTTTTTAATGACCTCTTTCTGGAGATTGCCGGTGAGCGAAAAACACAAACACTTGCCCAGGTAATAGATTTTCAAACAGATTTCCTCGGAGTTGAAAAGAGACGCTGGATTTTGGCAAATGATGGCGACATCCCAGTGATCATCGGTGATCAATTGTCAGGCGGCCTTCAGTTTAAAGACGATCACTTCATTATACGTGCTGCCGCTTATTTTAAAGTAGTTGATGGAGTTACTACCGCAAGCCAGGGATTTCAGAATGAATTTCAATTTGACAGGATATCAGGAAGTTATGAAGTGCGGGGCATTGATGCTCTGCTGAATTACAGGCAAAATAACTGGAATAGCTGGGTAACATATACATTGGCAAAAAATACTTTCTCTTCCGATTCGCTCTCGCCATCCTCCTTTCCAAATACACTGGATATTCGGCATACGGTAACATCCGGACTCTCTTACGAAACAGCCAGCGTCAAGCTTGCCGCAGGGGTAAACTGGCATAGCGGCAAGCCCTATTCAAAACCATTAGCCATTGGTCCGGGCCGGCAGATCATCTTTGAAGAAGTAAATAACTCACGACTTGATTTCTACCTTCGCCTGGACGCATCTGCTGCGTATAAATTCAGGCTAGGCAATAGACTTAATGCAGAAGCGGGTATTTCATTCTGGAATATTCTTGACCGGAATAATACAGCAAACATATTCTACAGGGTTGGAGACAATGATGAAATCGAGGAAATTCGGCAGGAAGCCCTTGGATTCACTCCAAATGTGATGTTCCGCATATATTTCTAATAATAGGAGGAAATAACGGCCTCTGCGGCAGTTCTGCCGCTTGCCATCGCTGCATTCAGTGAAGGGTTCAACAGGTGATCCCCCGCAAGGTAAATGTGGTCCTGAATTCTCGTGGAAGATGGTTGAACTGCATGTTGAATGTCGGGAATCACTGGTAATGCTTCCCTGATGCTGAACGCACCAACAGGCTTTAATATTTTACCGGTTATTTCTCCCATTTCCATTTTAACCCTTTCTTCTAATAGTGCATCGTTTTCCACAGGACCTACGACCGTGGCTGATAAAAGTGCCCTACCCGATGGGGCAAATCCCTGATAGACGTCTGTCATAAAACAGAAATTATTCACAAGTCTGCTTTTATCCGGCAATAATGCAATCAATGGTTTATTAATGCTTGAACTGTCTGTATCGAAATAGAATGTATATACATCGCGGAATGACACATTCTCGTGACGAAATCCTTGAAGTAGCTTTGCAGGATGTGTCGCAATGATCAAGTCATCATATTCAAACGCATCTTCGCCCATGAAAACCTTTCCCTGCTCAATTCGATCAATACAGACATTAAATTTAATTCGGGTATTTTTCAGCTTCCCATGGAGCTGTTCAGGAATTGCCTGCATCCCTTCGGCGGGTATGGCAGCACTTCCGGCAGCAAACATCTTAAATACGAACTGGAACATTCTGCTGGAGGTTTCGAGTTTATCTTCCAGAAAGATTCCGGCAAAAAACGGCCTGAAAAAGTTCTCTATTATTTGATCAGAAAAACCGCGGGACTTGAGAAACTCCATGGTTGAAACAGACTTCTGATCAAAAATCTCTGCAATGGAAGATGAGCCCAGGTGTGATGCAAGCCTGAGAATTTTAAGCTTGTCGGAAAACGTACCAATACCCGAAAACAGCATGGGAAATGCGGATTTCCAGTCACGGCGCGGGTCTGATAGCGTATAACTCTGATTCTCCCGGAGAATGATTGCCCCGGGATCAAAGTACCTTAAATTAAGAGCATCATAGTCAAGATATCGGCTGGCTTCCGGATATGCGGTCAATAAAACCTGAAATCCATGATCCAGATAATATCCGTTTTTAACTGTAGTTTTAACCCTGCCCCCAACACTCGAACCTGATTCAAGTATTACAGGATTTATTCCATGTTTCTCCAGTTCGATAGCCGCCACAAGTCCTGAAACACCTGCACCGATAATGATTACCGTTTTTTCCATGTGGAAAAAACAACAATTTGTTAAAAGTGTTTGGCGGATTACTTCAGGCGGTCTTCCCAGTCATTGCCAAGAGTTGCTTTCCGAATGCGTTCCTGAAATTCACGGGTATGGATGAGATCGGGCTCCCGGCTATTGGATGTGAGGTGAAAATATCCGCAAATTTCACATTGATAAACGCCGTTCGGACTTCCGGGCCGCTCACCGTATTTGGCCAGTACCCGAATGAGTTCTTCTTCGGCAATACTTCTGTTATCATGGCATATTTTTCCGGATGAACAATTGCGCATTTCTACCTCGTTAATGATGTAATGATTTGCTCATGAGCAGGGAATTGTTCAATTAAGTCACTCCTGGACGCCAGTTCAAAGTCACTGAAGTCAAATCCCGGAGACACTGTGCAGCCCACCAGGCTAAAGGAGGTGCCATCATTAACCCTGGATGCAAACCAGTGATTCGCCGGCACCACTGCCTGCAAGGATTCACCATTTGAAATATCACGGCCCAATACAATTTCAGAAAGTATTCCTGCCGGATCTATAACGTACACGGTCATACTTCCGCCTTCATAGAAATGCCACATTTCATCTGATTTAATCCTGTGAAACGCGCTGAATGACCGAGAAGTGAGTAAGAAATAAATTCCGGTAGCGACATTCCTTTTACTGGAAGACCAGGCAGGAATCATTTCCTCCTTTGATCGATATGTTTCCCTGTAAAATCCGCCTTCCGGGTGAGGTTTTAATTGCAGTTCCTCAACCAGATCTACAATATGCGAATCATCTAAAGCCATTCCTGGTTTTTTACCGTACGCTCACTTTCGATGTTGCCGGAATGGAGTGTTGAAGCCGGCTCGAAAAGCAAAACCCAGACTTCCTCATCATCCTTCGTGTAGGGATAGTGCTCCACTCCTTTTGGAACAACAATCAGTTCGCCTTCGCGAACCACTTCTTCGGAATCCCTGTATTTCATGTAAAGCACTCCCTTCAAAACCATGAATAGTTCATCTTCATGATCATGACTGTGCCACATAAAGCTGCCGGATAGCTTAGCCAGTTTTACCTGTTGCCCATTCAATTCAGCAATAATATGAGGATGCCAATGTTTGCTGAAGCGGCTGAATTTTTCATTAATATTGATTGTTTCCATAGCTTAAACATACGGGACCGAATCCAGAATATAGCGAATTGCCTCCATTCGGGCCCTTGGTTTTCTGTTCGCCTTAATTATAATCCACGGGTTATCCTCTGTATTCGTTTCAGCGAACATCTTTTCCTTGTATTCTGTATAAATCGGCCAGAGTTCCTGCGCCTTTTCGTCGACAGGAGATAATTTCCATCGCTTCAAAGGATCTTTTCGGATGTCTTCAAAACGTAATGCCTGTTCATCCTTGGTGATGGAAAAATAGAATTTGATGAGATGAATCCCGTCTGAAGTGATCATCTTTTCGAATGAATTAACCTCATTCATAAACCGCTGATATTCCTCCGGAGTGCAAAAGCCGTTTACCGGTTCCACTACGGCGCGATTATACCAGCTCCTGTCGAAAAAAACGATCTCCCCGGGGTTTGGTAAACGCTGAATATAACGCTGAAAATACCACTGACCTTTTTCAATTTCCGTGGGTTTTGGCAACGCGACTACGCGGTAATGGCGTGGATTTAAATGATGGGTAATTCTTCGAATGGCTCCACCCTTGCCGGCTGCATCCCGGCCTTCAAATAAAATGCAGAGCCTTTTTTTATTAACAATGATCCAGTTTTGCAATGCAATGAGCCGGACCTGAAGTTTTTCCAGCTCCTTTTCATAGACCACATACCGAAGAGCCTTTTCCGGGGATACTTTGCCGGACTGCTGGAGCATATGCATAATGGCTGAATTGGAATTCAGGCTCTTTATTTCAAGTGGCTTAAAGCGATTTTTTTCCATAATTTCTAGCTGTCAAAAGGTCGTACCGAGCGATGATAACGGTTTACAAGATTTGGGTCCGGAAGAATTTGAGTATTGGTATCCGCCTTCCCTTCGTATTCGAATTGAGAAAGAACATACCGAATGCTTTCCAGCCGGGCTATTTTTTTCTTATTCGTTTTTACAATGATCCACGGACTGAACGAAGTATGCGTCATGCTGAACATGTGATCTTTGTAATAGGTGTACTTATCCCATAGTTCCTGGCCTTTTTGATCAACGGGGCTTAATTTCCATTGCTTTAAAGGATTCCTGCTCCTCGAATAAAACCGGCGTGCCTGTTCTTCCTTTGTAATCGAGAACCAGAATTTGATCACGATTACACCATCTTCAAATAGCATGTGTTCGAACTCCGGAACCTGCCGCATGAATTGGCGGTACTGCTCTTCATTGCAAAATCCCATGACAGGTTCAACCACGGCCCGGTTGTACCAGCTTCTGTCGAAAAAGACAATCTCACCGGCATTGGGCATTACACCAATATACCTTCTGAAATACCATTGCTTTCGCTCCAGGTCAGTGGGTTTTGATAAAGCCACAACACGCATAGCCCGGGGATTAAGGTGCTCGGCAAACCGCTTTATTGCGCCACCTTTGCCGGCAGCATCCCTCCCTTCAAATATGATGGCCACGCGAAGATTATTGGCAATAACATGGGCCTGCAATTTGACAAGTTCCACCTGAAGCTCCCGAAGCTGATTTTCATAGCTGATGTTAAACTCAATCTTGCTAATATCCCGGTTGCGTTTACTGAGTTTGGCTTTCAGCGAACCTTTGTCTGTGAGGTCGTTAAAATCTTTTGAAGTGAGCAACTGAGAGGGATCAAGCTTATTTTGAAGTGCCTTGTCAGTTAATATAAATTGACCCATACGTAAATCATTAGTTAGCAATCTAATTTACAAGAAATGCAAAAAGAATGATATTAATCCACTTCAAATTGAAGCATGAATTTCATTTCTTATAAATTCTGTGATCAGTGAATTGATGATGATTCGGTTCGTAGGGTGTTGAAGTGTATTGGTAGTTACCACGTCGAGCACCGAATTCTGCTCAAGAATACTCATGGCGTCACCGGCAAAAATCGCATGAATTCCTATGCAAAGGACTTTCATCCTCGCCTGGTTATAAATCAGGGATGATGCCTCGGCCATAGTTCTTCCCGAAGAAATAATATCATCAACAAGAACGGGCTGACCATTTGAAAGCATGTGTAATCCGCCCGGATCAATGTCGACCGAGTAGTCACCACGACGCACTTTCTTCAATACCACAAATGGGCAATCAATATTCGTTGCCACATCTGATACCCATTGTTTGCTTTCGCTGTCGGGCCCGACCAAGACGGGGTCCTTTACGTTTTTCTGTATCCAGTGCGCGAGCAATTCGGTTGCCCTTATTACACGGGCCTTGCCCCCATAAAAGTCATTTAAATCCTTTATACGGTGTAAATGAGGCTCAATACAGACGAGTTGATCAACCTGCTCCGAAATGAGTGTTTGAATAATGAAACTGCTGACAGCCTCCCCCGGCAGAAACTGCTGATCCTGGCGCATATAAGGTAAATATGGTGAGATTAAATGTATCTTAATGACACCTTCAGACCTGGCTGTACTGCAAGCCAGCAGCAGCTGGACAATCATGTCGTTTGGCGGAAAAAGAGAACCGTAAATCCATAGTTCCTTCCCTGCCAGATCATCGGGAATCCTCACATAGCTCTCACCATCCGGGAAATGCCTGATTTCGAATTGAAAGTGATGAAGGCGCAATGACTCTGCTATGCTTATCGCAGATTTCCGCGCATCAGGAAAATATCCAAGAACGTGACGATCATTTAATGCTGATGACATGATTCTCTGTTTTAAGGTAATTCATGGCATAGTCAAGTTCACCCTGGCTTTGTGCATGAATTACATAAAGAAGATCACCTTTACTTACCTTACGACCCAGGGGGGCATTAAACCAAACCCCTGCTTCAGGGTCCGATGGTGCGCCCGCCAGCTTGGCAATCTTTGCGATTTTACGATTATCTATTGCGGTGATCATACCGGAATAATCCGCATAAATATTCTTTGTATATTTTGCAATTCCCGGCTCAGTGAACCCTCCCTGCGCCTTGCAGATGTCCATGAACCGCTCAAGTGCCTCACCCGATTCGAGTATCCTGCCGGCAAGTCTTGCTCCCTGACCATTGAGAGAATGACCGGCAAGTTCCAATAATTCACCGGCAAGCATGATTGATTTTTCTTTTAAATCCTGCGGTGCATCTGCTTCATTTCTGAGTACAGACAACACATCTCTTGCTTCAAGCGCGGGTCCTATGCCACGCCCAATTGGCTGAAGACCGTCAGTGATTACAATTTTTAATACAAACCCCATTTCCTTGCCTACCACTTTGAAGTAATATTTCAGGCGTTCTGCATCCGACTCACTACGCACCTTGGCAGTAGGTCCTACAGGTATATCTATGATGAGATGGGTACTGCCGGCAGCTGCTTTCTTCGACAATACCGATGCAATCATCTGGCCTTCACTGTCGATGTCAAGCGCTCTTTCAATTCTGATAAGTGTATCATCTGCCGGACTGAGGTGATTTTCTCCTGAGACCATGCAACCATTATATTCATTGACGATTTTTCTGATTTCATCCAGCTCAAGTTTCACACGGGTCATTACACTCATCGTATCAGCTGTTCCCGCGGGGGATGTAATCGCCCGGCTCGACGTTTTAGGAATGAGCAGCCCTGCCGCTGCAACAATAGAGACAACAATGGGCGTTGTCCTGTTGCCTGGCAACCCGCCAACGCAATGCTTATCTGCAATTATTTCCCGATTCCACTTTAACCTGTCTCCGGCATTTACCATGGCCCTTGTAAGGGATATAATTTCATCGGTGGACAACGAGTCACCAGCACATGCTGTGATGAACGCCGAAAGGTGAACAGCTGCATATCGACCCTTAATGATGTCCTGGATAATATTCGTCAGACTCTTTTGATCCAGTGGGTTGCCATAAATTTTAGAACGCACGTGCCTAAACGAATCAATACTTGATAAATGATTGATTACCAATTGATCACCTTCTTTCACCTGAAGTAATTTTGCCGAAGCATTTGATAGACCTACCTCTCCGATCTTCAGTAATTTTCCGGATGTAACCATCTGTATACTTGCAACCAGCGATCTGTCTCCATTGCTCACAAGAACACGTGTAAGCGCCTCAAATCCTTCCGAAATACATATTTCACTGTCCTTTCGGATATAGATCATATGCTCCTGGAGCGTCTCAATCCCCAATTCTTTATAAATTGGTCTGCGATCGGTTTTATCTACAATTTTTGACATAATTCCTCTGCTTCCAGTAATATTCTTTCTTTGCGTCTTTTGCTTTCAATAAGGCTGTTCAATGAAGACGGCTCATTGATCAGTTCTGAACAGAGAAGTACACCCAATCCGATCAATGCTCTTTTTTCTGCCCTGGTAATTGTTGTTAAACAAGTAACCGGGTGTAATCCGCTCGTTTCGATGAGATCCTTCAATGAATGCTTTCGCGGAAGGGCCCACGATACAAGTTTAAGTCCAACACACGCTCCATACTTTTCCGCATCTTCAGAAAACCGCGTGTTCGTAACGAGCCACCCTTCCTTTTTACGTTTATCATCCGTTAATCTTCCAAGGATATCATTGAACCTTGAATGAAAATAAAGTGAGGTTTTTACATCTGATTTTCTTCCCTGGTCGGTATGATATTTACATTCCATAAAAATCATCTTATCAGAATTTTGGGCATTTACATCAATTTCATGTGTAACGCATTTCCCTTTATGAATCAGGTTGGTGCGTACCCCGAAACCATGATGATCCATAATCTTAGCCATAAATCCTTCGAACGGATATCCTGCCGGCCCGAGTTCCAGGATGGCGGATTTCAAAGAATAACGGGCTGCTGCGCTGCCCTGACTTTTTTTAAGGATGCGAAATGCCCTTTTATAAATTTCCTTGGTTGTCATCCCATCGTGCATATCGTTCATCACATTGTCAACCACCTTTCTTGCCAAAAGATCATCCGCTCCTGCTCGTTTAAGTGAATTCCTCAGTTTTTCAGGCTCGAATCTCACCCTATCCCCCGAAGCTTTAATAACCATGTATTCCTGCTGTGTCATTTTCTGGCAATTTTTTTAATTAGTCTGATGATCAGAACCGGTGAAAGGCTGGCTACGCCGATAATGAGCCAAGATCTCGGATTCGGCATTGAAAGGCTTAGTACTTCTTTCAGGAACGGTATCATCAGAGCCATTCCAAGGAGAATAATACACAGGACAATCGCGCCCCACAGAAACCTGTTGGTAAATATCTGGTTTCGGAAAAAGGACTCTTCAGATCCTGCAAGGTTGAACGGGTGAAACAGCTGTGCCATCGCCAGTGAAAAGAATGCAATGGCGTTGGCCTCTTTGATATCGTCTGAAAGAAAATGTATACTCAGATAGTATCCGCTCAAAATGGTGAAAGTCATTACGGCAGCATACATGAAGAGCGCAATCCAGTTTGAGCGGTTCAGAATGGGGTCGTTGGGGTTACGGCTCTGATGCTCCATCACATGTTGGCCCCCCTTGCCCATTCCAAGGGCCAGGGCTGGAAAAACATCCGTTACAAGGTTTAAGAATAATATCTGCAGGGCCAGTAAAGGCAAAGATGTGCTCATGAACGCTGCAATGGATACGACCATGATCTCGGTGAGATTACAAGACAAAAGGTAGATGATGAAATTCCTGATATTCCCAAAAATAATCCTCCCCTGCCGTATGGCGTTGACGATCGATGAAAATGAATCATCCTGGATTACCATATCCGCCGCTTCTTCCGCTACCTGGGTGCCCCGTTTACCCATGGCTATTCCAATATCAGACCTTTTTAAAGCCGGCGCATCATTAACACCATCACCGGTCATGCCCACAACATGACCTTCTGACTGATAATATTCAACCAGTTTAAGTTTCTGAAGGGGAGTTACGCGTGAAAATATCAGTGTTCCATCAACCACTGATTCCCATTCGGCACCTTCAAGTTTATCCAGTTCCGACCCATGCACTACCTTCACGCCAGAATCGCCAAGTCCCACTTCTCGCGCAATAGCCATAGCGGTAGCCGGATGATCACCGGTAGCCATAATAATGGTAATTCCGGCATTATGGCACTCGCTGATGGCTTGTGGCACATCTTCCCTCGCCGGGTCCAGAAATCCCGCCAAGCCGAGGAATTTAAGATCATCGTCGATTCTCTCCGGAGGACTTTCATATTCCCGGGCGGCAAATGCGAGAACTTTTAAACCTTCCCCTGCCAGTTCTTCTGTTCGTTCAGCCCATGCTGAACGATCTTTATCAGTGATTTTACCTGACAGCCCGACCGACGTACATTTGTCAAGGATTTCTGCAGGACTCCCCTTGGCCACTGCAAGGTATTGATCCCCGTTCCTGTACATATTGGCCATATATCGTTGATCACTGTCGAAGGGCAGTTCGTCAATCTCTACCCAGGCGTTCCTAATCTTTTCAAAATCATCAGGGTACTGCTTCCTGTAGTAATCCAGCAAAGCCGTCTCAACCGGATCCCCTTCCAGTTTTCCGTCACCCGAAATGGTTGCATTGTTGCATAGTATTGCTGCCAGCATGAAAAGATCAGATGAATCTTCGCCTTCTATGGCCGACTCCACTACCGAAACTTCCAATTGATTGGCTGTAAGTGTTCCCGTCTTGTCGGTGATTATTACATCTGCTTCGCCAAGTGTTTCAACGGCGGCAAGTTTTTTAATAATCACATTTTCTTTCGCGAGGATGATCATTCCACGGGCCAGCGATATGGTCGCAACGATGGGCAGACCTTCTGGTATGGCCGCAACTGCAAGGGCAATGGCGGTTTCCAGAATCAGGTATAACTCATTACCACGCAGCCAACCGGTGATAATAAAAATAATTATGAGGCCAAGGGTAAGCCAGATCAGTTTTTTTCCAAACCTGTTCAGTTTTTGATTCAGCGGAATTTCATCTTTTTCAGCCGATTCCACGAGCGCTGAAATCTTTCCGATCTCAGTGGATGTGCCTGTACCTATGACGAGCGCCAGGGCATTTCCCTTGGTAATCGATGTGCCTTTAAAAATCATATTCCTTCGATCACCAAGTGCTGTGTCGTGTGGCAGCTCAAGATTTGACTCCTTCGATACAGGCACCGATTCTCCTGTAAGACTGGCCTCATTCACTTCAAGCCTCTGATCCTCCAGTAACCGTGCATCAGCGGGTACCATATCACCGGCTTGTAACTGAATGATATCACCAGGAACCAATAATCGAGATTCTATAGTGATGAGTTCTCCATCACGCCTGACCTGAATGTAGCTTTTATCCAGTTTTCGTAAGGCCTGCATGGAATGAATAGCCTGTGTTTCCAGCGTATATCCAATTATACCATTTAGAAGAATTACACAGGCAATCGCAATGGTATCGGCTAAATCACCGAAAAAATAGGAAATGATGGCTGCGATAAACAATAGGTAAACGATCGGACTTTTAAACTGACGCAGAAGTATCTGCCATCTTGGGGTCTGAAATGCTCCGGGTAATTCGTTGAAGCCATATTCTTCCAGCCTTTTTTTGCTTTCAATATCACTGAGCCCGTCCGGTGAAGCGGACATTAATGTAAGCAAATCTTCTGTAGAGGTGCTGTAAGCCTTTGCTATGATTTCTTCTCTGTTCATTTACCTACAATTCCCAGATTACTGAATTCACGCGCTAACTCATTCGGAAGTACGTGATGATTTAGCGCAAGAATAAAAGACCTGTGTGTCGAATATATTTCCCTGTTCACTGTAAGAGCTGTGGAAATGTCAATGGATGGAACTTCTTTCTGAAATTTCCGCTCTGAAATCAACGATGGTATGTGATCATAATTCTTTTGTATTTCAACACTCATTTTAATGAGCATTTCCATATCCGGTTTTTCGGAATCCAGGACAGCCTGCGCATCCCCGAGAAATTTTATGCTCGCTTCCTTAAATGTTTTATAGAGCATCATCAATGAATCAATTCCCGCATTTTCAAAATCCCTGAGATTGGGCTCAATGTCCTTCAGGCTTTTGGATGAATGGAGTGCATAACGGATTACCAGCATGATCTGATTTAAGTGTTCTGATTCCTCTGGAATCATTTTCTCCTGTTGCAACCGGGCATAAAAGGCAAAAATCTCTGCCTCCAGTTGTTTGATATGGAGGTACTGTTTCTGAAAGGCATCACCTCCTGCCCAAAAATGGACGGCACCATGATTAAATGCCATACGCTGAAGCTTCATTACTTCTTCCAGGAGTCCGTGTGTTTCATTTTCCAGTGCCTGAATGGCCTCCTCAGGCAACTCAAATGTCACATCATGAATGAATCTTCCAACATATGGTGTTTGCTTTTGAAACCGTTTCTCCAGGAAACGCGCAAAGTATGGTAATGCTGGGGCAAAAATCAGAATGCCAAGAAGGTTGAATGAGCTGTGAAAGGCAACCACAGCGATGAGCGGATCAGAAATTCCAATTACTACGGTCAGGAATTTAGTGATGGGGACCATTAAAAGCAGGGCAATAATATCGGTCACGAAGTTGAACAGAAAATGTCCGAGGGCAACCCGCTTTTTAACAGGTATCCCCGGCAATCCTCCAATCAGGGCAGTAATGGTTGTTCCCAGGTCTGCACCGATCACCATTGCAATTGCCGCTGGAAATGTGATAATACCACTGTTCAGGGCACTAAGTGTAATAACCATAGTCGCTGAACTTGATTGTATGATGGCTGTAAATACGAACCCCACAGCGAAGAAAACCAAGGCCCCGTAATCAGCATAGGGCGACAGATCAAATGTCTGTGCGAGGTAATCAATGCTGGTCTTCATAAAATCAAGGCCAAGGAACAAAAACCCGAAACCAATAAGCAGGCGCCCCATATTGGAGGGTTTTTCATATTTACCAAAAAGGATATAGGTCACGCCTCCGATTGCAAGCATCGGCAGGGAAAAGCTTTCAATACTGAACCTGAATCCAAATATGGCCACAATCCATCCCTTGAGTGTTGTACCCAGGTTGGAACCAATGATGATCCCAAGTGCGCTGGTCATACTCATAATTCCGGCCCCAACCATGGCCAGTGTCATCAATGAGACCACGGAACTGCTTTGCAGTAATGCTGTGATCACAATTCCCGCTACGATCGCCTTGATCCTTGTATCGGTATTATTTCGTAAGAATGAACGAAAGGACCTGCCGGCCAGGGTACGCAGTGCTACCTCGATCTGCGACATTCCAAACAGGAATATGCCGAGTCCGGCCAGAAATTTCCAGAAATCAAATTGATCCCACATCGTTATGGAAAGTACCACAATAACTGCGGCATGAGTTATGACCTTACTCAAGTTCCCTTTTGATTGTAGTCACATATCACATCGGAATCAGGATATCCGCAGGACTGACCAACATCATATGCGAGGTTGAAGCAGGTCATGGTTAATCACATTTAAAAGCTGCTATTTTCTACTGAACGCTCCTGAACAACCGGAGAGGATTGTTTCAGATTAAATCAATAAACTATGAATGCCCTGAGAATACTTGTGCCAGTCGATTTTTCCCGTTGTTCAATCAACGCCCTGAACAGTGCCGTGCATATATCCAAGCGCCTGAAAAGTGAATTGATGCTGTTTTATGTAAAGCAGGAAATGATCCTGCAGTTCAATGAGCATTCCCATTTTGAAGATGACGTGATGGATGTTGAACTTGAAAATAAATTCAAGAAACTGGAGAACACCATTAAGGATCTAAAAAAAATACCCCACAGAATCTTTACACGTATCGGCGAAGTAGACCGGCAAATCACGAATCTGGCCAAAGAGGTAAATGCCGATATGATCATTATGGGAACAAAGGGCACCAGCGGCATCTATGAGGTATTAATGGGCAGCAATACCTATGCCGTTGTACGGTCGAGTGAAATACCTGTATTGGTTATTCCCCAGGGTTCTGAAATCGATGAGATACATAATGTGGCATTTGCCGGTGATTACAAACCCGTGCAACCCGAAATGCTTGAGCCACTCAAGCTATTTGCCGGCATCGATGGCGCCGATATTCATATCGTTCATGTGGATGATTCGGGTGATTTGAACGAAAAGGAAAAATCAGAAGCGATCAAATATAATCGGTACCTGAAAAACTTCAGGCACCATTATCACCTGATCATCGGTAGTGATGTTGAAGAGTCATTGAATGAGTATTGTTCATCAAAAAACATCGACATCCTTGCCATGATACCGCGAAAACATAAATTGTTTGATCGCGTGTATGATGGAGGTGAAACTAAGAATATGGTATTTCATACTGAAATTCCACTATTAGCTATTCCTGAATAAACCTGATACACCATGAAAATTCTCGTACCTGTTGACTTTTCCCCTTCATCAAAAAGAGCAGTAAGCTTTGCTGAACAGATTGCTGAAGTTCTGGATGGAAAAGTCATTTTGATGCACATTCTGGAGCCTGTTGGCGGGGATGTGGCCTTTGTAGCCGATTATGATCAAATGATCTCAGATGCAGAAAAAAGCCTGGATGGGATTCGCACTGCAATTGAAGAAAAACATGCCAATCAAATCGAGACCGTTGTAGAAGTTGGATTTCCAACTGAACGTATACAAGACCGGATTAAAAAGGATGAAATCTCGCTTGTCGTGATGGGAATGGAAGATGATATGTCATGGCTTGATCGAGATGTTTTTGGAAGCAATGCCTATGACATCATAAAGAAAGGTAAATGCGCTGTTCTTACTGTGCCCGTAGACAGCAAACCAAACAGCCTGCGCAAAATTATGCTGGCCGTCGAATTACGCGAGAAGGAAAATATTTATATGCTCTCCTTCCTGAAGCGGCTTGTAAAGCAGTTCAATTCCGAATTGTATATTGTACACGTTTCATCCAACAGCCATGTAGACCTTTCCTTCGCAACTTCAGAGTCTATAAAATGGCTGAAAGATCAACTGGAAGATGTGCCGCACAGATTCATAAACCTGGAAGCAGATAACGTCTCAGATTCACTTAACTTATATGCAGAAGAGCATGATATGGGACTGATGGTCCTTAGTCCGGAAAAACACACATTTATTCAGCGTCTGTTTGAAGGAAGCACAACACGAAAGACGGTACTCCATGCGCGGGTGCCGATACTTACATTTCCAATTGATTATTAAGATTAATGACATGAAACCTGTTAAGAAGCAATATGGCGTATGGCTGGATACCCGGAAAGCCATGATTTATGAATTATCGGGATCTGAACTCACAATGAAAACTATTGATTCGGAGATTGAAGAATTTAATCCGAAAGGTGGTTATGGTTCTCAGGTGGCATACCAGTTCCAGGATGCCATTTCTGAAAGTGGGTACCTTGAGAGGAAAAAACAACAGGAGAAAAAATATTTCAAGCAGATTATTTCAAACCTGAAAGATGCCGGCCGGATTGTTTTAATGGGACCTGCAGAAACCCGGCTTCACCTGGAGAAAGCCATCAATGAGACTTATGAATTAAGAGATAAAGTTGAGGATAATCTGCCACTTGACTCCCTTACAGACAATCAAATCAGGGCAGAAATGAAAGAATATTTTAGTGTTCACTAAGACTTATTAGTTCATGATGGTAGCTCATCATTAGATTCAGGTATCTCCTTGCTTCGATGTGAAAGGGTTTATTAGCTTTTGCGCTCATGGCTCTCAGGATATTTACCTTTGCCCGTACGTTAGCCCTGTAGGCTTTGTAGAAAATGAACAGGGAATGTTCACTTTCATTATTGCAAACGGGGTATTTTGAATTGTAATAATCAAAAAATACATCCGAGAGGTTCACTTCTCCATGTGATTCAAGGTCCATACAGAAAAAAGCGAGTTCGTTCAGGAGATCCAGACGGCGGAAAGCAGGATTAAATTCAATACAATCAAAGATCAGTGGTTTAGCGGTCAGGAATATGTTTCTTGAATGCAGGTCGCCATGGCAGTCACGGATATATCCATTTTTCACGCGGGCTTCCAGCAGTGGTTTATTTGAGTCCAGGTAATCTCTGTTGAATTCAACCATTCCGTTTATAGCCGCCCCATATTTATCCCCCAGGTTATGAATCGCATATGCCTGAATTTCCTGAATTGCGTTCACCTGCGTCAATAATTTCTGCATGCTAAAACGCTGGAATCGTTTCGCGGCACGATGAAATGATATAAGTTTATCCGCTATTGAGCGGATATCATCCAGCCCCACTCCTCCGGAGTCAAGCAAGACATCCATCCTCCTGTCTTCGGGTATTTTCTTCATGTGTACGGCATAATCGATGGTCACCCCATCGCTTCCACCAATTCCATACCTGTCGTTGTTCTTTTTAACAGGTACGGTTCCCAGATACATGCCACTCGTCAAACGGTTATTGAGCCTCACTTCTTCCCGGCAATAATACCTTCGTTTGTCAACTGTCGAAAAGTCAAGGAAATCATATTTTACCGGCTTCTTTATTTTGAATACATCCTCATCACAAAGAATAACCCACGATATATGAGTTTCCATGAGCTTCGGATCAGAACAGGAAAAATCAAACTTTCCGTCATTCAGAATATCCTGGATATCAACGGAATTCATATGTAATGTGATCAGGCTACTTCACCATGCCACAACCCCTTGAGATCTGCGGGCAATGCATTTTCAATATCCGCACATTCGCCGGGTGAAATATGCCGCTGCAGAACAATGATAACAGCCCTCAGCGCATTTTCCCCATCTTTCAGGCTGACAAAATCATGATGCCCGGCGGGGTAGTTTTCATGAATCATCTCTCTTACCAGGCTGCCTGTATCCTTAATGCGCCTGTTTGGTTTCTCATGGTATTTCCATCCTTCCACGTACAATGCTTTCACAATGAAGGGGAGTTCTGCTATTAAATGAAACGATTCCTGGATGGGAAGCCTTTCGCGTAACGCGTGAAGGACTGCTCTCAGAATCCTGAAGGCAAGTTCCCGGTTTTGGTCCATACCCAGTTGTTCGGCCACCTCATCCAGAATCAGGTTACCCTTTTCTGCATATTTGTTAAAATTCATGATTTTCTTTTTCACTTGTTTTGTCACTTTTCTCGGTTACCGGCTTAAAATTATCCAGGTATTCTAAGGCCCGTTGCATCATCTCATCCAAATTTTCATTGGTTGAATGCAGGATGAGATGCTCCTTTTTCATCGGTTCGAATTCACTTTTGATTAACAGGTGGATCGAATAATCGGCATCACTTTCTTCACGTTTCTCTTTAAGCCGTTTCCTGCTGAGGGTATCTTCAGCCCGGAGTTCAATCCAGGCGATTTTACAGCCTATAGCATCAGCTTCCCGCTCGAATTGTTCGCGGATTTCCCGGGTGTAAAATGTCGCATCCATTACCAGTGACTGCCTCCTGTGAAGGAAGTCATACATAACAGCGAGCATTTTTCTATAAACTGTTAATTTTTCATCTTTGCTATAGGTTGGAGATGGGTATAACTCTCTCCTTATACCATCTGAATTGATGAGATATGCATCAAGTTTCTTTGCAAGGCTTTTGGCAAAGAAACTTTTGCCACTACCGGGCAATCCAAAAACAGCGACTATCATGACCCTTGTTTTAAAAGAAGTTAATAAATACAGTAATCACGTGCAGTGACGGACGTCAAGCGTGACAGTGATTCTGGTCACAATAAAAAAGCAGGCCTGTTCAGCCTGCTTCAGTTGTTGTTCTGGTTACAGTGATTTTTAACCCCAGGTTGTGTCCTTCAGGTTTTGGCAGGCACGCATGACATCGCGCTGGCTGATCTGACCAAGCAACTCGCCATTTTTCACTACGGGAAAACGGCGTAATTTCATTTCAAGGAATTTTTTAGCTGCATCGAATATATTGGTTTCCGGGGGAATCGTATAGACTTCCGTTGTCATGTGTTCCTTCACTTGACCGGATAAATTTGGCGTATTATTATATTTTCCCCGCACGACTTCTTTCAAACAGTCTCCTTCGGAAATCACACCTACAAGTCTGTTATGTTCATCAACCACAGGTCCTCCGGATATTTTTTTGGTAATGAGTGTCTTAATTACCACATCCATGGTTTGGTCAGGCCTGAATGTGATTAACCGTCGTGTCATGTAGTCTTCGACATGTATATCCTGAATTTCGTGCCCTTTTGACTTTACAACAGCGACACCGCGATAACTTTTAACCATGATAATGTAGTTTGATCCTATCTGAAAATACAAAAAAATACCGGATTATCAATAATCGCCGTTCTCTTCAACAACTCATAATCAAATAATTGCCATCGGTTGATTGATATTTGAGCGCCTTAATTGTATATTAATTGGTGTATTGATTCATAATATAAACAGGGAATAAATATGAAAAAGTCTATCTTTTTTCTTTGCCTGATCACAGTTCTTTGCGCCTGTAAAAGTAACAGCAATATGAGTTCATTTGATTTCCTAACAAAAAATACCTGGGTTCTGTCTGAAATGAATAATACCGGCATTCCCGATGGCATGTATTCCGGTGAAAGTCCTTTCATGAAATTTAGCGATAGCGGTGGTCTTTCAGGTTTTTCCGGATGCAATAATTTTAATGGTAATTATTCCCTTACTGATAATGGTATCACACTTGACCCCGGGGCAATGACGCGTAAAATGTGTCCCGGAGACGGGGAACAAAAATTCATGGAAGCCATATCGATAATAAATGATTTTGAGGTAGATGCCGAGCATCTTGTACTCAGTGGCGACAATAATACCCGGTTGTCATTTATTCCAAAATAAAAAAACGGGAACCACTGGCTCCCGTTTCATAATGGAACGGTATCCGGTCTATCATTCTTTAATCATAAAGTAAACCGGTATTACCATTCTAACCCGCACATTCTTTCCGCGCTGTTTTCCGGGTATCCATTTCGGGGCATTCTCAAGAACGCGGACAGCCTCCTCATCACATCCCCCTCCAATTCCCTTTACAACCAGGAAGTCCTGCAAAGATCCATCGGCATTCACCACAAATTGGACATAGACTCTGCCAGAAATCTGCATTCTCAGGGCTTTTGAAGGGTATTGCAGGTTCTCTGCAAGGTAGGTCATGAAAGCCTGCATTCCACCGACTGGTTCAGGGGCATGTTCTACGATAAGAAATATTTCATCGGCCTTCTCTTCTTCCGGGGCACCCAGATCCGGATCGATTATCACTTCCTCGATCTCCATATCTTCGTTGATATCCATATCAAGGTCAATCTCGATATCTTCGATGATTTCTTCCTCACTAACTTCCACAATATTGGGTTGCTGAATAACTTTCTTCGGGGGCGGTGGTGGTTGCTCAGTAAGCGGGATGTCAAGTAATTCTTCAATCTGTAATACTGAGGCCTGAAGATCAATATTTGATCCGCGGTCATAGACTTTCCAGTTAAAGAGTATTACGACGGCAAGCATGCTCAACATAAGGCCAATACTTGCGAATAACATTTTTCTATTTCTAAACTCCTGATATCGTTGGCGTTTCAGATTGATCAGATCGCCAACAAAGTCATCCCTTTCATATACCTTCCTGGTATTCTTATGACTGATGATCAGCGGGGGATGTTCTTTTGCGGGTTGTTTTAAAGGTAACATAACGCTGAAATTTTGTTCCATTATTGATATATAGAATATCACAATTTCAACGCAATTATAAACTGACCCGGATAACCTGAATGCCTGATTGTTATCAGGCACATGGGTGTATAATTATCATCAGGAAGGCCTGAATGACGTTTAAAGGGCTATTTCAATCCCATTTCGGGAGGCACTCCGGTGAATCGCTTCGACGATTCGGATATCTTTCAATCCTTCCTCCCCGGGCACCATCACAGGCTTTTTCTGCAGGATTGCCAATGCATCATCATCCATTTGCCTTGCCTGTTGATTCGGGATCACCTGGTTCAGCAGCTGACCATCACTGGTTTTCCCCCGGATACCGGTGTAAGACTGAAACGGACTGAGTTCATACCATCCTTTTTCGCAGTCTATGTGTAGCATATTCAGGTTTTCTGCGAGACTGGTTGTACATGAGGCCGTAATACCTTCCGGAAACGTTAATTCAAAATGGGTGATTTCATCCGCATTTTTAAATATTTCAGGCCGTTCATATTCATAGGTGGCCTTTACAGAAACAGGTTCCATTCCGGTTGCATAACGAACGGCATTCAGGGGATAAACCCCCATATCATACATGGCTCCTCCCCCCATATCCCTTCTTAATTTCCAATGATCCGTCCGGCCTTCCCTGTACCCCGCCTCAGCAGACAGGCTTTCAATGGCTCCATATGGCCTGGTCTTGGCCCAATTCATTATTTTGCGGGTATTTGGCTCATGCTGCATCCTGTATCCGATACTCAGATAACGTTTATTCTTATTGCAGGCATCAATGATCGCCTGACATTCCTCGACAGTTCTGGCCATTGGTTTCTCACACCAGACATGTTTTCCTGCATCAGCGGCAATTACACTGTACCTGGTATGTAATGCCGGCGGAAGAACGATATATACTACATCGATATCATCATTGTTGGCAATATTATGCATCGTTTCGTATGAATAAATATTCATATCCGGTATCCGGTATTTCTGCTGCCATTGTGGGATTTTTTCAGGACTTCCGGTGACGATACCCCTTAATTCGCAATGCTCTGTCAGCTGAAGCGCAGGTGCAAGCAAATCTGTACTGTAATAGCCGAGACCAACGAGGGCCACCCCTAACTTGCGGGTTTGCTGACTGTAAACCCTGCCTAAAGGAACTCCCGATGTTAGTATGGCCGTTCCGGCGGCCACTTTCTGAAGAAATTCGCGTCTTTTAAAAGTCATAAGCTTTGATATTTTTGTATAGCTCTGTCAATAATTTGCTGATGATCAAATGCCAGGTCAGGCAAGTCGTCAACCTTAAACCACATCGCTTCCCTGGCGTCATCACCTGCATTTACGCTGGGAATAATGTCAACAATGATTAAATAGGCCACCGATACAGTCCTTCCCCGCGGGTCTCTGCCAGGCTTGCCAAAAGCACCCACTTCAATAAATTCTTGTACGGCAGACACACCTGTTTCTTCCTTTAATTCACGCCTTGCTGCTTCGGGCAGATCCTCACCCGGATCAACAAATCCACCCGGAAGGGCCCATGAGCCTTTAAAAGGGTCATTACCCCGCCTGATGAGCAGGATATCAGGAACTTGAGCTTCTGCCAACACAATGATATCTACCGTAAGAAGAACCGGAACAGGCTTGGTCGTGGCAGAAGTTACATTTTGATTTTACGCAAATCAACGGGACAAAAAAAAAGGGCCCCGAAAAAGGGCCCTTCATAAAAAAATTGAGTTTGGTAGTTCAGGCTAAAAAATAATCATTCAAATGATTTCCATGAATTATACTCATCCATCAATATCTTAATATCTTTAAAATCATATTTGCCGCTTTCAACATCCCTGGTCAAATATGAGTGATCTGCTATATAACGAACGATCGAAGTTTTGAAGTTATTGGGAGATATCTCTCTCGGAAGCAATTCATCCGCTCGTTTCAGGAGGTAAATGCTTCTTCCATCGCTAAGTTCCGATGCGTAGAGCACTATTTCACCCCAGCTCATGGTTCGAATCCATACAGACTGCAGTGTACGGCTACTACCCTTATCAATGTATTGCGTGTTGATATATTCTACGGTTTCCCCATTGATAATTACGGTAATCGAACGAATTTCACTGCTTTCAACTTCGGTGTTTTCGCCTGTCTCAGAATCCTTGAAAACAACAGCCCTGGCTGTGGCGGTTTCAGGAACTTTCACCAATGTAGTTAAGCGGCTGCCATCTACCCTGAGAACTTGCCCGGGAATAAAGTTATCTTCGTCAGCTGCATATAAAGCCACACTTATTAAACACAAGGATATAGCGATTCTGATCGTTTTCATGACCATTGATAACCAAATATGAATTGGTGTAACCTTGTATGTAAGGTATCGCGAGAGATTGCTGGAAGAAATTACCTATATGACTGTTATTCAGTGTGTTTATTGCTTCTTTAGCTGAAAAGCCCGTGTAATATTGAAGCCAAGGTGAATATCCCCTGCGAAGAAATCATTATAGGTTTCCGCCACAAACCCCTTTTCAATCATAGATCTTGAATTTGTCAACTGGATCTGAAAAACATGTCCTCCTGTTTCTATATCAACTCCGACGGCCACTGAATTGAAAGTTTCCATGTTGAGCCGCTCAAATTGATAATAATATTCAATATTCAGCGATATCCGTTTGCTGATTTTTAGCCTGCCTCCCGCTCCAACAGCAAAAACATCATTTGTTTTGTCATCCTCGCCAATCAGATTAAAATGAATATAGGTTGGCATTACCTGAAGTGAGAGTGATTCACTGAATTTTCTGGCGATAAGAAATTGTGAACTGTAGGCCAGTTTATCCTTGAAAGTCAGTTCTTTTTCCGGCTGCCGTAAAGTTTTTATGGTGGCGGATGTAAAGACGGTCACGGAGACGGGCATACCGTCATTCTTTTGCCTCAAGGCTCTGAATTTCAAAAACCCATCAAACGTCTTCTCAAATGAACTTCTTCCAATGCCCATGTAAAGCCTGTCTGAAACAGCGTATTCAAGGCCAAACCGGATATTACTGTTATCCAGTCCAAAAAGATTGTACGCCCCGCTGCTTAATTCACCGAAACGATGGGATATTATAAACTCCAGCGTGCCTCCTGCCCTGGTTTCAACTGAATGACCATTGATAAGACGTGTACCCTTAAAGGTTGATTGAACATCATATGGCATTTCCTCCTGCTCGGAGTCAAGGCTTTCCAGCAGATCGTTTTGAGCTGCTGCAGGAAATACGATGGAAATACAGAAAATGAAGATTAAAAAATGATTCCTTAACATGTTCTATGGTTTTTCAAATGAAAATTCTGCAGTTACGTCGACAACTTCAGCAATATTTTTGACCACAAGAGTGGGTATTTCAATATCATGATCTTCAACCCTTACTTTAAATTTGGTAGATACATGAAGTGCCCCTTCACTGGTTTCAAAAAACACGAGAGCGGTAATAGGTTTGGTAACACCATGAACTGTAAGCTCTCCAATAACTACCCTTGACAGTTTTTCGCCCGAACTGAGAATCGAAGGTTCATAATCCTTAATGGTTCCAATGAATGTGGCCTTCGGATACTTAGCCGATTCCATATAGTTTTCATTGAAATGTTCCTGCATCAGCGATTTTTCAAACTCAAACCCTCTCATGAGCATCGTTACGGCCACCTCACCCTTTTCTCCATCAATCGCAGCCATCGCCTGCCGGTTTATCGCTTCAATATCTTCGAGGGGGGCCTTTGAATAAAATGTTACCTTACCTTCCCGATCAATGAGGCGTTGCGAAAAAAGATCACCACTTACCAGGGCAATCAGCATAATTATAATGATCTGTTTCATTGCAGTGTACATTCACTTAATTGAACATCCAGGAGCATTCCAGTGCAAACCCCCCGTACTGTGACTAATTCATTCAAAAGAATTTCATTTGGTAACTCCTTCATTAACAGAGCACAACTAACACTTACTTCATTTTCTGATCTAAGCAAAAGAATTCCGTTGTCTTTATTGTAGCTGGCAACTTCTCCGGTAATCTCCAGTTTCTTTCCGGCATATTTTTTCATTGCCAGGGTTTCATCCTGAAGAAATTCAGCAACGAACTGAGAAGAATTCATTTTGAAGGAAACAGCTGGTTCGTCCGGCCAGAGAATGGCAATAACCAACCCTATTGCCGCCAATATAAGAATGGTGCTATATACAGTTCGGTGACGCATGCTTAATTGTCTCTTGCGCCGTCGTCAACCCAGCAGGCGATCAATTGCTTTTGCTCTTCAGAGATTGTTGCGTTTGGCGGCATGGTTCCGTTCCCTGTTCTTGTTTTTATTTTTTCTGCATTTGCCACCACATTGGCAAATTCACGAAAATCAGGGGACTGAGTTCCTCCATGACATCCTGCCAGGGCACAATTATTTGCAATGATGGGAGCAACTTCAGCATCCCAACTGGTTCCGTTGAATACTTTAACCGATTGCGATGTTTCGCAGTCCTGAGCGTCGGCTATCAATACCGTATATTCACCGGCCGACAGCTGATCAAAAAGTGACGCATCCTGAAAAGCACCGCCATCAAGGGAATAGGAATACGGAGGAACACCATCTACGGCAGAAACATTTATTGAGCCGTTTGTCGAGCCACATCCGGCATCAGTCAGGAGAACCTCACCAAACTGCACCCCGTCTATATTATTTACCGTAGCCGTAACGTTCGCTGAACAGGGGGAATTGTCTCTCACCGTAACGGTGTAAACACCTGCTGAAACATTGGTGAATTGCCCGTTGGTATTATTATCCCCATTATTAAGCGAGAATGTATAATTACCATCCCCTCCCGAGGCGCTCACGGTAATGGCTCCATCGGCATTTCCGCAATTTGCATCCGTGGTGCTATTTATTTGAATTTGGAGTCCGTACGTACTGCAGTTTACAGATGGTTCTTCCTGTTCGCTCTGACAGCCGAACAGAAAAATATAAAGTGATAATGCTAATAGTCTTTTCATAATTTTTTGAAGTTTAAATCAGGGGGAAACATTGCTGTTTACAGAACGCTCCCCCCTGCTAACCATATCAACCAGTTATTCTTTTGCTTTAAAATGTTTTCGTATTGTAAACATGAACCCTGAACCAAACAGGTCCACCTTTCCATACCCTACTTTCTTTATGGGAATTTTCGCATAAGGCTCCACCCGTAATGACCAGTCTTTACCTATAAAAGACTCGATTCCAATGGATCCATTAATATATCCCAGCCATGCACTGGAATTTTCCGTCGTCTGCCATCCTTCAGAGCCATAGTAATTCGGATCGTTGAATGAGTATTTATAATCCTCATTCAGAATAAAATAATTACTAATGCCCGTACCGATAAAAAACCGAATCTTTGAATTAGGGTTGACTGTAAAATTCAAATTGATTGGCAGATCCATAATACCGCATACTGCACGAACCTCCTCTGGTATCATTCCATCGGTAAAATAATCCCAATAACCTTCGGGTGGATTATATTGGTCACCGGAAGCCAGGTACCTTTTATTACTGTAAAATAACCCGGTATTCAGGGACCATTGGGAGTTTATCGCATAAAATACCTGCAAGCCAATTTCACCGGAAACCTGCCAGGTTTCTCCCATTCCTGTGCTGTTCATATCCGGCGAAAGTCCTATCCCCAGACTCCAATGACCCGTTGAACGATCCTTTTCCTTTTCCCCTAATGGAATTTCCTCATTGACAGACTCCTGAATCGCAACTTTTTCAGGAACCCAAATTGTAAGACTTTGAGGAAATGGCTCAAATGATTTCTTCTGCCATTCCGGGTTACCCGGGCTGAAAAAAGCCTGGTCAGGGACGTCTGGCTTTCGACTATGATCATCTGATTCACTCATGTAGGAAACAGATTCTTCTTTTAACCCTGTATCTCCTGAAATTATCTTCACTGGTCTGCCCGTGCTTTTTGTTTCCGATTGAGATAATTGTTCCGATCTCCCGGGCTGTTCTCCGGCAATTTCTGTTTCAGAGGAGGACGACAAAACTGATTCCTCTTCATCTGAAGAAATGTAATTATTAGTAGTCTTCTCACCATCCAAATTTTCCTCCCCGCGTTCCATCGTTGTTTGCGTCTCCTCAATTCCTGCTATTGGAACATCATTGTCAGAAATTGACGATTCACTTAAAATGTCATGCAGGAACCAGCCTGCAAGAAATGCAATGCCGACCAGGCCGACCCAGATCCAGCGACCGCCTGTTGAAGCCGTTCCCGCAAGCGCGTCATCCTCATCGAGTCTCTCCTTCAGATTCTCCCAATCATTTTCATTGAATGGAAATTCTGCATGCTGGAGCCGCCGTTCAAAGAATTTTTCTATATCGTCGTTTCGTTCATCCATTGCGTACACCAAAATATTCTTTCAGGATTGCCTGTAATTTTACACGTGCCCGAGAGTAATTAGACTTTGACGTGCCTACACTTATATTCAGCAGTCCGGATACTTCTTCATGTTTATATCCTTCAATTGCAATTAAATTAAAAACCGTTCTGTAGGCATCCGGGAGTTTCCTCACCAATGAGAGCATCTCCTCGTAGGTTATCGATTCCAGTATTGTGCTCTCTGCTACTGCCGTATCAGAAATTGAAGCCTCATCATCAATTCTCATCCTATTTTTACGTCTGAAATGATCGATCGAACAATTCACCATAATGCGCTTCAACCAGGGTTCAAAAGGCTGATCAATTTCAAACGACTTGATATATCTGAATGCCTTATAGAATCCATCATTCATAATTTCAACCGCATCCTCCCTGTTTTCTGCATATCTCATACATATACTCATTGCAAAACTGTAATACCGCTGATACAACGATTTTTGATCAGCACGGCTGTTTTCCCTGCAGCCTAATATCAATTTGACAATATCATCGTCAGACTCCTTCAAAAGGGTTACTGGTTGGTTAGTTATTTGTATGTACCTGTAAAGTATAAAAAAAGGTTGCGCGAGGTTATTTAATATTTGGGATATTCTTACTTTGGAGCTTTTTAAAATGAATTAATGGGGGTTGCACAATATATAGCATCTACGATCGGTATTTTCGCAGTCGGCTGGATTTTGTACAAGATTGTTGATGAATCATTACAGGTAACAAAAATCCTTTTCAATTATTCCACGCAATACAGGTTCAAACATCTCTGGCACCGCCATATGATACGCCTGCCATTGCAGCCCAGATACAGGGTCATTCTGGAGGAATATTTCACATATTACCTGAAATTAAGCCCTGAGAACAAGCTGTTGTTTGAAAAACGCATGCGGCAGTTTATTGACATGAAGGAATTCGTCGTTCGTTCTAAAACCATGAATCTAACCGACGAAATGATTGTCCTCATCTCCGCCAGTGCCATCCAGCTTACGTTTGGCTTTCCCGGAATTTATTTCAGCCACTTTCAGCGAATTCTTATTTACCCCGATAATTATTATTCGTTGATCACTCAAAAATATCACCAGGGTGAGGTAAACCGCGCCGGAATCATTGTCCTGTCATGGAAAAATTTTCTAATGGGTTATACAGATCATACAGACGGACGTAATCTGGCCCTTCACGAAATGGCTCATGCCCTGCTGTTGGAAGATAAAATAGTAAACGGGGAGTATGAATTTTTGTCAAGAAAACATCTGCGGGAATGGGATTTGCTTGCAGCTATGGAAATTGAGCGAATAAAAAATGACCAGTCTATGTTCAGGGCGTATGGAGCCACCAACCGATTTGAATTCTTTTCAGTAGCTATTGAAGTTTATTTTGAACAGCCGCATGCGCTCAAGGAATACAGTGCCCAGCTGTACAGAGCTTTATCCAACCTCCTGAATCAGGACATCATCGAATTACACGCCTCCTGAAAGAAGAAAGGCAGCGTAACAAACTGCCTTTCTCTAAGTGATCAATTTTTAAGTTTAAAAACAATCGGCAAGCTATATCTGTAAGCAACAGCTTTACCATCATTAAGTCCCGGATTCCAGGAAGGCATTGAATTTACAACCCTGAGTGCTTCCTGATTCAGCAAATCATCATCGGCAGGCTTAATAACCCTTGCGCTATGAATACTTCCATCAGGTGCTACCACAAAATCAACAATTACAGTGCCTTCTGATTCATTTTCGCGCGCCTGAATTGGATATTTCAGGTTTGCGAGCAAATAATCATCCAGCGTACCGGAGCCGGCAAAAGAAGGCATATTTTCAGCAATCAGGAAGGTATACACTACGTTACCCTCCGGATCCAGGTAAAAATCCTCCCCTTCTGCCGTAATAACAGCAGGTTCCTCTGCGTCGTCCATTATAACTTCCTCTTCCACATAATTACTCTCTGTTTCAGAAGGCTGTGGATTACAGGAAACCATTAATGCACCACCCATGAAAATGATTGGAATTATCCGTTTGAACAACATGACTTATGTGTTTATTTCCTATAGGAATATACACATTCGAAAGCATTTAAAATATGAGAAAAGTCACAAGATATAGCGTAACAGCATGCTCAGAATAACCATTCCAATGAAATAGATGAACAATGCAATATTCATTTTTGTGAATAGCGGTTCCGGCTTATCCGGTTCGGGATTAGCGTTGGCAATACCCGGATTCACCTTCGCCACGAGCAATGCGACTCCGAGGCTTATAAAAAATCCAATGGCATTCCACCAAAACCAGAATACATTTTCACCCACAACCAGCCAGAAAAAAATATTGACTCCAACACCGGTAAGCAAGCCCGTATTCATCGCAAATGCTTTAACCTGCCTGAACCTGATCGCCACTAAAAAGGTCGCCAGAATTGGCCCGAAAAATACAGAGCCAATCTTGTTAATCGCTTCAATTACAGTTGGTGCTATATCTCCCGCATAAAATGATAGCCCCATGCATACCAGGCCCCAAAATAGCGCAGTAATGCGCGAGTAACGCACATACACTGCCGGATCCACTGTTTTTCCGCGTAAGACAAAATCTTCTGTTGCAACAGCACTCAGGGAATTGATGGTGGAACTCAGTGAAGACATAGCGGCCGATAAAATTGCCACTATTAAAATTCCTATGATTCCATGCGGAAGGTAATCCCTGATAAAAACGGGAATCATCAGATCGGGTTTGTCACCAGGAATTTGTGCCAGAAATTCAGGTGTTTTCATGGCAAAAACCCCAATTACAAGTCCCATAATGCAATAGCTCAACGTAATTGGAAACCGAAGGAGTCCATTGTAAAACAGAATCTTGCGAACCGTTCCCAGACTATTGGCAGACAATAGGCGTTGTACCTGGCTCTGGTCGGTGCCGTAATAGGAGGCATAGAGAAAGAATCCACCAATCAACATGGGCCAAAAACCAAAAGATTCTCCTGCTGAAAACCCCAATGAACTAAAATCGACTGCCACCAATCTTTCAGGATCTACCTCGGCTGTAAACCTGGACCATCCACCCGCAAGATCAAGACCATAATAGAGGCATATCAAAATTCCACCAAACAATATGATCATCTGAATCATATCCCCATAGACGACAGCTTTCATTCCGCCCTGGTACGAATAAACGAGTGTTACGAATCCAATCACCAGAATAGTCTGCCAGAATGGGATTCCTATCACGCTCATAATGATGAGCGCGACTGCATATATCATTACAGCCGTAGCGAATGCCCTGCTGATCTGAAAAACGAGACTCAGTAATAACCGCGTGGAAATACCAAAACGGTCTTCGAGGTATTCATAAATACTCACAACACCACTCCGGTACAGTGCCGGGATTAATACAGTCCCCAAAAAGATCATGGCAAGCGGAACGGCAAATTCATAACTCAGCCATTGGAGACCCCCTCCCTCCCGGATTCCAACAAAGGCGGGTGCCGACATGAAACTGATCGCGGAGAGCTGAGTTGCCATAACAGAAAGACTCAGTGGAAACCAGCCAAATGACCTACCACCAAGAAAATAATCCTCTTTATTTTTTTGCTTCTTGAATAAATATCCGAGGCCAAGGAATCCCAGCGCATAAATAAATACAATAGCATAGTCAAGGGAATTCATACAGTCGGGGTTTGCTCAAGAGTTCTGCAAACCAAAATAGGAAATTTCAGGAGGCATCAAAAAAGAACGCAAAAGTTATATAACTATAATATTATCATAAAAAAAAAGGGGATGCCTTAACATCCCTTCATACAGTCCTATAAAAATTTATAATTCGGGGGTTCAATATTATTCATCCGGAGATAGAGATTGGCCTTAGCTCGATGATTGGTCACGTGATCATGAGCAAATATGATCGCCTGTCCGCGCGTAATGGTTGTCTGAGGACCAAACGGAAGTTCCACAACAAGATCCTCGGCATTGAGTGTTTTCATCGCAGCCATTATATCGTCGAAGCCATTCGATACCAGCGTATGGATTTCGGTTTTTGACATCGTTGCCGCATCAGGCTCCTCATATTTAATGCGGTTTCCTTTCATCATCGCTTCGCTAAAGTAATGGAGTGAGTAACCTATATGGACCATCTGACTTCCGAATGTCTTGTTAACTTCGGTAGGCTTGTAATTAAATTTTTCTTCAGGCATAGCGTCCAATACCTCGAGGGTATGTGTCTTTGCCATTTCCATCATGGGCATTGTCATTGTGATCAACTCAGGCTGATCAGCCGGCTTGTAGGTAAATGCACCCATGGATACAACAAGGGCCGCAGCCGTCAACAAATAAGGTATTGGTTTTTTCATAGCATTACGTTTGATTGGTGGAACAGAGTGAAAACAAAACGAGTATATGTAACCCGGTTTTTTGTTTTACGTGATCAGATTTTGTCAGGTTGTCTTATTTACAGAACTTCAGGGTAAATTTGAATTAGAGATATGAAATACCTTCAATTTACAGACGGATCTCAGATACCACAGCTCGGACTTGGAACATGGAAATCACAGCCTGGTGAGGTTTACCAGGCAATTATTGATGCGGTAACCGCCGGCTACCGGCATATTGATTGCGCCGCAGTTTATGGTAATGAGGCGGAAATTGGTGATGCTCTTCGCTTTTTACTGAATGAAGGAAAAGTAAAACGCGATGAATTATTTATTACATCTAAACTCTGGAATGACTCCCATCAGCCGGAATCAGCTCAGAAAGCCATCAAAAAGACTCTCTCAGACCTGAAACTTGAATACCTGGATCTTTATTTAATTCACTGGCCAATTTCAATCAAGGCTAGTGCCGGATTTCCGTTCAGCGGCGAAGATTTCATATCCCCGGAAGAATTGCCTTTCACAGAAACCTGGAAGGCTATGGAGGAAATGAAGAAAAATGGATTGGCCCGTCATATCGGTGTCTCAAATTTTTCGATTCCAAACCTCAGCAAACTTATTCGCAATGCCGAATTAATGCCTGAAATGAACCAGGTGGAAATGCATCCGTTTCTCGCTCAAAAAGAATTGTTTCATTTTTGCCGTGATCATGACATACTGGTGACAGGATATTCTCCCCTGGGATCTTCCGACCGTTCAGCCGGCATGAAAGCAGAAGATGAACCCTCCCTCCTGCAAAACCCCGTGGTTACAGAAGTTGCCAATGAGGTTGATTGTTCTCCCGCACAGGTCCTTATTGCATGGGCAATACAACGAGGTACGGCGGTAATACCTAAATCAACCAATAAGGGCAGGATCATTGAGAATTTTCAAGCTCAATTTATCGCCCTCAATGAGATGCATATGAATAAATTGAACGGACTGGATGGAACATACCGGTTTGTAAATGGCAAATTCTGGACCCCGGAAGGAAGTCCGTACACACTCGAATATCTCTGGGGATAAACCAATAATCCATTTTTGGGTTATACGATTATGCAACAGCAGGCATTCTATCGTCTAACCCTGAAAGCGGCAGCCATCTATAACATAGTATGGGGTGCATGGGTAGTTCTCTTTCCTCAGCAGTTCTTTAGCCTCACAGGGATGAGTCCCATCAACCATCCGCTTGTATGGCAGGGAATGGGTATGGTAATAGGTGTCTACGGACTTGGATATTGGTGGGCATCCTATGATCCGATCAGGCATTGGCCAATTGTCGCTGTAGGCTTTCTGGGCAAAATCTTCGGACCTTTGGGTTTCGTGATCAATTATCTTCAGGGTAATGTGCCATTCAGCTTTATTGCTACACTCGTCACCAATGATTTTATCTGGTGGATACCCTTTTTTCTAATCCTCAAAAATGCCGCGAAGGCAGGATGGCCCCTTCAATCAGCAACTAACCAAATATGAACTATAAGCAAACGCGACCTGCTTCTTTTATGCAGCATGTCTATTCGAAGAAATTTCTCATTAATTCTTCTTTAGAAGATGTCTGGGATGTATTAATGCGCCAGGCAACTTTTAGTGATACGCAGCTCTGGCCATTCAGGGTAGAGTTTGATTCCCCGGAAGGTGAGGATAACATGACCGTGGGCATGGATAATATTCACCATGGCCCGTTCATGCTTTTCAGTGGGGTTCTTACCGAAATCAATGACCATAAATACAGGGACCTCCATTATTATTTGGGCAGTTATTTCCTCAATGTGCGCTGGATTAGACCCGCAAGGCTGGAGTTTTTCGTTAATCCCGGTACGGATGGAACGGAACTGGAATTGCGGCTTACCACATATGTAAAACCCTGGATCAAAGGTGCCTGGAATGCAATGCTTTCAATGTTCTGGATAAATTTCGGATCCTGGTTTAACCGATATGTTCGAAAGCAGTCCAAGCTTACGCAAAAAGTTTAAACTTATTCGATTGAATGCATCAGGAGCATCAATATTGCAGATATGACCGGCACCGGGTATAATTTCCACATCGACTTTTGAATTCTTTGATGCAAATTCCATAGCAGGCTGGAGAAATACATAGTCTGCGCTTCCCATTACTGCCAGGACCGGGAAGTCAATTTTCTGATTCCAGAATTGCTTCAGAAGCTTGAAAAACTCATCATAAAGTGAAACCCATCTCAGATATGCATCTGGCTTGATCTTCCGGGCCTGAAGCCTGTAAACTCTTCTGGAGCGCTGATGGGATGGTTTTGGCATCAACAGGTAGGAGAACAGTGAATACATGAACCTGTAAGAAAGAAAGAGGTTAAAGAACCTTGCAGTCATCACAAATAGCCGTATTGATATATTTCCTTTAAAAATGGCGCCGGCCATTATTGCCGCCCGTACCATTCCCGGGGTGCGCATCGATAAATCCTGCAACAGGACGCTGCCGAATGAAAGAGAAATGAAAACAGCCTGTTCAATATTTAACTCATCCAGCACTTCCAGGATGTCGTTGCTTATAAGCCGGAAAGTATAGTAATTCGTGTTGTTGCTGCTCATTTGTGATTTTCCATGATCCCGTAAATCAATCAACAGCACTCTGAAATGAGCGGCAAAATATTCTGCCTGATATTTCCAGGTATCAATACTTCCCCCTGCTCCATGTATAAACACTGCCCAGGGTAAGTCGGATTCGGCATTGATAGTTCGGTAATGTAACACGGATAAGAACATTTACCCGTCAAAAAAGTTAAGATCAACATGGAGTATATCAATTTCATCCGAAGTATGATCGATTTCGGACTGGTCGTACTGATCTGGCTGGTACAGCTTATAATCTACCCCGGCTTTGCTATTGGCCATCCGCAGTATTTTGAACGCTGGCATAGAAAGTATATGTTCCTGATAACATTTGTAGTAGCCCCACTGATGTTCGCGCAGCTGGCGATGGTTGGGTTTCAGCTTTGGATTCACCAATCCACACTTACCGTGATAAGCGCGTTTCTTGTACTATCAGTTTGGCTTCATACTTTTGCTAAAGCAGTTCCGCTTCATAATGCGCTTACAGAGAATGGAAATAAAAAAGTGATTGTTGAATCACTTGTCAATGCAAATTGGTTCAGAACGGCAGTCTGGACAGCGTTGTGGCTGACAGGTCTGTTTTTGTGGTAGCGCGCTGATATACACTACTAGTCCAGTGTAAAATAAAGGATTTGCTGACGCTTGCCTTTTTTCTTTTGATCAAAAAGGTCTTCATCAAATAACCGCGTCATCCGATTGCCTGCTATATCCTCCAGCTTATCTCCAATAAGGATACTATATCTTCCTGTATTCCAATTGTTTATAGGTTTAAAATATATGATATTCTGTTCATTTGAAAGCCAGACCTTTCCCTTTAGTTGTTTGCCGTTATTATGACGTATCTCAATGGCGGGTGGTGCTGACATCAGGTCAAGTGGTTCATTCACTTTTATTTGCAGGGTTTCTTTTGTACCCGCTTTTGGTATTGTAAGGGTCCACTCACCCGGATTTATGTATTCTCTGTCTGCGCCGGAAACATAGAATGTTTTACTGCCGGCAAACTCCAGTGGCTTGCCCCTTGCACTCATCCACCCGGCATTTACAGTGATCTTGTATGATTTTCCCTGCTCAAGTGGATTGCCCTCCTGACGGTTCGGAATCAGATCGCGCTTTATCCGTCCGGGGTTGAGCCATAACGTGAGCGTATCGCCCCGGGTATTCCATAGTTCAGGCGAAAGGTCAAGAAATACGTTTTCAAGTTTCTTTTCATTTCCCACCTCGTAAATGGTCACATATTTTGAACTTTGGCCTGACTGCATCTCGCGGTCAAATACCAACTGTATCTTCAACAGGTTTTCAGGCAACGTATCGGGCGTGGGATGAATCGCGAGCAAAGAAGGTGACTCAGACGGATTTACAGGCGTGCGCAGGTTTAAAAGCAAATTGCCCAGATAGGTTACTACATAGTCGGTATTGAAATCAAGCGGGACAAAAGGTGTAAAGGTGATAATTCCCTCTTCAGTTTTCCATGAACCTGCCACAGCACGTTCTGAGGCAGACATTTTTAATGCCAGATGTTCAGGTGCAGAAATTTGTGTTTCAAGCTGAATTTGGGAAACTCCGTTTTCATCCCAAAGGAAATTAGCCTGACCATAACAGGTCAGGCTAAATATTGTGATAAAAGCAGATATGATATATTTATAACCAGAAGTCATTTCCAGTCATCAGATCGAGATCCCCATTCGACTGCCTTTTCAACATGATCCAGTTTGAATCACCCCATTTGTCCAGCTGAATAACATTGGTCATAGGGAAATTAATATAATTAACGCCGGCCGTTGCCCCTGGAACGTCAACAGGCTCTGTGAGACTACCCTCATACGCCATGATATCACTTAGCAATACCTTCATCACCGGACGATTTGAATTGGCCATCAGAAGAACTTCTTTCCCATCCTTTTTAAGAATAACCATGTCCAGCGGAGTATTTCCCGCACCTAATTCAGCGACGGTTCGACCCTTGATGTGCTCGCCCTTTTTCAGGTCGCTCATCGGGAATAATACAAGTGGAGTACAGGTATAACTTGCGATCACGTAGGTTTCATTATTCAACGTAGCCGTGGTGAATGTCTTTACGGGTGAATGAGTTTCATATTGTCCGTGTGCCGCATGATAGATCTCCAGGGAAGCATCTTCCTGGTCATCAGTAAACGGATAGCTTACACTCCTGAATGTGCTTCCAAACTCCCTGTTCGATAATCCGGTGATGAGCAGCTGATCACCGGAAAAATGAATATCTGAAATTGCCCAATGTCTCAGTGAGCGCCCTCTCCTGTCCTTACTGTCTTCTGCCACCGCATTTGCAATGGATTTCTCACTGTATTCAACCGAAGAAAGATCAACTGGTGTAATTGTCCCGGACGGGTCTATAGTAACAAGGATTGGCTGGTTATTCTTTCCATGTACGGCAATATAAATAAGACCGTTTTTGGGATGCACAGCCATATCCTGAATGGTGATCATGTCGGCGCTTGTTCCCAGGACATCGGCAATTGCGACATCAACTTTGGAAAGATTCAGATCTTCATACGTACCTTCAGAACTACCACTTACATTCATGGCAAACACTTTGGCTGATTTACTATCTCCGATAAAGAGCGTACCTTCCGGGCTGAAGGTTAATGCATTGATGGACTGGACTTTTTCACTTAGCGGCCCTGGCTTTTCCTTTGAGAAAGAGATTAAAGCAACAAGGCACAGAATACCTGTTAGAATGGATTTCATAAAAGTAGGTGTTTGGTGTATACATTAAATATACTCCATCACCCGGGCAATTGTTTCATTATCCAGGGATTAATGTGAAGGAAACTCTTCGAAGAGCATTTCCACACCCTTATTGATCCTGCTGATCATTTCGCTTTTTTTCCCTGAGATCGTTCCTGCGGCAATGCCCTGCCATACAAGTTCATCGGTTTGGGTATCAACAAAATCCAGGACTACTGTTCCTTCCTTATATTTATTTACCACAACCTCTTCAGACTGCCAGGAATAGTTCCGCTGTCCCATGTAAGAGATGTCCCGGTAATCTGTCTCCCGGGTCTGAACCTTTTCTTCGATGGTACTTCCTATGTTGATCATCAGGTCTGGATTGTCACTAATGGCATAGCCTTTAGAGGAGAGTTGATCAATGATCGCCTTCTTTAGGTCATCCAGATATATGCTCGTCGGTTGTTCAACCTCGTAGAAGTTAAAGGTTTTATAATTTTCAAAATCATCAGCAATGATTTCGGTTGAAATAACCCGAACAGGTGTACAGGCCAACATAAATCCTGATAATATCAGGAAGAAATTAATTGTTTTCATGGAGTTGAATTTGGCAAAGACTTAACACAACGAAATCCAAGGTGTTCCTGACCCGAATCTATAGCTGTTGCCATCCGAGCACTGGGCCGATAATTGGAACAATATTGAGTACTGCAAAGATAGGAGCCTCCTTTGATAACCCGCTTCTGATTGTACGGGTCCGTGGGGTCATAGCTAGACTCCGGGCCTGTAGGATTCTTACAGACTGTCATTTTATCCAGTTGACTATATGTATCAGGACGATACCAGTCTGAAGTCCATTCCCAGACATTTCCAATTATTTCATATAATCCGTAGGAATTGGGTGGATAACTTTTTACGGGCGCGATGCCTGTATAACCATCATCACTCGTGACCCGATGAGGAAAATCACCCTGGAAAAAGTTTGCCAGATATTTTCCCTGGGGAGTAAGTTCATCACCCCACGCGAATGCAGCACCGCTTTTTGCATTCCTTGCGGCAAATTCAAATTCTGCTTCCGTAGGCAATCGTTTACCTGCCCAGTCTGCATATGCAACCGCATCTTCATATGCAATATGAACCACCGGGAAGTTGTCCTTTCCTTCAATAGAGGATTCCGGCCCGTATGGATGCCGCCAATTAGCACCTATTACCCATGCCCACCATTGGGAGTAGTCATTCAGTGATACAGGGTAATCCGGTGGAGAAAAAACCATTGAGCCTGGCTGCAGAATGCTGTCTGCTGGCTTTGGCGTACCAGGAGGCACATTTTTTTTAATCTCTTCCCAGTCGATCGGCCGCTCGGCAATAGTAACATAACCGGTCTCTTCCACAAATTCCCTGAATTGGGCATTCGTAACCTCAGTCTCATCCATCCAGAACCCGTCTATTTGAACGGTATGAGCCGGGCCCTCATGTACGCTGGCCTCACTTCCATCGTTACCTGCCAGGTAAGTGCCTCCCGGAATCCAAACCATCCCCTCAGGTCCGTCTTCCGGTGGAGTCGTAACCTCCTGGCGGTCAGGAATTGTGGCAGATGTTTCATCTGGTTTGGTACTGCAGCTGGCAAAAAATAAAACTATGACTAAGCAAAATGTAAACTGATACATGAATTACGTTATTATTGCAAAAAGGAAGATATTCTGGTAACAAAACAATTATCCCTAAAATTTCGAATATATCCAGTATTCCTCATTTTTTTTATGAATAGGATTATAATTATATCCGTCTTTTGTCTTCTTTCCTCCGGACTTTTTTCACAAAGCCTTGATGACGTAGCCGATATGGTTAAACCGCCGGATGTAGATACAGCATTCGTGGAATTGAATAAGAATATCTGGACTGTTCGATTATTTTCAAACCTTAAATATCAGAGCTTCAATCTTAAAAACAAGGATGGCAAGGTTTCCTACAGGCCTCGGGGTCCTTTTGCCGGCGGTATTGGCGGTTCGTACAAAACGTTGCTTCTGGACCTCGGCATTCGCTTTAAAAGCAATGAATCCCAGCGATTTGATCTTCAAACCAGTCTGTTATTGAACTCCTACTTTATCAATTTGTCTGTTCAGCGATATGAAGGTTTCGAAGAAACAAATCCGGAGGTATTTGATAACTTCAGATCTGACATCGTCACATTTACCATGAATCTGGATGTGACACACATTCCAAATCACCGGGAAATATCATTCCGTTCCATCCAATCAGGAATCGACAGACAGAAGAAAAGTTCAGGATCAATTCTGTATGGCGGATTTATCGGATATCACAAAATGAGGGCCGACAGTTCCATTATTCCTGATTACTCCGATGAATTGTTTTCGGAAAAATATGACCTTACTTCGCTCACCATTCGAAATATCGGTGCCATGGCTGGCTATCTGCATGTTTATCCCCTGTCACCCGCGCTTTTCTTTGCCGGAAGTATCCGGCCGGGCCTTGGAGTCGAATGGGGCAAATCAACGAATGAATCTGTTGAAAGTCCGAAACCAGGAGCATTCTTTATGAAAATAGCATTATCGGCAGGCGCCGGGTTCAACTGGCAGAAATTCTATTCTACCATAAATTACAACCTCGAGGCAAATTACCTTAACCTCGGAAAAGATCATACCTATAATTTCAACAGTGGTAAATTGAAGCTTGTGGTTGGTTATAAGATTTAGGATTTACCCGGCTGCCATTGTGCTATCCCCGGCCATTTTTATATACTCGTCATCATTCGATTCCCATAGCTCTATTTTTCGTCCTTCCGGGTCCATAATCCATGCAAATTTTCCATAATCATACACTTCGGTCTTGCCCACTTGCTCAACCCCGTTGGAGCGTAAATTATTCAGTAGCTTTTCAAGGTCATTTACCCTGTAATTAATCATAAAATCATGTTCTGACGGCGCAAAATAGTCTGTATCCCGCGCAAACGGACTCCAAACGGTAAACGCTGGTTTATTTCCGGGAGATTCTTTCCGCCATTGCCATTGTCCGCCGTACTGCCCTGCAAGTATTCCCAGGTTGTCTTTATACCAGGCCTTCATTCCTTCGGGGTCCTTGCATTTAAAAAAGATACCTCCGGGACCAGTTACCCCGGGATTCCGGGCGGGAATTGGGTGCTTTTCGGTTTCACCCAGTCGAAAATGTGGATTTTCAATCATTCCAATAGGATTACCCCAGGGGTCAGCCATGACGGCAACCTTAATACCGCCGCCAACATCTTCAGCATCCTCAAGAATGGTGGCTCCTGCTATTTTAAAGGAATCCATTGATTTCGACAGATCATCCGTTCCCCAGTATGAGATATGATGAACGGCATCCTTGTTCTCACCTTCACCGGGCTGAAGCCCCAGCTCGAAGCCTCCAATATTAAAACCCACATAATAGGGTTCATCAAAATACGCCTTTACATTAAAAGCTTTGCCGTACCATTCCTTCGCTGCGGCGAGATCGGGTACACGATATACAATGGTTCTTAGTCCGTTCATAATTATTCAACATTTAAGGCAAAATACGAAAACATCTTCTTTCAACACTGGTTTTACCAGCATGAAAAGAATTGGATTAACCTTATTATCGGTATTTTATATCCTGGCCGGTCTTAATCATTTCAGAGATGCTGAATTCTATCTTCCACTCATCCCTGATTATTTACCAAATCATGAGTTGATCAATGCAGGATCAGGAGTACTTGAAATATTACTTGGCGTTCTGGTCGCTTTCCCGACAACAAGGAAAGTCGCATGCTGGTCGATTATTGTAATGCTCGTGCTTTTTATCCCCTCCCATATTTACCTGATTCAATTGGATGGATGCGCTGGAAAACTATGTGTCCCGGAATGGGTAGCGTGGGTCAGGCTAATCATAATTCATCCATTATTGATACTATGGGCCTATCGCACAAAAAATGTTTAATGTTTTTCAATAAAGATTAAACAATATGGTATGCTTGCGCATTATATATACAAACAAATAAATACCATGAAAAACATAGTGAAAATAGTTACGATAGTTGTTGTTGGCTTTATGATTTCCCTTTCAGCAAGGGCACAGGACAAAACAATCGTTGGACTTGCCGCAGGCAATTCAGATTTGTCTACTCTTGTGACTGCTGTAAAAGCGGCCGGACTAGTAGAAGTGCTGAATGGTGATGGACCATTTACCGTATTTGCCCCGACAAATGAGGCATTTGCGGCATTGCCAGAAGGAACTTTAGAAACTTTGCTCAAACCTGAGAACAAAGACATGCTTAAAAGCGTTCTTACTTATCATGTGGTAGGCGGAAAAGTAATGTCTACTGATTTGAAGAACGGAATGGTAAAAACTGTAGAAGGTAGCGATGTGACAGTAAAGGTGGGTCCTAAGGTTTATATCAATGATGCAAATGTATTAAAAGCTGATGTGAACGCATCCAATGGAGTTGTTCACGTTATAAATAAGGTCATACTACCTCCTTCGATGAGGTAGATGATTGTTGGTTGATTGTTGGTTAAGGGGAGCCCTCACTTCGGTGAGGGCTTTTTATTTTTTAGCCCCCGCAAAGTTTCGTATTGTGTATATAAAATTGAGCATGAAGTACTGCTGCAGTACCTGGCTGGTCGCATCCTCGATATACGTTTCGGTCACGGTTCTCAAAATGCTCTGATTTTGCTTCAGGATATCAAATACGCGCAAAGAAAGCTCGGCCTGGTCATTTTTCAGGAATTTCTTACCAACGGAAGCGTTCCATAATGCATAATTCTGATTAAAGCCTTCCGACAACCCGTCATATCGCTGATAATTAATATCGGTCCTGAATACCCATCCTGTTCCAATGATCCAGTTGAATGCTGTGGTAAAAGAGGAGTTCAAATAATTAGTATTGAGTTCGGGTTGAATGGAATTTTCCACAATGTTGAAATTACCGTTATAACCGATGTTAAAATCAACCCGCTCACTAATATTACTAGCGATGACAATACCGGCACTAAACCCGTAATTATTGGATGTGTTCAATTCGTCATTGATCAAGCCGGGAATCCTGCTGTAATTTATTCCCGCATTCACATTAAGGATTGATTTCAACTTGTTGGAAGGAATGCTATAGGTGAAAAGACTTCGCAGATTCCAGTAGCCGTCGATATTGACAGGCCGCGTGATCTGGCTCCCCTTTCGCAACAGGTAATCCCCTACCTGAATATCTTCATTTTCAGCAATGATGGTTTCATTTGAAATATAATTGGCGCTTGTTTGCGCTGAAATAAATCCAAAAAAACTGGCGGCAGACTCCTGATTGGTATTTGAGTACCGAAGAACGATACGATGAGAGTATGCCTGGTCTAACCCGGGATTTCCTGTGGTAAGTAATAAGGGGTTGGAGTTATCAATTACATTCTGCAGCTGTGTAATGGAAGGAGCATCGGTATTAGTCCGGTAGAAGAAGCGAATATTTTTTTCGTCTCCAATATTGAATCGCCCGAATGCGGAAGGTAAAATATTATTGAAGCGGCGTGTGATCTGGTCTGTTTGAGGAAAGAACTGTTCATTATTGAGCTGTGCATGCTGGTAGGCGATTCCAGCCCTCAAAAACCCATTCTCCCCACGGTAGGATAACCCGGCTGTTGAAGTATAGGTTGTATAAACACTTTCAAACACATTGGACAGTTCAGGATTCAGCTCCTTCTGTTCAGTACGGAGGTCGTAATTCTTATTATCAGATTCATTCCATCTTCGTTCCACCTCCTGTGTTAATTGCAATTGCATTTTTTCCCCCAGGCGATCGGCATATGTGATATTTCCCTGCACTGATTTCTGCAATGAATAGCGATCCGTCTGCTGGGTAAGTGTATCGGTAATGATGGTCGATCGGTTATAATTATTGATCGCGTCAAGATTTATTTCGCCATCACTCTTGAGGTAAGAGTTGCGCAAACCAAAAGATATCGTCCGCCCCCTTTCCTCAAATGCATGCCGGAAGACAAGATTATTATTGAAATTTATGCCCTGAAGATCACTGCCTTGAATGTTTTCACTTCCACTTATAATCTGCCCGGCCATATCGGAAGTAAGTATGCCGGTTGACATTTCATTGGAATTATTTTGAAAACTTAAGGAAGGGGTCACAATCAGCATGTTTTTCTGATCGATGCTGTATTGGATCCTCGAGTTAATCCTATGATTAAAGTTTGTATTATCCTGCAGAGAATTCTGTTCATAGAAATAACTGCTGTCTGCTGACAGAAAATATTCCCTCCTGCTTTTCTGATCATTCATGTTGGAAGACTGATTAAAGAAATAACTAGCAGATAATTTCAAATCACCTTCAAGAAATTCATCCACGTAATTAAGCCCCAGGGAATTCACCCGGCTTATCCCATTTTGCTGGGAGGTGAGAAAATTATTTGTCCCATTATTTCTGCTTCCGCCAAAACCTCCGCCTCCCCGACCCCTGCCGCTTGAGCTGCTGCTGGCAACTCCAACCAGGTCTTCGGAGGAAAAATTCTGAACATTGATATCGTTGCTGAGGCCAACAATAGAAATACGTTGTTGATCATTAAAGAAATTAATGTTTCCACCAAGGCTGTAGTGGGAATCTGTCCCGCCTCCGGCATAGACCCGGCCGAAATTTCCATTTCGCGTTTCGGGCTTTGTCACGATGTTGATTGTTTTTACCGTATTTCCATCATTGTAACCCGAAAATTGTGCCTGTTCACTTAGCTGATCAAAAACCTCGATCTTCTCAATTACTTCTGCCGGTAAATTTCTCAGGGTTGCAGCGGGATCATTCCCAAAAAATTCCCTTCCATCCACAAGGATCTTCTGCACAGATTCACCCTGAGCCTGAACTCCATTTCCATCCACAACAACTCCAGGCATTTTTCTCAGCAGGTCCCCTGCGGTAGCATCGGGATTTGTTTTGAAGCCACTGGCCAAAAATGCCGTGGTGTCCCCCTGCTGCACTACCACTATTGGCTTATCTGAAATTTTCACTTCTTTCAGTAATTCCGTTTGTTCGGTCAGCGGGATATCAGGGACACGATATTCATCACCAGTAATTCTGAGAATCCTGGTAAAACTCTGGTATCCAACAAAGCTTACCTGAAGTTTATAAAAGCCTTCCTCAGGCAGTTTAGTTGAATACCTGCCCTGTTCATCACTGGACGAAAACGCAATGACTGTCGTGTCTTTTACAAGCTTAAATTGAACTGTAGCACCTGGAAGGCCCTGGTCTTTTACTTTGACAATCCCTGTAACACTAACTTGTGAGTAAAGCGACGGACTAAGAAATATCAGGACCAGTATAATAGATCTTGCTTTATTCATTTTGAGGTGGTCTTCTGCCGCGTCTCATTTGTTGCATGATTTTGTTGATTCTGGCCATTTGCTCCGCGGTTAATATCTCCTTAAGCATAACTTGCTTCCGGCTTCTGATTTCCTGCATTGCCGATCGCATTTCATCACGATCAGCCGGTGTTTCAGCGAAAAGTGCCGTCAATTCGGTGGAATACGTTTTATATATTTCATCGATGACAAGCTTTTGGTCAGCCGTTAGATCAGAAAGGCTGTCCAATACCATCTGCTTTTCCCTATCAGCCATTTGAGATGGATCCCGCTGAGGGGGCTGACCCTTGGCTTCCGGCATAATGACCGGTGCCAATAATAACATACATAACACGAATATTTTCATGGTATGAATGTACACAGAATAAAGATCGCACGCTTTTAATTTCAACCAATGGAAGGATAATTTCAATCAACTCAGAACTGTGTTATTGGTTGAATCCATCAGCTGTTGGTTGAAAACATTGATCATCGGATTTTGTAATTACGTATCTTGAGGGCATGAACTCTCTGTTGCCAAAAGGCATTTATTTACATATTATCTCATGGGCAGCATATTTTATATTATTGCTGTTCTGGTTCTCGATTCCCTTCAGTTATGAAACGGCAGCATGGCATGCAGGCCGTATGCTGCTTGTTCATATGGGTGTTTTTTACGTGAATACACGCGTACTTCTTCCAATTCTTATCCAGCGGAATTCATGGCTTTATTACCTGATCGGAATCACTTTGGTAATGGTATTTGTCTATTATGCTTTTACACTTACAAATCAGTTTTTACCTGTAAATCGTATCGACGGCGCCTCCATGCGGATACCTCGTTCTTTCCGCTCTTCGAGATGGATTGTTCAGAATATGTCCCTTTCATTCGGGGTTTTATTTTACAGTGCGCTTCAGTTCCTGATGAATGAGTCCAGGAAACGCAAAGAACTGGATGCAAGCCGAATGCAGGAAAAGCTCGTAACCGAAATGAAACTGTTGCGGTCTCAGATCAATCCCCATTTTCTATTTAATGCACTGAACAACCTGTACGCCATGGCGATAAGCCACCAGGAAAAGACTCCGGATTTGATCCTGAAGCTCTCTGAAATGCTACGCTATGTTCTTTACGAATCCAATACCGATGTCGTACGCGCAGAAAAAGAATGGGAATATATTCTGAATTTCATTGAGCTTCAGCAGCTGAAGTATGAGGGAAAGATCAATCTGACCATTGATGAACATATTGAAAAAGGTGCTGAAATTGCACCGATGCTATTACTCCCATTTGTGGAAAATGCATTTAAGCACAGCCATATTGAAGATGATCGAAAAGGATGGATTAAGATCGCACTGAGAATATCACATGACTCCCTGACGCTTGCCATTGCAAATAGTATTCCTGAATTCCCTATCTCCAAGGATATAGGTGGTGGAATTGGCCTGAACAATGTGAGGAAAAGGCTTGATCTGCTTTACCCGGATCGCTATGATTTGGAAATTACCAACCGAACAGATGAATTTTCCATCAATCTTCATATCGATTTGAAATGAAAACGTTCACATGCATAATCATTGAAGATGAGTTTCCTGCCAGGACGCTCATGATGAACTACATTGAACGATGTGAGGATCTGGAATTGGCGGCAGTATTCAAAAATCCCGTAGACGCATTGCAATATGTCACTATGAATCCGCCTGATATAATCCTGCTCGACATTCAAATGGCTGAAATGTCAGGGATGGAATTCATCAGAAAGCTCACTGTTCCCACGAGCATAATTCTTACAACAGCATATCAGGAATTTGCGTTGGAAGGCTACGAACTTGATGTGGTTGACTACCTGCTCAAACCAATTTCCTATGAACGATTTTTAAGGGCAATTAAGAAAGTCCAGTCTCGAATTAAAGATAATGTACCCCCAGACCCCGGCTATCGTGTGATCAAATCAGGCCATAGCCTGTACAGGGTAAGACACTCCGACATCTGCTATGTTGAAGGCATGCGGGAATACGTACGTTATCATACAAAAGATTCCTGGTACATGGAACTCGTCTCCATGAAGTATTTGGAAGAATCTCTTCCATTCCCTATGTTTAAAAGGGTACATAAATCCTACATAGTCAATATTGACTACGTAAGTAGTATACATACCGGCTATTTGATGGTCAATGATATAAAAGTCCCCATCGGACAAACCTTCCGTGATGCAGTGTCAAATTGGTTTAACAATAATTCAACCGGATGAAATATAGGATCAGTGTAATATACGGATCAGTAAGAACCAACCGAAATGGTATTCGGGCAGCCAGGTTTATTTGTGATGCCCTGGAAAAAAGAGATAACATCGTTCACCTGATTGATCCGATGATCACTCCTCTTCCAATGCTGGATAAAATGTACAAGGAATATCCTGAGGGAGCGGCACCTGAAAATATGCAGCTAATTGGAGATCAACTGGATAAGTCCGACGGATACATCATTGTAACCGGAGAGTATAATCATAGTATGCCGCCTGCCCTGAAAAATTTACTGGATCATTACCAGAAGGAATATTTTTATAAGCCCTCAGGAATTGTATCCTATTCAGCAGGACGGTTTGGAGGAGTTCGCGCTGCCATTCAGGCCAGAATAACCCTTGCTGAACTTGGTACGCCTTCCATACCCACAATTTTATCCGTTCCACAGGTTCAGAAGATCATTGACGAAACCGGCAAAACCCAGGAAGAATGGCTGCTGAAGCAGTCAGAACGTTTTCTTAATGAATTTGAATGGTATGTGACGGCACTTGCAAGACAACGCAATGAAAATCCTGATCCTGTTTAGCGTCGGGATCGTTTAATCTGACTTAGAATATCTTCTATAATTATCTCGGGAAACTCATTTACCAGGTAAAGTTCGTATCGAAGAATATGAAATCCCAAGGTCTTCAGATGTCGGTCACGTATACCTGTCGATGATAACAGTATATCTTCATACCCCTCCAGTTCAATCACCAGCGCAGCTGAAAAACTACAAAATTGAGCAGTACAACATCCAAAGGAATGGTATTGGCAAAAATTGAAATGCTTTAGCGAACGATGCTGGTTCAGCAGCCGCCACATGATCAAATGTTCCCTGACATGAAGCGGGTGGTTTCTTTGATTTCTGAGAATTTTCATGGTAATATGTTTTCACGCATATTACCGTTCGGTGCGGACAAAATTTATCGGTCCATTATTAGTTATTGTCCGTTCCGGATAATTCAGTCCATTCTTCCCGGATGTCTTTCATACGCCTGCGGTTAACACCCAGATCGTAATAACCGACCCGGGAGGCAGATCTGTAATGAATCTTTTTTTCAACTGGATCAAACAGAAATTCCACGTCATCCTGGAATCCGAATAAGGCAATTGTAAATACTGCTTTAAGATAGACATCGGAGGAATCGGTGATCTCGGTTCGCGGAAGACTATTGATTAAGGATTTTAATTCCTCCATAGCCGCTTCAGTACTGCCTGAATACGACAATGGCTCCATAGCCTCATGCTCATCATCATTCTGATAGGAATTCACACAATTGGGTGAATCTGGGCATGGAGCCAGGGTAGGTTGCTGTACCGCGAGAATATGAAACAGCAGGTAGAATATTAAACCATTCATAGAGATGTGGCAGAAGTTAAACGATCCGTTTAAAAATATATCCTCAAATGTTTAATCCTTTACAATCGTAAATTCCACCCGCCGATTCAACCGTCGTGTTTCTTCGTTGGAGTTATCAGCAATGGGTTTTGTTCCGCCATAGCCCTTTCCCGTTATCCTGCGTTGATTTATCCCTTTGCTCACAAGGTATGCTTCAACCGATTCCACACGGGCCTTTGACAACCTCAGGTTATGTTTAGGAACGCCGGAGTTATCGGTGTGGCCCTCAAGACGAATCTCTACAGAAGGGTTTGCCCGCATGAAATCAACTACGCGGTCCAGCTCCGGGTAGGATTCAGCTAGTATATCAGGTGAAGATCTTTTAAAAAGCACATTGGGTAATTGTATGGTAGCACCCACTGTAATCGGCTGGAGAAGAAACTGCCGTTCAATGGCACTGGTATTTCGGTCACCCTCAACGAGGACAGTTTCATTATTACTGATGAATCCGGGCGCATCCATCGAAAACGTATAATCTCCTTCCTCATTAATGGCAACCGTAAAGGTTCCCGTTACAGGATCCACAGGTATGATCTCATTACGTTCTTCCGTCTGAAGCCGTAGGTTTACATTTCCAATGGGTGCCCTGGTATCAGCACTTTTAATGGTTCCGAAAATTACACTTTCATCAATTTCCACGGTTGTCTGAACATCCTCCAGGACAGAATCAGGAACCTCTACAACTAATGGTTCTATGCGCTGCTCCGGTGAATCGGTATACATGCGAATGTCGCTGTACCCGTCGCTGTTCATGGTAGACGTGTACAGGGCAAATCCTTCATAGGGTCGATATGCCAGTTCCCGGCCCTGGCTGTTAATGTTTGGAACCGGTACCGGGGCCGACCAATTCTTCCATGTATCATCAAGCCGGGTTGACATGAAAATATCACTGCTTCCCATCCCATTGTGGCCATTGGAAGCAAAATATAACGTCCTTTTGTCGCCAGACAGATACGGTGTAAATTCCTGGGCATTTGTATTGATGGTTCTTCCCAGATTTTTTGGCTCGCTCCACCTGCCGTTGCCCTCATTGAAACTCACATAGATATCCTCACCTCCAATAGTATTGTACCCTTCGATTGAAAAAACAAGCACTTGCCCGTCAAGACTTATATACCCCCCATGGTTCTCGGAGCGGTTTAGAAAATACGGAATATTGATATTTTCGGGCTTGCCCCATTTATTACCCCTGCGTATAGACCTTGAAACGCCCTGGGTAGCCGCTCTTGAGTCATCCTTATTGTAATGGTTGAGCAGATAAATAGTCCTGGAATCAACAGTAAACCCGATTACGCCATTATATCCCCTGTTATTGAGCTCTGTTGCATTGGCAGGTGCAGACCAGCTACCATCCGACTGAAGCTCACTGTACCAAATATCGCCGGGATCCTGAATCCCTCCGATATTTTGGGGATGCCGTGTTCGGGTAAAATATAACGTCTTATTATCGGGCGATAATACCGGCAGCTGTTCATCGTAGGAAGAATTGACTTCACGGAAAATATCCTGCGCCTGGCCGGTCATAAAACAGACTAAGAGAAGACCAAAAAAATAATATCTCACAATACAGTTATTTAGGTTAAAAAGCTAAAATATGGAGGCTATGTTACAATATTAGAAATATTTCGTTGAATGAACCAATAACTCGATATCACCCTTAAAATGGCCTGCTCAGAAATCGGTTTCCGCTAATTCCAAACCGCCATGGTAAAAAAGCATCTTCCCCGGCATAATCCACCCCTATCCGCAAGCCTTCCACAATTTCAGGTGACGATCCGCCTTCATCAGCAATCCATACAGCATCCTCGAAAAGCGAAAGATTATTGTGTTGAAGTTTTATATCGAGCGCTTCTGACAGTTTACCGGGTCCTGAGGTTAGATCCTTCAAATCTGATTTCTTTCTTCTCCATTTCATCAGGTCGATGCCTTCAACCGGCTCCAGCGCACGAATCAATACAGCCTCTGCCACACCTTCCCGGTTAGTCACTACATTGAAGAGCCGGTGAATGCCATAGCACAAGTAAACATAGGCCGAACCGCCTTCAGCAAATAATGTTTCCGTACGGCCCGTCCGACGGTTGCCAAATGCGTGACACGCACGTTCAGTGTATGAATATGCTTCCGTTTCCACGATCATACCGCCACATAATCCTTCATCACTTTCAACATAGAGTATCTTCCCCAAAAGATTACGTGCTATATTGCATACATCACCCTTAAAATAAAATGATTTTTCCAGTTTCACGTACTAGGCTAAAATTGTGTAGATTCGTAATACCAAAAATAAATGAACCATGAAAAGAAAACTACTTATTAACTGCCTTTCCATTGCGCTGATGGTCGCTTTTTCAACAGCCAATGCTCAAATTAACATGCCCCAGCCGAGTCCTGCAGGCTCAGTATCAACAACAGTTGGTCTCACTGATATCACCATTGATTATTCCCGTCCCGGTGTGAAAGGGAGGAAAATATTTGGTGAAGGATCAGATTTCCTACAACCATATGGTCAGATCTGGAGAACAGGCGCCAATAACGGAACCTTTCTTACGCTCAGCACGGATGCAATGATTGCTGGCCAATCGGTGCCGGCGGGAAAATATCTCATCTTCACTGTACCAGGTGCTGACGAATGGAGATTCATGCTTTACAATGATTTAAGTATTGGTGGAAATACCGCTGCATATAATAAAGATAATGAGGTACTTAATGTAGCTGTAAAGCCCAATAAACTTTCCAACACTGTACAATCACTTACCTTCCAGATACATGATATCAGTGCGGATAACACGGAAGCCAATATTATGATGGCATGGGAAAACGTTTCTCTCAGAATTCCGGTAAAAGTGAATTTCGATGAAGTCGTAATGGCCGAGATTAAGGCTAAAACTCAGGTAGATCCAAATATTTACATTCAGGCGGCAAATTACTATTACTCAACAGGAAGGGATCTGGACCAGGCACTTGCATGGATCGATAAAGGCCTTGAAGCTAATCCTAATGCTTTCTGGAACATTCATGTAAAAGCACAGATTCTCGCAAAAATGGGAAAGAAAAAAGAAGCCATTGAAACGGCCAACGAATCAATTGCGAAAGCAAAAGCATCCGGAAATGACTTCGGATATGTGAAGCGCAACGAAGACCTGATTGCCAGTCTTAAATAATTGAACTTTACAAATGATCATCAATGAAGCCGGCCCTGTGCCGGCTTTTTTAGTTGCTGTTGGTGACCTTTTGAATGATAAGTCCCATAACAATCACAAGCGTACAGCCAATTACATTATACCACAGGTATCCGATCGGCGTAGTCATAAACAGGAATATGACCAGGGATTGTGAAATCACTGCTGCGATAAATATAGCATTCCCCTTAATGTATTTGATGTAGAAAGCAGACAGAAAAATCCCAAGGATACTGCCATAGAAGATGGAGCCGACAATATTGACAAGCTCGATAAGATTTTCCAGCAGTGAGGCAAAGGTTGCGAACATAATGGCAATCAATCCCCACATGAGCGTAAACAGCCTGGATGCATTCAGGTAATGTTGCTCTGACTGTCCTGGCTTCACGGAGCGTTTATAAAGGTCAACAGTTGTGGTGGATGCAAGCGCATTCAGTTCAGAGGCAGTGCTTGACATCGCTGCGGAAAAGATCACTGCCAGCAAGATACCGATTAACCCATGCGGCAGGTTATTCATGACAAAGGAAATGAATACATAGTCGGTGTCATTTGTTTCCGCTGCAGGATCTGCCAGCACTATAATCTCTTTCGCCTTCTCCCGAAGTTGTTCATCTTCGTCCAGGTAATTCTCTATTTGCGATCTGTACGCTTCAGACTGATCGGCATCATTCGCATTCTCAGCCTGTATAAGCCCTTCTATTGCCACGCGTTTTTGTGAGAATAAATCCTGGTGAGCAGCTTCCACCTCTTCAAACTGTTCCCTGTATTCAGAGCTCTTTACTGTTTGAATCGCGGCGTCGTTGAAAAATACCGGTGGCTGATAAAACTGGTAGAAAACGAAAACCATCGTGCCGATAAACAAAATGATAAACTGCATCGGAACCTTCAGCAATCCGTTAAATATCAATCCCAGCCTGCTTTCCCGCATACTACGCCCTGAGAGATAACGCTGAACCTGCGACTGGTCTGTTCCGAAATATGCCAGCGCCACAAACAACCCCCCAATTATCCCGGACCATATATTATAGCGATTGGTAGGATCAAATTCGAGGTCAACTGCCTCAAGCTTACCCATTTTTCCGGCAACAGTAATAGCATCGCCAAAGCCAATACCTTCCGGAAGCATTTTTACCACCATGATTCCCGCAAGGATCATCCCTCCCATCATTACACCCATCTGCTGCTTTTGAGTAACACTAACAGCCTTGGTACCTCCTGAAACGGTATAAATTATCACCAGTACACCGATGATCAGGGTGGTGAAAGTAAGGCTTACATCCAGTATGCTGGATAATATGATCGATGGAGCGAAAATGGTGATCCCGGCACCCAGGCCGCGTTGCACAAGAAAAAGAAAGGACGCTAAAGTCCGCGTTTTAAGATCAAACCGGTCTTCCAGGAATTCATATGCCGTATAAACCTTCAGACGGTAGTACATCGGGATGAATGTCACCGATAGAATGACCATGGCGATCGGAAGCCCGAAATAAAACTGGATGAAACGCAATCCATCATCATATGCCTGACCAGGTGTCGATAAAAAGGTAATGGCACTGGCCTGAGTAGCCATAATTGAAAGGCCTATTGTCCACCACCGCATGCTCTTGTCTCCCAGTAAAAAACCTTCGATATTTTTACTGCCGCGACTGGCATAAACTCCATAGACAACGATGGAGATCAGGGTTCCGAATAAGACCAGCCAATCCAGGTTGCTCATGAAAAACTAATGGTTAGCACATACAACAAAATTATCATCGCAAGCAAATTGCCAAGTACCAACACGTACCACGATTTCCAGGTCTTAAAAACGGGTGGTTCTTCGGAGTAAATCTCTTTCTTTTCCGGGGTCATTTATTCACATTGATTGAATTATCGATAAGGTCGCCATTACCCAGGGAAACCATATTGGTAAACAGGCGGATGGCACCGGGCACACCGGCAGGAAGTTCCCTGAACCAGCTGTATCCTGTGTAAATATAATGCCCTTTTCCATATTGCGTTACAAGTAAACCACCATCCAGGGCATCCTCGCCGGTATCGTGACTTGAGAGAACTGCCGTATACCTTTCGTCCCATTTACCCGGAAAATAAAGTCCGCGCTCCTGAACCCACCCGTCGAAATCGGCTTCTGTGATTTTATTTGGTGTGTTTAAAACGGGATGATTTGGAGCAAGAAGCTGAACTTTGGCATCTTCTTCCGCAACACGGTCTCGGGACAGCTCAAGTGGATAAGGAGCAAACTCCTCGGTCTTTAACCTGAAGTTGGTATTATACTGAACGATGAGTGTTCCTCCCTCCTTCACATAATTGAGCAACGCGGGCATTTGAAATCCAATACGTTCATTTGTGTTCAGCGCACGTACCCCGAGGATCACAGCATCCAGCTGTTGAAGATTCTCCGGGGTGACTTCTTCATCACGCATTTCCCAAACCTGGTATCCGATTTCCCGCAGGGTGGCAGGGATGGCATCTCCTGCGCCGGCTATGTAACCGACCCGATCACCCTTCTTGTTCAGCGGAATATGTACAAACCGTGACTTTGCTTCCGGCAACAAGACCTGTTTCGGGATATGTTCATAGTCGATGACTTCCATATTTTTAGAATATGTCGAACCACCGGTTTGTACCTGGGCCACAATATCGGTGACCACCTGACCGTCTGGAGGGCTAACCAAAAAGCTGACCATGGTTTCCTCTCCATCCTGATTCAATGAGAATGTTTGCGAGGAAGGTGAAACTTTCCACCCGTCTGCTGCCTTTAGCTGCACCTCACCCGAGACATTGTTCGTTCCCGCCTTGATCAGAACTTCGATTTCCCGCGGTTCATTATCGGGAAAAAGATAAACCGGTTCTTTGATTGACACCAGTGCCGGCGGCGTGATGACAAGTGGCTCATGTTTCTCTCCCTGAACAGGATCATTCCATCGGTATTGAAGCGGAATTTCAAAGGACAAATCGGTACCGTTGATTGAAAGATCAACTATTACAGGAATACTGGCAGGATTTTCAGGCAGTCCGATCAGGTCGGGATCCTCTACCGTGTACATTCCTTTTTTCTGGGGCAGCTGTAACCAGTACGGATCCGAGAAACGGATGTCACCCGGTATCGTTACGGCCGTATCCAGTTCTAAATCTTCACCTTTAACCAAAGGTTTCTGAATGTCATTCAACTCGAGGATGCTGCTATGGATTCCCTTCAATTCCACGTTCAGCGGGGATTGCTGAATCGCTTCCAGCGTCAACCTAATATTTTGTCCTCTCACAACCTGTCCTTCGCTGGCCCGGGCTTCAAGGTAAAGCCCTATCATATCCGCAATAATGTCATCTGCCTGGGCAATCTTACGGTTTTTCCAGAACGGGTCTGAAATCTTCTGGATCATACCACGGATCCTGATCATGGCCTGAACACTTCTGAATGGTTCCCTGGCATCAAACTCCGAAATCACCCTTTCTATTTCTTTGCCGATTTTCTCACCATCCTTAATACGTGACCAGCTCGTATCAATTCCCTCGAAAATATCCGCATCAGCGCTCGTACCCTTCACAAATTCAAGGAATTCCACGCTCGAACCCCTGCTGCCTGTAGAGCCAAATCCCTGACTTTTATGCTGACTTCGGCTAAGTGCTGCCATTTCAGTATAGGATGTTCCCAGCAAGGAATTATAGGCACCCACATCAATTGTTAAAACACCTTCTTCACTGCCGTCCATGTCCGGATTCCACCATCGGCCCGTATTGGTAAACAGCCGTGTTGGAGACCAGGTAGAAAGTTCTTTGAGCTGATCAGGATAATAGGCCTGATCACCTGAAATATCAAATGCACGCTCCGCCATAATTGCCGAGGAGGTATGATGTCCGTGGCCTGCGCGTTCATCGGGCGGGAAACGGGTAATAATCACATCAGGTCTGAATTTTCTGAATGTCCGTACAACATCAGAGAGTACCTGATCTGAATCCCATACCTGGAGTGTTTCCTCGGCTGTCTTGGAATAACCAAAGTCATTGGCCCGTGTAAAAAACTGTCGGCCTCCATCGATTCTTCTGGCAGCGAGCAATTCCTGTGTTCTGATCACACCGAGTCCCTCCCTGATTTCAGGTCCTATGAGGTTTTGTCCACCGTCACCCCGTGTCATGGAAAGGTATGCCGTGTGAGCCTTTGTTTCATTGGCGAGGTAGGCAATCAGGCGGGTATTTTCATCATCAGGATGGGCTGCCACATAGAGCACTGTCCCAAGGAAATTAAGTCGTTCCAGTTTCAAAAGTATTTCTGACGCACTTACAGGTTCCTGACGTTGAGAGAGGACAGGAGAAATGCACATTGATACAATTAAAACTAACAGAAAAAAGGGTCGGGCAATTTTTAATCTGGCTATCATATCAAATACAATTTTTCAACGAATTATGTTAACCTGCAACTATTCAACGTGAAATTACAGGAACGGTTTGGTTAATCCGCAATCGATTGAAACATGTTGGCTCACCAGTATCTGCAATTAATTTATTCATTCCCTTTTAAATGGCCAGTGAATCTGCTTATTTCGTCGGTAAATTGAAACAGTTAGTGTAGTGAAGAAATATTTTATAATAGATTTTGATTCAACTTTCACCCAGGTTGAAGCCATGGATCTGCTGGCGGAGATTGCATTAAAGAACCATGGGGAGAAAAAGGACCGTATTAAGGAAATTAAGGAAATCACAGACCGCGGCATGGAAGGTACGCTTTCTCTGAAAGATTCCATTGAACGGAGACTCGAATTGCTCGATGCCCACCGTGAACATCTGCCAGAATTGATTTCATCTCTTCGCGACCTTGTTTCATCTTCCTTCCGCAGAAACCTTGATTTCTTTGAAAAACACTCCGACCGCGTGTATATAATTTCTAATGGATTCAGGGATTTCATTGTTCCGATTGTGGAGGAATTTCATATCAAAGCGGAAAACGTTTTTGCAAATAGCTTCACTTTTGATGAAACAGGTAAAATTACCGGTTATGACAAGGAGAATGTCCTGGCCAGTAATAATGGAAAGGTTGAACAACTCCGGCACTTAAATCTGAAGGGAGATGTTTATGTAATTGGCGACGGTTATACAGATTATGAGATTAAAGCAGCCGGTTTGGCGAATAAGTTTTATGCGTTCACTGAAAATGTTGAACGGGAGTCTGTTACCGAAAAAGCAGATCATGTCGCCCCCAGCCTTGATGAATTTCTTTACATGAATAAACTGAATACTGCGATATCCTATCCTAAAAACAGGATTAACGTACTGTTGCTTGAAAATGTACATGCCAATGCCATTCAGCTGATGCAAAAAGAGGGGTATAACGTTAATGTTTACCCCGCAGGTTTGGATGAAGATGAGCTTTGTGAAAAGATCAAAGATGTTTCGGTCCTTGGAATCCGAAGTAAAACAAATGTTACGGCCAGGGTCCTGGAGCATGCCAATCGCTTGATATCCATAGGTGCTTTTTGTATCGGAACCAATCAGATCGACCTGAACGCATGCCTGGATAAGGGTGTGGCTGTTTTTAACGCTCCGTTCAGCAATACCCGTTCAGTAGTTGAAATGGCTATTGCGGAAATGATTTTCCTGATGCGCAAACTTGCCGACAGATCCCGCGCCATGCATGAGGGCCACTGGGATAAATCTGCAAAGGGCAGTTATGAAATACGTGGAAAGGTGCTCGGCATCATCGGATATGGCAATATCGGCGCCCAGTTATCGGTCCTCGCCGAGTCTATGGGCCTGAAGGTCATTTATTATGATGTTGAGGAAAAGCTGGCGCTGGGTAATGCTCAGAAATGCGATTCCCTGGAAGAATTACTTGAAAAGGCTGAAATTATAAGCCTTCATGTTGATGGCAGAAAAGAAAACAAGAACCTGATAGGTCCTGATGAGTTCGAAAAGATGCGCGATGGTGTCATCTTTCTCAATCTCAGCCGCGGTCATGTTGTGGATATTGAAGCACTGGCAAAGAACATCGAGTCAGGTAAAATCGGCGGTAGCGCCGTGGATGTTTTCCCTGAGGAGCCCAAGAGTAATGATGAGGAGTTTTTATCCAGGTTGAGAAACTTACCGAATACCATTCTGTCTCCCCATATTGGCGGAAGTACCATGGAAGCCCAGGAAAACATTGCAACATTTGTTCCCGGCAAGATCATGGAATACATCAATACCGGCAGCACATCGAACAGTGTGAATTTCCCGAACCTGCAACTGCCCACATTGAAAAATGCGCACAGGCTGATTCACATTCACCGGAATATGCCCGGCATTCTGGCGCGCATCAACCAGGTTTTGGCAGATCATGATATTAATATTGTGGGGCAGTACCTGAAGACCAATGAGAAAATCGGATATGTAATTACCGATATCGACAAGGCCTATGACAGGGATGTGATCAAGGCCTTACGGAAGATAGAGCACACTATCAAATTCAGGGTACTCTATTAATTTATAAGTATCTGAAAAATAAAACTTTGAGTGCTTTCAGGTTAAGCAAAAAAAAGGGGAATGCTTTCACATTCCCCTTTTTCTTTTTAGGAATTATTATCCCTGATTTTTCTTATCTTGAACTTCTACTCTGATATCTTGAGCAAGATTCTTTAATTCTTGCATACCCTTTCTTACGCGGGTACCTGCAGCATTATTTCCTTTTTCATAGAACTTCTCGAAGTCAGCCTCCAACGACATTACAAGGTCTTTGATTTCGTTAAATCTTTTCATGCTTGATTGGTTTAAAATAGTTTATTTAAAAAGTTTTGTTGATTTATTTAGCGTTGGCAATATACTCAAAATGTGATTAAATCAACTAAAAACACACTTTTTTTATTTTATTTGGTTACTGCGACCAGTTCTTCTCTCTGGTAGAATCCGTTATCGAGTTTATGTTTCACTGCTGCGAAAGCATCGATCGTTTCTTTTACGTCTTCCATGCTGTGAACAGCGGTTGGAATCAGTCGCAACATGATCACATCCCGCGGCACTACAGGGTAGATTACCATGGAACAGAAAATATTGTAATTCTCCCTGAGGTCCATTGCCATATTCGCGCCTTCCCCGAGTCCTCCTTTAAAGAGTACAGGAGTCACTGGAGATTGAGTGGTCCCAATATCAAATCCATGTGCTCTCAGTCCGCTTTGAAGCGCGTTAACCACCTTCCAGAGATTATCTTTTAGCTCGGGACGCGTACGAAGCAGTTCGAGGCGTTTCAATGCCCCGATAACGAGTGGCATCGGTAATGATTTGGCAAATATTTGTGAGCGTACAGTATATCGTAAATAGTCAATGACACCGGCATCTCCACCTACGAATGCACCAATACTCGCCATTGATTTTGCAAATGTTGAGAAATATAGGTCGATACCATCCTGAACACCCTGCTCCTCGCCGGTTCCGGCACCCGTTTTACCCATAGTTCCAAATCCATGTGCATCATCAACCAACAACCGGAATGGATATTTCTTCTTAAGGGCGACAACGTCTTTCAGGTTTCCCTGATTTCCTGACATGCCAAATACACCCTCAGTAATTACAAGAATGCCACCGCCGGTTTCATCCGTGATTTTCTGGGCACGCTGCAATTGTTTTTCCAGGTTTTCAATATTATTATGTGGATAGACAAAACGTTTGCCCATGTGTAAACGAACTCCGTCAATAATACATGCATGTGACTCCGCATCGTAGACAATCACATCTTTCCGGTCCACAACGGCATCGATGATCGATAAAACTCCCTGATAACCAAAATTAAGCAGTTGTACTGCTTCTTTATTGATAAAAGCTGCCAGTTGTTTTTCCAATTCAATATGATGTACAGAGTTACCCGACATCATTCGAGCTCCCATCGGATAGGCAAGCCCCCACTGAGCCGCAGCATCAGCATCAGCTTTCCTTACCTCAGGATGATTAGCAAGTCCCAGGTAATTATTCAGGCTCCAGGTTAGCACTTCCTTCCCGTTAAACTTCATTCGGGGAGCAATTTCTCCCTCAAGTTTCGGAAACATAAAATAGTCTTTGGGTAAGTGGGAATGCTGACCTAGTTCCCCTCGCTCCACTCTTAATTTCTCAAATAGATCCACGTCTTATGTTTTTTAGTTCGTTTTTCCTGTTCTTCAAAAAACACACAAAGTTAACACTATTGTGCATCTTGTCAAACCTGCCCCTGTTTAATAAGGCTCTGTTTCGAAAATAATAATTAATTAAGTAGCATTGTAACGACACCCACGATTATTATGACAAAGATTAAGAAAATTCTTGTTGCCAACCGGGGAGAGATTGCATTACGCATCATTCGATCGGCAAAAGAAATGGGAATTGAGACAGTTGCCATTTATTCAACAGCGGACCGAAATGCATTGCATGTTCGCAACGCTGATGAGGCTGTATGTGTTGGTGAAGCTGCGAGTTCGGCGTCCTACCTGCAGATGGATCGCATCATAGATGTATGTAAATTACTTGGCGTAGACGCCATTCACCCCGGTTATGGATTTCTATCTGAAAACGCGGTTTTTGCCGAGAAGGTAGAATCAGCCGGTATTATTTTCATTGGCCCGACACCGGACGCGATCAGGGTAATGGGCGACAAGCTGGCGTCCAAGGCTGCGGTTGCAGATTATGATGTACCCCTGATTCCAGGCACAGAAGGCGCGATCGAGGACCTGGATGTAGCCCGAAAAATCGCTGGTGAGATCGGCTATCCGGTTTTAATTAAAGCCAGTGCAGGTGGTGGCGGCAAGGGAATGCGAGTGGTAGAAAATGAGGAAGAATTCGAATCACAGATGAACCGTGCCGTAAGTGAGGCCAAATCGGCCTTCGGAGACGGCCGTGTATTTATTGAGAAATTCATTACTTCCCCACGTCACATAGAATTTCAGATACTGGGTGATTCCCACGGAAATATTGTTCATGTGTTCGAACGGGAATGTTCCGTTCAGCGTAGACATCAAAAGGTTGTGGAGGAGGCCCCTTCATCGGTACTCACACCGGATTTACGCAAGCGTATGGGTGATGCGGCGATTGGAGTTGCCAAAGCTTGTAATTATCGTGGCGCTGGAACTGTAGAATTCATCGTGGATGAAAAGCTGGATTTTTACTTCCTGGAGATGAATACCCGTTTGCAGGTGGAACATCCTGTAACTGAATTGATTACGGGCATTGACCTGGTAAAGGAACAAATCAGGATCGCAGAAGGTGAATCTTTACCATTTCACCAGGATGATCTTAAAATTCACGGCCATGCAATAGAACTCCGGGTATATGCCGAGGACCCTGCCAATAATTTCCTTCCGGATACAGGGACCCTTCATACGTATGTTCGTCCGCAGGGACCGGGTATACGCGTAGATGACGGTTTTGAGCAGGGCATGCCCATTCCTATCCATTATGACCCTATGATCGCTAAACTTGTAGCGCATGCTGACAATCGCGAAGAAGCCATCAACCGGATGATACGGGCCATCGATGAATATTTAATCAGCGGTGTGCAAACAACGCTTTCATTCGGGAGGTTTGTGATGGAGCATGAGGCCTTCAGATCCGGAAAATTCGATACCAAATTTGTGGAACGTTATTTCACTCCTGAAGTACTGGATGCAGGATCGGATGCAGACCTTTCAGAAATAGCCGCCATACTCTCTGCACGGCTTTTTGATAGTGACAAAACCAATTCAACGGAACAGGGTAAATCTACGGCCAGCACCAGCAAGTGGAAAAACAGGGCCAGATCTTCAGGAAGTTAAATATGGCAGAAATTCAACCGCTTCGGGCCTGGCGTTATAAACAGGAATTTGCTTCTACAATCGAAGAGTATACATCCCCGCTGTTTGATGTAGTCTCCGAACGCCAGCGCGAAAAATTGTATCAGAACCCGCTCAACAGCATTCACCTGTCGGTACCCCGGGGAGACCATGCGGCTGAAAGTGCGGGTAATACGCTGAAAAACTGGAAGGAAAACGGTATCCTCGCACGAGATCCCCTGCCTTCCATTTATGTTTATTATCAGTATTTTTCATTGCCCGGGAATCGTCGGACATTTTGCAGAAAAGGATTTATCTGTAATATCCGCGCATATGACTGGGAGGAAAAAGTGCTGCTGAGGCATGAAAACACAATTCCAAAGGCTGTAAATGACAGGATTGATGTACTGCGGGAAACACAGCTGAATGTAAGCCCTACGCACGGCCTGTATACAGATCCCTCTTTCACCCTGGAAAAATATATGGATGAAAGCATGAAAAGCCCAATTTACGATGTGGAAGATTACCAGGGCGTGCGGGATGTTTTGAGTATAATACAGGATCATGATGTAATTCAGCTGTTCATGGAATTAATGAAATCGAAGCCTGTGATCCTTGCGGATGGTCATCACAGATACGAGGGGTCATTAATCTATAAACAGCAGATGAAAGCATTGAATCCGGGTCATACCGGAGAGGAAGGCTATAACTTTCATTTAATGTATTTCACCAATACAGAGGCAGACGACCTCAGGATATTACCAACACACCGGCTGATCCAGGGATTAAACAGCCTGGATGAAGAATCTCTTTTAGAAAGGGCCGCTGAATATTTTATTTTGAAGCCAATCGATGATCCGCATTCGGCTGTTGAGATTATTGCGGGTAAACCCTGGGCTTTTGCAATTCTCTTCAGGGAGAATGCATGGAAATTTCGTTTGAAACCGGAAAAAGTGGATGAGATATCATGGAAATTTCCGGACATGATCAAGAAGCTTGACCTCACGGTAATGCATTATTTCATCCTGGAAAAATTACTGGGTATTCCCGGGAAGGATCAGCGTTCATCAGAAAAGATAACATTCGAAAGAAGCTTTAGCGAATGCCTTAACCAGGTTCAACACGGCGATCAGCAACTTGCCATCATTACCAACGGGATTTCTATGCAGGAGGTGAAAAATGTCTGCTACTCCGGTTATACAATGCCTCAAAAATCAACCTATTTCTATCCTAAAGTCATTTGCGGTTATCTTTTCAGTTCAATAGAAAATGAAGAATTTCGACAAAACCATATTGCTTGCCTCTAACTCGCCAAGAAGGCACGAACTGCTGCGGGAAGCTGGTTTAAACTTTACCGCTATTCAGAATATGATGGAGGAAACATATCCCGATGACATGCCTGCAGCGCAAGTTCCTTTGTTCCTTGCAGAACAAAAGGCAGAGTTCAACAAGGATATTCTCGAAGGCGATGCTGTCCTGATTACAGCCGATACAATTGTGAAACTCGGCGATCAGATACTTGGAAAGCCAAATAGTACTCCCGAGGCCATTGCTTTGCTCGAAAGTCTTTCAGGGAAATGGCACGAGGTCATTACCGGGGTATGCCTTCTTTCCAGGTCATTGAAAGTTTCCTTTACCGAGACTACCCGTGTTCAGTTCCGCAAAATAACATCGGAAGAAATCGATTTCTATGTGAAAAAATATATGCCATATGACAAAGCCGGAGCATATGGAATCCAGGAATGGATTGGCCTGATTGGCATAAGCCGCATCGAAGGCTCTTACTTTAACGTAGTGGGTTTACCGATCAACCGGGTCTGGTATGAGCTTCAGCAATTCCATTAAGGTTGTCGCAATAATCTCAATTTAATCTTAACACGTTTGAGGGCTTGTAAACAAAAAACCCGGTACTTACGAACCGGGTCTTATTTCATTATGACATGCAGATTTTACTCTGATTCATCATTGGATCGGGCACTTCTTTGATTCTGGGCTGTTGTTATCCGGTCCCCATCTTTGAGACGTTTCGAAACCACCAGGAATGGACCCGTTACAATTTCCTCCCCTTCTGTAACTCCTTCAAGAATTTCGATGTTATCAAAGTCACTAATCCCTGTTTTTACGACCCGTTTTTTGGCTATTCCTCCTTCATTGACAAAAACCACTTCCTGGGTTTCGCTTTTGCCCGCTCGTTCAGGCTCTTCCGTTTCATTGTTTTCTTCATCGGAATCACCTCGCGCACCTGAAAACCTCGCATTCGGATCCCGTGTGGTGACCGCAGATAAAGGCACTGTAAGTATATTGTCTTTGCGTTGGGTAATGATGTCAACACTCGCGGTCATACCCGGACGGAACGGAAATTTATTTCCTTCGGATGCAAGATCCACATAGGATGAATTCAGAATTCTTATTCTCACTTCAAATTCAGTAACTGCATCAGCAGAAGCCTTATCATTGGCCGTATTGGCAATAGCGGTGACAACGCCCGTAAATTCCTTATCAAGGTAGGAGTAGGAATCAACATCAATAATAGCCGTATCCCCAATGGATACCCGTATGATATCATTCTCATTTACGTCAACACGGACCTCCATCTTATTCAGATCTGCAATTCTCATGATCTCCGTTCCCTGGAATTGCTGGGTACCCAGGACGGTCTCACCCTGTTCCACATTCAATTTTGAAACAATCCCACTCATAGGTGCAGTAACAGTTGTCCTTCTCAGGTTCTCAGTTGCCTGCTCAAGCGATGCCTGGCTGCTTTTTACAATAAACGAGGCGGCCTGCAGATTTTGTCTTGCTGATTTCAGGTCATTTTCCGCCACTACGAAATTCTGCTGAACCAATTCCCAATCAGAATCGGAGATAACTTTCTCTTCATAAAGCTTCTTCTGACGCTCATAGTCTAGCTTAGCCCGCTGAAAAGTAGCTTCAGCCCGCGACAGCGCCGCCTGTGACGACATCTGATTTGCCTTTTGCTGATTCAGAGAGGCCTGTGCCTGGTCCCGTGCCGCGATAAAATTATCAGGCCTGATTTTAGCGAGAACAAAATTTTCCACTACAGAGTCACCTTCTTCAACATTCAGTTCAATGAGTTCTCCGGAGACTTCGGGGCTTAGCTTTACTTCCACCACAGGCTGAACCATGCCGGACGCACTTACCTTTTCCACAATGGCCTCCCTGGAAGCCTTTGCCATTTCAACCTCAATTTCCTTTGCCTGGCCTATCCAACCCTGTGATCTGCCAACAAATAATAGGATCACGATGAGCACAAGTGCCCCGATAACGTAATATAACCAGCGGTTTGATGATTTTTTCTTAGCCATTTCTTAAAATTCTAAAGGTTTGCCTTGGTAGAAATCAAGTATTTTTTGTTTGAATATTAAATCGTATTTAGCCCGTAGGAGATCTGAAAGTGAATTAAACAGATCATTTTCTGCAATCTGGTAGTCAACAAAATTTGCAGCACCATTATTAAATCTTTTCTCAATCACCCGGAAAGATTCCTCGCGGGCCCTCACCTGTGAAAGACTTGCATTGTAGGACTTTGCCGCTGCCTCCACATCATTATAAGATTGCTGTATCTGCTGCCAAAGCACGTATTCACGGTCTCTTTTATCAATCATTGCACGGCTCTGATTGATTTTAGCGCGTTGGTAATCGTATTTAGCCGAGAAACGATTAAAGATTGGAATGTTCATACCCAGTGAAACCGACTGACTCAGGTTTTCATTAATCTGCTCGGGAAAACCGAAAGCCTCTTCAGAAACATTGGGAACATCTACGGTAGAAATGACCGGCTCACCGGAATTTTGAACCTGACCAATTACTACAGTGGTAGGTGTTGATGTCCCGTCAGGAACCGTGCGCATATCAATCCTGTCAGAAAAGTTCGTGAAAATATTTCCCGACAGGAGCAGTGATGGGTAAAATGCTCCTTTCGAAGATTTGACCGCAAATTCGCTGCTTTCAACATTCATCTCTGCTGCCTGAATTTCCGGCATATTTGCCAGGGCGATCTGGTAAATTTCATAAGCGCTTAATTCAAGGATCATATCTGCCTCAACGTCCATTTCCGGAACTTCAATTTCCACATTTGCTTCCGGCGGCAGTTGCATGGCGAGTTTCAGCTGGACTTTAGCCTGCTGATAATTATTTTCAGCCGTTACCAGGTTAAATTCATTCGTAGCAAGCTGCGCCTGGAGATCGAGCAGGTTTGCCTGCGGCAATGCTCCGGCTTCCACCTGGATCCTCGTACGTTCCACCTGCTGCTCAATCGAACTGAGTTGTTTTCGCGAGTTTTCAAGGAGTTCCCTGGTAAAAAGGACATTGGTATAGAAACCCACAATATTCAGCATTACGTTGTTCTTCGTTACTTCTACTTCCTTGCGGGAAGCCTCATAGGCATACTGATTTTGCTTAATGGAATTGTTGATCGTCATTCCGTTAAAGAGAACGACGGAACTGGATGCGCTCAGATTCACCGAATTGATCGCCTGGCTCACAAACAGGTTTGTTACGGGGTCAATAGACCTACCCCAGTTCCTCCCTGCAGAGGCCCGGCCGGTAAGGTCTGGAAAGCGCTGCATCTTTGCCTGCTGATAACCTATTTCACTGGTCTGCAGATTCAATTCAGATCGCTGAATATCCAGATTATTTTCCAATGCGTAATTGATACACTCCTCAAGTGTCCAGACCTGGGTCCCCTCCTCCTGAGCATATGTACCAATGGATATTCCTAAAAGAAAGATTACGAGTATTTTGAATTTCATCACCATTGTTGTTATAAATCTATATCCGGGATATAAATCACCTCATTCACCCAATCAAGGCCCTTGATGTATTCCAGAGATACCGGTTTTAAGCCGGAATCCATCTCTATCACAAGACAGGCAAGATCATTTTTCCCTTTTCTTGAAACCGACATGGTCGCAATGTTGCAGTGATCATGAGACAGTATGCTTGATATATGCGCAATACTTCCCTTTACATCCTTTGCCTTAATGATGAGCGTATGCATGCTGGCTGAAAACCCGGCCTTAAAGCCATCCAGCTCAGCAATATTGATGACACCACCTCCCCGGCTCTCTCCGATGATCTCAATTTTATGCTCCCCTTTCCGGAGTGCAAATTTTACCGTGTTGGGATGCACTGTGGATGCATTGCCAACGGATTTAAAAGCATACTTCAAACCGGATTTCTCAGCATGTTCAAAGGAGTTCCTGATACGGGCGTCATCAGTTTTGAAATCCAGTAATCCGGCTATGGCTGCCTTGTCACTTCCATGGCCTTCATAGGTGCGTGCGAATGAATTATAAAAGGTAATGGCTGCCTCATCGGGCTTTTCCCCGAGTACCCGGATCGCCACCCTTGCCATGCGTACAACACCAGCGGTATGGGAGCTGGACGGCCCGATCATGACCGGACCTATCATATCAAAAACACCACTTTTTTCGCTCATCTGGGTCGATTTATACATCAATATTAAGCATTAAGGGCGGATAGTGTGTGATGAAAATTATAAATGGTTAAATTCCCATGTGAGTCTCAAATAAAGGGTACTGAGCAGGACAAACAACCATTAAAATGAAGGCATTATTTAATAACAATCTAATCGATACGCCACTTCCTGTAATGCCGGATAATCGGGCATTTCAATTTGGTGATGGCATTTTTGAAACCATATGGTTTCACCATGGGCGGGCGCCATTGTTAGAATTTCATAAGATGCGGATTATTCGATCAGCCCAGGCATTACGTCTTGAGATCAACGAGAATGAACTCCGGTATCTCGAAGCAAATATTGAAACGCTGAGTCAGTTAAACCTGCCCGAAGAAACAGAGCTTACCGCCAAACTGATGTTTTGGCGACATGCTTCGGATCGTCCCGGTTATTGGGCAGACGCCACAACCACAGATTCATTACTCACCATTCGTCCCTACTCCCCTGTCGTTGATCATGTTAACATCGGCATGGCCAGGGAAATCAGGATATGCCCGTATCCTTGGTCTTTCAGTAAAAACATGAATGCCCTGCCCTACATAATGGCAAGTATTGAATGCCGTGAACGGCAACTGGATGAACTGATATTACGAAACCAGGATGATGAAGTGGCAGAATGCATTTCCCACAACCTCTTTCTCCTTCAGAACCAAACCTGGATAACCCCCCGGCTCGAAGCAGGTTGTGTTGCGGGTACCATGCGTTCATTTATCCTTAAAAACAAAGATCACTGGTCATTGCCGGTCGAAGAACGAAAAATACACGTTGCCGATCTTGAGAATGCGAACGCGATCATATTAACACGTGCTACTGGAATTGTGGTTGTGGATCAATTTGAAACATTCCATAAAAAATCAAATCCGGCAGAGGAGTTTAAGAATGAGATTCTGAAGGCTTTGCATAAAAAAAGCCCGGCATAACCGGGCTTTTAATTCTATACAGATCTGATTCCTTATTTTACTTTGTTTACAATCGCTTCGAATGCTTCAGGGTGATTCATTGCCAGATCGGCCAGCACCTTACGGTTAAGGTCGATATTTGACTTTTTAAGATTACCCATGAACTGCGAATATGACATGCCGTGCTGACGGGCACCTGCATTGATACGCTGAATCCAAAGTTTTCTGAAATCTCTTTTCTTTGCTTTTCTGTCACGGTATGAATACTGCCATCCTTTTTCTACGGCATTTTTAGCAACCGTCCATACATTTTTCCTTCTTCCAAAATAACCTTTCGCGGCTTTTAGAATTTTTTTTCTGCGTGCTTTAGACGCTACATGATTTACTGATCTAGGCATTTTATTTTAAATTTTTTGGTAAAAGGTGGCTTAATTGCTCTTAAAAACCTGTCACCTGGTTAAACACTAAAACCTCTTTGATATAACTGAGAAATCAGATCCTCAACATATCCCTGACGTTTGACTCATCGGCCTTGTGAACCAATGTCATATGCGTCAGATTTCGCTTCTGCTTTGTCTCTTTCTTCGTAAGGATATGACTTTTGTACGCATGCTTGCGTTTGATCTTACCCGTACCAGTGAGCTTAAAGCGCTTCTTTGCTCCTGATTTTGTTTTTACTTTAGGCATTTTCCTATTTATTTATGATCTGTATATTCAATTTATTTCTTTCCGGCTTTCTTGATCGGCTTGGGTGCAAGAAACATTGTCATACGCTTTCCTTCAAGCTTTGGCAATTGTTCCACCTTTCCATAATCCTCAAGTGCCTGTGCAAATTTCAACAGCAGAATTTCTCCCCGCTCTTTAAACACAATGCTACGTCCAACAAAATGAACGTAAGCTTTTACCTTGGCACCATCCGCCAGAAAATTCTGCGCATGCTTTAATTTAAAATTAAAATCATGCTCTTCAGTATTCGGACCGAAGCGTATCTCTTTGATTACTGTCTTCTGAGCATTTGCTTTGATCTCCTTCTGCTTCTTCTTTTGTTCGTACTTAAACTTGGAGTAATCAATAATTTTGCAAACAGGTGGATCCGCCTTGGGCGAAATTTCTACCAGGTCCAGATTTTGATCTTTAGCCATCTGAATCGCCCGGTTGATTGGATATACATCCACACTCACATTATCACCCACAACCCTTACTTTCGGTGCAGTGATACGTTCGTTTACCCGATAAGGCTCCTCTACTCGTCCACGGTAGCCTCTCCTTGTATTACGTTGTTTGCTAATTGTTACCTCCCTTGTTTTGTTCGACAAAAATAAGTTGCAAATATCGTGATATAATTTGTATTATTCAACGTCTCTGCAGTTTTCATTTATAAATTCACCAGGGTCTCATCCCTTTCACCCTGAAAATAAGAAATAAATTCATCAAGTGCCATACTTCCTACATCTCCCTTTCCGTGTCTTCGGATAGATACCGTACCGGTTTCCTGTTCTTTTTCTCCCATAATGAGCATAAAAGGAACTTTACTTACTTCCGCATCCCTGATCTTTCTTCCAATTTTTTCATCCCGGTCATCCATAAAGCCGCGAATATCCGCTTCACTTAATTTCCGAAATACATCTTCCGCATATGCATGGTATTTTTCCGAGATCGGCAACACAGCTATTTGATCCGGTGCAAGCCAAAGCGGAAAATTTCCCGCACAGTGCTCAATCAGAACAGCAATAAACCGTTCCATGGATCCGAACGGAGCACGGTGTATCATGACAGGTCTGTGCTTTTTATTATCAGCACCTGTATACTCCAGTTCGAACCGTTCCGGCAGTGTGTAGTCCACCTGGATCGTTCCCAGCTGCCAGCTGCGTCCCAATGCATCCTTCACCATGAAATCAAGCTTGGGACCATAAAAAGCCGCTTCACCAAGGACCACAACCGTAGAAAGACCACGCTCATCTGCTGCCTCCTGGATCTCGCGCTCAGCCTTTTCCCATAATTCATCCGCCCCGATATATTTTTCCTTATTCTCCGGGTCACGTAATGATACCTGTGCGGTATAATTTTCAAATCCAAGCGCTTTGAATACATACAGGACCAGGTCAATAACCTTGATGAACTCTTCCTTTACCTGGTCAGGCCTGCAAAAGATATGGGCATCATCCTGTGTGAAGCCCCGTACACGTGTCAGCCCGTGCAGTTCACCGCTTTGCTCATAACGATATACGGTTCCAAATTCGGCAAGACGTACAGGCAGATCCTTATAAGACCTCGGTTTTGAGGCATATATTTCACAATGATGCGGACAATTCATCGGTTTGAGCAAAAACTCCTCCCCTTCGTGGGGTGTATGAATAGGTTGAAATGAATCCTGTCCGTATTTATCATAATGCCCGGATGTTACATAAAGCTGTTTGCTCCCGATATGCGGTGTAACAACCGGATCATATCCTGATTTAATCTGGGCTCTGCGCATGAAGTTTTCCAAACGATCACGAAGGATTGTGCCTTTCGGCAACCATAAAGGCAAACCCATTCCCACCTTTTCAGAAAAGGTAAAAAGCTCCAGTTCCTTACCCAGCTTACGATGATCACGTTTTTTAGCTTCTTCAAGCCGCTCGAGGTATTCTGTAAGTTCTTTCTGCTTAGGAAAAGTTATACCATAAATCCTGGTAAGCTGTTTTCTTTTCTCATCACCCCTCCAGTAGGCTCCGGCAACATTGGTGAGCTTTACAGCTTTTATAAAACCTGTATTCGGAATATGCGGTCCTCTGCACAGATCGGTAAAATTGCCCTGTTGATAGAACGTAATGGTTCCGTCTGCCAACTCATCGATCAGTTCAAGTTTATATTCGTCACCCTTTTCTTCAAAATACTTCAGGGCATCGGCTTTCGACACATCCTCCCGCTTGTATTCATTCTTTTCACGGGCGAGTTCCACCATTTTCTGTTCAACTCGAAGCAGGTCATCTTCTCCAAATTCCTGGTCACCAAGATCCACGTCATAATAAAAACCGTTATCAATAGGCGGACCGATTCCAAACTTCACTCCCGGGTACAGGGCTTCAAGGGCTTCTGCCAGCAAATGGGCCGATGAATGCCAGAATGTTGTCTTGCCTTCATCATTATTCCACGTTAGCAATTCAACTGTCGCATCATGATCGATAGGCCTGAATGCGTCCCATACCTCTCCATTTACGCGTGCTGCGAGGACATTCCTCGCCAGTCCCTCACTGATACCATATGCGATATCAAGCCCGGTTACGCCACTCTCATATTGCTTTACTGTTCCGTCCGGTAATGTGATATTGATCATAACTTAATTGCTGTTCATTTTTTGCTCCACAAAGATGCATAAAAAATGATATGAAGGGAAAAATTAAGTTACCTGATAGAATCATTCAGGTCTATGCGATTGGGTTGCGGCGGAGCCATATCCAGGGCCCGCTGTTCCTGCTCCCGCAAATAGCGCAGGTAAGCACTCCGCTGCTCGAGGCGAGTTACTGCTTCCTGTGCTTCAGAAACGGTAGAATCCCTCGAAAGTATCAAACGATATTGATTTTCCGCTTCCATGTACAGGCGCTGCCCTTCCAGAGATCGAGCCAATAACAGCCTGGTACCGGTCTGGTCTGTGAGTTCAAGTGCCAGGTTTGAAAAAATTGCAGCCGAATCGTATTTTTTCTGTTGATAATAATTTTTTGCCCGAAGCGCCATCATTTCGGGATTTGCCGGGTCATTGAGCATGCTGTAAATCTCACCTGCAGCTTGATATTGCCCCTGCTGATCATAAATAGCCGCTTTGATCATGAGGAATTCGCGGTCCCGGGGTTCAGATTGAAGCCAGCGATCAATGAGGGCTAATGATCTGTCTGAATTGCCTTTGTGAAGATAAACCCTGCCCAATCCAAGATAATTTTCCCGTATCGTGGAATCCTGTCCCATCGAAAGCTGAAATTCCTTTTCAGCGAGAACCGTATCGCCTGATTCGAGCAGCACCTGGGCTTTCAGTGAATGAAACTCTGGTTTTTGCTGTAATGCAAGCAGGATATTCACATACCCGATAGCGCCTTCACTATCACCTGACTTCAGGGATGCTGCCGCCAGCAGGTAAAACAGCTCATCTTCTGTATAGCCTAATTCGCGCGCATCCACCAGGTACCGTTCGGCATCGGCATATTCACCAAGGTAGAAAGCAGTTTTGCCCTTTAGAAAGGATTGGTGAGGATCACTTACAAACTTAAAGGCTTCCCTGTTCAGCCTGGACCATGCCTGCTCGTAGTCTTTTTTTTCAAGTAGAACCTCTGCTTGTTTAAGCAATAGGTCCCTGGAATCACCGGTTAATCCCAAAAGATAGTCGCTTGATCGCCAATCTTCCTGAATATCAGACATTTGGTCATTTGATCGACTGAAACACCCCCAAAAAATGCATATAATCACCGTATAAAGCGTGATTCGCAATATTTGCCCCATATTATAAATATCTACTTCAATCCGGTTACAACCGTAGGATAATTCAGATTAATAGGTATAACTTCGAGTTGCAACTTTTATTAAACCTATACAAATATGGCGAGAACCTTTCATAAAAGCATATTGAATGGTTTGTTATTGATTTTTTTAACGCTAATTCTTTCCAATTGCGGGGCGGATGAAGAACCCGTCAATGTGGAGGATTTATTGCTTCAGTCGGTAATAGATTTTGAAAAGGATTCATTATTCAACATCGTAGGTAATGTCACCTCCTTTACCAACGGCCTTGGAGGTACTGGTTATCAATTTAACCAGGCATCAGACCTTCCCGGGTGCGAGGAAAGTCCCAGCAGTTACATTACCATTGATAGTCTCGGTCCGATCTGGCAGGATGGATTTACTGTAGCGGCAATTGTGGAATTTACCGAAGACCGTTATTTCGAACGCGTATTTGATTTTGGAAATGGTCCGGGTGAACTGGAAGGATTCAATATTACACTTTCAAGATTACAGGAGACCAGCAGCCTTGCGTTTACCAGCTGGATTAATTCTGATTCACTTCTTAACAGAACAAAAGGTAGGGTTATTGCACAGGACGTTATTGAAAATGGAACTCCGATGTTCGTTGCCGGCACCATATCTGAAAATGGTGTAATGGCCATTTATGTAAATGGCGTGCGTATCAACCGTAAATCAAACGGTCATCCGGTGATCAATATTCCCCGAACCAGTAATTATATTGGCAGATCAAACTGGTGTGATGAAGATCCCGATTTCAAAGGAAGAATGGAAACTTTTATGATCTTCAACAGGGATTTGTCCAGTAATGAGGTTACTGCCCTTTATGATTATCTTAAATCACTTTCCGTGATTTAACAGATTCTGTTAAAGTATAAACTGAAAGCTGATTTTTACCCCAAATTTACTTGCATTCTCAACTTCGCGATAGGTAAGACGGTGGATGAAATCAACCCGTATGACCTTAAAGATATTTTCGATCCCGTAGCCGACTTCCACGTAGGGCCGGTGCGGGTCGAGATATCCAATAGGTGCTGTAAGTTCACCTTCTTCTGTCAATTGAGGTAAATTTTGAAGATTCTCGTCACTGAGGTTCCCATACAGGACATTACCGGTTGCCAGTAACCGCCATTTGAGTTTTTTCATCAACGGTATCCGGTTTAGAATAAACCCTTCAAAATAATGGTTGAGCCGAAGGGTGATATATTGATCACTCGTAAATTCCGACCAGTTCATTAAATTGTATGCTGCTGTAGTGTAGAAAATCGACTCATTCCCTACGTGATTCTTTAAAAGCGGATAAGGGATTACTTCAAAGATCTTTTCAGCCGTAATGGATACCGAACTGGTTCCGAGAAAACCAACCTTATATTTGTCTGAAATATTGATGCTGAGCTTGTTGTAGTTAAAATCCCCTCCCAGGAATCCTTTAAAGCCGCGTGTATACTGTACGGTAAAAATGGGCCATTTCAGGGTACCCAGGCTCAGGCGCTCATTATCATTCTGAACATAGAGTTCATCTTTGGCAAAACGCAACTGAAGCCGTAATTCGGTGGTCGTAAAGTTCGTGGCAATTTCATCCAGTTGCTGGGATTCGGTAGTGTAATACGCGAAATTAAATTCGGGTTTATAAAATTTATGGGTAAATGAAATACTGGGTGTGAGCCCTTTTAATACCTCCCGCTCAAAACTCATCCTTACGTAGTCCTGGTAATAAGGTCTGTTCAGCCTGCCAAACCGGGTGGCCGCAAGGAATATATTATTACCGATCAGATCCTCTGCCGAAAGTCCGACCTGGTCAATCTCATGTCCATGTGCCAGCCGCAATGTTGTCCAGTGCTCACGATCGAGGATCCGTTCCACGAACATCCTGTATTTGAATTCTTCATCCTTGACACCATAGGCGAGATAGCCTCCCAATATCCACTTATCACTGAAATCAATATTGGTGCGCATACCCAAATGAAAGCGGCTGCCTTCCACATTATTTTGTGCGTATAATGCCAGGTACGGCCCCACGTCGAACTTTCCGATTTTGTGGTAACCGTTCACAGCCACCTTGAGTATATCTGTATACGTCCTTACGATAGGTATATTTTTGAGCGTATCGATCATCTGATACACGTTTTTCTCCGTTGCAGAAAGCGGTTCGTGACGATGCTGATCCCAGTAATCTTCATTTGAAGCATCCAGGCGGTAGTCCTCGTTTAGTTCAATCGGACGAGCATAAAATTTTGGCTCATGCGGCTGATTCACGACCATCTTTTTATTTGAGGTATAGAATTTGGCCAGTACACCCGCCATATTATCAGTTATTTCCCCGATATCAAGTAAAATACGTGTCTGGGATGGAAGCCATGGCCCGGCGGCAGTTTTTTCGAGTTCCTGCTGAACCTTGATTTTCTCAATATAATTCAGGTTTGCAGTTCTGTTAACGGTCGCGTCTATTCGCTTCAGGGCATAGTCCTCCCGGGTAATCCACATGCTGCCCGTAAAAGCAAGATCCTGTTCACTCTTGGGATAAAAATCCAGGCGATAACAAAAATCATCATCCACATACAGACTGTCGACGAGTTCGTAGTCATAGTAGGTCTTCCACCCCACGGAAATAGGTGAAACGAATTCCTTGCTTACTATATTCAGCCAGTTTTCATAAAAGTTGTATTGCTGAAATGAGGAACCAATGAATTGGGCTGTAAGACTACCGTCCTCTACCCCGACGCCTGTAATCTTCGTTTTAACAATTTTTTCATGCTGCATTCGGGGCTCCCTGCGGAAAAAATAATTGGAAAGTGTCTCGGATATGAATAATGGCAAAATAGGTTTGCCATCTTCTCCTGCCAGCTGGTCAACGCTATCCATGACGCTGGTAATCTTTTTCATAAATTTCTTCTCACGAAAAGAATCAGAAATATTATCTACATCGATCTCAATCTTTGTATAGGTCTCATATTCATAGGCATTCAGTGCATTTTTATCATTCTCACGTTTATGATCAACCACTTTCCTGAGAATTGGGAAGGCAGGATTTTCACCTGCAACAAATACTACTTCATCGAGGCTGATGACATCCTCCGCCAGCTGAAAATTCAATTCCTGCCGTGCCGCACCAGAAAGTGGTTTTGAACGCGTGATATATCCAATATAGGATGCAGTGAGGGAATCTGCGTTTTCATTCAGGCGCAATTCATACCGGCCATTGAAATCGGTCGTCGTTCCGGTATTAGTGCCTTTAATGAAAACATTCACAAACGGAATCGGATCACCGGAATTTGCATCCGTGACTTTACCAGATATGATACGCTCCTGTCCCAGTGCGGGCAGTGAAAGAATCATCAATAGTATGGAAATATATAGCCGCAATATAATTAAGCGTTAACGGTGTATTCAACTGGAATTAGAGGTTAAGGGTTTCCTTTTTACCCAGAAATTTTGGCTCCTTATTTACAATATACAAATCCCAAACAGCCAGTGAACGGGCCAGATATTCACGAACCGCCATTTTAAAGCTGGCTGAATAAACCTTTTTTGTCGCATAGGCATTCGCCTGCATACCCAGGTAATTGGAAATAAACAACGCGCGGTAGGTATGGAACGGCTGAGTAATTACCGTCACCTCATTCTGTCCGAAAACCTTCTGGCACCTTACCATGGAATCAAGAGTCCTGAATCCCGCATAATCCAATGTGATCGATTCTTCTGGTACACCCCTTTCCAATAAGGCCTGCTTCATCTTCTCAGGTTCATTATAGTAAACGGTGGCATTATCGCCACTCACCAGGATATGCTGGATCTTACCCATTTCCAATAATTCTGCTGCTGCGATAATACGTTCTTCAAAATAAGGATTGGGACCTCCCTGCATGGTTTTCGGACTGGTTCCCAGCACAATTCCAACCGGAGCAAAAGGGACATCAAGCGGTTCTTCGAAAACCTGGCTTTTTGTTGAATTATACACCCAGATATTGGTCACAGTCATGAAAACCACACCAATCCCAAAGAGTATTCCTAAAAATTTTACAATCCGCCTAACCATCCGTAAACCTAATAACTTATTTCAACTTTTTGAGGAATTCACGTTCAAGGACTTCATATCTGTTCACCGACTGTCGGTACCAGGACAACCTAAGCTGATCTTTTTCATTTTCCGTCAGATGCCAGTCGGCAGAAGAGTTCCGTAACTTTGGGATCAATGCACCCAGGCAAAGTGAAACGCTCACCGAGATATTCAGGCTTTCTGTGAACCCGTACATAGGATATGTAACTAACTCATCACAAAAATCAAGCGCGGTTTCCGACAGGCCTTTTGCTTCAGTACCAAAAATAATTGCCGGCTTCCGGAGCGGATCAATATCATGGATTGACATCGCTGTACGCAATGGTGTCGTTCCTACAATCATATATCCTTCTTCCTTCAATTTACTCAGGCATTCAACAGTATTATTCTCCAATTCATTGAAACGATATATGTCAATCCATTTAGATGCCCCGTGAACAACACGGGGATTTACTTTAAATTCATGATGATTTTCAATGATATAGAGGTCCTGGACTCCAAAGCAATCACAAGTCCGGACAACTGCACTGGCATTCTGCGACTGATAAATATCTTCCAGAACAACGGTAATCTGCCGTGTTCTGTCGGATAGAACCTGATGCATCAGTTCTTTTCGCGAACTGCTTACGAAACCGCTGAAGTATTCCAGCAACAGCCGCTCTTCCCTATTCATTAAAAATCAAATTCTATCGTTTCTCCAATGTTATAGCCGCCTTCATCTTTTCCTCCCTTGCCTTTTTTTGTTTCACTCTTTTTGTCAGAGCCCGAATCCTTTTTTTCCTGCTGGTCAACTTCCACCGATTTTTTATTTTCTGCCTGATCGACATCAGGAATTTCATCTTTTTCTGTTTTCACAGACGGACTTTTCTTATCCTTTTCAGTTTGTTTTGATTCTGTTTTGGATTCAGAAAGTAACTCCACCTTTTTCACCTTATCCGAAGAAAGTTTGTTTCCGATCGCTTTCCATCCCTTAACGTCAATGATGTCTTCAAGGCGAACAGATTCCTTATCGTACGATTTTGATTTGGGTTTCTGAACAGTGACCTGCACATCTACAGATGCTGCTGTGGAAGCCAGCAATAACTTGGAACCGCTGCTTTCACTGATGAAGCCAAAACGCTTATTGAGCGTTGATGTCTCAATTTGAAAGCGTTTCACATAGTAGGTCTTACTCTCGCCATCGTAATAAACACAAGAAATTACACTCTCCGGATCAAACCTTTCAATCAGGACGATCTTGTCCTGTTCATAGCGGTTGGTCAGTTCATAGGAAGTGAGCTCATAGGAACCATCCTTGTAAATGACCAGAATACTGTCTTCACCATTGAAATTACCAATATATGTGCCCCTTTCATCCTTATTCAGCCTGCCCACGGAATCATCATACCAGATATCAAGTCCGCTTAACGTAGATACTCCTTCACTTTTGAGATCTATTCTCCGAACCGGATACTTCGTGAGGATATTTCCTCCGGCACCCCTTCCCTTGATCTCAAGCTCTGAAAAATCATAGTCAAATATTTTGATTCTTGCTTTAGCTCCGGAAGTAAGTTTCACGGTCACCACTTCCGCTTCACCGTTCGGGTTGGCACTGAGGTAAAGAACCCGCGAATTCTTATTCCCTTTCGTGAGATCGTATTCCTTATCCCGGGTAATGGCTGTGATCTGGAACCTTTTAACCATGGATCTTCCGGTTTTTCCATCCACATAGATCATGTTGTAGGTCATCCGGTCATCACCCTTCTTCCAGACCCCCACGTGTAAAATATCCTTACCCATAAAGACCTTTTCGGCAATTTTGGATACCATGCACTTACCGTCCTTCCTGATCACAATGATATCATCCAGGTCTGAACAGTCACATACAAATTCATCCTTGCGCAGGCCGTATCCTACGAAACCATCTTCCCTGTTGACGTAGAGTTTCTGATTGTTCGCGGCAACTACGGTTGTATTGATAGCATCAAATGAACGGATCTCCGTCTTTCGTTCACGGCCTTTTCCGTATTTTTCCAGGAGACCCTGGTAGTAATTGATTGCATATTCGGTGATATTGGCCAGGTTGTATTCGGTTTCCGCAAGCTCATCTTCCAGGCGCTTCAGAAGTTCGTCAGCCTTGAACGAATCAAATTTCGATATTCGTTTGATCCTGATTTCCGTAAGTCGCACAATATCATCTTCCGTAATTTCACGATAAAACTGCGGTTTGAAAGGTTCAAGTCCTGTATCGATCGTGGATATAACCGCTTCCCAGGTTTCACATTCCTCAATATCGCGGTAAATCCTGTTTTCAATGAAAATCTTTTCCAATGATGAGAAAAGGATTTTCTCCATCAGCTCATGTTTACGAATTTCCAGTTCCCGTGTGAGCAGGTCAACGGTCTGTTCTGTATTGCGCTGAAGGATCTCATTCACCGGCATGAAATGAGGCTTATCCTCAATGATCACACATGAGTTGGGTGAAATGGACAACTCACAATCGGTGAAGGCATACAATGCATCGATGGTGATATCCGGTGATTGGCCGGGCGCCAGTGAAACGAGGATTTCCACATCCCGTGCAGTATTATCGACTACCTTTTTAATTTTAATCTTCCCCTTATCATTGGCTTTGATGATAGACTCGATAAGGTTGGTTGTTGTGGTACTGAAGGGAATATCCCGAATCACGAGCGTTTTCTTATCATATTCCTCGATACGTGCCCTTACCTTGATCCTTCCGCCCCGCATACCCTGGTTGTAATCTGAAAAGTCGGCCATCCCTCCTGTCGGAAAGTCAGGGTAAATCTTTGGCTTCTTGCCTTTCAGAATATCAATCGATGCTTTTATGAGTTCACAGAAATTGTGGGGAAGAATTTTTGTGGACAAACCCACGGCAATACCTTCCACACCCTGGGCCAGCAGCAAGGGAAATTTCACCGGAAAGGTTACCGGCTCCCTCTTTCGTCCGTCATAGGAAACCTGCCAGTCTGTGGTTTGTGAATTAAAGACAACGTCGAGCGCGAATTTCGATAGCCTGGCTTCAATATAACGGGGTGCGGCGGCACTGTCTCCTGTTCGGATATCTCCCCAGTTTCCCTGCGTTTCAATGAGCAGTTCCTTTTGTCCCATATTGACCATGGCATCACCGATCGATGCATCCCCATGGGGGTGATATTGCATGGTCTGACCGATCACGTTGGCCACCTTGTTGAACCGGCCGTCATCCATTTCTTTCAGTGCATGCATGATCCGTCGCTGAACTGGCTTAAAACCATCTTCCAGTGCCGGAACAGCCCTTTCCAGAATTACATAGGATGCATATTCGAGGAACCAGTCCTCATACATTCCGGAAACGGGTACAACATCATGAATCTGATCCTCTCCGCTATATTTTTCAGGTTTACCGTTCTCTTCGTGCTTATCCATGTTATCCAAAATATTCGCTTAAAAGTTGTGAGTATAATATTGCAAGGCATACGGATATAATATTGCCTATCAGGTAAAAATCATTTGAAATATGGTTCTCATCCTTGATTCGTGTCGCAATCTTTAATGCAGCAAAAAAGGTGAGTGCCTGGGGATATCCCCGCAGGAAAGCATAAACCAGGAATGCCCGCTCCACCCAGCCTTTGAACAGACCCCGCCACGACAGACGTGCAGATTTTGTTCCATCAGGCGAATTCCACCGTGCCAGCAGGTAAAAAACCAGCGCCGCCAGGGCTTCACAGACAAGAATAATTCCAATATAAATCCAAAGCTTATACATCCGATATCAATAAGTTTATTAATGCGCGGGACGTGTAAAAGTCTTTCATCTTTAATGTTCTCTCTTTTCTCCACATCGTGGAAGGGTCCTTCCCGTACATGCCGGCGAGGATCTTATAGTCATGCTTCTGAATAAAATCATACGCAATTTGCCTGTCCTTTTCAGGCCAGTCATTATAAAATGCCCTGTACAGACGAAACGCAAGAGAAAGCCGTTCATCGGTTCCCGGCGTAAATCCGGAAATGGAAATCTCGGTATCTCCGCCCTTGATTTCTCCCAGGATTTCCCTTGCACGGGTAAGTCCGGGACCGAGCATCGCATGGGACTCCTTCCTGTTAATGGGAGTTTCCACGTCCCCGAAATGAACTACATGCCTCAGCCGGAATTGCGGGTCAGTAACCAGGCTCTCCTCATCAATAAAAAAAATTATCTCTGCCGCCGTTTGCGCATCAGCCACAATTCCCTGGTATTCATCCCCTAACGTAATGGTGAGTGGAGAAAGAATTCCTGTACCAAATTTTTTATTTACCTTATCTACAAGTCCAGAAAATGCACTCATCAATGCCCCTCCTTCAGAATGAGAAGAATTGATGATGTCGGCCATTAGTATTAAATAATTCATATTGCAATATAATTACAATTTATTAATTTTTGCAATATAATTACAATTAAGCCGCAGTGTCTTCTACAAGATCCTTCTCAATTCTCAGGTTATCCACGATAAAGTCCTGACGTTCCGGGGTATTTTTGCCCATATAGAATGATAATAACTGTTTTATGGTTGTATCCTTCTTGATGATGATTGGTTCAAGACGCATTTCATCACCGATGAACTTACCAAATTCATCCGGAGAAATCTCGCCCAAACCTTTAAAGCGCGTTATTTCCGGTTTACTCCCCAGTTTTGCAACGGCAGCTCTTTTTTCTTCTTCGGAATAGCAATAGATGGTTTCTTTTTTATTTCGCACGCGGAATAACGGGGTATCCAGAATGTATACATGGTTATGGCGAACGAGGTCTGGAAAGAACTGCAGGAAGAATGTAAGGAGCAGAAGACGGATATGCATTCCATCGACGTCAGCATCAGTCGCGATGATTATTTTCCGGTATCGCAGTCCTTCAATCCCATCCTCAATATTGAGAGCATGTTGCAGAAGATTGAATTCTTCATTTTCATACACCACCTTTTTCGTCAGGTTGAAGCAATTCAGCGGCTTGCCACGAAGGCTGAACACGGCCTGTGTTTCAACATCCCTTGATTTGGTGATAGACCCGCTGGCGGAATCCCCCTCGGTAATGAAAATCATCGTTTCCTCTGCACGTTCCTTATTTTTATCGCTGTAATGGACACGGCAATCGCGTAATTTCTTATTATGAAGATTCGCCTTTTTAGCTCGTTCATTTGCCAGTTTCTTGATGCCCGCAATTTCCTTGCGCTCCCGTTCCGATTGCAGTATCCGCTTCAGCAGGGCATCCGCCACCTGTGAGTTGCGGTGCAGGTAATTGTCAAGTTCGGTCCTGAGAAAGTCATTCACGAACGTGCGCATCGTAGGACCATCCGGCGCGACATTTTGCGAACCCAGCTTGGTCTTTGTCTGTGACTCAAGTACGGGTTCCTGTACACGAACCGCTATGGCAGCGACCACACTCGCACGAATATCAGTCGCATCAAAATCCTTTTTATAAAAATCCCTGACCGTTTTAACCAATCCTTCCCGTAGGGCTGAAAGGTGGGTTCCCCCCTGCGTGGTATACTGTCCGTTCACAAATGAATAGTATTCTTCACCATACTGATTGCTATGGGTGAGCGCAAGTTCAATATCATTGCCTTTGAGGTGAATGATTGGATACCGCAGATTTTCAACATCGGTCTTGCGTTCAAGAAGATCTCTCAGACCATTCTCGCTATGAAACTTCTGCCCGTTAAAATTGATAGTAAGTCCGGAATTGAGGAAAACATAATTCCAGATCAGGTCATTCAGATATTCCGGGATGAAATGAAAGTTCTTAAAAATGGCGTCATCGGGCTCAAATGCCACCAGGGTGCCATTCCGTCCGCTGGATGAAGTAACCTTTTGATCTGTTAGTATTTCACCCTGCCGGAATTCGGCAACCTTGGTTTGTCCGTCCCGATAAGACTGAACCTTGAAATAGTTTGAAAGGGCATTCACTGCCTTGGTTCCCACACCGTTCAAACCCACAGATTTTTGAAAGGCACCGGAATCATATTTACCTCCGGTATTGATCTTTGACACGCAATCCACCACTTTGCCCAGGGGAATCCCGCGGCCATAATCCCTCACCTCTACCCTGTGATCAGTAATTTTCACATCGATGGTTTTTCCATATCCCATCATATGCTCATCAATACAATTGTCGATCACCTCTTTCACCAGAACATATATTCCGTCATCCTGGGCAGACCCGTCGCCGAGCTTGCCAATATACATTCCGGGACGTAAACGAATGTGTTCTTTCCAGTCTAATGACCGGATGCTATCTTCTGTATATTGAACCTGATTTTCTGCTGACATAATTTTCCTTTTCTACACACTGCCTGAAAGCGAATAAACACGAAAAACACCATTTATTCAAGCAATGAAATTGATTTAATGAGGGAATATTTCTAAATAAAAAAATGAAATAATCAATTATAAATATCTGTATATCAGATTATTATACTCTATCCAGTCAAGCAGCTAGCTAAGTAGCTTACGAGAAAAGATAAAAGGCAGCATCAGTATCCAGAGTGCGATAAGCCCGAGGCAAACATACACCAGATACCCAAAATTATCATAGTCAAATAACTCCCCGCTATTCACCAGCATCACAAAGAATACGCTCGTGATAAAGAACAGATTCAAAATCCCGGCGAAACTTAACTGCCAGATGATCAGTGAAGACCGGAGCTTCTCATCGCGATATCCAAGATTGCGGGAGAGGGTGTAAAACGTAAAATTAAAAATTACGAGTATCAGGAGTGCCAGATAAAAATACCATTCACGGGAAAATGTATACGTTCCGAATGAAAGGCTTTCATTCATGGCGGCATATGTATACAATAAAGCGCCCAACCCGACTACAAGGGTGAGCAGCCAAAGAAATTTAACGAGTCTTAACATCCTGGTCCTGCGAAGTTAGATTTTTATTCTTAAACTAATTTCAATTATTTTGAGTTTTTAAGCTACCTATGGATTTCAATCCCATCATATTATCCATTCCTGTTTATTTCCTGCTCATTGGCATCGAATTACTGATAGAACGCTTTTCGAAAAGGAAACTATACCGGCTCAATGATGCGATTACCAACATCAGTTGCGGTGTAACTCAGCAGCTGACCAACATCTTCTTCAAGGTACTGGGCGTGGCGGTTTATGCTTTCATTTATGAATTCCGTTTTTTCACGATCCCTGAAAATGCCTTAACCTTTATCATATTGTTTATCGCCGTTGATTTCTGCTACTACTGGGCACACCGCATGTCGCATGAGATCAATTTATTCTGGGGCGGCCACGTGGTTCATCACCAGAGTGAGGATTACAATTTTTCGGTGGCACTGCGGCAGGGCTCATTTCAGATCCTGTGGACTTTTAGTTTCTATCTTCCACTCGCAGTAATGGGCTTCAACCCTACTGCATTTGTATTTGTATCTGCGCTGGTCACGGTATATCAGTTCTGGATCCACACTGAAACAATCGGCAAATTGGGATGGGTTGAATATATTTTCAATACTCCTTCACACCATCGGGTTCATCATGGAAGGGATCCGAAATATATCGATCGCAATCACGCCGGTGTTTTCATTGTCTGGGACCGGATGTTTGGAACCTTTCAGGTTGAGGAAGAAAAACCGGTATACGGGATTACGAAGCCGACCAATTCCTGGAACCCCCTGTGGGTGAACCTGGCACACTACCATGATATGTGGAAAACGATGAGATCCATTCCTTCTACCGGTGATAAACTTCGCTATCTCTTTTACAAACCAGGCTGGATGCCTGAAGCGATGGGCGGAATGCAGGAAGTGCCGGAAGTGGACAGGAACAGGTATGTGAAATATAATCCGCGTTATTCCCGCGGCGTTATTCCTTATGTAATGTCGCAGTATATCATCGCCTTGCTCGTGACGGCGGCATTTCTGTTCACCCTTGAATCCAATAGGTGGTATGAAAATTTGTCGATTGTGAGTATGATCATCATGCTGGTTGTTTCCTGCGGAGGTATGCTGGAAAACCGCCGTTGGGTCACCTCATTTGAATATATCAGGCTATCGGTAACCGTCGGCCTCGTTGCGGTGTTGCACTATGTGATGGATTACCCATTTTACCTGGTGGTGATGGTAATTGTATATTCTATCCTGTCAGCAGTATGGTTTTTCGTTTTACACAGAGCCCTCAAATCTTCCATAAGCCTTTCATGAAAAATATTCTTCTCATTACTTTCATCGCTGCTCTATCGGCTTGCGGATCCTCGCCTGCCCCATCCTACATCGACATCGAACAATGGACTGCAGACCATAATGGCTGTATGGGATACAGAAAAACAGTAATGGAGGAACATCCCGAATTAACCGATGATCTGAAAGGGCTTTCTGAAGAAACGATTCTTCAATGGCTGGGCAAGCCTGACAAGAATGAATTATATAAAAGAAACCAGAAATTTTACATCTACCTGCTCGATGCGGGGCCGGCGTGCAATGGATCTGTAAGTAATGGAGGCAATGATCTTCATATCCGGTTTTCAGCCACCAACAGGGCGAAGGAGGTTATGATTTATCGCCGGTAACGATCAGCCGAACACCGTCGGTTTCAAGCGCTACAAGTCGTTCCCGGTATAGGTTTCCCAGTGCTTTCTTAAAAGCTTTTTTACTCAGACCAAGCGTATTCTGAATTTCTTCGGGACTTGATTTATCTGTCAGGCTCAGAAATCCGTCATGCTTTTTCAACTCATCCAGTAATAATTCCCGATGCTCATCCGCAGCTTCGCGACCTCCCGGGTTCAACCGAAGATCAATTTTACCATCCGTCCTGATATTATTAATATATCCTTCGGTCTGGGTACCAATGGCAAATTCAACGGGACATTCACTGCGGTATAAAAGCCCTGAATATTCCCCGTTGATGACCGCCTGAAAGCCAAGGTCTGTTACAGAATAAATCATCAGGCTCACCTTCTGCCCTTCTTCAAGTCCTTCGGCATCCTTTTTAAGGAATGATCTGATCTTACTGGTACCTATCAGCCGGTTGGTCTTATAATCGAGTGCAATACGTATGACGTAATCTTTGCCAAGCTGGAAAGGAATATGCTGTTCACGTTTTGGTACGAACAAATCTTTCTCAAGACCCCATTCCATGAAGGCTCCATGTGGATTACTGTCCTTCACTTTCAGAACTACAATACTGCCAATTTCACCGGCGGGCTGGAGGGTCGTCGCGATCGGCCGGTCTTCTGAATCTTTATAAACAAATACACGAAGCTTATCGCCAATGCTCAATCCTTCAGGAATATATTTCGTGGGAAGCAGAATTTCCTCCTCCCCGTCTCCGATATACAGGCCGAAGTCAACTTCCCTGTTCACTGTGAGCAATTGATGTTTGCCGATCTCGATCATAGTGCAAGGTTAAAAAAAAAGAGCGGCCGAACCGCTCTTTCCCGTTATTGTTTTTTGAGTAAGTCCCGTATTTCGGTAAGTAATACTTCCTCTTTTGAAGGTGCAGGAGGTGCCGCCGGAGCTGCTTCTTCCTGCTTCCTCAGGAACCTGTTATAGGATTTCACCACCATAAAAACAGCAAAGGAAACAATGAGGAATGTAATAATGGTATTGATGAAGTTACCATAGTTAATTGTCACAGCTTCAACGGTACCATCCGCTAAAACGTTTTCACCTATTTTCATCTTGAGCTGTGAAAAATCAACGCCGGCAATCATTTTACCTACCGGAGGCATAATGATGTCATCCACGAATGATTTTACAATGGCTCCGAAGTAGGTTGCCATAATCAAACCTACTGCCAACTCGAGCACGTTTCCACGAGAAATAAACTCTTTAAATTCTTTGAACATAGTTAGTTAGATTAAAATTTACCGTCGACAATATATAAATAATTTTAAATTGTAGCGCTAATTTGAGATCCGCAGAATTCATTATTTAGACGTCTGCATTTCTTCCTATATTTGAAACCAACCAAAAACTTAGACACACTATGAAAAATATTTCGGTGATTGGATCCGGTACCATGGGAAATGGAATTGCACACGTGTTTGCACAGTATGGGTACCAGGTTACACTCATAGATATTTCTAAAGAATCGTTGGAGCGCGGATTGGCCACCATATCAAAAAACCTCGACCGGCAGGTAAATAAGGAATTAATTACAGAAGGCGACAAGCAGGACACATTGAATCGCATTACCACGGAGACTTCACTTGAAAAAGGCGTGAGTTCCGCCGACCTTGTGGTTGAGGCAGCAACAGAGAATGTCGAGCTGAAACTGAATATATTCCGTGATCTGGATAAATTTTGTGCTGATCATGCCATATTGGCCACGAATACAAGCTCAATTTCAATTACAAAGATTGCGGCGGTTACCCGCCGGCCTGAAAAGGTCATCGGAATGCATTTTATGAATCCGGTTCCGGTAATGAAACTGGTTGAAGTTATTCGCGGCTACAACACCAGCGACGAAACCACCGAACTGGTCATGAACCTGTCGGAAAAACTCAGCAAAGTTCCGGTAGAAGTGAATGACTATCCCGGTTTTGTGGCAAACCGTATTCTCATGCCCATGATTAATGAGGCAATCTACAGCCTTTTCGAGGGGGTTGCCGGTGTAGAGGAAATTGATACCGTCATGAAGCTCGGCATGGCACATCCCATGGGTCCGTTACAACTGGCAGATTTCATTGGTCTGGATGTCTGCCTTTCAATCCTCCATGTTTTACATGATGGCCTGGGAAATCCAAAATATGCTCCCTGTCCGTTGCTGGTGAATATGGTGACGGCCGGACATAAAGGCGTAAAAAGCGGCAGTGGGTTTTACGACTGGAGTCATAAAACAAAAGACCTGATTGTAGCATCACAATTTAAAAAATAGCGACAAAAATGAGTAAGGAAGAATTTCGGTCAATCATTGAAAAGGCTCATACAAATAAAGGCCCTGAAATAATTCTCGGGACTGCCATGATCGATGGTGCGCCCCTCGATAAAGCCCTGATCAAGGCGCCCCTGAAAACCATGAATCGCCATGGATTGATTGCCGGGGCCACCGGTACGGGTAAAACAAAGAGTCTTCAGGTGATGGCCGAAGCCCTGTCTGAACAAGGTGTTCCGGTACTGCTGATGGATATCAAGGGTGACCTCAGCGGCCTGGCGATGCCCGGCTCCCCCCATCCCAAGATCGACGAGCGCATGGCCCACATCGGAATTGAATATGCGCCGCAGGGATTTCCGATTGAATCGCTTACCATTTCCGATGAAGGGGGGGTACGACTTCGGGCAACGGTATCTGAATTCGGGCCAGTACTTCTCAGCAAGATGTTGGAGCTGAATGATACGCAATCCGGAATCATGGCACTGATCTTTAAATACTGCGACGACCATAAACTTCCCCTTCTTGATCTGAAGGATCTGAAAAAGATACTGCAATATGTTACAGATGAAGGAAAGGAATCCGTCGAAAAGGAATATGGCCGGATTTCCACGGCCTCGGTTGGTACCATTACGCGGAAGATCATTGAATTGGAGCAGCAAGGCGCTGAACGCTTCTTTGGGGAACGTTCATTCGATCCGGCAGACCTGTTGAGAACTGACAGCCAGGGCAATGGAATGATCAGCGTGTTACGGCTTGTGGATATTCAGGACCGTCCAAAGCTATTTTCCACTTTTATGCTTTGCCTGCTGGCGGAGATATACGCCACATTTCCTGAACAGGGTGATGCTGATAAGCCCAAACTGATCATGTTTATTGATGAGGCACACCTGCTTTTCAAGGAGGCCTCAGACGCCCTTCTGGATCAGCTGGACTCTATCATAAAACTTATTCGCTCCAAAGGTGTGGGCATCTATTTCTGTACACAGGTACCCGATGATATACCTGAGAATATCCTGAGTCAGCTGGGTTTCCGTATTCAGCATGCGTTACGCGCGTTTACCGCAAGGGATCGTAAAAAAATTAAACTGGTCGCTGAAAATTTTCCGCCTTCAGAATATTATGACATAGATGAATTGCTTACTACCCTTGGAATCGGGGAAGCGCTCGTTACAGTATTAAATGAAAAGGGTATTCCTACCCCACTGGCAGCAACACTGATGTCGGCTCCCCGTTCCCGTATGGGTATATTAACCGATGATGAACTGAAAAAAGTGATCTCCGCTTCTGAAATTATTGATGAATACAATGAAGAAATAGACCGGAAGAGTGCGTATGAGCTATTGAATGAGAAAATTGAAGTTGCAGCATCGGAACCCGAGGAAACAAAACCACGAAAAACTAAAGCGGGGTCTGATGAATCACTTGTTGAGCAGTTATCGAAAAACACGATGGTTCGCCAGCTGGGAAATACGCTGATGAGGGAAATTTCACGCGGACTGATGGGCGCCCTGGGCGTTAAGCCCCGCCGAAAAAGAAGAAGCACTTCTCTGTGGTGAGAAGTGCTTCAGTTTTAATTTTACTTAAACCTGAATTAGTAAGTCATTACCGGATCAAGTGACTTGGCGCTTTCAACAAATCCCTGAACTTTCGACAAAGATGGAAGCTGACGTACAAGTTTCTTCGCAGCATTTACTTCTACCATTTTAGCATGCAGGTTTTCCGGCTTGCGGTTCCTGAGTTCTTTTACTGTATCCACGCCGGCAGCCTCGAGCAATTCAGAATATTCACTTCCAACACCCTTTACACGATAAAGGTCCGCCATATTGGCAAATTTGAGTATTTTGGATTCATCAATGCCAGTTGCTTCTGCTACTGCCTTACGACCTTTCTTATCACAACATGTTTTCAAAAGTCCGTTTACTGTTTTAATGCCTGCTTTTGCGAGCTTTTTCTCCAATGCAGGACCGATACCTTCGATATCTGAAATTTTAGCCATAGTATGTAATTATTAATTGTTTGATTTAGTTTCTCAGTTAAATAAATTTTTCAATGAATCGGTCAATCCACCTAAATTCTGATTCCCTCCCAGAATCTGGGAAAGATGATCATCGGTAAGTCCGGAAGACGGAGTACTTGAATCCAGTTTAGACAAAATCATCGGGATCAGCATCGCTGCAGCACTTTTGGCTATTTGCGGAGAAATGCCCAGCTTTTCTGCCACCTGACTCGCCATGTTACCGACAATACCATCCACCAGGGAACTGCTTCCAATCGCCTGGTTTCCGTTAAAAAGGTTTAGAAGATCCGACATATCGCCGCTCTGTGCCTTGTTCTTAAACTGATCCGCCAGGGTAGATTTGGCAAGTGACATCACATCACCGGTTTTGTCGGCCGGGATTCCGATACTGGCAAGCTGACCACTAACATCACCGTCAAGGCTGCTCATTAATTCATCTAGCATAATTTAGGTTTTAAGTTGACTAACAGTAACGGTTGATGCATGGTTAATTAGCTGAAAGTTAGCTATTAACCACAAATATATCAACATACGTATGTCCTAAATTATAATCCCGCTATGCAGAAATCCTTTACTTGCAGTATTTCTCTATGTACTGGGAAACTTCCATGCCGAGGGCATCGGCTCGCTGGAAATCTGAACATGCACGACTGTACTGATTCAGGTATATGAACAGGCTGCCCCTGGAAAGGTATGCATCTGCATATGAATCGTTGGTGCTGAGTGCGTCATTATAGGCTGCCATTGCTTCATTAAGCTTACCCATTTTTTGAAAAGACTTACCCTTCACAGTAAACGCAATGGCATTGGGGTTTGATTTGAGAACCTTATCAGCATAAAAAATAGCATTTTCATAATCCCTCAGACGATTGAAGTAGTCGTTGGAAACACTCAATAAGGCATTTACATTGAATGGGTCTTCCTTGATCACACGCTGAAAATCTTCGAGCGCTTTCTCATTCTTACCCAGCTCCTGATACGCACGTCCACGGTTATATAGTGTCTTAAGATCACTGGGGTTCAGCCGAAGGTATTCCGTATATGCGGCAATTGCCTGCTCATAATTTCCCTTACGAAACAAACGATCTCCGATTTCCGATTGATCATTAGAACATCCGGTGAAAAGAATTGCGCAGGTTAAAAAAATAAAAACTAATCGTCCCATAATAGTAATACGCTCGATAATAAAAAAAGTGGCATGCTCCGGCCACTTCATGCAAATTTAAAGATCAAAGATGTATTATTTAACCGATTCAAGAAAAGATTTCACCTTTTCCCAGTAATCCGGTGAATCCGGGAACTTAGACCATAGTGCCCTCGAACCATGATTCCCGGTTGTTGAAGGCCAGAAATATGTCTTGTCCATATCTGAAATCGCCACGTATATTCCCCACCAGTTACTCTTTTCATTATGGGCAGAGGTGATAAAAACCGGTCTTGCGATATTTGACGCACTGCTCGAGATATAATCCCGGGACTGTCCCTGGGAGGTAAAGTATTCACCCGGGGAGAAAGCCAATGCAGCATCAACCCATTCCGGATGGTCTCCGGTAACTTTCAGAACAAGAGCGGCGCTGAAGGAACTCCCCCAGATAATTACCTGGCCGGATGCCAGATTCTTACGTACATATTGAATTGAAGCCTCAATGTCCTTTAGCCCGTCAATGTACCGGGTTTCCTTGTAAAGCCCCTTTGCCGACTCGTGCGTCTGGTTTACAACACCATTAATTACACCGCCTGCGCGTAAGTCAACCGCCAGGCAATTATAGCCCATTTCATTAAGCTTAGGGGCAATCTCATTGTATTCTCCCCTGCTCCAGCCTGCCTGATGAAACAGCAGTATCATCGGCGCATCTTTCGGATGCGGCGCATACAGGTCTGCAGTAATCGTCACACCATCCCCCGCCGGAAATGTAATGGTTTCCTTGACCGGTAATGGTAAACTTAATATGGCCAATATGATAATTAGCATACGCTATAATACAAAAATGAAATGAAAGCAATTAGGCAGATAGCACCTAAATTCTTACATGCGGTAATTCATAACCCGGAAACGGGGTTTTTCAGATGACTAAAACCACTCAGCTCGAGGGTAGTATTTCCAACAAACATTTTAGCCTGAACTTTCAGAGGAACCTTGTTTTCATCTGCTGATATCCAGACAGTTACAGACTTTTCGCCGTCGAAGACGCCACCTTCGGGCATTAAGGGTGATAATTTAATGGCTCTGAATTTTCCGGCTTTGGTCTTTACTTTTTCATATCCTTCGAAAACCATCCGCATATCATAGAAAGTATCTTCCAGGAATCCGCTGATCTCAAAATAATCCCCCTTTTTCATCCCGGAAAAATCCACTGTTCTCAAATACAAGTATCCGGCCAGCATGTCGCGAATTTCCCTGCGCTGGTTGTAAAAGACTTTGGGCTCCTTGTATTTTCCGGTCTTCTGATCGAGTGTAACCGTTTCAATTACTCCCCGGTCATGATAAAAACGGGTAATTTCATTCTTCCGATAATTGCCTTCCTTGATATTCCTGTAGCTCATGTGCGGTACCAACGCCACAGTATCCACATATGATCCCCAATGATCATCCACTTTCGCTACCCAATCCACCATTCCTGTGGTCTTTCCATAGACATCAACCTTATAAACCGGACGATCATTTACGTTTCTTACTTCCTTGTCAATGACCATTTTGGCATCTCCAATTCCGAATATCCCAAAGGACACATGATATTCCAGGACTTCACCCGGAACAAAACTGTTGTGCTCAACCGGATAATACAAAACCGGACCCGCGGCGGTAAATAACGTCGCGACCATCAGGATCATCAATATCTGGCTTACAATTCTTTTCATCGTGATAGAAAAGAGCAACTTATATGCCAAACGCTTAAACTGCTACATTATTTTCGCGTAAAGCGTCGTTCAACGAAGTTTTCTTATCCGTGCTTTCCTTTCGCTGTCCAATAATCAGCGCACAGGGCACCTGAAAATCGCCGGCAGGGAACTGTTTCGTGTAACTACCGGGTATGACAACCGAACGCGGAGGCACATATCCCTTATACGTAACCGGCTCATTTCCTGTTACATCAATGATCTTCGAGCTGCCCGTTAAAGTGACGTTCGCTCCCAATACCGCTTCTTTTCCGATTCGAACTCCTTCCACGATAATACATCGCGAACCTATGAATGCATTGTCTTCAACAATGACAGGGGCTGCCTGTACAGGCTCCAGAACCCCTCCGATTCCTACGCCCCCGCTAAGATGTACATGCTTCCCGATCTGGGCACAACTTCCCACTGTTGCCCAGGTATCCACCATCGTTCCTTCATCCACAAACGCTCCGATGTTTACATAGGAGGGCATCAGAACCACACCCGGACTGATATAAGCGCCATACCGGGCTACCGCATGGGGTACAACACGAACGCCCAGTTGCTGGTAATTACGCTTAAGCGGAATTTTATCATGAAATTCGAAAGGTCCAACCTCTACAGTCTGCATTTGCTGAATGGGAAAATAGAGGATCACTGCTTTTTTGATCCACTCATTAACGGCCCAGTCGTCCCCGGCCGGCGAAGCTACACGCAGATCACCCTTATCCAGATCCTCAATCACAGACCTGATGAGCTCCTGAACATCCTTATCTTTCAACAAAGCACGGTTCTCCCATGCACTTTCAATGATTTCTTTTTTATTGTCCATAAACGACGTAGGTTTATCTTTATATAAATATGAAACGTAAGCGAATTGTTTTTGCTTCGGTGCTGAAACCGGTTGATGACCCCCGCACATACCTCAAGCTCGCAAAATCACTTGTGCCTTCGGGCAAATATGACGTAAATATAATAGGGTTCCCTGTCAAAACTCCAATATCGGATAGCGAAATCAACTTCATACCGCTGGATCCATTCCCGAGGAAAAGCCTGAAGAGGCTGATGATCACGTCGAAAATCTATAAAATCATCCGGGATCTGGATCCCGATCTGCTGGTGATCAATACGCATGAATTACTGGGTGTCGCGGCTAAATTCAAAAGACAAGGGGTAAAAATCATCTATGATATTCGGGAAAATTATTCAGCCAATATCCGGCAAAGAAAACATATGCTCAGTGACGCTGCGGCCTGGTTCACCCGACGAAAGGAACGGAGATCTGTAGCCTATGTTGATCATTATATTCTGGCGGAAAAATGCTATTCTGATGAGCTTGAATTTACAAAGGGCAAGTCCACTATACTTGAAAACAAGGCTACACTCATGAAGCCGGCTCATCATTCCAAGGCTGATGATTTCACCTTTATTTTTACCGGTACCCTCGCACGGCATACGGGAATCCTGGAATCAATAGACCTGGTGAGGCAGGTTCGCAGCGTACATCCAACAGCCCGGCTCATGGTTCGGGGCAACAGCTTTGATACAAAATTCCTTTCAGCGCTACGTGAGATAATCACCCGTGAAGAATGGATCGATGCAAAAATCAGTGAAGCCCCGCTACCGTATACCACTATCCTCGAGGTTTTCGCTGAAGCTGATGCGGCCATCATCAGCTATGAACCCTGGGTGCATAAGAAAATGCCTACGAAACTCTACGAATATATATCTTGTGAAATACCCATTATCCTTATCCGCTTCAGCCCGGAATGGAAGTCATTTTGCGATACCTATCCGGCAGCAGTAGTATATGATTCATCCCCGGACAACCTGCTCAAATCTCTTGAAAATATCACTTTCTATTCAACAAAACCAGGAGCTGAGGTTCGGTGGATCCGGGAAACTACTATTTTCAGTGAACTTACAGACTCTCTCCTATAGTGCTGTTTATTAATTAATTAGGCATTTAACTTAACTCGGGTAAAGATATAAATGTGGTCATTATGTCGATTTTTACGTTTTTTAATTTGGCTTAATTATTTTTTTAGATTCATCTAAATATCTATATTTGGGTATGTCTTCAATCGAATTAAGTCTGGCTGAGGAAAATTATCTGAAGTCGATTTATCACCTGTCTGTTGAAACCGGAAATCCCGTTTCAACGAATGCCATTGCCGATGTCATGAATACAAAGGCTGCATCTGTCACCGACATGATCAAGCGGCTGGCAACAAAGAATCTTATTAGCTATAAAAAGTACTATGGAGTCACCATCACCGAATCCGGAACGCTGGCTGCGTTGGGCATTATCCGAAAACACCGTCTGTGGGAAACATTCCTGGTCGAAAAATTAAAATTTAACTGGGATGAAGTTCATGAAGTTGCCGAACAGCTTGAACACATCCGGTCAAAGCTCCTGATCCAACGACTGGATGAATATCTTGGTAGTCCGCGTTTTGACCCGCACGGCGATCCCATCCCTACCGAGACCGGCGAAATCGCGGATGTTCAGCAGGTTCAGCTACTGGAGCTTAAACCCGGGGAAGCAGGCAAGGTTACCGCTGTAAAGGATTCTACCAGTGCATTTCTTCAGTACCTTGATAAAACCGGAATCTCCATTGGCTCCTTTATTCGAGTAATGGATCATGTTGCCTATGATAACTCATTAGAAATCAAGGTGAACGATATAAACACAATCTTTATTTCACAGCAGGTGGCCGATAACCTGTGGGTTCAAAAAGTACGTATATGAAATACCTG